>CP059265.1:3352500-4541730 GCA_013693955.1 Candidatus Thiothrix singaporensis | reverse complement strand
ATAAGTGAATTGAATAAATTAATCATGCAATCACGACCACGGGTTTCAAGATAAATTCACCCATGAGTGTGACACCCCTCACATTTTTGGGAAAATTTAGACAAATAGAGCAAAACTTCCACTATCCTTGCATAGGAAATTCCGCTGCCGATGATGTCAGGCAGATCGCTTACGGGTATGCCCCATACCACCAGGGCAATGAAAATGGTGGCCAACGTCCCCACATACGCCAGCCCGAAACGGAAAAATAATCCAGCGGAAACAGCTGGATCAGGATGCTATCATCCGGAAACACCCAGGTATTCGGCGGGAACAGCAAGGTGTGCAGCACGATGAACAACGGCACAAATCCCCTGCCAGCATCAGCACCAACAGCAGAAGAATAAACGATAGCCCCAGATAGCCAGTCCGCAGCGCGACCCTTCCACCGGCGAACCGCTTCTGCGCATACAGCAGCAACAGGCAACTGGGCAACACGACAGCGAACAGCTGATCCAGACGGGCGAACAACTGCCGCACATCCAGCAAATGGAATGCCTCGCCAGGATTCAGGAACGTCAAATCGGGCAAATCATTGCCCATTCCCGCAACAGGTAGTCGACGATGGCCTGCCGCTGGGGATTGGCTTCCGGCAACCAGGGATAAGCATGCAGCAAAACGACCCATACCCCCAGAAAAATGGCGAGCGCCAGACTGATGCTCGCCATCCAGGTCAGTAACCCGCGCATCACCGCAGCGCCCACTTATCCCAGCGTCCGGATACCGTCAACGCCCCCAGGATCAGCACATCGGCAGGGCGGATGGCAAACAAGCCATTGGTGACAACACCCGGAATCTGGTTGATACGGTTTTCCAGTGCCACCGGGTCGATGATTTCCAGACCCAGGATATCGAGGATGATATTGCCATTGTCGGTGGTGAAGCCTTCACGCAGCACCGGATTGCCGCCCAGCTTGACCATTTCCCGTGCCACCAGTGCCTGCGCCATCGGAATCACTTCAATCGGCAGCGGGAATTTGCCCAGCACTTTCACCAGCTTGGAGTCATCGGCGATGCAAACGAATTTCTCGCTGGCACCCGCCACGATCTTTCCCGGGTCAACGCGCCGCCGCCGCCCTTGACCAGATGCAGGTGTTCGTTGGATTCATCCGCCCCATCCACATACAACGACAACTGCCCAGCCTCGTTCAGGTCGAGCACACGGATACCGTGGCCTTGCAGGCGTTTGGCGCTGGCAACAGAACTGGCGACCGTAGCGTCGATTTTGCCTTTCATGCCTGCCAGCAGGTCGATGAAGTGGTTGGCAGTGGAACCGGTGCCAATGCCGACGACCATACCTGCCTCCACATACGCGAGCGCGGCCTCCGCCGCCGCTTTTTCATTTCATCCTGAGTCATAATGTTATCCTGTGGTGTTCAAAAATGGTTATCGTGGCCGAGTTTGCAATATACTAGCCTGCACGTAAAGCACGGCTACCCAAGAATCCCATGAGCAAATCCCTGATCAAACGCATCCTGACCGCGCGCGTCTATGACGTTGCCATTGAAACGCCGCTGGAGCACGCCCGCAACCTGAGCGCCCGGCTGGATAATGCCGTCTTCCTCAAGCGCGAAGACCTGCAACCGGTGTTTTCCTTCAAACTGCGCGGTGCCTTCAACAAAATGTTTTCCCTGACGCCGGAAGAACGCGCCCACGGCGTGGTGGCCGCCTCCGCAGGCAACCATGCGCAAGGCGTGGCGCTGGCCGGTTCCAGACTGGGCATTAAAACCACCATCGTCATGCCCAAAACCACACCAGAAATTAAAGTGAAGGCGGTGCAGTCATTTGGCGGCACAGCGGTGCTGCACGGCAGCTCCTACGACGAAGCCTACGCCCACGCGCGCGAGCTGGAACGTGAGCAGCACATGACTTTCGTGCACCCCTTCGATGACCTGGACGTGATCGCAGGGCAAGGCACCATTGGCATGGAATTGCTGCGCCAGCATTCCGGCTCGATTGAAGCGGTGTTCCTGTGCGTCGGCGGCGGCGGCCTGATTGCCGGGGTCGGCAGCTACCTCAAATACCTCTACCCCGAGATCAAGATCATCGGCGTGGAACATGAGGAAGCCCCAACCCTGTCCGTTTCGTTGCAAGCAGGCAAACGCACCCAACTACNNCAGGTCGGCAATTTCGCCGATGGTGCAGCCGTCAAGCTGATCGGGGAACAAACCTTCGAGATTGCCAAAAACATCGTCGATGAAATCATCCTGGTCAGCACGGATGAAACCTGCGCCGCCATCAAGGATGTGTTCGAAGACACCCGCACCCTGCTGGAGCCAGCGGGTGCGCTTTCCATCGCCGGGCTGAAAAAGTACGTCGCCCAAAACAAGCTGCAAGGCAAACACCTGATCGCGGTCGCCAGCGGTGCCAACATCAACTTCGACCGCCTGCGCCATGTGGCCGAACGCGCCGAATTGGGCGAAGGCCGCGAGGCGCTGCTGGCGGTCACCATTCCGGAACGCCCTGGCAGTTTCCGCGAATTCTGCCACGCCATCAGCAACCGCCCGATCACCGAATTCAACTACCGCTACGCCGACGCGCGTGACGCCCAAGTGTTCGCAGGCGTCAAAACCGCAGGCGGCAAGCAGGAACGCGGGGCAATGCTGAAGGATTTGGTCGCCAAGGGCTATCAGGTAACGGATCTGACCGATAACGAAGTCGCCAAGATTCACCTGCGCTATATGGTGGGCGGGCATGCCAATGGCGCGGAAAACGAAGTGCTGTACCGCTTCATGTTCCCGGAACGCCCCGGCGCATTGTTGCATTTCCTTACCAGCATGAGCGCCGGGTGGAATATCAGCCTGTTCCATTACCGCAACCACGGCTCAGACTTCGGGCGCGTTTTGGTGGGGATACAGGTGCCGCCAGCGGAACGCAGCGAGTTTTGCCAATTCCTCGACAAGCTGGGGTATGACTACTGGGACGAAACGGAAAACCCGGCGTATCAGCGGTTTCTGGGGTAAACCAGTTCAAGTTCAGCGTCTGTCAGCGCCCGCCAAGCGCCTGGCTTGAGCTGTGCCTCCAACAGCAAACCGCCAATGCTTTCCCGGTGCAAGGCTTCCACCCGGTTGCCCACCGCCGCGAACATACGCTTGACCTGATGGTACTTGCCTTCATGGAGAGTAATGCGTGCTTGGCAAGCGGGCAGGATTTCCACCTCCGCCGGTTTGGTCAGCGCCTTTTCCCCATGCAGCTGCACACCGGCGCGCAATTGCTCCGCCGCTGATTCCACCAAAGGTTCCGCCAAGGTCGCCAAATAGGTTTTCGGCACATGGTGTTTGGGTGACATCAGCCGATGCGACCAGTCGCCATCATTGGTGATCAGCAACAGGCCGGTGGTGTCCTTGTCCAGCCGCCCCACCACATGCAGCGTGTGCCGATGCGGGTGGCCGATCAAATCCATGACGGTGCGATGCGAAGGGTCTTCTGTTGCACTGACCACACCTGCCGGTTTGTGCAGCATGATGTAAATGGCTCCGGGCAAGGAAATCGTAACGCCATCCAGCGTCACCACAGCCTGCGCCAATATGCGTCGCCGGTTTGGCAATGCCTTTGCCATCCACCAATACCCTCCCCAGCGGATAAGCTTTTGCGCTTCGGAACGCGGCATTCCTGTGGATTGACTGACGAACTGATCTAAACGCATGGGATTTTGCTGTTACAATGGCCTGAACAATCCATAACAATAAAGGAATCCCTGCATGAAACTCAAAGAATACCTGCGCATCCTTGCCCACTACGACGGCTCTGACCTGTACCTCACCGCTGACCTTGAGCCCAAAGCCAAATTCCAGGGCAAACTGAAAGCGGTCGACAAGGTGGTGATGACCCCGGAAATGCTGCACGACATGGCCTACAGCCTGATGAACAAGGAACAACAGCAGCAATTTGAGCACAAGCCGGAAATGAACCGGNCCATCAGTGAAGAAGGCATTGGCCGTTTCCGCGTCAACATTTTCAAGCAGCGCCACAAGATCGCCATGGTCATCCGCAACATCAAGACCGACATCCCCAACGCCGACAAGCTTGGCCTGCCCAAAGTGCTGAAAGACGTGATCATGGAAAAGCGTGGCCTGATCCTGTTTGTGGGCGGCACGGGTTCCGGCAAATCCACCTCGCTCGCCGCCCTGATTGACCACCGCAACGCCAACCATGACGGGCATATCATCACCATCGAAGACCCAGTGGAATACGTGCACCCGCACAAGAAATCCATCATCAACCAGCGCGAAGTCGGCGTCGACACCGACAGCTACGAAGACGCGCTGAAAAACACCCTGCGCCAGNCGCCTGATGTCATCCTGATCGGCGAAGTCCGCTCACAGGACACCATGGAACACGCGCTGGCCTTCGCCGAAACCGGCCACCTGTGCCTTTCCACCCTGCACGCCAACAACGCCAACCAGGCGCTCGACCGCATCATCAACTTCTTCCCCGAAGAACGCCGCCACCAATTGCTGATGNATCTTTCCNTCAACCTGAAAGCCTTCGTCTCACAACGCCTGATCCCCACCGTCGACGGCAAGCGGGTTGCGGCGATCGAAATCCTGCTCGGCACGCCGATGGTGCGCGACCTGATCATGAAAGGCGAAGTCCACGCCATCAAGGAAATCATGGAAAAGTCCGAAGAACAGGGGATGCAAACCTTCGACGGCCACCTCTACCGCCTGTATCTGGAAGGCACGATCTCCCTGGCCGAAGCCCTGCGCAACGCCGACTCGCCCAGCAACCTCAAGCTCAAGATCAACCTGTCCGGCAACCTGCACAAGGCGCGCCCCGCACCCTCAAACACCGCCACGCCAACACAAGCCNCCACCCCCAAAGCGGATGATGACTTCATGTCAAAACTGACGCTGGAGCCGAAACAGCAGGAAGAAGCCCCGCTGTAATCGTCCTTGCCAACCACGTACAGGCTGGGCTTGCCAGCTTGTGCCAACCCTATGGCAGGTTGCGCCAGCCTCAGCCTTACGGTTCATGTTTAGCCGCCTGGATCAACCACGCCTTGACCAGCATGGCAACAGGCCGCAGCGCCAGCTTGTGATGGTGGACAACGTAATAGCCGTTCGCCATCGGCAAATAGCATTCTGCAAACGGCTCCACCAGCGTCCCCGCCGCCAGTTCGCTTTCCACCAGCACACGGCTGGTCATCACCATTCCCTGCCCCAATTTGGCGGCCTCAATCGCCATCAGCGCCTGGTCAAAATGGATGCGCGGAATGGCCGCTATCTGCCCTTCCGCCACTTCCCCGAACTGTTGCAGCCAGCGTTCCCACGCAGGGTGTATCGTGGTCGCCAGCAAGGTCGCACGCAGCAAGTCTTGCGGGGCATGCAAGCCCAAACTGGCGATGTATGCCGGGCTGCCATATACGCGGGCTTCATCATCCAGCAACAAGGTGGCATCCAAATTGGCCGCCTGACCGTCAAAATAGCGGATCGCCAGATCAATGGGCTCTCGCTCGAAATCGACCGCCACCGGGGTGACATTCAAATGCAGCTCTATCCCAGGGTGCTGGGTCAACAGTTAGTATGCGCGCGGTAAACCATTTCGTCGCAAAACTGGGCGGCATGGAAAGCCACACCGCCCGACTGTTGCTATCCCGCAGCTTCTGACTGGCGTCGGCAATCTGTGCAAGCGCGGGCTGAATCTTTTGCCAATATGCCTTGGCTTCATCGGTCGGCGTAATCTGGCGCACTGGCGGATAAACAAGGGAACACCCAGCCACTCCTCCAGCTTCTGGATTTGCTGGCCTACCGCGCCCGGGGTCACGCACAAGGCTTCCGCCGCCAGAGAAAAACTATTGGTGCGCATTGCCGCATCGAGTGCAAGCAAGGCTTTCAGGGGTGGGTATCGGTTCATACTGTAGAAATCCTATCACATAGCCGATATTAAATGAGTTGCCGCCCACCTGCTTCCACTCCACACTTTCCCCAAGCATTTGAACGGGAGCACAAGCATGTTTCAGACCATCCGCCAGCCGCAGGTGTTGGGGATCACCTTGGCCGCTGCGGGCATCCTCATGGTCACCATGGGTATCCGGCAATCTTTCGGGCTATTCGTCAATCCGCTGAACACAGCGACGGGCATTGATGTTGTCACCATCAGCCTGGCGCTGGCCATCGGGCAATTCACCTGGGGGCTGATCCAACCCATTGCAGGCGTGGCGGCAGACCGCTACGGCCACAAGGTGCTGGCCATCGGGCTGGTCGCCCTGGCGCTGGGCTGCGCGCTGACCCCGTTGGTTACTGGCGGTTTCGGCCTGACCGTCACGCTGGGGTTGCTCGCCGCCATGGGTTCCGGTATCGGCAGCTTTTCCCTGCTGATTGGCGCAACGGCACACCAACTGCCAGCCGAATCACGCGGCATGGCCTCCGGCGTGATCAATGCGGGCGGCTCGTTCGGGCAATTCATTTTTGCCCCCATCCTGCAAAAGCTGATCCAATCCATCGGCTGGATGGGGTATGTGGGCAATGGCCGCTGTCGCCCTGGCGACTATCCCCATGATCGGCAAGCTGCGCAGCGCCACGCCAGCGAGCAAAACAACCCAGGCGGATAACCACCAAAGCCTGCGGCAAGCGGTGGGGAGGCGATGCAAAACCCCAGCTACCTGCTGTTGCACATCGGCTTTTTCACCTGCGGCTTCCACATCGCCTTTCTGGTCACGCACCTGCCGGGTGAAGTCAACCTCTGCGGGCTGCCCCCAGCGTCGCCAGTTGGTCGCTGGCCATTATCGGGCTGGCGAATGTGTTGGGGAGTTTGTATGCAGGCTCGTGCATTGCCCGCTATCGCAGCAAATATGTGCTGGCGGCCATGTATGCTTCACGCGCCGTGCTGATCCTGTGGTATCTGCTGTCGCCACGCACGGAATGGACTTACTACCTGTTCGCGGCGCCTTGGCTTTACGGCTGGCGACTGTACCGCCCACGGCGGCCATCGTCGGCAAGCTGTTTGGCGCCCGTTATCTGGCGACACTGTTTGGCCTGACCTTGCTCTCGCACCAGATCGGCGGATTTCTCGGCGCATGGCTGGGTGGCGTCACCATCAGCCGCTTCGGTGACTTTACCTGGATGTGGTATGCCGATATTGCACTGGCAACGCTGGCGGCTGTGGTCAACCTGCCGATCAGGGAAGCGCCAGTAAAACGGGCGGTGGCGGTTTAGCTGAAATGATCAAACCAGCCCAAAATCCACGTTAAGTTAATGGAACTCCTGCCAGCAACAATTCAGTTCACTGGCAATACCATGCAGACGCTTATCCCGCGTCCACAATACCGTTCCCGGTGACAGGAGCACTGCGGTCAGCAAGTGTAAATCCACATAGCCGATACCCCGCCCCATCAATTGCCGCTGTTCGAGACAATACATGGCCTCAGCATGACTGGCTGGCTTGATGGCCGGAAGGTTTTCCCACAACTTTAACAAGGTTGCGCGGTTTTCAGACTGCCACAAGCCAGTTCACCCCAAATCATCGGGTGCGTACATACCTGCGTCTGAAGCAGTAATTGCGCCAGCCGTTCATCTTTGGTTCGCAGGTGATCAATCCAGACTGAAGTATCAACCAAGATCACAAGGCATCTTCCGCCGTCCGGCGACGTGGAGTCGCCTCCAACTGCGGCTCGGAACCACCCAGCAAGGCAAGACGGCGGGCACTTTCGCGTTCGATCAGAGCCTTTAGGCTTTCACGCAACAAGGCCGCTTTCTCGGCAATTCCGGTCAGTTCGGCAGCCTGCCGGAGCAGGTCATCATCAAGGTTAAGAGTGGTTCGCATGGCAACCTCACAAAGCATCATTTAATGACATCATATTACATCAAAATTGATGCCATAGATAACTAAGGACTCATGTACTGCTGTCTTTTGTCGTGAATTCGGGCATACATAAACTCTACTAATTGGGTGAGTTGTACTGACCTCCCCAGTAGCTTTTTCTGCTAGACTTTACACCAGCATTATCTCAAGGTATCAATGATCAAACCATTCACACTGGAAGATGGCGCAACCATCTATGTGGAAGTGCAGGAAACCACCCTTCCCGCCATTCAGCCAACCCCATCAAACCTGCCGGACGACCTGCCCGAAGGCGCGGAGCCCACCGGCATCATCGACGATATCGTGATCGGCAGCAAACTGCTGAAAGAAACCATCACCGGCACAGCGCAAAGCGTGTTCAACAGCCTGAAAGACCTGCAACCGGACGAATGGTCGGTGGAAATCAATATCGGCATGAAAGCGGAAGACATGAAAGTCATCCCGGTATTGGTGACAGGCTCCGGCGAAGGCAGCCTGAAAATCACCGCAACGTGGAAGAAGCATCCGGCATCCTGACGGGGGTATCCGCATGGCATACGAAGCTGCGTTTGTACGGGTGTTCAACGGCGACCCGGAGAAAGGCGGAGCCTTCAAAGGCACGGCGTTTTTCATCCGCCCGCAACAGTTGATGACCGCCCGGCATGTCATCGGGCAATGCCGCAACGGTGTTTACCTGCGCCTGCCGCCCGGCGGTGATGTTTACCAACTGGCTCCGGAGCAGATCGCGCATGGTGAACGGGATGTCGCCAGCCTGCACCTTGAGCATCCCTGTGAACATGCCCAATGCATCCCGCTGGCAAGCGCCCCGCTGAAGGAGATGGAGGATGTCATCCAGTCCGGCTTTTATGACGCCAGCACGCCGCTGCACCAACGCAAAACGCACATCAGCAACCATCTGGGCAAGCTGAACACCTGGGCGACAGCGGATGGCGTCAAACCTGGCATGAGCGGTGGGGCGGTCATCCGGGCTGGCGAACTGGTCGGCGTCATTCAGGCGCGGGATGAAGAAAGCAAAATCATTGCCTATTGCATCCCGCTGGATGCTTGCCGCGACTGCATTGGCGAATTACCGGAACCCTTTGCCAGCATCCCGCAAGACAGCACAGAGCTGCAACGCGCCGCCGCCGTCTTCGTCGGGCGCAGCGACGAACTGGCGCAGCTCGAAGCCGCCCTGCTCGGCTCCGCCCAGGCACCGGTCGCCATCACCGCCGTACACGGCATGGCCGGAGTCGGCAAGTCATGGCTAGCCGACCGTTTTTATGTCATCCATCAACACCTGTTCCCCGGCGGCTACCAGCGGCTGGCGCTGAACGCCGAAAACCCCGCCAGCGCCGAGCTATTGCTGGCGGAACTGGCCGAACGGCTGGAAATCAGCGCCGCCACAAAACTGCCGCAACTGCTGCAATGGCGGCTGCAACAGCCGCGCACGCTGGTGCATGTGGAAAATGTGGACACTGATGCCGCCGCCAGCGTCGCCGCCGCGCTGTGCGGCAAGCTGCCAGGTTGCGCCATTGTGCTCAGTGGCAGGCTGGAAAACTTCGGCAAAGCCCGCCGCTGGCGGCAGGTCGGCATCAAACCCTTTCAGGCGGCGGATGCGTTGGCGCAGTTGCAGGCGGAACTGGCTTGGTTACAAGCCGAGCCGCTGGCGGAGGCGGACGCGGCTGACNTGGTTGCCATTCTCGGCGGCCTGCCGCTGGCCATCCATCTGGCGGCTGGCTATCTGGCCGCGGGGTATGGCGTGGATGAATTCCTGCATAAACTGCACGCCACCGGCTTTGTCCTGCCG
The DNA here is from genome assembly GCA_013693955.1 of Candidatus Thiothrix singaporensis. Classification (GTDB taxonomy): domain Bacteria; phylum Pseudomonadota; class Gammaproteobacteria; order Thiotrichales; family Thiotrichaceae; genus Thiothrix; species Thiothrix singaporensis. The sequence goes on along the minus strand of CP059265.1, from coordinate 4,532,102 downwards.
CCGGAAGACGCCACCGACGGCTTATACACCCGTGATCAGGCGCGCTTTGTCCTGCACAGCACATTCCGCCTTTCATTGCAGGAGCTGGCCAGACAGGCCGACAAACACAGCCTGCCTGATGCAGACCCGCTATTCGCCCATCTCGGCTTTGCGCCAACCGCCGGGTTCGGTGCCAGCATCGCCGCCGCCCTGACCGGCCTGCCGGGCGCTGACTGCCAAAGCCTGCTGCGGTCGGCGCAAAAGCTGTCACTGCTGGAAATGCTGCAACCTGAGCCGCCACGCTGGCAGTTGCACCCGCTGCTCGCTGACTATTTGCGCCAACACGCCCCAGACTCCGGCAGTCAGGAACGTCTGCACCAATGGTTTCTGCAACACTTGCCGGAACCCACGGCAGAAGACGGGCAGGAAGCGGACTACACCCTCTGGCATGAACTCAATCACGAACACACCGCCTTGGGTGAATGGCTGACCCGCCTGCCGGAAACCCTGCACATTCAGACAGAGCAGGCAGGGTCACGCTATGCGGGGCGTAATGGCNCCTTCGCCATCTGGATGGCCTTTTGCCAACGGGCGTTGCAACAGACTGGGCTGGAGGCGGAACAACGTTCCCACATCCTGTTCACCCTTGCAGACGTAGCCCAAAGCGCAGGCGACATGGATAAGGCGCTGAACACTGCCGAAGCCAAGCACCAGCTTGACACCCAGCGAGGAGCAGAACGTGAAGCCACTATAGCCANNAAGGCCAAATCGCCGACATTCTTCAAGCGCGCGGACAACTCGACGAGGCGCTGCGCATCCGACAGCAGGAAGAACTCCCCGTCTATGAACGGCTCGGCGAGGTGCGCTCCATCGTCATCACCAAAGGCAAAATCGCCGACATTCTTCAAGCGCGCGGACAACTCGACGAGGCGCTGCGCATCCGTACCGAAGACCAACTCCCCGTCTATGAACGGCTCGGCGAGGTGAGCTCCATCGCCATCACCAAAGGCAAAATCGCCGACATTCTTCAAGCGCGCGGACAACTCGACGAGGCGCTGCGCATCCTCTCCGACGATCTCATTCCTGTGTTTGAACGGCTCGGCGAGGTGCGCTCCATCGCCATCACCAAAGGCAAAATCGCCGACATCTTGTTTTTAAATGACAAAAAGAAGAGTCCATAAAAATGTTTGAAGAGGAGTTTATTCCTCTCATTGTTTACCTTCGAGACCAACAGACATTGGTTTCGGCGCAAGTCAGTTTGGCGATTAAATACTTACAAGTCGGTAAAAATAGTGACCGGGCGAACCAATTATTGTGTAGCTCCCTACAAGCAGCACAGATTATGCGGCTACCTATTGCAAAACAGATCGAAGCCATCCTGCAACACTTCGGGATGGCGTGCGGCGAATAAGGTTCCCACAACATTCACGCCCGCACGAAATCCGCGTTACCATAACAGCAAGCTGGCGCAGGCAGCAGAAACCCGAGGACCCAGATGGCCAACACAGCACATACACCGACGAAAAGTGACGCAAGCTATGCAGACCTGCTACAGGTTCCCGAACACCTGATAGCTGAAATCCTCAACGGCGAGCTGCACACGCAGCCGCGCCCAGCAGTGCGCCACGCGCGGGCAGCTTCCATGCTGGATCGGCAGGTTGGCAGTGAATATGACTTTGGCGAAGGCGGCTCCGGCGGCTGGGTCATCCTGTTCGAGCCGGAACTGCACCTGGGCGACAGGCCGCACATCCTGGTCTCCGACCTGGCGGGCTGGAAGCGTGAGCGGATGCCCGCGCTGCCCGATACGGCCTGGATCGGGCTAGTCCCCGACTGGGTGTGTGAAGTCATTTCCNCCGCCACCGCCAGCAAAGACCGCATCATCAAAATGCCCCTCTACCGCGAGCTGGGCGTGGAATGGCTGTGGCTGGTCGACCCGGAACACAAAACCTTGGAAGCCTACCAATCCCTCAACGGACATTGGGTATCGCTAGGTGCCTGGGGCGACGATGACACCGCCCGCATCCCGCCCTTCGACGCCGTGGGGATTCCGCTCGGCTCCCTGTGGATATGAATCCGGAAAACTGAGCTTAGCGAGGTAAAGGCTTGCGGCTTAGCTAACCGCCACCTATACTCGATCAATGTGTAAAAGAATGTGTGAATAGCATGGCTACCAATCTTGCGCTCGATGATTCATTGATTGATACCGCAGTCAAACTCGGCGGCTTCAAAACANAAAAAGCCGCTGTTACCCAAGCATTACAGGAATATATCCAGCGTCACCAACAGGCACAAATCCTGACATTGTTCGGTACAATCGACTATGACGAAGACTACGACCATCGGCAAGGGCGTTCCCGCTCGTGATGGTTCTGGTCGATACCGGTGTTTGGTCACTCGCTTTCCGACGCAGGCAATTACAACCTGGCGAGAGGGCGATAGTCGGGCAACTGCAATCTTTGATTCTGGATGGTAACGCCTGCATGACGGGCGTGATACGGCAGGAAATCCTTTCCGGCATCAAACATCAGCAGCAATACGACAACCTGAGGGAAAGGCTGAGGGCATTTGACGATCTGGCGACCACCCAACAGGATCATGAAGTCGCGGCAGAAATGTTTAATATGTGCCGCAACCAAGGCGTACAGGGTTCCCATATCGACTTTCTGATATGTGCCGTGGCCTATCACTACGATATACCCATCTTCGCAGTTGACGGAGATTTTATCCAGTACGCCTCTCACCTCCCTATCAGATTGTACCCGATAGATAACGCGCCTGACCGCCTGTAGAACCTACATCCGCTCCATCACCGCAATCCCCAGCAGGCCCAGGCCGGTGCGCAGGGCTTGCGCGGTCAGCTCCGCCAGTTGCAGGCGGCTGTTGCGCATATCCTCCGCCACACCGTCTTTCAGGATCGGGCAGGCTTCGTAGAAACTCATGAAATTGCCCGCCAGCTCATACAGGTAGGTGCAAAGGTGGTTCGGCAGCCCTTCTTTCGCCACGCTGTCGACCGCCTCGCCGAATTGCAGCAGCTTGACCGCCAGCGTGCGTTCGGCGCTTTCCTGCAAAGCAATCTTCGCTCCCTCCNNCTGATAAGGGGAGGGTTGGGGAGGGTTTCCACTCTTCCTGAAAATGCTCCTGATGCGCGCATACGCATACTGCAAATACGGCGCGGTGTTCCCCTCAAAACTGAGCATGGCTTCCCAGTTGAAGATGTAGTCGGAGTTGCGGTTTTTGGAAAGGTCAGCGTATTTGACCGCGCCGATGCCCACTGCATGGGCGATGGCGTGGCGCTCTTCTTCCGGCAGTTCCGGGTTCTTTTCTGACACCAGTGCGAAAGCGCGCTCCTCGGCTTCGGTCAGCAGCTCCGCCAGCTTGACCGTGCCGCCGCTACGGGTCTTGAACGGCTTGCCATCCTCACCCAGCATATTGCCGAATGGCATGTGTTCTAGCGACAGGGCTTCGCGCACAAACCCGGCCTTGCGCGCCAGCATAAACACCTGCTGGAAATGCAGCGCCTGGCGGGCGTCAGTGAAATACAGCGCACGGTCAGCCTTCAGCACACCGCTACGGTAACGCAGCGCCGCCAGATCGGTGGTGGCGTACAAATAGCCACCATCCGATTTCTGCACGATGATGGGCGTGATGCTGCCGTCCTTGTTTTTGAATTCGTCGAGGAACACGCACTGCGCCCCNTGGTCTTCCACCAGCAGCCCCTTGGCCTGCAATTCACTGACAATGGCGGCCAGATCACCGTTGTAGGCGCTTTCCGGCATCACATCCGCCCGCGTCAGTTGCACGCCAAGACGCTGGTACACGTCTTCGCAATGATGCAGCGAAATGTCGATGAACTGCCGCCACAGTTTCAGGCATTCCGGGTCGCCGGATTGCAGCTTCACCACGTAATCACGCGCCGCCTTGGCGAATTCCGGCTCATCGTCGAAACGCTGCTTGGCGGCACGGTAGAAAGCCTCCAGATCGGCCAACTGGGGTTCGACGCCGCCCGCCCCGCCGTTTTGCCCTGCGCTACTGACCATGTGCGCAATCAGCATCCCGAATTGCGTGCCCCAGTCACCGACGTGGTTCTGGCGGATGACCTTGTGCCCCTGGAACGCCAGCACCCGCGCCACCGCATCGCCGATAATGGTGGAGCGCAGATGGCCGACATGCATTTCCTTGGCAAGGTTGGGNTAGGAATAGTCGACGACGATGGTCTTAGGCTCCTCCCTGNNATAAGGGGAGGCTGGGAGGGTTTCTTCCAACACACCCGCCAGCCACGCATCCTGCAAATGGATATTGATGAAACCCGGCTCGGCGATTTCCACCTTTTCCGCCAGATCAGACAAATCCAACGCCGCCAGCAGCTTGCCAGCCAGTTCGCGCGGGTTGGTCTTCAACTGCTTGGCGGCGGCCATGACGCCATTGGCCTGATAGTCGCCGAATTCAGGGCGGGCGGAAGGCTTTACGATGGCGGACACAGTGGCAGGCGCGCCCAGCGCATGCAGCGCGGCGGTAATGCGGTCATCAAGCAGTTGGCGGATATTCATTGTTACGCTTTGGGTTGGGTCAAAACGGGGATTTTATGCGGCCTGCGGGGTAGAATCCACCCATGCAAACCATTCACTTGCAACTGCCGGATGGCCGCAGCCTGTGCTGCACGATCCGTTCCTCCNCCCGCGCCCGGTATCTGCGCATGCATTTGTCGGCGGAAAAAGGCTTGGTCGTCACCCAGCCTGCTGGCGTCAGCGCCCGCCAGTTGCAGCAATGGGTGCACAGCCAGATGGGCTGGATTGCCGCCAACCTGCCCAAAGTCGAAGCGCTGGCGCATTCCCGGGCGCAAGCGCTGGTGTTGCCCGACGCCATTGCGTTGCCCGCCATTGGGGAAAACCTCAGGATTGTGTATACGCCAACAGCGCATGACAGGATTGCCTTGTCCTACCGTGAAAACGCCTCGCTGCATTTGTCCGGGGCGGTGGCAGACCCGCAACGCTGCTGCCTGGCGCTGCAAGGCTGGCTGAAAGGGCACGCCCGCCAGCATTTGGGCGTCTTGCTGCAACAGGCGGCGCAGGAAACCGGCCTGCCCTACAGCCACTACCGGGTGAAAGGGCAGCAATCGCGCTGGGGCAGTTGTTCCACCCTTGGCAACATCAACCTCAACTACAAACTGATGCTGCTACCGGCGGAATGGGTGCGCTACACCCTGATCCACGAACTCTGCCATACGGTGGAGATGAACCATTCGCGCCGTTTCTGGGCGCTGGTGGCGCAATTCGTGCCGGAATACAAAGCGGTTCATGCGCAAATGAAAAACGCGATGGCGCAACTGCCGGGCTGGGTGAACGTATCCTAACCCGCTTTCCCGCGTATCCATTTGCGTCCGGCGGCACCCGCCAGCAGCAGCAAAGCCAGCCATTGCAACCAGACCGGCACGCTTTCATGACCCGCGTGGACAACTGCGGCAATATCGATTCCCCACACCTGCACCAGCGCATCCACCAGCAGACCGGCCAGCAGCGCGGTGGCGCATACGCCCAGCAAATACAGCCACATGCTGCGCTGGCCNAGTTCCTGCCGAATGACGCCCAAGGTGGAAATATTGGTGGCAGGNCCGGTCAGCAACAAGACCAGCGCCACACCCGGCGATACGCCCGCCAGCAATAAACCCGCTGCAACCGGCGTGGAAGCCGTGGCGCAGATATACATCGGGACGCCAACCAGCATCATCACCAGCATGGCGACAATGCCCGAACCCCATTGCGCCAGAAAATCCGGCGGCAGCAAGGTTTGCACCAGCGCCGCAAACAACAAGCCCACCAGCAGCCACAGCACGATGTCATCCAGCATTTGGGTGAAAGCGTAGTGCACGCCGCCCCAGGCCTTTCCCATCCAGCTTTGTGGGGTGGTTCGTTGCCGCCGCTTCCACAGCAGGAAGACGCAGCATTGGCAACGGCCTCCGAGCCACAGCAGGAGGCAGCTGCCGCAACCGGGGCGGCAGAGNCTGCAACAGGCGGTGATCGCTTGCGGCGGCTGATTGATAACTGGCAGGATGCTGACGGGAGCCGGAGCACCGCAACAGCTGCCCCCACTGGCGGAGGTGCCACAACAACTGGTTTCTGCTGATGCCTCAACAGACTTGAGCGCTGTCGGCGTTTCACGGTCAAACACCGCCACCAGGCCGCCAGCGGCGAGGGCGGAAGCCAGCGCCGCCACCGGCCTCGCCACTGCCATGAACGGNCCTAGCAAGGCATAGGTAATGGCAATCGAGTCAACCCCGGTTTCCGGCGTGGAAACCAGAAAGGCAGCCGTCGCCGGTTTGGATGCCCCCGCCTTGCGCAAACCCAGCGCCGCCGGAATCACGCCGCAGGAGCACAGCGGCAACGGCGCGCCCAACAACGCCGCCTTGAGGATGGATTCCAGCCCCTGCCCACTTAAATGCTTGTGAAGAAATGCGGTCGGAATCAGCGCCTTCATCAGCCCGCCCAAGGCCAGGCCAATNACCAGCCACGGTGCGGCCTCGAGCAACAGATCCAGCAGATTTTGCAGAAAGCTCATGATGCGCCTGCTGGAGGCAGGTGGATGTCCGCCGCTATTTCCAACAGACACTTGTTGCCGTTGTCGTCGATGGCCACGTAGGTGAAATCGGCCTCAGTGACCTGCCAGCGCAACGCTGTGTCACTGCTTTGCCACAGGGGTTTGATCCACACTTGCAGGTGCAGGGTGATGGAAGTCTTGCCGACTTTCACCACCTCGCCGTAACAGCACACCACATCGCCAACCCGAACCGGGCGGATGAACTTCATGCCGTTGACCGCCACTGTCACGATCCGCCCCGTGGCGATTTCCTTGGCCATGATGCCGCCCGCGATGTCCATTTGCGCCATGATCCAACCGCCGAAAATGTCGCCATTTGGGTTGGTGTCCGCAGGCATGGCGAGGGTGCGCAGGATCATGGTTCCGCGTGGGTGAATTGTATTGGCGTCTGTCATGCAGCAATTTCCTGATGGATATAAGCCGATAGGCGAAAATCAATAACGGGCGCGCTTGCCATTTCCTGGCTGTGTCCGGCAGATTACGCGGACAGCTTGCCAATCACGCGCAGCAGCTTTTCCTTGGCGACCTTGCCCACTTCATGCGCCACGTCGCTTTGCGCCAGCCCCAGCACGGTGACGGGATCCATGAAACTGACCACGACACTGCCCGGCGCGGGTTCATACAGGATGAAATTGCAGGGCAGCAACGTTCCGGCATTCGGCTCCACCTCAATGATCTGTGACGCCAGCTTGGGGTTGCAGGCACCAAAGATGCGGTAGGGTGGGATGTCCTTGTCCATCTTGTTCTTGAAAATGGCCTGCACATTGACCTCGCTGACCACGCCCAGTTGCTCTTCCATCAACACGGCGCGGACTTTTTCCACAACTTCGTCAAAAGAACCCTGAAGGGTAATATTGAATTCGTATGACATGAGTGTTCTTTCCTGTTGCAACGCAAAGGCGTAAGTCTAGGCCGCCACGGGCGGTGCGGGCAACGCAAAAGCGCAAACTCAGGCGTAGATGCCTTCCACTTCCACCATCAGGTCGGCGCGGCAAACATCGCCATGCAGATACAGCACATCCATCTTGCTGTGCAGGTTGGCGGGCGTTCCGGCCAGATAATCCTCCAGCCGCTGCCGGATTTGCGGCAAGGCCGACGGATCGTGCAAATAGACTTTCAACTGTTTCAGGTCGCACACGGCGCGAGCGGGCAGACCAATGGTGGCATCGCCATGCTCCAGCAGTGCCTGCAAATTGCGCAAGGTTTCATCCAGTTGCGCCAGCGGCTCGCCGACATGCAGGGTTGCATGCCCGACAATGCTGGTGGTGCCGGAAATATAGATATGTTTGCCCTGCCCCCAGTCTTTCACCGTTGCGCGCGAAAACGCCGGGCTGACNCTACCATACTGGCGCGGATACAGGAAGGCGCTGGTCTGGCGTGGGTTTTCCAGTTGCATCCCGGCGCTGCGGGCGGCGATGAAATACAGCTGCAAGCCAGCCTGCTGCGTGCCGATGGCGGTCGCCGCAGGCGGTGAGTAATCAAAATTTCCCCAAACATTGAGCGCGTCCTGCCTGCCCAAGCAAAAGGTCTGGTAGCGGTTGAATTCGCCCTGTTGCGAGGTAATGGCTGGAAAATAATTCCACATGCGTAACAGNACGGGGTAGCCGGTATGCTGCAACAGCTCGAACACCTGTTGGTAGGCCATCTGACTGGCGATACGAAAATCGGGGAAATCCGCCTCATCCAGCAACAGGTGCCCGAACAGAACCATACCGTTTTCGCTGTACGTGACGCTGGCGCGCCTGCCATACCGCACCGGAACCGGACTCAGCCAGCACTCGGTCTGCGCCGTCCCCTCCAATAACGGCAAACCCACCTTGAACGCTGGCATCTCCTGCTCCAGCGCCATGGCCTTGTCGGCAAAACCGACCACCGCCAGCACATTCCGCTCCTGACTGGCGTCGCCAATGTCATCGCTATCCAGCATCGTGAGGGATAAAGGCGGCAAACTGTACTGTGATGGTGTTACATTCATCTCCAGTTTCACGGAGCAGTGGCGCAACAAAAAGGGTTACACCGTAATGGATGTAACCCTCTGAATTTGTTGGCTCCCCGAGACGGACTCGAACCGCCGACCCAGTGATTAACAGTCACTTGCTCTACCGACTGAGCTATCGGGGAACTGTAGAGGCGCGTATTCTGCTAAATCCCCGACGAAAGGTCAAGCGATTTTTGCCGTCGCCTGCCGTAATAAATGTATTCCCGCTTCCGGCTTATGGGCGTTTTCGCTGATCAGCCGCCGCCAACCGCGCGCGCCCGGCATCCCCTGAAACAAGCCGAGAAGATGACGGCTGATATGGCTCAAGGGCGCACCAGCGTCCAGTTGCGCCTGCACATAGGGCAACAACGCCTCCAACGCCGCCTTACGGTCATGGAAAACCGCTTCCCCGCCATAAATCTGCGCATCCACCTGCGCCAGCAACCACGGATTGTGGTAAGCCTCCCGCCCGACCATCACGCCATCCACATGCCGCAAATGCTGCCGACATTGTTCCAGCGTGGTGATGCCGCCATTGATGATGATTTCCAGCTGCGGAAATTCCTGCTTGAGCTGATAGACCCGTTCGTAACGCAAGGGCGGGATTTCACGGTTTTCTTTCGGACTGAGCCCTTTCAGCCAAGCTTTGCGGGCATGAACGATGAATGTGCGGCAACCGGCGTCCGCCACCGTGCTGACAAACCGGCTCAGACCCGCCTCCTCATCCTGGTCATCGATGCCGATGCGGTTCTTGACCGTGACCGGAATCCGCACCGCCGCCTGCATGGCGGACACGCATTCCGCAATCAGCTCCGGCTCCGCCATCAGGCACGCGCCGAATGCGCCTTTNTGCACCCGCTCGCTAGGGCAGCCGACATTGATGTTGACTTCGTCATAGCCATAGCCTTCGGCAATGCGGGCGCACTCCGCCATTTCCTGCGGATCGCTGCCGCCGAGTTGCAGGGCGACGGGATGCTCCTCTTCATTGAAGCCCAAATGGCGGTCACGGTCACCGTGCAGGATCGCCCCGGTTGTCACCATTTCCGTGTACAAAATTGCCTGCTTTGTCAGCAAACGATGAAAATAACGGCAGTGTTTGTCAGTCCAATCCAGCATCGGGGCTACGGTAAATTTCCTGTTCAGCTTCTTCATATAAGATACTTGTTTAACAATAGGGCGAACGGTTATTCCCATTAATCCGTTCACATTTCACACCGGGCAATAGCAATCTGGGGGCTTCAGATGTTGGATACAGAAATCTTTATGTATTTTCTGATCGGGCTGGTCATTATCGGGATTCCATCTTTCGTTTTCTACCGCCTTGGCATGGATATTGGCGTCACCAAAGGCATCCGCAAACAACTGGTCAAGGAACTCATGGCCAACGGCATTCTGGAAGAAGCCGACCTGTCGCTCAGGAGCGCACGCCGGAATTGACTCAGCGGCAAGCCACAAGGCGATACGGCTCCGCCTGGACAGGCAGGAGAGGAAGAATCATCCATTATCGGCTCAATGCTGGCAGACGGGACAGAACCAGGTGGAGCGTTGCCCCTGCGTGACCCGGCGGATCGGGCTTTGGCAGGCCGCGCAGGGTTGGCTCGTCCGGTCGTAAACCATCAGCTCAAGCTGAAAATACCCCGGCGACCCATCTTCACGTACAAAATCGCGCAGGGTTGTTCCNCCGCATTCAATGGCATGGGACAAAACCTGGCGGATGGCCTGCGCCAGCATGAGGTAACGTTCGCGGGATACGCGCCCNGCCGCCCGGCGTGGATCAATCCGGGCAAGGAAAAGCGCTTCGTTGGCATAGATATTACCCACGCCAACAACGGTATGGGCATTCATCACGAACTCCTTCACGCTGACCTTGCGCATGCGTGACAGCCGGTAAAGGTAGTCGCCATCGAAACCGTCGCCCAACGGCTCCGGCCCNAGGTCGCGCAACAGGGCATGTTGCTGGGGATCCTCCTCCGTCCACAGCAAAGCGCCAAAGCGGCGGGGGTCGTGGTAGCGCACTACNCTCCCACTTTCCAGCACCAGATCGAAATGGTCGTGCTTGCGCGGTTCAAGCCCGGCATCCACGATCCGCAGGCTGCCGGACATGCCCAAATGGATCAGCGCCGTCCCTGCCCGCGTATGCAACAGGATATATTTCCCGCGCCGCGTCAAGGCATTCACCACCTGCCCCTCCAGTGAGTTGACNGCCGGGGACACCGGCCAGCGCAACCGGGGCTGCCGCACCACGACGTTGGCGACAGCCTGCCCCTGTAACCAAGGCTCAATTCCACGGCGGGTGGTTTCCACTTCTGGCAGCTCGGGCATGGCGTTCCTTCCTGTAGGCAAAACACAGGCGCTATGTTATACCTTCCCTCCCACCAAGGAGGAATCCCATGAAGAAAGAAACCCTATCCATACACGCCGGTTACACCACCGACCCCACCACCAAATCCGTGGCGGTGCCGCTATACCAGACTGTTTCCTATGAATTCGACAACGCCCAGCACGGTGCCGACCTGTTCAACCTTGCTGTGCCCGGCAATATCTACACCCGCCTGATGAACCCGACCAATGATGTGCTGGAGCAGCGCGTCGCAGCGCTGGAAGGTGGCATCGCCGGGCTGGTGCTCAGTTCCGGCATGTCCGCCATCCATTACGCCATCATCAATATCGCGGAAGTCGGCGACAATATCGTCACCACGCCGCAGTTATACGGCGGCACCTACACCCTGTTTGCACACATGCTGCCGAAACTGGGGATTGAAGTCCGCTTTGCCGAAAACGACAGCGCTGAAGCCATCGAAAAGCTGATTGACGCCAAAACCAAGGCTGTCTTCTGCGAAACCATCGGCAACCCGGCGGGCAATATCGTCGATATTGAAAGCATCGCCGCCGCCGCCCATAAACACGGCGTGGCGGTTATCGTCGACAACACCGTCGCAACGCCAATCCTATGCACCCCGATTGATTACGGCGCGGACATTGTCGTCCATGCCCTGACCAAATACATCGGCGGCCACGGCACTTCACTCGGCGGCATTATTGTCGATTCCGGCAAGTTCCCGTGGGCGGAACACAAAGACCGCTACCCGGCCATAAACCAGCCGGAGCCTTCCTATCATGGTGTGGTGTATACCGAGACGTTCGGCNCGGCGGCCTTTATCGCCCGCGCCCGCACCGTGCCCTTGCGCAATACCGGCTCCGCCCTGTCGCCGTTCAACGCCTTCCTGATCCTGCAAGGGCTGGAAACCCTGGCGCTGCGCATGGAGCGCCACTGCGACAACGCCATCGCCGTCGCCCAATACCTAAAAAGCCATCCGAAAGTCGAATGGGTGAATTTTGCCGCGCTGGAAGACGACCCGTATCACGCGCTGGCACAAAAATATTTCAATGGCACACCCGCCTCGCTGATGACCTTCGGCATCAAGGGCGGTTTTGAAGCCGGGGTGAAATTCTACGACCAGTTGCAGATGATCAAACGGCTGGTGAATATCGGCGACGCCAAATCACTGGCCTGCCACCCGGCTTCCACCACCCACCGCCAATTGACGCCGGACGAACAGCTGAAAGCAGGCGTCAGGCCGGAAACCATCCGCATCAGTGTGGGCATCGAACATATCGACGACATCCTTGCCGATCTGGAGCAAGCCTTCGCCATCGTCTGAAACCGGCGGGAAAACGGGGGGAACAGCTTGCGTTCCCCATTTTTTATTTCAAGGCAGCGAAGGTCATCACCAGTTTGCCAGCACCGTCAAACAGCTTGAGTTCGGCGTCAGTTTTTTCCAGCTTTTCAACCCCGGGCAACGCCGCCGGTATTTGTCCTCCCAATTGCCGCCCGCCACAAACGAGGGGCAAACAGCCTCTTCGCATTTGCGCTTAGTGGTTTCAATGCCCTTGACGCCGAACAGTGTGTCGGTCGGGTTGACAAACGTGCCCGTGTAGCTATTGCAGCCGGAATAGCCCGCCACCGTGCCATTATGGAAACCAATGGTGATGTCCAGTTTTTCCGGCGGCGCTTCGTCATTCAGTTTGACCAGCCGCCAGAATGAACCATCCAGGTTGCGGTGGTAACGCTCAGGCAGCAGGCAGACGACCCCTCCTGCACCGCATCAGGTATCGGCGGCAGTTTGGCCTCAGGCGCAGCTTTTGTTCCCGCCGCATCTTCCGCCTGTACCGCGCCCGCACCCAGCGTCATCGCCAATATGACGCAACACACGATTCCTGTTTTCTTCATAGGACTCCCTCTGACAAAAACCAACCCTATCAATCTAATATGAAACGTCCTGCACTGTCGCAACCTACTTGCCGACTTTTACCCATAAGGGGCTGGGAGTAACGCGAGGTTGATCCGGTTCCGCCACAAGGTTTGCATGCTGATGAAATGCTGCTCGTCCTCCCGGCTGGAATAAAACCGGACATCACCCTCCGCCGCACTGTCCCGACGCAATGCATGCTTGTCCAGCACCCGCATGAGCTGGTGCGTCACTGGCGTACTGGTTTCCAGCACGGTCATGCGCCCATGCGTGACGACATGGATGGCGTCGGAAAGGAACGGGTAGTGCGTGCACCCCAACACCAGCACATCGGCACCCGCCTCCAGCAGCGGCAAGGTATAGTGCTTGAGCAACTGCATGAGATCCTCACTGCTAAAATCCCCNGCCTCCACATGCTCGACCAAGCCAGGGCAAGCTTGCGTAATCACCTCCACATGGCCTGCATGTTCNCTGACCAACCGGTGCAGCCGTGGGCTATTGACCGTTTGCCGGGTGGCCAGCACGCCAATGACGCCGGTCTGGGTCATGTGTGCGGCAGGCTTGACGGCAGGCTCAATCCCCACCACCGGAATCGGCAGGGTAGCGCGCAGAAATTCAACTGCATGGACAGTTGCGGTATTGCAGGCCACCACCAGCACTTTCGCCCCCTGCCCCAACAGGAACTCAGCCACCCGCTGGCTACGGTGGCGGATGTAGTCCGGCTCCTTGCCGCCATAAGGCGCATGCCCGGAATCGGCCACGTAAATCAGGTCTTCAGCAGGCAGCAGGCGGTGAATTTCCCGCAACACCGAAATGCCGCCCAACCCAGAATCAAACACGCCAATGGGTCGCTGGTTCAACATGGGCTAACCGTTTTCCTGCAAATAGCGGAACCACCCGGCAAACAGCTCGCGGTCGGGNGAAATGACCGCCGAACGTGGCTCCATCGCCGCCTTGAACACCGCCTCACCCTGCAACGTACTGGCGTGGCCGCCCGCTTCAGCCAAAATGAGGGTTCCCGCCGCCAAATCCCACAGCTTCATTCCGCCATGCAGGTAAATGTGGCCGCGATTGGCCGCCATCCATGCCCATTCCAATGCACAACTGCCCAGATTCCGTTGGGAGCCGTAAGGNGGACGATCCACCAACGCACGCCGCAGCGGCATAGAAATCCGTTTAAAATCAATGATAGCCACGGCGTTGCTCAAGTTAAAGCCGCTGCTTCGGCAACGCAGTGGCTCGCCATTGAGCCATGCGCCCCGGCCTTTTTCCGCCGCAAACATTTCGTCCCGAACCGGATCATAGGTCAGCGCCAACACCACTTCCTCCTGTTGGATCAGCGCCAGGGAAACCGCAAACAAGGGCAGGCCAGCCGCAAAATTGCTGGTGCCATCCAACGGNTCCAGGCACCACAAGGCGCTGGATGCACGCAACAAACGTTGCTGCTCCCCATGCTCCATCTCCTCGCTCAGAAAAGCAATTTCAGGCCATTGCCGACGCAGGAATTCCCGGATGCGCCGGTCAGTCGCCAAGTCCGCCTCCGTCAACAGGCTGCCATCCTGCTTGAAGGCAAAACCTACCCGTGCGAAACGGGGCAGGATTTCCTCCCGTGCAATTTGGCGTATTTCCGCTGTCAACACTTGCAAATCAGGCCGCATCATTTAACCTACCAACAAAATTTTTCATGCTAACAATACAGGGATACCCGCCCATGGACAATTCACCGCTGTGAACCGCTTCATCAATGAAAAGGACTACTTCCACGGCAAATCGGAATGCGTCGGCGTATTGCTGGTCAACCTGGGCACGCCGGATGCGCCGGACACGCCTGCATTGCGCCGCTACCTGAAGGAATTTTTGTCCGACNCCCGCGTGGTGGAATTGCCCCGCATCGTCTGGTATCCGATCCTGCATGGCATCATCCTCAACAAGCGCCCGGCGGCCAGCGCGCTGAAATACCGCGAGGTGTGGACAAACAATGGCTCGCCCCTGATGAGCATTTCCCTGCAACAGCAAAAGGCGTTGCAAAAGGAAATGGAGATCCGCTTTGCCGGCNCGGTCAAAATCGCCATCGCCATGCGTTACGGCAACNCCTCCATCCAGTCCGGCCTGCTCAAGCTCAAGGAAAGCGGGGCGCAGCGCATCCTGATCCTGCCGTTGTATCCGCAATATTGCGCCGCCACCACCGCCAGCACCTTCGATAAAGTTTTCGACGAGCTCAAACGCTGGCGACGGATGCCGGAACTGCGCCTAGTCAGCCATTACCATGACCATCCCGGCTATATCAGCGCCTTGGCCGACAGCATGCTGCGCCATTGGGAAAGCCACCCGCGCGGGCAATTGCTGCTGATGTCCTTCCACGGCATACCCAAACGCAACCTGCTGCTGGGCGACCCCTATTATTGTGAATGCCAGAAAACCGCCCGGCTGCTGGCGGAAGAACTCAACCTCAGGGCAGGTGAATACCGGGTCACGTTCCAGTCGCGCTTCGGCAAGGCTGAATGGCTGCAACCCTACACCGACAAAACCCTGCAGGCGCTGCCCAGCGAAGGCGTCAAAAATGTTGATGTCATCTGCCCCGGCTTCGCCGCTGACTGCCTGGAAACACTGGAAGAAATCCAACAGGAAAACCGGGTTTGCTTCCAACAGGCAGGCGGGGAAAACTATCATTACATCCCCGCGCTCAACGCCAGCAGCAAACACATCCAGACGCTGGCCGACCTCATCCAGCAACATACCCAAGGCTGGCCAGAAACCGCCGCACGCTGGAATGAAGCATTGCAGCAAAAACGGGCGGAANAAACCTTGCAACAGCCATCGGCAAAGGAGCAAAAAATGAAGGTAGGGCTAATACTGATTGGTGATGAACTTCTCAGCGGACTACGCCAGNACAAACACATGACAGCCATCATCGGCCTCCTGCAAGCACGCGGCCTGCAACTGGGATGGGTGCGCATGATTGGCGATGACTGGGAATTGCTGGTGCAGACCTTGCGCGAAACCATGCAAGGCGCTGAAATAGTATTCAGCTTCGGCGGCATCGGAGCCACTCCGGATGACCTGACCCGGCAAGCCGCCGCCGCCGCATCGNGCCGCCATTTGTGGCGCCATCCACAAGCGGCAGCCTTGATCGAAAACCGTTTTGGCGAAGGTGCTTACCCTAACCGCATCCGCATGAGCGACCTACCGGACGGCTGTGTCCTGATCCCCAATCCTGTCAATCAGATTCCTGGCTTCAAACTCGGCAACCACCACTTTGTTCCCGGCTTTCCCGACATGGCCTGGCCAATGGTGGAATGGGCGTTGGACACATTCTATCAACCCTATTTCGAAACCAGCCCGGCCGTGGAACAGCGCTGGCTGCTACGTGAGGTGATGGAAAGCGAACTGATTCCCATGATGGAAGAGTTGCTCACCACATTCCCAGATGTGCGCCTTTCCAGCCTGCCCAGCACCACGACCCGCCGTCAGATCGATTTTGGCCTCAAAGGCAAGGCGGCGGCGGTAGAGCTGGCAGCCGCGTGGTTTAAAGCGCGCATGCAGTCTGACAAAATCTGCTGTGAACAATTGTCATGAATGCTTTTTCACTGCGGCTGCTTGCCCCCAAACACTGGCTGACATGGGCGGGCGTTGGCCTGTTGTTCGTATTAGCGTGGCTGCCTTGGCGAACACGGCGCTGGCTGGGCAAACGTTTGGGCGCTTGGTTTTACCGCCACAATCACAAGCGCCGCCACATTGTGCTGACCAATTTACGCCTATGTTTCTCTGATTTGGATGAATTCCAACGCAAGGCGATGGCACAAGAGCATTTGCAGGAATACGCTTGCGCCCTGCTTGATTACAGTGTGCTATTCTTCCGCTCCCGACACTGGCTTTACCAACGCATCCACATAGATGGACGCGAATACATTGATAGCGCCATTGCAGCACAGCAAAATGTCATATTATTGGTGGCTCACTCTGTATGGTTGGAGTTCGCTGGAAGCGCTTTAGGGGAACATTACCGAATAACTGGCTTCTATAAACCTTTCAACAATCCGATCATCAACTGGCTGGTTGCCCGTAGCCGTCTGCATGATGCCGAAGTCATTGTCTCACGGGAGGAAGGCATGATGAAACTGATCCGGACACTTGAACCAGGACGACTAATGTTTNTTCTGCCAGATGAAGATCACGGCGAAAAATATTCAGTATTTGCTCCCTTTTTCGGCATACCCAAAGCCACACTGACCACACCAGCCCGCCTAAGCAAACTCGCAAATGCGGTAGCACTGCCAGTTATCGCCTATTTTAATCAACGGGATGGTCGTTATCACATTACTGTTTCATCACCATTGCCAAACTACCCGTCAAAAAATGAAAGCCAGAACGCCGAAACTCTGAATATGGCTCTGCAACAACTGGTTGAAGCCCACCCTCCCCAATATATGTGGGTGCTGAGACTTTTCAAAAGCCGCCCGGCAAATGAAAAACCCTTTTATTAATTTTTACTTACAAACTGGGCTGGCACCATGACGACTGAGACTTTGTCGTAGGTTAACCCCTCAATACTTTTTTCAACGATCATTTTAATTTCCGACTTCATATCCTCCAATCGGTAAGCCGGATTATACTTAATAAATACGGATGCAGAGGAAGGTTTGATTTCTTCATTAGCCGGATTATTTTCTGGCAATACAACATGTACCCGAGCCACCAATACGCCATCAATTTGTGACAGGGTTTCCTGAACACTTTGGGATAAAGCAAAAATAAAACGAGCCCGCTCTTCCAATGGAGAAGAAATGAGTCCTTCTTTTTTGAAAAGCTCGCCAATGGTAGCGACTTTTTCTTTGGGATAGCCGTACTCTTTTAGAATAGTAACTGCCTGAGGAATTTGAGAATCATCCACATACAGGAAATAGGTGCCTGCTTTCTTATCAACGGTCTTTTCTGCAGAAATTTTATTATTCAACAAAATAGACAGCATACTATTAGCGTCATTTTCCGGCAAATTGCTATACAACTCGCTTTTACACCCAGTTAGCAATATCAGCAGTGAAATACTGACATAAGGGAGAATTCCTTTATTTATCGTTATCATTATAATAATGGCCTCGTATTGCAATACTAGCCGGCGGCACGGAATAATGTCTTAAACCCTTGAGAAACCAAACTAACCGCCGCAGTGACAATATGCATTTTGGAATCCCACATCTGCATGTTTGCACCCCACCGGGTTAACATGCGCTGATAGTCAGAAGATGCGGATAACGTTTCCCGTGTACTCTTAACATTATCCTGAAGCGTTTGACTGAAATCCTTATCCGCACTGACATTGGGATACGTCCGCATATCACTTTGTGAAGAGTTGCTCTGGGCTAAATAATCCGAGAAGCGCGGCATATTATCAAAACGTGATAACATATCATGATAACCGGCATCAATATCTGCTGCCTTGTTTATCAGAAGAGTCTTAAAATCAACCGAATCTGAACCTTCCATCTTATTCAGTTGCAAAATTGGTTCTTCCACCTTAGAAGGATTAACCTCTTCAGAAGTTCCATTTTTCAGGATATCATCAAATCTTTTAACATCACTCATGGAGGCAGATGGCAGCTGTTGTAAGCCTCCCGCCCCTAGAGAGGGGATATATTAACCAATGCGCCAATATCCATTGTTTTATTCCTAACTGTTCAGATATGCGCTAGCAATACTGCGCTCATCTTGATTACCCAATCTCATGACTTCTTCAAAAAATGCTTTGGCCTCATCAACTTCCCCTTTTTGGGAAAGGGCAATACCCAAGAAGCATTTTGCACTCATATGCTCGGGCTCCAATTGCAAAATCTGATTGCGCAAAATATCAATGGCATAGTCATAATCACCTGCATATACCTTGGCAATTGCCACACCCATTTTGATTGGTATCTGCTCAACACCAATGGCTTCAACGCCTTCCATAATCAGTTGGGAACGCTTGATATCCCCTTTGAAACAAGCCATATAGCCCGTCTGAGACATTAATTGCAATAATTCTACGCTCGCTTGCATGTTTCTCTCCCCAAAACGGCGCCATGAAATATCATGACGCCGCCATTTTGAACAATACTCGTCAAATGAATAGCGTCAAGCCAATTGCTTAACCGTTAGCCATACTTTGAGAGATTTGATTGGCAATGTTCTTGATTTCACTGGATGCACCCCGAGAAACTGCTTGCTCGGAACTTTCAGAGTCATGTTGGATACTAGCCTGCGTCATTTGCATGTTTGCGTCAGAGGCGGCCTGAAGCGTACTTTGAACATTGCTGACCGAAGTGGACAGTGCTGAAGTAAGATCCATTTGAAATTCTCCTTCAATATTAAAAATAGATAATAAACAATAAACGGATTCCCGATGTAGAAACATCAAACGCAGAGAATCCAAACTTCCATTTACACATTGCGTTCCATGCAATTTCTGGACAACCCACTACTGATGAGCCTGCGTCCAAAACTGCTCAACAACCTCGCAACTTGCTTCCAATGCCATCAAGAATTTATTCAACCGCTCATACTCAACAGGAGTCACACCCTGATTTAGCTCAGAACGCACTTCCGACGCCGCTTGATTGAACTTATCAAGAAGGTCAGCTTTGTATATTCCTGATGTATCATCCTGAAGATTTTGTTCAATGAACAACATTGCCATTATTTTTTCCTCAATGCCATAATAAAAGGGTATATCCACCCCGTTATTCGTTAACACCACATGATCAGGCTTGATGGATTTGACGAAATAATTTTCACCCAGTGCCGAGCCTTCCATATATTTTTTNCCATCCTTGGCTACCAGAAATGGCACTTTACCGACGCTCACGCTCCTAATGGCTAACCTAATACGGTTACGTACATCAGTTACTTCAAGNACAATTGCCAGNCCATTTTTATGAACATCAAGAAACTCATCCCGCATGGCCTTTAACTTTTCAATTTCCAGCTGGGTAAGTTCGCCATTGACTATAACTTTCTTTCCGTCAGTAGTGGCTTGGATACGGCTGGAAAGCCCTTTNTTCTCGATGAGCTGCACAAAGCTCGCCAAATAACTATCCATTGATTGCAGGGTTTCATCCGCCACACTGCGCACGCCGCCCACATCATTCAAGATACTTGCACGAACCTGATCCCAGGCTGTCGCTTTACTGACAAAGCCCTCTGCAACCAGCTCCCCGCCAGCCTTACCNGGCTTGATCACAACCTTTGGCTCCCCNATCGCACGACAAATCATAGTGGCGTTATCCACCATCTCATCCTGTGCCCAAATACGCAGCCTAGTGTTGATGTTCGCCCCTTGAATCCTGCTCAACAGCTCATTGCGTTCTTCCGCTGAATGGGTATAACCCTCCACACTGACTGAGCCGTCTGTCTCATTTATCAGCTTAAAGTCCCGCTGTCCCAGCTCATCCATCAATGTGGCGGCTCGTTTCTCTGCTGGCGCCAACATCCCAAAATTCTCCAGCAATCGATTGAACTGAGGTGCCCAGTAAATCAAGTTAGCAAGCAACAGCAGCCCCAACCCAAGCATCAACCAAACCCGCCCGCTCCAACCGGCCTTCGCTGGCGGCTTGACAGGCATTGTCTTCATCTTTTTCTGTCCTGTAGGCGATTCAGCTTTATCGGCCGCCTGCTTTTTAGGGTTGGCAGCTCTGGAAACCGCAGTGCTTTCTGTTACGGATTTGGTGGTTGCCATTCTGGCGTCAGTCACCTGAAACTCAACTTTACCCAGCCTGACTGTCTGGAACGCCAGTAAATCCACACTTTCCTCCGCCATTTCCGCCCCATCAACAAATACGGGACGCGCCAATGGCTGAAGTGTGATGCTGCTTGGTGTAATCAACAACTGGACATGTTGGTCTGCAATATTCTCATCATGCAAAATAATGTCGCTATTCATGGAGCTTCCAATGACCAGGCTGCCTGTTTTTAACCTGACAACGGCACCGGCATTGAACCCGTTTAATACTTTTAGAATGAAAGACGTGTGCTGGACTGCCATTTATTCGGCCTGTTTTTTATGATTAACCACATCAACCACATCAAATCCAGGAAACTTCTCATCGGTTTTGACATCCCAGGCGGCTCCTAGCCCGCCTACTGGATCTTCCGAACTGAAATTCACCACGCCATGCTTGTCTTTCCAGCGATAAATTTGGCGACGGCTTAACTCTTGTGTATCCATAACCTTCGCCATATCCAACACCGAACTAATAAAACGTTCCNNACCAGTGAAATAAATGATGTTGTCGACTTCGGAAATTTCCCACTGGAACCGATCATCCAACACCTGAAGACGCTTCAGGGCATTGGTGAACTCCTGTGGGGACATTTTNTTCATGCTGACAGATCCTGTCTGCACCTCATCTTCCTTGTAGACGAACAATGACTCCTTGTCGTAATACCAAATCAGCCCATAATTTTTGACCAGCTCATTGAAGATGTCCTCCGGCGTCCGCTCCTGCACATGCAAACTGACGACATCCTTAATCTTGGGGCTCACCACAATAGGAATATCCTGTTGAGCGACCAACGTCTTTAACAAATCACTCAAGGATTCTTGGTCTGCAAAATGCGAATACTTCTCCGCCTTCCAAGGAATGGGCGCGGCAATAGATGCAGACACTACAAACAACAACAGTAGCACCCCNCATCGATACCCCAAAATTGTTTTATACATAGCCACACACTTCCTGGGCAGACAAGACATATCCCTAGGGTTATCGATTTGCCCACATACATCCAGCACCAGAATGATAAACGCGGAAGATTCACTCCTTAGTGGATCACTTTCAGACATTGCCACGTTGGTTATCCGACAATATCATCCTTTCATCCTTGAACTCCCGACCCTCGCCAGCACAGGTAACTTAGGATTTGGCGATAGCCATTGTTTTGCAATTCGGGAGCATCCAGGATGCCAACATATATATCCATCCCTAGCAGCGTTCAGGAAGCTCCCCCTCCNTGAGCGGCACGGCAGCGGGAGACACCCAAGCCAGCAGGGAAAGCAGCGCTGGCATACCCGCAACCGGCTTAGTTNGGACTCGTAGTCCTCCCCTGATCTCACAATTGCTACAACAGTTTAATCAGCAACAAAGCAACTTAGACAGCAACACCTCCCAAACACCTGCCAGCCCAGAAACGCCTGAGCCGGAGCCAGTCGCATTAACTGACGCAGAGCAACAGCTCCTAAACGGGCTTTATGCCGCTGATAGCAGTGGAACCATTGCCGCCAAAAGCGTTGTCATTCTGGATGGGGACAACGCCGACCAACGCCTGGACGAAGGCGACACACTAATTGTCCAAGACGCCAGTGGCAATGAAACACTCCGCAAAACCCTGACAACGGCTGACCTGTATGACCTGCGTTTCCGTGAAAACATGCTCAACACAGTGTCATCCATTGGTAGCGGCTGGGAATTCAGTGAAAACCTCGTGCACATCAAGAATGCTGAACTGACGCAACCAGAAACCCGCGCCTACACCACCAGCAACGGCCAAACCTCAACCGAGGCAATATTGGAGCGGAATAACTTTTGGGAGGTAGTGCAACGCGGATCCAGCCGCTATTTGCTGATACGTGAAACAGATAACGCAGGTAATGCAGTGCTTCCATCCGACGCCATCAACGACATTTTCGACAATCGCCAGCGTTATGCCTTTGACTGCGCAACGCCAATGCGCCTGTTAAACCTGAAAGCAACCCTGGACACCATTGGCGAGGACGATTTCAATAGCCATGCAGGCCGCTTGTTGCTGTCTTCCTGGTATGACCAACACGATACATCCGGCTTTGATGGTGGCTTCATCACCTCAGTACGCACTGCACAGGCCGGGGAAATCAACGTAAATGGCATCAGCAACCTGAACGGTGAATCAGCCTTATTTGACCCAAGCAAAGGCGATACCCTGACACCAGGGTCGGTCTATTACTTCGACTTGCCCGGCGACAAGCAGTCAGCAGCACAAGGATGGAACGCAGTCTATATCGGACGCAACGCAGACGGCGCATACCGTTTCTGGAGCACCAATATCGGCACCGTCAATGTCAATTTCCAGGCCAACTCATGGCTCCCTGAAGACACATTTGACGGTTACTATCTAGGTGCCATCAACGCCACCCCGAACACAGCACGCCTGCAAAACTGGGATGTTGACCGCTCAATCTGATATTGCCACCGCACAACCCAAACAAGATTGCACTCTACTGGATGTGACCGCAGACTTACGCCCTGATACCGCCAGTTTTCAACCGTAAACCACTGCTTTGTTGTTCTTTTTATGAACAACAGTTCAGGATAACAATCATAATGGGAAACCCGCAGATTCGTTTCACCCCAATCAGACTACCGACCCAGGCTCCCTACGAGGCGCGCCTGAACAACATTTTGTTGAACAAGACGACTGGATTTGGCTTCTCCCTGGATGATGAACAACTGTTCCATTTCCAACTGCAACCGGGCGACCTCAGCATCCAACATGCCTGCCCCGTCAGTTTGACCCTGGAAATTGGCAATACCACAGCAGGTTTGTGGCTTTCTGGCTGGCCGATGGAAGAGCAAATACGCCAATTTGTCCCACACGGCTTATTACGGNAGCTGCCCGAAAACCTCGCCATCAGTATCATTGAAAATGCCCTCACCCCTCTCTTGCAGGAGGCAGAAAAGGCGCTAGAACTGAAAATTAGCATCCAATCCACTTCCGCTGAACCCCACAGTCCGCTATATGCCATGCCACTTGGCTTCAGGATGCAAACCGTCCTCCAANAAAATAATGCACCCATATTTACAGGCTTTGGACTATTGCTACTGGATCCGCAGCTTTACCCTTACCTGCAGGAACGGCTCGGACACTGGCCATCGGAAACAAACCCGGATTGGGATGAACATCACACCCCTTTGCGATTAGAAATTAGCCGCATCATTTTTTCCATGCAGGAGGTCAACCAGTTAGAACCTTCCGACCTGATTCTTCTGGAGGAAACCCGATTTGTAGAGGATGGTCTGCTCAGGTTACGTCTGGATTCGGGCTATTATTGCGAGGCCACGCTCAACCGGACACAACAATCAAACCTGACCGTCAATAGCGAGTGGATGCCCATGAGTAATAACGAACAAAAACAAAATATCGAACACATCAGCCAGATACCCGTACAGCTTTCTTTTGACCTAGGAGAANAAACCCTGTCATTTAACGAAGTCCGGCAATTGCATCCCGGCTACATTCTGGAGCTGGGCAAAAGTTTGCCCGAAATCGTACAAATACGCTCCCAGCACCGTTTGATTGGAACAGGAGAACTGGTTGAAATCAATGGACGGGTAGGTGTGCGTATCCTCAACCTGTTCAACAAAAAGCCAAGGCCAGCCAATAAATGGACAGCTTCCCCAATCCAGTCATATTACTGGCAGCCCTCACCTTACTGGGACTGGCACCATTCCTCGCCATTATGGTCAGCTCATTTGTCAAGCTGACGATTGTCATGCATATTATCCGTAGCGCACTTGGCCTACAGCAGGAGCCGCCTAACATTGCGGTTAGCGGAATCGCCATTATCCTGTCCATTTACATCATGGCTCCGGTCGCCATGGAAACCTACGAAATATTCAATACCCACGGCATTTCCATTGAGGATATCCGCAATCCTTTGCTACCAGAAGCCCTGCAAAATAGCACAAAACCATTGCAACAATTTCTCACTAAACACTCCAGCGAAACCGAAAGACAATTTTTTGTTCAGACCACGCAAAAAATATGGCCGGAAAAATATTCAAAGGAAATTACTACCGACCACTTGCTGGTATTAACGCCAGCTTTCATGGTCAGTGAACTGACCACTGCGTTTCAAGTCGGTNTTTTGCTCTATCTGCCCTTTGTGGTCATTGACCTTATTATTTCCAACCTTTTAATTTCCATGGGCATGATCATGCTGTCGCCAATGGTGATCTCGCTGCCGTTCAAACTGCTGCTATTCGTCCTGGTAGATGGATGGTCGCGCCTCATCCACGGTCTGATCCTGAGTTATTGACGCCATGAACGAAACTGAAATCATCCACAACACCTCACTGGCCATGCAACTCATCCTGTACCTGTCGATGCCCTCCATTCTGGCTGCGACAGTGGTTGGCTTGGTCGTTGGCTTGCTACAAGCACTGACCTCCATTCAGGAACAGACACTTCCGCATGGCTTCAAACTGATCGCCATCATGTTTGCCATTGCCGCGACAGTACGCTGGATGNGGCCGGAACTGATTTCCTTCATGCAAAACGCCTTTGACCAGATCCCCCTGATAAAGCACTACTAATGGATCTACCCACCATCCAGAGCTGGCTGTTGGCATGGGCGTTCACCGCCCCGAGGGTATTGGTCACATTTGCGCTCTTGCCTGTCCTGACTGAACCGGTCCTTCCCAGCACCTTACGTAACGGCATCATCCTTATATTGTCCATGTTCGTCCTGCCATTGACACATGAGCAATTTCTCAACATCAAACCTGACACCCTCAGCATGCTCAGCATTATGGTCAAGGAAGGGTGTTGGGCTTATTGCTGGGCTATACCCTAAGCATCCCATTCTGGCCGTCAAAGCCGCCGGTTTCCTGATAGACATGCAGCGCGGCGTTATGAGCAGCCTATTCTTTTCCCAAATGACCGCTGACATGGTGTCTCCGCTGGGCAATCTGTTCAACATGTTTCTGACTACCCTGTTGCTGGTGTCAGGCGGATTTCTGGTGCTGTTGAAAACCTTATTCCTCAGTTATCAGACATGGCCAATTGACCAGTTTTTCCCGCATATCAATTTGGAGGTCGCTTCATTCTTCCTCCAACAGCTGGATTTGCTCCTCTACACCAGCCTCCTGCTGGCTGGGCCTTTGATAGGCATCATGTTCCTGATTGATTTCGGCACCGGCTTGGTCGGGCGTTTCCTTCCGCAACTGAACGTTTTCCTGATTACCATGCCAATCAAAAGCGGCCTCACCTTTTTCGTGCTGGCACTGTATATCGGACTGATCGCAAAATACCTCAAAGATGGCTTTTTCAGCATGGGCGATAACCTGAAAATCCTGGATGCCTTATTACGATGAGTGGTGACAGTTCCCAGGAANAAACCGAACAGCCAACCTCGCGCAAACTGGAAAAGGCGCGAAAAGGCCAGNTGGCGCAAAGTAAAGATATCCCCTCCGCACTGATTATGCTGTTTGCCGTGCTGTATNTTTTCTTGGCTNGGAACTGGATAGTGGAACAGTTCAAGGAAATGTTTTACGCCATACCGCAGCTATATGCCCTAAGCTTCNCCCAAGCGCTGGGGATTGGCCTCAAGCTCATGCTGGAAAAAGCCCTGATGACCATTGCCCTACCCTTTGCGTTGATGACAGTAGCAGCTGGCATCCTGGGATATATTATTCAGTTTGGTNTTTTATTTTCACTCGACCCAATAATTCCCCGACCAGAAAAGATCAGCCCTTCCAGCGGCTTTAAACGGATATTTTCCGCAAAACAGTTTGTCACCACGCTGCTTTCCCTGCTCAAAACTCTGGTTGTGGCCGCCGTCTTGCTGATAGTGGTGCGCACCGGCATCAGCGAATTGGTGCATGCCATTGAACAATGCAATGTGGAATGCCAGAAAAGCGTTGTCGAACACCTGACCCGCCAGCTTATCCTGTATATCCTGCCACTGTTGCTGCTCATGGCTGTCCTGGACTTCCTGTTCCAGCGCCAACAGTTCACCAAAGACCAACGCATGACCAAGGAAGAGGTCAAACAGGAAATGAAAGATATTTTTGGCGACCCCCATGTTCGTGGTGCCCGTCAAAGCATCCGCCGCGAATTGGCCGAACAAGACATCCAGAAGCGTATCAGCACCGCCCGCCTGCTCATCCTTGACATGGGCATGGCTATCGCCCTGCAATATGAACAAGGCGTCATGCCATTGCCAATCATCGTTGCTATCGGCAAAGGCAATATGGCGCGAAAAATGGTGGAAATCGCCACCACCGAAAACGTGCCTTTAGTCAGCGATCCTGCACTTGCACAGGAATTGGCAGACAAAGGTAAAATTGACCAATATATTCCGGAAACCACCATTAGCAAGATAGCGCAATTACTGCGCCAAACTAATACCAAAAATAGCGCCAAACCAAGATAAGCGCGCCGAATTTTACGATGGGCAAGCCTTACCTGCAGAACACTTCTACCTATAATGGACGCACTATGGAACAAGACAATCATAACAAGACATTCATCCAGCGGATGCAAGACTGGTGGAACGGGTTAAGGCAAATCAACTTGCGGGCACAAGCGCATTACACCGTTTTTCGCACCACCCAAAATATANAAAACAAAAACGGCTTTGTTAAACAGTATCAGAGCCGTTTTATGGCGGGGTGGGAAAAATGGCTGGGTATAGGTGCTGGCGTAACCGGCTTATTGATGCTGTTAAACCCCGATAGCCTATGGCGTTGGCAATTTTTCCTGATATTGCTGAGTGTGTTATGTGCGCCGTTACTGACCNGACTTTGGAGTGAACTCACAAGAGTTTTTACCGAATACCCTGGCAAGCAGTTCATTGGCCAAGTTATCACGCTGGAACAACCGATCGTGGATGGCATTGGCGGCATTCGTTTAGATAACCAAGACTGGCAATTGGCAGGTGTTGACTGCGCCGCAGGTTCAAGCGCCAGAATCATCGCCGTCAAAGACCGGACACTCTATATCACGCCCATTAACCGGCCTGCATAGCACCACCAAAACTCAGGAGTGGCCATTCCATGCAATCCGCCCGATCACAAGATTTTCTCAGCGTACTGACGCGGCGCAGCGATGTGGCACTAGCATTGTTGCTGGTGGCCATCATCGCAATGATGATCCTACCGATGCCTACCCTGCTGATCGACATACTGATCGGTTTGAACATGAGCATCGCCATCCTGTTGATGATGCTGGGCATTTACATTTCCCACCCATTGGCCATTTCTTCCTTCCCATCCATTTTGCTGCTGACCACCCTCTTCCGGCTATCGCTGGCTATCGCCACCACCCGGCTCATCCTGCTGGAGGCTGATGCTGGCCATATCATCCAAACCTTCGGGGAGTTTGTGGTAGGTGGCAACCTGATTGTCGGCTTGGTGGTATTCCTGATCATCACCATCGTCCAATTCATTGTTATCACCAAAGGTTCTGAACGTATTGCGGAAGTCAGTGCGCGCTTCTCCCTGGACGCCATGCCCGGCAAACAGATGAGTATTGACAGCGACTTGCGGGCTGGCGTCATCACTATGGCGGAGNCCNGCCATCGCCGTGAAAATCTAGAAAAAGAAAGCCAGCTATATGGCGCGCTTGACGGTGCCATGAAATTTATCAAAGGCGACGCCATCGCAGGCATGATCATTATTGTGGTCAATATCCTTGGGNGGCTGACGATCGGCACCATGCAGCGTGGCTTGGCGATGGGCGACGCACTGCAGCTCTACTCCATCCTGACTATCGGTGATGGCTTGGTTTCCCAAATACCCGCACTGTTTATTTCCATCACCGCGGGCATTATTGTGACCCGTGTGCGGGCAGAAAATGACAATAATCTTGGCGCCGACATTGGCGGACAAATGTTAGCCNAACCCAGCGCGCTTCTGGCAGCCGCTGGCATTGTGGGCGCAATGGGATTGGTTCCGGGCTTTCCAACGGCTGTTTTCCTGTTCCTGGGCGCGCTGATGGGTATCACTGGCATGACTTTGCGCAAAGTACAAACCCAATTGGAATTCGCCGACGCCGAAGTCACCACCGTTATCGGACAAGAAGACGCAGGCCAATCTCCTCAATTGGCGGCAGCAACCGACACCAAGCTGGCGTTGGAAGACATGTCGCCCTTATCGCCCGTTTTGGTCGAATTGCCTGAGCAAGCCAGAACCCTGTTTTCTGTAGAAACCCTAAATCAGGAGTTTATGCGCATCCGCCGCGAATTCTATCAGGACATGNGGGTTCCACTGCCGNGCATTAGCTTACGCTTGTCCTCCCGACTGGAACCTGACGCCTACCAAATCGCCATCCGCGGCGTCCCGGTCGCCCAGGGGAAACTCAAACTAGCGTTGCCCGACACTGAAGCGTCCAAGCCAGCGGAAGACAAAACCAGAGCCGACCGGNTCGCCAATCCGCGGGAAACGCCAGACAACATCCGACTCATTAGCCTCCATCTGGCTTATGTGTTGCGCAAACAAGCAGCCGAATTCATTGGCATCCAAGAACTGCATACGCTTTACAGCAAGCTGGAGCAAGCTGGCTATTTGGAACTGGTGCGGGAAGTGCAACGCGCCGCCAACGCCTCCAAAGTATCGGATGTTTTCCGCCGCCTGCTGAATGAGGGTGTCTCTATCCGTGATTTGCGGCAAATACTGGGCACATTGGTGGAATTTGGTGAAGCTGAGAAAGACAATGGCATGCTGGCCGAACGGGTGCGCATCGGCCTGAAACGTCAATTGTCCTATTCCTTTACCAATGGAACGGGCGTCCTGCCCGTCTACATGTTTCCTCCAGAAACAGAAAAACTGTTGCAAAACAATATGCGCCAGACGCCTAACGGGGTGTTCTTCGCCCTTGACCCCGCCGCAGCCGAGCGCTTCGGCAATACCTTGCGCGAGCTGGAGGCGGAACATGCCAAAGACAAAGTCCGCCCTGTCATTCTGACCAACGTGGATTTGCGGCGGCATATCCGGCGGCATATTGAAATCAATTTTCCTGACTTGCCCGTCATCTCAGTGCAGGAACTCACTTCAAATGTTTCCCTTAATCCAGTTGGCGAGGTGCGTTTGACATGAGCCTCCGCACACCTCTCAGCCATGTCACCGACAAAATGCGCGCCTCGCTGCTGAATTGCCAGCCGCTGCTACTGCATGGCCGCATCGTGCAAGTCACGGGAACCGTCGTCCGGGCTATCGTCCCACGGGTTAAACTGGGAGAACTCTGCATTCTCAGGAATAATGGCGATAGCCGCGAAATACCAGCGGAAGTTATCGGCTTTGAACAGAATATCGCTCTATTAGCCCCTATCGGCGATATGCAGGGCGTCTCCGCCCACACGCAAGTCATTACAACCGGCAAGGTTCTGGAAGTTGGCGTGGGCGAAGGACTTCGTGGCTGTGTGCTGGACGGCATCGGCAGGGTGCTGGACAGTCGGGGACTGACGCTTCCGGAACCTGAAGAACATTATCCTATCTACGCATCGCCTCCTGACCCATTGGCGCGCAACCGGGTCGACACCCCTTATCGTTGGGCATCCGCTCACTGGATGCCTTAATCACCTGCGGCATCGGCCAACGTATCGGCGTCTTCGCTGGAGCAGGTGTCGGCAAAAGCTCGCTGTTGAGCATGCTGGTCACACATGCTGACGTAGATGTTTACGTTGTGGCGCTGATTGGCGAACGCGGTCGTGAAGTCCGTGAATTCATCGAGGAATCGCTCGGTGAAGCGGGCATGAAAAACCATCCTGGTGGTGGCGACCTCTGACCGCCCAGCGATTGAACGCCTCAAGGCCGCCCACGTCGCCACCTCCGTCGCCGAATATTTCCGCGACAAGGGCAACAATGTCTTGCTGTTGATGGACTCGCTCACCCGCTTTGCCCGCGCCCAACGTGAGATTGGGCTGGCAGCCGGGGAAGCTCCTGCCAGACGCGGTTTCCCACCATCCGTATTCTCAGAATTGCCCAAGTTGGTGGAGCGTGCGGGCAATTCCAGCCAAGGTTCGATCACCGCCTTTTACACTGTGCTGGTGGAAGGCGATGATATGAGCGACCCAATTGCAGACGAGGTGCGCTCACTATTGGACGGGCACATCATGCTGTCACGCGACTTGGCGGCGTCCAACCACTATCCAGCGGTGGACATCCTCGCCAGCCTGAGCCGCATCATGCCGCAACTGGTCAGCCAGCAACACCGCGCCGCAGCCTCCCACCTGCGCAACCTGCTGGCCAAGTACAAGGAAATCGAGTTCCTGCTGCGAGTCGGCGAATACAAACATGGATCTGACCCCTGGCCGACGAGGCCATCCGCAAGATGGATGAAATCCAACGCTTCCTCAAGCAACCCTCCCACGAATATTCCGCCTTTGACGCCACAGTCAACTGGCTGACACAACTGGCAGGATAAACAGCATGAGCCGGAACAACTTAAGCGAATCCGCTCCCGTCGTATGGAGCAACGTTTTATCGAATTGCAGGAACAGCGCCGTATTCTGGCCGCACAAGAACTGCTAATCCGACGCAAAGAGCAGGAACTGGCCGAATTCGCCCAGTGGCGTCTGCAGCACCAAGAAACCCTGTTTGCCAACCTGAAAAACCAGCCATTCGCCCCACAAGCGTTATTTGATTACCAGAAAACGCTGGAGCAGCTACGACAGCAGGAAGAACACCTACAAGCTGAACTGACCGCCACTTACAAGGGATTACAAACTGCCGAGTCGCAAGTTCAGCTTGCCCAGCAGAAGTCCAGCGAAGCCAACCTGAAACTGGAAAAGCTGAAGGAGATCATCAGCCTCCAGGACNGTAAAAACTCGCCCGAAGAACCTGTTCAATAACCTGTATCTGCTGCTCCAAGCCCGCATTCACAATGCCAAGATCAGATTCAAGAATACAGCCGTCTTCCGCCACCTGATCATCACCCACAACCTCCAAGCTGGTAAAACGGTGAGGAATGTTGTCCAACTGCTCAGAAATGGCCGACTGCATATTGGGATGTACACGGATAACCAATTTGTGGCTGCCGCGCACTAACTCCAATCCTCCCCGCACCGCTTGGCGAACACGTTCTTCCAGATCAATCCCCGCAATGACTTTGCGGATTGCGTTCGTCACCACATCCACCAGCTCCCCTTCCAGCATCATCAGGGAGTCATTGACCCTCCCTGTAAACAGCGTCATTTTTCCGCTGCTTCCTGATTGGCGCGTTCTCTTCCTTCTTCCAGGCCACGCTTGATCGACTTGCCCAGAGCCACCGAAGCGACTTCCTCCCTCCGTCGATGATGCTGCTCCAGATCAGACAGCAGGTGCTCGTAATCCACCAGTTGTTCATAATCAGCGGCTTTCAGCACACGCTGGCCTGCGCGGATTTGCGACTCAACCGGTTTAATTGAAAAGAATTTTGCCATCGCTATTAACCCCCATTTTGATTTCAATCGCCACTTTCTGCACCAGAACCGCGCATTCGGAAGCCAGTGCATCCAGCTCGCGCCCACGTCCGGCATGGCGTTTCCACAGCACATACCATTCACGCTCCAGTTTGTAGATCACCCGCTTCCAAAAGGCTGGCGGGTATCCGGCGAAAGCCGCCCGCAGACATAGCATTCCCGCCAATATGAAGCGTTTNTTCAGCCCCATGTGAGTCGGAAAGCTGATTTCCGCCCCCACATTGTGATTTACCATCGGAGCGCGCTGCTGCAGAAAGCGGTACAAATCATCCCCNAACACACTCTGTATACGGGCAATATCTTCGCGGGTCACAATACGCCGCAAAATTTTGAAATGAAACACTGCCCCCATACACAAGACCAACTGTTCAAGCTCCTGTCCACGCCATAGCGCCAACCGTGACAAGGGTTTGCTGAAATCAAAAAANACGCTGTTCTGCAAGCCCAGACGCTGCATCATATGCTGCACCAAATGACCCTCGCCCCGGGGCTGCGCAAACAGTTTCTGCAACACCTTTCCCTCCGGCATGGTGTCCAGCCAACTGGAGTGAATATAGGAATCAGGCCGAAAGTTGAAGCGCCAAATGGCCTGTGACAGTTCCGCCGAAATATCGAAATGGTTGGGATTATTCATTGTCTCAGCATATTCGTTGAATACGCCGACATTATTAACCCCTCCCCTTCAGGAAGGCAGGCATTTCCTGATAAAACCAACGCCTTGCCTGAATTAGCGGTAGCCCATATCCGTAACCTGCTTATGCAGCTTGCCATTCTGGTCGCTTAGGTGACGGATCAGGAAATCAAGGCTACGGACAACGAATTCCAACAGGTTGGTTGCAATATACGGCTCTTCGATGCGAATGCGGTTGTACATCTGGCGATTGATTTCCAGCAGCCGCACGCCGCTACGCCGCGCCCTCAACCTCACCGTCCGGGGCTGACGGTCAAANAACGACATTTCACCCACCAGGCTGCCCGGTTCAATGAAGCCGACTTCAAATTCCCGCTCGCCATCCACTTGCAATAATTTGACCGCCCCGCCAATCACCAGATAGAAACGGTCGCTGATCTCACCGATGTCAGCCACAACTTCCTGCGCCCCCAGCTCGCGGATGCGGGTGTAGCGAACAAACTTGGAAATTTCATCATCGGTCAGNGCCGCACAGAACTCCTGGCAAGTGTCCTTGACCTGTTCCAACAATTGGGCATTCACATGGAGCATGGCTTTAAGTCCGTCACAATCGTAAATGTAACCATTATACGCCCGGAAACAAGCGTTGTCGGCAGACGCATAGTATAATGCAAGGCTTTGAATCAACCGGAGCAACCCATGAGTATCAGCAATGCAGCGGTGGCGACCATCATCCAGCAACACATTCCGGATGCGCAGGTCAGCATCAGCGGTGATGGCTACAAGTATGAAGCCGATATTGTCAGTGCAGCCTTTGAAGGATTGAATACGCTCAAACGCCACCAACTGGTTTACGCCGCGTTGAACGAGGCCATTACCGCAGGTCAGCTTCACGCCCTGACCATCCGGGCAAAGACACCAGCAGAAGCAACAAGCTAAAGAAAACGCCCTGCGCTTACGATAATAATAACCCAAGGAACCACCATGGATGATAAAACCCGCGCTCATCACCCGGTCTTACTGCCTATCAGCGATGAAGAATTAACCCGAGAAAGCTGGAAAATCTTCCAGATCATGGGCGAATTTGTGGATGGCTTTGAGCGGCTTGCCCATCTGCGCCCATCAGTGAGCATTTTCGGCTCTTCCCGCACCAAACCTGATGACCCACTTTACCAATTGACCGAAGACATCGCCCACAAACTGTCAAATGCCGGGTTTGCAGTTGTCAGCGGGGGCGGCTCAGGCCTGATGGAAGCGGCCAACAAGNGGGGCACAAAGGGCAAATCCNCCAGCATTGGCCTCAATATTCAATTGCCTCACGAACAAAGCGCCAACGCCTATCAGGACATTTCGCTGTTTTTCCGGCATTTCTTTTCCCGTAAAGTCATGTTCGTCAAGCACGCATCAGCCTATGTCGTCATGCCCGGCGGCTTCGGCACGTTGGATGAACTGGCTGAAATCCTCACGCTGGTGCAAACTGCCAAAACCCGCCGCATTCCGATCATTCTAGTGCATTCGCCATTCTGGGAGGGTCTGGTCGAATGGTTCAGGAATACGCTGATAAAACAGGGTACAATCTCAGAGGACGATATGGATCTGTTTGTCATGCTGGATGAGACAGACGCCATTGTCGGGCATATTTTCCAGTACTACGAACGCGCAATCTCGNGCNCATCCGCAGAAGAGCGCTCCAAATTCATGGAGTTATAACAATGACAAAGATTATCTTTCTGGCCATGGGGCTGACAGCCGCCATGACTGCCATCAATAGTTGGGCTGACGATAGCGACCCTACCGCCGCACCGGGCAGCAAGTTGAAGGTCGAATCCATTCGTGTAGAAGGCAGCCAAGGTGCCATTGAAGAGGAGCGGGTGCAGGCCATGCGCAGTGAAATCCGCTTTGTGCCGACAGGCAGCGATGACGGCTACAACTTGGTAGGCTCCAGCAATTCCCAGGGAAAAGCCAGAACGCCCACCAGAACAATGACATGCTGATCCCCAGTTGGAAGCTGTTCTCCTGGTAGGCGATGTCGGTTTACACGCCTGTCAACGCCCGCGAGCTGCAAACTTTCCTGCTCCAGTACCCTGTCGGGACGCTGGTGGGTTTTACAGGCATTACAGCAGGCGTCGAAAACACCAATTATTTTGTGACAACCACGGGTGGGGAATTCGTCCTCACCCTGTTCGAACACCACACGCCTGACGAACTCGAATATTTCCTCGCCCTGATGCAGCACTGGTCTGAGCAGGGAATTCCCGTCGCCTGCCCACAACATTTGCATAATGGCCGCATGCTGGCCGCACTCAACGGCAAACCCGCTGCACTGGTTGCGCGCTTGCCGGGAGGGCATGTGGAGACACCTACGCAAGCACAGTGTGCAGCCATGGGCGCGTTGCTGGCGCAGATGCACTTGAACGGGCGCAGCTTCNCCCTGTATCGTGCGCCGGATCGCGGGCATTCGTGGCGGATGCAAACAGCAACAAAGCTGCTGGAACAAATGCAGGAAAATACTGAGGATGTGCACCTATTAAGTTCCGAAATCGCCTATCAACAAGCCGTTCCGTTTGCGCAGCTACCCGCAGGCGTCATCCACGCCGACCTATTCCGCGACAACGCCATGTTCCAGCACAACCAGGTCAGCGGTGTCATTGATTTGTATTTTGCCTGCAACGACAGTTGGCTGTACGATCTGGCCATCCTTGCCAACGACTGGTGCTGCCTGCCGGATGGCTCGCTGGATGCCGCACGCACACAAGCATGCGTTGGGNCCTATCAGGCCGTGCGCCCATGGGAGCCGGTCGAGCAACAATACTGGCAGGCCGTATTGCGTGCCGCCGCCCTGCGTTTCTGGCTGTCACGGCTGGACGCCAAACTGAACCCGCGTGACGGAGACATGATCTTGCAAAAGGACCCGGCAGAATTCCGCGACAAATTGTTGCACCGAATCGCAGAAGAGCACGCAGCGCCTGCCAACATTACACTGGACGCCCGCCGCCTGCTGTGCCCATTACCCGTGATCCGTGTGCAGGAAGCCGTCGAAAACCTGCCTGCTGGAGCCACAGTGACAGCCATTTGCACCGACCCCGGAGCCTTGCATGACATTCCTGCCTGGGCGCGTATCCACGGGCATACGGTGGTGGAAGCCCGCAGCGAAGGCCGCGAGCACATCATTGTTGTGCGCACAGGGAAGGCTTAATGGGCGGGCATCACCACCTTCAGGCTGACGCCCCGCCAAACTCCCCTGACATCAGCCGGGAGGAACGGCAGGCGGCCACACGCCGGGTGACGGTTGTTGGTGCATTCCTGAACACCATCCTGTCAATTGCCCAAATCATCGGCGGGTTTCTCACCCATTCACAGGCGCTGATTGCCGACGGATTCCACTCGCTGTCAGACCTCGCCAGTGATTTTGTGGTGCTGGCGGCCACACATCTGGCGCACCGCGAAGCCGACCACAACCACCCCTACGGGCATGGGCGCATTGAAACCTTGGCGACTGTCGTGCTTGGGCTGATGCTGGCCGGGGTGGCCGTCGGCATTTTCCTGCAAGGGTGGGGGCGGCTGTTTTCCGATACGCCCTTGCCCACCCCCAAACCGATTGCCATTGCCTTTGCCGCCGCCGCCATTATCGGCAAGGAAGCGCTTTACCGTTACACCATGCTCACGGCCACTCGCCTGAACTCGCCCATGCTCAAGGCGAATGCCTGGCATCACCGCTCGGATGCCATCTCTTCCGTCATCGTATTGCTGGGAATTGCCGGGGCACAATTCGGCTTTCCGTGGCTTGACCCGCTAGCCGCGATGGCGGTTGCGGCCATGATCCTGTATATGGCGNGTAGCNTGATCCTGGAAAGCACCAGCGAACTGGTCGACACCGGTCTGGCTGATGAAGAAGTGCAGGAAATCCATGATGCCATTGCCCGCATAGAGGGCGTAGAAAATATCCATCTGCTGCGCACCCGGCGCATGGGCGGGCGTGTGCTGGCTGACGTCCACCTACAAGTAAACGGGCGCATCAGCGTTTCCGAAGGGCATTTCATCAGTGACCAGGTCATGTACCGCCTGCACCAACGCTTTCCTGACATGCGGGACATTATCATCCACATTGACCCGGAAAACGACGAAACCATCCACCCCTCCCAGCACTTGCCATCCAGGTCAGAACTGATCCAGCAACTACAGNCCNGACCCGACACCCAAAGCTTATGGCACCTGATTGATCAAATTAACTTACACTATATTAAAGGCAGGATTGACCTCGAGGTTATCTTAAAAGACCTGCCGACAGAATCTANNCTCGCCAATTTCAAGCAAGCTTGCGCCTCAATCTACAATCTTGGGACAGTCAAATTTTTATACGAGAAAGCACTGTAAAAGTGCGCCCCACTCCCAAGAAAGCACACCCATGGGTCACATGGGTTCAGACAAACACGATAATTTCAGCAAAATCGCACTAAAAAGGCTGGCATATTTATTGCTTCCTCATTAGGAATCGAACTCGGCATCAGAAAAATGCCCCAATCACTTTTAGGAGCGACACATGAGTATGACAAACGCCCGTGCACAAGCGGTTTTCGATATCCTTCACCACGAACCTGTACCGGTGAAGAAACCGGATGCACTGGTAGACATTTGGGCTTCGGATGTCTTCAACTTGGCCAAAATGGAGAATACGCTGTCGAAAAGCGCCTTCAAGGCCATGAAGAAAACCATGGAAACCGGAGCGCCACTAGACCCATCTGTCGCCAATGATGTGGCAGCCGCCATGAAGGCCTGGNCCATTTCCAGGGGTGCCAACTACTTCGCCCATGTGTTTTACCCGCTGACGGGTGCATCTGCCGAAAAACATGACAGCTTTATCGTTACCGACTCCAGCGGCAAAGCCATCACCGAATTCAGTGGCAACTTGCTGGTAAAAGGTGAACCGGATGGTTCCTCCTTCCCTAACGGCGGCATCCGCCAAACCAACGCGANNCGCGGCTATACCTATTGGGATCCAACCAGCCCTGCCTTCATCGTCGACAAGCCCAATGGTGCCACACTCTGCATCCCATCCGTATTCGTTTCTTGGACTGGCGAAGCGCTGGACAAANAGNTTCCTTTGATGCGCTCCAACAAAGCCATGAACGAAGCGGCCACCAAAGTCTTGACCCTGATGGGTGAAAAAGAAATCGCCCCACTGAACTCAAGCTGCGGCGCTGAACAGGAATACTTCCTGATCGATGCGGCCTTTGCCCACCTGCGCCCAGACCTGCTGCTGGCAGGCCGTACCTTGTTCGGTGCCTCCCCAGCCAAAGGCCAGCAGTTCGACGACCATTACTTTGCGGCGATCCCAGAGCGTGTGCAGGTCTTTATGGAAGCCGTTGAAGAGAAACTGTACCGCCTCGGCATCCCGGCCAAAACCCGCCACAACGAGGTTGCCCCTGGCCAGTTTGAAATCGCACCTTACTTCGAATCCGCCAACGTCGCTGCTGACCACCAGCAATTGCTGATGACTGTCCTGAAAAGCACTGCGACCAAACACGGCTTTACCTGCCTGCTGCACGAAAAGCCATTTGCGGGCGTCAACGGTTCCGGCAAACACGTCAACTGGTCAGTTGCCAACTCCACCCAAGGCAACTTGCTCGATCCGGGCAACACGCCGCACGAAAACCTGAATTTCCTGTTGTTCTGCGGCGCGGTCATCCGTGGCGTCCACAAATTCTACNCATTGCTGCGTGCGGTCATCGCCTCCGCCAGCAATGACCATCGCCTGGGTGCCAATGAAGCGCCTCCAGCCATTCTCTCCGTTTACCTAGGCACAGAAATCGAAACCATCTTCGAACAGATTAAAGACGGCAAGCTGGACGGCATCGGCAAAGCTGGCCTGATGGAGCTTGGCCTGTCACAGATCATCCCGTACCAGAAAGACAGCGGCGACCGTAACCGCACCTCGCCGTTCGCCTTCACCGGCAACCGGTTTGAATTCCGTGCAGTTGGCTCCCAACAGTCTGTTTCCTNNACGCTGATCACCATGAACACCATGCTGGCGGATTCCCTCAACTGGGTTGCTGAAAAACTGGAAGCTGAACTGGCTGGCGGCGTCGAANAAACGGCGGCTGTCATCGCTGTCCTCAAAGATCTGATGAATGAACATGGCGCAGTTGTCTTCGGCGGCAATGGTTACTCGCCTGAATGGCATAAGGAAGCTGTGGAAAAACGCGGCTTGAAAAACCTGCCAACCACTGCCGATGCCCTGCCATACCTGAAGGACGCTGCTGTCAAAACCCTGTTTGAAAGCACTGGTGTGCTCACTCCAGTTGAGCTGGCCAGCCGCTACGAGGTATACGCAGAGCAGTACATCCAGTCCATTGAGGTGGAAGCCAAACTGGTCATCGAAATTGCCAAAACCATTATCTACCCTGCCGCCCTCAGCTATTTGTCTGACTTGGGCAAAGCTTCCAGCCTGGGGCTGGATGACACCGCCACCACCACCATCAGGCAAGAAACCAACGCCATGATGGCGGCAGTCAGCAAGTTGGGCGTAGCCATCAGCAAACACGACTTTGCTGATATCGAAACCCACATGCAGTATTTGGCAAGCGAAGTCCGGNGCCTGATGGATGAGACCCGGGCGCATGCCGATGTCCTGNAAACTGAAATTGCTGATGAAAAATGGCCGCTGCCGAAGTACCGCGAAATGCTTTTCATCAAGTAACTTTCGCTTTCCTGGTTTATGATGAAAATGCAAAGCCGTGCATGAAGATGCATGGCTTTGCCGTGTTTGGAACTGTTCTCAACCGTATTGCAATATGAACATAACTATTGCATATTCAGCCACGATCGTTCGATTACACAGCGTTATCATTGACCTCAATTCTTAGGAGGAGACAGCAATGTCCATGTCTGCACAAGACGTTCTCAATATGATCAAAGACAACGACGTCAAATACGTCGATTTCCGCTTCACTGACACCAAGGGCAAGGAGCAGCACGTAACGTCTCCAGTCAGTGAATTCAATGAAGACATCTTTACTGACGGCAAAATGTTTGACGGCTCCTCCATTGCGGGTTGGAAAGGCATCAACGAATCCGACATGATCCTGATGCCTGACGCCTCCACCGCTGTTCTGGACCCATTCTTCCAGGATGTCACCCTGAACCTCACTTGCGACATCATCGAGCCAGCCACCATGTCCGGCTACGAGCGTGACCCACGCTCCATCGCCAAACGTGCAGAAGAGTACCTGAAATCCACTGGCGTCGGCGACACTGCCTATTTCGGCNCTGAACCTGAATTCTTTATCTTTGACGACGTCCGCTGGGGCACCACCATGAGCGGCACTTTCGTCAAAATCGACTCTGAAGAAGCTGGCTGGAACTCAGAAAAGGTTTACCCAGACGGCAATATGGGTCACCGCCCTGGCGTTAAAGGCGGTTACTTCNCCGTGCCACCGGTTGACTCCNTGCATGACATCCGTTCCACCATGTGTAACGTCATGTCTGAAATGGGCGTGCCGGTTGAAGTCCATCACCATGAAGTCGCCACCGCTGGCCAGTGCGAAATCGGCACCCGTTTCGGCACCTTGACCCAACGTGCTGACTGGGTGCAGATCCAGAAATACGTCACCCACAACGTGGCCNACCAGTACGGCAAAACCGTAACCTTCATGCCCAAACCCATCGTGGGCGACAACGGTTCCGGCATGCACGTCCACCAGTCCATCGCCAAAGACGGCGTCAACCTGTTCGCTGGTGACAGCTATGCGCNNCTGTCCGAAATGGCGCTGTACTACATCGGCGGCATCATCAAGCACGCCAAAGCGCTGAACGCTTTCTGCAACGCCTCCACCAACTCTTACAAACGTTTGGTTCCTGGCTTCGAGGCTCCGGTTATGTTGGCCTACTCCGCCCGCAACCGTTCCGCTTCCATCCGTATCCCATTCGTTTCCAGCCCGAAAGGCCGCCGTATCGAAGTCCGCTTCCCTGACCCGACCGCCAACCCCTACTTGGCGTTCGCCGCCATGTTGATGGCAGGCTTGGATGGCATCCAGAACAAAATCCACCCAGGCGAATCGATGGACAAAGACCTGTATGACCTGCCGCCGGAAGAAGACAAACTGATCCCCAAAGTTTGCCACTCTCTGGATATGGCGCTGGAAGAGCTGGACAAAGACCGTGACTTCCTGACCGCTGGTGGCGTATTCACCAATGACATGATCGACGCCTACATCGCGTTGAAGATGGAAGAAGTCACCCGCATCCGCATGACGACCCACCCTGTTGAGTTCGACATGTACTACAGCTGCTAATTTTTACAATTGGCGCAGTAATAGAAGCGCTCCCTTGAGGAGCGCTTCTTGTTTGTAGAAATAACAGGCCAACACGATCTTATGCACAAAAATACTGGGCGGCGGCCTTACTGCTTATCTTACTGCTGCTGGCCGCGCTTTGGCTGCTGAACCGCCGCCCTCCCCTTGAAACACCACAGTACAATGGGCATCCCTGGGTGACAGGCTACCTTCCCGCCTACCATCATAATGGGCGTGAAATCCCTTTCATGACGCCTGATGATTACGCCATGCTGACCCATATCGCCCACGCATCCGTCATTCCCCGCCCGGATGGCTCACTCGACGCCGACACCAACAGTTACTTGCCGGAAAGCCGTCAGAAAGCCGTCCAAAGCGCCCATGCCAACAAGCGCCCGATCCTGCTGGTCATCACCGGACAGCACGAACAATTCAGCCCGGCCATCAGCCCGACCGTACAACAGACGTTTATCCGCAACATCCTGCAAATGCTGGATACGGACGGCTATGACGGGGTGGATATTGACATGGAGCCGGTGACGCTGGATGAAAACCAGGATAACCCGGATTTCCGTGCCTTTATCACCGAATTGCACAAAGCGTTGCAAACCCGCACCAGCCCATTACTGGGGCGTACCNCCCTGCTGACCACCGCCACCATCATCCGCGACCGTCACATCATGGCGCAATTGGCCGACAAGTTTGACCAGATCAATCTGATGAGCTACGACATGGCGCAGCCCTATGAAGGCTGGATCAGTTGGTTTGATAGCCCGTTACACAACGGCGGGCTGGTGTTTCCCGGTTTCAGCCATGAGGTGCCATCCATCGAAAACTGGCTCAACGCTTTCCTGGCAGCAGGCATACCGCGCCGCAAGCTGGGGCTGGGCATCAGTTTTGACGTCGCCTGTTGGCAAGGCGGGGAAACCTCCGTAGGCCAGGGCGTCACCCTGCCGCGCGAATCCTGGCAAAAGCCACCCAGTTATTTCAAACGCAGTTACGCCGATATGCGGATGCAAAACCGCATACCTGACGCCTACCAATGGGATGACGATGCTCAAATGGCCTGGTTCAGCGTCGACACAGCTGACCCTGCCCAAGACATGTTCTGCAATTTCAATGACGCCCGCGCACTGGCGGCCAAAATTGACTTTGCCCGCCAGCAGGGTTTGGGTGGGATTATGATCTGGGAACTGGCACTGGATGCCATGGCACAGCCCGCCGCAGGGTCAAGCCGCCCATTGCGTCAGGCCATCGCAGCAGAGTTGCAAAAATAAGACAGGCATAGCGCAACTATTATTACAATTTTATGACAAAGTAGTTATTCTGTATCACATTTTTCCTGACTGGAATAACCATGCTGTCACTCAGGCAAAACCTTGCTCCAGCCCTGATCGCCTTGCCTGCCATCCTGTTCATGCCCTACGTCCTGTTTATGGATCGCGGCGATGCAGGCGTTGGTGGTTTTATATATCTCCATCTGTACAACGTGCTGATGTGGATAACGTTGTTCAGTGGCTTCCTGCTGCTGTCGCGCCGCATGTGGTTCGCCGCTGGCCTGGCCTCCACCATCATTGCAGGCCTATGGACAGGTTCGGCGATCAAATACCAATTTCTGGGTTCACAGCTGGTGGCACCTGATCTGGTCGTCGCCGCATTAAGCTCTGAAACCCTGCTGGAAATGGGGACGTTGCCCACCCTGCTGATTGGCGGCGGCCTGCTATTGCTGGCCATCGGTTTTATGCTGGAAAAAACGGCCACTACCCGGCTCCAGCCCTACGCCCTAGGCTTTGTTGGCGGCGTCCTATTGCTGGCTGTCGCTAACCTACCGGTCTTTTACGTCGACCTGCAATGGACTTCCCAGTACAAAAACACGCTGCCGGTATTGGTGCAAAGCATTTGGCGCACCCAGCTGGAAGAGCCGCCACAACCGCACGATTCCAGCTATTGCTGCTTCAAGGCAGACAGGCAAGCGGAAAGCTTTACCGAAGCGCCCGCCAACAAGCCCAACATTATCGTCATTCTGGAAGAATCCACCTTCCGCCCGGAACAGGTCTTGGGCTATAAATCGGATGGCAAATTTTTCCAGGACGCTTACNCCCTCAAGGTGCACACCGCTGGCGGTTCAACCTGGGTGCAGGAAATCGCCTTCCTGCATGGCGTCGCCCCGCCTTTATATGGCAATGGCTGGAAATCAATCAATCTATTCGCCCCTGGCCGCCTGGATGGCAGGATCGCCCGCCAGCTGGCGAACCAAGGCTACAAAACCAAAACCATTTACCCAATCGCCGGGCGTTTTTATGGCGGAAAGCGTTTCCATGAACAACTGGGCATCCAGGATTTCATCGACTGCCCATCCATGCCAGCCTGCGCCAAGCGCANNCGGAACAAGATACCTGACGAAATTTTCTTTGATGAAGCGCTCAAGCAGATACAGCTCAACAAGCAACCGGTATTCGAGTTTGTCGCCACCATGCGCCAGCATTCCCCACATGACAAGGACATCAAACCCGACGCCCGGCGCTGCAAACCANGCCTGACCGCCAAACAATGCTCCATCATGCAGGACTACAACGCCCGCCTACAGCTCTCGGTGCAGGCGTATGAAAACTTTCTGGCCAACTAAAAACTGCCGGAACGCACCCTGGTGGTGGCGTTTGGCGACCACATCCCTGGCGATGTGGCGGCATACTTTCAGGAAGAGGATTTCTACAAACAAGACCGGTTCCGCACCTTTTTCAATGTATGGGATTCAGCCAAAGGCTACGTCACCCACAAGGTGTTGAATGGCATGGAATACGACACCATTGAAGTCGCCATGCTGGATGCGTTGACGCTACGCTACGCCGGTTTTGAAAGCCGTTACCTTGCTGACAAACTGGTGCATATGCAGGCGTGCTCCGGCGATTTTTGCGGTTTTGAAGAAACTGTGCCCAAGAATCAGGCGGCGCTGAACCCCTCACAACCGCCAGTCCCCTGAAAAACCGGCGAAACCCTGGCTTCCACAGGGGAAAGCTTATTCCTCAACCCCCAGATCCCTGAGCTTGCGGGTGAGCGTGTTACGCCCCCACCCCAGCAATTCGGCGGCTTCAATCTTGCGCCCACCGGTTTTNTTCAAGGCGGCCTGTAACAGGATGCGCTCAAANATGGGGTTCAACTCCGTCAGCAGATTGTTCGCGCCCCGGTTGAGTTTGTGGTCGGCAAACTGCGCCAGCGCCTTTTCCCAGTTGTCCGGCATTTCCGGCTTGTTGGCCTCACTTTCCAGCAATTCGCCCGGCAAGTCATCCATAACAATTTCCCGCCCGGAAGCCATCACCGTCAA
Organism: Candidatus Thiothrix singaporensis; assembly: GCA_013693955.1. Lineage (GTDB taxonomy): Bacteria > Pseudomonadota > Gammaproteobacteria > Thiotrichales > Thiotrichaceae > Thiothrix > Thiothrix singaporensis. Next base: position 4,487,877 of record CP059265.1, on the reverse strand, counting down.
CCAGCGGCAGGTATTTTCCAACTGGCGCACGTTGCCCGGCCAGGGCAGGGTTTGCAGATGCTCCGTCACCTTGACAGACAGGGTTTTGGCCTCCACCTGCAACTCTTCGGCGGCACGGCGCAGGAAATGGTTGAGCAGCAAGGGGATGTCTTCGCGCCGTTCTCGCAGCGGCGGGTTATGGATACGGATGACATTCAGGCGGTGGAACAGGTCTTCGCGGAATGTCCCTTTGTTCACCAGCTCTTCCAGATTCTGATGGGTGGCGGCGATGATGCGCACATCCACCTTGACCGGCGTATGCCCGCCAACCCGGTAGAACGTGCCTTCCGCCAACACCCGCAGCAAACGGGTCTGCAGCCCNGCTGGCATGTCGCCAATCTCATCCAGGAACAAGGCACCGCTATCCGCCTGTTCAAAACGCCCCTTGCGCTGGGCATAGGCACCGGTGAAAGCGCCCTTTTCGTGCCCGAACAATTCCGACTCCAGCAATTCGCGCGGGATGGCGGCGGTGTTGAGCGCAATGAACGGCTTGCTGGAACGCGGGCTATGGGTATGCAACGCCTTGGCCACNAATTCCTTGCCGGTGCCGGATTCACCAGTGATGAGCACCGTAATGCTGGATTTGGACAAACGGCCAATGGCGCGGAACACTTCCTGCATGGCGGGCGCATGCCCGATGATGTCGCGCCCACCCAACAATTCGATGGCATCTTCAGCCAGCTTGCCGCTGTCCTTTTCATGGCGCATTTTGCAGGCGCGCCGCACCAATTCCAGCGCTTCATTCACGTCGAAAGGTTTGGGCAGGTATTCAAACGCCCCGCCCTGATACGCGGAAACCGCGCTTTCAAGGTCAGAATGCGCCGTCATGATGATCACCGGCACATCCGGATATTCACGCTGCATCCGCTCCAGCAACAGCAAACCGTCGGTTCCGGGCATACGGATGTCAGTCAACAATGCATCCGGCTGGTCATTGCGTAAGGCACTGATGACCTGATCCGCCGTTTCAAACATGCGGGTCATGATGCCAGCCTTCTGCAACGTCCGCTCCAACACCCAGCGGATAGAGCGGTCATCGTCAGCGACCCAGACATTTTCAGTTTGCGGCATTATCTTTCTCCAGCGGAATCAGAATGGAAAAGCAGGTGCGCCCCGGCACGGACTCACAATGGATCAACCCGTTATGCCGCCGCACGAGGGATTGGGCGATGGCTAGGCCAAGCCCGCTCCCTTCCGGATGGCCGCTGACCATGGGCAGGAACAACTTGTCCTGCAAATGTTCCGGAACCCCTACCATTGTCACAAATTTCGATTTTAATGACGTGGCGGTAACGAATCTGCTGGATCGTGAACTGGCGCAGAATACGGGTGCGCAACTCGATAACACCACCCGTATCCAGAACCCGGGCGGCGTTGCTGACAATGTTCAGCACAACTTGCACCAATTGGTTCCGGTCGCCCTGGAGTTCGGGCAAGCTAGGGTCATAATCAAGCAGGAAGTGGACATTGGCAGACACATCGGAACTCACCAGATGCCGCACATGCTCCAACACTTCATGGATATTCACCGTTTCAGTATGGGGCAGATGGCTTCCAACATCCCGTCCACCAAGTGCTTCAGACGGTCGGCTTCGGAAATGATGATTTGGGTGTATTCCTTCAGCTCGGGGTTTTCCAGCTCACCTTCCAGCAACTGGGCGGCACCACGCAGGCCACCGAGTGGATTCTTGATTTCATGGGCAATGCCACGCACCAGTTCATGCACGGCCTGCTGTTGCAGGATTACCTGCTCCTCCCGCACAATGCGCAACTTACGGTCAATCCGGTACACTTCCAGCAACAAATGGCTTTTCATGTCATGTTGGGAAAGCGGCGTGATCACGCAGTCAATGATGATCTGCTCACCATAAGTCAACTCAACCGGGCATTCCCGGATAGACTGCGGATCGTACTGCCTGAGTGCAATCTGCAAGCTTTCCAGCATATTTTCACTGCGCAGCAACAGCCCCACATGCAGGCCAGTCGCACGCTGTTGGCTCTGCCCCAGCAACATTTCAGCGGACTGGTTCATGTAAATAATGTGCAACTGACTATCCAGCACCAGAATGGAGCAGGTCAGTATGTCCAACAGATCACTTCTTTTTAGGTGCATGTTCATCATCGCGGTGATACTGCAATATTGATGCCACCAAAATTCTTTTCAAAATATCAACAAATTAACAACACATACAAGATAAATCATGGTGGCCGCACGCATTGATGCACCAAAATAGTGCCCACCTGCTTGCCACATTATTGTGAATCTTGGTGTATCGTTTTTACAACACCTGTCTCGCCAGTTGGTTATCCATTGCGAGTATTTTGCAATATTGTCGACAATTTCGTGAAGAGCAGTGTGGAATCCCCTTGATTACCCCTAACTGCAGCCCTCAAATATCTACAAAATGTCAGGCAATCCATAAAATTTGCCACGGCAGCAATTTACATTCTGTTTACATTCAGGCTAAACTCAGTGCGTTTGTGCAACAACGGAGGAGTCTAAAATTATGTTGTCAAAATCTGCACAGGCATACTGGGCGGCGAACCTTCGCCTGCTTATTGTATGCTTGGTTATCTGGTTTGTCGTGTCCTTCGGGGCTGGCATCCTATTCGCCGAGCCGCTGGATGGCATCCGCCTCGGCGGTTATAAACTCGGCTTCTGGTTCGCCCAGCAAGGTTCCATTTATGTATTTGTCGTATTGATCTTCTTCTATGCCTGGCGCATGGGTAAGCTCGATCGCGAATTCGATGTTCACGAAGATTGATTGGGGGAGCAAATGACTGAACTTCAAATCTGGACTTATGTCGTCGTTGGTCTGAGCTTTGCTCTGTACTTCGGTATCGCGATCTGGGCTCGTGCAGGTTCCACCGGCGAGTTCTATGTTGCCGGTGGCGGCATTCACCCAGTCGCCAACGGTATGGCAACTGCAGCGGACTGGATGTCTGCCGCATCCTTCATTTCCATGGCCGGTATTATCGCATTCAAAGGCTACGATGCCTCCGCCTACCTGATGGGCTGGACTGGTGGCTACGTACTGATGGCGATGCTGCTTGCTCCCTATCTCCGCAAATTTGGTAAGTTTACAGTTCCTGAGTTCATCGGTGACCGCTACTACTCCAATACTGCGCGTATCGTAGGGGTTATCTGCCTGATCGTAATCTCCNTGACCTACGTAATCGGCCAGATGAAGGGTGTTGGTGTTACCTTCTCCCGCTTCCTGGAAGTTTCCGTGGATACCGGTCTTTACATCGGTATGGCCATCGTATTCGTGTATGCAGTATTGGGTGGTATGAAAGGCATCACCTATACTCAGATTGCTCAATACGTTGTTCTGATCTTCGCATACACCGTTCCTGCCATCTTCATCTCCATGAACCTGACCGGCAACCCAATCCCTCAGCTGGGTCTGGGTTCCACCATGACTGACGGCAGCGGCGTATACCTGCTGGACAAACTGGATCAGGTTGTGACCGATCTGGGCTTTAAAGCGTACACCACGCCTAACGCGCCCATGATCAACACCTTCCTGTTGACCATGACGCTGATGATCGGTACTGCTGGTCTGCCACACGTTATCATCCGCTTCTTCACCGTACCAAAAGTACGTGACGCTCGTTCTTCCGCTGGTTGGGCATTGGTCTTCATTGCTCTGCTTTACACCACTGCTCCGGCAGTTGGCGCTATGGCTCGCATGAACCTGATGAACACTATCCAGACAGGTGAAATTGGCTCCNCTGACGGCAACCTGAAGTTTGACGAACGTCCTCGCTGGATGAAAACCTGGGAAGAAACCAAGCTGCTGGCTATGGCTGACAAAAACGGCGACGGCAAAATTCAGTACTATAGCGATGGCGGCCTGGCGGATGCCCAAGCTGCACTGGCTGCTGCTGAAAAGACGGTGNGTGATGTAGCCGCTGCTCAGGCAAAAGTTGATGAAGCCATGAAAAGAACGNACGAAAGCAAGTTCGGCGGCTTCGGCTGGAAAGGTAATGAAGTTACCAAGGTTGACAATGACATCATGGTATTGGCCAACCCTGAAATCGCTCAACTGCCTAACTGGGTAATCGCCCTGGTTGCAGCCGGTGGTATCGCAGCTGCACTGTCTACCGCAGCAGGTCTGTTGCTGGCTATTTCTTCCTCCATTTCTCACGACCTGCTGAAAAGTATCTTTATGCCTAGCATCTCTGAGAAAAACGAACTGATGGCCTCTCGTATCGTCATGACCGTTGCCATCCTAGTTGCAGGGTATATGGGTCTGAATCCACCGGGCTTCGCCGCACAGGTAGTCGCGTTGGCGTTTGGTTTGGCAGCGGCCTCCATCTTCCCTGTGTTGATGATGGGCATCTTCTCCAAGCGCGTTAACAGCCAAGGCGCTATTGCTGGCATGGTTGCCGGTATCGTTGTCACAATGCTCTACATCTTTATGTACAAAGGCTGGTTCTTCGTCAAAGGCACTAACATGCTGCCAGACAAGCCAGATGCTTGGATCCTGGGCATTTCCCCTGAAGCATTCGGTACTGTTGGTGCATTGGTGAACTTCGCAGTTGCATGGGCAGTGTCCCGTGTGACTCCACCACCGCCTGAACACATCCAGCATCTGGTTGAAGATGTGCGTGTGCCACGCGGTGCCGGTGTGGCGACTGGCCACTAAGCCTAGCGGCTAAGTAGCGCTGAAAAGGCTCCTCCGGGAGCCTTTTCTTTGTCCTGGATCATTGATCCCGCTGTTGATTCACACTACCCTGAGCAGGCTAAATGCTGCATCGCCCTTTCCGCTAGAGAGAAAACTGCATGGCAGATCTTATTTTTACTACCACAACAAATTACCGTGCGCGGCGTTCAAGGTGCTGGAAACGGCCATCAAGGAGCATGGGGAGCACGAGCTTATTTCGACTTTTGATGAGTTCAGGATCGACCAATATGTCCTCGCCGATTCGCCGACTTCGCGCATTATCGCCATTGATTTCGACAACACCATCACCGCCGACGTGGATTTTTACCTTGGGCTGATTGAAGCTTACCGTTCCCGCGACTGGGAGCCGGTTATTTGCACCCTGCGCGCCGATGAAGATGAAAACCTGCTCGAAATCCATGACAAATTGCACAATGTCGGCATCCGGGTATACACAACGGATGGCAAANAANAGCGCGCATTCATGCTCCACCAGGGAATCAGCGTCGGACTGTGGATAGATGACTACTTTCCCGGCATTATCCAGTTCGGCACCTCCCTCCTTCTCAGAAACGGAATAGAGTACTGACCATGGACACACAGGATTCAAGCAAAGAAATTCTGGAATGCTTCCTGAGCGGAAAGTTCAAGCAGATGGAATGCCCTCAATGCGAGAACACTTTCCTCACCAAAGTCTACGAAATGAAGTGCTTCGATNGGCGGCAAAAACTCTCGCTGAAATGCGCCAAATGCAAGCGCGCCTTCATCGCGGATCTTGAAAGCGATTCGTGGCGGAATTATGTGTTACTGGAAAAACAGTCGTTGGGTTTGGAATATTTTCTTGACGCCATCCAGCAATATGAACTGCAAAATGTCCCTTTCGCCCGCCGCGTAGGCGTGCTTGATGACAACAACAAACCGATCGACCCTTCCTGCATCCACCTGTTCACCTTTGAGGAACCGGATTACCGCATCATCTACGTCATGGAGCGGCTGGAGCATCTGGATGAAGCCGACGCCGAATTTTTCACGGAACACGTCCACGAAATCGACTGGATGGAAAAAGAAGACCGGTTGAAGGTCTGGGCTTATGTAGCCGAACGCTACGGTGCCGAACTGGCGGAAGACATGCGCAAACTATGCCTGTACTACCGCGATAACCAGAAACACCTGGACTGGGATCTGCATGGCGACAACCTGATGCGCAGCATCAAGGACGGCAAAATCGTGGTGATGGATCCGTTCGCCCCCAAGATGGGCGACTACATGGAATAAGCAGACGGCGCAAAAACAAAATACAGACATGATTATCGAAAAACTGACCGCTTTATGTTGTAAGCATCAAAACGTTGCACCGTATTTGCCACACAACTTTTAACACAATTAGACACAGCGTTTCCATGTGATCCAATGGTCATTTTCAAAAAGCGATTGCACCTGCCTTTTGCCCCCACCACTCTTCCACACAAGAGATCAGGCGCATGTCCGGTTGTCCTTTACAGGTATTAGCATCGCTTTTGGGCAGCGCAGCAATGAACCATTGCTTATGCAGCTGCCGTTTAGCGCGGGGCATCGGTTAAGCGCAAGAACGTCAAAACACCCCTGACCGCTCTTACGCTGACAATGTGGAGCTTTTTTCGTGCATACGTTCGCCCAGACTCCCATCCCAAATGCTCCCGCGCCAGACGTTTTAGCCAGAAGGAGACGACGATGGGAGTTAAGGTTTTGCTGGATCTTGTTGGTGGCGTAGCCCTGCTGCTATGGGGTCTCCATATGGTGCACAGCGGCATTGTGCGGGCTTTCGGAGCCAATATCCGGCGTTTCTTAGGCAGCGTATTAAAAAGCCGTTTCCACGCATTCATCGCAGGCATTGGCGTAACCGCTGTCCTGCAAAGCAGCACAGCCGCCGCATTGATGCTGAGTTCGTTTTCCGCAGCGGGTCTTGTCGGCCTTGCCCCGGCGCTTGCTGTTATGCTTGGCGCGAACGTTGGCACAACACTCATCGTGCAACTGCTTTCGTTCGACTCCTCCGCTATCGCCCCATTGCTCCTTGTGTGTGGCGTGGTCGCCTTCAAACAAGGGGCTCGCACCATCATCAGGNATCTGGGGCGGGTCGCCATAGGCCTCGGCCTGATGCTGCTGTCCTTGCATAGCCTGCTGACCAGCTTGGCTCCCGCCGAACATGCCNCCCTTGTCCATGAGATTTTCTCCACCATTACGGGTGAACCACTACTGACGCTTCTTATCGGGGCAATCCTTACTTGGGCTTNNCATTCGAGCGTTGCGACCATTCTCTTGACGATGTCGCTCGCCTATTCCAATTTCGTCACGCCAACAGCAGTGCTCGCCTTAGTGCTGGGCGCAAATCTCGGCAGCGCCCTTAACCCCCTGATGGAAGGGATGGGAAGCNAAAACCCCGCCCATCGACGCATGCCGCTGGGAAATCTGATTAACCGTGTTGTTGGGTGCATCCTCTTTCTCCCATTCTTGGTGCCCATCGCCAGACTGCTGGAAACTATCGATCCAGACCCCGCCCGCCTCGCCGCTGACTTCCATACGTTATTCAACGTGGCCATGGCGCTGGCATTCATCTTCCCATTGGGTCTGCTCGCCAAACTCCTTGAACAGCTGTTACCCGAGGTGAAGACGGCCACAGATGCTTCCGTCCCCATTTATCTGGATGAGAATGTCATTGAAACCCCGCCGGTCGCCTTGGCCTGCGCCGCAAGGGAAACCCTGCGCATGGGGGATCTGATCGATTCGATGTTACAGCAGACAATAGTGGCGATCCTGACCAATGACAGAAAGCTGGTCGCCGAGATCAGCCATGCGGACAATGCTGTCGACCGCCTTCACGAAGCCATCAAACTCTATGTTGTCAGCGTCACCCACGGCAGCCTTGATGATATGGAAGGCCAACGGGCGATGGAAATCCTCAGCCTAGCCATCAACCTAGAGCATATCGGAGACATCATTGACAAGAACCTGATGGAGCTTGCTGGCAAGAAAATTAAGCGGCAACTACAATTTTCCACTGAGGGTGCCGCGGAGTTGCAGGAATTCCACCGCATTGTCAGGGATAACCTAAAGCTGGCGATGACCATTTTCCTGTTCGGGGACGTGAAATCGGCTCGGCAACTTCTGGACGAAAAGTCGAGGATTAGGGAACTCGAATTCTCGGCAGCCGAAAACCATATGGCAAGGCTGAAGGAAGGCAGGATCGAAAGCATTGAAACGAGCTCCCTCCATCTTGATATTCTGCGAGATTTGAAACGTATCCATTCCCATATTTGCTCCGCTGCGTACCCCGCACTGGAAGCGGCGGGAGAACTTCACAAGACCCGCCTAAAGTCTCCGCAGATTTATCATGGCTAGCATTGTTGCAACTTCAGCATGACCCGCCATGAAGTATCCGTACATTCACCCCAATTGTCCTGATCTCCAGTTGCAGGCAGCCCCCATCATTGATACGGTACAGCCTGAAGCGTGGCCTGACCTTATGGATGTATATTTTTCAATGATATAGAGAAACCGTCCATTATGGCCTTCATATGGGTTGCGGACTTTTAAGGCTTTACAGGAAGGTAATATGGAGCGGGTGAAGGGAATCGAACCCTCGTATGCAGCTTGGGAAGCTGCCGTTCTACCATTGAACTACACCCGCATGCTGAAATATCGCGTAGGTTCGCAATAGTAAAATGTTTGCAGCAAGATAACAATGGCAGAAAACGATTTCGCCACCCGTGTGCTGGCGTGGTTTGACCAACATGGGCGCCAAGATTTGCCGTGGCAGCACAACCCCACCCCTTACCGTGTCTGGGTGTCGGAAATCATGCTGCAACAGACCCAGGTCGGCACGGTCATCCCCTATTTCCAACGCTTCATGCAACGCTTCCCGGACATCCAGACCCTGGCGGACGCGCCGCTGGATGATGTGCTGCAACACTGGGAAGGGCTGGGCTATTACAGCCGCGCCCGCAACCTGCACAGGACAGCCCAAATAGTATGCAGCCAGCACGCAGGCGAGTTTCCCTCCACCATTGACGCACTGGAGACGCTGCCCGGCATTGGCCGTTCCACCGCAGGCGCCATTCTTTCCCTCAGCCTCGGCCAGGCGCACCCCATTCTGGATGGCAATGTCAAGCGGGTGCTGACCCGTCACCACGCCCTTGACGGCTGGCCCGGCGAACCACGCATCCAGAAAATCCTCTGGCAATACGCCGGACAACACCTGCCCACCCAGCGCAACGCCGCTTACACCCAGGCGATGATGGACATGGGCGCGACCCTGTGCACCCGCAGCAAACCGGCCTGCCTACTATGCCCATTGCAAACGGATTGCGCGGCGCACCAACAGGGCAATCCACAAGACTATCCAGGCAAACGCCCCAAGAAAGATTTGCCAGAAAAAACCGCCATCGCCTTGCTGTTGCGCAATACCTGCGGAGAAATCCTGCTACAGAAACGTCCGCCAACCGGCATCTGGGGCGGGCTGTGGAGTTTCCCTGAATTTGCCGATGAAGCTGGCATGGCCGCATGGCTGCAACAAGCACACGGGCAAACCCACATCATTGCGCGGCAACTGCCCGCCCTCACCCACACTTTTTCCCATTACCGCCTGCATTTGCAGCCCTTGCAGGTCGATTTCGGCACGCAGCCAGCACGGATAATGGAAGGTGATGGCTGGCTCTGGTATAAAGCAGGCACGAAATTGAACGGTGGGCTTTCAGCCGCAGTCCGCCAGTACTTCCGGAATACACCGCAAGCGCTAAAGGAGATCACATGACACGCATGGTGAACTGCGTCCACTTGGGACGCGAAGCAGAAGGGTTGGAACGCCCGACCTACCCCGGCAAGCTGGGGGTACGCATTTACGAAAATGTTTCCAAGGAAGCGTGGGGGCAATGGCTGCGCCAGCAAACCATGCTGATCAATGAATACCGCCTCAGCCCGATCAACCCCAAAGACCGCAAATTCCTGGAAGAGGAAATGGAAAAGTTTTTCTTTGGCGATGGTGCCAGCCAAATCGACAATTACAAACCGGAATGACCACCGTGGGGCGTCGGTTGCGCCCCATCCCTCGCCCCTCGCCTCAATTCCTGGCAGGCGGCTTCCAGATAATGGCCTCCAGCCGCCAGTCCGCCAGCACATCCTTNGGTGGGACAGACCCATCCGGNCCATTCCAGTTACCGCCAAACAGATAAAGGATATTGCCGGTTTTGGGCGCATAGCAGAGCGTCTTGCCGGACAGCTCTTCCGCACCCGCCGCGCATTCTTCGGTGCTGCCAGCCGCATAAATATCGCGGAATTTCGTGCCGATGCTATGGCCGAGGCGGTTGCCGATCAGGTTGTCCTGCACCATGACGGAAAAGATTTTTTCNTCCTGCACATCCGGATTGATGGTCAGCAACTCCTTGATATCCTTCTTGACCGTGATGACATGATACGGTCGGCCTTCACTGTAATTGGTCTGCTCCGTCACATTCAGGCTTTGGAACGCCATACCAATATCATGCAGGTTGAACGGCGTATTGGCATTGATTGGCCCCACCCCATCCACCGACAGCATTTCCAGCGGTGTCACTTCGGGCGGCGTGTCCACTGCCGCTTTCTCATTGCATCCTGCCGCTGCCAACAGTGTGGAAACCGCCACCACCATTTGCCATTGCGCGCGTAACTTCAGCATACCTGCTCCTCTAATTCATGACCGTGAGCCATTCTTTCATAAAAACCCCACCCATGCATTTCTATAGCTGTATGTTTTATAGTCTGTAATTCACCCTATCAGCGGAAAAGCCCATGCCTGAAAATCCTGTCTGGCTGATTGACGCCAGCATTTACGTGTTCCGCCCGTGGTTCGTGCGCGNNGCGGTTCCTCTGGATCAGCAAGGCAATCCGATCAATGCCGTGCTCGGCTTCCTGCGTTTCACCTACAACCTATTGAAGACCGAACAACCGCAGCAGATCGGCTTTGCCTTCGACACCAGCCTGCACACATCCCAGCGCAAAGCCATTTACCCCGGCTACAAAGCCAACCGCGCCTCAGCCCCGGATGAGCTGAAACACCAGTTCCAGCTTTGCCGCGAATTTCTGGACGCGCTCGGCATTGTGCAGGCCGCCAGCCACCATTATGAAGCGGATGACATTGTGGGCGCGTGGGCGCAGCGGCAACGGAAAAACGGCAATGCCTGCATGATCATCAGCGGCGACAAGGATCTGGCTCAATTGGTCGGCGAACACGACATCTGGTGGGATTACGGCAAGCGCAAGCCGCTGCCACCCGGCGGCGTANAANAGGAATTCGGTGTATGGCCACAGCAGATTCCCGACCAACTGGCGCTGGCGGGCGATGCGGCGGACAACATTCCCGGCGTTCCCGGCATTGGCATGGCGACTGCCGCCNGGTTATTGCAGAAATTCCAGACGGTGGACATCCTGCTGTCACGCATCCCCGAAATCGGCCAGATGAAGACCCGCGGCCNNAAACGGCTGCAAACCTTGGTGGATGAGCATCAGGCGAGCGTGCGGCTGGCGCGGCAGCTGACCGGCATTGAGTGCGAAGTTCCGGATATTCCGCTGGATTTGTGGCGAAGGGAAAAGGATTTGCCCCGCCTGCAAGCATTATGTGAACGGCTGGATCTTTCTGAGCAACAGTTCAAGCTATGGGCGGAAATTTAACCCTCCATCCCCAGCCCTTCCCTCACAAGGGGGCAGGGAGCAAAACGGGTGCAGCTCTTGTTCCTTCACCCCTTGCGGGGGAAGGTTAGGATGGGGGTTACTCACCCATTGCCGCGTCGTATTCCTCGCTGGCTTCCATCCATTCCAGCTCGACGGTTTCCAGACGGGCATCAAGTGCGGCTTTGTCCTGAAGGATTTGTTTCAGCTTGACCTTGTGGCCTTCGGCATAGAGTTCCGGATCACCGAGCAGCACTTCCAACAGGCGTTTTTGCTGGTTGAGCTTGTCCATCTCGGCTTCGAGCTTTTCCACTTTGCGCTTTAACGGCTGGAGCTGTTTGCGCTTTTCGGCGGCTTCACGGCGCTGATCCTTGCGTCCGGCGGCGGTGTGCGCAGCGGCGGGTTCATCCGAAAGTTTGGCGTTGGCGGCTTCTTCTGCACGGAAACGGTTTTGCAGCCATACGGCGTAATCATCGAGGTCGCCGTCGAATTCCGAGGCTTTGCCGCCCTCAACCAGCAGCAGCTTGTCCGTGACGGTTTTCAGCATGTGGCGGTCGTGCGAGACGATCACCATCGCGCCCGAAAACTCCTGCAAGGCCATGCTGAGGGCGAGGCGCATTTCCAAATCAAGGTGGTTGGTCGGTTCGTCGAGCAACAGCAGGTTGNNCCGCTGGTAAATCAGCAGCGCCAGCGCAAGCCGGGCTTTTTCGCCGCCGGAAAAAGGGGCAACCGCTTCATCCACCCGCGCACCCTGGAAACCAAAACCACCGAGGAAGTTGCGCAAATCCTGTTCCCGCGCCTGTTTGTCCAGTTCGCGCAGATGTTGCAGCGGCGTTTGTTGCGGGTCAAGCTGTTCCAGTTGGTGCTGGGCGAAGTAGCCGATTTTGAGGTCTTGCGCCTGCCAGCATTCGCCGCCTTGCGCAGGTAATTCGGCAGCAAGGAATTTGATCAGAGTGGATTTACCAGCACCGTTNGGNCCGATCAGACCGATACGCTCACCCGCAAGGATTTGCAGCTTCACTCCGGCGATGATGGTTTTGTCACCGTAGCCAACCGCGACTTGCTGCATATTGAGCAAACGTTCGGGCAATTTTTCCGGGTCGCGGAAACTGAAGTGGAATTGCGAATCGACGTGCGCGGCGGAGATCACCTCCATGCGTTCCAGCGCCTTGAGGCGGCTTTGCGCTTGGCGCGCTTTGGTGGCCTGGGCGCGGAAGCGGTCGACATACTTTTGCATGTGTTCGCGTTCGCGCTTCTGCTTCTCGTAGGCGGCCTGTTGCTGGGCAAGTTTTTCCGCGCGGGTGATTTCGAAGGTGGAATAGTTGCCGGTGTAGAGCGTGAGCCTGCCCTGCTCGATATGCGCGATGTGGGTGCAGATGGCGTCGAGGAATTCGCGGTCGTGCGAAATCAGCAGCAACGTGCCACGGTAGTTTTTNAGCCAATCTTGCAGCCAGATCACCGCATCGAGGTCGAGATGGTTGGTTGGCTCATCGAGCAACAGCAGGTCGGAACGGCACATCAGCGCCTGCGCGAGATTGAGGCGCATCCGCCAGCCGCCGGAAAAGCTGCTGACCGGGCGGGTGATTTCCTCCGGCTTGAAACCGAGGCCGTGCAGCAACGTGGCGGCGCGGCTTTCCGCCGTGTAGCCGTCGATGGCGTCGAGGCGGGCGTGCAGTTCGCCGAGGTGTGCGCCGTCAGCCTGGGCAATTTGCGCTTGCAGGCTGATATATTCTTCGTCGCCGTGCAGGGCGTAGTCGAGCGCGGTCTGTTGGCTGGAAGGCGTTTCCTGCTTCACATGCGCCAGCACCCAACCGGGCGGCTTGCTGAAGTTGCCGGAATCCTGCGCAAGTTCACCCCGGATCAGGGCGAACAGACTGGATTTGCCTACGCCATTCGCGCCGGTCACGCCGACTTTCTGGCCAGGGTGGATGGAGAAGGAGGCGGATTCCAGCAGCGGCTTGGAGCCACGGCGGAGGGAGAGGTCGGAGAAGACTAGCATGGGTTAGTGGGATTCTTTACCGAGGAAAAGGAGATGTTGTGGAATATTTAACTGGTGTGTTTTGTTGCGCATTCTTCGGTCAAAGGTGGCAAAACCTTTCACATCATGGCTGGTGGCAAAATGCAGGGCGTCGGCAAAATCCATTCCCTCTTCATACCATTCCAACGCCTTGCCGACAGCCTTCTCGTCTTGCGTTGAGACATTGGGCAAACCCAGAATGCGCCGAATCCAGCCTACGACTTCTTCTCTTGGCATGTTATACGTGCTTTTGGCCGCCAACACCCACACCGTTTCAAGTAATACCGTGTGCTGCACAAGGCAAGGGTTTTCATCGAAAAAGTCGCAGCGATCAGAGCTTGCTCTGGTCGTCATTGACCACGTAACGCACCAGCAGGTTGGTATCAACCGCAATCATTTATGCAAACCAGCCTGTTCTTCGATAGCGGCATCCATTTCCTCAATCGTGAGGACTTTACCTTGATAGGCAGGTCTGTTTTGCGGCCAATCTATTTGCGTGGGCGGAAACACCGGCTGTGGTTTCTGGGCATCAGACTGTTTACTCAGCAAAAATCCAGAAAATCTGCCAACTCCAGCAACCGGAAGGCATCCAGTTGTTGCGCTTTCTGGAAAATCATCTCTGCATTGACCATTTGAATTCTCCCGACGTTAACCATAGCGCGAGTATACCGTAAAACAGACCTCCAACCCTTTCCTTTACCTGATAAGTCGAACTTCAAGAATCACTTAGGAGTAAGCGAAAACCAAGGCTGCGATTACGAGAACTAGGCACGCTCCCTTGACGACGAGCAGATCGGGCATCACCGCCGCCCTTCTCCCAAGAACCACCACGATAAACATGCCCAACGCCAGTATATCCTACTGGATCAGTTACCGACTTCTCTGACACTATTTTCTGCCACACATCCCGACACCACTCCCACACATTGCCATGCATTTCGTATAAACCCCATGGGTTAGCTGGAAGTGACCTGACCGGAACAGCTTTCTGCCGATGCAAACATTTATTACCACCAGCATAAGGATTATTACCGTCGTAATTGACTTGCTCGGGTGTGATGTTGTCACCGAAAGAAAACGGGGTATTGGTTCCCGCACGGCAAACATACTCCCATTACGCCTCTGTCGGCAAACGTGCATTCAGGTCGGATACCATGCTGTTGAGCACCTGGAAAAACTCTTGCGTATCATTCCAGCTTACCCGTTCCACCGGGTTGTTTTCGTTGTCTTTGAAATGGGCGGGATTGTTGCCCATGACGGCTTGCCACAGAGTTTGGGTGCAAGCCGTATCACCCAGCCAGAAACCTTTGCTCAGTGTTACCTGATGACGGACTTCCCAATCATACCGCCCCGGCTCGGATTTCAGCGAACCCATCCAGAAAGTTCCCGGCTCGATCCAGCGAAAACGTTGGATGACGCTTTTTACCAACAGGTCGGCGTAGCGGCCGTATTGGTCGGTTCCGGCAGCATTCGCCCAAATGGGCTTTTCCTGCACCTCCGCCTTCACCGCCAATCCCTCACCCCGCAAAATCCAGCATCTGCAAATGTCGCAACCACAGCGGATAACGCACCTTCTCCGCCAGCACCGAAATCACCGGGATGCCGATTTCCTCCGCCATACTGACTTCGTTATGCACCCATTTGGACTTGCGCACCTTCTCCGACAACACCAGCACCACCACGTCGCTGGTTTCGAGTTCAAACTCCAGTTTGTGATACCAGACATCGCCGGGTTTCAGGCCGATAACATCGCGGAATACGGCAAACCCGGCAGCCTGCAACTGCTGCTGGATTTCAATCGCCAGATTTTCACCGTGGCCGCCGTCGCGGGCGTAGCTGATAAAGGCTTTGGGCATAGGAATGCTGATTGATTGAGAAAATGGATGCTGCATTAATAGCAGACAAACGGCGGGATGTGAATGCTGGCATACACCCCTTAAAACCTGTGCGCTGATTCAACTACGCAAAGCAGCGGAATTAAGACGGGAGATCGTGATGTGGGATTATGGAACACCCGACGCCCACCAAGACTTGCAATGGCGGGACGCCTCGGAGCCACAATGTTGAAAATGACGGAGGACTTTCCCCATGATGACTGAGCATATCTACCATATTTCCACCTTGTTTGAGCAGCTTGGCTTGTCCGGCGAGCATGAGGCTATTGACAGTTTCATCAATGACCACCCACTTCGGCATGATGAGTCGTTAACCGAAGCCCCATTCTGGACGCCTGCCCAGGCTGGTTTCTTGGCGGAAGGCTTGCAATTGGATTCCAATTGGGCGGAAGTGATCGACGAACTGAATGTCCGCCTGCATGGCTGACGGGTCTCACGCAATCGTTGGCATTCCATTCCGAAGGAGCACACATTCAATTTTCACCGCGCCCGCCACTCCGGGCGCAAGGCAGTCATTTTAGGCCTCAAACTGATTACCCAGGTTAAGCAACCAGAAGCTGGATTAATGTCAGCATTCGCATGATTATGAAGGCAAATTTCAGATGGGGCAGAAAATAATCGCAAAACGCTGAAAAATGTGTTAGCTATCACGGAATTCCTCGAATACTTCTCACATAATTCACCCCATGCAAGACGCACTACCCTGACTGACCCAGTAAATTTTTAAGGAGCCGCTAAAATGATCAAGATCGTTCTGACTGTTACTTTATCCCTGATGATGTTCGCTGCGGTCGCAGCTTCTGACCAACTGACAGCGAATGCATCCTCTGCTCATAAGCTCCAAGTCATCGTCCAAAATGAAAACATTGGCTCTGGCGCTTGCCGTCTCCATTTTGAAGACAACACCACTAAAGACGTGGCCTGCACATTGGTCGAAGGCAAATGATTTTTGATCCTTCATCCTGCCCCTACCGGACTCCAGGGGCGGGATGAAGCTTGTATCCCACCTCCCCACTCTCATCCTCCCCTACATAAGCTGCCTGCTCTCACGCAACTCAAGCCAACAAAAACGCACAATCACCCAGCCAGTAACCGACGATCCCTTCCCATCAGATTTTTTTAAAAGGCAAGCCCAGCATCCGTTTATTTCCATGATATAATCCATTTTGCCTCCTTCAGGCAGGAAATTTGTGCCATTATCCGCACAACTTCCCCAATGTCATACTGAAACACGCATGGAATCCATTATTCAGGTCATCCTGGAGGCAGGCCGCACCGGCGTTGACCTTGCCCTTTATACGCTATTACCCATCATGGTGGTGATGCTGGCACTGATGAAGCTGCTGGACGCTTGGGGTGTGCTCCTATTCATTGCCCGCCTGCTCAGTCCGGTGCTCAAACCGTTCGGCATTCCCGGCCTGGGAATTTTCGCCGCCGTCAAATTGTTGTTGGTCAGCTTCGCCGCCCCGGTGGCGACCTTCGCCCTGATGGGGCAGAACGGCGTCTCCCGCCGTCACATTGCCGCCACCCTGGCGATGGTTTTGGTCATGACGCAAGCCAATGTGCTGTTCCCGCTGGCGGTTTTCGGGCTGGATGTCGGCGTGGCGCTGGCCACCTCCGTCATCGGCGGCCTGCTGGCGGCGGCCGTCACTTACCACCTGTTCGCCCGACAACCCGGCTGGGATGAGGAAACCGCCAGCGCGGATGCAGCGCCGCAAGTTTCCCATGCCCACAAGAACGCCATCCGCATCCTCTCCGACGGCGGCCTGGAAGGGCTGAAAATCGTGGTCAACTCCATTCCCATGCTGGTGCTGGCGCTGTGCTTCGTCAATGTGCTCAAAGCCAGCGGGGCAATGGCCTTGCTCAGTGGCTGGCTGGCACCGCTGATGGCCTGGCTGGGCTTGCCGGAAGCCGCCGTGTTGCCCCTGGTCACCAAATTCATCGCTGGCGGCACCGCTTTTATGGGCGTCGCCATGGATTTGCTGCGGCAAGGCAGCCTGACGGCGGTGGAGCTCAACCGCATGGCCGGTTTCGCCACCAATCCGTTGGATATTGTCGGTGTCGCCATTTTCGCCAGCGCAGNNGCGCGCGTCGCCGAGGTCGTCCGCCCCGCCCTGTTGGGCGCAGGCGTCGGCCTGCTGGCGCGGGGCGTAATTCATCTGCTGATGTATTGAATTTGTGCCATCATTCCCCCTGTTACCCATCACCAACGGCATGAATATGAGCATTCCGATTCTCGAAGTCCGCAACCTGCGCAAGCATTATCCCGGCGTCAAAGCCGTCGATGGCGTGGATTTCGCCGTGCGCCAGGGCATCTGCTTCGGCCTGCTGCCCAACGGGGCGGGCAAGACCACCACCATTGAAATGATGGAGGGCATCACCAAACCCACCTCCGGCGACATCCTGTACAAGGGTGAACCACAGGGCGCGCGTTTCCGCAATGAGGCGGGCATCCAGTTCCAGTCGACGGCGTTGCAGGATTTCCTCACCGTGCGCGAAAACCTCAAGTTCTTCAGCAGCCTGTACCCCAACGGCCTGCCGCTGGAGGAACTGGTGGACATTTGCCGCTTACGTGAATACCTCGACCGTGACGCCAGCAAACTGTCCGGCGGCCAGCGCCAACGCATGCTGCTGGCGCTGGCGCTGGTGAATGACCCGGACGTGGTGTTCCTCGACGAACCCACCACCGGCCTCGACCCGCAGGCGCGGCTGAACTTCTGGGAACTGGTCAACAGCATCAAGGCGCGCAACAAGACCGTGCTGCTGACCACGCATTACATGGAGGAGGCGTACAATTTGTGTGATGAAATCGCCATCATGGATCACGGCAAAATCATTGCGCACGGTTCCCCCGACGACTTGCTGGCGACGCATTTCAAGGATGTGATCATTGAATTGCCGCAACGCGATTTCCCCGCCGCCGCCCAGGGCATCCCGCACCGTCACCTCGACAAGGTGACCGGCACGGTGGAAATCGTCACCCAGGATGTCAACGGCACGCTGGCGCAGCTCATGCAGCATGGCGCGTCGCTGGCGGGGTTGCAGGTGCGTCCGCGCACGCTGGAAGACTTGTTCCTTGAACTGACCGGCAAGGAGTTGCGGGCATGATCAAACGCATCTGGGCGACCTTTTTCGCCCGTACCCTGGAATTCGTGCGTGACCGTTCCACGCTGGGCTGGAATTTCATCCTGCCGGTGGCGCTAGTGTTCGGGTTGGCGTTCGTGTTTTCCGGCGGCGGGCAACCGCTGTTCAAGGTTGGTGTCATCGCTGACCACCTTAGCGCCACAGCACAGCCGGACGCCAACTTGCACCCTTTCCTGCAAACCCGGCATGTGGATTTCTACGCAGTCCCAGCGGACACCGTGGACGCCGCCGTGCGCAAGGTGGGCAGGCACCAGACCGACATGCTGCTGGATTTGCGCGCCGGGCAGATGCATTACTGGGTCAACGACGATTCACAGAAAGGCTATTTCCTCGCAAAACTGCTGGCGGCAAGCGATGGCGCCAAGCTGACCCAACAAAGCGTGCGGNGGGAGGAAATCCGCTACATCGACTGGGTGGTGCCCGGCATCCTGGGCATGAACCTCATGTTCAGCTGCCTGTTCGGGGTTGGCTTCGTGATCGTGCGCTACCGCAAGAGCGGCTACCTGAAACGCCTCAACGCCACACCGTTAAATGCGGCTGAATTCCTGCTGGCGCAGATTNTTTCGCGCTTGCTGTTGGTCATGTGCGTCACCAGCCTGGTGTTTGTCGGCACCAACCTGTTCATGCATTTCACCATGGAAGGCAGCTACCTGAACTTGCTGCTGGTGCTGTTTGTCGGCGCTTTCTGCTTGATTTCACTGAGCCTGCTGGTGGCCGCACGGGTGAGCAGCGAGGAGCTGGCGGGCGGCCTGCTCAATCTGCTGACGTGGCCGATGATGGTATTATCTGGCGTATGGTTTTCGATGGAGGGGACTAACCCGCTCATGCAATGGCTGAGCCAGTTGTCGCCGCTGACCCACATGCTGACGGCGGCGCGCGCGATTATGCTGGATGGGGCGGGGCTGGCTGACATTACGCCCCAGTTGCTGATACTGACGGGCATGGCGGTGGTCTTCCTGCTGGTGGNNGGTACCACCTTCAAATGGACAACGGACTAGGAGGGATCACTCCCTCCCGCCGTCATCACGGATTACTTGCCGATAAATTCCAACGCGATCTGGAGCATGCGGCGCACCGGCTCCGCCGCCCCNCACAGCAACTGGTCGCCGACGGTGAAAGCAGTGAGGTATTCCGGNCTGATATTCATCTTGCGGATGCGGCCAACCGGAATCTCCAGCGTGCCGGAAGCCTGCACCGGCGTCAGGCCGTGCAGGGTCGATTCCTTGTCATTCGGGATGACTTTGACCCATTCGTTATGGCTGGCAATGATGGCTTCAATTTCCGCCAGCGGCAGATCCTGCTTCAACTTGATGGTGATGCCTTGGGAATGGCAGCGCATCGCGCCGACACGCACGCACTGGCCATCCACTGGAATGGTGTCGGCTTCAGCCTTGCCCAGGATTTTGTTGGTTTCCGCAATGCCTTTCCACTCTTCCTTGGTCTGGCCGTTCGCCCACGCCTTGTCGATCCACGGGATCAGGCTACCTGCCAGCGGCGCGCCGAAGTTGGCGGTGGAAAGCGAACCATCGTTCAGCTTGGCGGTCACCTTGCGGTCAATATCCAGGATGGCGGAAGCCGGATCGGCCAGCAGGCCGCTAACTTCGCCATGCAGTTCGCCCATCTGGGCNAGCAGCTCGCGCATGTTCTTCGCACCCGCGCCGGAAGCCGCCTGATAAGTCATGGAACTGACCCACTCAACCAGCCCTTTTTCAAACAGGCCGCCCAACGCCATCAGCATCAGGGAAACGGTGCAATTGCCACCGATATAGTTTTTGACGCCATTTTGCAAACCGGCGTCAATCACCTTGCGGTTGACCGGATCCAGCACGATGATGGCGTCGTCGTTCATGCGCAAGGTGGAGGCGGCGTCAATCCAGTAGCCATCCCAGTCAGCACGCAGCTTGTCATAGACAGCACTGGTGTAGTCGCCGCCCTGGCACGAGAGGATAATGTCCATTTCCATCAGTTTGCTGATATTCATGGCGTCTTCCAGCGGTTTTGCGCCAAAACCGACATCCGGCCCAGGTTGGCCGGACTGGGAAGTGGTAAAGAAGACCGGTTCAAAGCCCTGGAAATCATTTTCGGCACGCATCCGATCCATCAATACGGAACCGACCATACCACGCCAGCCAACAAAACCTACTTTGAGCATTGCAAACTCCGTCAATCAAGAAATACAGGCAGCCCCATTGTTGCGCCCGAGGATAAACGGGCGATTGTAGCACCCTACCAAGTGGAGAAAAATAGCTGAAATTTATCCTAACCCCAATCAATGAGTAGTTTTTGTGCTTGTCATTGCTAATAAATAAAATCTATCATTATCCGCGTAAAACCAAATAAATAGCGCAATCACCAACAAGATGCACTATATTCAGCTTTGGCTTTGACAGGGGCGTCATACCAAGGCACAGTAACCGATGCAACAACCATGACACGATTTCAATGAATAAGAAANAAGCAAGCTCACCCTTGCACACATCGCCACTGATCCTGCAAGGGCAAATAACCTTTNTATCCCGCCATGGCTCCATATGGTTTTGGGGCAATATATTTGCCGCCAACCTATTTGTGCTGCTGCGTTGGGTGGAAGGTGGCGAAAGCATGGCTTTATTGCTGGTTTGGCTTATCGCCATTGTCGGCACCAATATTATGCGCTGGACATTTGGCCAACATTTCCTGCCTTCCCAACACTACTCTCCAGAAGAATTGCAACAATTCGGACAACGTTACCTGATCTATTCAACCCTGATCAGCGCCTTGTGGNGGGTTTCCGGCTTTATCCTGTTTTCGCAGGACACGCTGGTTCAAGCCATGCATGTCATCCTGCTGGCGGGTGCTGTTGTCGCTGCCATGCCCGTGTTGGCGCTATCAGGCTTCGCCTTGTATGTACAAATTGGCACCATTCTGTTGCCCATCACCCTGAACCTCCTGCTCATGGGCAATTCCGTCACCCAACACTCGCTGGCGATGGCGGTAACGCTACTGGGTGTGTTGCTGGCGATGGCGTCCCGCTCCATCACCAGCCTGCTCAATGATTTGCATGCAGTGCAGATACAAATGCAGGAACAGGCCNATACCGACCCAGTCACTCAGATTGCCAACCGCCGATTTTTCGATAATATTTTCAAGACTGAATGGCGACGGGCTGCCCGTGATGGCCATGCCCTCTCCCTATTAATGATTGATGTTGACCATTTCAAACGCTACAACGACCGGCATGGGCACCATGCAGGCGACCAATGCCTGCAAATCATCGCCCAATGCATCAAGGCTGTGGCGCGCCGGGCATCTGACGTGGTGGCTCGTCATGGTGGGGAAGAATTTGTGGTTCTGCTGCCTGACACCAGCTTGGACGACGCCTTCACATTGGCGGAACGCTTGCGCAAGAGCGTTGAGGAGCAACGCATTCCGCATTCTGACGGCTCCATTCCGCGAATTGTGACTGTCAGCGTTGGCGTTTCCAGCTGCACACCCAATACGACACCACGCGATACCCAAGCCATGGACGACAGCCCAGTCACGTATCCTGCCATGCTGCTCAACACCGCTGACCGCGCCCTGTACCGCGCCAAACGCAATGGACGCAATCAGGTGGCCAAGGAAAATTGCGGTGATGGCGTCATCGTGTTGTCCACGCCACCTGCTAGCGCCACCCATGCGGCTTGAACGGCAGAATGCACCCAACCATTTGAAATAAGTATGGAGCATATCAGTCAATAATATTTTTCTTCAGAAAAAAACATGCTATAAAGCATTTAGCTGCTTTTCAGGAAAGCACAAGAATACGGGGAATGTGCTGGTCTTCATGAATATAGATAAAGAACAAGTGATTGCAGAACTGGAACGCATTCTTAACAGCCCCCAGTTTCGTTCCAGAAAACTGATCAGGACATTCTTGCATTACGCCGTTCATGAAACCCTGGAGAACAGAGGCGATAACCTGAATCAGTACACGATTGCAATCAATGCATTAGGCAAGACAGCCGACTTCTCCCCTGTCTATAACCCGGTAGTCCGTATCGAAGCGGGGCGTTTGCGTAAATTATTGCACGACTACTATAGTGAAAACGGCAAGCACAACCTGATCACCATCAGCATGCCAAAAGGGTCTTATCAGGTCAGCTTCCGGATAAACAACCATTTCCTGTCTGTTCTCTCCACACAAGAAAATTTAGCGCCGCATGTGACAGAAGACCCTCGGATAGCTGTACATTGTCAGGCAACTGACCCACAAAATGACGGAATATATTCTGTCTGCCATAAAGTGCGTAATGATTTGCTCCTGATCATGAGCCGTTTCCGCAATATCCGGTTGGTATCATCCCTGCCTGATGCGGCTCNNCGCCATCCCCCGTCACTGGACTCCCTGCAACAACACCGGGTCGATTATATTCTGATCTGCAATGTCCAGACACACACATATAGCCTAGAGCTGTTTTGCACCCTTACCCATATTCCCAGCAATGAACTAGTATGGACAGACATGCTCTCGCTACCGGCGCCATTTGAGCAAACTGACCTGGATACAGCCTACCTGCAAATAACCGCCAACACGATTACGCTCCATTCCGGTGCTGCATTGACGCATTGGGCGGGATATATGCAAAGCCTGAAGCTGTCAGCCATCCCCGCCCACCACCATGTGCTTGTGTCTTACCTGGAATTCTTGCGGAATGTCAGCTGTGAGAACTTTGGCAAAGCGCTCAAAACATGCCAGCAACGCCTCGAACACTTCCCGGCTGACGCCATGGCACTGACTATTCTTGCCCGCCTGTGCGGCTATGATTATGTGCTGCAATACAATCTGGTCGCTGATAGGGAAACTGTCTGGCTGCATGCATCCCGCATGGCCATGAAGCTGGATCNNCCGGCGGCCGAGCCTCATTCTGTTTTCGCCCATAATTGCTTCTGGCGAGGTGATGCCGAGCTGTGCCGATCAGAACTCGAAATTGCCAGAAAAATCAATCCATTTGACACATCCATAGAATATCTTTACGGGCTTGGCCTATATCTGCTGGGCGATCAGCAAGCGGGAATGCAAGCCATCAATACATTGATGGCGATCCCATTCGCCCATCCAGACTGGTACCATATCCTGCCGTTCCTGCATGCATTTGATCAAGGCAATTATCAGGAAGCGCTGGCTTTGGCGGAACGTATCCAGCAATTTGGGTTATGGNGGGAACTGGCACGCTGTGTGAGCTATTTTAAGCTAGGGCAGATTGGGCGCAGCATGGAAGAGCTACAGAATTTATCCCAGCATAATGCCAACCTGCCAGATGGCGGCATCACGGACAAACGGTCAATATTTTCATACAAAGCATTTAAAAACNTATTAGATACGTTGATAGAAATGCAACAAACTTTACCAAATTGATAATACTATTGATTAATATGCAGATTAACCCATATCCTTCAATTATTAATACAGAATGAATTAATTTATTGTATCGTCTTGTAAAAAAATTAATTTAATTTATTGCCAAAAGAATCCTATAAATCAGCGTAGTTTATCCAACGATGATCGCGGGGATTTTATTATGCACATGAGTTCGCATGCAGATGCGCGACAAACAGCTGTATTGGCCATTTTTTCAATAATAACAACGCTGGTGACAGGCTGTAACCAGCAGGATGCGGCGAACGCCGTCCTACCCACCACCAGCACAGCGGCGGCGGCACTGGCGGCTCCTACAATAACCACTGCATCAGTAGCCCCTACGGCAACATCCTCCAGCCCGACAGCAGCTGTGGCATCCACCACTACCGCCACCTCCAACCCGACAGTCGTGGCCGCATCTACCCCTCCACCACAACCCCAGCAACAGACTCAGAAACCACATCCAATAACACCTCTCCAAGCAGCACCTCAAGCTGGCAATATGGATTGATTTCCAGCAACGGAAAAAGCATCAACGCCAATAGCCTGAACCAAAACAGCTCCATATCAGTCGGCTCCACTGGCGCTAACGGCAGGCCTGAACTTGAAGGTGCCGACATGACCCCCTGACGCCGGAAGAGCTGACCGCCATAGACGCCAACGCCCCGGCAGCGCGGATCATTTATGAATCCATTTTGGGAGCCGACACCCGCTTTCAGGTGACACCCACCTCCTACCCGGAGCGCGCCGTTTCCCTTATCACCTACAATGGCAGCACTCATTGCACCGGCTGGCTAATCAGCAAAGACACCTTGGTCACCGCAGGCCATTGCGTCCATAGCGGCGGCTCCAGCGGCAAATGGGGAAGCACCGCCGCCTTCAGGGTTTACCCGGGATACTCCAATGGATATGCGCCTTATGGTTTTTGTGACGCTAAGGAGTTGTACTCATCCGCCGGTTGGGTTTTGTCAGGCGACAGCAACGCCGATATCGGACTCATCAAGCTGAATTGCTCTGTAGGCAATTCAACCGGCTATTTCAGCTATTTTGTAGCCGACGCTGTGGACGGTAAACTGGTCACAATCAACGGCTATCCTGGCGATAAAGAGGACGCTCACCAACAATGGCCAGTTATGGCACCATACTGCGTTCTACCGCCACCAGGCTTTATTACGACAACGACACAACGGGCGGCATGAGCGGTTCGCCAATCTGGGTTAGAGGCGTGGATACCAGCACCGCCTGGTCAATTGGCATTCACACCAATGGGGAAGACTCCGCACTTTCCCCCAATAGCAACTCTGGAACCCGCATTTCACAGGACATTTTTGACCTGATGACAGCTGTGAAAAACCTGCCATAACAGAATGTCCGCAACGGCAGGTGAATCAGGCAAAGCGGCGCGCTACAATGCCCGCTTTGCCTGATATAGTCGTTTCGCTGTGAGTAAAGCTGACCAACGCCGCCTGCTGCGCCTGCAAAACCTGCCCAAACCGGAGTACCCTGAAGAACTGCCGGTCGCTGCGCGCCGCCAGGAAATTATCGCGGCCATCGCCAAACACCAAGTCGTCATTATTTGCGGCGAAACAGGCTCCGGCAAAACCACCCAATTGCCCAAAATGTGCCGGNAACTGGAGCGGGGCATCAATGGCTTTATTGGCCATACCCAGCCGCGCCGCATCGCCGCCCGCAGCGTCGCCGCCCGGATTGCAGAAGAACTCAAAACCTCGCTGGGTCAGCAGGTAGGCTACAAGGTGCGCTTTCACGACCGTTGTTCGCCGGACAGTTACATCAAATTGATGACAGACGGCATTCTGCTGGCTGAAATCCAGCAAGACCGCTTTCTCAGGCAATACGACACCCTGATCATCGACGAAGCACACGAACGCAGCCTCAATATCGATTTTCTGCTTGGCTACCTGAAATGGCTGTTGCCGAAACGGCGTGACCTGAAAGTCATCATCACCTCCGCCACCATTGACCCGGAACGCTTTTCCCACCATTTCAACGGCGCGCCCATCATCAATGTTTCCGGCCGCACCTACCCAGTGGAAATCCGCTACCGCCCGTTGGTGGACGTGGACGGCGAGGAGGAATTCGAACGCGACCAAACCGAGGCCATCCTGGACGCCGTGGATGAACTGGGGCGCGAANCCCCTGGCGATATTCTGATTTTCCTGCCCGGAGAGCGGGAAATTCGTGAAACGGCGGAAGCATTACGCAAGCATCATCCGCCAGCCACCGAAATCCTGCCATTGTATGCGCGTCTGTCCTCCGAAGAACAACACCGCATTTTCGAGCCGCATGGACGCCGCCGCATTGTGTTGGCAACCAATGTGGCGGAAACTTCGCTCACGGTTCCCGGTGTCAAATACGTGGTGGATAGCGGCTATGCGCGCATCTCCCGCTATTCTTGGCGCGCAGGCGTACAGCGCTTGCCGATCGAAAAGGTGTCACAAGCTTCCGCCAACCAACGTTCCGGACGTTGCGGCCGGGTCAGCAACGGCATCGCCATCCGCTTGTACAGCGAAGAGGATTTCAATAATCGTACTCCCTTCACCGAGCCGGAAATCCTGCGCACCAATCTGGCCGCAGTCATCCTGCAACTGGCGACCATGTGGAATGCGGATGTTGAGGATTTCCCGTTTGTTGAACCGCCCGACACCCGCCTGATCCGCGACGGTTACAAACTGTTGTTCGAACTTGGCGCGGCACNNCATAACTTTAATGTCACCCACATCGGCCATCAGCTGGCGCAGTTACCGCTGNACCCACGCTTCGGACGTATGCTGCTGGCCGCGCAGGAAAACGCCGCGCTCCGGGAGGTGCTGGTCATTGTCAGCGCCCTGACATTACAAGACCCGCGTGAGCGCCCGCTGGACAAACAACAGGCTGCTGACGAAAAGCACAGCCGCTTCAAGGATGAGCAATCGGACTTCCTGGGCTTCCTGAAATTGTGGGATTACTTCCATGAACAGCGGAAACACCTGTCACAGCGCAAATTCCGCGACTTATGCAGCAAGGAGTTCCTATCGTTTATCCGCCTGCGCGAATGGCGCGACATTCACACCCAGCTACACCAAATGCTGGTGGAAATGGGCGGCAAGCCAAATACGGAGGAGGCCAGCTATGACGCCATTCACCTCAGCCTGCTGACCGGCTTGCTGGGCAATATCGGCCTGAAGGATGAAGACCGCGATTACCAGGGCGCAGGCGGCCGCAAATTCCACGTTTTCCCTTCCTCCGGCCTGAAAAAAGCTGNNCCGCAATGGATAATGGCCGCGGAACTGGTGGAAACCTCCCGTTTGTTTGGCCGCACCAGCGCCCGTATCCAGCCGGAGTGGGTGGAAAAACTCGCCTCCCACCTTCTTCACCGCCATTACAGCGAACCGCATTGGGAGCAANCTACCGCACAAGTGGCCGCGTTTGAACGCACAACCCTTTACGGCATCACCCTCACCCAACGCCGCAAGGTCAGTTATGGGCGCATCGATCCACCGGTTTGCCGGGAATTGTTCATCCGCCACGCACTGGTGTACGGCGAGTACCATACGTCCGCCCCATTCTTCCAGCACAATGCCAACCTGATCGCCGAAATCGAGGTGTTGGAAGCCAAAGCCCGTCGCCGCGACATCTTGACTGATGAACAATGTTTATATGACTTTTATGACCGGCTGCTTCCCGCCCATGTTGTCAACGGCCATTCGTTTGAACGCTGGCGTAAAAGCTGAACAGACAGCCCCCAACTGCTGTACCTGACCCGCGATTACCTGATGCAACGCGCAGCCGCGAATGAAACGGGTAACCAGTATCCGGATCACTTGCAGACGCAGGGTTTGAGCTTGCCCCTGAGCTACCATTTTGACCCCACAGCAGAGGATGACGGCGTGACAGCGCACATTCCCCTGTTGGGGCTGAACCAGCTTGCCCCTGCCCGTTTTGAATATCTGGTGCCTGGAATGCTGGAGGAANAAATTACAACCCTAATCCGCAGCCTGCCCAAACAAGTACGCAAACAGTTCGTTCCAGCACCCGATTATGCCCGTGCTTGCATGGAGGCCATTCAGCCAAGTGAAACCGTTCCCCTGCACATTGCGGTGGAACAACAACTGTTACGCATGACTGGCAGCCGCATTCCTCCCGAAGCTTGGGCAGAGATGGACTTGCCCCCATACCTGCTGATGCGTTTTGAAGTGGCAGATGAAACCGGCAAGGTTATCCGCAGCGGACGCGATCTGGATGCGCTGCGTGGCAAAGTGCGCCAGCAGACACGCCAGGAGCTCGCCACCCGATCCGCCCAATCCATTGAACGCAGCGGCATTACGGCCTGGGACTTCGGGGACTTGCCGGAAATACACTGGCTGGAAGCAAGCGGAACCAAACTGCGGACTTGGCCTGCCCTGGTTGATGCCAGCTCTTCAAGCGGAAATCTGCATGTTGCTATCCGCTTGTTCGACAATGAAACCGACGCCTCAGCGGCGCATTGGCAAGGTGTGCTGAGTCTATTCCTGCTGGCTTTACCCNCCGAGACAAAAAGTTTGCCGAAACATGTGCCACACATGCAGACCCTATGCCTGCATTACGCTGCTACTGGCAAATGTGAAGAATTAAAGGAAAGCATCACCCGTTTCGTCTTCCGACAAACCTTTTCAGCCCATCTGACGATCCGCCAGCAGAGCAACTTCGAACATGCGGTGGCGCAATGCCGCCCGCAAATTTTGCCCCAGACCCAGGAAGCAGCCCGCCTGCTGACACCCGTACTGGCCATGCACCACGAATTACGTAAGCAGCTGAAAAGCAGGACGCCACCCTCCTGGCTGGAAGCGCTGAACGACATCAATGACCAACTCGCCCACGNNGTGTATCCCGGCTTTCTGGACGCAATTTCCNCCGAGGAGTTACGGCATTTCCCGCGTTACCTCAAAGGCATTCAAAGGCGTTTGCAAAAGCTGGCCGAGAACCCGGCCAAAGATAGGGCGTTACGGCTGCAAGCACAGCCGTACTGGGATCAGTGGAAAGAACGGCAGAAGCAGGAGGGAAACAATCCAGCGCTAGCAGAATACCGCTGGATGTTGGAAGAATTTAGGATTTCACTGTTTGCGCAGGAATTGGGAACCGCAAGGCCGGTATCGGCCAAGCGGTTGGATGAATTATGGAAACAGCTGGCACGCAGGGCTAGTGAGTAGCCACCATAGCTGTCTGACTACTACGCGGATAGCGGCTAGGGTAGCCATAATATTTATTGGAAACTTCCGGCGACTTCATCTTGGTCAATACAGTGCCAATAACATGGCATTGCGCCTGCCCCAACCGCCCGAAGGCATCCTTTAGGTTACGCTTACGCGTCTGGCTGTAAGCGCTGACGAAAATGGTGTTGCCTGCCCGATTGGAAATGATCAACGCATCTGCCAGCCCCATGACAGGTGGTNNATCAACGATGATATGGTCAAACATACCTTCCGCTTCGCTCAACAACGCCGTGAAACGCTCGCCCGCCAGCAGCTCGGTAGGATTGGGAACCGCAGAACCTGCTGAAATAGCAGAAAGATTCTGTACAGTTGTTTCCTGAATGATGTCGCCAATCTCCTTTTCACCCAGAAGAAAATCACTAACCCCNATACGGTTCCCCAACCCAAGCTTGTTATGGGCTTCAGGATGACGCATATCGCAATCAACCAGCAGGACTTTCTTGCCTGTATAAGCAAAAACCGTAGCAAGATTAACTGCTGTAGTGGTTTTACCCTCTCCTGGGGATGGACTGGTGACATTCACCACCAACCCCAAACCATGGTGTGATGGAGCCTTCATCATAAGAATGTTTTCACGCAATGAACGGAAAGCCTCAAGCATGAACGAACTGCCTACCTGCCCCCGTAGCGCCAACACATTCTTGTTATTCCGGCCAGAGATATAGGGAATAACACCCAGCACAGGCAAAGAGCCGACAGCCCGCTTCATATCTTCAACACTTCTCAGACGATCATCCATGATATCAGCCAAAATAGCGGCCAATAGCCCCAGCAGCAGACCGATAGCAGCCCCCATTCCCAGGTTCATTGGAATATTGGGGGCGTATGGCTTCACAGGCACACCAGCCTTATCAACAATCGCCACATTGCTCGCCCCACTGTCTTCCGCTAACCGGACTTCATTCAATCGTGTCAGCAAGCCTTCATAGTTGCGACGGTCTGCCTCGACCTTACGCTGCAGGGTATTGTAGTCAACCGACTTGTCACGTTGACCCATTAGCACCCCTTCTTGCCGTTTGACCTCAGATGTAAGCTCACCTTCGCGTTGTTTGGCAGCCTCATATTCGGCTTTCAACTTACTGCGGGCAGTTGTATCAATACTGGCTGATTCTTTCGCAATATTACTGCTCAATTCATTGATTCGGCCTTGCAACTGCTGCATTTCCGGGAAACTNGGCTTAAACAAACGGGACTTGTCATTATATTCCGCTTGAGCCTTCGCCAATTCCTCCTTGAGGATTTGTATAGCGGGATTTTCCAGTGTCCGGTCTGCGCCCGCCACATTTTTGGAACGATTATAAGCTGCCTCAGCCGCAATCCTCGCCCCTTTAGCATCAGTCAATGCTGCATTCAAAGAATCCAATACACCCGACGCTGAAGAACGGTCGCCATCCAGCGTAATGATTCCCTGAGATTTAGCGTATTTCACCAATTTGCTTTCAGAAGTTTCCAGTTCCTTTTTGGCCTCTTCTAGTTTTTTGGATAATGTCTCTTTGGTATGAGCAACCCGTTCATTGCGCAAATCAAAACTCATTTGCTTGTAGCCTTCAGCCAGGGTATTCACCACATCGGCTGTCAACTTAGGATCTGTATTATCAAAACTAATTTTGAAAATTTGTGAATTTTCAACTGGATAAACAGATAAGAAATGTTTGAAGTTTTCTTCAACTGAACTGAGCTTATGCTCAACACGGCTGTCGCCATTAATGCTTTGTTTAAACCCTGTCAACCAACCATAGAGTTTTTCCTTCAATGAATCACCACCTTCAAAACGGGAAGCAACACCNAACTTGTCGATGGTGCTTTTGGTTAGCCTCTCGCTGTTCAAGAGTTCCGTTTGGGTTTGGTAAAATTCACGCTCACTCATAGGGGCACGGGCGGTATCTGCCCCGTCACCCAAATTCAATACGCGCGCATCATCTGGTGTTACCTGCAAAGTTGTGGTGGCACGGTACACATTTGGAGACAGAAGTGTAATAATGACGGCCAGAGTAAAAACACCAACAGCAGTACCCAACAATAGCCATTTTCGCTGCATCAGCCTCCGCCATAACTCCCCAAACCCAAACTCCTCAGTTTGAGTGCGAGGGGACACATCCTCAATAGGAATGTACTCAATAACCTGACCGCCGCCTGTTGCCCTTACATCGAGACTTTTCGATTGGCTTGTATAATAATTTTCCATTTCTGCTCCTTGAGCATTACTGCTATCGACCGATTTTTTCCATCTATTAGAAATTTCTGTAATAGACTCAATAGTAGTACATTATGAAACCCACATGATGCCTGAAAGTTATCCTATCTTTTCAGGATGGTTCATTACGGCCATATTGATCCTCCAACCGAACAATATCATCCTCACCTAAATAACTGCCTGACTGGACTTCAACCAACTCAAGTGGAACCTTGCCAGGATTCGCAAGGCGATGCGTACTACCAAGCGGTATGTATGTCGACTGGTTTTCGGTAAGCAAAAACGTCCTGTCATCACACGTAACTTCCGCCGTCCCCTTCACCACAATCCAATGCTCCGCTCGGTGATGATGCTTTTGTAAGGACAATTTCGCTCCCGGCTTGACCGTAATTCGTTTCACCTGAAAACGCTCGCCCATATCGACAGAGTCATAACAACCCCACGGACGATTCACCAAACGATGGACAATGGCTTCGCTACGACCTTCTGCTTCCAGCGCGGAGACAATTCGTTTGACATCCTGTGCCTTATTTTTATGGGTAACCAATGTCGCATCTTTGGTTTCTATCACCACCAAATCATCCACGCCAACCAGTGTAACCAAACGGTCTTCCGTAAACACCAAATTATTACCAGCATCGTGTACCATAACGTTGCCACGCAATACATTATTAGCAGCATCACGCGGACAAACATCCCACACCGCCGACCAGGCACCAACATCATTCCAACCTGCACTCAGTGGCACCGTTGCTGCATGATGGGTATGTTCCATCACTGCGTAATCAATGGAGTCAGAAGGACATGACGCAAATGAAGCTGTATCCAAACGGATAAAATCCAGATCCCGCTGTGCCAGTTTAAATGTTTTCTGGCAAGCCTCGAGAATATCCGGCCGAAAGGCCTCCAGTTCATGCAANAAGACGCTCGCTTTGAACATAAAAATGCCTGAATTCCACAAATGCCTGCCTCCATGCAGATAGGCAGTGGCGGTTTCGACGTCCGGTTTTTCTGCAAAAGTGGCAACCTGCCAAGCATTTTCAAATCCCACAATCGGTGAGCCTTGCTCAATGTAGCCATAGCCGGTTTCCGGTGCGGTTGGCGTAATTCCAAACGTCACCAGATAGCCATTCTCCGCTAAAGCACTGGCGTTCAATATGGCTTTCTGAAAAGCATCAACATCAGGAATGACGTGATCAGCAGGCAACACCAACATGACAGGATCCTGCTTCACTACCCCATTACTCTGCTGTCCAGCCCTTTCCAACAAGCACAAGGCAGCCACGGCCACGGCAGGTGCTGTATTACGCCCTACCGGCTCCAGCAAAATCCCCTGATGTTCCTGACGAATGCCCTGCAACTGCTCGGCCACCATAAACCGATGTTCTTCATTACACACAACGACTGGCAATTGTTTACCAGGAATTCCATCAAGACGGTCTAGCGTGGATTGAAACAGGGTACGGTCTTCCTGAATGAGAGGCAGGAATTGCTTAGGGCGCAGTTTGCGTGAAACAGGCCACAAACGGGAGCCGGAGCCACCCGACAAAATCACAGGGGTTATTGGGGTTGTCATCTCTACACCTTCTTTAGTTTTTAAGATTGGCGGAAATCGCTTTGATGCTCCACAAACCATTCATAGGTTGCCCGAAGACCATCAGGCAATGTGATTTGCGGCTCCCATCCCAAACTTCTGAGACGGGACACATCAAGCAGTTTACGNGGAGTCCCATCTGGCTTACTGGCGTCAAACACGATTTCGCCCTCAAATCCGACCACCTCCGCCATCAACTCCGCCAGTTGGGCAATGGTACAATCTGACCCTGTACCTACATTAATATGTGAAAGCATTGCGGGAACCAGTTTCTGGTATCCACCATCGTCCATTTCCATCACATGGATACTGGCAGCCGCCATGTCGTCGACATGCAGGAATTCGCGCTGCGGCGTTCCTGACCCNCATACCACAACCATAGGAGCTGCGGCCAGTTTAGCTTCGTGGAAGCGCCGCATCAACGCTGGAATTACGTGCGAATTTTCCGGATGGAAATTATCATTAAACCCATACAGATTAGTCGGCATGACACTCCGATAATGAACGCCATACTGACGGTTGTAAGACTCGCACAATTTGATACCCGCAATCTTCGCAATTGCATAGGGTTCATTGGTACATTCCAAAACCCCTTGTAACAATTCAGATTCTGCAATGGGTTGCTTTGCAAACTTTGGATAAATACAAGATGAGCCAAGGAAAAGCAGGCGCTTAACGCCTGCTTTATAAGCCGAATGGATGATATTGCTTTCGATCATCAGATTTTCATAAATGAAATCTGCCGGATACGTATTATTGGCATGAATCCCNCCGACCTTTGCCGCCGCCAAATAAACCTGATCGACTTTCTCCGTTTCAAAGAACGCATCAACCTCTTGCTGACAAATCAGGTTCAATTCCTGCCGCGAACGCAGCACCAACTCAACATCTGGACGCTGGGATAGTGCGCGGACAAGCGAGGCACCGACCATCCCACGATGACCGGCGACATAAATACGGGTTTTTTTCATGCTCAATTACTCGTGATAGGACATGATACGATGACCATGATCTTTCAAATGCTTTTCCTTCAGCATTAACTTGAGGTCAGAAGCCATCATGTCCTGCACCAGAGAATTCAGGTCATGTTTTGGCACCCAGCCAAGCTTTTCTTTGGCTTTGGTTGGATCACCAATCAGCAACTCAACCTCAGTCGGGCGAAAATACCGCGGATCTACCGCAACCACTTCACGTCCAGCCGCCAAGCCGTGCTGCTCTGGTTGTGCGCCGGTAGCCGCTTCGTAAACATCACGGTCAAAACCCGCTATGATTCCTTTTTCATCAACACCTTCGCCCTGGAAGTCGATGGTGACGCCTGCACGCGCAAACGCCATGCGTACAAACTCGCGCACTTCCGTAGTCACGCCTGTCGCAATCGCCCAATCCTCAGGCTCAGGAGCTTGCAGGATCATCCACATCATCCTGACATAATCCTCTGCATGCCCCCAGTCACGTTTGGCAGACAGATTCCCAAGATAAAGTTTATCTTGCAAACCTAATGCAATGCGGGAGGCGGCACGGGTAATTTTACGAGTTACAAAGGTTTCCCCNCTCAGCGGCGATTCATGATTAAACAGAATACCGTTACAAGCGAACATATTGTAGGCCTCACGATAGTTGACCGTGATCCAGTAAGCGTACAGCTTCGCTACGGCATAAGGAGAGCGAGGATAAAACGGGGTTGTCTCTTTNTGTGGGATTTCCTGAACCTTACCATACAACTCTGAAGTGGATGCCTGATAAATACGAGTTTTTTCTGCAAGATTTAGAAAGCGAACCGCCTCGAGAATACGTAAAGTGCCAATGCCATCGGCATTTGCTGTATATTCCGGAGTGTCAAAAGACACATGAACATGACTCATCGCCGCCAAATTATAAATTTCATCCGGTTGAGCCTGACTGATAATACGAGTAAGGTTCATACTATCGGTCATGTCTCCATAATGAAGAAAGAATCTCCGGTCAGAAGCGTGAGGATCTTGGTACAAATGATCTATACGATCAGTATTCAACAATGATGACCTACGCTTGATCCCATGTACGGTATAACCCTTTTTCAAAAGAAATTCGGCCAGATAAGCGCCATCTTGGCCAGTAATTCCGGTAATTAAGGCTGTTTTGCTCATAATTATTCCCTATTCAGATAACTTGATTGTTAAAAGTTGTTTTGCTACGCATAAACAAATATAACGGGTAAGAAAATTGTTTCAAACCCATCAGACAAATGGAGCGAGCAGCATATAGCCCTGAAGACAGATATGAACAGAGATCATTTTCAACCCTGAGTCTGAAATCCTCCATAATGCCAGAAATACGTCTACTGTTTGAAACGCCCGTCATGTCAAAACGCGAGACAACCATATCCAGCATCTTTATATTGGACTGATCATCAAGCATTTTTACCGCCCGAATAATATAGTCGTAATCAGCTGAAAGCTTATACTCAAGGTCATAGCGCAACTGCGCATAACGGTAATGAAAAAGCATCGACTGATGATGACAGAACATCCCCTTTTCCAAATTAATTTCGCTGTTCGCCGGTTTGACGATTTCTTTACCCTGAGCAAACTCTTCACAAGCATGCCCATATACAATAGCTGGAGGATTTTCTCCGAACACACTGATTTTCTTATTCAATTCAGCAAGTGTCTTCGTCTCAAATAGAGAGTCACCGGAATTCAGAAAACAAAAATAATCACATTTTGTCATTCTCTCAAGCCCCTTATTCATCGCATCA
Source organism: Candidatus Thiothrix singaporensis (assembly GCA_013693955.1). Taxonomy (GTDB): domain Bacteria; phylum Pseudomonadota; class Gammaproteobacteria; order Thiotrichales; family Thiotrichaceae; genus Thiothrix; species Thiothrix singaporensis. The sequence continues at coordinate 4,452,283 of CP059265.1, read as the reverse complement.
TAAATGCCGCGATCAGGCTCTGAAAGCGATTTAATATTTTCATGCTCATGAGACAAGTGTTCAAGGTAAGTCTTGCTACCGTCATTAGAATTACCATCAATGATAACACACTCCCAATTCCGATAAGATTGGGCGAGTAATGAATTAATTGTACGTTTCAAACCTGACAGATTATTATAACAAATAGTTATGAAAAAGAATTTTTATTATTCATAGATATACCTCAAAAGATCACGCACAGCATTGAATTCCACTTTCTCATAGGGCTGTAAATTCTGGGTCGCTCTGTCTATTTCAGTAATCGCCATAGCAACATCACTAACGTTCTGGCAAACAGCACACAAATTATTAGACTTTACATACTGAGCTAACTCTATCTGATGCTTATCTGCACGTTCCGTATTGGGAACAACAAGCACACGCATCTTTTGCTCCAACAACATGAAAATAGTCCCAGCTCCAGCATGAGTAATGAAAAAATCATACTCGGGTAGCCTGTCTTTTAATCCTTTATCAAAATCAAAAAATGACTTATATTTAGGTTTATATGCGCCATCTCCCGTTTGCAGAGTAATATCAAATCTCCCTCCAACTCCCGGTTTTCATCAATGTTTCGGACAAGCGAATCAAAACCGGTAGTCCCCGTTATAACCAAAATCCGCTTTCTTTTAGAGGCGCCCTGCAAACTCGGCATCACGATACAACTCCTTCAACGATTCATTCTGTACAAAAATTTCGTACTAAATGGGGAACATGCTTTTCCTGATAGACTTTTGCTGGTGAATCGACACCAATCTTCAAAGAAAATTCGTTTTTTGACATTAAGCAACTTACAGACCATAAATACGGGAATACAAATACCGGGTAAACCCGATGACAGCCTTAGGCTTATATTGATGAACTAGTTTTGCTGTCAAGGCTACGGCTTTCAAATAGGCGCTAGCAAAGCTGAAGGGATTGAAGGAAGCATTTTTATGGCGAATGGGCGCAACTGTATAAATTTTTCAATTGAATCAGCTTTCATTGTCACGGTATCAGTCACATGAATAAATTCAATTTTTGAATCAATCGCCTGCATCTGTCTCATCAAGCGCATAGCTTGGTCATGATGACCACCCTCGCCGTACACAAGCAATATACTTATGTTCATAGCTTACTCCTTGTAACCTGGTTAATATTATTAGAACTGCAATTCCTTCAGCGCCACGCCCTAAAATATCGCCAAATGGAATCAACATGAAGTTGGCTATCAGTAATGCCATAAAAATAATCGAAAAATCATTTTTATATTTCAAGTATAAAAAGTATGCCACCATAATCAATAGAAAACATAACGGCAAAAATAAAATACCATACTTAAATAAAAGCCCTACCAATCCGACATCTGATACATACATGTTAATGCCATAAATTGATAAAAANCCGCCAGCAAACTGTAAGGACACTGCCCCATGAGGTAANAAGAAATCACTCAAAGTTTCACCCAACATAACCTGAAACTCACGATTTCTCTGAAAATCATAAAAANNCACCGGATCATGGAAGGCATATGCGTAAAGATAATAAGCAAAATAGCCCAGCAAAAATAACACAGGAACAATTATCAATGCACTAATATTAACCTGTTCTACTCTACGACGAAGGAGAATTATCCAAAAAAGTNNCAAGCCAATAACCAAAGACAAACTGCGCGTTTGGTTAATATATAACATATATAAAGCCAACAATAAGACCGGCAGCCCCATTTTTAACCATTTGCCACGAACAGCCAAATAGTATGGATACAACATTACTAAGAAGCCACCCTCCATAAACCTAGTTTCAAAACGTGTATCTGTTGCAATGAAACCTTTTTCAAACTGTTCTGCATGAACTGAAAATGAAAAACCTGAGTTGCGAGGAATCCATTCATAAGCATTAGCCACAGACCAAAATAAAGCAAGATAAAAAAGGTACATCAATACATTTTCAAGGTCGATGTCCCCATAACCTTTTCTTGATCCAATAGATGCCATCACTAAGAAATAAGCCAGAAAAAGGAGAGAGCGCCGTTCTTCCAANAAGCCGAAAGATAATGGCTGGTGATAATGCAAATAAGCAAAGATAGGCGGCATCAGGAACAACGCACCTACCATCGCCAATAAATACCAGTCAGCAGTATCTAGCTCCCCNCTCCTCAGCATAAGCACATAGGCAACCGCCAACAGTGAAACGGCAATTACGCCCTCCCGCAGAAACACCAAACCAAAACGATGATCGTCACTAAGAAAAAAAAGGCCAGACACTACAGCAAGCATTACCATCAGCATGAATTTATCAAGCATAGACGCAACCAGTGCTGTAGATGGAAGCGGTAGTTTCAATACTGTAGCTTTAGGATGCATATGAATTCCTATCCATTAAAGCAAAGTAACATATAGTTAACATATCAATGCCATAACAAAAAATTGACACTTTGACTTGGGTGCCAGTCCGGAATTAGGACTATGAGTGCCGTGAACCTGATAAAGCATAAAATTTTTATCCGAGTCACATATCAATAATACTAATAATGTTCTTTGCGTAACCCTTGTGGTCAAAATTCTCAACTCGCTGTTTACCTTTTACAGCAAGCTCTGCCGCTAAACGATCATTACGCAAGATTTCCAGTATTTTNTTAGCCATATCATCTGCATCGCTCGGATCAAAGATTAATGCCGCATCTCCAACCTGCTCTGGTAAGGCTACAACATTTGAGCAACATACAGGTACACCCAAAGCGAATGCTTCATAAATTGGTATGCTTACACTTTCAAACAAAGTGGGCATCACTAGCATTTTTGCCATTTGATACAAATACGGTATGTCCTCATAATCAACATAACCTAAATGCTTCACCCTGTGCCCAATCCCTAACTCTTTTATCTTTGCAACAAGCTGGGGATAGTTATCTTGTTGGGAGCCGGACAAAATTAGATTAACATCCTCATCAGTCTCCCTGACAATAATATTGAAAGCCTCCACTAACTTGACATGATTCTTGTGAAACCAACACTGGGCAGGATAAAATACATAACGCTCTGGCAAGCTGTATTTATTCTTAACGATTGAAAAGTTATCAACTTTAGTCTCATAACGCAGCAAGAAATCAGGTGGTGGTGATTGTATAATCGCAATTTTCTCACTTTTTACGCTCAAAAAGTTCATGATGTCATTTTTGACGTAATTTGATTCGCAAATAACTGCATTGGCCGACTGAGCTAATGCCTGATTTCTTAGCTTACGTTTAAAGCGCTCGATCCAGGAAAAAGCATGAGGGTAATATCTCTCCTGCATATCATGCAGCGTAAAAATAAACGACTTTTCTACAAATAAATGAGGATATACCGAAGTTGCTGGTGAGACAAACAAATCAATATCAGCAAATGCATTCCTCTCTTCTTGACTAATAAAAAATGGACTATGCATTTTCAATAATAATTGGGAGAAAATGATGATCTGATTAACTACCGAACGATTCGAGGGCGTAAGCTTTCTGACTTCCAAACCATAACCATCAAATCTAGTGTCATCTTTATCTGCAAAAATAATGTAGGTGTTCGACTCATCATTTTCGAGCGCATCGACCATTGACTGGATATACTGAAAAATCCCTCCGCCATGCATGGGATAAAACGTTAAAATGCCCACCTTTTTTCATATTTCACAAACAACTCTTTAGTTATTAATTATTTGTCCAAACCGAAGCCGTACTTTCTCTCTAAAAAGAAANAGCAGCGATGCCGAAGCAATTCCAGTCAAAATCAGACCATCAGTCAAGATAATCAGTATTTTACTTACTATGTGGAGATGTACCTGACCAAGCACAAGCACAATCAATGCCCCACAAACGGCAAATAAACCAGTCAACAGCAAATACTCACTAAATTTATGACCGATATTACGCTGCACCCACATATAAAAGAATGGCATTGGTGTCAACAAAAGAAACAATGACATTGCTGCGCCATTATAGCCATAACGGTCAGTCAGAAAATAAATACCTATAATATAGGCAACAGTCCCCAGTGCAGAGCTAATCGCTGTCACCTTAGCATTGCCCATCCCCTGTAATGCCCAATACGCCACTACAGTGTTGGACTGAAAGAAGAAATAGAGTGCAATAATTTGTAACGTCAGAGTACTTTTAGTAGCGAACTCTTCTGAAATCCATAGCCCAAGAAAAGCCCCTCCAGACGAAATCAACGCTACGTTAATAAGCATACTCGCAAGAAACACCATCAGCATTGACCGCTTATAGAGCACCAATTTCCCTACGCTATCATTTAGGGAGGATAACTCACTAAAGCGCGGAAAAGTAATCTGGCTAAGAACCTGGATGATTCCATTTGCCATTTGAGCGATAGTATGAGGAATCTGATAATAAGTGACGGCCTCTGTTCCCAAAAGGGCACCGATGATAAACTTATCCAGCCTTGACACCATTCCACCCAANAAGTTGCTGACAAAGGTATAAATGCTGAACCCAATCATTTCTGCGAAAATATGCTGGTCAAATGACAAACCCAGATTCACACCTTTAGGTAGAACCTTNTTACCTAACATATAACCGCTAACCAATGCCGCCACCTGAATAAAAACATATCCCCACAGGATAATCGACAAGGAATATCCCATGAACAAGAAGACCGTTGCCAACACCACCCCTGCAATATTGGCGGAATTCTGGATAACAGCCGGAATATCAAATCGATGATAAGCCCGAAAAATGTTCATAAAGAACTGATTGATGTAGCTGAGAAGAAATGCCAAGGCTGTAATTGACAACGCTTTGGCAGCTAAGGCTGCCTTCACTGTATCATTATAGATCAATCCACCCAAGGAAGAAGAAAAGATGATCAGCAATATAGCGATAAATAAACCCAACACGACATACATCATCAGGGCAATATCCAGCACGGGCTTGATTTTCTCACGCTCCCCCTTCGCCTCATATTGAGATACATACTTAACGATGGCTTGCCCTACGCCGAGATCAATGAAGTTCATGAAACCGATAAGAGAAATACAAATGATGTAAAGACCATATACATCCTCTCCCATGAACCTGATCATCAGAGGGATAGTGGCCAAAGACGCCACTAGCGGCAAGATATAACCGAGACCACTGAATGCAATGTTCCTATAAATATTTTTCATTATTTAAGCAACTCTGGGGTTTGGCTGTTCAGGCCTCCATATCGAGGCCTGATGTCAATCATTCTAGCTTCTTACCAGAACATTTCCATACATTTCCTGACAGCCGTGCACACACGCTCAACATCCCGCTTTTCCATATCGAAGTAAGATGGGAGATTTATGCCCATTTTGTAAACCCGATACGTGACAGGCGTATCAACATCTGGATAATCGTTCATCGCAGATAAGGGGTAAAAGAAAGGACGACTATCTACATTAAACTCACGCAAGTTTTGCATAAATCTATCTCGGCTGGATTCATCAGCCCCATCAACCTCCGCAATAATCATCCAATATACATTCTTAGCCCAAGTTGCTGTCCTATTGAGATGAATACCGGAACATCCGCCAAGAACNGTTTCATACCACGCAAAAATATCCTGCTTTTTCTGAAGAATCTCATCAATACGCTCAAGTTGAGCCAAGCCCAAAGCCGCTTGCAAATTAGTCATTCTGTAATTAAATCCAACCTCGGTATGCCAGTAACGCTTGGTTGGACTCATGGCATGGTCACGCAAATATTTCGCATGCAGGTACAATGATTCATCATCAGTGGTGATCATTCCTCCTTCACCGGAAGTAATGACCTTGTTTCCATAAAAACTGAAGCAAGCGCAGTCACCCCAAGAACCCACTTTNTTCCCATTTACTTCAGCACCATGGGCTTCCGCAGCATCCTCAACAACTAATAAATTGTGCTGATTGGCAATTTCCATGATAGCGGGCATATTAGCCGGGTGGCCATAAAGATGGACTGGAATGATAGCCTTAGTCCTATCAGTGATAGCAGCTTCGATAGCAGCTGGATCAATACACAAAGTTTCGGCATCAATATCCACCAACACTGGCACCGCTCCGATATACTTGACCGCATTGGCCGTTGCGACAAAAGTCAAATCAGGGATGATTACCTCATCCCCAGCCCTGACACCTAATGCAACCAACGCGAGATGAAGTGCGGTTGTGCCATTGCTGCAGGTAAGCGCATATTTGCTGCCACAAAATTCAGCAAAATTTTCTTCAAATGCAATGATATATTCACCCAGCGACGAAACCCACCCCGAGGCAATAGCCGCAGTCACATACTCAATCTCTTTNTTGGTAATGGAAGGCCGGGAGACGGGCAAAAAACCATTGTTCTGTTGTAGTTGGGTCATTTGGTTTGTTTCCTTTATTTGGATGATTTTATTGAGAAAACTTCTTATTCAATCGTCTTGTTCTGAAGGTGTACAACACGAAACCTGCGAGAAAGACACTGAAGATAATAACCTCTCGCACACCACTTACCTGCATTGCAATGCCTACAACCGCAAAAAACGCCGATAAAGTGCAAATTTTCAGAAGGGCTGCACGTTTACTGTCATGGCAGGAATCCTGCAGGATATGGTGGAGGTGCGACCTGTCAGCGCTGAATGGTGACTGACCACGGCGGAGCCTGTCTACAATAACCCTCACCATGTCCATCAAAGGGAAAGCAATAAGCCACAAAGCTGTTGATGCTGAAAAGCCNAGCCCCTCGTTGGCAATTGGCTGAGTTCCCTGAATCAATAGCCAAACCACGGTGAAACCAATCAACATTGAACCGGTATCGCCCATAAAAATTTTCTTGAAGCGAACACCAAAATTAGCCATGAGATAAGGTATAAGCGCTACAGAGAGAATTAAGGCAAGCTTCATATTATCCATATCATTATGGAGGAAAAATAGAATCCCCATGCCTGCAAAAGTAACCAGCGAAGAAACCCCAGCAGCCCATCGATTCCATCTATCATANTTAAATGCATTAATTGCGCCAATAACAGCCAGAACCGTCACAAAATATCCAGCCACGCCAAGCTCAATATTTCCAAGCCCAAAAATATTACCCAACGAGTGAATATACATACCACTACCAGCGCACATGAGAGCAGCAATCACACTTTGAATCAGGAGCCGTAAACGCGGTGACAAATCTCGAGCATCATCTGCAACGCCCAATACCACCAATAAACTGCTGCAAACAAGATAAGTGAGAGAACTGCTATTTGGCGTAATGAATAGTGAAATTCCCATCACCACCCCGATATAAATCGACACNCCNCCAATCAGAGGAATGCGTCCATTATGGAATTTACGATGACTGTTTGGAATATCAACAAGGCCGAACTTCTCTGCAAATGGAGTTAACAGCAAAATCGACAGCGATGATATCAAGGAAACCAATAAAAANATGCCTGCGATACTCACTAGAACCTCCTGTTCACAACAGCATATACGCCATTTTCACATCCACTGTACAAAACAGCTGATAAAACGCTACCGCCCTCCAAGGCTACAACCTGGCGAATCAATATCGAACGGAAAATCTTCCTATTTCTCATAAACCATACACCCGAAGATTTGCGCCATGGCAGCCCATTTACACTCACCAACCCCCTTGCAATTTCATTACATTTAAGAGTATTTGTCGGCAAGTTTTTATATTTAAGACGATAATCAACAAGATGACAACATAGACAGCCACAAATAGAAGCCATCACAACCTCACCATTCATGATTAATTCTTAAATGTGCGCCAAGGTGCGACTCCATGATAGAAAAACTTATGACACTTCTGCCCCTTCATAAAATACATCAATTAATCGATGCATAAGCATAGTATAATGTTTTATAGAAATATAGCAATGCTCTTTATTACCGGGTTCGGCTTCATCATTAGAAAAGCATATTAATCCCTGTTTATCCGCACTCACTACCGTGTTAACTGTTTGGATTTTTGATGGCAATATTCTATGAAAACATAAGAAAATCATATAAATATAAGAAACCTTAATGCCTTGTGACAAACTATAGTTCGTTTTCCCGTAATTTCCGTTTATTTTTTCCTTTTTCGATTCATTATTTTGATCATAACGGAAGAAATAATCTTTTTATCAACTTATCCGGTCATCATGATCACTAATTAACCAAAAACATATGGCTTACCCTAGTCATTCTTAAAATTTATCAACCTAGAGTCAGAATGAGGCACATGGTCGATGAGCGATAAGTAAATACATTCAACTAATTTTATTTATGAGCCACCCCACTTGCAGCTGTGGCGCAAACAAACTCAATACCGCTAAAATGCTGTCAATAAATGGATACACAAACACCCTTGATCATGGATAAACAAGATTCCCGCGTCATTTCTCCACAATCCCTACGTGAAGAAGATCGGACTGATGAAAATATTCGCCCACGAAGGTTACAAGACTATATAGGCCAGCCTGTTGTGCGGGAACAGATGGAAATCTTCATCCATGCAGCCCGTCATCGCGGCGACGCATTGGATCATGTCCTCATCTTTAGCNCACCTGGGTTAGGGAAAACAACCCTTTCCCATATTATAGCCCATGAAATGGGAGCCAACCTACGCCAGACCTCAGGCNCCGTGTTGGAAAAGGCTGGTGATCTTGCCGCCTTGCTGACCAACTTGGAGCCTCACGACGTACTTTTTATTGATGAGATCCATCGACTCAGCCCGATGGTGGAAGAAATCCTGTACCCGGCGATGGAAGATTTCCAACTGGACATCATGATTGGTGAAGCCTGCGGCCGCTCCATCAAACTTGACCTCCCACCCTTCACACTCGTGGGTGCCACGACCCGCGCCGGTTTGCTTACCTCACCACTACGCGACCGTTTCGGCATCATCCAACGGTTGGAGTTCTACAACGAACAAGATCTTGCCTTCATTGTCATGCGTGCGTCCGGCATTATCGGCGCTAAAATCGACCCTGACGGCGCACATGAAATCGCCCGCCGTTCACGCGGCACCNCCAGAATAGCCAACCGCCTGCTGCGCCGGGTGCGTGATTACGCCCAAGTCAAAAGTGATGGCGTCATCAGTTCCGAAATTGCGGACAAAGCCCTCAATATGCTGAATGTCGACCACCAGGGGTTCGACCACATGGACAGGCGGTTGCTGCTGGCGATCATGGACAAGTTTGACGGCGGCNCAGTCGGCGTGGATAGCCTAGCGGCCGCAATCGGCGAAGAACGCGGCACCATCGAAGATGTGTTGGAACCGTTCCTAATCCAGCAAGGCTATTTGATGCGCACCNCCCGCGGACGGGTCGCCACCCGCNAGGCCTGGCAGCATTTCGGGCTGAACATGCCAAACACAATTGAATCCATCACCGGCGACGATGACACGGAAGGCAAAAACCTTGAGCTGTTCGAATGAGTTCACCCTGACAGTCCGTGTCTACTATGAGGACACGGATGCTGGCGGCGTAGTCTACCATGCCAACTATCTGCGCTTTATGGAGCGTGCCCGGACTGAATGGCTGCGCCAACTGGGCTTCGAACAAGATCAGTTGGCCAAAGAGATGAATATTGTATTTGTCGTAGCAGGTCTGGAAATCACCTACCGTAAGCCTGCCCGCTTCAACGACGCCTTGCTGGTCAGCGCCACCATCGAAAAACCGGGCGCACCCAGATCATTTTCAGCCAAAAAATTTGGCGGATAAGTTCAGATAATTCGCCCGAACTATTGACAACCGCCAGCGTCAAAGTAGTCTGTGTCGACTTGGGCACATTCCGTTCAACAACTATTCCGGCACTAATAAGGGAACTCCTTCCGTGACAACTGACCTTTCCATTTTCAAGCTGATCATGGATGCAAGCCTGGTCGTCAAGATCGTCATGGCTTTGCTGGTGATGGCCTCCTTGTTATCGTGGACGCTGATTATGGTCAAATCCAGCGCCATCAGCTCCACCCAACGCAGCGTGGAANAATTCGAAGAGCGTTTCTGGAGCGGCGTCTCCNTGAACTCCTTATATGAGGAGTTGTCCCAGAAAATGAACCGGCGCGGACTGGAACGCATTNTTTTCGACGGCTTCCACGAATACAAACGCGTGCTCAACGTCGACCCGACATCACGCCTGTCGGTGACCGACTCGGTGCAACGCGCCATGCGGGTGGCCGCCGCCAAGGAAGTGGACAATTTGGAACAAAACCTGGCTTTTCTGGCGACAGTGGGCTCAACCAGCCCGTATGTTGGCCTGTTTGGAACCGTATGGGGAATCATGAACTCATTCATTTCACTGGGGCAAATGCAGCAAGCCACCCTCGGGGTGGTCGCCCCCGGCATTGCGGAAGCGCTGATCGCCACCGCCATTGGCCTGTTCGCCGCCATTCCGGCGGTGATCGGCTACAACCGCTTCAGCGACAAAATTGACCGGCTGGTCGTCAATTACGACAACTTCCGAGAAGAATTCACCGCCCTGCTGGAACGCCACGCCTCGGCGCAAAGGAAAAGCGCGTGAGCACCCCTTGCCGCCGCAAACGCCGCGCCATGGCACAGATGAATGTGGTTCCCTACATCGACGTCATGCTGGTGTTGCTGGTGATTTTCATGGTGACCGCACCCATGATGCAAACTGGCGTCAAGGTTGACGCGCCGGATGCGCAGGCGGAGCCGCTGGACGCCGACAACCAACAGGAACCACTGACCATTTCAGTTGACGCCAACGGGCATTTTTTCCTGGATGACGGCTCCGAAGTTCCAGCAGACGGCGTTACCCGCTATATCAGTTCCCAACTGGATGGCAAAGCTGAACGTCCGGTGTATGTACGGGCGGACAGCACAGTGGAATACCGTTATTTAATGAATGCAATGGTCGCGGTGCAACAGGCAGGCGCANAANAAATCGGCTTGATGGCGGATCCCGCACCACCTGACCGACACTGACCACCTGCAACCGCAATGATCTGAGAAGGGCTAACATAAAAGATCATGTTTAAAGAAATACGCAACAAACCACAAGCACTGCTTTAGCCATCTTACTGCACGTAGTCATCGTGTTGGTGCTATTGCTCAGCTTCAAATTGACCGACCGACCGTCCACAACCTCAGACAATGTCCCCGTACAGGTCGTCACCCCAGATGGCGAAACAGCCGAGAAGCCAACCGAAGACGAAGCTGCCCGCACCGGCCTGACCGCCAAGGAACAGGACGCCTCACCGCAGCAGCCTGACAAGCAGGAAGCAAGCGCCGAACAGACACGCCAGCAACAAGAGGCCGAGCAGAAAGCGCAAGCCGAAGCCGAACGCCAGCAACAAGAGGCCGAGCAGAAAGCGCAAGCCGAAGCCGAACGTCAGCAACAAGAAGCGGAACAGAAAGCTCAAGCCGAAGCCGAACGCCAGCAACAAGAAGCACAACGCAAAGCCTTGGCAGAACAAAAGCACAGGCGGAAGCCAAAGCCGAGCGCCAACAGCAGGAAGCGCAACGCAAAGCCTTGGCAGAACAAAAAGCGGCGGCAGACAAAGCCAAAGAAGCCACCCGCCAAGAGGCCGCCGAAGAAGAGCGCGCCAAAGCCGAAGCCCGCCGCCGCGCCGAGGCCAAGGCGGAAACCCGCCGTCAAGCGTTAGCGGAAGAGAAGCGCCAACAACAGGAAACTGAACGCCAAAAGACCAGGCCGCCAAGGCCAAAGCGGAAGCAGAAGCACTGGCGGACAAGAAAGCCCGGGAAAAGCCGCCGCCAAGGCCAAAGCTGCTGAAGAAGCAAAAGCCGCCGCCAAGGCTCAAGCCGCTGAAGAAGCGAAAGCCGCCGCCAAGGCCAAGGCTGCTGCAGAGGCGAAAGCCGCCGCCAAAGCTGCTGAAGAGGCAAAAGCCAAAGCGGCAGCCGACGCAGAAGCCAAGGCCAAATCTGAAGCATTAGCACGCCAAAAGCCGCTGAAGAAGAAGCCCAACTGGCCGCCGAACGCGAACGCTGGAAAGCAGCCGAAGCCAAACGCAAGGCTGCCGAAGACGAAGCCCGCCGGGCTGCCGCAGCAGCAGCCCAGCGCCAATGAGTTGGGTTCCGCCCGCTCCGCCTGGCCAGCGCCATCCGCCGCAAAGTCAAAGGCAACTGGAACCAACCATCCGAGCATTTCGGCATGTCCGGCACCGCCCGCATCAGTGTGCGCTCACCCGGAACCATCAACCGCTTTTCATTGTCCTGTAAAGGCAGCCCGGCGTTCTGTGAATCACTCAAAGCCGCCGTCCACAGCTCTGATCCGTTGCCCAAGCCGGAATATAGCGAGCTTTACGGCGATACCCTTGTCATTACGTTTGAGTAACAGTCATGAAAAAGAAACTGCTGACAACCCTCCTGTTTTCCGCCAGCGTCTTGCTTCCAGCCCTGACAGCAGCGGAGGAATTGCATATCCGCATTGATAGCGACGCCTCAGCGGACGGCACCCGCATCCTGGTGACGCCGTTCAGCNCCTTATCAAAAGTGATCGAAGCTGACCTGCAACGCAGTGGCCGCTTCGCCCTGGTTGACCCGGCGCGCANNGGCGGCAGTTCTTCACCCGAAGCCTTACGGGCGGCGGGCGCGGAATACGCCGTGGTGGGCAGCCAATCCGGCGGGCTGGATTTCCAACTGATCAATGTCAACAGCGGCCAATCAGTCGGCTCATTCCGCATACCGTCCCACCCCAACCAACGGCGCATGGCACACAAAGCCGCTGATCTGGTCTTTGAAAAACTGACTGGGGTGAAAGGCGCATTCGACACCCGCATTGCCTACGTTTCCGCCAGTACTACCNGCAACCAGACCTACCAACTGATCGTGTCGGATTCTGACGGCTTCAACCCGCGCACCATCGTGTCTTCACGCAAGCCGGTCATGTCGCCAAGCTGGTCGCCGGATGCCCGGCAACTGGCTTATGTGTCCTACGAAAGCGGGCGGCCAGTCGTATACGTGCAAGACTTGGCGTCCGGCGGCAAACGCGCCATTTCTGACNCCGAACCGCTCCAGCATTTCACCCTCATGGTCGCCGGATGGAAACTCAATCGCCTACAGCGTGGCGGATCGGGGCAACTACAATATCGTGGTCGCCAACGCCAGTGGCGGCGGCGCGCGCCAGATCACCAATACCCGTGGCATTAATGTGGAGCCGCAATGGCCAGCAGCAATACGTTGGTGTTCACCTCTGACCGCAGCGGGCAACCCCAGCTTTATCAAACCTCCGCCACTGGCGGCGGGGAAAACCGCATCTCTTTCTCTGGCGGCTATAACGCGGGTGCCAGCATTGCTGGCAATACAGTGGCGATGGTGCAGGAGAGCGGCAACACGTCCAAAATCACCCTGATGAACGCCGCCACCAAAGAAACACGCACCATTTCACGCGGCAGCCAGGATGATTCGCCCGCCATTTCCCCAAATGGCGTGATGGTGCTGTACGCCACTGACGCCAGTGGGCGTGGTTCATTGGCGGTGGCCAGTGACAATGGCAAGGNNCACCAGATCCTGTATTCACAGGCAGGCGATGTACGCGACCCTGCCTTATCCCCTATCTTGATTGATGACGAATAGCGAGATGAGTGTCATGAACATGAAATTATTAGCATCTTCCGTACTGGCCGCTGCGCTGGCCGTAGCCGGTTGCGCCCCCAAACAACCGCGCCGGGAGCAGGCGGCGGCGNCAACCGGAGGTTACGGCGCAGGCAATGGCGGTGCTGGCAACAATAATGCCTACGGTTATGGTTACGGTTCTGGGGCTGGCGGCTCCGGCTCCAATTACGGCGCAGGCAGTGGCACCTACACACCGGCGGAATTGAGCAACCCAAGCAGCATTCTGGCGCAGCGGGTCATTTATTTCGATTTCGACAGCTCCAACATCCGCCCGGAATACATGAATATCCTGAACGCCCACGCTTCTTTGTTAAGCGCCTACCCCAACTTGCGGGTGCGTCTGGAAGGCCATGCTGACGAACGCGGCTCACGTGAGTACAACGTTGCCCTGTCCGAACGGCGTGGTTATTCCGTACTGGACTATTTGCAAGTCAAGGGCGTGCGCGCCAATCAAATGGACGTCATTGGTTATGGTGAAGAAGTTCCTGCCGACTTTGGGCATAATGAAGCAGCGTGGAGCAAGAACCGCCGCGTTGAAATCAAATATGCCGGAGAATAGGACAATGCAGAACACACTGAAGCGTAACGCACTCAGCATTCTGGCCGCCGCCACCTTGGCGGGGTCAGCTTGGGCGGAGCCGCTGCCGGACGAAGCAGCCGTCCAACTGTTGCAACGGGTCAATGAATTGGAACAGGAACTGAAAAACCTGCGGGGTGACAACGAAAAGTTGCAGAATGAGTTGGAAACCCTTAAGAGCAAGCAACAGGAAAGTTTTCAGCAAGTTGATGAGCGCATCGACAATCTGAAAGAACCTACCGACGGCGGCGGCTCCCAAACACCCAGCCCCACCACCGAAACCAGCAAACCCGTCCCTGAAAAAGCGATCCAAACGGTTTTTACAGTTACGGCACAGACAAGCTGGACGATAAAAATCTTGGGGTAGACAAGCCTGCCGCCGACGCTGACAAATCCGCCAGCAAGCCTGATCAGGACAAGGTGGCCAAATCGACAGACACCACCACCAACAGTAAAAATGACCCGGTGTCCCCGCCAGTGGAAGATGAACGCTCTGTCTATGACCAAGCGTTCCAGACCCTGTTGCAAGACCCCAAGGAAGCTGTCCCGGAATTCCGCTCCTTTCTCAAGGAATACCCCAACAGTTCACTGGCGTCCAGCGCCCAGTATTGGATAGGCGAAGCCCTTTATGCCGAAAAGGATTTCAAGGGCGCCGTCGAAGAGTTTCTGGTGGTGCTGAAAGAACATAAAAGCAGCGACAAGGCACCGGATGCCGCGCTCAAGCTCGGCTACAGTTTTTACGAACTGAAAGAATGGGACAAGGCGCAAAACCTTGGAGGATGTCATCACGTTCTTCCCCAATAATGCCGAAACCGCCAAACTGGCCAAGGAACGCCTCGACAAAATGAAAACTGAGGGGCATTAACCCCTCCCTTTTCGTTTTTAACCACTGTTACCAGCTTCCCCTGAAAAATTCAGCTTCTTTGCATATAGTTATCTGGCAAGGATGATGACAAATAGCAGCGGAGAAGCACATGTTTGGANAAAAAAGCCCAAAACCCTTCCCTTTGCCTGATATTTTGCAGGCGGTGCAGCCAAGCCAGCTGAAAACAGCAGCGGCGCGCCGCTTCATGGAGTTCTGCCGCCAGGATTATCCGGCTCACGCCAACGCCGATGGTTTCGACCCCAATGTGTACATCGATGCTGTCAAACTGGTGCTCACCCGTTTGGAAGCCACCCGGCATATGGAGTAGCGGGCATGATTATCCTCTCCATTCACGCAGAAAATTTCCGCAAATACACCCAATTGCGTCTGGACAACTTGCCGGAACGCGGCTTGCTGGCGGTGGTGGGCGGCAACGAATCGGGCAAAAGCAGCATTGGCGACGCGATCCAATTTGGCCTGTTCGGGCGCACCACCCAAATTCCACCTGAAGAAGCCGCCAAATTGATCCATTGGGGAACGGACAAAGCCAGTGTCTCCTTACGGCTTCAACATCGGNGGCATGAATACCGGCTGGCGCGTTCCATCAACAGCACAGGTGAAACCGCCGCCACCCTGTTTTCCACAGAAGAGGAAGCCACGTTGGCGGATACGCCCGAAGGGGTGGAACGCCAGCTTAAAGCCCTGCTGGGTTATCACTACGATGCATTCACCAAAGCATTTTACTGGAGCCAACAAAACAGCAGCTCCCGGGAAGGCGACAGCGACGCTTTACGGGCGCTGGCTGGCCTCAAGGAACACGCCCACCTCAGCAGCCAGTTGGAACATGAGCAGCAAGACCGCATGGCCACCCTGGAAGAGCTGGACGCCAAACGCCAGCACACTNGCCGGGCCATTGAAGCCCTGCACATTGACGAAGGCCAGCTTCCCCACCTGAACAGCATCGTCACCGACCTGGATGAACATCAGCAACGTTTGTTTTTATTAGAGGAAAAATTAGACAAAGAAACCGTTGTCTACCCCAATAACCTGCGACGCTTCCAGCAGGCCAGCCAACGTAGCCGCAAAATCTCGTACTGGACTAAAATAGTGCTGCTGATCTTTCTGATCACCCTGCTGGTTGGCTTGTTTCTGCTGTTCACGCCAGAATGGGGCGCGAACCTACTGGCGGCCTTGACTGAAACAGCCCGAGACCTAATGGGTAGAACCAGCATCCGGCTGGCCTCCATCGCTGCCCTGATCGGAGCCTGCCTGCTGGTCTATGGCTGGTATGTCGACGTCCGCCATTTACGCCCGTTGCAGCGGCAAGCCAGAAATCTCGCCAATGTTATGGATGAAAGCTATCAAGTCTGCACCCAACCAGTTTCCCGCCTGCTGCAAACTGACAGCACTGATTACCTGCTGGCGAAGCATCTGGAACTGCCGGAATCCAGCAACAGCCACGCTGACATGGCCGCAGTCCCGGACTGGAAACAAGCTGCGCTCCACTATCAGGCCAAAGCACTGTATGTGCACAGCGCCGCCGATACCCTACATACCGGCCTGACCAACCGTAACCAGGAATTGCAAAACTATCAGGCGATGGCCAAGGCCGATATCCAGACTGAACAAACGCATCTGCAACAGCGCTCCCAACTACGGCAATTGTTGCAGCAACAGGAACATGATCTGGAGCACGAACGTCGCGAACAAATAGTGGCCAGCACCGCCATCGACCTGTTGCAGCGGGATGCCAGCCGCTCCATCGAGCGCTTCAATCAGATGCTGCAAGCCCGTTGCCCCGAATTCCTGCAACGTTTTACCCAATCACATTACAAATCGCTGGAAATCCTACCGGATTTTAGCCTCAAGGTGCTGTCGGAAGAAAAAGGCGATTTCCTTGATTTCAACGAAATCTCCACCGGCACCCAGCGGCAGGTGGCGTTGGCCATGCGGATCACGCTGGCCAACGCGCTGGCTGACGCCACCAAGGCGGACGCTCAGATGATATTTTTGGATGAGCCTTTCGCCTTTNTTGATCCGGAACGCGCCAGCAACACCCTGCAAAGCCTGCAAGAAACCAGTAAAGGGGCGGTCAGCCAAATTTGGCTGACCGCCCAGACAAAACCGGAAGGGGTACCCTTGGTGCAGGTTATCCCTTGCCCACAGGGAAACCCAGTGCTTAAGCTCTAACAGCCGTCTTTATTACTGTGCTTTCAGCACCAGAAGATTGATGATTAGCTGGAATAACTGGACGAAGAAACTAGAGAAAAGTCCGAAAAAGGCTTGAAACCAAAAGCTGCTTCCGTATAATAGCGCGTCTTCGGGACATTAGCTCAGTCGGTAGAGCATCTGACTTTTAATCAGGTGGTCGTGCGTTCGAGTCGCACATGTCCCACCATTACGAATCAAAGGGTTGCGCTCTATCAGGCGCAGCCCTTTTTCATTTCTGCCCTCTTCCGGTACGGTTTGCGGTACGGTTTCGGCCATTTGACCCCTGTTTTTTTCACTTCCTAGGGTTTGCCCTGATCCAGTCAAAAACTCACGGCCTGTATTTTTCCTGCTGAATCTATTTGAAGCACATGAAGTACAACAGCAAAAAAGCCGCAACTGGTGCGGCTCTTGTCTGGTGGTTTGCTTCACGCTGCCAGTAATGATTCTGCTGGTATGCCTAAATCCTTGTGTAGCCGCCGTATCATATTTAGGGTCAATGGCCGCTTACGGTTAAGCACTTCATAAACACGGTTTGCCCTGCCGATCATGGGAACAAGGTCTTTNGCATCAAGCCCGCGTTGTTCCATCACAAACTTGATAGCGTCTATCGGGTCTGGCGCTTCCATTGGGTAATGGTCACGTTCCCAAGCTTCAACCAATGTGGTCAGCACATCCAGCCTATCCCCTTCCGGTGTGCCGTATTCTGCCGTCATGAGTCCATTGATCTCTTCCAGCGTTTCCATGTAGTCCTGTTCAGTGCGGATAGGTTTGATGTCCATGATGTTGTTCCCCTCAAATGGTTTGTGCATCCACTTTGTCGTATTGGGCGTGTGTGCCAATGAAACGGATATAGGCTATCCGGTACGGGTAGTTTATCCAGACAATTAGCCGGTACTTGTTGCCCGCTATGTTGAACACCACGCGCCCATCTTGCAGGATGCTGGCATTCCCAAAGTCGGCTTTCACGTCTGCCGGTTCTGTCCAGTCTGCTTTCAGTGCGTGCCTGTACCATGCCAGCGTTGCGGCTTTGGCGTCGGCATACTGTGGGTTCCCTTCCCAGAAACGTTTCAAGGTGGATAGTGCAATGATTCTCATGGAGTGATGTTAGTCCCGTATTGGGATACCGGCAATAAAAAACCGGGTCAGCGCCCGGTTGTGGTGGTCGGTGTCCTTGTTCATCGTCTGCGGTTGCGGAACTCTTCCAGGCAGATAACCCGTGCTTCCTGTTCTGCCCTTCCCTTGGACAATCCTCCAAGGTGTTCCATGATTGCCGCCCTTTCCTCAAAGCATTCTGCCAATTCCTTCGGGTCTAAACACGTTTCAGACATTGTGTTTTTTTCGGGTCTAATGGGTCTAACGGGTCTAGATTTTTTAAGTTATTGTTTATTAATGTGTTTTCATCATAGACCCCAGCCATTTTGCTAGACCCAAACGCTTTTAGTCCGGGTCTAACAGGTCTAGATTCGGGTCTAGACACACGACAATCAGGGAACATGGACAAGTCAAACATCGCCTTAATCCTCTTTGATATGAATCACATAGACACGCTTTTGACCTAGCCCCGGCAAAGATTCGCGGGTTGTGCTTTTGCCGTCGCTGCCGGGTCTAGGTATCCAGCCAACTTCCTGCAATACTGCGATTACCTGCTTAGACCCGAACCCTTCACAAACGCGGGCAAACTGAGATGCCAGCACAATGTATTCCCTGCCTACCCCGCTGCCTGCCGGTCGGTGGAATCCAACAAGGTCATGGATTGGCGGGGGATTCTCAAACGTCATGTCTTGGAACTTCGCCCCGTTGCGCTCCACAAATGCCCGAACAGCTTCAAGGATTTGCAGGTGTTCACGGTTGCCAGTGCCGAACCCTGCCAGCCAGTCACGGAAACAGCGTTTTGCCGCTGCGGTTGCTTCCCCTTCCTGCCAGCCGGTCAAGCCGTACCGGGTTGCCAGTTCGCCAGCAAACGCCACCAGCCCGAACCGTTTGCAAACCCGGTGCGCTTGTCCGCTTACGTCTGGCGCTACCTCTGCACAAAATTGGTTTATCTGTTCCGGTAGGGTGTCCCATAGCTGCCTATGGTTTTGGGTGATGTGTTCCAGCCATACAGCGCCCGCCGTGCCGTAATACTTCGCGGTCGCATAACGTAGGTGGTCAGCCAGCGCCGCCGGTTTATCGAAGCCGTGCAACTCCTCAAAGATGCCCATCCCTGCCCCTGCATCTGCTGAAATATCAGTTACCCTCACCTCTTGGCCTGCATACACGCGCTTCCCTTCGGATTGCAGCAATTCAGCAAGGGTGATTTCNCCGGAACTCAGGAACAACAAGCGCCACGTTTTGGCCTGCCGTGCGTTCCCGTTCCGGTCTGAGCGGGTCTTACCCTGCCCATTGCCCAGCATGTAGGCCGTTTCGCTTACATCCTTGGCGGATGCTTCGCGCATTTCGTCCAGTATCAACAGACCATCATTGTGCAGGGTTGCCACGCCTTCCAACCCGTTGGCAGTTGCCCGCCATGACCGCTTGCGAACATCTGGTGAACCGTCAGCAGATGCCGCCATCAATTGCGCGGTGGTCTTGCCGCTGGAACTGCCCCCATGAACATGGAAGCCGCCCGATTCAATGCCTGCCGGGTACACCAGCACTCCGGCAAATACCGTTGATATGGCGAATGCAAGGCGGGAATTTCCCACGGCAAACGCTGACACGTTATCCCGCCATTCTTCCAGCGTTCCGGCCTGCCCGGTTGTGATTTCAGCGCCGCCGCCGCTTTGGTAGATGTAAGCGCCTGCATCATCCCCATAAACCCTATCAGGGGTAACGTATGCGCCCCCGTGCCAGCCGGTTTTATCTGTGCAGGTCATGCGGTTTATGGATTCCGAAGACTGGACATATTCCAGCACCAGCTTACCCTTGCCTGCTGCGATGTTCAGGCCGCGCCCCAGCAGTTCGCGGGAAACGTCTGTGCCGTCGCCTGCCAGCATGTTCATGGGCATAGCCCAGCGGTGTGTATTGCCGTCATTGTCGCGCCATTCCAGCAAGCGCCCCCAATCGTGCGCCATGACGCTGCGGGTCTGTCCCAGCACGCGCAACCGGGAACAGATGCGCCGTTCTGCCTGCGGCTTTCCGTCGTTGCCAAACTTTGCAAAATAAACGCCATCAGGCTTGATGGTGAATGTGCCAGTTTCGCCCTGTACGGTGGTTGGCTCTTTGGGTTTGTCGGTGCGTACAAATGGCATAACGTCTGCCTTTGGGGTTAGTGCTGTCATGCGGTAGCCTCAATGCGTGATTGCTGGCGGCTGTAAACCATCAGGTCGTTGATGTCGCTCAGGGTAATGGGTGCGTCCGCCGGAAACTGTGGAACCGCCACGGATACGCCCGGAACTTTTTCCGCCACTTCGGCGGCCTTGGTGATGCCGGGATTGCCCGGTGTCTTGCGGTCGTTGTCCGCGCAAATGGTGATATGTGCGCCCATGTACCTAGCCCGGTAAGCCTGCGCCACTGGTAACAGGTTTCCAGCGTCAAACGCCACCAGTACAGGCAGGCCGTAAAGCTCATATAGGCTTGAGCCAGTTGCCCAGCCTTCGCAGACGTAGACGCCTTTGGGGTTGGTCAGGCTGTCACCGATCAGGCAACACAAGCCGCGCTTGTGCCCACCTGCCAGAAAACGCTTTGTACCGTCCGGGGTGATGGTTTGGAGGTTATGCAGGTGTCCATCAAGGTCGGTGATTGGGATAAACAGCTTGTCACCAGATTGGCGGATACCGTGCGCCTGAATCTGCTTTTTCAGTAGGTAGGGGTGAGAGTGACTTGCAGGATTGGAATTGCACCAGATGGAAACGGCTTTGTTCTGGCCGACTCTGCCAAACGGTTACGCTCTGCCTTGCGTACCTTATCCTGCTGCTGCTGGATACGGTGGAACTCAACAAGATCGCTACGGGATAAACTGCTTTCCTCGAATGAACTCCACTTGTGCGGGTATCCTTCCCGCCAATCCCCGAAACGGGCAACCATGCCCCAGCGTGTCAGATGGCAGACGTACCAGCCCGCCTTATCGCCACGCTTGGCCGTGTCGAACCGTTCCAGCTTGCCGGTGGTCTGGATTGTTTGGGGGCGTGTCCGATCTTTCCCATCATTTCCGCCCGCAGGGAATCAAGCGTTTCGCCTATAGATTTGCTAATATTCATGTCGTCCGCCTGCTGTGAAAAGTGGATAACTCGAAGCCTGCCGGGATTGCGCCCCGGCAGGCTTTTTACTTTGTGGGTCATGCTGCTGGCCTGCTCTGGATGTATTCCAGGATTTCACTTTGCAACCAGCGAACTGAGCGCGCCCCAAACCCGCCGCCGGGGAATTCCCCCGCCGCTTCCAGTTCACGGATACGGGATTTTTTCAGCCCGACCATGTTTTCTACTTCGCCTTCACGCAATGCTTTTTCTGGAAAGTCTGCTGCTTTGGTTTTGTCTGCCACGTTAAAAGCTCCTTAGTTTGAACTCTTCCAGATTGCTACATTCCCGCCCTCAGCCGTATAAACTTGCATTTTCATGCACAAACTTACACGCCAACCTCTGGGACATTGCGCCAATAGACCGCCATCAAAGCGTTAAACTGTTCAGCAAGATCAGGCTCATCAAGCGCAATCACGCGCTCGAATGCTTCACGGAAAGCCCGCCAAGACATTGATCCGCCATTCCAGATAACCTCTTTTTGTTGCTTGCTGATGTTTGAAAATCCGATGACGGAATTGCCCTGCGCCCACGTCAAAAGCTGCTCAGGTGTCAGCAAAGGAGCGCCCCACCCTTCCTGATTGCGAAAGGCCGTCACCAGTTTTACCAATGTGTTGTTTGAATCGTTGTCGCGCGGTTTCTTCCTGGCCTTGGACTTGCCTGATTTGAGCTTTGCCAGTTCTGCGCGTAATTCGGCAACTTGCTTTTCCAGCGCCTCAAGGCGGGCAATAATTTCTGATTCGTTCATGTGAATACCTCTCTGCCGTTTCTGTCGTTTCGCTCTGAAATTGGAACCGGCGGCAGGCAGTTTAGAGGAATCTGCTTTTGGGTAGCCTACCCTAGCCGCCGGTTTAACTTTTTATAGACGGTTATCGGCTTGCCTTTCGGATCAGCTTTTCAATTTCTGCCCGCGTCACGTACTTGGGTGCCTTTCGGCTTGGCGTCAGCGTGTAGTATTTTATTGGCAGTTCGCCCTTGTGGATTTTCCGCACCATAACCCGATACGACAAGCCAACGATTGGACAGAGGTCGGCAAGCGGGATGCCGGGGTTTAGCTGATTGTTTCCATCAGTTTCTGGAATTAAGCTTTTGCTCATATTTTAAATATCCGTCGTGTTTTAAATTGGCAGGGAATTAAAACCCCTGCCCTGTTCCCATTACTGCGCCAGTAGCGCCTTAATCTCGCTATCGATCAATACCGGGGCAGCATCAGCCGGGAATTCAACAACCTGATAATCAGGGCTGAATGCGCCGATTTCTGCACATAGCCTTGCTGATTCCTCGGGAAGGTGAAAGCCATCTGCCCAATAGGCAATCCGCTGGTTTTGTTTCTGCTGTTCCATGTTTATTTGCTCCACAAGTATTTGGGTAAGCCACATCTAGGGTGGTGTATTTCGGGTTAATGCTGGCGTGTCCGTCCTTCACAGCACGGAGAAAAAGCTTTCTGCAACCAGCCTAATTTCTCGGTTTGTTGCTGATGCCTTCACCTTCTGAGTGCCTGCAATCCGTTTCTGTACCCATGACCATGTGCTTTTAAGGGATGGCAGGCAGTCGCCAGCATTGACCGCCCTCACCCATTGCTCATATAGCCCGTCAGGAACCTGTATGGCCTTCTCCTGAGGGTTGGCCTTGATACCCTCAGGCCTGAGGTTGCTTGCCCCTCCGGCCTGAGGTTCCCCTGAGGGTGCTACAGGGTGTTTTCCCTGAGGTTCCTCTAAGGCGTGCAGGGGTAGCGGGAAGTGCTTTTCAGCCGTTCCCAAGGCCGGGTTCTGCAAGCCCGTACCGCCGGGTTTCTGGTTGGCTGGCAGGGCAGGCGCGGGGGCGTCCAATGCCTGATCCCGGTATGCCTTGCCGCCGCCTGCAAGTTCCTGGCGGTAGGTTTGCCCGATACGGCGGGCATATTCCTTTAACACCCTTTCGCGTTGTTCTGGCGTCTGTTTAAAATCGCCAACGAATAACCGCAGGTCATCCTCAATTAAAGGTTCAATAGTTTTGGCCGCTGCTGGTTGTTGTTCCCGCGCTGGCGCTTTATGNTCTGGCGGGACAAAACCCATAAACCCTTGATGCTTTACAGGNCTGGCAGGGTAGGTTTTAACTGGTGTTGGTCTTATAGGCTCAACCGGCACCGTTTTGACAGGTGAATGGTTCACGGATTTACCCGCACCATTGGGCGCTGACGCAAAGCCAAAACCCGGCGAAGTGCCTTTATAACCGCCATCCTGCGGTTCCTGATACCGGAATAGGGGAGCGCCAGTGGGTGGCAAATGTTTTCCCTCGGCAAGCGGGCTTGAACCTTCCTGCAATTGGGCAATGCGTTGTTCAATCCCCNNGGATATTGCCTTTGATGTTGCGGCCTGCCTCAATCAAAAGGCATGGAGCCGTTCAAAGGCAATGGCGATAATCAGCATCATGGTTATGTTTGCCCATGAAATAAAGCCCACATACTCATTCCCGGCGCCAGCCCCGAAAATGCCCGCGTAAAACTTGGCAATGCCGACAATGAAATCATTGTGGGCGTCAGCCTTCATTTTGTCCTGGCGGTCATAGCGCATTTGCTCCGTTTCTTTGGTGGCTTCAACCTGCGCTTTCAGGGAAACATTTTGCTGCTTTTCCAGAGCCGCCAGTTTCGCCTTGTCGCCTTCGCAGTGCTTTTCCCGGCCAGCGGCAAGGTTTTGCTGGCAACGCGCCAGCCTTTGGGATGCCGCCGCAATGTCGCCGGACAGGGCAGGGGATGCGCCTATGCTGCTGGTGGTTGGCTGGATGGTCGCCTGATACGCGGCATTGCCTTCAAGCTGGATGTCCGCCTTGGCCTTCTGGTCTTCCAGTGCGGCGAACATTTCAGCCAGTAATGCAAACCCGATCAGCGTCACCATCACGCCAGCGATTGCACGGTAAGTGGTGAAATGGCTGTAGGCGAAATGCTTCACCCATGCCAGAAACACGCCCAACAGAATGACGGAAAAGAGCATGAACCAGAACGACACAATGGTGACTTCGCCCTTATTGAAATATTCACCCCAATAAAGCGGGTTCCCCAATTTCAGATGGCCGCTGAAAAACAGGTAGCTGATCAGCGTCACAATCATGGCCAGCGCCAGCAAGCCCTTGTATTGCCGGTTGTGGCTCATTTCCTCTGCAAGGTCGGTTTGCAGGTGGTTCAGTTCGGTTTTTGATGTTGTCCATGATTCACCCCCGGTTAAATCACAAAGGCGCACAGCAGGGTCATGACGGTGGCAAGCATTGAATAGCCCTCATACTTGCGGATCATGACCACGGCAAAGGCGGCAAAGAAAACCATATAGGCCACGGTGGTTCCGCCCGTCACCACGGCATAGGTTGCGCCCCCAATGGCATAGGCCGCGCCGATCTTGGACAGGCCATAGATGACGGCGAACACGTTCACGACAATTACCGCCGCGATGAAAAGCCGCTTCCAGTCGATGCTGGCAAGGTAGGTGGCTGCTGCGGACATAAGCCCGCCGATGTCCGCCAGTTCCCCTGGTGCCGGGGGCTGGTTAGTGTTTAGCGCCGGTTCTGTACTAATTTCGGCGGCGCTAGTAGTTAGGCCAAGGGAGGTTTCATTGATTGGGATGCCCATCACTGCACCTCCCGCGCCATTGCACCACGGAACCGCGCCAGCACTGCGAGGAAGTGCAGGGCGTCGGCTGATTCAGGGTCAAGCAGTTGGGCGTTGATGCCATCCAGTAAGCCAGCGACATAGTGCCAGTCGGGCACACGGCTTTCATGCGCCCGTTGCCATTCGCGGCAGATAAGGTATGTGGTTTCAGGTTGCAGGATGAATACCGGCGGCAAGGTTGCGGCATTGTCAGGTTGCTGGCGGTTGTTCAGCAGTTCGCCAACGAAGGCGAGGATAAGACGTTGCTGATATGGCGTCAGCAGGGGAATTTCTGTGATACAGCCGCTACGGTTTTATTAGCTGTGCTGCTATTGGTATGCTTGTCTTGCATGTTATCGGCTCCTTGTAAGGTTTGTGCCGTTGATGTGAAGTCCTGCCCGGTCTGTTCCACCAGTCGGGTAGGGCGATTACTGCTTTCATGGGTTCATGGCTTGCTGAATGCCTGCCAGTCGCCCCCGTTCATAAGCGGCTTTTTCTACCGCGCCTTCCTTCGCTTGCGTGATTATCTGGCCTGCCATATTCCCCAGTGATCGGCCTTGGCTTTTTGCCTGTTCCTTGAGCCATTCGTGGGCTTCAGCCGACAAGGTAATGCTGAAACGCTGGCTTCCTCTTGTTTCTGTCATGTTTGGTTATCTCCTTAATATGAACCATAATGGTTCATATAATTAAACCATAGTGGTTCATTGAGGGTCAACACCACAATGGTTCATAATCACGGCATGACAAAGGTAAGCGACTATCCACAAATGAAGATCAGGCTTTCACCAGAACTGAAAGCCCTGATAGATGATGCAGCACAAGCAAATAACAGGACGTTGAATGCAGAGATTACCGCAAGACTGGAAGCAACATTCAGAAGGGAATCAATGGGGTGTAGCTTCAAAGAAACCCGTATCAGGGAACTGATACAGGAAGAACTGCTCAAAGCCGCCAGTAGCGGTTTTTTCAGTAAAATGATTAGCAATGCTAATATCCGTGGCTGCTGTGGACACTGCCGGATAGGTGCTGACAATCGCCACCAGTAGCCCATAGCGCCAGCCCACGATGGTTTCACTTTGAACCAATCCGATAGGCTCAATGTGACACTCTCGGCGCATCACCATGCCCCCGTTTCCGTTTTCTGGCGTGATAGGTGAGGCGGGCAGAAAGGCAGAATCCCAAGGGAATTCTTCCTTTCTTCCCTTGGGTGAGTGGATGCCTCCGGCGGTGTTCGCCACATGGCAGAGGGTCAGGCGGGCGCTACGCTACTTCTGACCCTCACCCGGTAGGCTGTCTTTGTGTGGTAGCCGTGATGGGGTGAGCGCAGTCCTCCCGCTGGTCGTCGGTGAGTCCGTGCATACAAGGGTTCGCTGCGCCGCCTGAATCGCTCCACAGTGCGCCAGATTCAACGATCTAACTTACCCATGCCGTGCTACCTGATACGCCCCCAAACGATTCACGCGCCCTTGACGGGGTAAGGCGCTGTTCGATGGTAGTTTTTATGGGTAAGCAGGCGATAGCGCGGTGCTGGTGGGCTTGGTGAGGTTGCCAGTAGCGGAACAGTCGGAACCGCTACCGGCTTGCGTATCCGCCCGGTGGGAGGAGTGAGCCGGGGAGTGAGCCGGGGAGTCGTGAGTGTGGCTTGCTGCTGGTTGCCGGTCAACTGCATCCCAAACTATGCAGCCAGTCCACCACGCTTGCACCTCACCACCAACAGGGCAGGGTTGCCCCTCTGTGTAGTGCCTGCACGTCCGGCACGGTTGGCGGGCATGGTAGCCGCTACGGTGGTCGGTATGCTTCCCGCATAGGCTGCACCACTTGTCAGCCATCGGCCTTGCCTGTGCTGGCTTCAATGGCCTGATACCAGCCCCATGCAGTCGTGGCCGCGTTCGCCAGCTCCTCGCCGTGCTGCTGGTACTCTGGATCGAAACCGCCGAAATACTTCATTTCCCCGGCAACCTCGGCCATCAGTAGCGCCATTTCCTTCACCCTGGCTGCCAGTTCCAGCTTATTCATGGGTTGCTGTCCACCTGTAACAGCCTATTTCTGAGCTCATCCAGTTCCTTGCGTAGCTGCTCATCAGACCGTAAGTTTATTTCGCCCGAGTGCTTGATACTCGCCCGCAACTGCTCAGAGTACGCACCTACGCTGACGTGCTGCCCCAACAACTTCAGGTTGTCCAGCTTGGAAGGCCATTTGAGCTTTTTCAGATGCCCAATGACTACGCCATCTTGGGTGAGTTCCTGCACTTCAAAGCTACTGATGTTCTGCCGCCATTCTTTCGGCCATTGCTGGAGCGGTAGCACTGCGCCGTTATCGTCCAGTATGTCTGCAATGTCCATCCGGTGGATTTCAACGTGGGCGCGTAGGACTTCATCGGCGTCGAACATCACACGTTCAGAACGCTCCCACTTTGCCTCGCTAATAGCTTTCTGAATCTGAGGTTTTCTGAGGTTATCGTATGCAATCTCGCTTGCGGATTTTTTACTGTAGCCTGCCGCGATAGCCGCCCGCGTTGCGTTGAAATCCTTGATGTATTCTTCAACAAACGCTTGTTGTTTATCTGTCAGGTTGCTCATGGTGTGCCGCCCTCGTTGGCCTTGGCGATGATGTCCAGCCATTCGCTTTGCTTGAGCTTGTTCACGTTGGCGTCGATGTTTTGTGTTGGCTTGCCGTGCGCCCGGTCAAGTACCTCCCTGCAAGCGGTGATCCGTGCTGCCGCTGGTGTTTCCGGGTCTTGCATGATCTCTACCAGCTTTGCCAAGGCTTCATCGCTGTAATCCATCGCAGCTTCCCTGATAGGGCGCTGTACCTTGTTAGGTGTTCCAGCTTTGCGCCCGCCGGTCTTTGGTGTGCCTTTTGCTCGCGACATATCGTATCTACCTGATTCTATAGTTATTCTATTTTAGACAATCCTGCCAGCTTGCGTATAGCCATATGCCGTTGGGTTGATAGCGTAGGTTTTGGGTGTTCTACATTGGCAGGCTTTCCCGTTTTTTTCTTGGTCTAGACCCGTTAGACCCGGACTAAATTCATTTGGGTCTAACAAATCAGGCAGGGTCTAGGCAGTAGAAGCCAATAAAAACAATCACATATAAAACCCTAGACCCGTCAGACCCATTAGACCCGAAAAAACACAATGTCTGAAACGCAAAAAGCCGGAACTTGTCCGGCTCGCTGGTTGATGTGGGGCGAACTATGCCGCCTTGTGGTGTTCCGCTATGCAGGCTTGCAGCACTTCATCAAGACGTGTTGGTAGGTGCTTTCTGCTTGCCTCGTGTTGGGATGATCTTTGCCACTTCTGGCAACACGTCCCAATGGGCTGGAATGCTGCCACATCCGCCGCCGTCAGTTCGCGCACTTCGCCCTCACTATCTGTAAGAGGCTTGATGTGATGGACAGCCCCTTTCTGTCCCGCCTTCATCTGGCGGACAGACTCCAGCAGTTCCAGCCCAATGTCGCGCTTGGAATCACGTTCAGTCAGTCCCTTTTCAGTCATGCCGCCGCATTGGTATGCACTTCGACAGACTGCCCGACACGCGCCAGCAGGTTTATCAGCATGTCCACGGTGAAACGTTGAATCTTGCCCCGGTACAGGTCGCTGATTCGCGCTTGTGAAACATCCAGCGCCGCCGCCGCTTCCGCCTGTGTTGCAAACCGTGATTGCAGGATGCTGATAAGTTCATCCAGCAATTGCGCCCTGATAAGTAGGTTTGCCGCCTGTTCTTTCGGGAACAGATCGTAAAAGACGCTTTGCCCTGCNTGGTGTGGTATGTCCTTCGCTCATGGTGTACGTCTCCTAATCATTTCCTTGAAGCGTTCCCGCGCCAGTTCAATGTCATGCTGTGCGGTCTTCTGTGTCTTTTTCTGGAAGGCATGGAGCACATAAACGGCTTCCTCAAACCTTGCCACGTAGATAACCCTGAAAGCGCCGGACTCCTCCCTGATACGGATTTCCTGCACTCCCTGCCCTATGCCTTGCATTGGTTTCCAGTCAAGTGGCTGCTGCCCGGTTTGCAAGCGGTGTAACTGGTAGCCTGCTTCGTGCATTGCATCTTCCGGGAAGCCGCACAAATCCGCGTAGCTATTGCCGATCCATTCAAGTGTTTTCATTGGCGCAATCCATTATATAAAATTTGGCATAACTTGCCAGTGGTCAAGCTGACTTGCTGAATGGAACCACGTTACTGGAAGGTTCCCCGGTAATGACCTCATTCAGCCGCCGCTCCCATGCTTCCAGCGCCGCCCGCTTTTCCTTCATGTAGTCGTGGCGGTTGTAGGTGGTGTCTATCTGGTTCTTTTCCTTGTGGTTGGTCACACGCCGCTGGATGAAGTTATCGAAGTTCAAAGCGCCCAATCCAGTGCGAAGGGTGCGCCGCAAATCGTGCGGGGTTGGCCTTACCTGCCCTTCTTCCAGCTCCCAAGGGATGCGCTCAAAGATTCTGGAAAGCACCTGTACAGCCATCACGCCCCCGTTCCTGGCTGGAAACAGCAAACCATTACGGGCATGAGGCCGCGCCTCNCCGATTACCTGCAAAGCCATATCAGTAAGCGGGATAGCATGGGCTAATCCATTCTTGGTTTCGTCCATACTCCAGATGTCGCCCTGAATGTCGCTTTCCCTGGCGGTCACAATCTCGCTTGACCGTTGCCCGGTAATCAGGCGCAAACGCACAGCAAGCCGGGTGGAAATGTCCGGTTGGNNATTCNNATCACTGGTGGCCGCCCATAGCATCCTGATTTCATCATCAGTCAGCACCCTATCCCGTGCCGTTTCTTCTTCCTTGGTGATTTTCGCCGCTGGGTTGATGTGGCTTTTGATTTCGCCGCGCTCAATGGCGAAATTGAAAAACTTGTGCAGCAAGGAAAGCAGACGGTTACGGGCGACCAGTGCGCCAGCGTCTTCTTTGCGGTCAAGCAATGCGTTGATGTGCTTCTTTTCCACCTTGTCTATTTTCATATCCCCAATGAACGGCAACACATCAACATTCAGCATCCGCTGGTCTTCTTCCCATGACTTCTTTTTCTTCTTTGCATGCCTGGTCATGTAGGTGCTGGAAAACTCTGCCATGGTAGGCACAGCCGCCGCATTCAACACGTTCAGGCTGCGCTCAATGGCTGGGTCNTGCCCTGCTTTCATCGTTGCGACTCCCGATCATTGCTTTTTGGTCTGCCACCAATGCCCGCGCCTTGGATAGCGCCCCGCTATTTCCCGTTCCGTGCTTTTGGGTGTTATCTCTGGCGCATCCAGGGTATACAGCCGCTCTTTCCCGTTCAGCCAGTAGCGATGAATAAACACCTTCCGGCCTGTCGGGTACACGCGCAAGTAAAGCCCCTTGCATTCGGTGTCCTTGAACATGGCTTGCGCCTTGTCGGTTGATGCGGCCTTTATGCCCTTGTGGTTGGTGTATGTGTGCGCCATTGCCCTTCTTCCTTCCGGTACGGTTTACGGTACGGTTTTAACGATGGGAAGTAGTGTTGCAGAATGGAAGAAAATGGACAATAACAGGACGAAAACCTTATGTATCAATGGTATTACTGGAAGAGTCTGGAAGAGGATGAAACAGACGTAAACTGACTTTTAATCAGGTGGTCGTGCGTTCGAGTCGCACATGTCCCACCATTATGAATCAAAGGGTTGCGCTCTATCAGGCGCAGCCCTTTTTCGTTAGTGGCCGCACAAAAAAGGGTTGCAGCCTAAACCACAACCCTTTCCGCCCTCAACCATCCATTAAAACCAATTCCGACAGTCAAGCTGAGAAGCACATTTCCCTCCCAGCATGCCAATGCCGGATTAGCGCTTGCCTGCCTTGCCGCCGCGTTCACCGCCAGCCGAAGCAGTAGGTGCAGTCGGCTGCGCCGGAACCGCAGTATACTCATCCAACGACAACAGCTGGTCAGCACTGGCGTCAAGACGGGCAAACTCCCATACGCCGCCGTTGGCACCCTTGCTTTGCAGCTCGGTGAACTCCGCCAGACTGACGCCTGCATCAGCGTTTTTATCCGCCAGTTTGAAGACATTGGTCAGGTAGGCAGCAGTGTTGGCTGGCGCAGAAGCCGTAAATTCAGCCAAGGTAATATTGCTGTCTAAATCAACGTCCATCTTGGCGAAAGCAGCCGCAATGCGCCGGGTTTGCAGCGTATTTTCCAAATTAAGGTATTCCGCCAGCGACAAAGCGCCGCTATTATCAACATCGGCCGCCGTAAAATCAGCCGTTTTAACTGCAAGGATTTCAGCTGCGGTGACGACACCATCGCCATTGGCGTCATATTCGGAAGCCGGAGCCCCGCCATTGTGCGCGTAGGCAAGAAAAGACGCTGACAACAAGGCACCAGCAGTGAACAGGGAAAGAGAAGTATTGATTTTCATGGTTGTTTCTCCATAGTTGCCAAAAATCTTACCCATGATGGGTAAGTGTTTGTGACCCGGTGCTGCAACACCGGGTTTTTATAACCGCCAGCCAGCTGCAACTAGCCAGCAGTATTCAGTGCGGGGATCCCTCCCCGTGCAAAGGTGGCTCGAAGCCAGTAGTCGGCACCGGCGGTGCCCCCAGTCCAAGCGCAACACCCGTAAGCTGCCATCGCTTTGGGGAACGGCCTCCACCCTGACAAAATCACCCACCTTAATCGATGCAAACGACCCAGAAGTTTGGCGCTGGTCGGCATCCCGCCCAAGCAACAACATGCTGGCGTTGTCCACCTGCAATACGCCGCCGGGCAAAGTGAACGTTTTTTGATCCGGCTGCAATAACAGGACATTGCCTTCCAACATGAGCGTCCGTCCATCCCTGACATGCTGCGCCGCCACCCGGCTAGCCAACAATTCACCTGCCTGGTTGATTGCGCCTTCCACTTCCAGCGCCATATTCAGCGCCAGATCCGACACTGTCAGGTCATCAAAGCGGGTCGCGGCGGACACCACCACCACTTGATCATTGAGCGTAAAGCGGTTCGCCGTCGCCAGCGCGGTCACCACACCTTCCATATGCAAGCGTGTATCCTGCGGATAATCAGGCTGCTTTTTCAGCACAACCCGCGACGCAACCAACGTCAGGGCTGCAAGGGTTGCCGGGTTTCAACCTGCACGAACTGCCCTTCTGCCAGTGTTTGCCCAGGCAAAAAGCCTTCCAGCTGGGCGGGGGTATAATCGACAATCAAGTTACCCAACTGGAAGGAATGCTGCTCCGGCAAGAAAACACTGACACGGCCTTCCAGCTTCAGGCGCGCCATCCTGCGGTTGCCTGCCCGGCAACAGGGTAATGCTGGAAGCCGTTATCACACCGTCGGCGCCGCGGACACCGGAAATTTCCACGACAGCACCTGTCTGCAAGGCGGTAAGCTGCTCAAAGCCATGTAAAACCGTCAAATCATCAGTCTGCACGGTCTGTTCCATCACACCCAGGCTCTGGCCATCAGTGGAAGGCGTGGTCACTTCGCCCACCAGCAAGCTGTCAAACGTCACCTGGCTGGCCTTGCCATCGGCACCATCACCCTGCACCTCGCCAGCCACGGTCACGAACTCACCAACACTGAAAGCGCCCTGCCCGCTGACTTGTTCCCCATCGCGGTAAAACGCTGCCTGGCTGACATCATAATGGACGCCATTGACGTAAATGCTGCCAAAGCCGGTGATGCGCCCGCTGGAAATGCCGGTTCCGCTCATGCCGCCTTCCGCCACTGTTTGTGTGCCTTCCACACAGCTACCCAGCCATACACCGCACAGCAAGGCTGCAAGGGCAAACTTGATATTCATTGTTTTGGCTCCTTGGGTTCCGCAGGCTGCTCAAAATAGAAAATGCCGACACCCGCCTGCATACGGCCAGTCCCCTGCACATCCGGCGTATGGTCACGGTCGTGCTGGTACAGCCAGTCATTAAAACGCAGCAGCAACTGCTGGGCATCCTGGCGCACAAATGCCCTGAATTCCGGCAACACTTCTTCCGGCAAATTGTTGTAGCTGACCTTGCGCTGGTAACGCAGCTCCAGTGGGTCGCGGCATGTCAGGTTGTGGTCGATGGTCGAAATCAACAGTGGCACATCCATGCCCAACAACGCGATTTTTTCACCTTCATCGCCCTGCGGGATGTAAACCTGACTGAGCATCTGTACGCCGCCATCCAGCGTTTCCCGCGCCACCTGGATGCGCTTCATCTCCTCCAGCATGGCGAAAGCGGACATATCCCCACTGTAACGCTGCACCAGCCGCTCAAAACTGCCCCGTTCCCCNCGAAACGGCAGAATAGCTGGCTGACTAGTCGCTGGATCAATAAATTCTTCATCATGCCGCCACCCGGTCAGCACGCGCATCCCNCGGTTATAACGCGGGCTGGTTTCCTGCTCCTCACGCTCCCGCAATTGCGCCACATCCTTGCGGGTCAGGCCGGTAATGGCGGCGATGCGAGAAGTGGTGACCCGTTCGCCACTACGGACTAGCTCCTGTTCAACGACATCCACATACGCCTGTTTCACCAGTTGGGTGAAATCCCCCAAAGCGACACCCTTACGGTAAAGGATGCGCATCAGGGTTTTGACAATGCGGTAAAAGGCTGAACGAAGCATGTTATCCATGATTGGGAATTTTTCCCATTACAAAACTTCAGTCAAGTGGATTATGGATAGAATCAATTATTTTTATTGCCACACACAGAAATGAGGCTTACGCCTGCAAAATATTTATGCAGAAATTGAAAATAAAAATGCCTCCAACAGGAGGCATTCAGGTAAGGGTGGTTAAACTGTAGACTAGGGGCTATCAGTAGATGGATGGTTATGGCGGGTAAATCGGCAAAACTGCTCGCCTGAATGAAAATATACTTCAATCAAATCGGGCACAGTAATTTTCAAGGCGTTGGCGACCCTTATCAAGGTAGAAATTTTGGCTTCCTTGATATCGGCACGCATCAGTTTGTGCCAAGTCTGACGGGAAATGCCTGAACGTTGCGCCGCACTGGTCACGGTCAGATCCAATTTTTCCATCCTGGCTTGTACATATTTGGCTAGATCTATTGCTGACATGATTGTCACCCCTCAATGACTTAACTTTCGCAAAGCTTGCAGTGTCGGTTATTTAAGCCGATCACAAAAGGTGGAAATTTCCACCTCATTCATTGATAAGTTATTGTTCAAAAAGGAGGTTTATTGATTATTTTATAATCACACACCAAGAATTGGGTAGTACTTTATAGCCATGCCCCTATCTGTGTGATTTTTGTCATCGTCAATTGTGATTAACTATAACCATTATTACTATACAACAAATGGTGGTCATTCATGCTTTACAAGATTGATCTCGATAAACAACGTCATGGGGAAGTCAATGTCGTCATCCGCTTACCCGGTGCCACAGGCAATGACTTACGCTTAAGCTTTCGTCTGGACGCCGATCAAGGGATTGCACATCCCACTGACACCCCACCAAATGAAAACAGGTTGCCTTACCCTCCGGCGAACGCCATGAACCTGATGGATTGCCAACCACACCTGGCGCGGCTCATTACGCACCTCCTCCAAGAGGAATATGCAACACACGCTGGCAAATACCGCAAAGGCATCAGCAAAATCCCGGTTTTCCGGGGCGAAGCTGCTGATGGCCTTTACGTTGACAGCGTGGACAAGACCGGCCAAAACCTGTTGAAAGGCGTCCTCATGAAAAATCCCGCCAAAGTCAAAAACTCGCCCTTTGGATAATCAGCAAATTCCCGCAAGTATCGGAATGGGCTGGCGTCCAGTACGACACCAGCCCCAAAACAGAAGAGGAACTGGCTTACATCATCACCCGAGCGGAAAGCTGCATCAACAATAATGAGCCCATCAAGCTTTTTCAGCACGGATAAAGTTCAATCCACCCAGATAAAAGTCCTGATGGCAAGCCACCAGTTTGAAACCGGTGGCTGACAATTGGCGCACCAGTGTGTCCATTTCCACAAATGCCGCCTTCTCATTCCCCGCCAGTTCCAGGTTCTTTTCCCGGAACGCGGGATAATGGGGNTACTTCAGCAGCTCCTTGTCCGCTTCCCGCGCCAGTTTGCGCATGTCCAGCGATTTGTTGGGCGTCACCAGCACAAACGGCGCGCCGGGACGCAACAGGCCATGAATATGGNNTAAGATTTCCTGCGGCTCTCCCCAGGTGTAATAACTGTTGACTGACAGGGCGGAATCAAACGTTTTCCCCTCCACCTCTTCAATCTTGGCATGCAAAATGCTGAAGTGTTCAGCATTCAGTTGCCCGATCAGCCAATTCGCCTTCTCGACCATGTCTTCCGAATAGTCAACGCCAGTATACCCTTGCACATCCTCACGTCCGGCCAGAAACGGGGTGATGCGGGCAGTGCCGCAACCAAAATCGGCCACAGACCCATGCATATACGGGGCGACCGCCTTATAAACTTCCAATTGCAGGGAAGGCAGGACAGACAAGTGGGAGGCGGCATAGCTATCCCAGGCAGACATTTTATACAGTGCAGTCATGATTATTCTCCAATAATCCGGTTATAGTAAAGTCAGGCTGACGCCGTCCATTTAAAAAATTCGGGTTTCGTTTCTTGGATAGGCCAAGCCAAACAGCAGAACTTGTAATCACTGCCGAAGCTTTCCCCACGTCTTCCGCCAACAGGCGGGCACCGATCAGCTTCAGGTGCAAAGGAATATGTTGCTGGCGAATGACGATCAGAATAATGTCGACCCCCTTCTGAGCGCCACCTCATAAGCGGCGGTAATACTGTTTAACCAAGCTCTGTTTGTCGCGGATGACGAAACGGCCGATTTCCATCAAACGTTTGCGGCTCTTGCGGTAGTGGCTGACTTCCGGTGGAAACAACGGGTCTTCCGGCAGGCCGAGTTCGCTGTCAACGATAAAACTGGCGGTGCTCCTCACCTCCCCATCATCATCACAGGAATACACCACGTAAGCATGCCGGTGGAACGGATCATCTGCGGATACCCGCACACTGGGATAAAGCTTGCTATATTCCTCCTTCCTAAGTTGGCAGGCATTGGCGATTTCCGCCGGTGATTGGTAAACGCAATGGTGCAGGCAAACAGGGGCAATACTTGTTGAATCCAGCATTTAAAATCCTCCAGGAACCATAATGGACGGAGGGAATTTTCAGCTGCCAGGGAGGGGAAAAGCGCGGGGAATAAAGCGGGGAATTCGGGGAAAATTTCTACAGATGGTTATGGAAATGCAGCACACCCGCATAGTAAATCAAACGGATCCTGTTGACGCCGCCGAACTTGGCCTGATGTTGTCCACCAATTTTTCCCCGTATTTCTGGGAAATGTCGGCTGCGTAATCAGGCAGCAGCTTCATCGGCAAGCCCGACACGATGAACTTCAACAGGCGTTTTTCCTTGGGGGTAAGTTGATTCAACAACGCCGCCAGAAAATAAATCTTCAAGTTTGGCGTCGCCATGACATGCGTGTGGAACAGCCGCGTGCACACCTGCAAGGCGTACAACCGTTCATGCACCAGAATCCCATACAGGCGGTCACGCTCGGAACTGATGCAACTGACCCCGCCATTGCCGGGAATCCCCTGCGTCAAGGGAATCGTCATGCCATTGAGGATGCCATAATCCTGCCTGGCAATAGCGATGACATTCCTTTCAGGCTGCGTTAGCCCGCCTTTACGCTCCTCAGCCCACCAGTCAATCACTTGTGTTTCGCCTTCCAAGGCAATTTTNTTAACGGCGAAATCCACCTTTTCAAACTCCGCCTCCTGATAGTGATGGAGGAAAGCGGGGCAATAAGCGGCTGAGGTTTTATACAAGGGNGTAATGGGCAACTGTGCCTCAAAGTATATTTGAGGCACAAACGTATACAATACGCCATCAAAGCCCAATTGCTGCGTTTGCCGCTCGTAAGCAGCAAACGCCTCATCCAAAGTCGCCGACTGGTATAACTCCGCGATGAAATCCATCGGGTTGAAATCACCATAATATCGGCGAGGCAATGTCACGAATCAACCACCTTGACCATGCAATACAGCCCACTTAACTTGGGGAATATGACAGCCCCGTTGGCGTCGACGCATTGCCAATGGGAAATCGCATTGCACGGGAAGGCAGGTGCCCGGAAATGCACACCCAGACGCACNATGCTCCCCGGTTTGGTTTCGGGGATGGGGACACTCCCGCTCAACGGNGCCAAATTGGCCGGTTGCGATTCATCCATGCATTGCAGCCGCCAGCCTACCCACGGTTCCGTCCCCAGATTGGCCACCTCCCAGATTTTCTCGAACTCTTCACCAATCTGGACGACGCTATTATCCGGGTAAGAAACATCAGCAATAAATCCAGAAACATATTTTTATCTACCTTATCATTTTTGCTTTGCCTGGAAACCCTGGCAGACAACCTGCCCAGCGGATTTNTCATTGAAGTAAATCCGCAACATGCTTAACGGATGGGCTTCAAGCGTTTCAGCAACTTTGACCAAAGTGGAAAGACGGGCTTCACTAATATCCGCACGCAACAGTTTGTGCCAAGTCTGCCGGGAAATCCCCGAACGCCTTGCCGCCTCCGTTGTTGTCAATTTCTGAGATTTTAGACGTGTGCGTAAATAATCCGCCAATTCAAATGCAGACATAATTTTATTTTCCTCAACTGAACAACCGGCACACAATTTAACAGAAAGGAAATCCTGGTGGTAGAGTATACAGCGTTACAAGAATGCACTATATATAATGCAAAATACTATTAACACCTGATTATGTATCATATATAATACATGGACATGCACTCATTGGGGAAACCCTGCGCAATGCGCGCAAACAGCTTCAATTAACCCAGGCCGAACTCTGCCGCAAGACAGGCATCAGCCGCGCCACGCTCTCTGGCATTGAGAACGGCACCGTACCTGAAATTGGCATCCGCAAAATCATGGCGCTGTGTTCCGCACTGGGATTGGAATTGACCGCACAGCCACTCAGTCCGCGCCGCCCGACCCTGCAAACACTGGTCAATGAAGCCGAGCAACGCAAAACAGGCCGAAAATCATGAGCAAGCATTCCAAAACAGATCAGGGCAGCCTCGACATTTACGTACAAAACCAACACAGTGGCATACTCGGGCGCAGCGCCATCCGCCCTCACGCTTATGTCTTCGGCTACCTGCCAAACACAACCCCGCAGCAAGCCGTCTCCNTGACCATGCCCGTGATGCCCGACCAATATGGTTTCCAGCAAGGCGTTCACCCCATCTTCCAGATGAACCTGCCGGAAGGTGAGCTGCGCGAACTGTTGCGCAACCGTTTCCAANAANCCGTGCAAAACTTCGATGACCTGGCGCTATTGGGCATCATCGGGCATTCGCAGATCGGGCGCATCCGCATAGCGCCCACCGGCAGCGAACCCGATACGATGCCATTGCAAGACATGCAGGCATTGCGCACCTATTCCGGTGCTGAAGATTTGTTTACCGAATTGCTGCAACTCTATGCGCGTTATTCCGGCATTTCCGGCATGCAGCCCAAGGTGCTGGTGCGGGATGCCGAAACCGTCGCCAGTGCCGCACAACTGGAGCAATTCAGCTACCGCGACGCCACCCACATCGTCAAGGCCTGGAACCCGGAACGCTTTCCGGAACTGGCCGCCAACGAATACTTCTGCATGCAGGCCGCCCGTAAAGCCAGCCTGGAGACACCTGAAGTGGAGCTCGCCGCCCAGNGCCGTTTGCTGATCGTCAAACGCTTTGACCTGGACGAACAGGGCGGCTACCTGGGTTTTGAGGATTTTTGCGTGCTGAATGGCCTGGCGACGGATGACAAATACGTCGGCAGTTATCAGGACATCGCCCTGCGTATCCGCCAGTTCGTCTCCCCTCACCGCGTGCATGAGGCGATGGAACAGTTTTTCCTCTCACTGGCGCTGACCTGCGCGGTACGCAACGGCGACGCCCACCTGAAAAATTTCGGCGTGCTGTATGGCGACCCGGAAGGCGAAATCCGCCTGGCACCCGCTTTCGACATCGTCTCCACCACGCCTTACATCCCCAACGACACGCTGGCGCTGCTGTTCGGCGGCAGCAAGGCGTTCCCGGACNGCAAGGCATTGCTGGCTTTCGCCCGCCAGTTTTGCAACATCAATGAACGGCGCGGCAAACACCTGCTGGAGTGGGTGGCGCATGGGCTGGAAACCACTTTGCCGGAGTTGCAAGCCTATCAACAGCAGCATCCGGCGTTCGGCACCATCGGCGAACGTATGCAGGCGGCCTGGCGACAGGGCATTGCCGAGTTGACAAGTATGCACTAATATCAAAGTGATACCCCATATCCAACGTCACCATCGACAAACAGGCTTAACGAAACACATGAAACATTGGCTTCGCACTGCGTCGGTAGGCTGCTGCCTGTTGTTGCTGGCGTTACCCGGCTGTGACAACAAGCCGCCACCCGACCAACCCTCAGACGCGCCGAAAGTTACGGTGCTGGAAACCTATATCCAAGCACTGCCGGTCGAGGACGACACCCTGCAAACCCGCTACGGCAAGCTGGAAATTACCCATAGCGCCCCCGACCTGCCGCCGGACACCTTGAGCCTGGATGGCAAACCGGTTTTCCAANAAGAAGCCTTCTACCTATCCCTGCACCAATACATCAAACAAAACCAGCGCGATGTGGTGCTGTTCGGCTCCAATTGCGGTGGCACCGCCTGCCCGCAAAACCAGTTTTATTACCTGCTGCTGGACAAGGATAAAGCGCCCGACATCAAAACCGGCGACGCCTTCACCGCTTACCCTGACGACCTCAAGCTCAGTGTGGACAGCGACCGATTAATCCTCGACCTTGGTTATCAGGCT
This sequence comes from Candidatus Thiothrix singaporensis, assembly GCA_013693955.1. GTDB lineage: Bacteria > Pseudomonadota > Gammaproteobacteria > Thiotrichales > Thiotrichaceae > Thiothrix > Thiothrix singaporensis. The sequence continues at coordinate 4,412,422 of CP059265.1, read as the reverse complement.
GGCAAACACAAAACCGCCATCCTGCAAGGGGAAAATCTCAATATTGCGCTGGAAACCGTGTCCAAAAGTTTCCTGGGCGAAGAAAACTGCCGCTGGCTATATGATGAAGCCTTAAGCGCCTGCCGGGACAACCATGGCGGCGACGTCAGTTGCCAGGATCCCCAGGCCAGCTATGCAGGCTATCTGATTCGGGGCATCGCTGCGGTGGGCGAACACCCCGGCTTCAACAATGAAGCCTTCAGCCGCCGCTGTAAAATCGCCTGTGAGAGCGACAAAACGGTGGACTATCCGACCTTCGCCAAAGAAGTTTGCAGCAAGGGCGAAGACTGACCAATGGGCTAATCGGCCCACCCTGCCCCAGAAACCGTAACTGCCGCTGGTTGCCGCTTTTTCCGCCCTGTTTCGGCAGAAAAGGGTTCCGCCGCGCTTCCGCCAGAAAGGGGATCTGCCCTTTTTGCCCGGTCAGCGCATAGTCCTGCAACAACGCTGCCTCCAACAGCTGCCGCTCCAACCCCAACGCCTCCAACCCTGCGCCATGCACCAGCACAAACAGGCGCGGCAAGGCAATCTGGTGGGTTTGCTGCGCTTGCGCGTGAATCCATTCCGACAATTTCCAGAAGCGGGCGAACGGCTCCTCCCCNAGCAACAACGGCAAGGCATGCGCAAAACGCCCCGAATTGCCGATCATGTCCCAGTAGCGGGCGAAACGGTTCATCTGCTGCAGGGTGGCGAAATCCACCCGGTCGGTGCGTAGGATGTTGTACGGCGGCAACGGATTAAACACCAGGCCGAACGCTTCCGTATGGCGGCTGATGGGTGCGCCGCGCAGACGCTTGAGGATGCCGACCTGGATTTCGTGTGGGTTCAAGCGCACCAATTGGTCGAAACCCACGCCAAAGCCCTCCAGATCTTCCCCTGGCAAACCGAAAATCAGGTCGGTATGCAAATGCGCGCCGGAATGCCCCCGCAGCCAACGGATATTCTCCGCTGCCCGGGCATTGTCCTGTTTGCGGCTGATCAGCGCCTGCACCGCCGGATCAAACGTTTGGACGCCGATTTCAAATTGCAAGGAACCCGCGGGGAAGCGGCTGACCCGTTCTTTCAACACTTCTGGCAAATAATCCGGGATCAGCTCGAAATGCAGGAAAGTGTCCGCATCCAAGCGCTCCAGAAANAAGTCCAGAATCGCCACCGTAGCCTGGATTTTCAGGTTGAATGTCCGGTCAACAAAGCGGAACTGGCGCAAACCACGCTGCCAAAGCGCCTCCATTTCAGTCAAAAAGCGTTGCAGATCAAACGGCCAGGCAGTTTTGTCGAGCGCCGACAAGCAAAATTCGCACTTGAATGGGCATCCACGCGAAGCTTCCACATAAATTGAGCGCGTCGCCAAATCTTCATCCGTATACAGAATGTAAGGCAGCTCCAATTGCTCCAGAGGGGCNTGAATTCCTGCAATGACCTTCGCCAAAGGCTTTTTCCCAGCCAACAATTGGTCGCATAACTGCCGAAAACTGATTTCGCCNCTACCTGTGATCACGTAATCCGCCCAAGAAATGATGGTTTGCTGCCCAGTTTCATGACTGACTTCTGGNCCTCCCAACACAATAACCACATTAGGTTCAAGGGATTTCAGCAGTGAAACCAGCTCGGTGGTTTCCGTCACATTCCAGATATACACGCCCAACCCGATGATGCGGGGGCGGGCTGCCAGCAATTGCTCGGCAATATCGAGCGGCCGCATAGCGATAGTAAATTCCATCAATTTCGCCTGCTTCCGNCCGCGGCCCAGATTGGCGTAGATGTAGCGCAAACCCAACGAGGCATGCGTATAGCGGGCGTTGAGTGTGGCGAGAATAATACCATCTTCCATAAATACAACTTGATTTAAATATTAAAAAACCAGTTTTACAAAAGCAAACATTGAAATTGGATACAACTCTATGTTTGCCAAAGAAATATAACACAAACATTAATCATCTTTGTCAGCACAAAAACCTTTTATTGCCAAACAAATGACAGAATGATGAACCTGATATACACTCAGCGCCTGTGTATCCCGTGGTGTTCTGGATACAGCAAGATCGGTGAGAGTGTTGCATAACTATCCAGAACATGAAAATGACAGGCAAAAACAAGCATGGCAAAGCCGTGATGTTGTTTTTTTGCCTAAAACTTCTAGGAGTATGTGCCAATTCAACACCAGCAGTAAAACCGCTTGTCGTGTTTTCTGCCATAAAACGGTTTAATCAGCATATTTGAATATGCTAATATCCACCTCGATCCTTTAGTCTTAAATCAATTATCTATTTAAGATCAATAATTTGGGTTATATTTATGTTTACTGTAACACGTCTTCTAACAGTGGCTCTTCTGTCCATTGGTTTGGCAGGAACAGCCTCCGCTGGAAAGGAGCGGTCGAACAGCCTTAAGGTAACCGCTACAGCTTACAACTCAGCCACCCGGCAAACCGATGAAACACCAAACATCGCCGCCTGGGGTGACGAGCTGAATCCTGGCATGAAAGCCATCGCCGTTTCCAAAGACCTCCTCAAACAATATGGACTGTCTCGTGGAAGCAGGGTCAAAATCAAAGGACTGGAAGGGGAATACGTCGTACTGGATAAAATGCATCCACGCTGGCGTAAANAAATTGACATTTATATGGGGAAAGACACACGCAAAGCCCTGCGCTGGGGAAGGCGCACCGTCACCATCCATTGGTGAAATTCATCGGCTAAAGGATCCAACCCAAAGCCCGCTTCGTGCGGGCTTTTTCTTTGCCCCGGCTTATGATGCGCCCATGCAAACCACAGACCCTTATGACACCATCATTATTGGTGCCGGAGCCGCTGGCCTGATGTGCGCCGCAGAAACCGGCAAACGCGGGCGGCGGACTTTGCTGCTCGACAAGGCCGACAAGATCGGCAAGAAAATCCTCATTTCCGGCGGTGGACGTTGCAATTTCACCAACCTGCACGCCAACCCCAACGCATACCTGTCGCAAAACCCACACTTCTGCAAATCGGCGCTGGCGCGGTATACGCCACAAGATTTCCTGGCTCTGATGCGCCAACACCAACTGAGCTGGCATGAAAAGACCCTCGGGCAACTCTTTTGCGACCAAAAGTCGTCCGCAGTGGCCGCGATGCTGCAACAGGAATGCGCACAGGCTGGCGTGGTTTTGCGTCTTGCCACGGAAGTGGCGGCCATCCGCCACGACGCAGCAGGCTTCCACCTGCAAACCAGCCAGNGAAATTGCTCCGGCGCGGCGCTGGTGATCGCCACCGGCGNNCCATCCATCCCACGCATGGGCGCAACGGACTACGGCGTCCGCATCGCCAGACAGTTCGGGCTGAAAAGCATCCCGTTTTCCNCTGCCCTGGTTCCGTTCACTTTTCCCCAGACAGAGCTGGATGGCCTGTTCGCTGGGCTATCCGGCGTGAGTATAGAAGTTGTCGCCAGTTGCGGGGCAGGCAGTTTCCGCGAACACCTGCTGTTTACCCACCGGGGGTTGAGCGNNCCCGCCATGTTGCAAATTTCATCCTTCTGGCGCAAAGGCGAGGCAGTGGAAATCAACCTGCTGCCAGGGCGGGATGCGCAGGAATGGCTGCACGCCATGCAAAAGCAACGCCCGAAAGCGGAGCTGAAAACGGTATTGGCGGAAATATTGCCTCACCGGCTGGCGCAACGCCTTTGCGAAACCCTGTTCCCCAACCGTCCGCTGGGGCAATACGGCGACAAACAACTGCAATCCATTGCCCAGCAATTACAAACCTGGGAATTGACGCCTTCCGGCACCGAAGGCATGCGCACGGCAGAGGTCAGCCTCGGTGGCGTGGATACCCGCGAGCTTTCCTCCAAAACCATGGAAGCGCGTAAAGTTCCAGGGCTTTACTTCATAGGGGAAACCGTGGATGTGACGGGTTGGTTGGGAGGGTACAACTTTCAGTGGNCCTGGTCGTCGGGATGGTGCGCGGGTCAGTACGCCTAGCCGCCAAGCTTGTACTTCTTGAAATTCTCCGCCTGCCCGAAGATTTCCTTGTACACCTCGTCCCGATCCACAGGCGGGTAGCCGTGCTGCGCCAACAGGATAATCAGGTCGACTTTCAGTTCGGCCTTGATGTCGTCGCGGTTGTTCCAGTCGGTGTATTTGGTTTTGTCATCCACCACATCCTTCACGGCTTTGGCCAGCGGGATGAGCTTGTCGTCGGGATAAGTGAAATCGTATTTGACTGCCAGCCCTTTGAGGATGTCGTAGAAAGCTTTTTCCTCGAAGTCGATGCCGAGGTCGGCGAAGGATGCCTTTTCACGTTGCAGGGCATGGAACAGGTCGATGATTTCGTTGGCGAAGTCGTCCAGCACATTGCTGACCAGCACATTCTGCTCATCGCGTTCGTTGTACTTATCGACCAGCGCCTTGAACTGTTTGGAAAAGTCCACGCCCTTGGCNCGGTTGGTCTTCCTGAATTCGGCGATGGCGTGTTCGAGTAGTTGTTGTAGCAGCTTGATTTTGGTGTTGGGCAGTTTGATCTTGTCGATTTTGGCGAGGTAGTCATCGGAAAACAGATCGACTGCGCCCGCATCTTCGTCGCCCAGCTTGAAGATTTCCTCCACCCCGTCGCTTTGCAGGGCGTCTTTAATCATGTCGCGCACTTTGGCGTTCATCTGCGCAGTGTCGGGCGCATCGCCACGGGTGAGCTTGAAGACGATGGAGCGCACCGCGAAGTAGAAGTGGATACGGTCGCGCTCGGGCTGGGTGAAAGCATCACTGCCGGAACAGATGTCGTAGGCAGCCTTGAGGCGTTTCACCAGCCCCATGAAACGCTGTTCCACCTTTTGCGTGACCTGCACGAATTCAGCAGCTAGATTCAGGCATTGCAGTTGTGCGGTCGGTTCACCATGGAAATACGCGCTGTTGTCGAAGGGGTGAAACAGCTTGTCGAGCAGGTCGAGCTGATCCTTGGCGGCGATGATGGATTGCTGGATTTCCTCGAAGTTATCTTCGTCGCCCTTGGAATATTGCTTGAGCGCCTGATTCATCTGCCGCTTGATGCCGATGTAGTCGACCACCAGCCCCTTGTTCTTGCCTGCAAACTTGCGGTTTACGCGGGAAATGGTCTGGATCAGGCTGTGGCGCTGGATCGGCTTGTCGATGTAGATGGAATCCAGTTCCGGCACGTCGAAGCCGGTCAGCCACATATCCACTACGATGGCGATCTTGAAATTGGATTTCGGCTCCTTGAACTGGCGGTCGAGTTCCTTGCGGTATTCCTTGGTTCCCAGCAGGTCGTAGAGTGCCTTGGGGTCGTCCTTGCCGCGTGTCATCACCAGTTTCAGGCGTTCGATGGGTTTGAGCTTCTTGCGGTCCTCAATGCTCAGTTCTGCGCCTTCTTCGGCTGCACGCACTTCAGCCCATTGCGGGCGCAGGGCGATGACTTCGCGGTAGAAATCCCAGGCGATTTCGCGCTTGCTGCACACGAACATGGCCTTGCCCTTGAGGGTTGCGCCTTCCGCCACGCGCTTGTCGTAGTGTTCGACGAAATCGGCGGCCAGCGCCTTGAGGCGGTCGGGGTCGCCGAGAATTGCGCCCATGTTGGCGGAGGCTTTCTTGCTTTCCTCGATCTGGTAATCGCTACCCNNGTCTTCGGCACACTGCTGGTAATAGGCTTCGATTTCTGCAAGCTTCTTGTTGTCGAGGAAGACTTTGGCGGCGCGGCCTTCGTAGACGATGCGCACGGTAATGTCGTCCTTGACCGATTCAGTCATGGTGTAGCTGTCAACGATCTTACCGAAAACGTCGAGAGTGGCGTCCACGGGTGTGCCGGTGAAGCCGACGTAGGTGGCGTTGGGTAGCGAGTCGTGCAGGTATTTGGCGAAACCGTAGGTGCGCTTCACGCCTTGTTCGGTGACGCGGATTTTCTGGTCGAGGTTGATCTGGCTGCGATGCGCTTCGTCGGAAATGCAGATGATATTGCTGCGCTCACTCAGCAGCTCAATGTCTTCGGTGAATTTGTGGATGGTGGTGAGGAACACACCGCCGCTGGTGCGGCCTTTAAGCAGTTCGCGCAAATGCTGGCGGCTTTCCACGCTGATGATGGCGTCGTCGCCGATGTAGGTTTTGGCCTTGACGAACTGGCCGGAAAGCTGGTCGTCGAGGTCAGTGCGGTCGGTAATCAGCACGATGGTCGGGCTGGCGAAGTCCACGCTTTTCATCAGCAGGCGGGCGAGGAACAGCATGGTGTAACTCTTGCCGCAGCCGGTTGCGCCGAAATAGGTGCCGCCCTTGCCGTCGCCGTCCGGTTTGCGGTGCTTGAGGATGTGGGCGTAGAGCTTGGTGGCGGCGTAATACTGCGGGTAACGGCAGACGATTTTCTCATCCCGGCGTGAGGCGTCCGGCAGATAGATGAAATTACGGATCACGTCCCGCAGGCGGCGCGGGTCGAACAGCCCTTGGATCAGGGTGTGCAGGGAAGAAATGCCGTCCACCGCCAGATTTTCATCGCCGCTGATTTTGCGCCAAGCGTAGAAGAATTCGTATTTGGCGAACAGCGAGCCGACCTTGCTGTTTACCCCGTCCGAGATCACGCACAGGGCGTTGTATTTCAAGAGTTCGGGAATGTCGCGGCGGTAGCGGATGGTGAGCTGCACGTAGGCGTCGTGGATGGTCGCTTGCTCACGGATGGCGCTTTTGAACTCGAACACCACCAGCGGCAGGCCGTTGATGTAGAGGATGGCGTCGGGGATGCGTTTCTCGAAGCCTTCGATTTCGAGCTGGCTGACCAGTTTGTAGCGGTTTTTGTTGTGGTAGGCGGGATGTTCGAGGGCGATGGTTTTGAGTAACGCAGCATCAGGAATCCGTTGCGCGGTCAGGTCGCTGTAGTCGATGAGCTGGATGTAGAGATCTTTCTGGCTGCGGTCTTCACGCTTGAGCAGGAAGCCGTCGGCGACCAGCTTCATGATCGCCTTGTTGCTGTCGTACAGGTCGGAGGCGGGCAGGTTGTCGAGGTGGCGCACGATCTGTTCGATTTCGCCCGACGTGATGCCGTCAGTGGCATAGCGGTTTTGCAAGTAGGTGCGCAGGTCGTCTGGCAGCAATATATCCTGAGGGTTACGGGTCAGGGTGTCGCCGCGTATGTGTGGGTAGCCCTGTTCGCCCAGCAGGGTGATGATGGCTTGCTCCAGTTTTTCNTCGGTGAATTTATGCATCACCCATATCCGCTAATATTACTTGCATCCGTATTTAGCCTTTCATCAGACTAAACAACGCACCAGCTAAAGCTGGTGGGTTTGCGAAAGGGACTGAAAGTCCCGGATACACGTCGACTAAACGACGTGTTAGCTGCCCGGTTCCATTCGGAAATTATCATTGGGACTCGGCTCAAAGTGATGTTCCAGATATTCTTTGATCATCTCCTCGGTCATCTGACCCACCGTGACACAAAAATAGCCCCGAGCCCAAAAATGTCGACCCCAATAGCGCTTGTTAATATGGGGATATTCTTCCAACAGGTAGCTCGCTGTCCGTCCTTTGATGCGCCTCATGATCTCACTTGGAGCCAGATGAGGAGGGCAACTGACCAATATGTGGACATGATCCTGGCTTACTGCACCTTTGATGATGCGAATCTCAAACGCTTCGCAAGTCTGACGCACCAGTTCCCGCAAGCGCTCGCCAACCTCACCTGTCAAAACTTTGTAGCGATATTTCGTCACCCAGACAAAATGATACTCAATTTGATAAACCGTATGGCTTCCGTAACGATAATTCATGCCCTACCTCCTCAGCGGTACAGCACATTGTCGCAGCTAAAGCTGACCGGCTGAAGCCGGTGGTTTTAACCTTGGGTATGGAAATAAACCTACAGATGGCCTATATCCCGACTCAATGTATACCACGGAAAACTTAAAAAATCTAAGCACGACAGCTTACAAGGAGTTTTCCATGGCAGATAAAATCGGTTTTGTTGGTAGTTGTACCGCAGATTTAAGCAGGGCTCCAGAATATATTAATGGGATCAAACATTGTTACTATGACTGTTCCCTGAAGTTTGGAAAGGAGCAGGATGCTGCAAAATGGCGAAATGCAAGCAATTCCATTCTGCTCCAGGATTTCAAGGATGTTGGCGAGAAGGGCTGGCGAAACTCCGTTGATTACGGTACACAAGTTTGCATAGGACAGGACGTGAAGATGGATACCCTTTTACTCCACCTTTGCCTGAACCAATTGTCAAATCCTTTTCGGTTGACTCCGATAGCCTGAAAACAAACCCGCAAACCCCTGTAACCCGTATCATCTATAACTATCTAAATCAAATAAGGTAACCCCTAAGATGAAGCTCAAGTTACGTTTTACGGCCGTGATTTTATTTATGGCGGCGGCTCCCCACAGGTGGGTGCAGTCACCTGCTTGGATACTTCTGGACATAATGTTACGGCTGAAATTCGTAACGCTGACATGCTGCAAACCGACAAGGCGGCGCAGGCTGTGTTGACTGCCTCGGAAGGCTATCGAAGTCCGGCGGTGGATGCCTGCTCCGTGGATCGCGTCGGCGAGAGTAATATCGTTGTGCAGGCGGGCTGGAATAACGGCAGGCTGATGGTTTCCAGCTATGACGCCTTGTCATCTTTCATCAGTTTTGCTTACGGGGAAGCAGGAAAAGCGCCGATTGCGGAAGATTTTCATTTGGTTGTTTATGTGAAAGCAGCCTCCGAGGCAGCTTTCCACCGGTTGCTGGATGCAACGTTGGGCAAGGGGATTTCGCCAGCGCACAGCTTGCAAATCCGGTATATGTATGAACAGTTTCCCAATCAGCAACAGGATGTCTTACTGGTTTGGAATACCGGGGGAACCTGGTGAAACGCAGCCACCCAATGTGTTGGGCATCCGTTATCAATACGATGGGGTGAAAGTCCAACCGTGAGGCTGGCACGGTTTATAACGCCACCTCAACCGGCGCATTCCGCACCCGGTAGCGTTCGTCCAGAATGCAGGCATTAATGAAAACCGTGCCGTCGACTTCCAACACGCCGTAAGCTTCGTGGATGTGACCGCTGGCGTGGATGCTGGGTTTGATGCGCTGGATGGTTGCCAGCAGGTCGTCGCAACCGAGGGGCGGCATCCGATCGTGCAGGGAATGGGTGTCGGAGATGAAGGTCAGCTTCAATTCTGAATAACCTCCCAATGCCCACCTTTNGATCAGCCTATCCGTTTTAAGCGGCCTTCTTTGCGCAGTTTTGCGGCTGCACGCTCAATGGTGCTGACAGATTTGCCAAGTTTCTCTGCGACTTCAGCCAGTGTCAGGCTGGGTTGCTGTTGCAGTAATTCCAGTATTCGCCTTGGAATTTTAACCCGCGTTTTAACCTGCGTTTCTACCGGNCGTTTTTCTTCAAAGCCGCTTAAGGTATCCCGGATCATGCCCAGCATGAAGCTGATGAAAGGTGCGCAATCCGTTTGCTGAGTACTGTCCTGAAGTGCCTGATAGTAAGCTGCCTGATTTTTATGAACCAGACTTTCTACCGGCAGGTTGGCGAACAGCGGATGCCATTTGGACAGGATCAGGGTTTGCCACAAACGCCCCATCCGTCCGTTGCCATCGGCGAAGGGATGGATAAACTCAAACTCGAAGTGAAATACGGAACTGGCAACCAGAGGATGTGTATCGGTTGTTTGCAGCCACTGGAACAGATCAGCCATCAGGCGGTGTAGCTGATTGGCAGGAGGAGCCATGTGCAGAACCTGTTTGCCCGCGAATACACCGACACCGCCACTGCGGTACATGCCTGCGCTGTCGATCAGCCCCAGCATCATGGTTTTGTGTGCTGCCAGCAGGTCGGGTTCCTGCCGAGGGTTCCACTGCGGCATTTGCTCGTAGGTGTCCAGCGCGTTTTTGGCTTCCTGAATTTCGCGGGGTGGGGCGATGACCAGTTTGCCATCGAGCAGGGCGGTAATCTGTTCTTCGGTGAGGGTGTTGCCTTCAATCGCCAGTGAGCCTGCCACCGAGCGGATACGGTTGATGCGGCGCAGACGTAAATCAATTTCCTTGTCGTACCATTGTTTCAACTGCCCCACCCGTTCGCTGATGTCCGCCACGAGGGTGAGGATGTCATTGGTAATGGTGAAAGGTGGTTGGTATGGCATCAGATTACGTCCCCACCCGCTTTTCCGCGTCTGGAATCCGTAGTTCGCCGGATAACAGCTTCGGCAGCAGCGTATCCCGTAATTGCGTTAGAGCAGAGATATTATTCATGCCCGCACTCACTCTTTCAAAATAATCTCGAGCAAGCTTTGAATACTGCAATCGCAATGTTTTGGGTACAGAAACAATTGGCAGGTCAGCCATCTCTCGTGGTTTTACTCTTTGGCGACTCCCCGTTGAACCAGTAGCTCGATTGGCTATTTCTGTTTGAATAAAATCCGAGGTGAGTAGCGCATATAGGAATGATCTTTCAGCAGGGTCTACTGGCACAAATGGCATGAACTCTGTTGAGCATATTGCCGTATGTTCATCTAGTATATCCGGCAACCACACTCTTGGAAATTGAGGATTTAACTTTGATGCAAGTACACATGTTGGCGGTACTTTGTATTTTCCACTCTTGATCGTATGACCGAAATCAATGGAAGGAGTTTTGTTTTCGTCAAATGCCGGAATACTGAAATGAAACCATTCTTTATCGGGCTGTTTGCCTGGGTCTATTGATACAGTTTGCAGAGCGGCAACATCAGATAAAACCCCAACGTCCCATCCCCCNGGTATCCATCCCATTTCCTCCGTCCACACAAACGCAGCAGGAAACAGCGCGGCGATGTCCCCCGGCAACGGCTTGCGGGCATCGCCCAAGGCTTCACGGGCGGCGGCCTTGTCCTGAAGTTCGTCCGGGATGGGATTGCCTGCCGCCAGCGCGTTATCCAGCACCGGGTCAAAGTCCACAAACCAGCTTTTAAACAGGGCTTGCGCCATGGCTTCCAGCGTGGCGTTCATCTGGCGGTTGAGTTCGATTTTGTCGTCTAGGGAGCCGAGGATGTTGGCAATGGAATCTTGTATTTCTATGGAAGGTAACGGGATTTGTAAGTCGGCAAGCGCCCTACCAGTTAAGTGTTTTATGGTTGTACCAGTAAAAAANGGCTCAAGAGCACCTGTTTTCCCTGCCCAAAGAAACCAGTAATGGAGATAAACATTATTTAGCCCATTGTATGGCCTGATACGATGTAGCGCCTTCTGGATTTTCATATCTGGTATTTGTTCTTTCCAGATGGCACAACGTCCTGGTTCCCCTCCTTCGCAAACAACTAAATCGCCGTATTTCAGCCCATAACGTTCATGCTCATGTTCCTCAAAACGCATTTGAGCTAAATCGTCAGTGTCGAAGCTAGCCCATCTGACATTCTTATTACCCAGATATGGAAAAAGTTCACCTCGATTTTTNTCTTTATCGAGCATTTTTCCCAGACATGAATCAACGTAATCTCCAAGACGAACTTGAGGCCACTCAGACTGCATCGGCTACCTCTGCCAAAATGGTTTCTTTACGTTTTATGCTCATGGCTCTTGCGCTTGCCCGTCATTCAAAAACGTCCAGTCAATGCTCAATTCCGGAAACAAGCCAACCGTTGCAGGCTCATCCAGCCCAACCAATTGGAATTGCCCGTATTCACCATTTTCGCCCAAGGTGTACACCATCAGCCAGCGGTCTGTCGGGTGAACAATCCAGTATTCTTTGACCCCGTGCCGTTCGTAGAGCTTGCGCTTTTTNTCCATGTCCATGAGTGCGGAGGAAGGTGAAACGACTTCGATAATCCAGTCCGGCGCACCGCGGCAACCTTTGTCATCCAGCTTGCTGCGGTCAAAAATCACCGTAATATCGGGCTGGACGGTGGTGTCCACCTTGTCGTCGGCTTCCTGTTGGCGTGGCAGGCGGACATCAAACGGCGCGACATAGGGGCGGCAAGGTTTGCCGCGCAGATGTTGCAAGATTTGTGCGCCTAATTCCAATACCACTTCCTGATGTTGCCGTGACGGTGCTGCCATTGCATACGCCACGCCGTCAATCAGTTCCCAATGTTCACCTTCAGCNCATTTTGCGTAATCGGCGTAGGTGTACCGTTCCTGTACCTGTTCTGCTGCACTCATTTTCCGTTTCTCCACATGGTTGCGCCTGCCCCAAACATAGCACAAACACCGTTGCTTATTCCCCGTAGCCCAGCACCGCCAGATTCTGGCGGATCACTGCATCCAGGCGTTCCGCTGCCTGCATTTTGTCCTTGCCGGTGACCTCCTCAATGTGCATGTCGATGCCGAGGATGCCCAGTAACACACCCAGCCGCGCCACATGGCCACCGATTTTGGCGGCCAGTTCGGGACGCGCAGTAATGGCGGTAATGAACGCCCCCATACCGGCATTGCCTTTCTGCATCACGCATGATCCAGCACCTCCCAGTGTCCGCCTTTACGTTCACCTATGCGGATAACCAACCCCAGCTTTTTCAGCTCAGCAATCTGTTTCTCGACGGCTCTAGGGGTAATCTGGAGTGTTTCAGCCATTGATTTAGCGGATATTTTTGGGTTTTCTTTCATCATTTCCAGAATCTTATCCGAACTTTTATCCGAACTTTTATCCGAACCGTCGGTGTCGGTGAACCCTTCACGGTAGGGGAAAGTGACGCGGACATAGTTTTCCCTGATCTCGAAGGCATCGGTGTCATAGGCTTTGAGGATGCGCGGCACGCCCGAACCAAGGTGTTCGACCAGTTCGAGGTCGCGGAAAACCCGCATCAGTTCCTTGTTGCGCGGGGCGGAGATTCCGGCGAAAAAGTCTTCCTGCGTGATGCCATACGGCAAGCCGCCCATAGAGGTGATTTCCACCCGGTCAGAGAACAGCTCCACTTTGGGTGGTGCGCCGTTGCTGTAATCGTTGTGGATGACGGCGTTAATGACCGCTTCGCGCAGTGCGGTCGGGTCAATCATGCGTCGTTCCAGCCGTTTGCGCGGGGTGATCTTGGCAAAGGTGCGGTTTTCGATTTCAAGCTTTTCCAGCACGCGGCTGACCGCTTTGATGAGTGAGCAATAGCCATATTCGCTGTTTTCGGCCAGGTCAACGCGGGTCGTTCCGGCATATTTGGCGACCTTGATGGAAACGCCGTTCTCATCTGCCAGCAAATACGCCGCGTAATTCAAGTCACCTTCGGGCGTTTTCAACTCCAGATTGGTCAGGAAGCTAGGGTTGAGTTCGTAACCGCCTTCCTGATAGTACAGTTTCAGCAGTTTGAAAGTCAGGTCGCCACGTGGTGAGCGCATCATGCCGATAGTGTTACGGATACGCTGCGAAAACAGCCGTTCAATCATCGCGGTTGGCATTGGTTCAGCGGCGCTGCCCACGCGGATGAAACAGCCTTTTTCCGCCATGCCGAAATGCTTGATGTAATAGGGCTTCTCTGAACCACTGGCGATGTTGATCCTGAGAATGTCTTTGCCGTCGGCGTGTTCCAGCACGATTTCAAACAGGCCAAAACAGGAGGGGCGGATGTTGTTTTTCAGCCGATCCTTGAGCGCAAGCTGAACCTGGTCGGCGTTCTGGATGCCGACAGTTTCGCCCTTGTCGTTAACGCCTAGGTAGATTGTGCCGCCTTCGTGGGCATTGAGAAAGGCGACGACTTCTTTTTCCAGTGAGTCGGTGACGGCTTGCTTGTACTCAATACGGCTGGATTCGGTCATGATGGCTCCCCGTAGCCCAGCACCGCCAGATTCTGGCGGATCACCGCATCCAGGCGTTCCGCTTCCTGCATCTGTTGGTAGAGCGTGCTGCTCAGTTCCGCCATTTTGGTTTCAAAGGCGATGCCGTCGTCTTCGATTTCAGCCGCCCCGACGTAGCGCCCCGGTGTCAGCACGTAGTCATTGGCCTTGATGTCATCCAGCGTGGCGGCCTTGCAGAATCCGGCCTTGTCTGCATAACTGCCGTCTTTCTTTTCACCGCGCCATGCGTGATAGGTGCGGGCAATCTCGGTGATGTCGTCGCTGGTCAGTTCCTTGTGGGTGCGGTCCACCATCGTGCCCAGGTTGCGGGCATCGATGAACAGCGTTTCACCCTGCCGGTTGCGGAAGTCGCGGCGGCTGTCCGCCTGCTTGGATTGGGTGAGAAACCACAAACACACCGGAATCTGCGTGGTGTAAAAGAGCTGCCCCGGCAGCGCAATCATGCAGTCGACCAGATCGTTTTCGATGATCTTCTTACGGATTTCGCCTTCCGAGTTGGTGTTGGTGGACATGGAGCCATTCGCCATGACAAACCCCGCCACGCCGTTGGCGGAGAGCTTGGCAATCATGTGCAAAATCCACGCATAGTTGGCGTTGCCAGTCGGCGGTGCCTCGTAGCCCGCCCAGCGCGGATCGCTGGTGAGTTCATCCGCCCCGCGCCAGTCCTTCAGGTTGAAGGGCGGGTTGGCCATGATGAAATCGGCTTTCAGGTCGGGGTGCTGATCCTTGAAAAAGGTGTCGGCAGGCACATCGCCCAGATTTCCGGCGATGCCCCGGATGGCAAGGTTCATTTTCGCCAGCTTGTAGGTGGTGCCGGTATTTTCCTGCCCGTAGATGGAAATGTCTTTCTGGTTGCCGTGGTGACTCTGCACGAACTTGACCGACTGCACGAACATGCCGCCCGAACCGCAGCACGGGTCATAAATCTTGCCCTTGTACGGCTCGATCATTTCCGCAATCAGGTTGACCACGCACTTGGGTGTGTAGAACTCGCCGCCCAGCTTGCCCTCCGCCGCCGCGAACTTGCCGAGGAAATATTCATACACCCGCCCCACCACGTCGTTTTCCTGGTCATGGGTGGTGTCGATATTGCTGATGGTGTCAATCAGTGCGGCCAGCTTGCTGGGGTCAAGGCCGAGGCGGGAAAAGTAGTTGTCCGGCAACGCACCGCGCAACGCCTTGTTGTGCTTTTCCAGTGTCGCCAGTGCGGTGTCGACCTTGAGGGCAATATCCGGTTGTTTGGCGTAAGTCTGGATGTAAAGCCAGCGGGCTTGTTCCGGCAGGTAGAACACGTTTTTCATGGTGTAGAACTCCACCATGTCGAGATACGCGTCCTTGCCTTCGTCGATCAGTTCCTGCTCGCGGTCGGTGAATTTGTCACTGGCGAATTTCAGGAAAATCAGGCTGAGGATAACGTGCTTGTATTCGGAAGACTCGACCGTGCCACGCAGTTTGTTGGCGGTGTCCCACAGGGATTCTTCAAAACCTTTTGATGCTTGCTGCTTGGCTGTTGCCGCCATCTGGTGCGCCCTTCGTTCACAAACCCAAAAGATACACCAAAGTGACGCCACCATGCCCATTTAACGCTATAAAGCGCGCGGGGCAGTACGCCTAGCCCCGCGCCTGCATCCACTATACGCAGCCGGTCGGCTTGGGCAGGCCGCCGTACTTGGTGATCGGCTTCATTGGNCCGGTTTTCCACATGGCGAACATTTCTTTCTGATCCCTGCCAAGGTATTTGGAAAACTTGCGGATCGGCGGCACGACCGCCTGGTCATCGTAATATTCGCGCGCTTTCAGAATTTGGTCCCATTTGTCATCCGTCAGCTCAATGCCGTCAACTTCAGCCATGGCGCGACCGATTTCAGGCGTCCAGTCATCCATGCTCAACAGATAGCCATCACCATCACGGGANGGTAATTCGATACTCATCATTCAATCTCCTCAAATTGCCTAGTAATTTAATCAAGTATTGCAATGAAATGACAAATGAGGAGCAGTGTCAATATTCACATTGGCCATAAGCGTCACGGCAGCAGTGCAGATGCAAGAGCCGGAGCCGCCCCAAAGACTGCCCCAGCCTGCGTTTTTATCAAGGTGCGCCGCTAATGAGCGAACCGTTCTGCACGGTAATGACGGTTCCCCGCGCCCGTTGGAAAGCCGCCAGTTCGGTCTGGATTTCCACCGTAGCCGCCGGGCTGACCGTTGGGTCAAGNATGGAGCCATGCACACCCGCATTAAGGCGGACAATGCCATCCACCCCTGGCGTCGTGGCGGTGATGCTGGCCAGTTTCATGACCCCAACCAGCGGCTCGGTTCCGGATAAGGGCGCGCCCGCCACCCGATTGGGAATGACCTGATCGTTCAGCACTTCGATCATGTGCACCGGCTGGTTGGTGGCGGCCTTCGCCCCCAACACCACCGGATCAGCCGCATCCACCATGGTTTGCGCCACCGCCATGAACGTGGCGTAATCGGCAGAACCCGGTATCAATCCGGCGCTGCCCAGGCCATTTTGGATCACCGGNCCAAATGTCGGCGAACCATCCAACAGGCGCGCAATCCCGCCGCCGGTTGTCACCAGCGAAGCCGGTGTCGGGGTTGTTTCCGCCGCCAGATAGCCCGTGCCGACAATGCCGCCGAGGGAATGCCCGATGAAGCCCACCTGCGCCGTATTCAATGGTGCCACGTTGATATTGCCCAAACTCCGGCGCAGCACCAGCAGGTCAGCAATCCCCTGCCGGATATTGTCGCGCGAGGTCAGCAGGCTGGACAGGTTGATGAAATGGCTGCCGGAACTGTCAATCACCCCGTCAGCGCCATCCGCGCCCGTTGTGGCATTTTGCACATCCAGGTTGAACGTGCGTTCGGCATCATCGGGAAACGCCGTGTTGGCCGCATTCAGGGGNTCTGCCGCATTGGTCACGCCATGCAATGGCAAATCGATGGCGACGCCGACGAAACCCGCATCCGCCAGCGTATCCGCCAGCGCCAGCAGGTCTTCACGGTTACGGGTAATGCCATGCTGGAAAATCACCACCGGCCAACCGCCCGCAGGCGGCGTGGCAGCGACTGACGTTGCATTAGGCACGGTCATCAGCACCGGAATGGTCTGGGTGGA
Source organism: Candidatus Thiothrix singaporensis (assembly GCA_013693955.1). GTDB lineage: Bacteria > Pseudomonadota > Gammaproteobacteria > Thiotrichales > Thiotrichaceae > Thiothrix > Thiothrix singaporensis. The sequence goes on along the minus strand of CP059265.1, from coordinate 4,395,550 downwards.
AGTCGCCACTGGCACTGGGTTATAACGGGTCAGGAAGGAACCACCCGCCCCCGTCCAGAAACGGGTCAGCGGCGCGGTCGGGTTGGCCGCACTTGGCGCAGTCAGATAATACGGTGTTTGCAGTGTGCCAATATGCACGTCCGCCTTGCCAGCCAGCGTCGGCAGAACCGCTTTGGTGGAGCCAATGGCAGGCGACATCTGCATCGCGCCCGCCGCCGCCTGGTTCCGGATGGCGTCCAGTTCCGGCGTGACGGACAAGGTGGTGAAGCTCCAGCTCAACACAATGCTGGCGGCGCTGACGCCCTGGCTGGCCGCCACAGTTTCCTGGTTATTCACCAGTTGGCGCACCGGCTCCAGCGCCGCGTACTCGCCACTCAAGGCGGTGGCGCTTTTCGCCAGCAAATAGGCGGAATCACTGCTGGCCGCCTTGCCATCCGCGCCTTTGATGGCGTTGGTCAACACCACCAAGTAGCTGGTGCTTTCCTTCAATGGCTTCAGCGGCAGCAACACCAGCGTATCCTTGTTGTCGCCCGTCGCAGTCGCCAGCAGGTCGGCAGCACCCAGTTCGCGCACCACGCCGGTAATCGCCTGGGTGGCCGCATCCTTGGTCACTTCATAGACATGAATGCTGGAGCCAACCTGTAGGGAAGCCGTGTTCAGGCCATTGCCAAAAACAGCGGCAATCGGCGCGGTCAAGCCAAAACCGTCCAGCGTGTTCAGGGCAGTGGCCAATGCCAACTGGCCGGTATTGGTGATGCTGGCAGTCGGGATATTCAGCGTGCCATCCTTGGAGCCAGCCAGAAACAGGTCGTTGGCTTGCGGAATGACGCCCGACACAAGGTCAAACCGCGCCACTGCCGAACCACCCCCNGCCGTCGCGCTATCCGTCGACGCATTAAAGTCATAGTCGTTGGAATCATTACAGCCGTTAAGCCCCAACAACCCCAAAGCAAGCAGGACGCTCGCCTGCAAGTGACGCAGTTTCATACAAGCCTCCTCCTAGAATGACCAGTTGAGCTGGGCGCTGACAACATCCACATCGCTGTCATACAGGCCGCGCAAAGCATAGCCTGTCGCGCTGTCAATGTTGTCGATTGGGGTGTCATCCACAAACAGGTGGCTGTAGCCCACGTCGACGCTCAGGTTTTTCTTCAGCTTGTAATTGGCACCAGCGGATACCCAGGTGCGGTCGCTGTCCGGAATGCGCCGTGCGGTGNNCAAGGCATCCGGCACCGGCGACTCATCCAGCGCCACGCCGGTGCGCAGCTTCAGGCGTTCGTTACGCTGGTAATTCAACCCAAGGGAATACCGGTTGGCATCCTTCCAGCTTTCATCCACGTCGGAAACGACTGCGCCAGTGTCGGCATTGGTCACTGTCAGGCGTTTGAAACTGCTCCATTGGGTGCGGGTGACATCCCCCAACACCTCCACCTTGTCATTCAGCTTGTGGGCGACCGACAGGGACACGATCGCAGGCAAATCCGCCTCCGCAGCGGCGGGCGCATCGTTGAAGCGGGTAATGCCGGTCGCCGTCAGGATCGGCTGAAGGGCGGGATTGACCGTGTAATCCGTCGTACCCTCCAAATTATGCTTAATTTTAGAACGGTAACTGAGGCCAACCTTGGTCTTGTCGGTCGGCTTGTATAAGACACCGGCATTGTAGTTGAACGACCAGTCATCCCCCTTGATGGTCGCCTTGCTGTCGGTGGCCGCATTGCCCACCTTCGGCAATGCCGTCAAGCACTGGGTCAACAATGCCCCGCTATTGGCGGCGCTGGCGATGCTGCGGCAGGTCGCCGCCGAATCAATCGCGCTGCTGAGTGTGACATCAATGTATTGGGCGTTGACGCCGCCCCCNACCGACAGCTTGTCATTGACCTCGTAGGAAAGCGCCGGATTGATATTGACCGTCTTCATATCGGACTTGAGCGCATGGTAGCGGCCATACCAGTCGTCATCGTAATTGGTTTCCAGGCCAAACGGCGCATTGATCCCCAAGCCCGCCTTGGTACGTTCATTGATGGGATATACAGCATAGAAATTAGGCACAACGGCGCTCTTGTCCGTGCTGCCATTGACGCCGCCCAAAGCGGTTTCGGCAGCGGCGACATTCCCGCCAGTCAACGCCGGGTTGACCCGCGACGCCACATTGGTGAAGTTGGCCTGCGGCATAATGAAGTGAACGGCGGCGGACACCTGCTTCGTATCCTTCAGCTCCGACATCCCGGCGGGGTTGAACCAGATGGTCGACGCATCTTCCGCACTGGCGGCCGCCCCCGCAAATGCATTGCCCATACCGGAAGCCGAACTCTCAACCAAACCAAACCCCGCCGCATACAACGGCGAACTGGCGCAGCAAAAACGCGCTTCCCACCCATATCCTGCATGATGTTTTCATGACACTCCTCCTCCTATTCGATGGCACATATTTTTCTCGGTTACAGTTCTGTTAATTTAGCAGGATTAACGGAACAAATGCCTTATTTGATTACGAAAAACATCGGGCTGTCTCAAATTGGGCGGTTTTCAACCACTCTGGCGCACCACCAGTTTGCCTACGGTCAACCCTTGCACAAGGATTGAGAACACCACGACGACATAAGTAATGACCAGAATGGCCTCCCGCGCCACGCCGGTTCCGGCGGGCAGGGACAGCGCCAGCGCGATGGAAATGCCGCCGCGCAAGCCGCCCCAGGTCAGGATGCGGATGGTGCGGGGCGTGAAAGTGCGGTGTTTTTTCATCAGGGTGATGGGAACGCCGACCGACAGAAAGCGCGCCAGCAGCGTGACCGGGATCATGACCAGCCCCGCCCACAGGTACTCCGGATTAAAGGCCAGCACCAGCACCTCCAGCCCGATCAGCACGAACAGGATGGCGTTGAGCACTTCATCCACCAGCTCCCAGAAAGTGTCGAGATTCTGGCGGGTCTTGTCGGACATGGCGAACCGGCGGCCGCTGTTGCCGATCAACAGCCCGGCGACCACGATGGCGATGGGNCCGGAAACATGCAGCTTCATCGCCAGCGCGTAACCACCCAGCACCAACGCCAGGGTGAGCAACAACTCCACCTGATAATTGTCGATGCTTTCCAGCATCTTGTAGACAAGGTAGCCGACCACCAGCCCAAAGATTGCGCCGCCGATAGCCTCCTGCGCAAACAAGGCCAGCACTGTGTTAACCGTCACCTCACCCTCGCCATGCCCGTATCCGGCGAAGCCAAGCAACACCAGAAACACCACCACCGCCACGCCGTCATTAAATAATGATTCCCCNGCGATCTTGGTTTCCAGCGCCTTGGGCGCGCCGACGGTTTTGAGGATGCCGAGCACCGCAATCGGGTCTGTGGGNGAAATCAGCGCGCCAAACAACAGGCAGTAAACCAACGGAATGCCCAGCCCCATCCCTGCAAACAGGTAGTAAGCCGTAAACCCGACCATGAATGTGGAGGTCACCACGCCGAGACTGGCGAGGATGGCGACCACCCATTTCTGCTTGACGAGTTCATCCAGATGCACATGCAAGGCACCGGCGAACAATAGCGCGCTCAACATGCCGTGCATCAGGGTCTTGTTGAAATCGATGCTGGCCAGCAGATGGCGGGCGGAATCCTCCAGCCCCAAACCCAGCTTGCCGCTGACGATGACCGCTATCGACATCAGCAAGGAAATCAGCAGCAAGCCAATGGTGGTGGGCAATTTGACCAGTTTGGCGTTGAGGTAGCTGAACAGCGCCGCCAGCGAGATCAGCAGCGCCAGCACGTCAGTAATATTCATGGATTCCCCTTATGCATTTTCATTATAAAGGGACTTTAACAAAGCTGCGCCGCCCTGCCCAGCACAGCCCGAGTGAAACGCCCAGCAGCTTTACCCGAACGTGTAAACCCGCACACTTTCCTGTTCATTTGGATCATTGCGCGACACCAGCGCAATCGCCTCCTCCGTGCTGCTCAAGTTCACAGGCTGGTGCGGCACCCCATCAGGGATAAAAATAAAATCCCCCTGCTGGTTGATGATCGACTTGGAAAGATTTTCCCCATAAAAAGTCTGCACCCTGCCTTTCAACAGATAAATCGCCGTCTCAAAACCGTCATGATAGTGAGGCTCCGCCTTCGCGGAAGGCGGAATAATCACGATATTCATGGAAATTCCGCTTGCTCCGGCGGTTTTCCCCGAAATACCGACATAGTTTGGCAACTGCTGAACGGTATCGACGGTTTCTGCGNNCCTTACCGTCACAATATCCTGCTCCAGATTCACGGCAATACCTCCTGCCCTTGTCACATTTACTACCCAGGCAGCCAGTATAGTCCGCCGCCCAACCGCCGCCCAAATTCCGCTGCAACCGCCGGGAGAATGCGCCCCTTGAAAACGGCGGGGACAGCACGAACTATAGGAGGCAAGGCGCACCCAAACCGCCATCGCAGGACAACACCATGCCCGAATCCTCCTGGTTATTGCTGCTGTCGCTGACAGTGGCCGCCATCGCCGCCTTCGCGTGGCCGCATTACCGTTTGCGCAAGGCGGTGGACGCGCCGTTTCCGGCGGCGTGGCGGGAAATCGTAGCCCGCAACCTGCCCGTCTACCAGCGGATGCCCGCCAGCCTGCAACGCCAGTTGGAGCAGCGCATCCAGCAGTTCTTGCACCAAAAGTATTTCACCGGCTGCAATGGCCTGGAAATCACCGACGAAATCCGCGTGACCATCGCCGCCGACGCCTGCCTGCTGATCCTCAACCGCAACACCGGCGTTTACCCCGATTTGCGCTACATCCTGGTCTACCCTGACGGCTTCCGCGTCACCGCCGAAAGCAGCGATGCGGCCGGATTGGTCAGCACCCGGTGGCGCGGCCTGTCCGGCGAATCGTGGAGCAATGGCAAGGTGATCCTGTCGTGGGCGGATGTCATGCGCGGCAACCACGATTTCACCGATGGCGCCAATGTCGCCCTGCATGAATTCGCCCATCAACTGGACTACGAGGACGCCACCAATGGCGCGCCCCTCCTCGGCAGCGCGGCGCGCTACCAACGCTGGGCGGAAGTGCTGGGCGGGGAGTTCGCCGCCTTGCAACAAGCCGCCTTTCAGGGCGAGGCAACCCTGCTGAACACCTATGGCGCGACCAATCCCGCCGAGTTTTTCGCTGTCGCCACCGAACACTTTTTCGAACAGCCTCAGCAACTGGCGGAACAGCACCCCGCGCTGTTTGCCGAATTGCAGCGTTATTACCGCATCAACCCGGCGGAATGGCGGCCGGAAGCAGAGCCACTGCCCGATTGGAAGCCGGGCAGGGATATGGGCAGGACTTAGTCCGACAAGCCCAGGTTGCGCCAGATGCCCATGCTCGGCTCAACCCGGTTCATGGTGTAGAAATGCAAACCCGGCGCATTCGCCGCCTTGCAACAAGCCGCCTTTCAGGGCGAGGCAACCCTGCTGAACACCTATGGCGCGACCAATCCCGCCGAGTTTTTCGCTGTCGCCACCGAACACTTTTTCGAACAGCCTCAGCAACTGGCGGAACAGCACCCCGCGCTGTTTGCCGAATTGCAGCGTTATTACCGCATCAACCCGGCGGAATGGCGGCCGGAAGCAGAGCCACTGCCCGATTGGAAGCCGGGCAGGGATATGGGCAGGACTTAGTCCGACAAGCCCAGGTTGCGCCAGATGCCCATGCTCGGCTCAACCCGGTTCATGGTGTAGAAATGCAAACCCGGCGCACCGGTTTCCAGCAGGTTTTCGCACAGCAAGGTGACGAATTCCGTGCCGAAATCGGTGATCGCTTCGGCATTGTCGCCGTAGGTTTCCAGTTGCTTGCGCAGCCAGCGCGGGATTTCCGCCCCGCACATGTCAGAAAACCGCGCCAGTTGGGTGTAGTTGGTGATCGGCATAATGCCNGGCACGATCGGGATGTCCACACCTTTGGCAGTGCAGGCGTCAACAAAGTGCCAGTAGGCGTCCGCATTGTAGAAATACTGCGTGATGGCGCTGTTGGCGCCCGCCTTGACCTTGCGCACAAAGTTGTCGATGTCAGTTTTCAGGTTCGGTGCCTGCGGGTGCATCTCCGGGTAGGCCGCCACTTCGATGTTGAAATGGTCGCCTGTTTCCTGACGGATGAATTCCACCAGTTCGTTGGCGTAGCGGAATTCGCCGATGTCGCGGGTGCCGGATGGCAAGTCGCCGCGCAGGGCGACGATGTGCCGGATGCCGTTGCCGCGATAGGTTTGCAGGATTTCACGGATTTGCTCTTCACTGGAGCCGACGCACGACAAGTGCGGTGCCGCCTCGATGCCGGAATCGCGCTGGATTTCCAGCACCGTATTCAGCGTATTGGTTTGCGTGGAGCCGCCCGCGCCATAGGTGACGGAAAAGAAACGTGGCTTCAGTTCCGCCAGTTGCGTGCGCACCGCCCGCAGGTTTTCCGCGCCCTTGTCGGTCTTGGGCGGGAAAAATTCGAAGCTGAAAATCAGGTCGTCACGGGATTCGTGTTCATGTTCGTGTGCATCATTCATAACTCAACTCTCATCCAGCGGGCACCCGCCCGCTTCAATTGGGATTTCATCTGCCCCCATACACTGGAAACGACAGGCGGCGCAGGTTCCGGCGTCTGCAATTCAGGAATCGCCTGCCGGATCTGCCGGGCAAGCAATGTCCAGGCATGATCCGGCAAGGAAACCGGCAAAGCCGCTAGGGCTTGTCCAATTTGCAACACCAAGGCGTGATAGACAAACAGGTTCTGGAAATCCGCCCGCAAACCTTGCAAAACGCATATTTCCGCCAGCTGCAAATACCGCCATACCCTCGGGTCTGGCTCAGGCAACTGCCGCGCCCGCCAGTACAGGTAAAACGGCAAGTTATAGGGCATTGCCTTGCCGACGCCCACCAGAGAATCCGCCGCCAGAACCCGATCGCACAACGCTTGCGGCTGACTAAGGTCTATGCCGAACAATTGCTGCAAACCGTTTTCGATGGCCTGCACCGCAGCGTCTTCAACCGCGATGCCCGCCTGCGCCGTATGGGTATGGTAGTTGACCCAATGCCCCAGTTGCACACGCGCATCCTGAGCCTCGGCCTGCGTTTTGCGCCGGTAGTATTCCCGCACCCGCGCCCGCGCATCGAACCAGGGAGCCAGCTCCACCGGCGCATGGGAAAAGACCGCCAATTGCGTCATACCGAACGGTTCGATATGACACCACGCAAATCCGGCCTGTTGCGCCAGATCCGCCAGCTTTTCCGGCGACAGCAGGAAATAATGCGCTCCCGGTGACAAGGCGGCGAGCAATTCCCCNGGCGGCGTTTGCGGGTTTAAAGCCCCGGCGCGTGGCGTGGTCAGCAGCAGCATGCCGCCAGGATTCAGCCGCGCGCGCAATTCCTGTAAAAACGCCAACGGTTGCGGCACATGTTCCAGCACTTCCGTCGCATAGATGCAATCGAACTGCTGGCCTTGCACCACTGGCGCATCTTTCAGGTAATGGGCATGGATGGGGATTTCCAGCAATTTTCCGCCCATCACGCCGTAGGCTGACGGCTCCAGCCCGATGACGGTCTGCGCATCCCACAGGGTGAGGCAATAGTCCAGCGCCACCCCGGCATTGCAGCCGATTTCCAGCACTGAACGGAAACCAGCGAACGGCAAGCGCTCCAGCAGGCTCACTTTCCAGTCCAGCCCGCCCACCATTTCCAGGTAATGGTAAATGTAGTAGGGGAAATCAGGGTCTTGCAAAATAATGTGCTGGTCAGGGTAAGGAACGAGGTGGCGTTCCATGTCGGGAAACCACGCACTGCCGCATGCCCCGCACAGNGCCGCTTGCATCATGCCCATTTCCCTAACCCAGTGGGCGACCTGCAACACCAGATGATTGTGCTGCGTATTGCCGCACACGGCGCAAGCCTCGGTGGTTGCAAGGCGAGGTTCATACCAGGCGACCCGCTCATTTTGCATATTGGTTTACTAAGCAAAGGGGAAGTTTTCACTTCCCCTTGCGGCTACCGGTTGTTTTGGCTTAATAGCGGTAATGGTCCGCCTTGNNTGGGCCTTCCACCGCAACGTCGATGTACTTCGCNCGGAACTCGGTCAGGGTGGTCAGTTGCGCATTCAGTTTCCTCAACTGCAAACGGGCGACCTTTTCATCCAGATGCTTCGGCAGGGTGTAGACGTTGATCGGGTATTCGCCGGAATCCCGTTTGATTCACAGTTCGATCTGCGCGATGGTCTGGTTGGCGAAGGAGGAGGACATGACATAGGACGGATGCCCGGTCGCGCAGCCCAGGTTCACCAGACGGCCTTGCGCCAGCAGGGTGATGCGCTTGCCATCCGGGAAGATGATGTGGTCGACCTGCGGCTTGATTTCTTCCCACTCGTACTGCTCAAGGGAAGCGACATCGATTTCATTGTCGAAGTGGCCGATATTGCAGACGATCGCCTGATCTTTCATCGCCGCCATGTGGTCATGGGTGATGACGTGGTAGTTGCCGGTCGCGGTGACGAAGATGTCGGCCTTATCGGCAGCGTAATCCATGGTCACGACGCGGTAGCCTTCCATGGCGGCTTGCAGGGCGCAGATCGGGTCGATTTCCGTGACCCAAACCTGGGCGGACAGGGCACGCAGGGCTTGGGCAGAACCTTTGCCTACGTCGCCGTAGCCGCAGACAACCGCAATCTTGCCTGCCACCATGACGTCGGTGGCGCGTTTGATGCCATCAACCAGGGATTCGCGGCAGCCGTACAGGTTGTCGAACTTGGATTTGGTCACGGAGTCGTTGACGTTGATGGCCGGGAATTTCAGCTCGCCCCGCGCGTGCATCTGATACAAGCGATGTACGCCGGTGGTGGTTTCCTCGGTGACGCCACGGATTTCCGCCAGACGGGTGCTATACCAGTTCGGGGAAGATTCCAGGCGGCTACGAATGGCGGCGTACAAATAGGTTTCTTCTTCGGAAGCCGGGCTGGCGACCACGGACGGGTCTTTNTCCGCACGCGCGCCCAGATGCAGCAGCAGGGTAGCGTCGCCACCATCATCCAGGATCATGTTGGCTTGCTGGCCGTTNGGCCATTCGAAGATTTTGTGGGTGAAATCCCAGTATTCCGCCAGTGATTCGCCCTTGAACGCAAACACCGGGGTGTTGGTCGCGGCAATCGCCGCCGCCGCGTGATCCTGGGTGGAATAGATGTTGCAGGACGCCCAGCGCACTTCGGCACCCAGCGCTTGCAGGGTTTCGATCAGCACTGCGGTCTGGATGGTCATGTGCAGGGAACCGGCGATACGTGCGCCAGCCAGTGGCTTGGAGGCAGCGTATTCTTCGCGGATGGCCATCAGGCCNGGCATTTCGGTTTCAGCGATGTTGAGTTCCTTGCGGCCNCAGGCGGCAAGACCCATGTCGGCTACGATGTAGTCGTTAAAAGTCGTCATCTTGTCATCTCCTAAATGTTTACAGACCGGCGGCGGCGCGCAGCGCNTCAGCCTTGTCGGTGCGTTCCCACGGCAGGTCGAGGTCATCGCGACCGAAGTGTCCGTAGCTTGCCGTGCCGCGATACATTGGGCGCAGCAGGTCAAGCATTTTGGTGATGCCGTAAGGGCGCAGGTCGAAGTGTTCACGCACCAGCGCTTCGATCAGGCTTTCGTCCACCTTGTTGGTGCCGAACGTGTCCACCGTGATGGAAGTGGGTTGCGCCACGCCGATGGCGTAGGAGACTTGGATTTCGCAGCGGTCAGCCAGACCGGCCGCCACGATGTTTTTGGCTACATAGCGGCCAGCATAGGCAGCGGAGCGGTCAACCTTGGATGGGTCTTTGCCGGAAAATGCGCCGCCACCGTGACGCGCCATACCGCCGTAGGTGTCAACGATGATTTTGCGGCCTGTCAGGCCACAATCCCCGACCGAGCCGCCGATGACGAAGTTGCCGGTTGGGTTGATGTGGAATTTGGTGTCCTTGTGCAGCCATTCTGTTGGCAGGACAGGGAAAATGACATGCTCCATCACCGCCACGCGCAGGTCATCCAGGCTGATGTCCGGGCTGTGCTGGGTGGACAGGACAACGGCGTCAATCGCCACGATCTTGCCTGCTTCATAGCGCACGGTGACCTGGGATTTGGCGTCCGGGCGCAACCAAGGCAGGGTGCCATCCTTACGCACTTCGGACTGCTTGCGCACCAGACGGTGGGCGTAGGTGAGCGCGGCAGGCATCAACACATCGGTTTCATTGGTGGCGTAACCGAACATCAGGCCNTGGTCGCCAGCGCCCTGCTCTTCCGGTTTGGCGCGGTCTACGCCCATGGCGATGTCAGGGGACTGTTTGCCCAGCGCATTGATGACGGCGCAAGTATGGCCGTCGAAACCGATTTCGGAATTGTTGTAACCGATGTCGTTGACCACATCGCGCACGATGTTTTCGTAATCGATTTCAGCGGTGGTGGTGATTTCGCCCGCCAGCACAACCATGCCGGTCTTGGTCAGGGTTTCGCAAGCGACGCGCGCATACGGGTCTTTGGCGATGATGGCGTCAAGAATGGCGTCGGATACCTGATCCGCCATTTTGTCTGGGTGGCCTTCGGAAACAGACTCGGAAGTAAACAAATAACTTCTCTCAGTCATTTATGTTCTCCTTAAAAAAGTAAAAATGAATGACTGAGCGCCGTTATGTCTTGAAACACAGCCCGAGCCTGGCAGGGTTGGAGCCCCCGTCGCAACGCTCCTCGGACTGGAACGCGCAATCATAGCGGAAAGATAATGATCATGCAGCATTCAGGGTTATTCGAGTTCTCCCAATTTTCCCATTATTGGTCAGCTATCTATCTAACAAGGGAGAGTTGCCCCTTCCCAGGAAGTCCGCCACAATACAAGAGCTTTTATCTGCCTGAATAATAATCATACAAGCGGGCGCTGCTGTTTCGTTTTGGTCGCGCTTACGGAATGGCGGTTAATGACAAGGCAATGCAGGGATTCCATGCTGAAACTGCCTCATGCCGTTGTGCAGTCTATAATGTGTCCTGCCATTCGCCAATTTTAAGACCGTGTCTTTTACACGGCGCTTCACACTATTTGAAAACTACAGGAGACCCGTCAATGACTACACGCCGCGAGTTGGCCAACGCAATCCGCGTACTGGCGATGGATGCCGTACAANAAGCAAATTCCGGGCATCCGGGCGCACCGATGGGGATGGCAGATATTGCTGAAGTCCTCTACAACGATTACATGTCCCACAACCCACAGAACCCACACTGGNCCAACCGTGACCGCTTTGTGATGTCGAATGGTCATGGTTCCATGCTGCCGTATTCCGTATTGCATCTGACCGGCTATGACCTCTCCATGGACGATCTGAAAGCCTTCCGCCAACTGCATTCCAAAACCCCGGGGCACCCGGAATATGGCTATGCGCCGGGTATCGAAACCACTACCGGCNCACTGGGTCAGGGCATCAGCAATGCGGTCGGCATGGCGCTGGCGGAAAAGGTGCTGGCTGCACAGTTCAACAAGCCGGGGCACGACATCGTTGACCACCATACTTATGTGTTCCTCGGCGACGGTTGCCTGATGGAAGGCATTTCCCACGAAGCCTGCTCTTTCGCGGGCACCATGGGGTTGGGTAAGCTGATCTGTTTCTACGACGACAACAATATTTCCATCGACGGTGAAGTGGATGGCTGGTTTACCGACAATACGCCTAAGCGCTTTGAAGCCTACGGCTGGCATGTCGTGGCGGGCGTCAATGGCCATGATGCCGATTCCATCAAAGCGGCGATCGAAGCCGCCCGCGCTGAGACTGGCAAACCTTCCATGATTTGCTGCAAGACCACCATCGGTTACGGCTCACCGAACAAGGCAGGCTCCCACGATTGCCACGGCGCGCCGCTGGGCAATGATGAAATCGCCCTGACCCGTCAGGCGCTGGGTTGGGAATACNGGCCGTTTGAAATTCCTGAGCAGGTTTACGCCGGTTGGGACGCCAAAGCCAAAGGCGCGGCGGCGGAAGAAGCCTGGAGCGGCAAGTTTAGCGCTTACGCGGCGGCCTACCCTGCGGAAGCGGCTGAATTCACGCGCCGCATGGCCGGTGAACTGCCAGCCAATTGGGCGGAAGAATCTGCCAAAGCCATTGCGGCGGTGAATGCAAAAGCTGAATCCCCGGCGACCCGTGTTGCCTCCAAAGGCGCACTGGATGCATTCGGTGCCTTGCTGCCGGAAATGCTGGGTGGTTCCGCTGACCTGACCCCTTCCAACAATACCTTCCACAAGTCCAGCAAGCACATCAGCCCTGGGCACGGCAAGGCACAGGATTTCAGTGGCAACTACCTGTCATACGGCGTGCGCGAATTCGGCATGAGTGCGATCATGAATGGCATTACCCTGCATGGCGGCTTCATGCCTTATGGCGCCACCTTCCTGATGTTCTCTGAATATGCCCGAAATGCCCTGCGCATGGCGGCATTAATGAATATTCACAGCATTTTCGTTTACACTCACGATTCTATCGGTTTGGGTGAGGATGGCNCCACCCACCAGCCAGTTGAGCAGATTCCGACCTTGCGCATGATTCCGCGCATGTCGGTATGGCGCGCTTGTGATGCGGTGGAAACCATTGTTTCCTGGAAGCACGCGATTGAATACCAGGCAAGCTGCCTGATCTTCTCGCGTCAGAACCTGAAACATCAGGTTCGCACGCCTGAACAGATTGCCAATATCGCCAAAGGCGGGTATATCCTAAAAGATACTGACGGCACGCCTGATATCATCGTGATTGCCACCGGTTCCGAAGTTGCGCTGGCGATGGAAGCAGCCGAGCAATCCGACAAGAAAGTCCGCGTGGTTTCCATGCCATCGACGGATGTGTTTGATGCCCAGGATGCCGCCTACAAGGAATCTGTCCTGCCCGCAGCGGTGACTGCCCGCGTTGCGGTTGAAGCTGCTATTGGTGATGGATGGTACAAGTACGTTGGTTTGAACGGCAAGGTTGTGTGCATGACCAGCTTCGGCGAATCAGCCCCGGCTGGCCAGCTGTTCAAGGAATTCGGTTTCACGGCTGAAAACGTACTGAATGCGATCAACGCCGTCGCATAAACAAAATGCCCGGCGGTTTTTCAAGAGGGGAAAGCCGCCGCTGATTTTATCGTTTGAGTGAATGACAACGAGGAGCTATTCATGACTATCAAAGTAGGTATCAACGGTTTTGGCCGTATTGGCCGTATGGCGTTCCGCGCAATCGCGAAAGACTTCCCGGACATCGAAGTCGTCGCCATCAATGACCTGCTGGATGCTGACTACCGGNCATACATGCTGAAGTACGACTCCGTACATGGCCGTTTCAACGGTGACGTCGGTGTTGAAGGTGGCCATATGGTTGTCAACGGCAAAACCATCCGCCTGACAGCTGAAACTGACCCTGCCAAACTGGCGTGGGGCGAGGTCGGCGCTGACCTCGTGCTGGAGTGCACCGGCTTCTTCCTGACAGAAGAAGGCTGCCAGAAGCACATCGCTGCGGGTGCGAAGAAAGTTGTCATGTCTGCGCCTTCCAAGGACAAGACCCCAATGTTCGTCTACGGTGTGAACCACGCTGTTTACNGCGGCCAGGCAATCGTTTCTGCGGCTTCCTGCACCACCAACTGCCTGGCTCCTGTTGCGAAAGTCCTGAACGACAAGTGGGGCATCAAGCGTGGCCTGATGACCACCGTGCACGCAGCAACTGCCACCCAGAAAACCGTTGATGGCNCTTCCAAGAAAGACTGGCGCGGTGGCCGGGGCATCCTGGAAAACATCATCCCATCTTCCACTGGTGCGGCCAAAGCGGTAGGCAAAGTCCTGCCGGAACTGAACGGCAAACTGACGGGTATGGCTTTCCGTGTGCCAACCTCTGACGTTTCCGTCGTTGACCTGACCATCGAGCTGAACAGCCCGGCTTCCTACGCTGACATCTGCGCGGCGATGAAAGCGGCATCTGAAGGCGACCTGAAAGACGTGCTGGGTTACACCGATGAGAAAGTGGTTGCGACTGACTTCCGTGGTTGCACTGCCCCTTCCACTTTTGATGCTGAAGCAGGTATCGCACTGGATGAAACCTTCGTCAAAGTCGTCGCCTGGTACGACAATGAATACGGTTACACCTGCAACATGCTGCGTTTCGTCAAGCATGTAGCGGCCAACTAAGTTGCGTTGGCGGGTCTGGCAGTTTCTTGTCAGACCCGGCCTCATTCCCAGATCACTCAAATAAATCACAACACAACGCTTTATTTGACTGATTTGAATTCGAGGAGCATCACATGGCTTTCATCAAGCTGACCGACCTGGATCTGAAAGGCAAACGCGTCCTGATCCGTTCCGACCTAAATGTGCCAGTCAAAGAGGGCAAGGTCACATCCGACGCACGCATCACCGCTTCCCTGCCCACCTTCAAATTTGCCCTGGAAGCAGGCGCGAAAGTGATGGTCATGTCCCATCTGNGCCGCCCGGTTGAAGGTGAGTATGACGAACAGTTCTCACTGGCGCCGGTTGCCGCCAACCTGTCCGCCAAGCTGGGCAAGGAAGTCCGCTTGGTGAAAGATTACCTGGAAAGCGCGCCGGACGTTGCCGAAGGCGAACTGGTGCTGCTGGAAAACGTCCGCTTCAACAAGGGCGAAAAGAAAGACAACGAAGAACTGGCAAAGAAATACGCCGCCCTGTGTGATGTGTTCGTCATGGATGCTTTCGGCACTGCCCACCGTGCGCAAGCTTCCACCCATGGCGTGGGTGTCAATGCGCCGGTCGCTGCTGCGGGCATCCTGCTCAGTGGCGAACTGGATGCGCTGGCGAAAGCGCTGGCCAATCCTGCCCGCCCGATGGTGGCGATTGTGGGCGGCTCCAAAGTTTCCACCAAGTTGACGGTACTGGAAGCGCTTTCCGAGAAAGTTGACCAGTTGGTCGTTGGCGGTGGCATCGCCAACACCTTCCTGAAAGCCTCTGGCAAAAACGTCGGCAAATCCTTGTGCGAAGACGACCTGGTGCTAACCGCGCAGGCACTGATGGAAAAAATGGCTGCCCGTGGCGCCAGCATTCCGGTCGCAGTTGATGTGGTGTGCGGCAAGAATTTCTCCGCCGACGAACCCGCTGTCTTAAAAGACGCTGGTGATGTGGCTGACGACGACATGATTTTCGACATCGGCTTTAAATCCGCACAGGAACTGGCTGACATTATCGCCAAAGCGGGTACGATTGTGTGGAACGGCNCGGTCGGCGTCTTCGAATTCGACCAATTCGGCGCAGGCACCAAAACCGTTTCCATGGCGATTGCCAATGCGGATGGTTTCTCGCTGGCGGGTGGTGGTGATACGATCGCAGCCATCCAGAAATACGACATCTATGACAAGGTGTCTTACATCTCCACCGCTGGTGGCGCGTTCCTCGAATACCTGGAAGGCAAAACACTGCCTGCGGTGGCCATGCTGGAAGCGCGCGCCAAAGCCTAGGCGACGTTTTCTGAGCCGCGCTGGCGGCCTCAGATTCCTGATACAAACGCCATAAAATAAGCATAAACTAGCAACATCGGCACACAGTTATAGGTGCAATAGTGAGAAGGACAAAAATTGTAGCCACATTGNGGCCTGCTACAAGCACACCAGAAGCCATCGACGCCGTTATCCGGGCGGGGGTGGACGTTGTGCGACTCAATTTTTCCCATGGTTCCCATGCGGAACATGCCGCCCGCGCCGAACTGGTGCGTTCCCTGGCGCATAAAGCCGGGAGGGTGGTTGGCATCCTCGGCGATTTGCAAGGTANNAAACTGCGCATCGCCCGCTTCAAGGACGGCAAAATCACCCTCAAGCCGGGCGACCCTTTCATTCTGGACGCAGATATGGCGAATGACGCAGGCGACCAGCACAGGGTCGGCCTGGGGTACAAGGAACTGGTTGATGACGTCAGGCCGGGCGATGAGCTGTGGCTGGATGATGGGCGTATTGTCTTGGAAATCCAGTCCATCCAAGGCCACGCAATCCATACCCGCGCCATTAACGGCGGTGTCCTGTCCAACAACAAGNGCCTGAACCGCCGGGGCGGAGGCCTGAGCGCCGCTGCCCTGACCGACAAGGACAAGGAAGACATCACTGCTGCCGCCAGCATCAACGTGGATTTTCTGGCGGTGTCGTTTCCGCGCAGCGCGGGCGACATCCATGAAGCCCGCCGTTTGGCAGTGGAAGCAGGCTGCAAGGCTGCCATCGTCGCCAAGATGGAACGCGCCGAAACCATGGAAGAGGCCATCCGCGATGAAATCATCCTGGCTTCCGACGCCATCATGATTGCGCGCGGCGACCTGNGGGTGGAAATCGGCGACGCCAAACTGCCGCGTGCACAGAAATGCCTGATCAGCCGCGCCCGCACCCTCAACCGCGCCGTCATCACCGCCACCCAGATGATGGAAACCATGACCGAAAACCCCATCCCCACCCGGGCGGAGGTGTTCGACGTGGCGAACGCCGTCATTGACGGCACCGACGCCGTGATGCTCTCGGGCGAAACTGCCACCGGCAGGCACCCAGCACTGGTGGTCAGCACCATGTCGGCGATTTGTGCGGAGGCGGAAACCTCCAACGAAGTCCGCGTCTCCAGCCACCGAATGGAAGACCGCTTCGAACGCATCGACGAAGGCATTGCGATGGCCACCATGTACACCGCCAACCACATGGGTGTACGTGCCATTGCCACCTTGACGGAATCTGGCTCCACCCCGTTGTGGATGTCGCGCATCAGTTCCGGCATCCCGATTTACGCGCTGACTTCCACCGATGAAGCTGCCCGCAGGGTCAGCCTGTACCGCGGTGTTTACCCGGTAAAATTGCATGACNCCCTCAAAGATCCCAAAATAGCCAATCGCCAAGCGGTTGAACTGATGATTGCCGAAGGGATTGTCGAGGAAGGCGATCTGGTCATCATCACCAAAGGCGACCTGATGGGGATCAAGNGAGGCACCAACCAGATGAAGATGCTGCGGGTTGGCGAACACCAGAATGGCTAAGGCCATCAATATAGTTAACTAAACATTTGAGGAGAACGATATACTCTGATTTCAATGCGTCAGTTGTTGGATCATGCCGCCGAGCACGGCTATGGCATGCCAGCATTCAACGTCAACAACATGGAGCAGGTTCACGCCATCATGCAGGCTGCCGCTGCGACCAACTCACCCGTCATTATGCAAGGCTCTGCGGGAGCACGTTCTTACGCGGGCGAACCGTTCTTGCGCCACCTGATCATGGCAGCGGTTGAAATGTACCCACATATCCCGGTGTGCATGCACCAAGACCACGGTGCCGAGCCAGCCGTTTGCTTCCGTTCCATCCAATCCGGCTTCACCTCCGTCATGATGGACGGCTCCCTGCAAGCGGATGGCAAGACACCTTCCAGCTACGAATACAACGTCGAGGTCACCCGCAAGGTGGTTGAACTGGCGCATGCCTGCGGTGTGTCCGTGGAAGGCGAACTGGGCTGCTTGGGTTCCCTGGAAACGGGCATGATGGGCGAGGAAGACGGCCATGGCGCGGAAGGCGTGCTGGACCATTCCCAATTGCTGACTGACCCGGAAGAAGCGGCGGATTTCGTCAAGAAAACCGGCGTTGATGCGCTGGCGATTGCCATCGGCACGTCCCACGGTGCGTACAAGTTCACCCAGAAACCTTCCGGCAAAGTGCTGCGCATCGACCGCGTGAAAGAAATCCATGCGCGCATCCCTAGCGTCCATCTGGTCATGCACGGTTCTTCTTCCGTCCCACAGGACTGGCTGGAAATCATCAACAACTACGGCGGCGACATANGCCAAACCTACGGTGTGCCGGTTGAGGAAATCGTCGAAGGCATCAAACACGGTGTGCGTAAAGTCAATATCGACACTGACCTGCGCATGGCCTCCACCGGCTCTATCCGCCGCCACATGGCGGAAAACCGCTCCAACTTCGACCCGCGCAAATACCTGAAAGAGTCCACCAAAGGCATGACGGAAATCTGCAAGGCGCGTTACGAAGCCTTCGGTTGCGCGGGTATGGCGGATAAAGTCAAGCCTGTTTCCCTGGAAGCCATGTTCAAGCGTTACGGTTCCGGCGAACTGGATCCGCACGTTTCCTGATAACGGGCTGTTTGCTTGTACCATTGGAAAGGGAGCCGCGGCTCCCTTTTCGTTTGTCAGGCAATGAAAGGAATATCGCCAACGTTCCACGGGCTACTCCGCCGCCACCAGCGCCGCGCCAGGGTTGCATAGACCGAACGGAAATCGAGGCTGTTTTTGACATCGCCTGCATCCAGCGCATCCAAGTCAGGGTGTACGCCATACATGCCGCCTTTGATGCCACCACTGAGGGCAAAATGGGCGGCGGCTGAACCATGGTCTGTGCCTAGGTTGCGGTTTTCCGACGCCCTGCGGCCAAATTCGGAATACGTGACCACCAGCACATCACCCCACTTGCCGTGCTGTTGCATCACCTTGCTGAACGCAGCCAGCCCTTCCGCCAGCTCGCCCAACAGCCGCCGGTGCAGGTTCGGTTGGGAAACATGCGTGTCGAAATTGCCCAACCCGACTTTGTACACCGGCAGATTGAAATCACTCAGGATCATGCGGGCGACGGCGGCCAGNGCCTTCCCAAATTCGCCGTTGGGAAATTGCTGCTGGATGCCCTGATTGCTTTTGAGTTGCCGCGCCAGTTCAGCCCCGGCATTCAGCAAGCGTTGCTGGGTCGCCAGAATATGCGCCAGCATCGGGTTACGGCTGAAAACCGGGACGGCGGACAAACCGCCGATGCAGGCCGCAAACGCATCCACATTATGCAGGTTGACGGCGTTGAAATGGCTGCCTGCCAACGGCCCAGTNTCGTCACCGACCGTCACGCCCTGCAAGCGTTGGCTTTGCTCCGGAAACACCTGCGAGACCCAACCTTGCTGGATATTTTGGTCTTCGCTGGCCGTTTCCCAGGTATGGATGGACGTGAAATGGGAACGCGCCAGGTTTTGGTGGGGAATGCCGATACCCTGGACCCAAGCCATTTCCCCGTTGCGCCACAGCGGCAACAATGGCTGCATGGCCGGGTGCAAGCCCATGCCGTTCCCCAGCGGCAAGGCTTGCTGCGCAGGCAAGGCAAGCTGCGGGCGCAGACGGTAGTACGCCGCATCCTGATACGGAACCAGCGTGTTGAGGCTGTCGTTACCGCCCTTCAACTCGACCAGCACCACGCAACGTGGTGGCTGGCTGGCGGCAACCTCAGCGGACAGCAGCGGCAGGATGGAAAGCGCGCCAAGGGTTTTCAGAAAATCACGCCGGTTCATAAGTCGTCACTTACTTCAGTTGGTAGGCGGGGTCAAACAGGGCGGCCAGCAGGAACTGTTGTGGGCTGTCGCCTGTCAGCGCTTTGACGGGCGGCGTCGCCAACAGCCACTGCGCGACTTGGGCGGCGCTTTGCACCGGCAGGGGGTTGACGGCAAGGCGCGGGTCAGTTGGAACAGAATGCCGTAACGGTCAGCAGGCTTTGCGTGGTGATCCAGGCTTTGCCGCCTTCCCAGCCTTTGGGCGTAGGGGGAACAAACGGGTTCTGCCCCAGTTTTTCCGCATACTTCACCAATTCAGAAGGTGCCACGCCAGGCCAAGGCAAGGCACGGAATACCCCCGTCAGCAAGTCCAACGGTGATTTGACCAGCATGCCCCGGTGCTGCGGTGCCCAGAACGCCTCACTTAACAGGACGCCTTCCAGCAGTGTTTTGATGTCATAGCCGGAACTGCGGAAAGCGTTTGCCCACTGGCGGGTTTGCGCCTGATCGGGGCTATCAGTGCTGACAAAGGCATACCAGCATTTTTCGGCGATATGTTCAGCCGTGCGGGGTGCTCCAGCAAAGCATCCAGCACCTGTCCGCCATCCTGCACGCCGCTTTTGCCCAGAAACGGTTGGTGTTGGGCGCATGATGTCCCGCATCCAGCCGGAAGCGGTTGCTGTTGCGGTCAACTGTCCAGCCGGTAAAGGCGCTCGCGGCGGCTTTGATGTCGCTTTCCCGGTAATGGCTAGCCGAGGGTAAACAGCTCCAGCAGTTCACGGGCGAAATTCTCGTTGGGATGCTGCTTGTAATTCATCGCCCCATCCAAGTAGATGAGCATCGCCGGGTCGCGGGCGATGGCGTGCAGCAAGGTGCGGAAATTCCCCAGCGCATGTTGGCGGATGAGCTGATGTTGTTGCAGCACCAGGTTGGGCTGATTGACCTTGTTGATGGAGGTGGTGAAGTGGTTGTGCCAGAACATCACCATGCGTTCGGCCAGCGGGGTATGGGTATGCAGCAGGTGTTGCAGCCACCATTGCTTAAGCGCCATCTTGTCACGGTTGAGCTGTTCGCGGGCTTGCGCCATTTCGCCCTGCTCCAACATGTTTTCCCAGCTTCCCCACGCAGTTAGGGCTGGCGGATTGGCGGGTATCTGCGGCTCGGCGGCAAACAATTGTTTGACTACGGTTTGTGGTGAGGTGCCTCGCCATGACTGCATCAGCAGCCACTCCTCGCCAAGGCACGCGCGCACCGCCAAATGCCTTGCATCTGGCAGATCAAGACTGGTTGGAATCATTACAATGAGGGTCGTTATTAGGAACAATGGTGATGGACTCACCAACACTACACTCTTCGCATCATCAACACGTTGTTGCTTAGGGATGCAGCAACGGGTTTTAGTCTACAACATAAACAGCCGTTATTTGAATGAATTTATTACAGTTTTTGCGGAAAATTTGTAACAGTTTGTAATCGCTTTCAGACAGTTCCGTTTGCCCACAATAGGCCTAACGCATGCGCAACGCCACATCAGCCAGAGGGTTCTGCTTCAGGGCGGCTTGTATGGCGGGTTCATGCATGCCATGCCCGCCATTGACCGGCACCAGTTGCAGTTGCGGTAAGGCTGCTGCCAATGTTTCCGCTCCGGCAAAGCGGCACACCTGATCATGCAGGCCGTGTACGAGTATCGCGGGAATATGCTGGATGTTTTCCAACCCAGGCAGCACGCCCTTTTCAGGCAGGAAAAACTGGTGGGTCGCGTAATAGGCATAGACGCGGGTGCGGTTGATCGGTGCCTGCCAGCTTGCCGGATCAGGGTTGAAGGTGGATGTGGGAACACCCATGACGGTTGCTTCCCAGGCATCCCACGCCAGCGCATAACGGTAAGCGCTTTCCACACTGGTGCGCGGATTAAGCAGATGGCGGTACAGGCTGTTGGCCGGGTTTTCGCCCTGCCGTGTTTGCAGCGCTTGCCGCAAGGTTTGATACGCCGCTGGAAATTGCTGNGCCACCCCATCTGGTGTGCTGAACCATTCCCAGTCTTCCTGGCGGGCTAGAAATGCGCCACGCAACAGCAATCCACGCACACGCTGCGGAAAGCGTTTGGCGTATTCCAGCGCCAATGTTGCACCCCACGAACCGCCGTAAATGGCNCAGTGCTCAATCTGCAAATGCTGACGCAGCCGTTCCATATCCTGTAGCAATGCGTCGGTGCGGTTACCCAATAGCCTGCCGCCGGGTGTGGAGCGCCCGCAACCGCGCTGGTCGAACTGGATAATGCGGAACGTGTCCGGCATCAGCAGCGCTGCCTGAGCTGGGCTGCATCCAGCGCCAGGNCCGCCGTGCACGAATAGCAATGGAATGCCCTGTGGATTGCCGAATTCAGCGACATACAGCGTATGCCCCTGCGTAACAGGTAAAAAGGTTTCCCGAAACGCTTTCATAGTGCTACCGGCATCTGACCTGTCGGAGCTTGCCCTGTAAGCGATGCGTCAGCACCACGGGTTCCTGCGGAATCGCCTGAAAGCTGGAAGAAAGCCTCCAGCAAGGAGGAGGTGTTGGTTTGAACCATCAAGGAGTTGGGCGCGGCCTGCGCTAGTAGTTTGCCTTTGTGCATGACCAGCACCTGATCGGCTTGCTCGGCTTCGTCGATCAGGTGGGTCGCCCACAACACACACAGGTTTTGTTCATGGCACAGACAATGAACGTAAGCCAGCAGCGAGGCGCGGGAAGCAGGGTCGAGCCCCACCGTGGCTTCGTCCATCAATAACAGTTTTGGCTCGGTCAGCAGGGCGCGAGCCAGTTCCACNCTGCGCCGGTTGCCGCCGCTTAAGGTTCGGCAGGGGCTAGCAGCCGCATCGGTCAATTCCAGTTGCGCTAGTTCTGCGGTGCTGCGTGCACGGATGTCCGTTTTGCTCATGCCGTGCAGCCGCCCGTAGAATTCCAGATTGGCCTGTACGCTCAAATCCAGATCCAGCGCGGGCTGCTGGAAGACTACGCCCATCTGCGCCAGCGCTTGCGGCAGGTTCCGGCGGATACTGACGCCGTTAAGGCGGATGTCTCCCGTGTCGGGTGCAAACAGCCCGGTCAGCAACTGAAACAGGGTGCTTTTGCCTGCACCATTCGGNCCNAACAGCGCGTGAAAACCGCTATCCAGCTGGAAACTGACCTGATTCACCGCACACAATGCGCCGTAATGTTTGCTGACGGCTTCGACGGAGAGGGTTGGTGTTGCAGGCATGACAACTCACTTGCTGATGACAGGATGTCTGCATGGTGACACGCTTACAGCGTCAGAATCCAGTTAACCAGTGTTTCCGCATCCTGCTGGCTGAGTGTTGGATTCGGCGGCATGAAGCGCATATTGGTGTCAGGCCATTTCTTTTCCTTGTCGACAGTGCCATGCATGATGGAATCCAGCAGGGTGGCTTTGGCGTTTTCTGCATTNTTGTAACGCGCGGCCACTTCGTGGAACGGTGGAGCCAAAGGTATGAAGTGGTTGTCGTTTTCCTTGCTGATACCGTGGCAGGCGATACAGCCGTTCTGNGCCGCCAGCGTGAGCATGCCTTCGCGGGTAATGACTTCTTCCGGCACGGCATCTTGTTTGATGGAAAGTACCCATTCGGCCAGCTTGGTGGCTTCTTCCGGTGTGACGTTCACATTGGGCGGCATGAAACGCATATTGACCTTGCCTTCCCAATCCTGCGGGGTATCGACCGTGCCTTTCAGGATGCGTTGCGCCAGATAGGCAGCCGCATCCGACTGGTTTTTGAAGCGTTCGGCAATGTCGGCATACGCAGGCGCCAATGGTACCGCCGAGTAGGTTTTGGTCTGTACGGAGTGGCAGATGAAACAGCCTTTCTGGGTAGCCGTATCCAGCATATTATCTGCGGCCTGAACAGTTGCCCCTAACCCTAGCAGGCTTGCCAATACCATGGTTTTCAAACGCTTCATCGTCAATCTCTCCTGTTAATGCCAGTGCGTCTACAGACAAGCCTAGCCTTGACCCGGTTGGTAAAAGGTTG
Organism: Candidatus Thiothrix singaporensis; assembly: GCA_013693955.1. GTDB lineage: Bacteria > Pseudomonadota > Gammaproteobacteria > Thiotrichales > Thiotrichaceae > Thiothrix > Thiothrix singaporensis. The sequence continues at coordinate 4,372,281 of CP059265.1, read as the reverse complement.
GGATGCCGCTGAGCAGTTCGGGGTGTTGTTGCAGCAATTGATCCTGTGCAGGTTGTAGCCGATGGGTTTCCAGAGGGCGCGGACGCGCCAGTGGTACCGGGTAATCAAGGATGATGTGAGCAGGTCGGGCTGACAGGAACAGGATACGGTCAGCCAGCAACAGCGCTTCATTGAGGCTGTGGGTAACGAATAACACGGTCGGGCGGTTTTCCTCCCACAGTTGCAACAGCAATTGGCGCAAGCCTTGGCCGTCGGCTCATCCAACGACTGGAAGGGCTCATCCATCAGCAGCAGGGTGGGCTGGGTGACGAAGGCGCGTACCAGGGCTGCCCGCCGTTTCATGCCGCCGGATAATTGCCCTGGAAAACTGTTGCGGAAGTCAGTCAGGTCAAGCTGTTCCAGCAGTGTTTCCATACGGGTGAAACGCTGGGTATCGGCTTGCCGAGTGGGGGCGTCCAGCACCAGCCGGATATTGTCTGCCACACTCAGCCACGGTAACAGGCGTGGTTCCTGAAACATGAAGCTCAGGCTGGAATCTGCCGGGTAATGGATGCTGCCATGGAAATCGCTATCCAGCCCCGCAATCAAATTGAGCAGGGTACTTTTGCCTGTGCCGGAAGAGCCGAGCAGCGCAATGAACTCGCCCTTGCCAGCGACAAAATGCAGGTCTTGCAAGGTGCAGACACCATTGGGGTAGATTTTGTGCTGCAAGTCGACGTGCAGAAAACTCATGTGCGCCACCGGTTCACATGCCGTTCCAGCGGGCGTAGCAGCAAGGCTTCCAGCGCTAATACGATCAGGGCAAACGCCAGCGTATACGCGAGCACCCCTGANATATCAAAGAAGTGGAAGTAATTGCCCAGCTGGAAGCCAACACCATTGCTGCGCCCCAGCAGTTCCACCACCAGCACGATTTTCCAGATCAGCGCCAGCCCGTTACGCGCCGCGCCGAACAAATAGGGGTAAAGCTGCGGCAGGTAGACTTGGCGGAAGGTTTGCCAGCGCGACAGGCGGTACACCTGGGCGACTTGCAGCAGTTCATGGTCAATGGCACGTGCGCCTTCGCGCAGGGTCACGACAACAGTAGGAATCTTGTTGAGTGCGACGGCCAACACGGCTGCGGTTTCACCCAGCCCCAGCCAGATGTAGCAGAGGATAATGGTGACCAGCGCCGGAATATTGAGGCCAAGGATTAGCAACGCATCCAGCCAGTTATCCCAGTTCCGGCGGCTGCCCATGAGAATGCCGAGTGCGACGCCCGCCAGCATGGCCAGGGTGAAACTGACCACTACCCTCAGCAGGGTTACGCCCAGGTGAAACAGCAAGTCGCCACTGAGTAATTGCTGCCACAGGGTTTCCAGCACCGCCAGCGGTAGNGGCAGCGAACGGCTCGCCAGCCACCATGCCGCAAGTTGCCATAGCAATACGAAACCGCACAGGGCTATGAGGCGGCTGTAGCGTGGATGCATACTCACTCGCCACAGGCGGGCAGGCTGAAGCCAGACCAGAACACCTTGTTATCCAGCGGCGGTTTGGCTTTGCCCAGCAGCTTTTCGCCACCCACTTCGGCCAATATCTGAAAAGCATCTGCCGCAGCCTGTTGTTCCTGCGAACCAAAGCAGGTCGGAATACCGGCGCGGAAACTGTCGCGTAATTGCGTGAACATTGCGTCGTTTTCGACCTTCATACGGGGGCGCAGGCGTTGCCATTCTGCGTCTGATGTTTTGAGGATTTGTTTGGCAGCGTAGTCGGCGGCGAGGAAGCCTTTGGCCGCTTCCGGGTCGCGTTTNGCCCATTGCTCGCTGAAAACCCAGCCAACCAGGGGCAGATCGCTTTTAATGCCCAGACCCTGCACGATTTCGGGAACGCTGATCAAAGCCTGCATCCCGGCAGCTTGCAGGCGAGCGGCGTAATGCCAGAAATTCAGCACGGCATCCAGATCACCGCGTTGTATCAGTTCATTGAGCAGCGGNGGNGCGGCGAATTGCGGTTCGGCGACAGCCTGCAAATCCAGCCCCAGTTTCTGCTGTGTGTAGGCGCGTAGCAGCAGCCAGCTTTTATCGTTCNNGGCGCCCGCCACGCCGAGTTTNTTGCCTCGCAGGTCAGCCAGCGTTTTGATGCCGCTATCAGGTCTGACCATCAGCGCACCAACGGCATTGGAGTAGGGAAACAGCGTGTAATCCTGCCCCGCCGCACGTTGACGCGCGACCCATACCCAGTCAGAAACGATAACGTCGACTGCGCCGCCTTGCAGGGCAACAGTGGAAGCATCGGCGGAAGCCAGCGGGGTGATTTCGAGTTCGATGCCGTGTTGTTCATCCAGCTTGTGCTGTTTGAGGGTATCCATCTCCCAGTTGACCGTGCCGAATTCCAGCACGCCTACCCGTACCTTTTCCAGCGCGAAAGCGGGTGATGTCAGCCCGACCAATAGAGCCAGAGTGGCTGCACAGCAGGCCAGCCAGCGGCGGTATGAATGCGTCATGGTGTCCTCCTCCCCGATGACATGCGAGCATTCTTGATACCGTAAAAGTGGGGTGGGTTTCTACCAACCTTTTGCCAACCTGGGGGTGGTGTGAAGGTTCGGACATAGCCTGGATCAATTGCCCCATAAACTGGATAAAGGTGCAGCCCATAGCTTTTCCCCTACAGGCAATGTTTCGGTTCCGTCATACAGGATGATTCCCGCTTGCAGGGATTCACCTGCCAGAGATGCAAACCGTTTCAGCCCGCGCAGATCCTTTTCGGTCAGGGTCGCGGACGCCTTGACTTCTATCCCGGCTACTGCACCTGCCCGGTTTTCGACGATGAAATCCACCTCGTTTTGATCTGCATCACGGTAGTAGAGGATTTGATAGTTATCCTCCGCCCATGTTGAGTGTTTGAGCAATTCAGCATATACGAATGTTTCCAGCAAGCCACCAAACAGACTGCGATCACGCTTGAGGGTTTCGGTTGTCAGACCGCGTAGCGACGCCAGCAAGCCGGAATCCACAAATTGCAATTTGGGGGACTTGAGGACGCGTTTGAGCCGGTTGCCTGCCCAGACAGGAATGCGTTTCAGCAGATACATTTGCTCAAAAATATTCATGTATTTGCTGGCAGTTTTGGCATCCATGTTCATTTGTGCCCCCAATTGGCTGTAGTTGCACAGTTGTCCTGCCATTTCAGCTAATGCCCGTAGGAACAAGGGGAGTTGGCTGNNGTTGTCGATATTGGCAATATCCTGTACGTCACGCTGGATCAGTGCATCCAGGTATTGCTGATACCAGGCTTGACGGCGGCGAGGGGAGGTGCGTGAAAGTGCTTCGGGGTAGCCGCCCTGCAAGACAGTTTCGACCAAAGCATCACCCATTATGGGGTTGGGGGCGACGGGAATCCTGCCAGCAAAAATGGCGTCCAGCCAAAAGCTTGTTTGGTGGTGGCGTTCGCATTGGGCAAAGGGGTATAAGGGTAAGGTTTCCATGCGTCCCGCCAGGGAGTCAGCTACCAGCGGCAAGGTCATCAGGTTGGCCGAGCCTGTTAACAGGAAGCGTCCGGGGCGGCGATCCTCATCCACACTCTTTTTGATTGCTAGCAGCAGTTGTGGCGCGCGTTGGATTTCATCAATGACTCCCCGGTCAAGGTTTCGGATGAAGCCTACAGGATCTTCCCGTGCGGCCAACAGGGTTAGGTTGTCGTCCAGTGTCAGATAGCGCATACCAGTGCTTGCCAGATGGCGAACCAGTGTGGTTTTGCCTGCCTGTCTTGGNCCTGTGACCAATACTACCGGCGTATCTGATAGTGCTTCCTGTAGGTGTGAAACCAGTAATCTGGGGTACAGTGTGCTGTTTTCCATATAGAAGACCTGTCTCGTGAGATCAGGATTACTATAACGTAAAATCAGGAATGTTTTGCCGTTAAATCAGGAATGGATGCGTTGTTTCGACAACTACAACCGCAGTTTCATATGCACAACTCACCCCACCAACAGATATGCCATCCGTTGGTGGGGTGCTTTTCTTGATGCAGCTAACTGACTGGCGGGTTAGCGTTGTGCCAGCGTGTTGTTGCCTGCTCCGTTTGTATCGAAACGATCAAGGTTCATGACCTTAGTCCAGGCCGCAACGAAGTCATGGGCAAACTTATCTTGGCCATCGTTGGCGGCATAAGCTTCAGCAACTGCCCGTAACTCGGAATTGGAACCGAATACCAGGTCGACTGGGGTAGCTGTCCATTTTGCTTGGCCTGAGGCGCGATCAACACCTTCATATAGACCAGGGAGGGTGGATGATTGCTTCCACTGCGTAGACATATCCAGCAGGTTGACGAAAAAGTCATTGCTCAGCGTGCCGGGTTTATCCGTCAGGATGCCATGTTTGCTTTGGTCGGCGTTGGTGTTAAGCGCGCGCATACCACCTAGCAATGCCGTCATTTCCGGTACCGTCAGGGTTAACAGGTCGGCTTTTTCCACCATCATTTCTGTCGGTGAGCCATAGCTGCGTTCACTGTAATAATTGCGGAAGGCATCTGCGGTCGGTTCCAGTACAGCGAATGAATTCACGTCGGTCATTTCCTGCGTCGCATCAGTGCGGCCAGTNGTGAAAGGCACTTCAACCGGGTGCCCTGCTTGTTTGGCGGCCTCTTCAATGGCGACTGCGCCACCCAGCACAATCATGTCGGCCAGTGAAACCTTTTTCCCATCCGTTTGGGCGCGGTTGAAATTATCTTTCACAATGGCGAGGGCTGACAGCACCTTGTCCAGTTCTGATGCATCGTTGACAGGCCAGTTTTTCTGCGGCTCAAGGCTGATGCGCGCGCCATTGGCACCACCCCGCATGTCGGAACCCCGGAAAGTGGAAGCGGATGCCCATGCGGTTCTGACCAGCTCGGAATGGGTCAGGTCAAACTTCAGGATCTCTGCTTTTAACTGGGCAATGTCTGCGGCATTCACCAGCGGATGATCAACGGCTGGAACCGGGTCTTGCCAGATAAACACTTCTGCTGGAATTTCACTACCCAAATAGCGGGAACGTGAACCCAGATCACGATGCGTCAATTTGAACCAGGCTTTGGCAAATGCCTTGTCAAACTCCTTGGGGTTTTTCCAGAAATTTTCGGCAATCTTGTGGAAACCGGGGTCTTCCTTCAGCGCGATGTCGGTTGTGAACATCATGGGTGGGTTGCGTTTGCCTTCGATATGCGCATCCGGCACCATCGCTTGAGCTGATTCATCGGTTGGTGCCCATTGTGTCGCCCCGGCAGGGCGCGACTGGTGCCAATCGAAGCGGAACAGGTTGTCGAGGTAAAGGCTCGACCATGTAGTAGGTGTTGCAGTCCAGGCACCTTCCAGGCCGCTGGTCATGGCATCTTCGGCATTGCCTTTGTTGCACTTGTTCATCCAGCCAAGACCCTGCTCTTCGATACCGGCGGCAGCGGGTTCAGCCCCTAGGCAATCAACCGGCTTGGCACCGTGGGCTTTGCCCAGCGTATGGCCTCCTGCCACCAGCGCGACGATCTCTTCATCATTCATGGCCATGCGCCCAAAGGATTCGCGCATGTCTTTCGCAGCGGCCAAAGGGTCACCACTGCCGTTGGGNCCTTCCGGATTCACATAGATCAGGCCNATTTGTACGGCAGCCAGCGGCTTTTCCAGTTCGCCACCTTGATAGCGCTGGTCGTTGCCGAGCATTTTGGTTTCTGCTCCCCAGTACACCGTATCGGATTCCCAGTCATCGGTGCGTCCACCTGCAAAGCCCAGGGTTTTAAAGCCCATGGATTCCAACGCGACATTACCGGCCAACACCATCAGGTCAGCCCAGGAAACATTGCGCCCGTATTTTTGCTTGACTGGCCACAGCAGGCGGCGAGCCTTGTCCAGATTGGCGTTATCCGGCCAGCTGTTGAGTGGTTCGAAACGCTGCTGGCCTCCGTCAGCACCGCCCCGACCATCGTGTATACGGTAGGTTCCGGCGCTATGCCAGGCCATCCTGATCATCAGGCCGCCGTAATGCCCCCAGTCGGCTGGCCACCAGTCCTGTGATGTGGTCAGGGTTTGTGCTATGTCTTTNTTCAGGGCAGCGAGATCGACTTTACTGAAGGCTTCGGCATAGTTGAAGTCATCGCCATAGGGGTTGGATCGGGCGTCATGCGCGCGTAGCGCTGCCAAGTCCAGTGTCTGCGGCCACCAGAACTGGTTCGAGCGGGTCATGTCTATGTCGGTTGATGCTGAAAGGGTTACGGGGGTTAATGCGGTCAGGGTTATTAGGCTGGCGGTCAATAAAGGTAGTGTCCTTTTAACATGATGGTTCTCCTCCTACTGGTGAACGGGAAAATAGATTTCCCTGGGGCATTGTTTTGCCTTCAATCTCCTCTTCAGTGTTCAGTATGGAGGTAACTTATACAGCAGGAAAATAGATTTTTGTTTTAAATCGATCTATTTTCCGGTGATTGTTGTCTTATTTTAAGGTTGTCATGAGACTCTCCTCCTTTATTCGCAGTCTCGCCGGAGCGTTGGCTGGAAAGCTCAGTATTCAGGTGCTGATGGGTGCGAAGTGTTGCTTCCCAGGTGTGTGTGAAACTTCCATGTGCAGCAATTTTCTGCCCAGTTAGGTGCGCAGCTTGCGGAGGATGTTGATGAAGGCTTCATTGGCTTGATGACTGACCNNAACAAAAAGGGAAATCCCGTCACGAACTGCCTGCCGAACCACAAGCATAATCAGCATAAGGGTTATTGCAATATTGGTAAGNCCATTGAGAGGCCATTGGCCTTGCCAGGAGAGCGTTAGCGCCTCCGAAAATGGCCCAGATAATGGATTGGCCAAATGTCGCTGGATGTCGGCGCGAGAGCCAACGAGATCGCACAAGAAATGCAGGTGAACCACGAACAGACAAATGGTCGCCGTGTAGAGCTTTTTGTTGCGGCTCCAAACGCANATTGCCGTCATTAAAAGTGCTCCAAACAGGCCATGTAAGAGCCAATGGTGGAGTGTTGCGTAGAAGTGCGATGGAGGCAATCCCAGCACCTTTGCGGCTACATCAAAAATAATGCCAAACCCATCAACGTCGGGGAACACGCTAGCCCAGGTAATAAGATTCCTATCTCTGGCCGTGGAGCCAAAGACGTGACCGCATTCCCAACCAATCAGTAAATGGGTGACGGGGCTCATCGCTTGTTTGCGGGTCTAACGTAGAAAGTTAACCGGCGCTGCGTGGCTTTAATGATTTGTTTCGCGCGCACCAAATTAGTTGGTTCTCCCAGAAGTTGTTTCAGCTTGCGTTTGAGCATACTTCTAGCTTAATAAACTTTCACCAATTTTATAAGGCTCTGAAATACTTACGTGCTTGCATCACCCCCGCCAGCCTTCTTCACCACCCCATACTGCGGATCATACCCNCACACCGCCAGCAGAAANAACACGAGCAAAGCGCCCAGTACGACCAGAGAAGAGAGGAGGTTGAACTGGCCGTACAGGGCAAAACGGATCATTTCCACCACATGTGTAAACGGGTTGTAAGTTGCCAGCAGGTGCACGATGGTCGCGCCTGATTCCTGCAACTTCCAAAGCGGATACAACGCGGTGGAAAGAAANAACATGGGGAAAATGACGAAATTCATCGTCCCTGCGAAGTTTTCCAACTGGCGGATGGAAACCGACAACAGCAGCCCCAGCGCACCCAGCATCAAACCGCCCAGTACCATGGCTGGCAGCGCATACAGCCAGCCTGACCAGGGAATATCCACCTTGAACAGCGCACACAGGNNTAGAAATGCATACGCTTGCAACACCGACAGCACGGTTCCCGCCACCAGCTTGCTGAACAGCAGAAACCAGCGTGGTTGTGGCGCAATCAGCAGCAAACGCATCAGCCCCATTTCGCGGTCATACACCATTGCCAGTGAGGACTGCATACCGTTGAACAGCAACACCATCCCCAGCAGCCCCGGCACCACGTACACNTGGTATTCGATATAGGTGTCGTAAGGCGGAATGATCGACACCCCGAAAATATTCTGGAAGCCAGCAGCAAACACGACCAGCCACAAAGCCGGGCGCACCAGCGCCGACAGTAGGCGACCGCGCTGATGCAGGAACTTGACGGTTTCACGCTGACTGATTGCCAGCAACGCAGGCAGATGCCGTGTAGCCATAACCTCCTCCTGATGGTTTGCCTATTTGATAACGTAAACCTTGGGGATTATCCACCAACCTTTTGCCAACCCGGCACCGGCTACTGTCACCGTCAGAATGGAAGGGAAGAGGAGAACATCATGCGATTAACGCATTTCCGGGTTGCTATGCCGTTGCTGGCATTTAGCCTGCTGGCCTCCAGTGCTGTTTTTGCCAAAGACACCGGCTATATCTTCATCAGCAGCGAAGAGGATGATGTCGTCACTGTGCTGGACGGCAAAACCTTCGAGAAGGTGAAAGCCATCGAAACCGCCGAACGCCCGCGCCACATCCAGTTCAGCCCGGATCACAGTCTGCTATACGTTGCCTGTGGCGACGGTGAAAGCGTGGACATTATCGATGTAGCCAAACTGGAAGACGTTGACCGGATCAAGGGTATTGAAGACCCGGAAGCCTTCGACCTCAGCCCGGACGGCAAAACCCTGTATATCTCGCTGGAAGACGACAGTATGCTCGGCACTATCGATCTGGCCGCGCAGGAAATGACCCAGACCGTCGAGGTCGGCGGTGAACCGGAGGGCGTGCTGGTGACACCGGATGGCAAAACCGCTTACGTCACTTCCGAATCCGCCAATAGCGTGCATGTGGTCGACCTTGCCAGCAATACAGTGCAGGCCAGTATTGTGGTCGGTGCGCGCCCGCGCCGTCTGGTGCTGACGCCGGATGGCAAAGATTTGTGGGTCAGCAGCGAACTGGATGCTTCCGCCAGCATTATTGATGTCGCCACCAATACCGTGAAGCAGAAAATTACCTTCGCCCCGGATGGTTTCCGCAAGGAAGACATTACCCCGGTCGGTATGGCGCTGACCAAAGACGCCAAGACCCTGTATATCACGTTGGGGCGCGCCAATCGGGTGGCCGTGGTCGATGTTGCTTCCCGCGAAGTTAAGGACTACATCCTGGTTGGCAACCGCCCCTGGAATGTGGCGCTGACCCGCGACGAAGCCACCTTATTCGTGGCCAATGGTCTGAGTGACGATGTATCCATTGTGCAGACGGCGGATAACAAAGTGCTCAAGTCGATGCCTGCCGGACGGGTTCCCTACATGATTGCGATTGATGATTAAGCAGGAGAGAAGACCATGCGACGCACGCTTTATACCGCTGTCCTGCTGAGTGTGTTTGCTAGCAGCCCTGCATGGACGGATGACTCCTCCCCAGCGTCCGCCGTGCAGGAGCCTGCCCCTGCCGAGGCGGTGAAAACCTTCACCATCGGTTATCTGCAACAGGCTGACGACAAACGCTACGACAAACGCCGTATGTTTGCGCAGTTCCTCGGCCAGCCATTGGGTCAGCCGTTGGCGGGAGCGGAAGTGGCGATGAAGGAAATCAAGTTCCATGGTCAGGCCGCTGGCGTCAGTTTTGCTCTGCAACCCGCCGAAGGGGAAACCGCCGACGAGCTGATCAATCAGGTGGAAACGATGCAGGCGACGGGTGTCCATTTCATTCTGACGGATTTGCCCGCGCCGTTGCTGGGTGAAGTGGCGGCTGCCTTCAAGGGCAAGGAACTGGCTTTCTTCAATGTGTCCGCACCTGACGACAGCCTGCGTCAGGAGCAGTGTCAGGCTAATGTTTTTCACACGCTGCCCAGTCATGCCATGCAGGCGGACGGTTTGGTGCAATACCTGGTTGCGCACAAGTGGAAAGAAGTCTTGATGCTGGAAGGCNTACCTGAAGACAAGCTGTTAAGCGCCGCGTTTGAACGCGCGGCCAAACGCTACGGGGTGGAGATTACTGACAAGCGTCCGTTTGTATTGGGTAACGACCCGCGCGAGCGGGACAAGAACAATATCGCCCTGCTGACGGGCGGTGATTACGACGTGGTTTACATTGCTGACAGTAACGGTGAATTTGCCCGCAATGCACCTTATCAGACGCTATTGCCGCGCCCGGTGGTGGGTTCCGGCGGCCTAAATGCGCTGACCGGANACTGGGCGTGGAACCGTCACGGTGCGCCGCAGGTGGAAAAGCGTTTCGAGAAACAGGCGCAGCGACGCATGGCTGATGTTGATTGGGCTGCGTGGATGTCGGTGAAAGCGATTGCCACCGCCGTCCAGCAAACCGCCAGCAGTGATTTCAGCAAGCTGCGGGATTACCTGACTGACCCTAATACCACGCTGGATGGTGCCAAAGGCAATGCCAGCAGTTATCGCCCGTGGGATCATCAGTTACGCCAGCCGCTGTTGCTGGCTACCCAGAATTGGGTGGTGGAACGCGNNCCGCTGCAAGGTTTCCTGCACCAGACCAATAATCTGGATACGCTTGGTTTCGATGAGCGGGATAGTCACTGCAAGTTTTGAAGGTTGGGTGCTACTTTGCTTGTTCGGAGTATCACCTTTCATTCCTTCAAATAGGCTTGGTAATCTCAGCATGTGCTTGTCTTGCTGTGGAAATAACAGTGCTCCATTCATGACAGGCCATATATTCTTCGTCCGACAAATTTGTTCCGTACTTTTCAAAAATACGCTCAATTTCTTGGCAGAGTCTTTGAATTAAGATGGTTTCACTTTCGTTCTTCAGCAAGTAACCTATTAAGCTTTTAGGATTTGATGATAGCTTGGTATCATCAAATAAGAAATGAACAACATAGTCAAATTCGTCATGTTCAACTCCATCAGGGCAATTTCCATTCACCCAGCAATCTCTCTGATATTGAAGATTACTCAAGCCTGACAGATAAGCAATTAATTCTTTCCGCATTTCAGGATATTTCATAAAGGTGGATCCTAACTTTTTCAATTCTGATGCTCACTAAAGAGAGTCCATGATAATCCAGGTCTTGACGCGGGAAAGTTTCTGAGTGGTTATTTATCTTCATCAACACCTAGAAAGATCTGTATAACTGGGTTATTACGTGACAACTTAGGAAAGAGAGCCTGTAATGCATCATGTTCATCTATAGAAATTAGGCTCCATTCCAGTAGGGCAGCAATGTATCCATCCCACGCAATGGTGACGTCTTCTAAAGTATTCGAATCAGGACACCATGCTAAGTGTTCCTCAATGCGCTTTTTAAGATCGTTATATTTGGGTTTATCAGACATTTAGTTCTTTCTCCTGGGAACAGTAATATCAAAAAGCTCAATAACGTGGATGTATTGGATGGGTGACATATAGTCCATCTTCAAGCGAACATCTGAGGGGGATCAGTTGAAAGCTGGTATTTGTTTGTTGCTGTGGCAAATCGTTGGATTGCATTTGCGGCCTATCTGAAAAGTTCATACAATTGTATCACACATTGTATTACAGTCGGAGTCGCTTGATCATGAGCCTATCCATCCGCCTTGACAAAACCCTGGAAGAATCCCTGCGGCGACGTTTGCAGGCAGAGCAGATTTCGCTGTCAGATTTTATCCGTGATGCCATCCGCGAAAAGCTGGCCAAGGATGAAGGCAAAGCCAGCCCCTACGCTTTAGCCAACACCTGTTCGGCCGCTACGCCAGCGGGTGTGATGATCTCAGCACCAACCGCAAGGCTCTGTTACGGGAAAAACTGAATGCGAAACATCGTCGTTGACAGTGGGGTATTCATTGCCCTGTTCGATGGCGGCGACCGTTACCATGCGCAGGCAAAGCAGTTCATCCATGACGTGCAAGGGCGTTTGCACACCAATCTGGCCGTGATTACCGAAGTGGTGCACATGCTGGATTTTTCCCAACAGGCGCAGCAGGATTTCCTGTTCTGGGTTCAGCAGGCTGTGCAGATTGATGAACATACGCTAGAGGATTGGGGGCGCATCCTTACTTTGTTGGAAAAATACGCCGATTTGCCCGCCGACTTTGCTGATGCATCCCTGATTACCTTGTGTGAACGCCTGAAGACACGCACGGTGGCGAGCGTGGATGGTGATTTTACCGTGTACCGCGATTACGCCCGCCAGCATTTCACCAATGTATTCTGGGAGGAATAGTTGGTGTCATTGACGATCAGGGCGCTTCAGCCGCTTCAAGTGGAATCGGCTCTGCCTTGATTAACGGCAACCCGGCTTCCGCCCAGCCATCTATCCCTTCCTTGTACCAATACACCTGGGTGTAGCCATAGGCGGACGCCCGTTGCGCGGCATTCCACGACATCCAGCAATCGGCTACGCAGAAAAAGATCAGCGGCCTGGTTTTATCCCCGTCCGTCAGGCGTTGCAGGTTGTATTGCAGGTAGTTTTCCAGCTCTGCATCCAGCGTGCCGTAACCAACATTCGGTAGCCATACCGCGCCGGGCAGGCTGTCGTGCACATCGTTGGACAGCCATTCGCTAGGAAAGCCTTCTTCCTTACGCAACAGTATCGCCCAGACATCGATCAGGATAGGTTTTGCCGTGCGCTGCAAGGCTTGCACCCCGGCCGTATCCAGCGTTGTGCCTTGCGGAACGCAAGCTGGCGTCGGGCTGTGGTAATGATCCAGTTTCATTCCCGGCGGCATTTCCGGGGTGCGTTCGCAGTCGGGTGTTGCCGCATCCGGTTGGCAGGCAGCAAGCGCAAGGCTCAGGCAGGCAAGCGGGAACAGTGGTTTCATTCCGTCTGCTTTGCCGGTTGCAGGTTGCCTAGCTCCAGCGCCGGGTAAAGATGGCTGACTGAACGTTGTAATTCGCTACGAGCCAAGGCGACATCTTTGAAGCGTTCCGGGATCGGGGTTTGCATGACTTCATTCATGTCGAGTCCGTTGGCAGCACCGTCCTTGAGGGTGGTGATCAGCCATTGCAGGTAATCACGGGTTTGTTCGATCGGGGCTTTATCCTGCGCGACCNNGCCATGCCCCGGCACAATCACCTTGAAAGGCAGGGATTGCAGTTTTTCCAGCGCTTGCAGCCACGCGTCAATATTGGCGTGCGGGGTGGTGGCAGCACGGTTATTGAACACCAGGTCGCCGCTGAATAACACGCCGGTGGTATGGTCGAATATGGCCAGATCGCCGGGCGTGTGGCCGCTGAGGGCAAGGGTTTCCAGCTCGTGGCCACCGACGGTTTCCGTACCGTCCAGGGCTGTCTTGTCGGGCAGGACAATGCCGGTGCCACGCATCCAGTCGCCGGTCATGCGGTACATATTGGCCGTGAAACTTTCGCCTTCCTGCTGCATGCCGCGCTTGCTGGCGGGCAGGGCATAACGGGGGACATCGGCATACGCCTGATTACCGAGAAAGTGATCCGGGTGATGGTGTGTCAGGTAGAGGCGAATCACGCGCTTACCCGTGCTCTTTTCAATCAGGGCACGTTGTTGCTCGCCGAAGCGTTTTGACGAGCCGCTGTCGATGACGACCACGCCATCCGTGGTGACAATATAGCCGGTGTTGACGATGAAACCGCCATTCTTACGGGAAAAGTCTTCGGTTTTGCCTTCCAGCACATAGGTGTCGGGGGCGACCTGTTGCGCTTGCAACGGGTATTGGAAGCTGTCGGCCTGGGCAATGCCTAACCCTGTTACCAGGATTATGCCCCCATCCGGCCTTCCCCGCAAGGGGGAAGGGAGCGAAATATTTTGCTGCGAAGTGCCGTATTGTGCCTTCCCCCTTGCGGGGAAGGTTAGGATGGGGGTAATATCCGTTTCATTCGTCTACCTCCGCTTCAATCCGGTTACCGTTATTGTCTTTCCCCTCCACCCGGAAATCCTGATGTTGGCCAACATCCAGACTCAGCATCGGGTTTTCGCTGACCGGCTCGTGCAGGGTCATGCTTGCCAGCACCTCGCCGGATGCATCCAGAATAGCNCGGTCTTCAATGTGGAAGGTAGGAATGCCGGAAGCCAGCCCGGTATCCATCGGGTGCATCACCCGTACCCGCAGGCGATTGTTATCAGGGCGTTGCCAGACGTGCGCGGAAACCTTGCCGAGTGTACTGCTCCAGTCGCCGCTGGCGGTGCCGGTACTGGGCAAGGTGCAACCGCCGCCTGCCGCATCCACCCACACGCCGCCGACATGCCAGAGGCCATCGGCTGTTTTCGCCGCCGCCCGGATGGGGCTGCCCTGTTGCAGTTTCATGCGGAAAGATAAGCGTGCGGGGATGGTTTTGGGGCTGAATTCCAGCACGCCGGGAATGGGGTTGAGATCGGCCATGACGACAACCTTTTCCACCTTTTCCAAAGCGGTGGCGTCGAAGGTGATAGGAACATTCAGCGAATCTTCGGCGGAAGTCGGNGCCAGTATCTTCACCTTGTCGTCAAACCGGTAGTTTTCGCCGTTGAGAAAACGGCGGTGCATGGTGTCCCACTGGGGTGATTGCAGTGGGTCGGGTTCGCCTGCTTGTACCAGAACAGGCAGGCAACACAGGAGGCTTAACAAGGCTGTGCGCATGGCGGCCTCCTTACGGCTTGGTGGTTTCGGGTGCTTCCGCTGGTGGCTGATAGCTGACTTTGTGCTGCTCGAAAATCTTTTGCACGGAACCGTCTTTCACCAGTTCAGCCATGGCCTGATCCACCACTTTGCTCAAGTCGCCCATAATGTCGGCCTTGACGGCAATGCCCATACCNCAACTGCTGCGCGCCAGCCCTGGCGTCACCAGCGTTTGAATCTGGATATTGTCGGGGCGCTCGCCCAGCACACCTTCCAGTTCGCCGCGCGGCATAATGCCTGAGATTTCCCCGGACTTGAGCGCTTCGGCGGCTTTGCTCAGGTTTTCGTAGTGATGAATATTGTTGCTGATACTGCCTTGCAAGGCTTGTAGCAGGTAGAAGTCGCTCAGGGTGTCGATTTCCACACCAATGGGTTCGCTCCTGAAATTGGCCAGGGTCGGCTGCTTGCCCACTTTATTGCTATTAAAGGCAAACACCAGTGATTCCAGCTGATACGGGGCGACAAACTTGGCCTCGTCCACCTTTTTGGAAAAAGCGCGGTCATACGGCATGTGCAGCATGACATCGCTGACACCGCCGCCGAGGTAATGGCCTTTCCAGACATTGTTGCGCAGATCGTCTTCCACGTTTTCATCCGCACCGACCAGGCGGATGTCGGTTTCCACCCCNAGTTTGTGCGCCAGGGCTTTGGCAAGGTCGACATCAATGCCTTGCTGCTTGCCGTCCTGTAGGTAGGAATACGGNGGAAANTCCTTGTAGAGGGAAACGGTCAGCATTCCCCGTGTTTTGACTTCATCCAGCGTGACGGCGTGGGCAGGCAGGGCTGCCAACAGTATGGCCGCTGCCAGAATGGATAATGGCTTGTTCCACATGCGCAATGCCCTCCTCCAAACATTGTCAGTGATACCCTCGCCACAGGAGGGTATCTTACGGTGTCACTTGCTTTCAGCCGTTTTGCTTGCGGCTGTGGCGGCGGCATTGTCAGACTTGGCTGCGTCGGTTTTCGTTTCATCCGTCTTGGCCTCATCAGTTTTGGCTTTGTCTTTCGGCGGAGCATCGACGGAGACGGATTCCAGCCANGAACGGATTGCCCACAGCCCTTCCTGCGCAATCAAACCTTCAAATTTGGGCATGTAGGTCACGCCGTTGCGAACCGCGCCGTTGATCATGCGTTCCTTGAAGATTTCATCACCTTCCTCGCCGAGTGGCAGGTTTTCACGCAGGTCGGGGGCGATGCCACCGGAAACCGCATCGATACCGTGGCAGCGGGCGCAGTTCTGGGCGAAAGCGTGGTGGCCGATTTCAATGGCCTTTTCATTGCCGGAATAGGGGTTGGTGTCCAACCATACAGCCGGGTTCTCAATCGGTTCCAGGCCGGTAATGTCGACCGGCTGCGGGGTGACATCACCGTGCGCCCAGACCCCAGTAGCGGCAGTGAATGCGAGCACTGCCATGACACCACTAAAAGAACGTTTAAGCATTTGCATAGTACATACCTTCAAGTCGAAAAAGTCTGCTCCAAAAATGGCGGGGCAGATAGCCACCCCGCCAATCGCAGTGGAGATCAGGAAGTTTTGGGAAGTTTGAACACCCACAGGCTGCCGCCCCGGTTGAGGTGTTTGATACGTTTGGCTACATCGCCGCCCCACAGTGGAACCGCACCACCCCAGCCGGATGGCACCGCCACGAACTGTTCGCCGTCCTGTTCCCAGGTGATCGGGCAGCCCACCACGCCGGAGCCGGTCTGGAATTTCCACAGTTCTTGGCCGGTCTTGGCGTCAAATGCTTTCAGGTAGCCTTCCGGCGTGCCAGTGAATACCAGATTGCCTGCGGTGGTCAGCACGCCACCCCACAACGGGGAGTAGTTTTTGGCTTCCCACACGATCTTGCCGGTTTTCGGGTTCATCGCCCGCAGTGCGCCAATGTAGTCTTCGTTCAGCGATTTGATGTTGAAACCGGCACCGAGGTAAGCCGCACCTTTCTTGTAGGTGATGGGCTCGTTCCAGATGTCCATGCCCCATTCGTTGGCGGGTACGTAGAACAAATCCGTGTTGGGGTTGTAAGCCATCGGCATCCAGTTTTTGCCGCCGAGGAAGGACGGTGCAGCAAACACGGATTTACCCTTTTCCTCGCCTTCCGGTGCGCCGGGGCGGTTGTCGTCGTTGTATTCAGGGCGGCCAGTTTCCAGATTGATGCCTTTGGCNCAGGTGATCTGGTTGACGAAGGGCGAAGCACTGATCAGCTTGCCATTGGTGCGATCCAGCACGTAGAAAAAGCCGTTACGGTCAGCATGGCCGCCAGCCTTGATCACCGTGCCGTCAGCTTGTTTCAGGTCGAAGGAAATGAATTCGTTAACGCCGTCGAAGTCCCAGCCGTCATGAGGCGTCCATTGGTAGTGCCATTTGATGGTGCCGTCCGCCGGGTTGATTGCCAGGATGGAGGAGGAATACAGGTTGTCGCCGGGGCGCAGGTGAGAGTTCCACGGGGAGGGGTTGCCGGTGCCGAAGAACAGGGAATCGGTTTCTGCGTCGTAAGTGCCGCCCAGNCCGGTGGCCGCGCCGCCGGTTTTCCACAAATCGCCCGGCCAGGTTTTGCCCTGCTCGCCGGTGATGCCATTGTCCTGGCCGTTGAGGGTGCCCATGTGGCCTTCCACGGTTGGGCGTGACCAGATCAGTTTGCCGGTTTTGGCATCGCGTGCTTCGACCTTGCCGACAACGCCGAATTCACCGCCGGAAACGCCGGTAATCACCATGCCTTTGACCACAATCGGCGCGGCGGTGTTGGAATAACCGGCCTTGTAGTCTTCCATTTTCTCTTTCCACACCACTTTGCCGGTGTCTTGGTCGAGTGCGACCAGTTGCGCATCCAGCGTGGAAAANATAAACAGGTTGTCATACAACGCGCCGCCACGGTTAACCACGTCGCAGCATGGCAGAATGCCGTCCGGCAGGCGGTGGTCGTATTGCCAGATTTCCTCACCGGTTTTGGCGTCGGCAGCAAATACGCGGGAATAAGAGGCCGTTACGAAAATCTTGCCGTTATGCACCAGCGGCTGGGATTCCTGGCCGCGTTGTTTTTCATCGCCGTAAGACAATACAAACGCAGGAACCAGATTTTTGACGGTCTCGGTATTGAGCTTGTCCAGCGGGCTGAAGCGCTGACCTTGCAGGCCNATGCCGTAACTGACGACATCGCCGGTGGTCTGGGCGTCGTTGGCAATATCCTGATCGGTGACGGCTGCCATCAGGGCGGGNGTGCTTAATGCGCAACCGATGGTCAGCGCCAGTAAGGCTTTACGGAATGTTTGCTCTGCTTTCATGTTGGAAATCTCCTCCTGCTATCGAGCCAAGTTGTGTCGGTACAGCCTGCGGCAGAGCTTCTCCCCTTGCTCTTGCAGGTGCTTGAAATCAGCTTAAAGGGGTTCAGGTTGGAAAAAGGTTGGGGTTTGCGGATTTTTGTCGTTGCCGGAAAATCATGGGCTTGGCGGGTGTTGACGTGCCCAGTCTGCTGGCGTCAATCGCCTGTTCAATGACGTGATGATGTGGGGATTTGGCACAGGTCGGGTCAGCATTTGCCGGGTCGCCGGTCAGTTTGAAAGCCTGACAATGACAGCCGCCAAAGTCTTTTTCCCGTTCGTCGCAGCTGCGGCACGGCTCTTTCATCCAGCCTTCGCCACGGAAATGGTTGAAGCCGGGTGATTCATTCCAGATCCATTCCAGGCTGTGGTCGCGCACATTGTGCAGATCCAGCCCCGGCAGATCGCGGGCGGCATGACAGGGTAAGGCCATGCCGTCCGGTGCTACCGCGAGGAACACTCTGCCCCAGCCGCCGACGCAGGCTTTCGGCCGGTTTTCGTAGTAGTCGGGCACGACGTAGTAGATTTTCATCTTGCCCTTGAGCTTTTCCTGATAGACATGGGCAATGCGTTCGGCTTCGCGTACCTGTTCCAGAGTGGGTAACAGGTGATCACGGTTGAGCAGCGCCCAGCCTTCAAACTGGGTGGTGGCCAGTTCCACATAATCGGCCTGTAACTCCACCGCCAGATCCAGCATCTGCGCAATGCGGTCGGAATTCTGCCGGTGGATGACGAAACACAGCACCATCGGGTAGCCGTTCGCCTTGACTGCGCGCGCCATTTCCAGTTTGTGCTGGAAGGCGTGGGTTCCGGCCAGATAATCGTTCAGGGTGGCATCGTCCGCCTGAAAGCTGACCTGGATGTGATCCAGCCCCAGTTCGCGGAAACGNGCCACCCGGTCTGCATCCATGCCAATGCCGGAGGTAATCAGATTGCTGTAATAGCCGAGTTTGCGCGCTTCCCCGATCAGTGCTTCCAGATCCTTGCGTACCAGCGGTTCGCCACCGGAAAAGCCGAGTTGTGCTGCACCTAACTGGCGTGCTTCGTGCAATACGCGTAGCCAGCCTTCGGTGTCGAGTTCGGCTTTCTTCGGCACCAGATTGAGCGGGTTGCTGCAATACGGGCATTGCAAGGGGCAGGAATGGGTGACTTCGGCCAGCAGCCACAGCGGTGGAGGTGGCTTAGACATAACGTATCCACCCGCGCTCAAGCGCTTCGTGCAGAAAGCTGACCACATCCTCACGCAAGCTTTCCGCTTCGTAGGCATTTTCCAGGTCGGCAATCACGCCGATGACACTGCGCTGGCCGTTGCAAAAGCCGAGGATGGCGGCGGCGGTATCATTCAGTTGCACCATGCCTTCCGGGTACAGCAGCACATGGCATTCCTGCACCGGTTCCCACTGGAAACGGTAGCCGGGGCGAGGGCAGGTTTGGCGTGCAAATCAGGCATGTGCGGCCTCCTCAAGATTGAAGTAAGGCGGCATGTGCTGCACGTAGGCCAGATACATCGCATCCAGCATTGCCCACAACACATCCAGCTTGAATTTGAGGATTTGTAGGGCGCGTTGCTGCTGCTCGTAAGTGGTGAAATGCTGCAAGGTCAGCGCCAGACCGTGATCTACATCGCGGTGTGCTTCGGTCAGGCGGTTGCGGAAATACTGCAAGCCTGCGTTGTCGATCCACGGGTAATGATCCGGCCAGCTTTGCAGGCGCTGGCGGTGCGCCGTCGGCGCAAACAGTTCGGTCAGCGAGGAACACACGCCTTCGCGCCAGTCCGCGTGGTGCACGAAGTTGATGTAGGCATCCACCGCGAAGCGCACGCCCGGCAACACATGGCGCTGGTCGAGCAACTCTTCACGCGGCACGCCGCAGGCTTCGCCCAGCCGCAGCCAGGCTTCGATGCCGCCGTCGGAGACGTGGTCGGTCGCCNNGCCGCCATCATGATCCAGAATGCGTTGAATCCACACCCGGCGCACTTCCCGGTCGGGGCAGTTGAACAGCAGGGCGGCGTCCTTGCGCGGAATTGTCACCTGATAGTAGAAGCGATTGGCCGCCCAGCCACGTAACTGCTCGGGCGTCAGTTTGCCTTCGTACATCATCTGTTGGAACGGGTGGTGAATGTGGTAATAGCGCCCCATGGCGCGCAATTGCTGCTCGAATTCGGCAGGCGTCCACGCTGTCGTCATATCTTGGTTCTCCTCTCCCAGATTACTTTTCAGTATGGAAGTGGAGGGGTTGGCGAAAGGTTGGTTAGATCCGGCTGGGGAAAGAAACTCTCAAAAGCGGTTGGAAATCAAGATGGAAGGCTTGAGAGGCAATGGGAGAAACCTTCGATTTACTCTTAGGCCATTTTTAAATACAGTCGAAATGATTTGCCTAAGCGTTCCTGATACTGGTTTTTGGAGGGATATTTAATGGATTTAATGAGACAGTTGATTACCAAACTTGAATCTTCGTGGGGTAAAGCGCGANCAGCCATTCACCGTGGAAAACAAACTCCATTTAAATTGAAGTGTTTATTTCTGGCAAAGGGCAAAGATAACGATATATTGAATGCCCTCGGGCAGGTTCCATCTGATTATAAAAGCTTCTTGCTAATTAGCAATGGCGCGTTGCTGTTTGTAGATGATGAGTATGGGCAATGGGGGCTTGAGTTATTTCCAGCTGATACAATAAGAAAAGAAACAAATTTATATGAGAGCGAACGATCAGAATGTAAAAGAAAAGGAGATTTGATAATTGGGCGCTTTATGGGGGATTCGGATCTGCTATTGTTACGCTGCGATGCTAACTCTGATGATTTTGGTCATGTTATTATTGTAAATGCAATTGACCCTAGAGAGTATTGGTCTGATGTGGCTAATGGCTTTTATAGTTTCATGCAACAATTGTCTGAGGCTCAAGGTAATAAATATTGGGAAATATGCACTTGACTCTGAAGAAGGCAAGCATTGTAGGTGTCGATATTAAAGTGACGCTGTAGTCATATAGTACCGGGAGAAATCAATGATGGTGCCTAGATGGGATATTTTAAGTGTACGTTGGAATAATCGACCGCTGACAACAGCTGAGTACCGGTTTTCAGCAAAGGGGTATTGCAGGTATTGGCGGCGTTTGACCCCATGTTCAAAAAGTTGATTCTTTGGTGGAGTGGTAATAGAACCTGATTCTGCCGAGTTTGAGCGCAAGGTTTTCGAGAAGATCCATGATCATGACACTGAGCGGGTCTACTACAATCCTGATCCCGCTAACCGGGAGTTGACCATGGAATCAACCTGCATTTTCAGTTTTACAGCAACTTATTCAGTTGATGATGGAGAGGGTACCGGCGTTGATGTGGTGATAACTGCCGGATCATCCGACGATGAACCTTGTCTGGTGAACCTTGAATTTTCGCGTACTTTCCATCCACAGTTTTATGAGCATGACTTTATGCAAGGTCTTATGAAACTTTTGATTGAGTATTGCCAACCAGAGCATGGTTACGTTGCCTCTAGCACGTATAGAAACGCTGTTGTACTTAGGGATGAGGATAATCAAATCATTGTGGAGCCTGTCGGCTGGTTCACTTACGTGGCTAACCCACACGCCAACGATCTGCTACCAGCAGATGTGGAACGTGAAGTTCTGCCCAAGGGCGGGGTACTGATCAGCTTGCAGCAGGAATTTCCATCCGAGGATGACCCTGCTGCGGTAGCGGCTGCCATTCGCATCCGTGATGCCTTGCAGACGGAGGATTTGCTGCGGTTTTGATGCATATGCTTCTGGGATATTTACCAGGCTGATTTGAACCTGTCCGGCAATTTTGGAAATAGTTATGTCAAATGTGCAATTCTCAAATATAGGCCAGGCTATCAAGGAATTAGACTTGTTCGAACTGGAAAAACGAGTGGGTGCAGCTCTGCCAGCCGACTACCGTCATTTTCTGCTTTTGCATAATGGTGGGCAACCGGAACCCAGTGATTTTCTGGTTCCAGGATGGCGCTTTATGGCCTCGCTTGTGAACGAATTTGATGGCATAAAAGTGTTGGAAAATCAGGATGTCGAAGACGATAACTCAGTAGATTTACTTTGGAATATTGAAGTCTTCGAAGATCGTCTGCCAAAGAACTTTCTCTTCATTGGTAGAGACCCAGGAGGTAATGGCATTCTGCTCAGCCTGCATCCCGATACTTACGGAAAGATTTATTTCTGGGATCATGAAAATGAGCCAGAAGAGGGTCTGGAAGATCTTGCTGATTATCCCAATATTTATNTTCTGGCAAATAGCTTCACCGAGTTTCTGGATAGCTTGAAAACGGAAGAGGAAATCAATGCATTGATTGAGGCGAAAACTAGCTGACTGCTTTGCAGTTCGGCTGTTTTGGATTCGCCGATGTAAACCTTTGCGAGATTATTTGAGGAATGGCCTACAACTCCAGCAACATCCCGTCAAAGGAAACCTCAATTCCGGCTTCAGCCAGCACTGCCCGTTCCGGCGAATGTTCATCCAGGATCGGATTGGTATTGTTGATGTGGATTAGTACTTTGCGGGTGGAGGGGAAATTCGCCAGCCATTCCAGCATACCACCTGCGCCTGATTGCGGCAGATGGCCNATTTCACGAGCTTTCTTGACGCCTACCTGACGCCGTTGCATTTCATTGTCCGTCCAGCAGGTGCCATCAACCAGCACACAATCCGCATCAGCGAAAAAGGCTTGCAGGTGTGGCTCGATTTCACCCAGACCGGGGGCGTAGAACAGTCTGCCGCCGGTGCTGGTGTCTTCAAACCAGAAGCCTGCGTTATCGCCAATACCGGGGTTGTGGCGATGCGGGGAATAGGGTGGTGCCTTGCTGTTGAGGCCTACCGGCGTAATCCGCAGGTGGTCGATGCCGGGAATGCTGATGGCGGAACCGTCCAGCGACAGCGTATGCCGGTTCACCCCGCAATAATGCTGCAACATGTTCAGCACCGGGAAGCCTGTGGTCAGATCTTCGTACACGCTGTCGGTGCAATACAATTCCAGCGGCTTGGGGCTTTCGCGCAGAATCAGCAAACCGGTGGTGTGGTCAATCTGGCTGTCAGCCAGCATCACAGCGGTAATGCCGGTATCACGCAACTGGCGGGCAGGTTGCAACAGTGGGTGATTGGCATTGAGCTGGGTGCGGATGTCAGGCGAGGCATTCACCAGCAGCCAGTTTACCTTGTCGGTGGATACCGCGATGGATGACTGGGTGCGGGCGTGGGCTGTAATCGAGCCCATCCTCTCCCCGGCGCACATCGGGCAATTACAGTTCCACTGCGGGAATCCACCTCCCGCAGCGGAACCAAGAACCAGTACAAACAAGGGATTAACGGTTCATGATGTACAGGTTGATTTCAAAACCGTAACGCATTTCCTTGAATGCCGGTTTAACCCATTTCATTGGCTTTTTCATTGCGTATCACTCCTCTTTCAGTGACAGGTTTATCGGAGTATTCATTATGTGCCACTAAGGTTGGGGAAAGGTTGGTTGGGGGAGGCAAAAAAGCCGGGTTAAGGAAGCAAGACCCGGCGCAAAGCGAGGAGTGTCAGATTGAAACCGCCAGCCGCCCCTCTGAAGACGTCCAGCGGCGCAGGGTTTGAGTTTAGAACGAAAGCATTGCCCCTACTGCAACACTGCCGGATTTATCGGTGCCAACGCCTTCCAGGTCGCTTTTCTGGTGAGACACTTCACCAATCAGGCTCAGGTTGTCGGTCAGGTTGTGGTACGCACCCAGCGTGACCTTGTCGTTTTTGACCTTGGTCAGATGGGTCTGCTTGCTTTGGGCAAGGTTGAGGCCNAGTTTGGTTTTGCCCAGCTTGTAGGTGGCTTGCAGCATACCGCCTTTGGACTTTTCAGCCTCGCCGGTTGTGCTGTCAAAACCGGGGAAGATAATGCCGCCAATCCCAAGCGTATCCATGCCTTCGCCCTGGTAGTAGGAAGCGGCAAAGCTGGCTTTGTTGACATCCACTTTGCCAAAGATTTCTGCACCGGTGATGCTGGGTTTGTTGCCATTGGCCAGTTTGACTTTCTGGCTCAGGCCACTGACAGAAACGTGCCCTTTAACGCCGTTGCCCCGGTCAAAGTCATAGCTGGCCTTGCCATGGAAACCTGGCTGGCCGCCATCACGGGTGGATTGCGTGGTGACGCCGTTGGATTCCTGCCCGTCGACGGGGTTGAAAACGCCTACCGTGGCTTCAAAGCCATTTCGCTTCGGGGATGTCCAGTTGATCTGGGAAAGCCGGTCGGTATACACATAGCCGTAGCCCAAACCGCCCAGGGTGGTATGCCCTGGNCCGGCAGCGGTGAACATGGCACCGTTACCGCTGAGGCTCATGTCATTGATGATCGGGTCGAAGCCGAACAGGCCGAAATCACGCCCGGCTTTGACCGTGCCCATACGTTCATTGCCAAACGTCAGATAGACCTGGCGGGCATCAACCGTGGAAAAATCCAGCGCATCACCCGGCAATTTGTTGGTGTCTTGCGTGGCGGTACCGTAATAGACATTGACGTTGCCACTGATGTCGTAACCGTTTTGCTTGGTTTTGGCGCTAAAATTCAAGGAGGCAGGCAGCAAGCCATTGGAAACGCTATGGGTGTCGCCATCCGTCAGCGTGCCGGTGTCTGGGTCAAGGCAGGCAAGCCCGGTCATGGTGCCGCCGCCAGCACCCAGTTTGCCGCTGTCACATTGGGTAACCGTGTAGAAGGTGTTGACGTTGCCGCCTAACCCCAACTCCCAGTCGCCAGCCTGCCAAGTGGCTGCTGAAGCCACGCTTGTGGAGCCGCTTAGAATGGCGGCCATCAACAATGCTATTGGGTTCTTACGCATATAATCATCCTCTCCGATCTTATTGACTTCCCACCCGGAACATATTGGGCGGAGATTATGATTTGGCATATCAGGTTGGAAAAAGGTGGGCTATTTATTTTGAATGGAACCTAATTTAAAAGATGACCCGATGCTTTTAATGGCATGAGACTGCCCATATAACATTTCTATATAAAATGAAGGACATATCCCGAAAACAGCGCAATGTTTTTATTTCAGGATGTGAAAAGCTATAAAGTTCCGTCATTTTATTCTTGCCTTTGTCCGGCGCTTTTTGCTATTTAATTAATGGTCTTTCCAATCATGAGTTTACATGCTAGTCTCCGAAAAGAATGTGTAAATTAATCAATTATCATGTGAGGGTGGATATTACTTAAAGGAAGGTTGGGAAAAGGTTGGCAGGCTCTTTTTCACCACTCACAATCGCTTTGACGCAGGAGGAGGCGTATGAAGCAAGCACACGCGGCAGGAGGAACCCTGTCACAGCGGCGGGTTACGATTGAAACCCAGTGGAGCCGTTTCATGGCGGGCAGCCCGTTTATGAAAGCGGATAACGTGCGCGATGACATCATGTCTTCGTGGCAACGCAGCGCCCAATATCTCAAACCCCAACGGCCCCACGCACCGGCTGACGATGAATACACCGCTGCCAAACTCTGGCAGGAATCCCAACTTTGCCAGGCTGCCCGCCGCGAACAGGATGTCATGATGCAACTGGCCAAGGAAGGGGAGCTGGTGGCGGCGATTGCTGACCCGAGTGGGCGCTTGTTGTGGACATTTGCCAGCAGCCATATGCAGCGGCGGGCTGAATCGGTCAATTTCACGGCTGGCGGGCATTGGGACGAACGTTCGGTCGGCACCAATGCCGTTGGACTTACCCTGAAACTACGGCGCTCAGTCACGGTGTTTTCATCCGAACATTATCTGCCGTTTGTGCATGACTGGGTGTGCTACGGCGCGCCGATTGTGCATCCGCAAACCGGCGAATGCGTGGGTGTGCTGGACATGTCCACCACCTGGAAACGGCACACGCCCTTGGGGCAAGCGGCAGTGACTGAACTGGCGCGTTCCATCGCTGCCGGTTTGCCGCACAATTTGCCGCGCGCTGAACTGGAAATCCATGCCATGAGTNACCCGCGTGTTTCGTTCCGGGGCAAGCCGCTAAACCTGCCGATGCGCCGGNTGGAAATCCTCTGTCTGCTGGCGCTGAATCCGCAGGGCTTGAGCCTGGATGGTTTCCATGCCGCGTTGTATGGCGATGCGCCGGTTTCCACCGCAACCCTGAAGTCGGAACTCTCCCATTTGCGCCGGGTGCTGGATGGGCAAATCGGCTCACGGCCTTACCGTTTGCTGGCTCCGGTCTGGGCTGATTTTATTCAGGTCTGGCAAACCCTGCGTCAGCAGCGCACCAACGAAGCGTTCTCGCTGTATCGCGGTTCATTCCTGCCGCAATCCGAGTCGCCGGAGCTGGAAGAATGGCGGCATTGCATCGATGCGGTGATGGGGCAGGCATTGGAATCCTGTCAGGATCCTGCCATGTTGATGGAGAAGCTTTGCCACAGTACTTCCGGCAGTGAACTGGTGCGCGAACGGCTGGCCGAACTGGCCTCAAACGGCGGGTTCTGAACCGGTCAGTGCTGCGTAATGCCGCAGGTATTCCGGTTCGTAGGTTTGCAAAGCGCTGCGCAAGTCATCGGCAGCAATCAGGGAGGAAAGCGCCCGCGCCAGCACATTGCAGTTCCACAAGCCAACCACAGGCTGCTGGCCGAATGCGTAACGGCCTTTTTCATCCGCCGGGTTGATCACGCACGCCGGGTCATGTTCCGGGGTAAAGCCGCTTAAACCCACATCCAGCGTCAGTCCAAGGATGGACTGATTGTCGGTGTTCATCACGCCATGTACGAATCCTACCGCCTGCCAGTGCGCGATCAGCCGCGCCGTGCGTAACACCACTTCCCGGAAAAATGCTGCATAGCGTTGTTCGCCTGCCTCTGCGCAATGCGGGAAATGCCAGCGGATGACGTAATCAGCCAGTGTGCGCAAGGCTGCCGTATTACGCTGGAAATGGTAGTTCTCGAAAGTGCCGAAACGGATATGGCTGGGGGCAATGCGGGTCAGCATGGCTTCCGCCNNAAAGCCGTTGCGGTAGACCAGCCCGGAACCCTGGGTAATGCACAGGCAGCGGGTGGTGGGTACGCCAAGTGCTGTCAGTTGCTCAGTGATGGCGTATTCGTGCAGGCATTCATCCAGCCCGGCACGGCCATCGGCATTGCGTGCGTAGGGNGTGCGGCCAGCGCCTTTCAGGCAGATGTCGAGCAAGCCTGTTGCGGTTTCCACTTCCCCCAATAACACGGCGCGCCCATCGCCCAAAAATGGGTTGAAGTGGCCGAACTGATGCCCGGCGTAAGCCTGCGCCAGCGGGCGGCTGTTAGGTAGCAAGGCATTGCCGCTGAATATTTGCAGGAAGTCGTCGGTTTCGCATTCGGCAGGGTCGAGGCCGAGCTGTTGCGCAATAGCAGGGTTAGCGCGTGTAAGGCTGGGTTGCTGCAAACCCTGTGGTTGGTGTTCGGCGTAGAACCCTTCCCCCAATCCGTGGAAATGCTGCTGGAGGGTGAGTTCGGCCAGCCGTTTCATGATTTGGCTTGCTTGCTACGTTTGGGCGGGGCTTTGTGCTTGAGGGCGGTGGCGTAGGCTTTGCGCGCCCATTCCAGCAGTTGATCCTGATCTTCCAGCAGGTCGGCGGGAACCGTCCAGTAGGACATGACTGCCACCTTGCCATCTTTCTTGCTGTAACTGAAAGGTTGGCTGCCTGCCTGTTCGTAGTCGACCTGATTATCTGCGGTGACTTTGAAGTAGAGGGTGTCGTTTATCACGATGGCGAAGATCACGTCGTCGCGGTAGATGCCGAAGCCGCCGAACATGGAACGGTGAGTTACCTGTCCGAGCGGGGCGAGCAGCTCAAGAAGGTAGGTGAGGTATTCAGTTGGTTTGGGCATGGTTTCAGATCTTCTTTTGGTTAGTCTTGGTTCAATATATCCACATAGGCTTGATAAGCATAAATCCGGTTGCGTTTCTGCCCAGTTAGTATCTGGCAAGACTTTTCCGGACAAACTTTCAGGCGGCTTTCCAGTGTTTTTCCTCAAACTGAAAAGGACTGAGGTAGCCGATGGCCGAGTAGCGTCTTTTGCGGTTATAGAACACCTCAATATATTCAAAAATGGCCTGCTTTGCCTGCTCGCGCCGCATATTGCTGGTGATGGCATAGCTCGGTTTTCAAGGTATGGAAGAAGCTTTCAGCGGGTGCGCATTGTCCCAACAATTCCCCTGACGGCTCATGCTACACACAAACCCATGTCGGCGGAGCGTTTGCTGGTAAGCAGTTTGGCTGCTTGTTTCATGATGGTTTCCTTCGTTCACATCAAAGATACTTGTCTTCGTGTGTCCGGGATAGTCTAACCAGATCAGTATTCAGCAAACGTGAGTCTGGACGGCGAGGTTTCAACAGACACAGTGACAAGCCCAAGAAAAGATTGATGGCCGTGTAACTTATCTGGCACGCGGAAAAAAGCGGCGGGTTATTGACTCTTGCCTACAAACATCTAGACTGGATGCAGAAGTCTGACTTTCCAACTTTCTAACCTTTGGGTGATACCCATGACTTATGTTCAGGTGAAACACAAATATCAGGTGACGATTCCCGCCGCGGTGCGCAAACGCCTCAACCTGCACGAAGGCGATATGCTGGAAGTACGGGAACAGGGCGGCGTGCTGGTATTGGTTCCCCAGGCAGTGAGCCAACGTCCGGCAGTGCAACCCTCCAGCCCCTTGTTGGCAATGATTGGGGCGAACAAGGGCAGCAACCTGTACCAGTCCGCACAGGATGCCGATAACTTTATCCGCCAATTGAGGGATGAATGGAACTGAGCAGCATTGGCAAGGGGATTNTTTATCTGGATGCCAATGCGTTCATTTACGCACTGGAAGCACACCCCGAATTCGTCGGGCAAGTGACAGCGTTGTTTGAAGTGATTGCAGCAACCGGCAGTACCAGTGTGACCAGTGAGCTGACCTTGGCAGAATGTCTGGTCAAGCCGTTCGAGAAGCAGGATGTAGGGTCACAGATGCAATATGAACAGCACATCAGCCCGTCTGAGGCTTTGCTGGTCACTCCGGTATCACGCCAAATCCTCAAAGATGCGGCACAACTGCGGGCATTTTTCAAAAACAAGTTGCCAGACACCATCCACCTAACCACAGCACTCACCAGCGGATGCACGTATTTTGTTACCAATGACGACCGGATCAAATTCCCGCCACAGATCACACCGATTATTATCAGCAAGCTTGTCTGACTCAAAATTTTCCCTCATCCCCAATCCTTGTCCTTGCACCACTCCGAACCTTTCCCCCATCCCCAACCCTTCCCCACAGAGGGTGAAGGGGGCAAGAGGTTCTGCGATTGTTGGTGTAGGACTTGGTAGATTTGTTGTATGACGGCTTGCTGATGGTTGAGGATTTCGTGATTCCAAACAGATAGACCGCGTTAGCCTCACAAGACCATGAAAACCATATGGGCATTCGGCGATTTTTGAGTAATTTTCAGGCAAATTGAAAAGTTTACTCACCACACCAGCAATCCTCTTCTCCGCTTATTTGAATGGAACAGGATAATAATATCCCGTGGGTGTCGCTGATCACGATGGCGAAAATCACGTCGTCGCGATAGATGCCAAAGCCGCCGAACATGGAGCGGTGAGTCACCTGCCCGAGCGGGGCGAGCAGTTCGAGGAGGTAGGTGAGGTATTCGGTTGGTTTGGGCATGGTGTTACCCGCTTGTGTCTAAACAGTCTTCTAGACTAGCAACATCATGATGCTTTTCAAAGAGAGCGATTGGGAATCTCGATAAAGCGAATAGGCTGTTTAGGGATGGTGGTGCTAAACTCAAATACTCCTTAAGCGCAGTATCTGGAGTGCTTTATGAATGTTATAGGCATCAAGGAATTACAAACCAATCCCGGCAAGCTCAGTCATTCACTGTTGAACAATGAGTACATGTTGATCACCCGTCGAGGTGAGCCGCTGGGTGTGGCTCTGCCTTTCGGCACACAGCTGCTGGAAAATGGCATGAAAAACTGGGTTGCCCTCAAGGCTTTTCAGGCGGGTGATTTGAGCCTGGGGCAGTTGGGCAAGGTTTTGGGCAAAAACAAACATGAAACACTAGCCTTGTTAGGGAGCTGAACATACCTTTTGCTGATTACGATTTGCAGGAAGATTTACAGACACTGGATGAGCTGTTTCCAGCATGACGGCTATTATCGTTAGTGATACTACCAGCCTGATTGTGCTGGAAAAGCTCCATGCATTGCCGTTGTTGTGTCACTTGTTTTCGCGTGTGCTGATACCTGAGGTTGTTCTTGTTGAATTACAGGTGGGCTCTCCCCATATTCACGAGCTCATTAAGCAGCTTGCTTGTCTGGAGGTGGTGACTGTTCCCGTTTCTCGCAGGTTGGAGTCTTTGTTGCTGTTGCTGGATGCCGGGGAGGCCAATGCTATTGAGTTGGCTGTCAGTCGTCATTTACCACTGATTATTGATGAACGTAAAGGGCGTCAAATTGCACACCAGTTCGGTTTGAAGATAACAGGCTTTGCCGGATTGTTAATTCAGGCTGTTCGCCATGGGGTGATTAATAGGGATACTGCACTGGAATATCTGGATCAGGCGATGATGAATGGGTTACGTCTGTCTGACCCATTATTGCGTCAAGTGAGAGAGGTACTGGGAAAGATAAGCTAACGCTGCTTGCCTTTTGTCACGGCTCACGTCTTTCTCTCGGCTTACACTAACCATATAAAGCCAGGGAGGAATGTGCCATGTCTCAAATCCTCATCATTAACGGTTCCTACCGCCTCGGTGGGATGACCGACCGAACGCTCAGCCTGATGGCCGAAACCCTGCAAGCGAAGGGAGCCAGTACCGAAACCATCCACCTGCGCGATTACCCTATCGAATTCTGCCTGAACTGTCGCGAATGCACCCAGCACCTCGGTGTCAAACCCGGTCAGTGCATCCAGCACGATGGCATGAACAAGCTGGTGGATAAGATCGAAGCTGCTGATGCCTATATCTTCGCTTCCCCCACCAATTTCTTTTCAGTGACGGCCATATTCAAACGCTTCATGGAACGTCTGATTGTGTACGCCTATTGGCCATGGGGTATGCCTGCGCCCAAAATGCGTAAAGCCAAATCACCACGCAAANAGGCCGTGTTGGTGTCGTCCAGTGGCGCACCCGGTTTGCTGGGGCGGTTGATGTTCAGCACTCACGCCCAACTCAAGCGCACAGCACAGGCTATTGGCGCGAATGCAGTGGGTAGCCTGTTTACCGGGCTGGTCAGTCAGGAGTCGCATCCCGGTTTGTCAGCGCGGGTTCAGCGTAAAGCCGTGGCATTGGCTTTGAAACTGCTGTAATTTGTCGCCTGTTCTTCGAACACGTCAAAACATGATAAGTATGGATACAGGAAATTAAGTGAAATGATCACCATAACCCGTAAAATTGCGTGGCTGGCCATTGGCCTGGGCACTTTGGGGCTTGCCGCTGGCAGCCTGATCCTGACGGCCTGGCTGGATTTGCACCCGTGTTACCTCTGTATTTTCCAGCGCTTGCTGTTCATCCTGATTGGCATATTCGGCTTGCTGGCGGTTAGCGGATTGGGGGAAAAATTGTGGGGCGCAGCCATTCTGCTGTTGTCTGGCATTGGCATCAGCGTGTCGGCTTACCAAACCTGGTTGCAGCTACAGCCGCCCGGGTCTGCCTCCTGCGCAGGCGGGCAACCTAACCTGATCGAACAATTGGTTTATTTCCTGAGCGACAACATCNCTAGCCTGTTTGAGGTTTCCGGCTTGTGTGAAGATGAAGAGCTGGTCATCCTGGGGCTGTCGCTGGCCAACTGGGCGCTGGTTTCATTCCTGTCAACATTTGCCGTGGCGGCATGGGCGATGTTCAGCAAGCAACCGTGGGTAATCGGCTCCCGCCGCTGACAGCTTCCAGGCTACGGATCAAAAAGCGCGGGCAGGAAAACCGGCGCGTACCGCACACTAGGAGGAGGAAATCAGAAGAAACCTAATGGATTGATGTCGTAGCTGACCAGCAGGTTTTTGGTTTGCTGGTAGTGGTCGAGCATCATTTTGTGGGTTTCGCGCCCTACCCCGGACTTTTTGTAGCCGCCGAAAGCTGCATGTGCAGGGTAGAGGTGGTAACAGTTGGTCCATACCCGGCCTGCCTGGATGCTGCGGCCNATACGGTAGGAACGGTTCATGTCACGGGTGCATACGCCTGCACCCAAACCAAATTCAGTGTCATTGGCAATCGCCAGCGCTTCTGCTTCATCCTTGAAAGTCGTCACCGATACGACCGGNCTGAAAATCTCTTCNTGGAATACACGCATATTATTGGTGCCTTTCAGCAGGGTCGGCTTGATGTAGTAACCATCACAGTACTCCCCGCTCAGCTGCTCAGCTTCACCGCCGGTAATGATTTCGGCACCTTCATCCTTACCGATCTGAATGTATTCCAGAATCTTGTCGTACTGCTCCTGGGAAGCCTGCGCGCCGACCATGACTTCAGTGTCGAGCGGGTTGCCGCGTTTGATCTGGGCTGCGCGCTCGATCACCATGCCGATGAATTTTTCGTACATGTCTTCCTGCACCAGCATACGGGATGGGCAGGTGCAGACTTCACCCTGGTTGAAGAAGGCCAGTACTGCGCCTTCGACTGCTTTGCTCAGGAAGGAGTCTTCGTGATCCATGACATCAGAGAAGTAAACATTAGGTGATTTGCCGCCCAGTTCCACAGTGGATGGAATGATGTTATCGGCTGCGTATTTCATAATCAGTGAACCGACCGGGGTGGAGCCGGTGAAGGCAATCTTGGCAATACGGGTGCTGGTTGCCAGTGCTTTGCCTGCTTCCGCACCGAAACCATTAACGATGTTCAGTACACCAGCAGGCAGTAAATCCTGAATCAGTTCCGCCAGCACCAGGATGGAGGCTGGAGTCTGTTCAGCAGGTTTGAGCACCACGCAGTTACCGGCAGCCAGCGCCGGAGCCAGTTTCCATGCGGCCATCAGCAGCGGGAAGTTCCACGGAATGATCTGCCCGACCACGCCCAATGGTTCGTGGAAGTGGTAAGCAACGGTGTGTTCGTCGATTTCGCCGAGAGTGCCTTCTTGTGCGCGCAGGCAGCCTGCGAAGTAGCGGAAATGGTCGACGCATAGCGGCACGTCTGCATTCAGGGTTTCGCGCACGGCTTTGCCATTGTCCCAGGTTTCCGCGACAGCCAGCATTTCCAGGTTGGCTTCGATACGATCCGCAATTTTCAGCAGAATATTGGAACGAGCTGTGACGGAGGTTTTGCCCCAGGCGTCTTTGGCTGCGTGGGCGGCATCCAGCGCCAGTTCAATGTCTTCCGCGCTGGAACGGGGAATCTGGCAGAACGGTTTGCCATTCACCGGGGAAATATTGTCGAAGTATTCGCCTCTGACCGGCTCCTTCCACTGGCCGCCGATGAAATTGCCATAGCGTTCTTTAAAGTTGATGACTGCGCCTGCGGTATTCGGATTTGCGTATTGCATGTTCGGTTATCCTCTCTCTATTTGCCGTTTGATAGGTCGGGATTGGCTCCCTTGAGAGCAAGACTACGGCGGCAAAGGTTGGGAAAAGGTGGGATACAACAACAATCGTGGCGCGTGAAATAGGCTTCGACCCTGGGTTTTCGCTATGCTGGCAGAACCCCGCCAAAGAAGGAGCCGCCATGGACGATGACCAGTTGTTGCGTTACAGCCGCCAGATCATGTTGCCGCAGATCGATCTGGAAGGTCAGGAAAAACTCAACGCTGCATCCGTGCTGATTATTGGGCTGGGCGGGCTGGGTTCGCCGGTTGCCATGTACCTCGCCGCCAGTGGTGTAGGTCGTCTGGTGTTATGTGACCCGGATGTGGTCGACCTGACCAACCTGCAACGCCAGATTGCGCACGACACCCCGAAAGTTGGCCAACCCAAGGTCGATTCCGCCGCTGAAACCCTGCGCCGCCTCAACCCGGAAATCACCGTCGAAACCATCCCCGCCAAGCTGGACGAAGCCGCCCTGCTGGCGCAAATGCAACAGGTCGAGGTAGTCGTGGATTGCACCGACAGCCTCGATTCCCGCCTGCTGATCAACCGGGTGGCGGTGGCTGCGCGCAAGCCGCTGGTGTCCGCCGCTGCGATTCGCTGGGAAGGGCAGATCAGCGTGTTCCAGCCCTACCTTGGGGAGAACCCTTGCTATCACTGCTTTTACGGTAAGGTTGGCGGCATTGCGCAAACCTGTAGTGAAAACGGTGTGGTCGGCNCCTTGCTGGGGGTTCTCGGCAGCATGCAGGCGTTGGAAACCCTCAAATTGCTGGTCGGCAGCGGCACAACCCTGACCGGGCGTGTCCTGATGTTCGACGGGCAGGCGATGGAGTGGATGGAATTCAAACTGCCGCGCGACCCCAACTGCCCGGTATGCGGCAACCTTCACAGAAGGTAAGGACTCTCAAAAACCTCAAATATTTTGGTATACACTCAATCTTATCCTGGAGGAGTCAAAGTTAGAATAACAGCCGTTCTGCGCCTCGCCAGAGACGCGACAAACCCAAGAGAAGAGGAGGAGGAACGATGACCGTGACGTTAGCACTCACGGTGAATGGCAATGCTGTGGAGGCGGACATTGATCCGCGTACCCTGCTGGTGCAATTCATCCGTGAACATTTAGGTCTTACCGGCACCCATGTGGGTTGCGATACCGCGCACTGCGGCGCTTGCACCATTCACCTTAACGGACACGCTGTCAAAGCGTGCAATATCCTCGCCCTGCAAGCACAGGGGGCGGAAATCATCACTATCGAAGGTCTGGCCAATCCAGATGGCGAGATGCACCCGATGCAGGCTGCCTTCAAGGAATGCCACGGCTTGCAATGCGGCTTCTGCACACCGGGCATGGTGATGAGCGCAACCGCGCTGCTGAAGGAAAACCCCAACCCCAGCGAACACGATATCCGCGCGGCGTTGGACGGCAATTTCTGCCGTTGCACCGGCTACCAGAATATCGTCAGGGCGGTGCAGACCTGCGCCGCAGGAGGTTNNAAGGCTATGGGCGCAAATATTCCCAATGGTATTGGTGCTGCCACCCGTCGCAAGGAAGACCAACGTTTTCTCACCGGCGCGGGCAATTACACCGACGACATTAATCTGCACGGGCAGACTTACGCTTATTTCCTGCGCTCGCCGTACGCCCACGCTAAAATCAACAGCATTGATCTGGCGGAGGCCAAAGCCGCACCCGGCGTCGTCGCTATTTTCACGGGCGAAGATCTGGCAGCTTCCGGCATCAATGGCTTGCCCTGCGGCTGGCTGATTACCGATGTGAACGGCGAACCGATGAAGGAGCCGGTACACCCGGTACTGGCGCAAGGTAAAGCGCGTTACGTCGGCGACCCGGTGGCGGTGATTATCGCCAACACCTATTTCCAGGCGAAAGATGCTTCAGAACTGGTGATGGTTGATTACGAGCCGCTGGAAGCTGTGACCGATACCGCCCAAGCCAAAGGCTCGACAGCCGTGGTACATGATGAAGCCCCGGATAACGTTTCCTTCGTCTGGGCGGTGGGCGACAAGGGCGCGACCGATCAGGCGTTTGCCNAGGTAGATCACATTACCACGCTGGAATTCCGCAATAACCGGCTGGCACNNAACGCCATCGAGCCGCGTGCCGCGATTGCCCAGTATTCACGCGCCGAAGACGCTTACACCCTGTACGTGGCCAACCAGAATCCGCATGTCGAACGTTTGCTGATGACTGCCTTCGTATTGGGCTTGCCGGAACATAAGGTGCGGGTGATTGCGCCGGATGTGGGTGGCGGTTTCGGTTCCAAAATCTTCCTCTACAACGAGGAAACCGCGCTGGTATGGGCTTCGAAGCGGGTTAACCGGCCGATCAAATGGACGGCGGAACGTTCCGAATCTTTCCTCTCCGATGCGCATGGCCGTGATCATGTGACCAAGGCGGAACTGGCGCTGGACAAGGACGGCAAATTCCTTGGAATGCGGGTGGATACCACCGCGAATCTGGGTTCTTACCTCTCCACCTTTGCCTCCTGTGTGCCGACCATTTTGTACGCTACCTTGCTGGCGGGGCAGTATGCAACTCCGGCCATTCACTGTCAGGTCACGGGTGTTTTCACCAATACCTCACCGGTGGATGCTTACCGTGGCGCAGGTCGTCCGGAAGCTACCTTTGTGGTGGAACGGTTGGTGTCAGCAGCGGCACTGGAAACCGGCATTCCCCAGGATGAAATCCGCCGCCGCAATTTCATCCGCGAATTCCCGTATGCCACGCCGGTAGGTCTGACCTACGACGTTGGCGACTACGAGGCAACGCTGAATGCCGCGATGAAGATCGCTGATGTGGAAGGTTTTGCTGCCCGCAAGGAGGAGGCCAAACAGCGCGGCAAGCTGCGCGGGCTGGGCTATTCCTGCTACATCGAAGCCTGTGGATTAGCACCTTCCAATATCGCCGGGGCGCTGGGTGCGCGCGCCGGTTTGTTTGAAGCCGGGGAAGTGCGTGTGCATCCGACCGGTTCCGTGACCGTTTTCACCGGCTCGCACAGCCACGGGCAGGGGCATGAAACCACCTTCGCGCAAGTGGTGGCTGACCGCCTCGGCATTCCGTTTGAAAACGTCGACATCGTGCATGGTGATACCGGGCGCGTACCGTTCGGCATGGGGACTTACGGTTCCCGTTCGCTGGCAGTAGGTGCATCCGCCATTATCCGCGCCGTGGATAAAATCGTCGACAAAGGCCGCAAGATTGCCGCGCACCTGCTGGAAACGGCGGATTCCGACGTGGTATTCGAGGATGGCAAGTTCAAGGTGGCCGGAACTGACCGCGCGGTCGATTTCGCGCAAGTCGCACTGACGGCTTACGTGCCACACAACTACCCGCTCGACAAGCTGGAGCCGGGGCTGGACGAAACCGCGTTCTACGACCCGACCAATTTCACCTACCCGGCAGGCAGCCATATCTGCGAAGTGGAAGTCGACCCGGATACCGGCGTGGTCGAAATCGTCAGTTTCACCGCCTCGGATGATTTCGGCAATATCATCAACCCGATGATTGTCGAAGGGCAGGTACACGGCGGGCTGGCGCAGGGAATTGGGCAAGCGCTGCTGGAACACGCCATCTACGACCCGGAAAGCGGCCAGTTGCTGACCGGTTCCTACACCGACTATGCGATGCCGCGTGCTGACGATATTCCGAACTTCAAGGTCGATACCCAGGTCACGCCCTGCACCCACAACCCGCTGGGCGTCAAAGGCTGCGGGNAAGCGGGCGCAATCGGTTCGCCGCCTGCGGTCATTAGCGCCATTATCGACGCGCTCAAGGATCTCGGGGTGAAAGATATGCCCATGCCAGCGACCCCGCACCGGGTCTGGCAAGCCATTCAAACCGCACGCAGCTAAGGAGGACAGGAATATGTATGCATTTGAATACCATCGTCCCGGCACAATCGCCGAAGCTGCGTCCTTGCTGGGAAGTCTGGAGGACGCCAAAGCGCTGGCAGGTGGGCAAACCCTGATCGCCACGCTGAAACTGCGGCTGGCGCAACCTTCCGACATTGTCGATCTGGGCGGTATCAGCGAAATGAACGGCATCCGCGTGGAAGGCGATAATCTGGTCATCGGCGCACTGAGCAAACACGCGGAAGTGGCGAACTCGGCAGAGGTGCAACAGCACATCCCCGCGCTGGCGGCACTGGCGCACAGCATCGGTGACCGGCAGGTACGCGCCGTTGGCACGCTGGGTGGCTCCATTGCCAATAACGACCCGGCGGCGGATTACCCGGCGGGTGTACTGGCGCTGGGCGCAACCGTCGTCACGACCCAGCGCGAACTTGCCGCCGATGATTTCTTCACCGGCCTGTACGAAACCGCGCTGAACCCGGATGAGCTGATCACCGAAGTCCGTTTCCCCATCCCGCAACGCGCGGCTTACGCGAAATTCCCCAACCCGGCTTCACGCTTTGCGCTGGTGGGTGTCTTCGTTGCGCAGGCGGCGGATGGCTCCGTGCGCGTAGCCGTGACCGGCGCTGGCCTGGCGTGTTCCGGGTGGCGGAGATGGAAGCGGCATTGAACAGCCAGTTCGCGCCGGATGCACTGTATAGCATCCGTGTGGACGCGGATGAGCTGAACAGTGATCTGCACGCGGATGCGGCGTATCGGGCGCATCTGGTGGGTGTGATGGCGAAACGGGCAGTGGCTGCGGCTAACGCTGGATAGTGTTGTGCCCTCTTCCCCCACCTAACCCTCCCCCGCAAGGGGAGGGAACAAGAAAGAGCGCTGAAGAAAAGGCTTTTACTCCCTTCCCCCTTGCGGGGGAAGGGTTGGGGATGGGGGTAATATTCACAAAGCTGGTAACCCAAATGCCCAACACCATCGACGAACTGCAACAAACCCTGGCTACAGCCAATTACATCGCTTCGCGCGGCCTATGCACGGCTGCGTTTCTGGCGCTACGCATGGGGCGGCCTTTGCTGCTGGAAGGCGAAGCAGGCACCGGCAAAACCGAGATTGCCAAAGTGCTGGCAGCAAGCCTGAGGCGGNCCTTGATCCGCCTGCAATGCTACGAAGGGCTGGATATTGCCTCCGCCGTCTACGAGTGGAATTACNCCCGGCAGATGATCGAAATCCGGCTGGCGGAAGCGGCTGGCACTATCTCGCGTGATCAGTTGGCCGCCGATATTTTCGCTGATCGTTTCCTGATCCGCCGTCCGTTGTTGCAGGCTTTGGAAGGCGACCCGGATGCACCGCCGGTATTGCTGATTGACGAACTTGACCGTACTGATGAACCGTTCGAAGCCTTCCTGCTGGAAGTGCTGTCCGACTTTCAGGTGTCGATCCCGGAACTGGGAACGATCAAGGCACGCGCTGTGCCGATTGTGGTGCTCACGTCCAACCGTACCCGCGAGATTCACGATGCGGTCAAACGCCGCTGCCTGTATCACTGGGTGGATTACCCCGATGCCGAGCGTGAGCTTGAAATCGTTCGCCGCAAAGCCCCGGATGCGCCCGGGCAACTGAGCCGCGAGATTGTGGCGTTCATCCAGACTCTGCGTGGACGCGACCTATTCAAGCTGCCCGGTGTGGCGGAAACCATCGACTGGACGCGGGCGCTGATGGAGCTGGATCGTATCTGCCTCGACCCGGAAACCATCAACAATACCCTGGGTGTATTGCTCAAATACCAGGATGACATCGCCCGCATCAAAGGCAGCGAAGCAGCCTCGATCCTCGCCNAGGTGCAAACCGAACTGGCAGCAGGAAAACCCTCATGAGCCTGCTGCGTATGCCTGCCGAACACACAGGCCGACTGGCGGAAAACATCCTGCATTTCGCGCGCGTACTGCGCACTGCCGGAATGCCGGTGGGAACCCATCAGGTGCTGGCGGCGCTGGAGGCGGTACGTATCGCTGGAATCGGCCGCCGCGAGGATTTCTACTGGNCCTTGGCCAGCGTCTTCATCGACCGGCGGGAACAACGCGAGTTGTTTGATCAGGCATTTCATCTATTCTGGCGCGACCCCGATTTACTGGGGCGGATCATGCACATGATGTTGCCCAAGGTCGAAGGCTTGCCGCCGGAACCGGACAAAACGGCCAACCGTTTGCAGGAAGCCTTCGCACAAGGCTTGCCCAAATCGCCCAAACTGCCGCAGCAGGCCGAGCGGGAAATCGAGCTGGATGCCACCCTGACCTTTTCTTCACGCGAACGTTTGCAGCGGATGGATTTTGAATCCATGACGCGGGCGGAACAGGCCGAAGCCAAACGGCTGATTGCCCGCATGAAACTGCCCTTGCGCGAAGTGCGTACCCGGCGGTTGATACCTTCCGCGCATGGCGTGCGGATTGATCGGCGTGCGAGTTTGCGCGCGGGGATT
Source organism: Candidatus Thiothrix singaporensis (assembly GCA_013693955.1). Taxonomy (GTDB): domain Bacteria; phylum Pseudomonadota; class Gammaproteobacteria; order Thiotrichales; family Thiotrichaceae; genus Thiothrix; species Thiothrix singaporensis. The sequence goes on along the minus strand of CP059265.1, from coordinate 4,332,636 downwards.
GCATCTGGCGGCGACATGATTCCCTTACGCCGTGCCAGTTTTCGCAGCGTGCCGCCGCCGCTGGTGGTGCTGGTGGACATTTCCGGCTCGATGAGCCAGTACGCGCGCATGTTCCTGCATTTTGTACATGCGCTGAGCAATGCCCGCCAGCGCGTCTCGGTGCTGTTGTTCGGCACGCGCCTGACCCATATCACCCGCGAGTTGCGCCAGCGTGATGTGGATGTGGCGCTGGATCGGGTCACGGCACGGGTGGAAGACTGGGCGGGCGGCACCCGCATTGGCGCTTGCCTGCATGAATTCAACCAGTTGTGGTCACGCCGCTTGCTGGGGCAAAACGCCAGTGTGCTGCTGCTCAGTGACGGCCTTGATCGGGAGGATGCCAGCGTACTGGCGGCCGCGATGGAGCGTTTGCACAAGTCCTGCAAGCAACTGATCTGGCTGAATCCGCTGCTGCGTTACGACGGTTTCGAAGCACGCGCGGCAGGCATTGTGGCGATGAGGCCACATGCTGACCTGTTTATTCCGGCCNATAACCTGCAAAGTCTGACGGCACTGGGGAAGGTGCTCGCGGCTCCTCCACAAACACGCAAACTGGAGCCACGCGCCGTCAGCCGAGCCGGAAGCCCAACCCAAGGAGAGCAAACAAGATGAAGATGACTGGAGAGCAGCGGATAGCACGCGACCAGGAAACGGTGTGGCGCGCATTGAACAATCTGGAGGTGCTGAAAGCCTGTATTCCGGGCTGCGAATCGATTGAAACTGTGGCGGAAAACGAGCACGAAGTCGCCATGACTGCCGCTGTCGGCNCGGTCAAGGCGAAATTCAAAGGCGCGTTGCAAGTCACTGACATTGACGAGCCGCATTCCTATCGTCTGGCTTTTCAGGGGCAGGGAGGCGTGGCCGGTTTTGCCAAGGGCGAAGCCTCGGTCATGCTGGAGCCGGATGGCGATGAAACCGTGCTGCAATACACTGCTGAAGCCCAGGTCGGTGGCAAGCTGGCGCAGATTGGTTCCCGGCTGGTGGATGCCGCAGCACGCAAGACCGCAGACAAATTTNTTACCCGCTTCACGGAACAACTGGCTTTGCCGGAAACCGATGAGGCGGACACTGATGCCAATACGGCAGGTTGATATATGAATAGGCAACGTGAAGACATACTGGCTCTACCAGGAATGGCGCAGCACCGGCAAGGGCGTAGCGCTGGCAACCGTGGTGCGTACATGGGGTTCCTCGCCGCGTCCGGTGGGCAGTCATCTGGTGGTAGCGGACGATGGTAATTTCGCCGGTTCGGTATCCGGCGGTTGTATCGAAGGTGAAGTGATCCGCGAAGCTTTGGCCGCTTTGGAGGATGGCGAGCCGCGTCTGCTGGAATTCGGTGTAAGCAATGAGCAAGCCTGGGAAGTTGGGTTGGCCTGCGGTGGTCGGGTGGCAGTGCAGGTGCAAAGTCTGACAGACGCGGCATGGCTTGATGTATTACAGACAGCCCGCGCTGCACGCCGTGAAGTTGCCTTGCTCACTCGTTGGACGGATGGTGCACAGTGTTTATGGGAAGCAGGGGATTGTACCGGCAGTCTGGCCTTATCGCCTGATATGGCTGGCGAGGTAGCCGAACGTGTTGCTGCCAATCGTTCCGGTACCCTGGAAGCTGACGAAAACCTGTTTCTGCAAGTGTATGCACCACCGCTGCGTATGTTGGTGGTGGGGGCGGTACACATTGCGCAGGCATTGGCACCGATGGCAGCGCTGGCCGGTTTCGACGTAACGCTGATTGACCCGCGCCGGGCGTTTGCCAGCCACGAACGTTTTCCCCATGTGGACTTGCGCGATGACTGGCCGGATGAAGCGCTGGAAGCTTTGCGACCCGATGCCGCTACCGCAGTTGTCACACTTACGCATGATCCCAAGCTCGACGACCCGGCGTTGATCGTGGCATTGGGCAGTGCTGCATTCTACATCGGCGCACTGGGTAGCAAGCGGACACATGCACAGCGCTTAAAGCGGCTGCGTGAAGAAGGTTTCGATGATACGGCATTGGCGCGGATTCATGCGCCGGTTGGCCTGAATTTGGGTGGGCGTTTACCAGCTGAAATCGCCGTTTCTATTTTGGCTCAGGTACTACAAGTTCGTTACAAGGAGGTCATATGCAATTCAGTTCGTTCCCACTAAATATGGCGCAGGGCGTGAAGCTGGCACACACGTTACGGCTGGACGGGCGTACTTTTCGCAAGGGGCGCACGCTGAGCCTGAAAGATATCGACATGCTGCGGGCGCAAGGTATTACAGAAGTGATTGGTGCGCGGCTGATGGCTGGGGAGCTGGATGAGGATCAGGCTGCCAGCAATGCTGCGCGCTTGTTGGCGGGGAACACCTTGAGGCGCNAGCCTGCTGCTCGTGGCCGCTGCAACCTGAAGGCGCTGGCTGCGGGTGTGTTGCTGGTGGATGCGGTGGCGATCGACNTCCTGAATGGCACCGATGAAGCGCTCACGGCGGGCACGCTGATGCCATTTGCTCCGGTGCGTGCCGGGCAGGTTGTTGCCACTGTCAAAACCATTCCGTTTGCGGTTGCCGGTCGTACCCTTGCTGCCTGGCGGGAAATCAGTGCGGCGGTTCCGCCCTTACAGATTGCACCATTCCGGGCGCGCCGGGCTGCCTTGATCATGACGGCGACGGAAGGTCTGCCGGATAAGTTATTCGCCACAACAGCGGCCGTCACTCGGGCGCGGCTGGGTGTATTAGGCAGTGAATTGGCTTTTGAGCAGCGCTGTCAGCACGATTCCGCAACAGTGGCTGAGGCTATTCGCNAACGTGTTGGAACAGGGGCGGAACTGATCCTGATTGCAGGCGCGTCGGTCAGCAAGGATCGGCGCGATACCGTGCCTGCTGGAATTACCCAGGCAGGCGGCGACATCGTACATTTCGGCATGCCGGTCGAGCCGGGCAACATGTTGCTGTATGCGCAAATTGGTACAGTGCCGGTGATCAATCTGCCGGGTTGTGCGCGTTCGCGGCGCACCAACGGGTTGGACTGGTTGCTGCATCGTTTGCTGGCGGGTGTGCCGGTCAGCCGTGCGGACATTATGAACATGGGTGTTGGCGGCCTGATTGCCAGTGCTGCCGAAGGCAAGACGGAAATACCGGAAGCCCCCGTTCCTGCCCGCCCGCCACGCATCGCCGCCATTGTGCTGGCAGCAGGCAGCTCCAGCCGTATGGGGGAACGCAACAAGCTGTGTTGTACGGTGGATGGCGTGCCAATGGTACGGCGTGTGGTAGCAGCGGCTATGGGCTCGCGCTGCGTACAGACGTTGGTGGTAACCGGGCATGAGGCGGAAGCGGTGGAAGATACCTTACAGGGAACAGCTGTCTCGCTGGTGCACAATGCCGGGTTTGCAACTGGAATGGCTTCCTCGCTACGTTGCGGCTTGCGTGCGTTGCCGTCCGATCTGGATGGAGCCATCATTTTGCTGGGCGATATGCCTAAGCTGGATACCGATCATCTGAATAGCCTGCTGGATACTTTCGACCCGGCGGCTCCCGCTATTATTGCGCCGGAACGGGATGGCAAGCGCGGCAATCCGGTGCTGTGGCCACGCCGCTATTTCGCCGAAATGCAGGCTTTGCAAGGCGATCAGGGCGCACGTTCGATGGTANAAAAATATGCGGATGATATGGTGCTGGTGACGGTAGAGGATGACGCCATTTTCACTGACGTGGATACGCCGGAGGAACTAGCGCAGATGGCGGAGCAAAGCGCATGACAGCGTTTGATGTGCAGGCTGTCCGCAGGGATTTTCCGCTGTTTGCCATGCAGGAAACGCCTTTGCACTACCTGGACAATGCAGCCACGGCACAGATGCATGTGGCTGCGTTCGAAGCCATGCACCTGCACGATCTGACTGCACGTGGCAATGTGATGCGCGGCAATCATCGGCTGGCGGAACTGGCAACCTCGGCGTATGAAGCAGCGCGGCGCAGTGTAGCGCGTTTTGTGAATGCGGCGAGTGTGGAGGAAGTTGTGTTTACTTCCGGGGCGACGGCAGCGCTTAATCTGGTGGCGGCTTCGCTTGGGCAGGTGTTGCAGGCAGGGGATGAAATCGTGGTTTCGCAGGCGGAACATCACAGTAATTTTCTGCCTTGGCAGCGGCTGCGGGAGTGGGGCATCAGCTTGCGGGTATTGCCGCTGCTGACGGATGGTAGGATTGATACCAGCAGACTGGAGGAAACGATAGGCACGCGCTGCAAGCTGGTGGCGGTTACACATGCGTCCAATGTGACGGGTGCGGTTACGGATGTAGCGGCAGTGGTTGCGGCTGCCCGGCGGGTTGGCGCGTTGGTATTGCTGGATGGTGCGCAGATGATTCAGCATGGCNCGGTGAATGTAGGAGCACTGGGTTGCGATTTCTATGCGTTTTCCGGGCATAAGTGCTTTGGCNCTACGGGTATTGGTGTGCTGTGGGGGCGGATGGATGTGTTGCATGCCTTGCCGCCTTTCATGAGCGGCGGTGGCATGGTCGGGCGTGTTGGTTTGCAGGAAACGAGCTGGGCTCCACCGCCGCGTCGCTTCGAAGCCGGTACGCCGCCGATTGCCCAGGCCGTGGGTTTGGGTGCGGCGCTGGATGTTTTGCACACGCTGGACTGGGCTGCGATTCGGGCGCATGAAACGGGTTTGTTGCAGCGTTTGCTTGATGGTTTACGAGAACTGCCTGGTTTACGGGTGCTGNGGCCGCTGGAAACAGAATCCCGCTTGCCGGTGGTGTCGTTTGCCATTGAGGGGATGCATCCGCACGACATCTGCCAAGTGCTGGATGGTCATGGGGTGGCGCTGCGTGGCGGGCATCATTGTGCTCAGCCGCTGATGNGATTTTTCGGGGTGGATGCGGCAGCACGCACCAGTCTTGCGCTCTATAACGATAGCGCGGATGTGGATGCGTTGCTGGCAGGTTTGCAGGATGCGTACGAGGTATTGGCATGAGTAACGCGCTTTATCAACAGGCAATCAAGGAGCTGGCCAAAGCTGCGCATGGAGCGNGAAGGCTGGATACGCCGGATGGCGAGGCTTCGCTGGATAATCCGCTGTGTGGCGATCGGGTGCATATGGAGGTGGTGCGTGATAATGGGCGTATTGTCGCATTGGCGCATGACACCAAGGGTTGCTTGCTGTGCAGGGCTTCGGCTTCGGTGCTTGGGCAATACGCTATTGGTCAGCGTGCTGAGGAAATTGCGGCAGTGCGTGATGCTTTGCAGAACATGTTGAATACAACGGATGTTACACCGCTTGCATGGCAGGAGCTGGAGTCTTTCGCCCCTGCCAGTCGTTTTCCGAGTCGGCACCAGTGTGTGTTGCTGCCGTTTAGGGTGTTGCTGGCGGCGTTGAATACTGAGAGCTAGGCTCTCAGTATCTTGTGCTGCGCATAAACGCTTAATGTCCTTCAGGCTTTTCAAGCTCCTCTTTGCGCGTCCGCAGCCGCCGATCCATCATCAGCCGGAAGAAGAATGGCACGAAGAAAATTGCCAGGAAGGTCGCTGCCAGCATCCCGCCCATAACGCCCGTACCAACTGCCTGCCGTGCACCTGCCCCTGCCCCAGTGGATAGCGCCAGTGGTGTGACCCCGAGGATGAAGGCCAGTGAAGTCATAATGATGGGGCGGAACCGCAGCCGCGCCGCTTCCAGGGAACCTGCCGCTGCCGTCCAGCCTTCCTGAGTTTTGAGCAAGGCGTATTCCACGATCAGGATGGCGTTTTTCGCCGCTAGCCCCAACAGTGTGACCAGACCGATCTGGAAATACACGTCGTTGGTAAGACCGGTTAGCCACACCGCCGCCAGCGCGCCGAAGGTGCCAAACGGCAGCGCCAGCAGCACCGAGAATGGCAACGCCCAACGGTTGTATAGCGCGGCCAGGATCAGGAAAACCATGACAGCCGCCATGCCCAGCGACACACCGGCAGTATTGGCGGAACGTTTTTCCTGGTAGGACGCGCCCGTCCAGTCGTAGGTGAAATCCTTCGACAAGGATTGCTTGGCCACCGCTTCGACCGCATCCAGCGCCTGCCCGGAACTCACGCCCGGCGCGCCTTCCCCAAACAGCTTGACGGCTGGCAGGTTGTTAAAGCGATCCACTGAATCCGGNCCTGAGGAATATTCCACCCGTGCGAACGCAGACAGCGGCACCATTTCGCCCTGATTGCTGCGCACATACATGCGGCCTATGTCTTCTGGCTTTTGNCGGTAGTTGGCGTCGGCTGACATCAACACCTGCCAGGCGCGTCCGTATTTGTTGAAGTCGTTCACGTAATAGGAACCCAGTGCGGCTGCCAACGTGTTGAACGCGCCATCTAGCGACACGCCCAGCGCTTTGGCGCGTTCCCGATCCACATCGATGAACAATTGCGGAGTGTTGGCGCGCCACAGGCTTTGCACCATGCCCAGCGACGGATTTTGCTGCGCAGCGCCCTGGAAAGTTTGCATTGCGCCCGCCAATGCTTTCGCGCCGCCATCGCCACGATTCTGGATATAGAACTCGAAGCCCCCGGTACTACCCAGCCCAAAAATGGCGGGCGGGTTGAAGGCCAGCACCAGTGCTTCCTTGATATTGGCGGTTTTCATGAACAACTCGCCGACCAGCGCTTTGACCGGCATGTCACGTTCATCCCAATGCTTCTGGGTGACGAAAATGGTAGCTGCGCTATTGCGGTAGCCGCCGCCAAGGAAGTCGAAGCCGGTGAACGCGACTGCATCCTGATTGTTGGGGTTGGACTTGATCGCTTCCAGTACCTGAGCCACCACCTTGTCGGTACGTTCCAGCGTGGCACCGTCCGGCAGGAAGACTGCGGCGATGTAGAAACCCTGATCCTCATCTGGCACCAGTGAGGTGGGGGTGAATTTCCACAAGCCTGCTGCCACTGCCACCATGATGAGGAATAGCAGGATGGTCAGAATCGCGTGTCGCAGCAGCCAGCTGACACTGTGCAGATAGCCGTTGCGCATCCGCTCGAAAAAGCGGTTGAACCAGCGGAAAAAGGCATTATCCCGCTTGTGTTCATGACGCAGGATCAGCACGCACAGCGAAGGCGTCATGGTCAGCGCCACAAACCCTGACAGTATGACGGCTATCGAAATGGTGATGGCGAATTGCCGGTACAATTCCCCGGTCAGGCCACCGAGGAAGGCTATCGGCACGAATACCGACACCAGCACCAGCACTATCGCGATGATTGGNCCGCTGACTTCGTGCATGGCCTTGATGGCGGCTTCCTGCGCGCCTAGGCCTTCCTCGTGCATAATGCGTTCGACGTTTTCCAGCACCACGATGGCGTCATCCACCACGATGCCTATCGACAGCACCATGCCGAATAGCGTCAGGGTATTGATTGAATAGCCCAGCAAATACAGTCCGGCGAAAGTACCCAGCAGCGATACCGGCACCGCCAGCGATGGAATCAGCGTGGCGCGCCAGTTTTGCAGGAACAGATACACCACCGGGAACACCAGCAGCATAGCCTCGCCCAGGGTTTTCAATACCTCGCGAATCGAGACTTCGACGAAGCGGGTAGTGTCGTAGGCGACCGCGTAACTCAGACCTTCCGGGAAACTTTCCGCCAGTTCCGCCAGCGTCTGTTTCACATCATCGCCCACGCTCAGTGCATTCGCACCCGGTTGCAGGAAAATCCCTACCAAGGTAGCGGACTTGCCATTGAGCCGTCCCCGGAATTCGTAATCGCGTGAGCCAAGCTCCACCCGCGCCACGTCTTTCAGGCGCAGCAGTTCACCCGCGCCATTGGCACGTACGATGACATTTTCAAATTCTTCCACCGTGGATAGACGACCTTTGGTGGTGATGGTGTAGACCATGTCCTGATCGTTGCCTGCCGGTGCCTGGCCGATTTTGCCAGCGGCGAATTGCGCATTCTGTTCATTGAGAGCTGCGGCAATATCGTCCACCGTGAGACCAAGCTGAGTCATGCGGTCGGGCTCAAGCCAGATGCGCATGGCGTAATCTTTCGCGCCGAAAATCTGTACATTGGTGGTGCCGGGAATGCGCTTGAGCCGGTCGAGCACATTGAGGGTGACGTAGTTGGAGGTGTACAGGTCGTCGAAGCGATTATCCGGCGAATAGAAGGCGAGAACTTGCAGGAAGGACGATGAGCCTTTCAGCACCGTCACGCCTTGCCTCCGCACTTCCTGTGGCAGACGCGCTTCCACCTGTTTGACGCGGTTGTTGACGTTGAGCGCGGCCTGATCGATGTCGGTGCCAATATCAAACGTAATCGTAATGCTGAGCGTGCCGCTGGAGGTGGAAGTCGATGCCATGTACAGCATGTCTTCCACGCCGTTGATGGCGTTTTCCAGTGGGGTGGCGACTGTCTGGGCAATGACTTCGGCGGACGCACCGGGGTAAACCGCTGTGACCTGGACTTCGGGCGGGGCGATTTCCGGGTATTGGGCAATCGGCAGGATACGCATCGCTGCCACGCCCGCCAGCATTATGAAAATTGACAGGACGAAGGCAAAGATTGGGCGCTCGATAAAGAAACGGGTAAACATGGCTTACTCCCCGTTACCGGCTGGTTTTGTATCAGCAGCAGGTGGTTCGGGCTTGGCTGCCGCCGGTTCGGTTTTCTCCCCTTGGTGGCTGGCGGCGTATCCGCAGCGGCATGTTCAGGCTTGGCCGCTTCCGGCGCACCGACCTGTACCGGCATACCGGGGAAGAAAATCCGCGCCATGCCATCCACGATGACCTGATCCCCTTCCTTGATGCCGGAATTGAGAATCCAGCCGTTGGCGAGGTCGCCGTCCATCTGCACCCATTCACCAGCCTCCACCGGGTGCGGCAGGGCAACGTCCATGCCCTGTTCGTTTTTGCTCATGACGTAGACGTATTTGCCCTGCGGATTATCCAGCACCGCCTGCTGCGGCACGACAATGGCATTCGGACGGTGTGCGCCTTGCAGCATCACCCGCACGAACTGGCCGGGCAGCAGGCGACGCTTGGGGTTTTCGATGGTGGCGCGCATCGCCACATTGCCGGTTTGTGCATCGACTTTGTAATCCTGGAAATTCATCTGGCCAGTTTGTTCCAGCGGTGCGCCCGCCGGGGTTTTCAGCACCACGGTGAAGCCGCCTTCTGGCAGCGTCAGTTTGCCGCTGGACAGTGCTTGCCGCAGGTTCTGGAAATCGCCTTCCGCCATGCCGAAATCGACATAGGCCGGGTCAGTCTGCGCCACCGTGGTCAGCAGGCTGTCACCACCGGCTTGCACCAGGCTGCCTTCGNNCGTTGCGAGGCGCCCGGCCACGCCGTTGATGGGGGACTTGATGGTGGTGTAACCGAGGTTGATGCGGGCGCTGTCCAGACTGGCCTGGGCTTGCATGACGGCGGCCTTGGCGATGTCCACGGCGGATTCGGCATCATCACGCTGGCTCTGACTAAGCAGTTGCTTGCTGGACAGCGGGGCAACCCGGGCGTAATCACGTTCAGCCTTTTGCAGCTGTGCCCTGGCGCTGGCGAGCNNCGCTTCAGCCTGTGCCGCTTGTGCCTTGAACATGGCGTCGTCAAGCTGGAACAGGGTTTGCCCGGCTTTGACGGCACTGCCTTCTTCATACAGGCGCTTGTCGATAATGCCGGTGACACGGGCGCGGATTTCCACTTCGTTGGAGCCGTTGACCTGACCGGTGTATTCAAAACTGACTGGCGCATCCAGCAATTTGGCCGCCATGACAGACACCTGTGCTGGGGCTTGTCCGCCGCCTGCCTCACCCGCGCCCTGCTGGTTGCAGGCCGCCAGCAAAAGCAGCAAACCAATCCCGGTGATCCGGGTAAGGAATTTCATGAAGCCTCACTTTCCAGAAATGGTGTAGCTAAAAATTAAATACCGTGTAGTGTAGACATTGGCAGGTGGAATGGAAGGGAAAATGCTGTCCGCCATTGTCCGCCATCCACCAGCCATAGAAAAATCAGGACAGTCCCACCAAGGTTAATAGGAAGGCGCGGACATCCGTCGCATCCTTTCCAGAATAAAAGCCGCCACTGTCTGCGGCTGATTGATGTCCAGGCGCGGCAAATGCGGCGGAAGCACCAAGTCCGCATCCGTCGCCACCGCCATGATGTTGCCGTCGGCGGGATACATCAGCGGCTTGCCCAGACTGGGGCGGTGCAGCTCAATTTTGGGGTATGGTTCGTGCTTAAACCCTTCCACCAGGATCAGGTCGGTATTTTCCGGCAGAATACCACTGATGGCGTCGGCCAGGGAGGCTTCCCTCTGGCGTCCGTGGCCGACTTCGCGCATGGAGATAATGCGCTGGTGCGACGCCAGCACCACTTGCTGCGCGCCCGCTTCCCGCATCCGGTAACTGTCCTTGCCCGGTTTGTCGAGGTCGATGACATGGTGGGTGTGCTTGACCACCGCAATGCGCAAACCGGCTGCTTTCAGCTGTGGAATCAACTGGGTCAACAAGGTGGTCTTGCCCGTACCGCTGTAAGCGCAGAAACCCAACAGCGGCACACGCCCTTCCAGCATCAGCTGGTCGGCGGGAGTATTCATATTGCGGAACACGGCGGCGCAATCCGAGAAATCCACCGTCGCCATACGATGGCGGGCGTACCATTCGCGCGGGCTGCGTCCGCCCTGCCGCAGGTAGGCTTCCAGATCCGCCAGCAGGTGCTGCGGCAATAACGCATACATCGGTTGCAGGCGGAAACCGTCATGCGCAACCGCCAATTCCGCCCCTTCGCCCTGAATGGCGTCCAGCAGGCGCTCCGCCAGTTGCGGCGGCAGATTCGGCGCATCACAGGGCACCGTCAGGAGATACGGCGCACCAGCCGCACGCAGAGCAGCGGCGAACCCTGCCAGCGGNCCTGAAAGTCCGCCNAGCGCATCGGCAACCACCCTGCCATAATGTTGGTAAACATCCGCATGGCGGTTGGCGCTAACCAATATGTCGCCAACCTGCGGGCGCAAGCCATCCAGGATATGTCCGATCATGGGGCGCCCATGAAACGGGATCAGGCCNTTGTCCTGTCCGCCCATGCGGCTGCCCTGCCCGCCTGCAAGGATGAGTCCGGTAATCAGGGATTGTGCTGGCGCTGTTTCCGTCATGTTTATTCCTGTCGTGCTATATCTGAGTCAAATTAATGGCGATTACCCCATACCGGCTGATAACCCTGGGGTAATTTCCAGGAAACTATAGGTTATTTTTTTCTTCCGAACTATTCACAAGACTGACTTTAGCCGGATACAACATCCAGAGACGGAATACAACGCACAACCAAAGCAGCTCAGGACAGGCGGTTTTTTCCATGCTAAACTACGCCGCATTTTTCGGACCAACGACGGGAATTGGACATGGCCGGTCATAGCAAATGGGCAAACATCAAACACAAGAAGGCTGCTGTTGACAAAAAACGCGGCAAAATCTGGACCAAACTGATCCGCGAAATCACCGTGGCGGCGAAAGAGGGCAAAACTTCCGACCCCAACGCCCATCCGCGTCTGCGGCTGGCGGTGGACAAGGCGCTGGGTGCCAATATGCCGAAAGACACCATTGAAAAGGCGTGCAAACGCGGCTCCGGCGAAACTGGCGCGGACAACTACGATGAAGTCCGCTACGAAGGCTACGGCGGCGGCATCGCCGTGATCGTCGAAGCCATGACCGACAACGTCAACCGCACGGTCGGGGAAGTGCGCCATGCGTTCACCAAAAATGGCGGCAACCTTGGCACCAACGGCTCGGTCGCCTTCCAGTTCAAGAAAATCGGCGTGATGAACTTTGCACCCGGCGTGGACGAGGAAAAACTGATGGAGGCGGCTNTGNAGGCTGGCGCGGACGACATCCAGATGGACGATGACGGCTCCGCCGAGATCACCACCGCGCCGGAAGACTTCACCGCTGTCAAGGACGCGCTGGTCGCCGCCGGTTTCACACCAGATCTTGCTGAAATCACCATGCGCGCTGACAACCTCACGCTGGTGGATGATGACATCGCTGAAAAGCTGCTGAAAATGATCGATATGCTGGAAGACCTGGACGATGTGCAGGAAGTCTTCACCAACGCCGATTTCAGCGATGAAGCCTTGGAGGCGCACGGTTAAGGTGGCGTTGCGCCGCATTCTTGGCATCGACCCTGGCTCCCGCCAGACCGGCGTCGGGGTCATCGAAACGGATGGGCAGCATACCCGGCATATTTTCAGCACCTGCCTGCGCTTGGGTGATGCCCCGTTGCCTGAACGCTTGGGCGTCATTTTCAGCGAAATCACCCAGATCATCCGCCAATATCAGCCGCTCGAAATGGCGATCGAAAACGTGTTTGTCTCCAATAACGCCGCCTCGGCGCTCAAGCTGGGGCAAGCGCGCGGCGCAGCCATTTGCGCGGGTGTCACCTGTGGCCTGCCCGTCGCCGAATACAGCCCCAAGGAAGTCAAACAGGCCACCGTCGGCAAAGGCGGAGCCGATAAAACCCAAGTCCAGCACATGGTGAAATACCTGCTTGGGCTGCATGGACGGTTGCAAGCCGATACTGCGGATGCGCTGGCCGTCGCCTTATGCCATGCTCATGCCAGCCACTTGAAAAACCGCATTTCCCAAGCGATGAACCGGTAACTGACATGATTGGATTACTGCGCGGCAAACTGCTGACCAAACAACCACCAGATTTGATGCTGGATGTGAACGGCGTCGGCTATGAGCTCCAGGCGTCCATGACCACTTTTACGACCTGCCGGAATTGCAGACGGAAGTCACCCTGTACACCCATTTCGTGGTGCGGGAAGACGCACAACTGCTGTTTGGCTTCAGCTCCCAAACTGAACGCGAACTGTTTCGCCACTTGCTAAAAGTAAACGGGGTTGGCCCAAGATGGCGCTGGCCATTGTCTCCGGCATGAATCCAGCAGAATTTCGCCAGTCATCCATGCTGGCGACATCACCCGCCTGAGCCGCATTCCCGGCGTCGGCAAGAAAACCGCCGAACGCTTGGTTGTGGAACTACGTGACCGCTTGCCAAAAACAGCAGACGCTGACACTTCCAACACGCCTACCCCAACCTTCACACCTAATGTATCTGTCAGCGACGAGGCGATTAATGCTTTGCTTGCGCTTGGCTACAAACCTACACAAGCCAGCCAAATGGTTGCCGCCTACGAAAACCAGGCCTGACTGTAGAAGAAATGATCCGCCAAGCGTTACGCGCCAGCCTGAAGTAACACCTTTTATTACCAACATTGTCACCTGACAGCTGCCTGTCATGTCCAAAGTGTCAATCCTGTCACTTTCTGACAGTAGGGAATGCCTACCCTGTCGCTAATAAAACAATCTTATTAAACCGTAATAACCATAAAATTAATAATTTAACTCAAGCCATAATTGCTTGGCATAGGGGTTGCAATAACTCTGGCGCAGACTGAGACGGCAAACAAAAACAAGAACTAGAAGGTCTGCAAGGGACAACAAAAAAACAAGAAAGGGTTAAGGAAAGCATTTACCAGCAAGCCCCAAGAGGCAGAGAGCAGGCATAAGCATCAATAACAATAAAGCGCTGGCCATGCCTCGACTCCTCTGACCCCTGCGGACAACGCGGGGGACTTTATCCGGAGTCCGGAAGTTTGGAACAACAACAAGTTTCAGCAAGCCCCAAGAGGCGGAAAGCAGCCATCATCAATACCAATAATAAGTTGCTGCTCGCCTGATGATGTCCTCCCGTATGTTGGGAGGATTATCGCCACAGTAGGGAACTGCTTACTGATGGGCGCTGAAAAGAGCTAACAACAACAATAAATTTATAATAATAACTTTTGCCCGTGTTGACTGCCCCCGTTCGCCGGGGGCATTGTTTTTCCGGATAAACGGAATATCAAGGATTTCAGGACACCTCCCTGTCAAAACCCACGCAAACCTCATACCACTTTTCATGAAAACAGACTGATTCATCTGTTTTTGCTTTTACCCATAAACTTCCACTTTAGGGTCACAATGACAATCGGGCTTGACAGTAACAAAAAATAGCCATTTAATCTTCTATCCATAAAATTGATAGATGAAACCATGACAACATTTGTAAACAAGATTTTGGTCGCCCTTGGGGAACAAGCAGTTGGTGCCAATGCCAAACGCTACGAAGCGGCGCTGTTGCATGGGGAGGTTGTCCTTGCCGAATACCAAACCGTGAGGGATTGCCTCGTGTTAACCAGCAAAAGGATCATGAGCATTGATGTGCAAGGCATAACGGGTAAAAAGGTAGAAATTTTCAGCCTGCCTTACTCAAAGATCACCGCTTATTCGGTTGAAACAGCAGGAACGTTTGACCTTGATGCAGAATTCAAGGTGTGGGCATCGGGTCTTGGAATGATGGAATTCAAATTCATCAAAGGCACAGACATTACGAAAGTGAACAACATCTTGGGCAATCATACCCTATAAGCGAAACAGGCGCCTGGAACCGGCAAATCCTACACTGCTCACCAACAGCATTGTTTTTATTCAGTGTTATCGGGCACCCGCCCTTTTCTTCATGCTTGGCGATATTCCAAGCAGCCTCCATTTGTTGCAGGCTGGCCTTCTCCAGNGAAATCCCCTCCGCCAACAATAACGCCTCCACCCTCTGGAAGCGCTGCTCAAACTTGTGGTTGGACAAGCGCAAGGCATTTTCAGCATTGACCCCCAGCAAGCGCGCCAGATTGGTCGCCCCCATCAGCACATCGCCCACTTCCTCCTCAATACGGGTGAAAGGTTCGTCCTTGCCCACCGCATCGGCCACCTCTTCCAACTCTTCATGAATCTTGGGAATGACCTGCCGCCAATCGTCCCAATCAAACCCAACCCGTGCAGCCCGTTGCTGGATTTTCTGGCTACGACGCAAGGCTGGCATAGCGACGGGAATACCGGCAAAAAAACCCTTCGCTTCTGTCTTGCTGGAGCGTTCGCTTTGCTTGATGTCTTCCCATGCCTGTTTTTGCGCCCCTTCATCGGCAAAAACGGCATCACCAAATATATGTGGATGCCGCCGGATCATTTTGTCCGTAATCCCTTCCGCCACGTCGTTGAAGCTGAACAAACCCTGCTCACTGGCAATCTGCGCCATGAACACGATCTGGAACAGCAGGTCGCCCAGTTCATCGCATAAGGCGGCGGCATCATCCCGATCAACGGCGTCCGCCACTTCATATACCTCCTCCAGCGTGTGCGGCAAAATACTCCGCCAGGTCTGCTTGATGTCCCACGGACAACCTGTTTGAGTATCGCGCAAACGCACCATAACCTTCAGCAATTCATTGATAGCCATATAACTTAATCCGTTNTTCCCTTGCATAGCATTCACCTGTGGCGTATTGTGCGTTTGTCGTGCAATATACACAATTGTGGTATTAATGCTACGCTCAAGAGTGAAGCACAATGCCAATTCTTGAATTCAAAACCAGACTTTGAAGGAGATCAACATGGCTCTGAAAATAATCAGTGGTGCCGGTATGGCCATCCTGATGATAGCCAGCACCGCTCAGGCTGTGGATGGCAAATACCTCCAGAACAGCGATGGCCAAGCAGTCAAAAACAGTGTAGAAGAAACCTGCGTACAAGCCCAGTACGGCAGCATGCCGGAAGGCTGTGAGGCGGCTCCCGCCCCTGTTGCCGCACCTGCGCCAGCCCCAACGCCACGCGCACACGTATTGGTAGCGCCAAAAGTCAAAGCGAAAGGCAACTACAAGGGCAAGGTGCAGATGGATCCCGCTTCCCGCGCAACCATGCAGCGCTACCAGAAATAATGGCCTGTCGGCGGCTCATCTGCCTCTTGTTGGCGACGCATCTTTGAGGGAAGCATAGGGCAATGGGCTGTCACTACGCCCCAAGAAAAATCCTGCCAAACTATAGGCACTTAACACCAAATTAACCTATAATCGGGTCGGTTGTTGTATATTTAAGACACTCAGTCATTACTCGGCCTTCTGCAGACAGAATCAATATTCCAGGATTGCAGGAGGATCGGAACCAACAATGTAAACTCATAACCAGGCTTAAGGAGATCACAATGACTCTGAAAAAGTTGCAGGCATCAGCATCGCCGCCTTGATGGCAGGCATGATGATTACCACTGCCCATGCAGAAGATGGCAAATATGTCCAGAACAGTGACGGCCAAGCTGTCAAAAATAGTGTAGAAGGGACTTGCGTCAATTCCCAATTCGGCAGCATGCCAGAAGGCTGTGAAGCTGCCCCGCCTCCGGCTCCACCACCAGCGCCTGTTCCGCCTCCAGCCCCGGCACCAGCCCCGATCAGACAAATGACCCTGAATTCCGACGCCAACTTCGATTTCGATAAGGCGACGCTGAAACCGGCTGGCAAAGCCAATCTGGATCAGTTCCTGGGTAGCTTGGCAGGCGCTAAAGTCACTGGCATCGGCGTGGTAGGCCACACTGACAGCGTAGGCTCCGATGCTTACAACCAAAAACTTTCTGAAAAACGCGCAGTCTCAGTCGCTGACTACTTGGTCAGCAAAGGCGTGCCTGCTGCTGCGATCCAAGCATCTGGCCGTGGTGAATCCCAACCAGTTGCCAGCAACAGCACCAAAGCTGGCCGCGCCGCCAACCGCCGCGTAGAAGTGACCGCCTCTGGCACCCGCTAATCTGCGCTGTTTGAGCAGGCTGTCATGACACAGGCACCTGCCTTCAAGCGAAAAAGCCGGGCAATGCCCGGCTTTTTTCACATTAACGAACATTCCATTCCTTTCTAATATTCGGCTAGAATACTAAGCTTTTATTATTGACCGGGTCGCGCTTTTCCCGCCTCAAAATTCTCTACAACCCATCTGGAGACAGACAATATGTCAATCAAAGTAGCTGTGCCCAAGGAAACTGCTGAGGGTGAGCGCCGGGTTGCCATGGAATCCAGTGTCATCGCCAAACTCAGCAAACTGGGGGCGGAAGTCCTGATCGAAGCTGGGGCTGGCGGTGCTGCACATATCCCTGATTCCGCCTTTACAGGCGCAACCATTGTTCCATCAGCTGCCGAGCTGTATCAGCAGGCGGACATTGTGCTGAAAGTCCAACCTCCTTCCGAAGCTGAAATTAGTATGCTGAAAGCAGGCTGCGTCCTGATCGGCTCCCTGCAACCTTACAAATATCCGGAGCGGGTGGCTGCGCTCAAAGCCCGAAATGTCACCGCGTATGCGATGGAGCTGATC
Organism: Candidatus Thiothrix singaporensis; assembly: GCA_013693955.1. GTDB lineage: Bacteria > Pseudomonadota > Gammaproteobacteria > Thiotrichales > Thiotrichaceae > Thiothrix > Thiothrix singaporensis. Next base: position 4,315,479 of record CP059265.1, on the reverse strand, counting down.
CCGCGCATTTCCCGCGCCCAAGCGATGGACGTTTTGTCTTCCCAAGCGGCAGTTGCGGGTTACAAGGCCGCCATCATGGGCGCGGATCTGGCGACCCGCTTCTTCCCCATGCTGACCACCGCTGCGGGCACTATCCGCCCTTCCAAGGTCATCGTGATTGGTGCAGGCGTGGCTGGGTTGCAGGCGATCGCCACTGCCCGCCGTTTGGGTGCGGTGGTGGAAGGTTATGACGTGCGTTCCGCCACCAAGGAACAAGTCCAATCCCTCGGCGCGAAATTCATCGAACTCGGCATTACCGCAGAAGGCGAAGGCGGTTACGCCCGTGAGCTGACTGCAGAAGAAAAGCAACAGCAACAAGATGAACTGGCGAAACACATCGCAACAGCTGACGTGCTGATCACGACAGCCGCAGTCCCTGGCCGCCCGTCCCCAAAAATCATTCCGGAATCCACCGTCAATGGCATGAAAGCTGGCGCTGTCATCATTGACNTGGCGGCGGAAGGCGGCGGCAACTGCAACTTGACCCAGCCANGCGCCACCATCGTCCACAACAATGTCGTCATCCATGCGCCGCTGAACATTCCCAGCCAAGTCCCGGCACATGCTTCCGAAATGTACGCCAAAAACCTGCTGAATTTCCTGGCGCCGATGTTGAAAGACGGCCAATACCAACCGGATTTCGAGGATGAAGTCATTGCAGGCGCACTGCTGACCCACGCAGGCGAAATCACCAATGCAGCCATCCGCCAACTGGTTGAAGGAGCAGAATAATGGACGGTTTTATCGCGCTTTACATCTTCATGCTGGCGGCATTCACCGGCTATGAAGTGATTTCCAAGGTGCCTGTCATCCTGCACACGCCGTTGATGTCAGGCTCCAACTTTGTCCACGGCATTGTGCTGGTTGGCGCCATGGTGGTGCTGGGGCAGGCGCAAGGTGCCATGGAGCAACTGGTTGGCTTCATCGCCGTGGTGCTGGCGGCAGGCAATGCCGTTGGCGGCTACGTCGTCACCGAACGGATGCTGGAAATGTTCAAAAGCAGCAAGGGAGCAAAATAAGCCATGAACCTGTTTGTGGAAATCTTTTACTTTGCTGCGGCAGTGCTGTTCATTATCGGCCTGAAGCAGATGTCCTCGCCAGTTACGGCACGGCGCGGCATTATCTGGGCAGGTGTGGGCATGGTGCTGGCCACCTTGATCACCTTTGCCCATCCGCACATCAACAACAATTACCTGCTGATCCTCATCGGCATCGCGGTGGGTGGCGGCATTGCCTGGAAAACCGGCAAAACCGTCGCCATGACAGATATGCCGCAAATGATCGCGCTCTATAACGGCATGGGCGGCGGTGCAGCGGCGGCAATCGCAGCGGTCGAGCTGATCAAACGCGAGCCAATGGAGCCATTGGTGCAGTTGCTGGCCATTTTCGGCGCGCTGATCGGTTCCATTGCCTTCTCCGGCTCCCTGATCGCGTTTGGCAAGCTGCAAGGCATCAAACAATTGCGTAACGCCCTGCGCTTTAAGAACCAGCAAATCTATAACGGCATCCTGTTTGCGGTTGTGGCATGGATGGGCTTGGGCATCGCCACCAGCGGCACCGACTACGGCATGTTTGTCCTGTTCCTGTTCTTTGCTCTGGCGCTGGTTTTCGGGGTGATGATGACGTTGCCAATCGGCGGCGCGGACATGCCAGTGGTCATTTCCCTGTACAACGCATTCACTGGCCTTGCGGTCGGTTTTGAAGGCTTCGTGCTGGAAAACCCTGCGATGATGATTGCAGGCATTGTGGTCGGCTCCGCCGGTACGCTGCTGACCCAGCTGATGGCGAAGGCCATGAACCGGCCTATTTCCAATGTGCTGTTCAGCAACTTCGGTGAAGGCGGCGGCGAAGCCTTGGCGGTCACCGGCAGCATGAAGCCGATCGAAGCGCCTGACGCCGCCATCATGATGGCGTTTTCCGAAAAGGTCATCATTATCCCCGGCTACGGCATGGCGGTCGCCCAAGCCCAGCACAAAATCTGGGAAATGACCAAGCTGCTGCAGGAACGTGGCGTCACCGTCAAATTCGCCATCCATCCGGTGGCAGGGCGCATGCCANGCCACATGAACGTGTTGCTGGCGGAAGCTGGCGTGCCGTATGACATCATCTACGACCTGGATGAGATCAATGAAGAGTTCAAGACCGCCGATGTGGCTCTGGTGATTGGCGCCAATGACGTGGTGAACCCTGTGGCGCGCACTGACCCGAGCAGCCCGATTTACGGCATGCCGATCCTCAATGCTGATTACGCCAAAAACGTCATTGTCGTGAAACGCGGGCAGGGAGCTGGTTTCTCCGGCATCGAGAACCATCTGTTCTTCGCCGACAACTGCCGGATGTTGTATGGCGACGGCCAAGCGGTCGCGAATGCGCTAATCACCGATATTAAGGAATTATGAACGTCAAGTCTTGACAATCGCTGAAAAAGCCCGGACTTTTCCGGGCTTTTTGTGAGTTTTCCACACCATAACTTTACCTTCATATTCCACTTATGCTGCGTCAGCGTAAATGGGCAAGCAATAATTATCTTACTGATTTTAAAGAAATAGATTGAATTGGTTATTTTTAGTCAAAGCGTAAAAGTGCTTGCCAGACAAGGCTTACAAGCGGCTGAAGGCCATTCTTCCACAGAGTTATCCACAGGTTCTGTGCATAACTGAAATTTCTGTATATGTAGCAAGGATTTGTTAAGTTTTTACAAAACTGCTGTAACTTTGCCCCCAAAACGCATGCGCCCCCATCGGGAATTCCGTTACACTTGCCGTATGAGCCAGAACCCTCGTACCGCGCAAATTGCCGTCCCACGCCCCTTGCACACCCTACTCAGCTACCTCCTCCCCGCAGGGCAACAGCCCTTGGCAGGCACGCGCGTACTGGCTCCGCTAGGAAAGCAACAAACGGTCGGCCTGATCATCCACACAGAGCAAATGCCAGTATCAGGGAGCGAATTCGAACTCAAACCTGTGACGGAAATCCTTGACCCATCACCTTTGCCAGACCCACACCTGCTGGAATTGCAGCAATNNGAAGCCGCCCGTTATTACCATCACCCAATTGGCGAAGTCATTTTCAGCACGTTGCCCGCCGCCCTGCGCAAACCCAAACCCTTGTCCTCACGGGCGCAGAAACTGTTGCTTCCGCCGACGACAGCAGCCACCAGCGCAGGGCAAGCCATACCGGGCGATGGCTTTTCCCTTACCCAGGAACAACAGCACTGTCTGCACAGTATCCAGCAATGGAACCTCGCCCCAAAACCGCCCCCGACCCTCTTGCATGGCATTACCGGCAGCGGCAAAACAGAAATTTACCTGCGCCTGATCGCCCCGTTGCTGGCCGCAGGAAAACAGACGCTGGTGATCGTGCCGGAAATCGGCCTGACGCCCCAGTTGCTGCTGCGCTTCCAACGGTTTTTCGGTGCCATCCCGATTGCCTGCCTGCACTCCGGCCTCAGCGATGGCGAACGCCTCAAGGCTTGGCTACAGGCGCGCAACGGGCAAGCGCAAATCATTATCGGCACACGTTCAGCCATCTTTGCATCCGTGCCAAATCTGGCGCTGATCGTCATTGACGAGGAGCACGACGCCTCCCTCAAGCAACAGGAAGGCTTCCGTTACCATGCCCGTGATCTCGCCATCAAACGGGCGCAAATGCTCAATATTCCCGTTGTCCTGGGCAGTGCCACCNCCTCGCTGGAGTCGCTGTACAACGCGCAAAGCGGCCGCTTCCATTATATCCACCTTGGCCAGCGCCCCGGCTCGACGCTCACACCCACCCTGCAAATTCAGGACACGCGCCCGTTCGAGCTGCAAGCGNGCCTGACCCCCATCAGCCTGCAAGCCATCCACCAGACCCTGGCGCGCGGCGAGCAAGCGATGGTGTTCCTCAACCGGCGTGGTTTTGCTCCGGCACTATATTGCCCCGCTTGTGGCTGGCAAGCCGTCTGCAACCATTGCAGCGTCAACCTTACCTGGCACGCCCGCCGCAACCGTTTGGTCTGCCACCACTGCGGCGCGGAACAGGCCACGCCGACACATTGCCCTACCTGCCGCCACTCAGGGATCACCACTCAGGGGCAAGGCACTGAGCGGCTGGAACTGAACCTCCAATCCAGCTTCCCGGAATTTCCAGTGGTGCGTATCGACCGGGACAGCACCAGCCGTAAAGGGGAACTTGAAGGCAAACTTGCCACCGTGCGCAGCAATGAGCCCCTGGTGCTGGTCGGCACCCAAATGCTGGCTAAAGGCCATGATTTTCCCAACCTGACCTTGGTCGTGATCCTCGACATTGACCAATCACTGCTCAGTACCGACTACCGCGCCTTGGAGCGCCTCGGCCAGTTGCTGGTGCAAGTAGCAGGCCGTGCCGGACGGGCGGAAAAACCAGGCAGGGTCATCCTGCAAACCACCCAGCCTGATAACCCGTTGCTGCGTCAATTGGTAGGGCATGGCTACACACCCTTCGCCAAACAACTGTTGGAAGACCGCAAACGCTGGCGTTTTCCCNCGTTCGGCCATCAGGCGTTGCTCCGCGCCAGCAGCACAGCCAGTATGGAGAAAGCCTTGAAATTCCTGGAACACATCAGCCAACTACTGGCCTCGGCTGAAATGACCGGCGTACAACGGCTAGGCNCAATACCTGCACCAGTAGAAAAACGCGCCAACCGCTACCGCGCCCAATTATTGTTAGGCAGCGAACAACGGGCGCAGCTGCATCTTGCGCTGCGTCAACTGTTGCGGCAGGAACACAGCCTACCGGGACGTTCCGGCATACGCTGGTCCATTGATGTCGATCCAGTCGAGTTGAGCTAGATTTTACTTGAAAAGTACCCACATAAATCATTAATACTTGGAGTTTTGCTATACTGGCAAATGTACTCCAACAAGCGAGACCCCAACGATGACCAAAGATTTCAAGAAACAGACGGCATCCGAAAACGCTTTTGGGCAATACGGCGTAGGCTGGATGGCGGGCGGAATCACCATTGGCTTGTTAATCGGCGCAGGCATGTATGCGCTTGCCAACAAAGGCAGCACCCCTACCCCAATTGTCGCCACGACAGCGTCAAACACTACCGGCACAGACATGCATGCCGCTGATGGCAGCACCGAATCGCCAGCCGTGACGCAACAACCGCAAAATGCCAGCATGCAGGATGTATCGGCTCCAGCCAATGAATCACCTGATGAAGAAATACCCGGTTTCAGCTACCATGCCGTGTTGCCGCAACTGGAAATAGCCGTGCCGCTTTCGGCTCAAGCTGAACAGCAAGCTGTCGCAAAGCCAGCCACCGACAAGAAAAAGACAAGACGGAAGCCGCTGATGCAGCCAAAAAGATCAGGCGNNAAAAAGATCAGGACAAAAAAACGTAACGGAAACCAGCAAAAAGCTGAAACGCCACCAGCGGCGACAGCCGTACCAACCGGCTTTAATGGTTTCCAAATCGGCTCCTACAAAACCGCCCAGCAAGCCGCCGATATGCAGAACCGTCTGAAACGGAACGGCCTTAACACCCGCGTCGAACAGGCCAGCATTAATGGCGCAGTCTGGTTCCGGGTGCGCCTCCCCAGTTCCTCACCGGATATGCTGCAAAAATGGCGGCACACCCTATCCGGAATGGGGATTAGCCCAATGGCCGTGCGTATGTAATCATTACTTCCGGCGGGTGATGACCGCCTGATTGATGGAACTGATCCTTTGACAGGCACCTGATGGTGCCTTTTTATTATTGTGGGAACTACTATGGCGATTTACGCAATTGGCGATTTACAAGGCTGTTATGATCCCTTTATGCGCCTGCTGGACAAGCTCCATTTCGACCCGTTCAAGGACACACTCTGGCTGACAGGCGATCTGGTCAACCGCGGCAGACAATCACTGGAGACATTGCGTTTCGTGCGATCCCTGCGCGACGCCGCCATCTGCGTACTGGGCAATCATGACATCAGCCTGCTCGCCGTCTTCCACGGCCTGCGCAAACCGCACAAAAGCCTCCGCACCCTGTTGGATGCGTCGGACTACCCGGAACTGATCCAATGGCTAAGTCAGCGGCCTGTGCTGCATGTTGACAAAGCCCTCGGCTATGCGCTCAGTCATGCAGGCATTCCTCCCCAATGGGATCTGGCGACAGCGCAAACCTGCGCCCGCGAAGTCGAACAGGAACTCCGTAGCCCCACAGTTGCCGACTGGCTCAGTAAAGTTTACGGCGACCAGCCGGATCGTTGGAGCCCTGGCCTTCCAAAGCATGACCGCCACCGTTATATCCTCAACGCCTTCACCCGGATGCGTTATTGCCGTGCGGATGGCAGCCTGGATTTCCAGGCCAAAGGCGATCCCGCCACGGACAAAAATCCTGCAATCGTATCCGGGGAACTTATTCCATGGTTCCAATATCCAACCCGATGTGATTTAAGTTTGACCACCCTATTTGGACATTGGTGCACATTGGGCTATTATCATACAAATCAAGTCATTGCGCTGGATACTGGCTGTGTATGGGGCAGCCAGCTCAGCGCCATCAGAATCGATAGCAACAACAACCAACAACTGATCTGTATTGAATGTGACGACTATGGGCGAGAAGAAAGAAACAGTCCTTCCGGGTAATTATGCAGGCACCATCAAGGTGAGTGTGCGCGGCAGGGATTATTACGTACACACAAGCGCTCCCATGCCGATGATGCCGCTGGAAGACCTGGAAAAAGCGCTTGAAAACAACCGTTCAATCCTAAAAACCAGCCAGCAGCAAATGCGTGAAAACTTCGTCAAGGAAGCCTTTGAATACGCAGCGCCTTGGCTGGTCAATTACGACAGCCCCACCCAAGACGCCATCCAGGCGCACCTCAACATCAACATGCTGATCCCGCTGATCAACTTGAAAGGGGGTCAAGCCAATTTTGAGAAACCCGAAACCTTGAATGTGCAGACCCGGATGGAACTGATGCGCAATATTGCGGAAAAAAGCGTCTTTATGGATCAACTGTCTGCGCACAACCATGTCCACACCGCCATCGCCATGAGTTTTGTTTTGATGGTGCTGCTGGCACTGGTGTTACTCTGAAATCGCCAGCTCCTGTTGCTCCACTGTCAACTGCAATACTTCCGCCACCGCCGCTTCAATTGCTGGCAGGTCTGGAATAAAGCACAACAGGTGTGAAGCCCGCACCTGACGGGCAACGTACGGGCAACGCTGCACATTCCCGCCATGGTCATCACGCAAGGTGTCGGGCAAAATCTCCAGCGTATTCAGGCCACCCTGCACCCGCAAGGCCACAAACGGCAGTCCAGGCACAGCTGACACCGTATGCAGGATCAGGCACTTGCCTTCATCCGACTCGCCAGCATCCTCCTCCATGCACAGGGATTCCAGCGACACCACCGGAATCTGCCGGTTACGCCAGTGGAGCCAACCCTCCACCCCAGGGTGCATGGATGCAGCCAACTCGCTCCCGGCCACCAGTTCCGCCATCAAATTGAGGGGCAGGATCACGCTACCTTTATGCAGCCGGACAATCAGGCATTTGATGGCGGGTTCATAACGGGGTTTCATGCGGTCACATCCTCCCACACATGTGAATTATCGGGTTCATGGCCGGTCGCCAGCACTTCCTGGATGGCACCCAGCAGCACTTCGTTTTGGTAGGGCTTGCCAAGGAAGCCGGTGGCACCCAATGACCCGGCATGCTCACGGTGCTTATGGGCGGTGCGGGAACTGATCATGATCACCGGCAATTGCGCCCACTGCGGGTCGCGCCGCAAATGCCCAAGCAATTCAAAGCCATCCATACGTGGCATTTCAATATCCAGCAAGACCACATCCGGCTGGAACTCATCCATCCGCTCCAGCGCCTCCATGCCATCTTTCGCCGCCATGACGTGATATTCTCGGCTATTGAGGAATTTCTCCGTCACCCGCCGCACCGTGATCGAATCATCCACCACCAGCACGCGCGGCGCGGCGGGCGTCTCTGACCCTGCCTCCGCCGCCACCGCATCTTTCGCCTCTCCCCGTCCGGCAGAGGCCAACTGCGCCAGCTCGGCCATATCCGGCACCAAAAGACGCTGCCATCAGGCGCAACCGTTGCCGCTGAATACAACCGGCAGTTCTTGAACAAACTTCCCAACGGCTGCAACACAACTTCCCGCCTACCCCGGATGCGGTCAATCACCCAAGCGACCGCCTGCCCTTGCGTCAGGACGAATACGACCGGAAAACGCTCCTCCGCTTGGAAAAGTTGTTCCCCTCTTGAGGCTCCCAGCCAGTCCGCCAGTTGGCGCAACAGGTAATGCTGGCGCAAACTCCACGCTCGGCCTTCCGCCTGCAAAGCTTCCTGAATTTGCTGCCCGGTCAGGCGCGCCAACCCCTGCACACCGGCAATTGGCAAGGCGTACACCTGACCTTGCAATTCCGCCAGCAACACCGGATTGACAACCAGCGTAAACGGCAGGCGCATGATGAACTCCACGCCTTCATTCGGCCTGGATTCAATCTGCAAGCTTCCACCCAACGCTTTCAGCTCCGAATGCACCACATCCATGCCGATACCACGCCCGGCAATCTGATCGACCGTTGGAGCAGTGGAAAATCCTGGGCGCAGGATCAAGCGATCCAATTCCGCCTCGGGCAGCGTTTGATCCGAACTGATCAGCCCCATGGCGACGGCGCGTTCATGCAAACGCTGCCGGTCAAGACCGCGCCCATCATCACGGAAGCGGAATACGATTTCGGACTCATCCCGGCTCACGCTCAGGATAATCCTGCCAGCCCGTGATTTGCCTTGTTGTGTACGCTGTTCAGGCGTTTCAATGCCATGGGCAAGGGAATTGCGGATCAAATGCTCCAGTGGGGCTGTCATATGTTGCAGCAGATTGCGGTCAGCTCGCAATCCTCGCCCTGAACCTCCAGAGACGCCTCCTTACCCAACTCGCCCGCCACCTGCCGGGTCAGGCGCCGTAACCGTGGCACCAACATCGTTACCGCCACCAAACGGGTGTTGAGCAATTCCTGTTGTAATTTGCGGGTGGTGCGCATGTCCACTTGCAGCAATTGCTCGCCTTTGCGCACTTGGGTGGCCAAGTCGGCCTCCAGATTCACCAAATCATTCAAACTTTCCGCCAGTGAACGGGAAATTCGCTGAATTTCGGCGTATTGGTGCATTTCAAGGGGTCAAAACCATCCTCAATGGCTCGCCCAGCCGCCCGTTTGCTGCGCCCATCATGAATCTGGGCTTCACTCTCAACTTCCAGCGCACGAATTTGTTGGCGTAGACGGGCAACGGTGCGCACCAGCTCATCCACATCCATGCTCATGCCGCTGAAATGTTCAGACATCCGCACCTGCTGCACATTGAGTTCAACAGCCCGGTCAATCAGGCCATCCACAAAAACAGCTGGCAGGCGGATAGTTTCATGATTGCCTTGACTGTTGGAATTGACGGATTCCCCGCCTCCAGATCAGCAGCCAACGCCGCCGGGCGGGCAGCGCTATCCAGCACGGAAAGATCCGGCAGGCTTTCCGCCTGTTCTATCAGCAACCGTTCCAGCATACTGCCGGATTCGGCATGTTCAGCACGCTGCCGAGCCCAAATATCCGTGATTGAAACGGGAACTTCCGTGCCTGTAGCAGCGTTATCGGCGTCCTGTGGCAGCGCGTGAACCGTTGGGGGTTCCGCAACCGCAGGCGTCACAGCGGCGGAAACAGGCCAGCATGCTGCTGGTAACCATCCGCCAAGGTGTTCAGTTGATCAACCGCCTGCTGTAAACGCTCAACATCGCCGGGACTGACTGACTGCTTGGCTCCAGCCAACCCACAGAGCAGATTTTCCGCCTCATGGCTAATATCCGCCAGGGGGTCAGACGCGCCATCCGCGCGCCACCTTTAAGGGTGTGAAATTCGCGTTCTAACTCACGGATAATTTCCAGCTCACCTGGGTTATCGCGCAAGCGTTGTAGATTCAGATCCAGTGATTGAAGTTGCTCAGGCGCTTCTTCCCAGAACAGTTGCCAGATCAAGCGCGATTCATCATCCGCTTCAATAGCCTCCACTGGCTCTGGCTCTGGCTCTGGCTCTGGCTCTGGCTCTGGCTCTGGCTCTGGCTCTGGCTCTGGCTCTGGCTCTGGCTCTGGCTCTGGCTCTGGCTCTGGCTCTGGCTCTGGCTCTGGCTCTGGCTCTGGCTCTGGCTCTGGCTCTGGCTCTGGCTCTGGCTCTGGCTCTGGCTCTGGCTCTGGCTCTGGCTCTGGCTCTGGCTCTGGCTCTGGCTCTGGCTCTGGCTCTGGCTCTGGCTCTGGCTCTGGCTCTGGCTCTGGCTTGAAATCAGGCTCCATTAGTGGCAATTCTGTTGGGCTAACGGAAGTCGGCGACAAGAAATCAAATACCTCCTCCTCTTCCGCCGGAACCTCTGCAACAGCGACATCGGATGCAGGTGAACCCTGGAAATCAAACGCCTCTTCCGCCGGAGCCTCTGCAACAGCGACATCGGATGCAGGTGAACCCTGGAAATCAAACGCCTCTTCCTCGGAAATCTTTTCAATTTCAACAATATCTGGGACAGGGAGTGTACGCTATTGCCCTCATCAACAGCAGACAACACCGGTGAATCCGGCATATCCAGAAGCGGAAATGCGATGCTTTCTTCCTCCACCGGATGTGAGGCAGCAATTTCCGGGATTTCCAACGCAAGCTCATCGCTTTGCGCCGGATAATCAGAAGGCAGCGGCTCCATGGAGAAGTCCAGCACGTCCGGCTCAGGCTCTGCAACACCTGCATCCATCACTCCAGCAGATGCAATCACCGCTTCTGCTTCAGCAATCAGGCGTTCAACACGTCCATCTTTCTGCTGGTATGCAAGAAAAACTGCAACCGCTCCCGCAATTCCGCCACCGCCTTGCCAATTTGCCCAGAAACCCGATCGTTGGCGGGCAAGCCTCCGACTAACAATTGATTGAGCAAGTCCTCATGCACCCAGCCAAAATCACCCAGGGCAAAAGCCCCAGCCATACGCCCGCTGCCTTTTAGGGTATGAAAAGCACGGCGAATTTCCGCCAGGAGATTGCGGTTTTCCCGCTTGCTGTCCCATTGCGGATACAGTATCTCCAGATTTTGGCTAATATCGGTAACTTCTTCGCAGAAAATTTCGAAAATTTCATCACCCAACGTGTCACGCAAACTGGGCGGAGCCGGTTCTGTAATCAGGCTGTCGCCAAGCTGGGAAAGGTCGGATGCCGGAAGCGTTGGTAAAGGTTCGCTGGCATGGCCTGTTGTGCTTTTTTNTTNGCTTCCAGTTCGGCTTCCACGCCATCCAAATCCACATCACCCAGCAGATCCAATTGGCTGAAGCTGTCCAGTTCACGCAGCTTGTCAAAGCCGGTCGGCAACAATGACAAATAATCTTCATGTTGCAGACGGGCGGAAACCGATGCCTCAAATAAGGTTAAAACATCGGCAAATGTGGACAATTCCTCCTGGCTCGGCTCGCGTCCATTCGCCAACAGATCTTCTTTGACATAACGTAAGGCGGTATCCGCTAGCGGCAACAATTCGTTCGCATCCACCATTTTCAGCGCGCCGCTGATATTTTCCAACGAAGTGATCACTTCCTCCAAGCAAACAAACGCCCACCCTTCCTTATAGAAAGCCACAGTGCGCGTTTGCGCCTTACTCAGCTCGGTCAGCGTCGTGCGCAACAGGCTGCGTTCACCAGAAGGATCCAGCGCATCACCATCCTGGCTGAAAACGGTGTCTGTCAGGTCATCGCCAGTTTCCGCGTATTCCGCCAGGATTTTNTCGAGTTTGGCGTAGTGGGTGCTGATTTGCAGCATGGCGTCGAAATCCTGCGTTTCGCCACTGGCGGCTTTCGCCTTCAAATCCTGAACCAGAGACGTCGTCAGCTCTGCGGCACGCCCCAAACCCAGCATCGCTAACGTACTGCTAAGGCTTTCACTTTTGTCCGCCAACTTGCCCAGCAATTCCGGCTGACGCGCCTGATCCTGCATCCCATCCAAAATGCCTTGCAAGCTGTGCAACTCATCCGTCACCGACGTGGAGACGGCACGCCATAAGTCACGTCCAGGCGTAGTGTAGTATTGGCGCAGCTCGGTCAGCGTTTCCCCTTTGGGTAAATAAACATCAAGATGGTAGGCGGCCTTAACCTTGTCGGTGGTTTCCGTCCCGCTTTCCGCCAAACCAACGTAATACAGCAGGTTCTTGATCAGCTCATCCGGCAGGGCGTGGTCGTAGCGTTCTTCCCCCAATTCGCCAAAATGGCGGATTTCCCGCTCCAGCCTTCCCATCAGCATCTTGACGGTGACGCCATGCTCCAAACGCCCGGATTCGAGCGCCGCCGCCAGCCCAGAACCGATCCACCACAACGAACGCAGGCGGCGGGAATGGTTCAACCGGATCATGTTGTCCGTCACCTTGCCCGCCGCCTGCAACATACGTTGCGGCTGCTCATTGCGGAACCAGCCCAGCAAGGCTTTTTGCATGAAAAAGCGCAGTTTGGTCGTTACCTGCTGTAAACGGTCGGCCGACAGGGAAACGTATTCATCCGTTCCGATCAGGTCATTGCCAGCATGACCCTCTTCCGGCAGAAACACCATGTGTTCGGATAGCAGGTCAATATCACGGGCGGCGCGCAGGTTGTTCAGGGTAGGCAGGATAATCACCGGCAAATCCGCATAACCTTCCTGCAGGTGCTTGAGGTATTCAGATAACTGCAACATGCCTTCCGCGATCGCATCTTTGGCAGTCGCCAGATCAGTCACCCGTGCCTGAATCAGCGCATCCAACAAGTTGACAATTTCCTGGCACAGCATATGGGAACCGCTGGCCNNTAGAATTTCCAGCACACCCTTGAGTTGTCGGCAGGTCTCGCGGCTGGCGCTCAATTCACCCTTGTCGTCAGACTCCGCGTAGCGTCCAAATGCATCGCGCGCCCGCTCGGTGGCTTGCTCAATATCAGCCATGATCCATCCGAGGCGGCTAGCCAAACTTGATTTGTCCGAAATCATATTTCACCTGTCATTATTGTTTTTCTTCGGCCAGATTGAAGTCCGCGATTGCCCCACGCAAATCGGCAGCTGTTGCATTCAGATCAGCGACCAATGCCTGGGTTTCTTCACTGTAACGGGCGGTGTGCTGGGTAATTTCCTGAATGGTGTTCATGGTGGCACCGACTTGACCCGCCATGCCAGCCTGTTTGCCCGCCGCATCGGAAATGTTGCCGATCAGGCGCGCTAACCCGACCGTCACATCTTCCACTTCATCCAACGCAGCACCAGCGGATTCAGCATTGCGGGCACCATCCACCACCTTGGACGTGGTTTCTTCCATCGAAGCCATCACTTCACTGGTATCCGCCTGCATAGTGCGGATCAGCACATCAATCTTCCGCGAGGCATCTGCCGCTTGCTGGGTNAACTGCTGCATCTCATCGGCCAACCGCCGGAAACCGCCATTGCCATTACCAGCCGCAACCTGATTGGAAGAGGTCTGGATAGAAGCATTCAGCGCCAGAATGTTGGTCTGTTCGGCAATATCATTCATTAGGCGCACGATATCCCCACTTCCTGGNGAGCTTTCCCCNAAACGTTTGAGGCGTTTGGATGTGGCCTGGATTTTTTCCCGGATCGCCACCATATCAGCAATGGTGGCGCGTACGGTATGCGCCCCCGCTTGCGAAATTTCCAGCGACTTGCGCGCCACTTCAGCCGAGCTGACGGCATTCCGCGAGACTTTTTGTATTTGTTTGGTCATGGTGGAGATGGCAGTTGTCGCCGCCGCAATCTCATTGGCCTGACGCACCGATGAACTCGCCAGACTGGCGACCCGTTTATCAGCATCCTGGGCAAAACCCGTCAGCCGGTTGGATGTCATATCCATCCGCATCACCAATGCGCGCAAAGCGTCCACCGCATAGTTGACCGCATCCGCAATGGCGCCTGTGACATCTTCTGTCACGGTCGCCCTCATGGTCAGGTCGCCATCCGCCAACGAACTCATTTCATCCAACAAACGCAACACCGCCTGTTGCTGTTGCCGGGATTCACCCGCCATACGCGTAGCCGCTTCACGTTTCATACGAAACAGTAGCCAAGCCATCACCAGCACGGCAAGCAGCAAAACACCCGCCACGATTTGGAAGACCAGCAGGCTCATACCCGGCTCTCCCCGCTTTCCAGCGCACACACCAGCTTCCTGGCATCCAGCACCGCCACTGGGCAATCATCCAGCAATAACCATTGGCGAATGTAATGGCTCCATGCGTCGGCGCATTCCAGGGGAGGATCACAAACGGGCGTATCAGACCAAATATGCCGCACACCTTCAAAATGACCCGCCTGCAAGCCCAGCCATCCCTCCGTTCCCCGCACGACGAACACCCGACTGGGCAGCGCTGATGCCCCCTTACCAAACAGCAAGGCGGCCACATCCACCAGCGTCACCAGTTGGCGGCAATAAATGACGCCATTTATCCAACCCGGCACACCCCGGACACTGGTAATGGATGCAGGCGTCACCACTTCCTCAACTTGCTCACAGGGTATCAGGCAAGCAAAATCCCCTACCTGCACTTGGAATCCTGACCATTCCTGCAACTCCAGCTCATTGTTCTGGCGGGAACGGCGCTTTTTCTCTCGTAACACCGCCAAGCCCGCCAGCAGTTCGTAAGGACTGGCCATTATTGCGCCGCCCCGGAAACAAACTGCTTAATGGCGGCGAGCAACACCCGCGAATCCACCGGCTTGACCAAGTAGGCTTTTGCCCCTTGACGCAGCACACACGATCAGTTTCTGCAGATTTGGAGCTACAGACAATGATGGGAATATGGGCGGTTTCTGGGGAGCGCGTCAATTCACGGGTAGCCTGAAAACCATTTAGTAATGGCATGACGACATCCATCAGGATCACATCCGGTTGACGGGTCTTGGCAACCTCAATACCCTCCTGGCCATTACAGGCCACACTGACTTTGTAACCTTTTTTTCCAAGAGGATGGTGAATATTCGAGTTTCCGCCAAGGAATCGTCTATGATCAACACATGCGGCTCAGACATGCTTCCTCCTTAATCATCCACAAGATCAATAGGAGGGAGGGTCTCTTTTTCGACAGAAATTGCAGACGCATCCCCAGCCGGGAGGGCATTGGCTTTCGGCAAAGGCGCATGTGTATAGATGGCCGTCAATAAATCCTCTTTGGTGAAAGGCTTGGTGAGGTATTTATCAGAGCCTGCTAGGCGGCCACGCGCCATGTCGAAAATACTGTCCTTGCTAGATAACAAAATAACCGGAATATCGCGGTACTGCCGATTGGCCTTAATCAGCGCACAAGTTTGGTAGCCATCCAGACGTGGCATCATGATATCAACGAAAATAACGTCTGGCTTGAAGGAGGCAATCTTCGCCAGCGACTCGAACCCGTCGCCTGCCGTCACCACCCAACATCCTTCCTCACTCAGCAGCACTTCCGCAGTACGCAGGATAGTCTTGCTATCATCGACCACCACAACTTTCAGGCCAGTCAGGTCGCGTTTAGGCACATTGTTTTGGGAATCGGACATAATTCTACACAGCTCGTTGTTTTTTTAATTATTCTATTAGAGCGTTTCATAGTGTCAGGCAAGCCCAAGCTTACAAAAGGTATGGAAGCCACGACAGGAAGCATCTATCAACGCTCTTTATTTATGCATGCAGTTTACATTAACGGCAGAAATAACCAAATCCTTTCTGACAAAGCGTCATGCCGCTAATGGGTAATAGTCGCCCGCCACTAAGGTAATATGGGTAATTTCCGGGGCGCAGTTGCGGCGGATCGGCAGCCCTGTCGAACCGATGCCCCGGCTGGTATAAACCCACGACTCATTCACCCGATGCAGGCCTTGCACGTATTTGCGGCCGAGATAAGGACGGATAAAAGGCTTGCCCGGCTTGATCTGCACNTGGCCACCGTGCGTGTGTCCGGACAATTGCAGGGAAATGCGGGTATCTGCGGCATACCAATCGATCATGTCAGGCTCATGCGCCAACAGAATCACCGGCTTGTCGCCGCGTAGCTTCCCCAAGGTCGTATTAATATCCGGCTGCCCCAGCCAACCATCATCAATGCCCGCCAAATGCATGACGCCGCCGCCATATTGGATATCCAAGCCATCGTTACGCAACACGGGAATCCCATGCTTGAAAAAGGTTTCCTCAATCAATACCGGGTCAGTCTTGATGTCATGGTTGCCCATGACCGCAAATATGCCGCAGCGGGCATCCAGCTTCGCCAGCACCGGAACCAGATCAAGGATATCCTCTTCATCGTGCCAGACATAATCGCCGGTCAACACCACCAGATCAGGCTTAAGGGCGTTGGCCTTTTCCACCGCCCGCGTAATGTGCTCCACCTGGGTATACGGGCGCAAATGCATGTCGGTAAGCTGCACAATGGTAAAGCCCTCCAATGCAAGCGGCAAATTTTTCACCGGGATTTCAACGAACTCCTCCACCAACCAACGGATTTCATTAACCCGCTCCGCATGCCGGTCATCGTGGAAATAATTCAGACGCCCAATCCGGTTCAACACTCTCTGTGGTGTTTTTGCCGCTGTTTTCAACATTGTTTGATAGCCTCTTACATACCATTAGGGAAGACTTTTATGCTGGCAGCACCCGATTCCCGCACCCCTTTGAGCGCGCCAGCATAAGCACATAGAATACCGCAGGCATATACGATGCGCTTGCGGAAATAGCTATCCGCATCCGCATTATTTTTGCTTGCATCGTCGTTCAACACAGACCCCACATGCCGCACAATGACATGCTCCGGGATATAACACAGACGATTATTCTTGTAACTGCTCATTCGCAATTCTGCGACAGGATACGCGCCGCCATCGCCTGCTGATACGGTCACGATCAAAGCCGGTTTGTGGGTAAGTTCGCCTGCACCCCACAACAGGAAAAAATTCTTCAGCCCTGCCGGTACTTGCCCATGCCACTCAGGNGAGATAATCACGAAACCATCACTAGCGGCCAGTTTTTCCGATAAAGGNTAAAGCAGCGCCTGCCATTTTTCCTCACCGTTCCAAATGCCCTCATCCCACAGGGGCAAAGGGTTTCCTGCAAGNGAAAAAACTTCCGTTTCAGTCGCTTGATGATTGTCCAGAAGCGATTGGGCAATATGATGNGCCACTTTCTCACTTTGGGAGTTTTCACGATGACTGCCGCTGATGAGCATAATTTTCATGGTTTCGTTCCTCCAATAAAAAACCGGGGTATACCCGGCTTTTTATTGACTGTCCAATAAGCTTGCAGAAGTCAGATGAACAGGCAAATATCAGATTCACCCGCGAACTCAAAGAAAGCCGCTGCGCCAGCGTATTCAACGCCGTCAATAAATTCTTTGTGGTGCATTTCGAACAAGTCCACCGTCATCTGGCAAGCAATAAATTTGACATCGGCTTCTTGGCACAAATCACGCAACTCCCTCAGATCCGCGACGCCCTTGTCAGCCATTTTCTTTTTCATCATGGTGGTCATCATGCTCTGCATGCCTGGTAGCGCCTGCAATAAAACTGGCATCGGCACCGGCATCGGCATTCCTGGGTTGCCCAATGAAGTGACTTGCAGGTTNAGGCTCTTTTTCAACAGTTGCAGGCCATAGAATGTGAAGAAAACCTGTACGTCATAACCAAGCGCAGCCGCAGTAGAGGCCAGAATGAATGGAGGGTAGCCCCAATCAAGGGTGCCTTTAGTTGCGATGATAGCCAGCTTTTTCATGCTTTGTGTCTCATGGATAATTACAATTCACAGGCCTTTTGCGCCCACCTCTCTCAAATAGCGTAGCCAACTATATCAGAATAATCTGAATTAGGCAGCGTTCGGCAGTACAACCTTCATGCCTGACTGATACCAGCCGACAATGCCACCCTTTAGGTTGACCGCATCAATTCCCGTATTTTGTTTCAGGAACATACATGCCTGTGCGGAACGCGCACCGGTGCGGCAGTAAAAGACAATGGTCTCATCACGCGGCAAATCATTCATGCGCATCGGCAAAGTATGCAAGGGCATAAACTCGAAACCTTCAATAACACCCTGCGCAACTTCAGAAGCAGAACGCACGTCAAGCAAGCGGATCTTTTCACCCGAGTCCAACATTTTTTCNAAACCGGCAGCGTCAACTTCACGAATCCCAAACATAGAAAACCCTTATCCTAATAAATATTAAAACTTTCTGATATTCTAATTAAGATGCGCCAACTGTCAAGAACCAACAGCATGTAATATAGTTGCTGCATGAAGTACGCCATCCTCAGCAGTTTCTTGCTTTACAGTCTAGCGGCGGGCATTCCCCCTTCCGCCCACGCCGAGCTCAATCTCGAACTTCCTGATGTGAATGTGCCGGATCTGGGCGACCCCGCCAACAATGCACTCAGCACCGCTGAAGAATCCGCCCTTGGAATCAAACTGATCCGGGAACTTCGCGGCAGCCAGCCAGTGGTGGAAGACCCTGAACTCAGCGAATGGCTGCGCGCATTGGGAAACCGCCGGNCAGCGCACGCCCCTGGCGGCGGCAATTATTACTTCCTGATTGTCAAAGACGCTGAAATCAATGCCTACGCCATGCCCGGCGGGGTCATCGTGATCCATTCCGGGCTGATCCTGAACACCAGCTCTGAAAGTGAACTGGCTGCCGTGATCGCCCACGAAATCGCCCACGTTTCCCAACGCCACATTGCGCGCATGCTGGCCAACCAGCAAGGCAACCCACTGCTCACCGGCCTGGGCATATTGGCCGGAGCCGCTGCCGCCAGCAAANGCCCGGATGCCGCCCAAGCCATCATCACCGGGACTTTTGCCTCCCAAGCCCAGCAACAACTGGCGTTCAGCCGCCAAATGGAAACCGAAGCCGACCGCACTGGCCTGCGCATCCTCGCCAGCACCGGGCTGGATCCGCAAGCCATGCCAGCGTTCCTGGAAAAGCTTGACCGCCGCACCTCCGACCTGCACGGAGACATCACCCAATTCCTGCGCAACCATCCATTAAGCATCGACCGCCTCAGCGACACCCGTTCCCGCGCCAATCAACTGGGGCAACGGCCTGTGCGCGAAGACGCCGATTACGCTTATGCCAGGGAAAAACTGCGCGCCCTGACCGCTNCTGGTTCACCCGCAGTCACCGGGGCAACGCCCNAACTGGCGCAATACGCCCAGGCCATCCGTCAATTGCGTAACGGCAACGGCGACGCAGCCCTACGGGCGTTGGGTGCACAAACAGGCTCGCTTCCCACCACTTTGGCGGTTGCCGAAGCCTTGAATGTTTCACGCCGTTACCAGGAGACGGAAAAGTTGCTGACGCCACTGGCGAACGCCTATCCAGGCCAAGAAGACATCCTCACCTTGTTAGGGGTGGCCTTGCTGGCCGAACAAAAAGCCCCGCAAGCCTGGCAATTATTCAGCCAGGCCAGACTTTCCGAACAGACCAGCCTGGAATTCCTCGACATGCGCCAGCGGGTTGCCGAGCAGGCGGGGCAAACGGCCGAAGCCTACCGTTCCGCCGCCGAGCGCAGCATCCGCATGGGGGAATACAAACACGCCCGCGCCCTATTGGAGCAAGCCTCAAGGTTGCCCGGCATTCCTGCGCAGACTGCCGCCCGCATGCAAGCCATGTCCCAAGACATCAACCGGATGGAAAGCAGGGAAAAGCAACTTGACAAGTTTTAACCTCTCTTCATTACACCTATATATCGACATATAACTATATTCTTATAAATATTTGGATTCATTAAAGTTCTTTTGCGCGATCAGGCGCAATCGGTTAAGCTGCATATCCGGCTATTTGATATATCTCAAGATTCAGGACATTTTTACGCTGTTTCGGGAAACTTGGGATAAAGCTTTTATGGTGATGATTCTGTTAGAGAGGAGGTAACCATGCGGAAACTTTTTCGCATTTTGATAATGTCGTCGGCAGTATCAGCATTAGTGCTGAACGCTGGTTTCCCGTCGGCTTACGCGGCGGACGACGCCAAGAAAGAAGACAAGAAAACGTCAGCAACTGACGACGCCAAAAAGAAGACAAAAAACTTCAACGGCGGATGACGCCAAGGACGCCNNAAAAAGGAAGGCAAACAAATGACTCCGGCTGAAGAAGGCAAGGCAATCGCCTTCGACCGCAGGCTGGGCAATTGTCTTGCCTGCCATATGATCGTGGGCGGCGACATGCCCGGCGATATTGGCGNNCCGTTAGTCAGCATGGCAGCCCGCTATCCAGATAAAGCCAAGTTAAGCGCGCAAATTCATGACTCCCGCGTCGCCAACCCCAATACCATCATGNCCCCCTTTGCTCCCATGGGGATTCTGACCGACGAGCAGATCGATAAGGTTGTTGAATTTATTTCGACACTCTAAGCAGCGAGCTTGCCAACAAAATTCTGGAGAAGAGAAGACCTATGAAACGGAGAACATTTTTGCAAGGCGCGTTAGCCGCCAGTGCAGCGGGCATGGCGGTCAGCGCAGGCCTGCTGGCCNCAAGCATGGTGCTGGCCGACGGCGGCGCATTTGAAGCCAAGACCCTGGATGACGCCCTCAAGGCGATGGCCGTCACCCCGGAAGAGTCCGACAAGATCAAGATCAAAGCGCCGGAGATCGCGGAAAACGGTGCCGTCGTGCCCGTCACCATCACCGCCGATATGGACGGCGTCACGGAACTGAGCATCCTGGTTGAANAAAACCCCACCCCACTGGCCGCCACCTTCATCCTCGGCGAAGGGGCAAAGCCGGAGGCCTCCACCCGCATCAAGATGGGCGCGACCTCCAACGTCATCGCCCTCGCCAAGGCGGGCGACAAGACCTATTCGGCCAAGCAGGAAGTCAAAGTCACCATCGGCGGCTGCGGCGGTTAATTCACGGGAGGAGCTTTACACATGTCTGGAACCATCAAACTCAAGGCCAAGGCCGCTGACGGCGCTGTTGAAGTCAAGGCGCTGATTGAACACCCCATGGAGACCGGCCAGCGCAAGGACAAGAAGACCGGCGAGCTGGTGCCTGCCCACTACATCACCGAAGTCGTCGTCACCGCCGCCGACAAGACGGTCATGACCGCCAACTGGGCCGTCCGTTTCCAAAACCCCTACCTCGCCTTCAACTACACGGGCAAAGCTGGTGACAAGATCAAGCTTTCCTGGAAGGACAACAAGGGCGAGTCCGACTCCGCTGAAACTGACGCAGCCTGATCCGGGAGGTTTTCATGAAAAAGCAATTCTGGCCAGCGCAATCACGCTGACCCTCACCACACCGGCGCTCTATGCCGGCCGCTGAAGACCTGAAGGCATTCCAGGATCACTTCGCCAAGCAATTCCCGAAAGTTCCTGTGGATGACTTTAAAAATGGAGCCTATGCACTGGATCCGGCGCTGAAAGAGCAGTGGGAGGCAATGGAAGAATTCNCCCCTTACGAACCGGATGTGGACGCTGGCAAAACGCTGTGGGAANGCCCCCTCAAGGACGGCAAGACCTATGCCGACTGCCTGGGCGACATCAAGGAAGCCCGCGGCAAATACCCGCACTATGACGCCGAGAAAAACGACATCATCACTCTGGAAGGCGCGCTGGAAGCCTGCAAANAGGAACATGATGGCGAAGGCTTCGTCAACAAGGAAGGCAAGCCGCAGCTGGACAAGGGCAAAATTGAACAACTGGCGGCCTACATTGGCATGGAAGGCCGGGGCGGAAAAATCAACATCCCCACCCCGGAAGGCAAAGCACTGGATTGGTACGAACAAGGCAAGAACTATTTCTACGCCAAACGCGGCCAGTTGAACATGTCATGCGCGGACTGCCACGTATACTATGCGGGCAAGCACATCCGCGCCGACCTGCTCAGTCCCGCGCTTGGCCAGGTGACCCACTGGCCGGTCTACCGTTCAGCCTGGGAGGAAACCCGCTCGCTGCACAACCGTTTCAAGGGGTGCAATGAACAGGTGCGCGCCGCTGGCCTCAAGCCAGAAAGCAAGGAATACAAAGCACTGGAATATTTCCTGACCTACATGTCCAATGGGCAGGAATGGAACGGCNCCGGCTCACGCAAATAAGCCGTTGCCCAATCACGCTGACCATCGGCAAAACCCAGCTCTGGCTGGGTTTTTTCTGTCCTGTAAAAACTCTCAAAAAATTTCAAAAATACGGAATATTTTGCTGTCCTGTCCCGTCACAGTTGGCGTGGTAAGAAAAAGCCCGCTTACATCGGGAAGCGGAGCCTTTAATGACACGACGATAATCCCCGAATTTTGAGAGAGGATCTATGAAACGGAGAACATTTTTGCAAGGCGCGTTAGCCGCCAGTGCAGCGGGCATGGCGGTCAGCGCAGGCCTGCTGGNNCCACGCATGGTGCTGGCCGACGGTAGCGCATTTGAAGCCAAGACCCTGGATGACACCCTCAAGGCGATGGCCGTCACCCCGGAAGAGTCCGACAAGATCAAGATCAAAGCGCCGGAAATCGCGGAAAACGGTGCCGTCGTGCCCGTCACCATCACCGCCGATATGGACGGCGTCACGGAACTGAGCATCCTGGTTGAANAAAACCCCACCCCACTGGCCGCCACCTTCATCCTCGGTGAAGGGGCAAAGCCGGAGGCCTCCACCCGCATCAAGATGGGCGCGACCTCCAACGTCATCGCCCTCGCCAAGGCGGGCGACAAGACCTATTCGGCCAAGCAGGAAGTCAAAGTCACCATCGGCGGCTGCGGCGGTTAATTCACGGGAGGAGCTTTACACATGTCTGGAACCATCAAACTCAAGGCCAAGGCCGCTGACGGCGCTGTTGAAGTCAAGGCGCTGATCGAACACCCCATGGAGACCGGCCAGCGCAAGGACAAGAAAACCGGCGAGCTGGTGCCTGCCCACTACATCACCGAAGTCGTCGTCACCGCCGCCGACAAGACGGTCATGACCGCCAACTGTGCCGTCCGTTTCCAAAACCCCTACCTCGCCTTCAACTACACGGGCAAAGCTGGTGACAAGATCAAGCTTTCCTGGAAGGACAACAAGGGCGAGTCCGACTCCGCTGAAACTGACGCAGCGTAACCCTGCCAATTCGCCCTCCCCCAACACGGCGGAGGGCGAAGCGTAGCAAAAACACCAATAATGGACGCCCCAACGTCCCCAGAAACCCGCAAACCACCTACCGATACCAGCAGTATCGAAACATCATTCAGAGGAGGACATATCCCATGTTAAAGCCTATCTTATTCGGCCGGCCGTCATGACCAGCGCATCCGTTACCCCTGCAATGGCGGAAAACGCCAAGTTGACTACCACACCGCCAGCAGCAGAGGCAGCCAAACCCGAGGCGGCGGCGGACGCCAAGTTTGACCCTGGCGTCCCCGCCCCCAAAGTTGCCGACAATTATTATGACGGCGCTGAAAAGGTCGTTTTTCATGTCAGCATGGAAGGTGATGAGAAANAATACTTGGGTGTACTGGCTAATGTCAGCAACTACATCAAAGCCCTTGACGCCACCGGCAAAAAAACCGATGCCATCATCGTGATGAACGGCGATGGCCTTGGCCTGCTACAAGTCGCCAAAGAGAAAGAGCTGGATGTCGATGCCAAACTCCCGAACAAAATCACGGAGCTGAAAGGCAAAGGTGTGAAGTTCGAAGTGTGTTACAACACATTGGCGNGTAGTAAAATCAAGTTTGATGAACTGTACGACGCCAAGCCGGAAGACGTCATCCCATCGGGCGTCGCGGAAGTTGGGCGGCTGGAAGCAGAGGGTTACCGCTTGCTGAAGCCCTAAAACCAGCGGCTCATGGCCGGGGACAACCGCCTGCAAGAGAGGGTTGTTCCCGGTCCGCCATCAGCCCGGCTCACCTGACCGCCCCATAACCATCAAGAGGCATGGCAATGCCCAGCACCCTATCCACAGTTGGAGGATTCATGCACGTATCAGCCCAAAGAACAACGCCTCCACCATGGCAGGCATTATCAGCACCTTCAAAAACCTCTGGTTCCGCGACCCAGCCGAAGAAACAACCTATATCAATGACACTGCGGTGCGGATCCGTGCCGGTTTGTTGTTGGCCATCCCCATGTATATGGGGTTGACGCTTTACAACGCCATTTACGGCTCAAAATGGGTAGTGACGGGGGACGTGATCCAAGACACCCTGGAAACTGACTGGGATGGGCATATCATCTACAGTGTGGAGGCTATCCGCCGCACGCTGGATTACTCCACCCAGACGCATGTGCTGTTTTACGCCCTGTTTGAAATGTTGGCGGGCATGTTTGTCCTCACCTCGCGCCTATCCCCCACCATCCTGATCAGCACCTTTTTGGCCAAAGGCAAACGGCCTGAGTGGAAGCCGCTGGTCCCCAAACGGTTCGCCTGGAGCATCGGCGCAACTTTCATCATCACATGCCTGATATTCTTCAATCCGGAAGTGCTGGCCGGATGGGTCAACAAACTGGTCGGCATTGAGGAATGGCTGCCGACCACCGAGAACTACATGCCACGCTGGATACCGCTGGTCATGATCTGGGTTTGTTTTGGCTTCATGTGGATGGAAACCGTGCTGGGCTTTTGCGCAGGCTGCAAAGTGCACGCCTTGCTGGTGTGGCTGGGCGTTCTCAAGGAAGAATGCGAGGCTTGCAACAATATTGACTGGGATGAAATTGCCGCCCGTCGGCGGCAATCCTGAAAACACATCGGCGGCAAGGTCAGATGGCGATATAGCGCCAGCCCTGCCGCAGATGCTGCACGACAAATTCGACGGCGGAAGGCGCAACTTCCGTCTTGTCCACCAACTCCACCATTTCCCCNCGCTGCTTGAAGGAATACAGGGTGTTGCTGCACGCCACAAAGCGCAGGTGCGGATACTTGCTGTTCATTTGCAGGATACGGCTTTCGTAGCGGGTTGTCCCCAGGCGTAGCAGGTCGATCCCTTCCGCGCTGGTGACGACGTACACGCCGCCGCCGGAGCCTTCCACCTGTTCGGCCAGATGTTCGGCCTTGTCCAGCGCCTTGCCCAATTTGACCGGCTCATGCGAATCCACGAAAACGATGAAACGGTTGTCGTAGGCCGCCGCATTGTTCAACGCAAGGCCTTCTGACGGCATAGGATGACCCGCCAGGTAATGGTTGCCTACCGCGCCTGCCAACAGCGTCAGCGAAAAAGCCAGCACATAACCGGCGGCATGCCGCCAGCCCACAGATTTCTGCCGGCCATCGCCNAGCCGGGAAGCTTTCGGCAGGGGATAGGCTGTCTGCACCAGATGCTTGATACGCTGGATTTCACACAGCTCCTTTTGCAGGCTCAGGTTATTTTCCAGCAGCGACAGCACATGCCGACTCTGCTCCATATCCAGTTGCCCATCAGCGAGGGCATGGAGCATGTCACGGGTGGAACACTGTTCCCATTTCATTTCACGCTCCTCAAATAGTGGACGTTATCCATAGTGTGAATGCCTTGCAGGAGTTTCTTGATGGCTTCCCGGGCACGGCTCAGGCGGCTCATCACCGTGCCCACCGGAATGTCGAGAATGAGGCCACCTGTTCGTAACCGCAGCCCTCCAAATCAATCAGGGTCATGACCGGCGTTGCCCCAACGGCAGGGAGGCCACCGCGGCCTGCACCTGCTCCACCAATTGGTTTTCCGCAAATTTGCGCTCGGGACAGTCCGTACAGGTCAACTCAATGTTGTCAATATCCAGCTCCGGTTTGCGGGTGCGCAGATATTCCATCCAACAGTTGTGCAGAATTTTATACAACCATGCGCCCAAACGTTCTTCATCGCGCAATTGATCCTGTTTTTCCAGCGCCCGCGCCAAAGTGTCCTGCACCAGATCGTCAGCCAGCGCGTGGTCGCCGCACCACGCCAGCGCCATCCGATGCAGCTTCGCCCGATGCTCCGTCAGTTTATGGGCTGGATGATTGAAGCGGAAATACTGGCCTAACATGCTACTCCTCAGTCTGCTGCTACCGGCATGATGCAAAAAACGGAAAATATTCCAAGAAATATGGAATATTTTTGCCGCTGCTCCGTCACCTGCATTGTTGAGCAAAACTATTGAACCGCATGAGGAGAGAGGAATGAGTTTAACCCGCCGTGAATTTATGCAAATACTGGCGGCAGCCAGTGTCGCTGGCTTTAGCCTGAACAACGCTTTCGCCGCTGACGACGCCAGCAAGGAAGGCAGCAAAACTGACACCAAAGCCCCTTCCAACCCCTATGAGCTGCCTGCATTCGGGAACGTTTCCCTGCTGCATTACACCGACTGCCACGCCCAGCTGCTGCCAATCTATTTCCGCGAACCGAACGTGAATATCGGCATCGGCAGCATGAAAAACCAAGTGCCGCATCTGGTTGGCGAGTACTTCCTGAAAAAATACGGCGTTGCGCCGGGCACAATGGACGCCCACGCCTTCACCTACCTGGATTATGCCGAGGCCGCCAAGAAATACGGCAAAGTTGGCGGTTTCGCCCACCTGAAAACACTGGTTGACCAGATCCGCGCCCAGCGCCCCGGCGCCTTGCTGCTGGATGGCGGCGACACTTGGCAGGGTTCCTGGACTTCCCTGAAAACCAACGCGCAGGACATGGTTGACGCGCAGTTGGCGCTGGGCGTGGACGTCATGACGCCGCACTGGGAAATGACCTTTGGCGCCGACCGGGTGAAGGAGATCATCGAAAAAGACTTCAAGGACAAAATCAGCTTCGTCGCGCAGAATGTCATCAGCAACGATTTCGAAGAACCCGTCTTCGACCCGTATGTCATCAAGGAAATCAACGGGACGCCGGTCGCCATCATCGGCCAGGCGTTCNCCTACACCCCAGTCGCCAACCCCAAGCACCTGATCCCGGACTGGAGTTTCGGCATCCGTGACGACCGTATGCAGGAAATGGTCGATGAGGCTCGTGGCAAGGGTGCAAAAGTCATCATCGTCCTCTCCCATAACGGTATGGATGTGGATCTGAAAATGGCCAGCAAAGTCACCGGCATTGACGCCATTATGGGCGGCCACACGCACGACGGCGTATACCAACCGGTGGTGGTGGAAAACGCTGGCGGCAAAACCCTGGTCACCAACGCTGGCTCCAACGGCAAATTCCTCGGCGTCCTCGACCTCGACGTGAAAGACGGCAAGATCGCCGATTACCGTTACAAACTGCTGCCGGTCNTCTCCAACCTGCTGGAAGCGGACAAGGACATGCAGGCGCTGATCGACAAAGTCCGTGAACCCTACAAGAAAGAACTGGCGGAAGAACTGGCCGTGTGCGACGACGTGCTGTACCGGCGCGGCAATTTCAACGGCACCTTCGACCAGCTGATCTGCAATGCGCTGATGGAAGGGCTGGATGCGCCGATTGCGTTTTCCCCTGGCTTCCGCTGGGGCACATCCGTCCTGCCCGGCCAGCCGATCCTGTTTGAACACGTCGCTGACCAGACCGCCATCACCTATGGCACCGTCACCCGCAACGAAATGAGTGGCGAAACCATCAAGAACATTCTCGAAGATGTGGCCGACAACCTGTTCAACCCTGACCCCTACTACCAGCAAGGCGGCGACATGGTGCGCGTGGGCGGCCTGAAGTTCAGCTTCGACCCGACAGCCAAGATGNGGGAACGCGTTTCCGACATGGAACTGGATGGCAAGCCGCTGGACGCCAAGAAAAACTATCCGGTCGCCGGTTGGGCGAGCGTGCAGGACACGATCCCTAAAAACAAGCAGATATGGGAAGTGGTCGCAGACTATCTGCGCAGCAAGAAAACCATCGGCAAAGTGGAACTCAACACCCCGAAACTGAAAAATGTCGAAGGCAACGAAGGCTTGGCGGCGTAAACATTCCTAACTCCTGCCAAAAGCAAGCCAGCATAGGCAGTTTTGGGCGGCCTCCAGTTTGGGAGCCGCCCTTTGTTTGCACTCAGGTACTACGGGCATTGCCCGCCGACAAACCCTTGCACCCTGGGATCAGCGCACGCCTTGCAATCATTGATGTAAGTCGCCTGCTGGTTTGATGGGCAGGGCGCTGTAATGCAACGGATGGCAGGATCCTGCAATGTTGCGCATACCGGCGCAAACACTTCGTAACAGATTTCCGGCCTTGGCTCCCGGCACTGCTGGAAGGTGGCTGTATTCACCGCCCGCTCCCTGGCGTCCAACTGGTTGAACCCCGCCAGGAAGGCAGTCAGCAGCATCCCCNNCAGCAGCAGCATTCCCGACATTTTCATAAAAACCTCACCTTCAACTGTTTTTGACACTACTCAACAACTTGCGACATTTCGCCGTAATCCGTACTCTTATCGCATTCTTCCGTCCTTTCACCGTCAGGAGCCTATGCATGAACCTGGAACAAGCCCGCTTTAACATGATCGAACAACAGATACGCCCGTGGGATGTCCTCGATCAGACCGTTTTGGATACCATTGGTTTTATCCAGCGTGAAAATTTTGTTCCGAAAACCCACAAAGCATTGGCGTTCGCCGATGTGGAGATACCGATTGGCCATGGTGAGTACATGATGTTCNCCCGGATGGAAGCCCGGATGCTGCAGGCGCTGGCGATTACGCCCGACGATACCTGCCTAGAAATTGGCACGGGCAGCGGCTATGTCACAGCTTGTATGGCCNATCTTAGCAAACATGTCGATAGTGTTGACATTTATGAGGACTTTACCCGACAGGCGGAAGAACGGCTGCTGCCGCTCAAGCTGCGCAACCATACCCTGCATACCGGCGACGCCCTACGCGACTGGACGCCAAACAAGCGCTACAACGCCATTGCAGTGACTGGCTCTGTACCCGCCTACCTGGATCGCTTTGAAGAATGCCTGGCACCGGGCGGGCGCCTGTTTATCATCACCGGCCAAGGCGCAGTCATGCAGGCGGTGCTGGTCAAGCATGAGGAAGACGGGGAGTTCAGCCATACCAATTTGTTTGAAACCAGCCTCGCCCCTTTGGTTGGCGCTGACACCGGCGTTGAACGCACATTTGTTTTCTAAGACATGCGCCATTGGACGCCCCAAGACCTGGATAGACAATTAAAAACACACAACATCCACCACAAATACTGGATGTTCGTGAACAGTGGGAATACGATATTGCCCATCTGCCGGGGTCAACCCTGATTCCATTGGGGAGCCTTATGCATAAAATGGGCGAGCTGGATAAATCATGCGCCTGGGTGGTGGTCTGCCACCACGGCGTCCGCAGCGCACATGCGTGCTATTATCTGGAAAGAAATGGTTTTGACGTGATCAACCTTTCAGGTGGCCTAGACCGCTGGGCAAAAGAGATAGACCTTGATATGCCGCTCTACTAATACCGATCCGGGCTATAATTTGCGGCTGAATACACTGGCAAACCCAACACATTGACAAATTTCAATAGTGGAACCGTTTTTATGAAACAACAGACACTGGCAATCCTGATTGCCGCTTCCCTGACATTGGTTGCCCAGCAGGCGCAGGCTGAAAACCTGTTACAGGTTTACCAGCAGGCCAAAGGCTATGACGCCCAGTTCAAGGCGATTGAAAGCAATTATCTGGCAGTCCTGGAACGCAAACCACAAGCGCTGGCGGCGCTCAAACCCCAGGCCTCCATTGGCGGCGGCATCACGGAAAGCCGCCAGTACGTGGATTATGGCGAATCATCATCCAACCCAAGCTATACCGTCAATAACGCCAATTACAGCCTCAACCTGAGCAAATCCCTCTACAACAAAACGCTGAATGCCCAGGTCAAGCAGGCGGACACCGTTATCGCCCAAGCCAGCTCCGGCTTGGAAGCCGAGCGCGAAGCCCTGATCCTGCGGACTGCCGAAGCCTATTTCAACTTCCTGTTGGCGCAGGACAACTTGGAATTCGCCCGCACTGAAAAGGAAGCGATCAGCCGTCAATTGGAACAGACCCGCGCCTATTTTGAGGCTGGCCGTTCAGCCATCACTGATGTCAAGGAGGCTGAATCCCGTTACGACCTCGCCATTGCGCAGGAAATCAATGCGGTCAACCAACTTGACCTGTCACGTGAACAGTTGCGGGTGCTGACCGGCGGCTTTTACCAAACCCTGAACGCCCCGGCTGCCAACATGCCGCTGGCGATGCCAACGCCAGGCGACATTGAACAATGGGTCAAGACTGCCAAAAGCAACAACAAGCAACTGGCGTCCAGCAAACACGCCGTCGAAACCGCCCAGACCGCCATTGACATCCAGCGGGGAGCCAAAAGCCCGGTCGTGGATCTGGTCGCCAAACAAACCGGCAATGCCAACAAATATACGGAATCATCCTTTCAGGATCCCCAATCTTATGGCGCGAGCGTTGGCGTCCAGGTCAGCCTGCCCCTTTATACCGGCGGAGCCATTTCCTCCAAAATCCGTGAAGCCCAACATAACTTCCAGCAAGCGCAGGAACAGTACGACTTCCAGAACCGCACCACCGAACAGCAGGNNCGCAACGCCTTCCTGACCGTGCAATCCAGCATCAGCCAAGTCAAAGCCAACCAGCGGGCACTGACTTCTG
Organism: Candidatus Thiothrix singaporensis; assembly: GCA_013693955.1. Lineage (GTDB taxonomy): Bacteria > Pseudomonadota > Gammaproteobacteria > Thiotrichales > Thiotrichaceae > Thiothrix > Thiothrix singaporensis. The sequence continues at coordinate 4,284,936 of CP059265.1, read as the reverse complement.
CGGAAACCGCCGCTGAAGCCACCCAAGCGGGCTTTGAAGTCGGCACGCGCACGGCGGTGGACGTGCTGACCTCCCTGCGCAATGTGTTCAGCGCCCGCCGTGACTACGCCAGCTCGCGCTACTCCTACTTGCTGAACACCCTGAAATTGCGCCAAGCGGCGGGCACCCTGGTCGATCAGGACATTGCTGACATGAACCAGTACATGACCACCACGCCAAAGCAGATCAGCTCAGAGTTGAAGCAGGAAATGGCCGCATCCGGCGAGAACATCACAGGCAATACTGACGCAGGGCAAAGCGACCTGGGGACGAACGACAGCTACCAGTATTATGCGGCACCGGTGGAGCGCAAGCCGGGCAGAAGCGGCCAAGCCGCAACGGTCGCACAGCAACCAGAGGAAAAGCCCGCCGAACCAGCCAAGACAGAGCCTGCAACACCCGTGCAGCAAGCACCGAAACCGGCCAAGCCCGCAACACCCGTGCAGCAAGCACCGAAACCGGCCAAGCCCGCAACGCCTGCAAAATCACCTGCGCCTCAATCACCTGCGGCTCAACAACCCTACTTCGTCATCCCCAAAGATGTCGGCAAAAATAAGCCTCAGCGCCGGTAAGCGTACTTCCAACGGCAACCGGACGCAGACTCCAGAGCGTCAAGCAGGGCTGCGTCCGGAACCGCCTCCGCCTCATGAACATTTCCCACCAGCACCCAACTTGCCGTGCTGACTGGCGGCTTGCGGATCAACTCCAATGTCACCGCTTCCGCAGTCTGCGGTAATTGCACATAGCAAAACGGTTTATCAGCCTGGGGCGTCAGCTCAATATCCGGCGAACAGCCAAGAAAACATACCAGCGATAAGAAAGCCTCCCCCACCGCATACCTGCCTTCCCCCAACGGCTCCCCCAACAGGCCAACAGCCTGCAAACACGCCCGCAAGTGCTCCGGAGACGTCGTCGCCAACGCCTCAGCTTGAACGGGCAAGAGCACTATTTGGTAGGGTGAAAACTGCATTCACTTGCCTTCAAGCCAAAATGTTCCACCAACAGCAACGCCAGCTCACTGGGCGCAACCGTGCGTTTGCTGACCGCCTGCCCAACCACCTGCGTAAAATGGTCGCCAAACAAAATGCTGCGCCCCTCCTCGGTAAAACGCACAATCAGCGGCTTTTGGGTGAACACCGCATCCGGGTGCGTCGAATTCATCCAGTTGGCGGGCGCAAAATCGATCCATTCCACCGGGCACAGGTTAAAGCCGTATTGGCTCCGCCATTCCCCNTCCACCAGCGCTTTGAGGATGAAATCGCCCTCCTCCTGAATGAGCATGAAGGTGTCATCATCCTGCGGCACGGGCGTATCCAGCACATCCAGCCGCAGCGGCGCACGGATGCCGTAACTGCCGAAGCCCAGGTCGCACAGCCATTGCCCCTCCGCCAGCGTCACCACCAGCGCCGCATGGGTGCGTGGCCGNTCAGCCGGGTAAAACATCGGGCGGGCGGCCACAAACCGCCATTCCACGCCCAGCGCCGTCAACGCCAGCGCAAACAGGCCGTTGATTTCATAGCAATAGCCGCCCCGCCGTCGGCCAATGATCTTTTCNACAATATCATCCGGNTTGCAGGAAATCGGCTTGCCCGCCAGCACATCCAGATTTTCAAACGGCACACTGCGCAACTGGTGCTGCATCAACGCCTGCACCGTCGCAAAATCCGGGCGCAATTCGCCGCTAAAGCCAATCCGCCCACAATAGGCGGCCAGATTGAAGGTCTCGGCAATCATGAAAAACACCTTGTTGGGTTGCACAAGCCCGTAGTATAGGGGCGTAAGGCAAAGTGATACAGACGCAGTTCCCTACAAAAGTGGCAACACAGTTGAATCCTGTAACCCGGCTTGACCGCCGCTGGCCAGCCCATGCATACTGCCCGGCATGACCAAGCCAGTTTGCACCACCACCCGCCTTAATAGCCTGCGACGCCGCCGCCGGATATTCGCCTGCGCCTGCGTGGAGGCTGCCGACTGAGCGCCTAAATTCCGCCCGTAACCGGGCAGACCTTCACCCAGCCACAGGCTTACCCCTGTGGCTTTTTTATGCCTGCAAGACTAGGAAACACCCATGCAAACCAAAACTGACAACCCATTTCTCCCCTCATGCAGATTGCTCCCCGGCCTGACACCATCTTCGAACAAGGCGCGGGCGGTTGGCTGACTGACAATCATGGCAAACGCTATCTGGACTTCATCCAAGGCTGGGCGGTGAACACCCTGGGGCATTGCCCGGACGCCATTGTGCAAGCCCTGACCCGGCAGGCGCNNCGCCTGATCAACGCCAGCCCGGCGTTCTACAACCGCCCGATGCTGGAATGTGCCACCAAACTGACGCAACACTCGGCATTCGACCAGGTGTTTTTCGCCAACAGCGGCGCGGAAGCCAACGAAGGTGCCATCAAACTGGCGCGCAAATGGGGTCAGTCACACAAGCACGGCGCATGGAAAATCATCACTTTCGCCAACAGCTTTCACGGCAGAACCCTGACCACCATGGCCGCCAGCGGCAAACCGGCGTTCGCCGCCCTGTTCGAGCCGAAAACGCCCGGCTTCCACAAGGTCCCATTCAATGATGCGGAAGCGGTGCGGGCAGCGATTGGCGCCGACACCGTCGCCATCATGCTGGAGCCGATCCAGGGCGAAGCAGGCGTGATCCCCGCCACAGTGGAATTCATGCAGGCGCTGCGCGCACTGGCGGATGAACACCACCTGCTGCTGATCTGTGATGAAGTCCAGACCGGCATGGGCAGGACTGGCGACCTGTTCGCGTACCAAGGCTATGGCGTCGAGCCGGATGTCATGACGCTGGGCAAAGGGCTGGGCGGTGGCGTACCGATTTCCGCGCTATTGGCGAAAACCCATGCCTGCGTTTTTGCGGCAGGGGAACAGGGCGGCACCTACAACGGCAACCCGCTGATGACCGCCGTCGCCGCAGCCGTGCTGGAGGCGCTGCTGGAGCCTGATTTCCTGCCACAGGCTCGGGCGCGCAGCGCCCAGTTGCGTTCGGCGCTGGAAAGCCTTTCCCAGCAATTCGGGTTGGGCGAAGTGCGTGGCAAAGGGCTGCTGCTGGCGCTGGACACCGGCAACCGGGACGCCGCCGCCATCGCGCAAGACTGTTTCGCCCGCGGCCTGCTGATCAATGCGCCACAGCCGCACGCCTTGCGCTTCATGCCCGCGCTGAATGTGAGTGCGGAGGAAATCAACCTGATGGCCGGAGTATTGGGGGATTCGCTGAATTCTCCCTTACAATGACGGCTTCTCAGGCGAAGCGGGAACAATCGTGAAGGCGGAAATCATTATTGTGGAGGACGATGCAGCCATTGCTGAAATGCTGGCGTATCACCTACAGGATGCCGGTTATGTTGTGCGCCCTATCGGGGACGGCCTGGTGGCACGCGATTACCTGCTGGCCGCGCAGGATTACCACCTGGTGTTGCTGGACATCATGCTGCCGAACTACAGCGGGCTGGACATTTGCCGCGAACTGCGCCAACAACGCCCGCAAGTCCCCATCATGATGCTGACCTCGATGGACAGCGAAATCGACCGGGTGCTGGGCTTGGAGTTCGGCGCGGATGACTACATGACCAAGCCATTCAGTATGCGCGAATGCCAGGCGCGGGTAAAAGCGCTGTTGCGCCGCAGCCAGCTTTCCACCGTGCCGGAACCGACAACGGAACAGGCAAGGCTGGTGTTTGGCGAACTCAGCATTGATCCAGACCGGCGCGAGGTGGTGCTGGCAGGCAAGGCAGTCGATTTGACCGCCAAGGAGTTTGACCTGCTGTTTTTCCTCGCCCGTCACGCAGGCCGGGTCTATTCACGCGCACAGCTGCTGGATGAGGTATGGGACTACCGCTACGAAGGCTACGAACACACCGTCAACACCCACATCAACCGTTTGCGCAACAAGTTGAAACGGGGTGGTGACCAGGCTGATTTCATCNCAAACGGCCTGGGGTGTGGGTTACAAATTTCTCGCTTGAGAGGTAAGCAAATGAAAGGGTTTGGCAGCCTGTACAGCCGTTTGGCGCTGGTCATGCTGGGTCTGTTTGGGGTGGCGGCGCTACTGCTGTCCATGATGTTCTACCACGCCATGGACATGACCCAGAACGAAACCTCGCAAAAATTGCACTTTGGGGTGGCCGATTACGTGGTCGGCCATTCGGGTGCCATCAAGGATGGCAAATTTGACCAAGCCAATATTAAAAGGGCGTTTGAAAACCTGATGCTGCTGCCGGCCACCGAGTTGTACGTGCTGGACACGCAAGGCCGGGTGCAGGCTTATGACGCGCCGGAAGAAAAGATCCTGCATCGGCAGGTCAACACCAAACCCATCGAACGCTTCCTCAACACCAGCAAGAACAGCCTCGAACTGCCGATCCTGGGCGATGACCCGCGTTCCGACCGGCAANAAGTCTTCTCCGCCGCGCCGATCAAAAACACGGCAGGCACGGTGACGGGTTACCTCTACATCATCCTGGAAGGTGAGGAATACGAGGCCATTTCCAACAGCTTGCGCCACAACCAGACCTTGCAGGTCAGTTTCCTTGGGATAGGTCTGGGGCTGGCTTTCCTGTTGCTGGCCGCATTGGTGCTGTTTTACGCCATGACCCGCCCGCTCAAANAACTCAGCCGCGAAATCCAGGCGTTTGAAGCCTCCGGCTTTACCGAATTGCCTGCCAGCAGCCGTGACATGCCACAGGATTCCTCCAATGAAATCGTGCTCCTGCACCACTCCTTCCGGCGCATGNGGCGAAAAATCATGGAGCAACTGGATAACCTGAAAAAGCACGATCAAATCCGCCGCGAATTCCTGGCGTATGTTTCCCACGACCTGCGCACACCGTTGGCGGGCATCCGCGCCTACCTCGAAACACTCAGCCTGAAAGGGNGTGGGCTGCCCACAGAAAAGCAACAGGAATTCATCAGCAAAGCCATCGTCAATAGCGACCGCCTGACCAAAATGATTGCCGACCTGTTTGATCTGGCGCGGCTGGACAATAGCCAGTCGGCGACAATCCCTTGACGCTGGCAANTGGAAACGCTGCCGATTGCCGACCTGTTGAGCGACCTGTATGCCGCCGTATCCCCAGTGGCGGAAAACAAGGGCGTCAAACTGGCAATGGATTGCCCGGACATGAGCCTGACCGTCCACGCCGATATTGCGCAACTGGCCNGGGTATTGCAAAACCTGACCGAAAACGCCCTGCGCTACACGCCCGCTGGCGGACAGGTTGCAATCAGCGCCAAACCCGCAGGCAACGCCCGCAACCTGACGGAAATCGCGGTGCACGACACCGGCCTGGCATCAGCGAAGCTGACCTGCCGTGGATTTTCCAGCCTTACTACCGCTGCGGCAAAACCTNCCGCCCAGCACCGCGAAGGTGCCGGGCTGGGGCTAACGATCAGCCAGCGCATCCTTGCCCTGCACGGTGCAGAATTGACCGTGCGCAATGTTGACGGCGGCGGCGCGGTGTTCACATTCCAATTGCCCATGGACGGTTGAACAAGCTGCCATTGTTTATAGAAACGTTATAAATGCCTGCCAGTTTCGTGATTTTTATGACGCATGATGGCTCCATCAGAAACCACAACGCGAGCCTCCATCATGCACACACTCAACCCATTACTGGCCGCCGCCGCACAAGGCGACACGCAAGCTTTCCAACACTTGTATCAACAGGCTTCCNCCCGCCTGTTCGCCCTCTGCCTGAAAATGCTGCACAACGACCATGCCACCGCCGAAGACGTGCTACAGGAAGTCTTCGTCAAAATCTGGCATAACGCCGCCAGCTTCGATGCCGAAAAGGCCAGCGCCATGACCTGGATGAGCAGCATCCTGCGCAATCAGGTGCTGGACCAATGGCGTTACGCCAGCAAGCGCCCTGTCACCGAAGAACTCGACTTTGAAACCATGGACTATGCCGATACAGGCATGCAGCCAGAAGCCCTGCATGCGTTGGGTGAACAGACCGACATGCTGGCAGCAGCGCTGACAAAACTGCCGGAAAATCACCGCGAATGCATTCTCCAGTCCTGCTACTACGGCTATTCACACAGCGAGATTGCCGAGCGCCAATCCGTGCCGCTAGGAACGGTCAAGGCGTGGGTGCGGCGTGGAATCGAGCGCTTGCAACGGGATTGCATGCCAGGGTTGCCAGCTTAACCATTAATTTAGTTTAACTAAACAACGCACCAGCTAAAGCTGGTGGGTTTGCGAAAGGGACTGAAAGTCCCGGATACACGTCGACTAAACGACGTGTTAGCTGCCCGGTTCCATTCGGAAATTATCATTGGGACTCGGCTCAAAGTGATGTTCCAGATATTCTTTGATCATCTCCTCGGTCATCTGACCCACCGTGACACAAAAATAGCCCCGAGCCCAAAAATGTCGACCCCAATAGCGCTTGTTAATATGGGGATATTCTTCCAACAGGTAGCTCGCTGTCCGTCCTTTGATGCGCCTCATGATCTCACTTGGAGCCAGATGAGGAGGGCAACTGACCAATATGTGGACATGATCCTGGCTTACTGCACCTTTGATGATGCGAATCTCAAACGCTTCGCAAGTCTGACGCACCAGTTCCCGCAAGCGCTCGCCAACCTCACCTGTCAAAACTTTGTAGCGATATTTCGTCACCCAGACAAAATGATACTCAATTTGATAAACCGTATGGCTTCCGTAACGATAATTCATGCCCTACCTCCTCAGCGGTACAGCACATTGTCGCAGCTAAAGCTGACCGGCTGAAGCCGGTGGTTTTAACCTTGGGTATGGAAATAAACTAAAGATATTTATTGCTATTTTTCGTAAAAATATGACCGCCAATCAAGAGCGATGATGAAATAAAAATTTGCTTGTGCTCCCATCCCAACCATGGGGCGCAGAAAACAGTGGGAGCAATGAAAAGTGCCTTACCACAATGCCGCCCCTAATCCCGTCACTTGCAATCCATGGAAGGAAAAGGCTTATGAATATCAATTCATTAAACAACTCGGGGCAGAGTTCTTGGACTAATGGCAACCCATCATATCCGGTGAATTCCGATTCTTACCAAAATAATGCTTATAGCGGCACGACATGGGAGGAGGAACTCGGTAATCTGACGAATGCTATCAATCAGTTACTAAAGCAGATTGAAGAATCGAACAATGTATTCAATACAAACACGCCATCCGGTGATTCGACTTCCCCGAGCAATTCGGCTCCCCGGGTGATTTTACTTCACCGGCTGATTCGACTTCCCGAGCAATTCGACTTCTTCCAGGCCCAGCCCTTATACCCCACCACCACCTCCCGGCTGGGTGGGAGGTCAGCATACACCAATATCTGTCCTTGACCCTGGGCACAATTGACTGCAACGTTTGCGGCTAACAACTAGGTGGTGAATTGCAAAGCGTTAATAGTGCAGAAACCCAGCTTGTATCGGGTTTAAATTACCACATGCAAATCAGCCTAACCGACGGCTCTGAATACGACGTGAGAGTTTACCGCAATCTGCAGAATGAATTGCGATTAAGCAGTAGCACGAAGCTGTAAGGGTCTTCAGGCAGCGGATCAGCAGGCGAAGCAGGAATCAGGCATCGCCTGCTCCGCCATGCAATTTATGGGGCGCTGGTTTCCTGCTCAACCAGGGCGGCAAACGCCTGTGACAATTGTTGGTAANNCGCGGCGGGGCATGCCGCCATTTTCCGCCCGTCGATCTCACGCACCGGAATCAGTTTCGCGCCAGTGCCGGTGAGGAAACATTCATCGGCGTTGTACAAATCGTAAGGCGTCAACACTGCCTCCCGCGCCGGGATGCCGCCAGCCGCCGCCAGTTCCAGCACGGTCTGGCGAGTAATCCCTGCCAGCGCGCCTTCGGTGGCGGGCGGCGTCAGCAATACCCCATCGCTGACGATGAACAGGTTGTCCGCCGTGCCTTCCGCCACGCAACCCCGGTCATTGAGCAGGATAGCCTCTTCCACCCCCGCATAATTGGCCTCCATCCGCGCTAGGATTGCATTGAGGTAGTTGAGGCTTTTGATGCGCGAATCCAGCCGGTCAGGCGTCAGGCGGCGGGTCGAAGCGATGATCGCCCGCACGCCCTGCGAACGCTGCGCGTCGCTCACCATCTGCAACTGGTCGGCAATAATGACCACACTGGGCTGCTTGCAGGTCGCCGGGTTGATGCCCAACACCCCNACCCCGCGCGTGACAATAATGCGCAGATACCCATCGGCCAGCGGCGAAGCGGCGATGGTTTCCGCCACTGCCTGTGCCATCTGTCCGCTGTCATACGGCATGGCCAACTGCAAAGCCGCTGCGGAACGCTGCAAGCGCTTCAGGTGCAACGGCAGCCGGAACGCCTTGCGGTTGTAAAAGCGCACCCCTTCAAACACCCCGTCGCCATACAANAAGCCATGGTCAAAAACAGAAACTTTCGCTTCAGCGGCGGGTACGATACTGCCGTCGATCCAGCAGCAGGCTTGGTCAAACATGATGGGTTCCTCGAATCCCTTGCTACAGAACCCGCAGTGTAGGGGCGGGCGGGCAAGCGGTACAGATGCAGATTGCCTTTAATTCAGCAGTACAGTTGCAGCCAGGACGGTAACCGTACCGGAAAAACCCGACATGATTACACCACCTGTCAATTGACAGGGTCACGAAACCGGGGGCGGAAAAAGTCCAGGAAAGCACGCACCTTGGCGGGCAGATGCCTGCGGTTTGAATACAGCGCATACACATGGCTGACCGGCAAATTGACGACCTGGAACTCCGCCTCCGGCATAAGGTTCACCAGTTCGCCCGTTTCCAGCAGGGCGTTAACCAGCAAATCCGGCAGCACCGCCAACCCCAGGTGTTGCTGTAGCGCCGCCAGCATCACGGACACCGCATTGCTGCTNAACCGGTCGGCAACCTTGACCTGCTGTGGCGGTTCACCGCCCTGCGTCACCAGAATCCGGTTGAAATCCCTGAAGACAATGAAAGGGTGATTGCTTAAATCCGCCGCCGTCCGGGGTGCGCCATGCCGTTGCAGATAGGTTTGGCTGGCGCACACCACNCGGCGGATGGAACTGAGCGGCACCGCGATGAACGAGCTGTCTTCCAACGCCCCCACCCGAATCACCAGATCCAGTTGATCCTCAATCATGTCCTGCAACTGGTCATTGCATTCGATATCCAGCTTGATCTGCGGATATTGTTGGAGAAATTCAGACAGCAGGGGCGTGATCATTTCCACCCAGGCGTAAGACGTGCTGACCTTGAGCACACCGGAAGGCGTTTCCCGGAACCCACTGACTGACTGCTGGGCTTCCAGCAAATCCTGCTGAATCCGGCGGACTTTTTCGTAATAAATCTGCCCTGCCTCGGTCAAGCTCAGGCGGCGGGTGCTGCGTTGCAACAACCTGACGCCCAACCGTTCTTCCAGCGCATTCACCTGCCGTGACACCGAGGGCTGGGAGATGCCCAAACGCCGCGCGCTCTCCGAAAAACTGCCGCTGTCGACGACAGAAACGAACACCTGCATGGCGGCAAGCAACGGGTTATCGACGCTATCCATGTTTCATTTATACCTGGAGTGAATAAATCCTATGTCGGGAATGGTGATTATCATCCTCAGTGTTTCAAATAATAATGGCTCACACACATTCACTGAATAGGAAAACACCATGAACACCTTTGCATTAGCAGGCAAGGCCGCCTTGGTCACAGGTGCCAACCGTGGCATCGGCGCAGCGCTTGTCGACGCACTGGCGGCAGCCGGTGNNTCAAAAATCTACGCCGCAGCACGCGACATCACCAGCCTGGAACCTTTGGCGCAACGCCATCCTGACCTGGTGGAGCCTGTCCTGCTGGATGTCACCAACCCTGGCCACATTGCGGCTTTGGCTGAAAAAATACCGGCGCTGGACATCCTGATCAATAACGCAGGTATCGCCAGCGGCTGTAACCTGACTTCCAGCAACACTCTGGAAACTGCCCGACGGGAAATGGAAACCAACTTTTTCGGCCNNCTGCAACTCACCCCGGCGCTGTTGCCACAGTTGCGGCAGTCGAAACAAGCGGCCATCGTCAACGTTGCCTCCATTGTATCATTCAGCAATTTCCCGAATGTCGCGCCTTATTCGATCAGCAAGGCCGCCGTGCATTCCTACACCCAAGGCCTGCGCGCAGAACTGGCGGCGGACGGCATCCAAGTCATGGGCGTCTACCCTGGCTCGGTGGACACCGGCATGACCGCAGAGTGGGATATGGTCAAGGCCAGCCCCGCCCAGATAGCCAGCAATATCCTGGAAGCCCTGGGCAAGGGTGAGGCTTACGTCTTCCCTGACGACTTTTCCACACAGATGTATGCGCAGTTCCGCCAAGACCCGTTGGCGTTTGAGAAAACGCTGGCAGGCATCGTGTAACGAAACCGGGCAGCGCAACATCTCCCGTATCAGCGCCGGTTGACGGAACCGGCGCACAAAACCGGAGACAAGCGGAGAAACTGGTTTTAGAGTAATGGCAAGTTCACAAACCCTACGCCGCCATGACCCTCTACCACGACATCGCCGACAAAATCCACGACCACATCCAGGCAGGTGCCTACCCGCCCGGTTCACGCCTGCCCGGCGTGCGCCGCCTCAGCCAGCAATTCGGCGTCAGCATATCCACCATCGTGCAGGCGCAACGGCGGCTGGAAAACAGCGGCGTGATCGAGGCGCGCCCACGTTCCGGCTACTACGTCTGCCGCCGCGTCTGGCCGCAGCCGGAGACGCCTGCGCCTTCCCAGCCGGAACTCCGGCCACNNCCCGTCACCGGGCAAGAACTGGTGCTGCAACTGGCGCAGGCGGCCAACCAATCCGGTTTCGTGCAACTTGGCGCAGCGGTGCCGGATGCTTCCTTCATGCCGATGCGCGCCTTCCAGCGCAGCCTCGCCAAAGTCGTCCGCCTGCATGGCATGCGCGCAGCCAGTTACGCGTTCCCGCCCGGCTTGCCGGAGTTGCAGCAGCAAATCGCCCGCCGCCTGTACCTGTCCGGCAGCCGCGTCAACCCTGAGCAAATACTTATCACCAATGGCTGCCAGGAAGCGCTTTCCCTCGCCCTGCAAACCGTGGCGCAACCCGGCGACATCATCGCCATCGAGTCGCCCACCTTCTACGGCCTGTTGCAGGTGATCGAAACCTTGGGGCTGAAGGCGCTGGAAATCCCCACTGACCCGCAAACCGGCATGAGTTTGCCCGCCCTGGAACTGGCGCTGGCGCAATGGCCGGTGAAAGCCTGCGTGCTGATCCCCAATTTCAGCAACCCGCTCGGCGGCCTGATGCCGGATACGCACAAGCAGCAACTGGTGCAATTGGCCGCCCGCCATCACCTGCTGCTGATTGAAGATGACATCTACAGCGACCTCGGTTTCCACCGCGAACACCCGCGCACCCTGCACAGTTTCGATACGGAAGGGCGGCATGTCATCTATTGCTCCTCCTTTTCCAAAACCATTGCGCAAGGGCTGCGCATTGGCTGGATGGCGGCACCGGAACACCTGTTCCAACGTGCGGAATACCTCAAATACGTCGTCAACCTCGCCGCCCCGACCCTGCCGCAACTGGCACTGGCCGATTTCCTCGCCCATGGCAGCTACGAACGCCACCTGCGGCGGATGCGCACCCATTACGCGCAACAGGTCGGCCTGTTCACCCAGGCCATCAGCCGTTATTTTCCGGCAGGCGTANAAGTGACCCAGCCCCAGGGCGGCTTTGTGCTGTGGGTGGAGCTGGCGGAAGGGGTCGACGCCCTGCAACTGACCCAGCGGGCGCTGCAACGGAAAATCAGCATTGCGCCGGGGCAAATTTTTTCCGCCACGCAGAAATATCAGAATTGCATCCGCCTCAGTTGCGCGCAGCCCTGGAACCCCGCGCTGGAACAGGCGCTGCAATTGCTCGGCAGCCAGTTGTAGGCCAACCCGTCAGATCGTCCACGCGCCATGCGCCAGCCCGACCAGCGTCCATTGGTTACCACCGCCCGTGTCTTTCAGGATCACCATCAGGCTGCTCCAGTCCATGCCGTTGTAGGCCGGGTTGGTTCCCGGCTGATGGTATTCCACGATCCGGTACTGTGGTGCCGGGAAGCTCGCCAGCAGGTTGTTGATCAGGTTGCCATGCGAATGGAAATCGCCGTTGCTGTTGATCAGGGTGATGGTCGCGCCGCTGTTATAGGGGAAATTCCACACATAGCGGCTGAAATAATCACGGACATTGAGGCTGATCGGGTCGCCGGAACCGTCTTCCACACCCCAGACCCGTGGCGGCGGATTCTGCTGGATGAAATCACTCCCGAANCTGGCCGCCGTCAACACCACATCGCCTGGCTCCATCCGGTAATAGGGCATGAAGCGCACACCCGCCGGATCAAACAGGCTGGTGAATGGCTGCAAGCCACCATTGCCGCCCTGTAAACCGGCGATGGCCTGCACCACCGTGTTCGCCGCCTGCAAGGGNGTTCCGTTCAGNGCCTGCGGCGCCGGATTGACCGACCCGGCTCCCACGCACGCCGCCAACAGCCCCGTCAGCAATAACAGAAAAATCGCCCGTAACATACGTTCTGCTCCTTTGGGGTGATGGAAGTTATCCCCATCCGGCCAGTATAGGCCAAAACCTTACGCCGCAGCCGTCGTGGGGAAATTCCACCGCTTGCATTTGACCGACCAGTCAATTAGTATGAGCTTATGAACCAAACCAGCAACACCCGTGACCGCCTGCTGAAAAGCGCCCGCGACCTGTTTTACGCGCGCAGTTACGGGCATGTCGGCGTCAAGGAAATCTGCGACATGGCGGGGGTGCAGAAAGGCAGTTTCTACCATTTCTTCCCCTCCAAACAGGAACTGACGCTGGCCTTGCTGGATGAATATTTCGCCGAGTTGAAGGCAAACGTTTTCGCCCGCGCCTTCCGCCCGGAATTGACGCCGCTGCAACGGCTGGCGGCGTGGCTGGACAACATTTACACGTTCCAGAAGCTGATGCAGGAACAGACCGGCAAAACGCTGGGGTGCCCGTATGGCAATATCGCCTCGGAACTGAGCACGCTGGATGAAACCATCCGCCAGCGGATCGATAGCCTGTTCATCAAGCTGACAGACGATGTCCGCAATACATTGGAGGAGGCCGTGCGGAAAGGCGACATTNCCCCGTGCGACACCGCCGCCACCGCCACTGCGATGCTCGCCTATCTCGAAGGCGTCATGTTGCTGGCGAAAACCCGCAACGACCCGGAAATCGTGCGCCAGATCGGCAGCGCTGTCCTGGAGATCCGTATCGGAGCAACATCGGCGTAAAAATTTTGGCTGCAAGCTTGACCGACCGGTCAGATAACCCAACCTTAATAAAAGGAGACATGACGATGACCACAGCTACCCAGACCCTCGACGCGCGGCCTCAACTGCCCGTTGCCCATTCTGCGCACCAAAAAGCACTGAACACCCTACAGGCGGGCGAGACGCTGCAAATCCACGCCAGCGACCCCGGTTCGGTCAAGGACATGCAGGCGTTCTGCCAGCAGACCGGCAATGAACTGGTGGCGTCTGGTGGCGCTGACGGCGAATTTTCCTTTCTGATCCGCAAAGCCTGAGGAGACACATATGACCGCAGCCGCACAAACCACACCCGCCACGTTTGACAAAAGCGTCTTCGGGCAATGGTTCGATGAACGTTTCGAGCAGAAAATGGCGGAACGTGAAGCCAACCACACGCCCTCCATGACCATCATCGCCACCAAAGGCACGCTGGACATGGCCTACCCGCCGTTCATCCTCGCCTCCACCGCCGCCGCGCTGGGCTGGGACGTGGCGGTGTTTTTCACCTTCTATGGCCTGGAATTGCTGAAAAGAAACNTGGACCTGAAAGTCAGCCCGCTCGGCAATCCGGCCATGCCGATGAAAATGCCGTTGGCCGGAGNNTGGCTGCGCCAAAGCAGCCTGCCGATCCCGAACCTGATCATGGCGGGCGTTCCTGGCTTTGAAAGCGCCGCCACCCGCATGATGCAGATGACCATGCAGCAGAAAGGCATCGCATCCATCGAAGAATTGCGCGAATTGTCGCTGGAAGCTGATGTGAAATTGGTCGCCTGCCAAATGACGGTCGATCTGTTTGGCTATAAANAAGAGGATTTCATCCCCGAAGTCAGCGACTGGATCGGTGCCGCCAGCTTTCTTCCCATCGCGCAGAAAGCGGATGTGAGCCTGTTTGTATAACCCCTCCCACACTGAAAGCGGCTGGCCTCCACAGGAGGACAGCCTGCTTTTCAGCGATTGCCGTCACAAAACTTTACTTTTTCCCCATTTACCAGCATAAAATGCGCCCTTGTGACCAATCGAAACATAGACTGCAAACGTCTACAGCATAAGAAATGAGCGAAAATCTGGTAATCGTAGAATCTCCGGCGAAGGGAAAAACCATCCAAAAGTACCTCGGCAAGGGCTTTGAAGTGCTGGCTTCCTATGGGCATGTCCGTGACCTGATCCCGAAGGAAGGCGCTGTCGACCCCGACAACGGCTACGCCATGCGCTATGAAATCATCGACCGCAACCAGCGTCATGTCGACGCCATCGCCCGCGCGCTGAAAAAGGCCGACAACCTGTTTCTGGCAACTGACCCGGACCGCGAAGGTGAAGCCATTTCCTGGCACCTGTACGAATTGCTGAAAGAGCGCGGCGCGCTGCAAGGCAAGAACGTGCAGCGCGTGGTGTTCCATGAAATCACCAAGCGCGCCATTCAGGAAGCCATCCAGCATCCGCGCGATCTGGCGCAGGAACTGGTGGATGCGCAACAGGCACGGCGCGCGCTCGATTATCTGGTCGGTTTCAACCTCTCCCCGCTGTTGTGGCGCAAAATCAAGCCCAGCCTGTCCGCCGGACGCGTGCAAAGCCCCGCCCTGCGCCTGATCGTGGAGCGCGAGGAAGCGATTGAAACTTTCGTCCGCCAGGAATACTGGACGATGACGGCGCAGAACGAAAAGGATGCGCAAGCCTTCAGCGCCCGCCTGCACACCCTGGATGGCGCCAAACTCGACCAGTTCGACCTTAATAATGAAGCGCAGGCCACTGCGGTGCGCGCCCGTCTGCTGCAAGCCGCCAACGGCAAACTGCGGGTCAGCAAGGTGGAAAAGAAACAGCGCAAGCGTTACCCCGCGCCGCCGTTCACCACCTCCACCCTGCAACAGGAAGCGGTGCGCAAGCTGCGCTTTTCCACCCAGCGCGCCATGCGCATCGCCCAGCAACTGTACGAAGGCATTGACCTCGGCAGCGGCGNNGTCGGCCTGATCACCTACATGCGTACTGACTCGGTGAACCTGGCCAACGAAGCCATCGCCGAACTGCGCGAACTGATCGGCCAGCGTTACGGGCAGGAAAAACTGCCGGAAACGCCCAATTTCTACAAAACCAAGTCCAAGAACGCGCAGGAAGCGCACGAAGCGATCCGCCCGACCTCCGCCCTGCGCGCCCCGGAACAAGTCAAGGCGCACCTCAACGAGGAACAGTTCAAGCTGTATGAGCTGATCTGGAAACGCACCGTCGCCTGCCAGATGATTTACGCCACCATCGACACCGTGTCGGCGGATCTGGACGCGGAACCGGGCAGCTTTTTCCGCGCCACCGGCTCCACCATCCGCGACCCCGGTTTCCTGCTGGTGTATGAGGAAGGGCTGGACGACCGCGCCAGTGAAAAGGAAAGCCCGCTGCCGCCCTTGACGGAAGGCGAAAACGTCACGCTGCGCGACATCCTGGCCGAACAGCACTTCACCGAACCGCCGCCGCGCTATTCGGAAGCCTCGCTGGTCAAGGCGCTGGAGGAATTCGGCATTGGCCGCCCTTCCACCTACGCCAGCATCATTTCCACCTTGCTGTCGCGCGAATACGTGGAGCTGGACAACCGCCGATTTATCCCCACCGACATCGGCCGCATCGTCAACCGCTTCCTGACTGAACATTTCACGCAGTACGTCGATTACAGCTTCACCGCCAATATGGAAGACGAACTGGACGCGATCTCGCGCGGGGAAAAGGCCTGGGTGCCGGTGATGGACGAGTTCTGGCAGCCGTTCCATAAACTGGTTGACGAAAAAATGGAAAGCGTCAACCGCAGCGACGTGCTGCAATCGCGCGAACTCGGCGTCGACCCGAACAGCGGGCGGCCAGTTTCCGTGCGCATGNGCCGTTATGCANTGGTGCAGATCGGCACCCGCGATGACGAGGAAAAGCCTGAGTTCGCTGGCCTGCGCCCCGGCATGAAGCTCGACACCGTGACGCTGGAAGAAGCGCTGGAGCTGTTCAAACTGCCGCGCCATCTGGGTGAAACCGCAGACGGCAAAGCCATCAGCACCAACGTCGGGCGCTTCTACNCTNACGTCAAATTCGGTGACCAGTTCGCCTCGCTGAAAAAGGAAGACGACCCGCACACCATCACCCTGGAACGGGCGCTGGAACTGATCGCCGAAAAATCCNAGAAAGACGCGGAANAAGTCCTGCGCGATTTCGGCAACGGCATCCAAATCCTCAAGGGGCGCTGGNGCNCTTATTTGCAGCAGGTGGTCAAACGCAGCAAGATTCAGGCGCGCTTGCCCAAAGACCGCGACCCCGACAGCCTGACGCTGGAAGAATGCCAGGCATTGCTGGCGACGGCGGCGGAAGCCAAAACCGCCAAAAAAGCGGCGAAAAAGAAGAAGACGCTGCTGATGCGGAGAAGGCCACGGCGGAAAAACCCAAAGCCGCGCCCAAAAAGGCCGTCGCCAAGGACAAACCCGCCGCCACCCAAAGCCTGTGGCGCAAGAAATCGGCTGGCTGAACATGGTTCCGGCAAACCCTGATTTGCCCGCCGCCCTCCGCTGTATCCGCCAGGGCGGCGTCCTGGCCTACCCGACTGAAGCCGTTTACGGCCTGGGCTGCGACCCTAGCGACCTTGCCGCCGTACAGCGCATCCTCGCCCTCAAACAGCGCCCCGCCAGCAAAGGGCTGATCCTGATCGCCGCCGATTTCGCCCAACTGGAGCCATGGCTGAAGCCGCTGGATGACGTTTTGCTGGCGCGCATCCTGCCGTCCTGGNCTCCGGTCACTTGGCTGCTGCCGGTGCGCCCGGAGGTTTCCCCGCTGATCCGTGGCGACCACGACACCCTGGCGGCGCGCGTCACCGCCCACCCGGTCTGCCGGGAGTTATGCCTGCAACTCGGCCATCCGCTCATTTCCACCAGTGCCAACCTCAGCGACCAGCCACCCGCCCGCAGCGCGCAGGAAATCCGGCGGCAATTTGGCACCCAACTGGATCACATCCTCGACGCCCCGTTGGGGAGCNAGGCGCAACCCACCGAAATACGCCACGGACTGACCGGGAAATTGTCCGCCCGGCGTGAAGCACATAACATCCGCCCTCATGCAGATCCAAATCCTCGACACGCTTGACAACATCTCCGCCGCGCAATGGAACGCGCTGCTGGAGGACGGCAACCCTTTCCTGCGCCACGAATGGCTGGCGGCGCTGGAGCACCATGGCTGTGTGGGCGAGGAATTCGGCTGGCTGCCGCGCCATATCGCCGTTTACGAACAGGATGTGCTGGTCGCCGCCATGCCACTGTACGAGAAATACAACAATTACGGCGAATTCGTATTCGACCATGCCTGGGCAGAAGCCTACAAACAGCGGGGCATGCGCTATTACCCCAAACTGGTGTCCGCCATCCCCTATTCGCCGGTCAGCGGACAACGGCTGCTGGCGCAGGCCGGGCGGGAAGCGGAACTGTTCCCGGTGCTGCTGTCTGCCGCCATGCAGGTCGCCGAAGCTTTGCAAGCCAGCAGTTTTCACTGCCTGTTTCCGCTCGCCGCGCAACTTGACTGGCTGATGCAGCAGGGCTTGACCATCCGCCACGATTGTCAGTTTCACTGGAAAAATCAGGGCTACCAGAGCTTCGAAGACTTTCTCGCTGCGCTGCAACCCAAAAAACGCAAAAACATTCGTCAGGAACGCCGCAAGGTGATGGACGCAGGCCTTACCCTGCGCCAGTTGGACGGCAATACGGCGACGGATGCGGACTGGGAGCGCTTCGCCTTTTTCTACCAGCTCACCTTCGAAAACAAATGGGGCGTCCCGACCCTGAACCTAGGCTTTTTCCGTGAAATGGCGCGGGCGTTAGGGGAGCAGGTGTTGCTGGTGATGGCGGATAACCGTGAGGGCGAATGTGTCGCCGGTTCGCTGATGTTCCGCAGCCACACCCGCCTGTACGGGCGGCACTGGGGATGCACGGAGTATTTCGACAGCCTGCACTTCGAGGCATGTTATTACCAGGGCATCGACTACTGCATCCGCCACGGCTTGCAGGTCTTTGAGCCGGGCGCACAAGGGGAACACAAGGTGCCGCGCGGTTTCATCCCCACCCTGACACGTTCAGCCCATTGGCTGCGCGAAGAGGCGTTCCGGCAGGCAGTTGAACGCCACGCAGCTTATGAAAAGGGAACCGTGCAGGATTATATGCGCTCGGCCAACCAACACTTGCCTTACCGGCCTAATGCCCTACCGCCAGAATAAAGAAGCCGGAGGCTAGCTCCGGCATCAGAGAGTTCCATCACTCTGACAAAACGGGAGCATTTTCTCCCTATCGGCGAAACTCAGGTATTGGCCTGCCGTCATCCGCATAAGCGAGCTGATAACGCTTGACGCCCTGGAACATGGCGGAAGCCAATTTCTGCTGGTAATCAGCCGTGCGCAGGCGTTTTTCTTCGGACGGGTTGCTGATGAAGGCGGTTTCCACCAGCATGGACGGGATGTCCGGCGAACGCAGCACCACGAAACGGGCGCTCTCCACNCGGCGGCGCAACGGGTTGTTGACCTTGGACAATTCGCCCAATACGCCTTTCGCCAGATTCAGGCTGCGGTCAATCATCGCGTTCTGGCTCAGATCCAACAGGATGGAGGCCACCTTGCTGCTGGTGTTGCTGAGGCTGTGGCTGCCGAACTTCACATCATAGGAGTTTTCACTTTCCGCCAGCAGCCGCGCCGCTTCGCTGGAAGCGCCGACTTCTGAGAGAATGTAGACGGATGAGCCGCTGACCCGCGAACTGGGGCTGGCGTCGGCATGCACGGAAATGAACAAATCCGCATTATGCTGATGGGCGATGTCCATGCGGTCGCGCAACGGAATAAATTTGTCGCTGTCACGGGTCAGGATGGCCTTCATGCCCTTTTCACGGTCGATGCGGCTTTTCAGCTTGCGGGCAACCTGTAGCACCACATCCTTTTCACGGGTGCCGCCAGGNCCAATCGCACCTGGGTCTTTGCCGCCATGACCAGGATCAATCACCACGATGAACTTGCCTTTGCCAGATCCAGAGTTTTCCGGACGCCCTGAATCATCCTCCGGCTTTTGTTTCCTGGCTTTGCCGCCTGTGTCTGACTTTTTCTTCGCCTTGTCGGCCTTGTCAGATTTCGGCTGCTCGGCCTCAGGCTCGGAAGCTTTGCCAGAAGCGCCTTTGCCGGTCGGCTTCATGGTGACATTGAGGACATTGCTGCTGCCGTCGGACTGCATGGCCGACTTGACCGACACCTGTTCCTGCATATCCAGCACAACCCGCAAACGGCCATCGTTGCGCGCCGCATAACGGATGCTTTTGAGTGGCGCACGGTCATACGCCCCNTCCTTCAGCTTGCCCGCCATCGTTGTGTTTTTCAGGTCAATCACCACCCGGTCAGGCGAATCTAGCGTGAAAACCGCATATTTAACCGGCTCATCCACCTGCAACGAAAAGGTCAGCGTATCTGCTGAACCCGACAGCTTGGCACCCGTCAGGCGGCCAGGCCGTGAATTGTCGGCGATGGCTACATCTTGCACAGCGAACCCACTGACGATGCTTCCCGCCAGCGCACCCAGTTTAAGAATGAAGCCTCTCCGGGTCAGGTTGTTAGTGTTCATGGCCTAAATCTCAAGCAATACTCACCTGCAACAAAGAACCGCTCTTTGCTGAACAGTTTTTAGATAATGAATGGGTTGGTGCTTCTTTCCTATTAGTATTAGACAAGAGCCCGATATTTTTCAAGTTGTTTTTAGTAAAACTTCATAAATACATGATAACTAATAACTTATCTATTCCAGAAACACTTCACGCGCTGCACCGCAGTGACGGAGGTGGACACGCAGATCCGGCTCCGGCAACCAGCCACCTGCCTTCTCCGGCCACTCCACCAAACACAAGGCGTCAGGGCGTAGATAATCGCGCATGCCCATGAATTCCAACTCCTCCGGATCACCCAAACGGTAGAGATCAAAATGGTAAATGTCGCGCCCTTGCAGATGGTAGGGCTCGACCAGGGTGTAAGTGGGGCTTTTGACATTGCCGGTATGCCCCAGTTCCCGCAACAGACCGCGTGTCAGCGTAGTTTTACCCGCCCCCAGGTCGCCGTGCAGCGTAATCAGCCCGCCGGAGGGAAACCGTTGTGCCAGACTTGCCCCGAATGCCAGCATCGCGGCTTCATCTTCCAACCGTCGCCAATTGCTCATAGGTTGATTGCTTCCTTAAATGCGCCAGCAGGTCGCTGGCCAACAAACCGCGTTCACCGCCTATGGCGGCCAGATCGCCCGCACGGGCGTGCGCCCACACCCCGGCTTCTGCGGCAGCACGCAAGGTTAAGCCTTGCGCCAACAGGCCGGTAACCACACCAGTCAGCGCGTCGCCCATGCCGCCGGATGCCATGCCGGGATTGCCTGCCGGACAGAACGCCACCCCTCGNGCGGAGGCGACCAGCGCGCCCGCACCTTTCAATACGACCACGCCGCCGTATTCGCGTTGCAGGCGGCGGGCGGCGGCAACACGATCCTGCTCGATCGCGGCTGTTTCACAAGCCAGCAGACGGGCGGCCTCACCGGGGTGCGGGGTCAGAATCCAGTCGTCGCGGCGGCTACGGGTCTGCGCCAGCAGGTTGAGGGCGTCGGCGTCCAACACCTTGGGCTGTTCCGCCGTCTGGACGATGGTAAGCAAGCCACGCGCCCAGGCAGTTTGCCCCATGCCNGGNCCAATGCCGATGGCGTCGATGCGTTGCAACAATGGCCGCAANGTGGACGGGGATTCAATCGCATTGACCATCAGTTCCGGACGCAGCAGGTTGAGGGCTGGCGCATGTTCCGGATGGGTGGCGACTGATGCCAGCCCGCTACCGNNGCGCAACGCCGCTTCGCCCGCCAACCGCACCGCGCCGCTCATGCCGGGCGCCCCCACCAGCAGGGAATGCCCGTAATCGCCCTTGTGGCTGGAGCGGCGGCGCGGCGGCAGGCAGGTGCCCAAGGTGTGCGAACCGAGCAAATGCATATCAACGGGAACCCGTGCATAGACCTCATCTGGAACCTCCAGGCGAGCGAAATGCAACGCGCCGCAGTAATCACGCGCCTGCCCCGTCAGCAGCCCGGCTTTCAGGCCGATGAAGGTGACGGTCAGGTCAGCTTCGACCGCGCAGCCGCAAGGCTGGCCGGTGTCCGTGTGCAGGCCGGAAGGAATGTCCACCGCCACCACCGGCGCGGCCTGCTGGTTGAGCAAGTTGATGGCATCCGCGTATGCGCCTTCCACAGCCCGATCCAGGCCGGTGCCGAGCAGGGCGTCGACCATCACCTCCGCCTTCGGCAACTGGCCATCAAACGGCAGGGCTTGGCCGCCAGCCACCATGAAATCGCCGAACGCCTGCCGAGCCGCATCCTGCAAGCGCAACACATCCCCCAGCGCCAGCAACGTGACCCGCCAGCCCGCCTGCAAGGCCAGCCGGGCGATGATGTAACCATCGCCGCCGTTGTTGCCCCCACCACACAGGACGCACAATGAACGGGCGTCCGGCCGGCGNGTACGGATATGGCCGAAAACAGCCTGCCCGGCCTGCGACATCAGCGTGTAGGCCGGGACGCCGTATTCCTGGATCGCGATCTGGTCGAGTTGGCGCACCTGCGCGGCGGTATGGACACGGTGTTCGATTGCCGTCATGCAAACATTCCTTGGTGTTGGGGTTAGGGAAAGTTTATGCCGGAACGGGGAAAAGTGGAAATCTGGCGACGCCCAGATATGGCAAAACTTAGGCAAACTTGTTATAAAGACTGAGCAAGGGCATTTACATTATTTCCATACGGGAATTCTCCTGTAACCCGGCGAGGGATGTTTTCATGAACCCAATGCAGCGCAACGCCCTGGAGTGCCAGGCTATCAGCGAGGCTNTTTTATCTTTGCATGAACAGGATGGTTTCACCCGTTTACCGCCCTCCTCGCTTTTACACGATTCAGTGCCGATGTCATTTGTCATGAGCGCCGGATTGATCCAGNTAGAAAACGATCTGGAANAAATCGTAGTGGAAACAGGCGGCAAGTTTGCTTTCACCCAACCCTGTTTCCGGCATTTTGACATGAAGCAGGTGNGGGAAGACCCCACGCGCCTGAGTCTGTTCCATATGTCGGCGGCGTTCCATATCGGTTGCAGCAAGCGGGAAACCGTATTGCCACGTTTGTGGCGTTTTCTAACTGAGACGCTGGGGCTGGAAAAAGACCGTCTTTGGATGACTTATCTGGATGATGAAGAATTCGGGCGGGATGAGGCGAGTTATCAGTGCTGGAAAACCTTGGGTATAGAGGAGGAACGGCTTGTAGGACTGGATCAAAATCACTGCTTCTGGCGGCAACGCTCATTGGGGCAAATTGCCAGTGATGGAAAGAAGTGCGNNCCACATACGGAAGTGTTTTATGAACGGCCTGAAGTTTCCTGCCCAAGCTGTGAAAGTGCGGAAAGAGCGATTGGCTCCTGCCGGTGCGGGCGCTTTGTGGAGATTTCCAATTCGCTGTTTATCGAGAATTATGTAACGGATGATGGCTCGCTGATTCCGGCGGATACGGTGTTTGCAGAGTGTGTGGTGGGGTTGGAGCGTATTGCAATGATTCTACAGAATGCGTCCAGTGTTTACCAAACTCTTAGGTTCCAGAAATGGATTGGAAGTCTCGATAAATTACTACAGCTACCTTTATCTGTGGGTCAGAAAAACTCCCTCAATATTGCGTTTGATCACCTATCAGCTTTTGTGAAGCTAACCAACGACGGAGCACCAGCACCCGGAAAAGGCGGACGTAAATATATTATGCGTAGGCTGGCGCGGGATGCGATGAATCAAATTCAACAATGTGGGTTGGATACAGCCTCCCTATTGGATGTTTTGCTGAAAGAGCATCACCCAACGGCTTTGGAGCGGTTGCAAGAGGAATGTGTACGTTTCAACAAATACGTACAGTCTGTGAATGACAATGCACGGTGTGTTAACCATGACAGCAAATGAACCAAATATAACGAACAAGAATAGCGACCTCTTGTGGGAAACCGTTTCTGAGGTTGTTGACCAACTTCAATATTTCGTTGATCAAGCCGATGATAAAGCCACAAGTTTCGCCGAACTTATACAAAAACTTTTGGAGGTTGAGCGCCTCCCCGGCATTAACAGAGAAGAACTATCCATTGTCTATTGCGAGTATGGTACGCAAGACTACAAATTGATTGTCTATGCGGGGAAGAAATCAAAGATGACTTCACTCCCGAAGGCACTTTTGATTCTGATAACCAATTCATCAAGGACGTTGCCATCAACTCAATGAAAGCTGAGGACTACCCTTGGTTCAAAACAAAAACAGAATGTAAGGATGCCGGATTTGTCGGGTTCGNGGACTGTGATGATTATACCCATGCGTTTAGGCCGTGATAGACGGATCGGTGCTTTTATCATTCACAGTAAAAAGGAAAATGCTTACGACAAACGCCTTCAGCGCGTTCTGGACGTGCTCAGTGACCGGCTTGCCGCTTTGATACGTTCGCTACGCCGCCGTTTGCGGGATGAACTCACCTATGAACTACGCAACAAACTATTAGAACAGCTGACATCCAATGACGAAAAAGGANTGTTCCATAGCGAATGTGAAATATTGGATAAAGTTCTAAAGCACTTGAAGCAATGGTATGAACATGATCATATCCATATCCTTATTAAAAATCCGCTGGATATAGAGAACTACTTTCTGGCAACTGATGAACAAAGCGAAAACATCCGTGCAGGCTTCCGCTCCACCCAAGTGCTGGATGAAAAAGCCTATANNTCAAATTGTAGGGGGAAAAGACAATCTTGAAGCAATGAAAGCTCCCCCTCTGTTGATGTATCCAGCAAGGACAACCAATCTGTTGCATCGCGCGGCGCTATCCGTAACCCAAGCAAACTGCCAAACATCCATGAAGAATGCCAATCCTGGTTAGGTGTGACAATGCATCACCCGGATGGTTATGTGTTTGGGCATATTGTGTTACACGACACTGGAATGCCTCATGCTTATGATAATGATGACCTCCGGTTCATGGATGCTCTTGCTGACTTTCTTGGCTTTTTTCTGGTGGAATTCCGTTCTAAGCAGAAAAAGAGGTCATGCGTGAACTTGCTTCACTACCGANTAGATAAACCTAAAGCACTCTCTAGAAAAGCAGCTGATTACCTATTGCAATTTTATGGAATCGAACATTTTCAAATATGGGCAATGAACTCTTTGTCATTGGCATGGGAAAAAGCTTGGTCTTCCAGCAAACAAGAAATATTACCCCAATCTATGGAGGATAACTTCCAAAATAAAATCACTGTATTTGCCAACAAGCACAGAGTGCGGAAGGGCTACGTACATGAGGCACTAAAACTTTCTCTAGGCGGTAAAAGTTATCTTGTTACCCCTATGCGGGCTGGGGCTTCGGAAGAAGACTGGCTTGTTATTGGTGCTTTTGTTATTCCGGCGAATAATCCTGGCAAAATAGCCTCAAGAGTAATTGATGATGTCTCTGATGTTTTAGGCGCTAAACTTAAAAGCCGACATAATCAAAAGCGTTATGAAGCCCTGACAACATTTGTAAATGAAGTTAGCAGTCTACACTCAACTGATCTAACACAAGAAAAAATTCTGCGAATCGCATATCAACATATTAGCAAGGTAATGTTTTCAGAGAATATGTACATCGCTTTGTATGATGGAGTCAAGGATACCATTTCCTTTCCCCTGATCTATCGCAAGGGCGAGATTTGGGAAGAAATGCACAACCAAGAGCGGAAAATTGACTCAACACAACTAGGCCGAACAGAAGTTATTATTNCGAGAAAAAAACCTCTTCTTATCAAAACCAAAGAAGAGTCCGAAGCATGGTATAAACAACCCAACCATAAAGAACATGCAGGTAACCCCTTGGCTTCATGGGTTGGTGTACCGATCTTTGCTGCGTCCGAAGGAAAAACACAAACTGTTCGGGGAGTGATTGCTGCATACCATGATGACCTTGATTATGTCTATTCCATTCGAGATNGTGTTTTTCTACAAAATGTGGCAGGATCCGTATCGGGATTATTCAGAGTATTGGAGAACCAGGACNTGAAAGAAGCCAACCGTAAGTTGGAAGAAGCCAATATAGAAATAGCCGAAAAAGAACGTCAAATATCTTTATCTATCCTCACACGCGACATATCCCATCGAATANAAAACTCTTTAGGTTCTGTTCTGATAAATATTAAGGAGATAAAAACTCTCAGACAGAATCAGAAAACAGACTCTNCGCTAATAAATGAGTCAGAAGTTTTAATTAAGAACTTAATAGCCGAGACGGCAAAAATCACAGTTAGCGGTATGGCAGAAATAAATTTATGTGAATTAAGCAGTAAAATACTGTCGCAAATAATCATTGAAAAAGAATACCTAANNAAAGTTAAAATAAAAGAAACCTATAGCGAAAACTCTATTATTATTAAAGCATCTTATGCAAATATATCGAATTGCTTGCATATATTAATTGACAATGCCGCATTTGCAGTGACTAATAACTATTCAGAAAATGAAGAACCATTCATAGAAGTATCAATCTATAGACAAAACAGTTCCATTGTCATTGACATAAATGATAATGGAGAAAACATTTCAGAATCTATTAAGAGTGTTATTTTTACCCNNAGGAATGTCTNNTCCAGAAAACAATATGGTGGCACAGGATATGGGTTATGGCGAGCTATGGCAATTTGCAAATCAATGCATGGGAGCCTTGAGTTAATAGATAACTCAAATGCTGTTAAAACCTTTAGAATGACACTACCGGATAACCAAATCACCAAGAAAAAGTTAGCCTATGTTATAGATGATGAAACTTCTTGGGTAAAAATTATTAAACGGTGGCTAGAAGAAATTGGATATAACGTAAAAACCGCAAATAACTATGAAGACGCCATCTCTTTAATAAAAGAACCTGAAAACGATGTATCATTAATAACCTTGGATATAGCTTTAAACGCCATCGACTCATACAACATTGATGGCCTTAAACTAATCGACCTAATAAAGGAAAGTTTAAAAAATACGAAATTAGTTGTAATATCCGGCCTTGCGGACAAGGCAAAACAATACACAAATCAAATAGATTTCTTACTGGAAAAGGTTAGCGATCATGGTGCTATTGATAAAAATGTATTTCAGTCATTAATAAAACAGCTAGAGAAATAAAATGCAATATAAAGAACCATTATTTAAAATTTTATTAACCAGTTCTACATCTAGTGAATCAATTAAGGCCATTGAAGACAGAATTCATACTGCATTTAAAGACTCAGGAAAAAAGCTTCAATAGACTCGTTCGAAACATGTGACGAAGCATTTTATAGAATAAAAACCCAAACTAATGATTATGATTTTTTGTTATAAATACAGAGAATCCAAAATGCTACGGGCACTCATTGATTGATTATATTGGATCATTCCCCCAAAACAAAAATAAAACCAAACTACTGATAAGTGGCAGTATTGTAAATATACACTCAAAAAACTATATTGGATCCAAACAATTCTACTATGTTCCAGAAGAAAAGTTAATCCAAATACATGCAACTGAATTCAACAATACAGAAATTTTAAAAAAATCATCAAAACTTTTTTACTGAAACACCAACTTTGTATATCTCCTACGGAAATGACCCTAAATTTACATCTAGAGAAATCATTGAGGAGTTTGATAAGCTTGCAAGAATAGCCATCCCTCATTTCAATATATTATTTGACTTTAAAAGCTTAAAAATTGGAAGTGATGTAAAACAGTTCATGAATAACATGAAAGATGGCGATATTGTTTTGCTCATAATAAATGAAAAATATTTTAACTCTCCTTATTGCATGGAGGAGTTAGTTAATATGTTTGAAGCTTTGCATGGAAGGATTTACCCACTATTTCTTGATTCAGGAAGATCATTTTATGACTCAAGAGTATATAGCACTATATTAATGGAGTGGATACAAGATAAAAACATTTAGAAACCCAACAAGAACAAATAATATCGTTAGGTTCAAGACGAGATCAGAGTATTGACACAGATATCCACTTAAGGGACAAAATAATAGAAACCCTTCCAAGGTTTAGAGAATATGTCTTGCATTTTTTTACTGCTCCTATTGACCTTTACAGACAAGAGAAATATCTAGATATTTTTCAAAAAATCACTAATGATTTAAAATATAGAGATTACATAGACTTTTACGGCTCTGAAGAAGAAATGAAAAAGCCCTACAAAACTGCTCCATTAAAAACCCATCAAGTTAATCAAAAATATAAATTCATATAAAAATTACCCTCACTTTATTTCTGGGCTATAGCGTCGGTATAATATAAAAATCAATAAAACCCGCCTCACACAATAAGCAACCCTACCACAAACAAAAGAAAACGATGGAAAACATTAAGGCATTCCAGCTAAACCTTTCCATCTTACTGGAATAAACCTCAGAGACTTCACCGGCTGGCACCCTTGTTTCCCCATCCCATGATTTGATGGTGACAAATCTGGCGCATGTTCAACTGAGCTAGCCCGATACACGGAACCATCCTGCAGTATCACCCGGTAATGGTGTTTCATAGCCCTCTCTCCTGCACTGATGATAAAAAGTACACTCACAGGAACAGATTAGCCTAATTTAATGGCAGCGTTAATCGGATAGTTGTGACAAATATCATGCTTCCTGTAAGTTACAACTAATTAATTCCCACTAAACTCCCACATCCGGAAAGCAGGCCATTATCAGCCAACCACTTCGCCAGCGCCACCAAACCCAGCATTCCCAGATAAAATGGCCATACCGCCAACGACAGCAACGCCTCCAGGAAAGTGCGTGGCAATTTGCCATTCGTAATAACTTTGTAAAGCTTATCTACTGTCAAGACGCCATTGTGCAAATCATTGAGAAAACTGTTATAAGCCGCGCGGAACTGTTTTTCCAACGCCAGATAATACGTATCCAGAAAGCAAAACAGGATGATCGGGATGCCCGCCAGAATCGCCGCCTGATTAATGCCATCCTTGGCCACCACGACCAGTATTGCCGACACCAACGTGACAGCCCATTTTTGCACTCGGCGCTATTCCCCGCCATTCGGTTGATGATGCCCTGATACATGTCGATATGCTTCATCACCGCACTGGAATCTGGTTTCAGGAAGTCGTTCGCATCGCTCATCACGCATTACCTTCAGCAAATTATCTAATTAAGATCAGAATAATTGACATCCGCCTTCCAACACAACACCCGTGCAACCGTGGCGCACCCTGTGCTGCGGCATACCTTGGCCAAAGCCGCTTGACTAAACCCCGGCGCTCTGGACAATCCGGGGTGATTCATTCAATTTTGCGACAACCCCAAGGAAAAACCATGTCCCACTTGCAGTTCAGCCTGCTCGCCACTGACGGAGCCGCCCGCCGCGGACGCCTGAGTTTCCCGCGCGGCACGGTGGAGACGCCCGCCTTCATGCCGGTCGGCACCTACGGCACGGTCAAGGCGATGACGCCGGAAGAATTGCAAGGCATCGGCGCGGAAATCATCCTCGGCAACACCTTCCACCTGATGTTGCGCCCCGGCACGGACATCATCCGCCTGCACGGCGACCTGCACGGCTTCATGCACTGGGAACAGCCGATCCTGACCGATTCCGGCGGCTTCCAGGTGTTCTCGCTGGCGGACATGCGCAAGATTTCGGAAGAAGGCGTGCGCTTCCAGTCGCCGGTGGATGGTGCCAAAGTGCTGATGACGCCGGAATCCTCCATGCAGGTGCAGCGCGAACTCGGCTCCGACATTGTGATGATTTTCGATGAATGCACGCCTTACCCGGCCACCCACGACGAAGCCCGCCACTCGATGGAACTGAGCCTGCGCTGGGCGCAGCGCAGCAAGGCGGCGCACGCGGGCAACCCCTCCGCCCTGTTCGGCATTGTGCAGGGCGGCATGTATGAGGAACTGCGCAAGGCTTCCGCCCACGGCCTGCTGGAAATCGGCTTCGACGGCTACGCCATCGGCGGCCTCTCGGTCGGCGAACCCAAGGACGAACGCGACCAGGTGCTGGAAGCCACCCTCCCCGAACTGCCCGCCGACCATCCGCGCTACCTGATGGGTGTCGGCAAGCCGGAAGACATCGTGGAAGCGGTGCGGCGCGGCGTGGACATGTTCGACTGCGTGATCCCCACCCGCAATGCGCGCAACGGCTTCCTGTTCACCCGCTACGGCACGCTGAAAATCCGCAACAGCCAATACCAGCACGACACCCGCCCGATTGACGAACAATGCGGCTGCTATACCTGCCGCCACTATTCCCGCGCCTACCTGCGCCATCTGGACAAATGCGGGGAAATTCTCGGCGCACGCCTCAACACCATCCACAACCTGTATTACTACCGGNAGCTGATGCGTGGCATCCGCACCGCGATTGCTGAAGGCCGGTTTGAGGGTTTTGTCCGGGAGTTTTATGCGTTACGCCAGCAGGATGACTAATCAGGCATCAGCGCGGGCGCAACGCCAGCGCCCGCCTGCCGGACATCGGTGCCTTGCCCCATGCAGCGCCGCTGACACTCCACAAACAGCGCCCGGACTGACCCGGAGGCCGCCGCGTTGCATTACCGGACAACCCTAGACGGCCTGCGCCNNGTGGCGGTGATTGCCGTCATCGGCTACCACGCGGGCTTTTCCGTCTTGGGGGAAAGCGTGCTGCCGGGTGGTTTTCTGGGCGTCGACGTATTTTTCGTGATCAGCGGCTACCTGATTTCAGGCCTGCTGCTGGCGGAGCTGGAAAACACCGGGCGTATCGACCTCAGGCATTTTTATGAGCGCCGGGCGCGGCGTATTTTGCCAGCCCTGCTGCTGGTGATGGCGGTTTCCCTGCCATACGCTTGGCGTTATCTGCTGCCCGACGGCCTGATCGAATACGCCCAGTCGATGCTTGCCACCCTGTCGTTTGTCTCCAACGGCTTCTTTTACTTCACCACCACGGCGTATGGCGCGGAATCAAGCCAGCTCAAGCCTTTGCTGCACACCTGGTCGCTGNGGGTTGAGGAGCAGTTCTACCTGCTGTTTCCCTTGTTGCTGCTGCTGTTCCGCCGCCGTCTGCAACACTATCCGCTGCGGATCACCCTTGGGGCGTTGCTGGCGAGTTTCTGTTTCAGCTTGCTTTACAGCGGGCGTGACCCGTCCCTGAATTTTTATCTGCCATTCTCACGCGGTTGGGAATTGCTCACGGGTACGCTGGTCGCCATTCTGGAACGGAAATATCCGACTCCCAACAATCGGTTAGCAGCCGAAGCCCTGCCCATGATTGGCTTGGGCATGGTGTGCTATGCCATCCTGTTCCTGTCCGGCGAAACCCACCACCCCGGCCTCCCCACACTGGTTCCGGTTGCAGGCGCGGCGCTGATCCTGGCCTTTGCGCGTGACGATGGCGTTGTCGGCAGGCTTCTGTCCCTGAAGCCGGTGGCGTTTACCGGGCTGGTTTCCTATTCGCTGTATTTGTGGCATTTCCCGGTGTTCGCCTTCATGCGTATCCAGCACGCCCCGCCCTCCAATGCGGAAATGGCGANNAGCCTGTCACTGGTTTTCTTCCTGGCGGTGATCTCCTTTTACGGGGTGGAACGCCCGTTCCGTAACCGGCGGATGGTTCCCGTCCGGCTGCTGGCGGTTTCCCTGGGCGCGGCAGGCGGCCTGATCCTGGCGGCCAGTTGCTGGCTTATCAGCGTTGACGGCGCGGTGTCCCGCCTGNAATGGGCCGCCCTGAATTTTTACCGGCATTTCAGCCAAAACGAATGGGATGCTNTGGAAGGTGAAAATGGCTCCAGCGGGGAAAGCCTGCATTTTGGCCATGCACGCACGACCTGCGACCGGCGCGACCCGCCGCACGCCTGCCAATTCGGCGACGGGCGTTTCGTAACCCTGGGCGACAGCTTTGTCGGCCACTACGAATACGCGCTGCTGGAGCGCCTCAGGCAACGTCAGCAGGGCTTGCTCAGTTTCAGTTATGCGCAGTGCCCCTTCGTGGCGACGGATTTATGGTTTGGCGACCACGCGGAATGCNCCCTGGTCAATGAACGCCGCTGGGCGATCATCAAGGGTTTCCGCGAGCAGAAAATTTTCATTATTTCCGCCAATGAAGGCTTGTTCCTGGACGCTAAACGGCGCACCCGGAATCCTTTGCAGGACGGGCGGAATGAAATCCGTGCAGGCGAGCCGGTCGCCGCCCAGCAGGCTTGGGACAGCTATTTCGCCAATATCCGGCAGTTGCTGGCGCTGGGGCATAAGGTCATCCTGATCCGCTCACTGCCACCGCCTGACGACATTGACGCCAGACAGGCCTTCTTCAGTGCGCTCAGGGAAGCGGGCGCGGTCACAGTTCCCGTCCGCTATTCCAGCGTCAACCCGCAGGCGGTGCTGGCGCGGGACAATGCCGTTTACCCTGACTTTCATTCAAACAACCTGCTGGTCATCGACCCGGTCAACGCGCTGTGCTCCCAGCAGGGTCGGCTTGGCCAATGCATGGTCATCGCCCCGGAAGGTGCCCTGTATAACGGCGGCGGGCATTTGTCCTATTTCGGCGCCAACCGGATACTGGATGACCTATTCCGGAAAATGGCCGAAAAACATTGGTAGCGGCGTAAACACTAACCCACAATGGTGAAAATGGTTTGCCTGGCACCATTCCACTATCATGGTGGAAACAGACATAAAACAGCCACCAAAGGAGCCCCCATCATGTTCAAGGCGCTGATACTCACCCAAATCGAAGGCAAAACCACGGCGGAAGTCCGCCAGATCGGCATTGACTCGCTGCCGCCGGGCGAGGTGCTGGTGGATGTCGCCTATTCCTCCGTCAATTACAAGGACGGCNTGGCGGTCACCGGCACCGGCAAAATCATCCGTTCCTTCCCGATGGTGCCTGGCGTCGACTTCGCTGGGACAGTGGTGGAATCCGCTTCCGACCGCTTCAAACCTGGCGATGAAGTCATCCTCACCGGCTGGGGCGTGGGTGAGCGCCACTGGGGCGGTTATGCGCAANAAGCCCGGGTGCAGGCCGACTGGCTGACGCCCATGCCCAAGGGGCTGGATGCGCGGAAAGCCATGATCATCGGCACCGCTGGCTTCACCGCCATGCTGTGCGTCATGACGCTGGAGGAAGCCGGTGTGAAACCGGACTCCGGCGACGTGCTGGTGACCGGTGCTGCAGGCGGCGTGGGCAGCGTGTCGGTGCTGCTGCTGTCACAGCTTGGCTATCATGTCACCGCAGTCACTGGCCGCCCGGAAACGCAGGAGTTCCTCACGGCGCTGGGCGCANAAGATTTCATCGACCGCGCCGTCATGCAGGAGCCAGCCCGCCCGCTGGAAACACAGCGCTGGNCCGGGGCGGTGGATGTGGTCGGCGGCGGCATTCTGGCGCGGATACTGGCGGAAATGGTTTACGGCGGCGCGGTGGCGGCCTGCGGTCTGGCCAACAGCCACGAACTGCACACCACCGTCATGCCCTTTATCCTGCGCAATGTCAGCCTGCGCGGGGTTGATTCCGTCAGTTGCCCGCAGCAACGCCGCGTCCAGGCCTGGGAGCGGCTGGTCAAGCTCCTGCCGGAATCCGCCTACGCCAACATCGGCTGCGCCGTGGCGCTGGAAGAAGTCCCACAAATCGCGTGGGACATCGTCGGCGGGAAAATTCAGGGGCGGATGCTGGTCGACCTGAACTTGTGAAGCGGGGGCGGAACATGACGCAAAAACCCCGGTTTACCTGCGCTTCACCAGCCAGCACGCCGAACAACTGCGCACCGGCCTGTCTGCGGTCGTTGCCATTGACAAAACCTTGTGGGTGGCCAACGACGAAACCACCAGCGTGGAGCGCCTGAGCNGCGCAAAACCCGATCATGACGGCAATCCGCAATACGGTGGCCACGCCCATTTCGACCTGCAGGACTACCTGCGGCTGCCGCTGGAGGCGGAGTCCGGCAAGAAAACGCCTGAAACCGACACCGAAGGCATGGCCTACGCCAATGGGTATCTGTGGCTGGTCGGCTCCCACAGCCTCACCCGTGGCAACCCGGACAAGCACGCAGACGAGGATACCGCCGAGAGTTTCCGCCAACTGGCGAACCTCAAACGCGACGGCAACCGTTTCCTGCTGGCGCGGATTCCGGTCGCAAACGGCGATCACGGCTTGCCCGAATTGCAGAAACGCGCCACACAGGACGGCGTCACCCGCACCGCCGCCCGCCTGCGCGCCAACGCCAGCGGCGATGAGCTGACCGACGCGCTGCGTTCCGACCCGCACCTGCGCGCCTTTCTCGACATTCCCAGCAAGGAAAACGGCCGGNACATCGAAGGGCTGGCGGTGACGNGGGAGCGCGTGTTCCTCGGCCTGCGCGGCNCAGTGCTGCGCGGCTGGGCGGTGATCCTGGAACTGGCACCAGTGGAGGATGCAAGCGCTTCCGGCCTGCTCCGGCTGACGCCGATCGGGTCGGGGAGCNGGCCTTACCGCAAGCATTTCCTGGACTTGGCCGGGCGCGGAATCCGGGATTTGTGCGTGCAGGGCGACGACCTGCTGATTCTGGCCGNNCCCAGCATGGCGCTGGAAGGTAGANTGGCTGTTTACCGTTGGCGCGGCGGCGCAGCTTTGGCGGCAGAAAGTCTGGTGGAGGCGGAAGAGCTGGAAATGGCCTTGCCAGACATTCCGGTCAGCCCCGAAGACCACGCGGAAGGCATCACCCTGTTTCCCCAGCAGGGTGGCGAGCCGGGGCTGTTGGTGGTGTATGACCCCTCCGCCACCGCACGCCAGCCCGACAAGAAAACGGTCATCGCTGACTTGTTTACGCTGGATTGAGGACATTTGGCGCGGCAGCCATCCCTTTCCCGCAACCCTGATCCACATGCGCTATCATACTTCTTGCGACTCTCCGTATCAGTTGGTAAAACAAGGACATGATAGCAAGCAACCCCGACACCAACCTGCTGGTCGACCGTTTCGGACGGCAGGTCACTTATGTGCGCCTCTCCGTCACCGACCGCTGCGACCTGCGCTGCGTCTACTGCATGGCGGAAGACACCGTTTTCGTCCCACGCGAACAACTGCTGACGCTGGAAGAAATGGCGCGGCTGGGCAAGACGTTCGTTGACCTCGGCGTGCACAAAATCCGCATCACTGGCGGCGAACCGCTGGTGCGGCGCAATATCCTCAAACTGTTCCGCGACCTGGGGCAACTGGAGGGCTTGCGCGACCTGACCCTGACCACCAACGCCACCCAGCTGTCCCGCTACGCCCAGGAGCTGAAGGAGGCGGGCGTCACCCGCATCAATATCAGCCTTGACACCTTGCAGCCGGAGCGTTTCCATCGCCTCACCCGCCTCGGCGACATCAACAAGGTGCTGGCGGGCATCGACGCCGCGCTGGCAGCCGGTTTCCAGCGCCTCAAACTGAACGCCGTCATCCTGAAGCACCGCAACCACGATGAAATCCTGGATCTGGTCGAGTTCGCCCATGAACGCGGGATGGACATCACCTTCATCGAAGAAATGCCGTTGGGTGTGATCGGCGACCACGACCGCGCCGAAGCCTATTACTCCAGCGATGAAATCCTGCGTGACCTGCGCCGGGACATGGATTTGCAGGCAGTCGAAGACAATACCGGCGACNCAGCACGTTATTTCCGGCGCGCGGGCAGCCAGTACCGGGTCGGCTTCATTTCACCGCACAGCCACAATTTCTGCGACACCTGCAACCGCGTGCGGGTGACGGCGGAAGGGCGGCTGTTGCTGTGCTTGGGGCAGGAGCATTCCGTGGATTTGCGCCGGGTGCTGCGCGCCAACCCGACCGATGACGGCAGGGTGCGCGAAGCGTTGGTCCAGGCGATGGCGATCAAGCCGCAAGGGCACGAATTCGCCATCGGTGGGCAGCCAGTGATTTTCCGGCACATGAACGCAACCGGAGGATAAGGAAATGTGTCTGCACAAAATCTGCAAAACTTTTCCGAGGTATCTCCACAAAATTAAAATATTGCCTGCACAAAGCGTGGGTAGCATACGTACCTGACACTACTCACCGAAACCGGGTGCTGACGATGAAAAAATAATCTGTTTATCGTTAACGTCAGTTTTCCCGGCGGGTTCTAGCAGCCCAAAGACTCCACGGATTCCGGCTGGTGGCACGATGGCCTCAGCCGGGATTCCGAATCTTTCCCCCATTATGTGATTGGCTGCTTTATAGTGGCGGCTCCATCGTCGGGTTTCTATAAGTGATGGAGGACAACGATGAACAAACACATTCTGATTGCAGACGACGACCCACACATCCGCGACGTGATCAGCTTTGCGCTGGAAAAAGCTGGCATGCAAGTGACCCAGGCCGAAGACGGGCGGCAGGCGCTGGATGCGTTCCGCGCCCACCCGGCGGATCTGATCGTGCTCGACATCAATATGCCGGAACTGGACGGGCTGGAAGTCTGCCGGGAAATCCGCAAATTTTCCGAAGCGCCAATCCTGTTTTTATCCTCACGGGACGATGAGATCGACCGCATCCTCGGCCTGGAAATCGGCGGCGACGATTATGTCACCAAACCATTCAGCCCGCGTGAGCTGGTGGCGCGCATCAATGTCATCCTCAAACGGACGCAAGCAATACCCAAGGCAGCGAAGGAACCGCCGCCCGGCGAGTGGCGTCACGGCCAGCTCAGTATCCAGCCGGAACAGCATGCCGCCCACTGGAATGCACAGGCCATCAGCCTGACCGCCACCGAATTCGCCATGTTGCAGATGTTTGTGCGCCAACCCGCCCGCGTGTTCAGCCGCGACAGCATCATGAACAGCGCCTATGACGGCAATGTGTACGTCAGCGACCGCACCATTGACAGCCATATCCGCCATATCCGCCAGAAATTCGCCGAGGTTGGTTGTGACAACGTGATTGAAACCGTGCATGGGGTTGGGTATAAACTTGCTGCATGCCAATAAACGCACACCTGCCGTTACCCCGCAAAACCTTATTCCGTTTGCGCAGCATCCTGTTGATCGTGATGCTGGCAATTTTGGCGCTGCCGCTGGGTGGAATTTATNTTTTCCGCATTTACGAAAACGAGCTGGTGCAACAAACCGAACTGGAGCTGATTTCCCAGTCCGCCGTGTTGGCCGCCGCCATCCGCCAATTCGTGCGCGACAAGCAGCAAAGCGATTATGGCTATATCCATNTTTCCCCCTCCCTGACCTCCCCGCCCGGCTACAGTCCGGATGGCCTGCACCCTGCCAATGATTTCTACACCCCCGTCAGCCCGCGGGTGGACTTGATTGACCCAATCCTGCCGCCGCGCCCGGACGCCCGCCCCAGCACCCAGGCCACCGACCCGCTGGCTCGGCAGATTGGCGAATACATGGCACACATCATCCAGGACACGCAGCAGATCACGCTCTCCGGCATCCGCCTGCTGGACATGAACGGCACAGTAATCGCCGGGCGTGAGGAAGTCGGCCTGTCGCTGGCGCACGTTCCAGAAGTCAAGGAGGCATTGCAAGGCCATTACGCCAGCGTCATCCGCCAGCGCCTCTCCGATGAGCCGCCACCGCCGCTGTACTCCATCAGCCGGGGTGCCAATATCCGCATCTTCACTGCGTTCCCGATAACCGAAAACGGGCGTTTGCAAGGGGTCATCTACCTGTCGCGCACCCCCAAAAACATTATCAAGCACCTCTACGAGGAACGGGACAAGGTGTTTCTGGCCACCTCCATCCTGATCTCGCTGGCGGTGTTGCTGGTGTTGTTCGTGTCCTCCACCATTTCGCGCCCGATCCGTGAGCTGTTGCAGCAGACCGAACGGGTGCGGGAAGGCGAACAGCGGGAAGTGGAGCCGTTGCGGAACCCCGTCACCCGCGAAGTGGCGCAGCTTTCCGACAGTTTTGCCGGTATGTCGCATGCGCTGGCGGAACGCTCCGACTACATCCGCCGCTTCGCCACCCATGTGTCGCACGAATTCAAAACCCCGCTGACCGCCATGCAGGGTGCGCTGGAACTGCTGCACGACCACCTGGATTCCATGCCACCGGAACGCAGCATGCAATTCATCAACAACCTGCTGGCCGACACCCAGCGCCTCAAGCAACTGGTCAACCGCCTGCTGGAACTGGCGCGCGCCGACGCCCTGGAACCCAGCAACCAGACCAGCACCCTGCCCACCACCATCAAGGCGTTGTACAACCGTTACCAGGAGCGCGGCTTGCAGCTGCATTGTGGGGAACTGCCCGCCACCCTGCTGGCGATCGCGCCGGATGCGCTGGAAGTGGTGTTCACCAACTTGCTGGACAACAGCCTGCAACACGGTGCCAGCCACGTCGATCTGCGCACCGGGAAACGCAAGGGCAAACTGGAGCTGCGCCTGCACGACAACGGCGAAGGCATTTCCNCCGCCAACCGCGACAAGATTTTCACCCCGTTTTTCACCACCAAGCGCAACAAAGGCGGCACTGGGCTGGGGCTGGAAATTATCGCCTCCATCCTCAAGGCTTATGGCGGCAGTATCTGTTTGGGTGAAGCGGAGCAAGGTGCGGAGTTTGTGCTGGAACTGCCATTGGAATGCTGACCGCAACACCAAGCCTTCAACCCCTGTTTTTCTGCCATTAATGGCGGCCTTGCCAGCCAGTTGCTATGCTCAGGGTATCCACTGACAGCACAGGGAGACAGATGATGCGCCATTGCATGCAGCTGATTGTGCTTGTGGGAATGTTGCTGTTCCTGCCACTGGCCGCCCAAGCGGACGGCAAGGCGCTGGCCATTCCTGTGGAAGGCGCAATCGGCNCGGTCACCCAAGACTTGGTTGTGCGTGGCCTCGAGCGCGCCGCCGCCGAATCCGTCTCCNTGGTCGTGTTGGAAATGGACACGCCTGGCGGCTTGGACACGTCAATGCGCGCCATCATCAGCGCCATTCTGGCCTCGAAAATACCAGTCGTTACCTATGTATCCCCTTCCGGTTCGCGCGCAGCCAGCGCTGGAACCTATATTCTCTACGCCAGCCATATTGCGGCGATGGCTCCGGCCACCAACNCCGGCTCCGCCACCCCTGTCCCGATCGGCGGCCTACCCAGTGTCCCCGAACCACTGCCCGAAGACGGCAACACCAAAGCACCGCCAACAGCTGACCCAATGGAAAAGAAAATCGTCAATGACGCTGCCGCCTACATCCGTGGGTTGGCCGAACTGCGCGGGCGCAACGCCGAATGGGCGGAACAGGCGGTGCGCGAAGCCGTCAACCTTACCGCCAGTGAAGCGCTGAAAAACGGAGTGATCGATGTGGTTGCCCCCGACCTTAACGCGCTTCTAAGCCAGATCAACGGCAAAGAAGTGACTACCGCCGCCGGTAAAATGGAGCTGGACACCCACAACCTCACGATTGAGCGTATCGAACCCGATTGGCGTTCCGAGCTGCTGACGGTCATTACAAACCCCAACGTGGCGTTGCTTCTGATGATGGTGGGGATTTATGGCCTGATTATCGAGTTTTCCCACCCTGGCTTTGTCCTGCCCGGCGTGATCGGGGTTATCTGCCTGTTGCTGGCGGCTTACGCCTTCCAGATGCTGCCGGTCAATTACGTCGGGTTGGGGTTGGTCACGATTGGCGTCGGCTTTATGGTGGCAGAGNTTTTTGTCACCAGCGGCGGGGTGTTAGGCGTAGGTGGCCTAATTGCCTTTGTCATCGGTGCCGTGATCCTGTTTGACGACAAACACCTCGCCGTTTCCTTACCCCTGTTCGGTGGCATTGCGCTAGTCGCAGGCGGCTTCCTGCTGTGGCTGCTGAACCGGTTCGCCACCGTAAGGCGCAAGCCATCTGTCAGCGGCAGTGAACAGATGATCGGACAGTCGGGAAAAGCCGCCGAAACCTTCAGCGGCAAAGGCCATGTTTACGTGAATGGCGAGTACTGGAGCGCGCACAGCGACAAACCACTCAACATCGGCCAGCCGGTCGAAGTGCTGGCGCTGCGCGACATGATGCTGGAAGTGCAAGCCAAGGAGAAAAGCTGATGTTTGCCGAATACCTTGCCCCATTGGTCTTGCTGGGCGCAATCCTGTTCGCTGCGCTCAAGATCCTCAACGAATACGAACGTGGCGTAGTGTTTTTCCTCGGCCGTTTCCAGGCGGTCAAAGGTGNNGGGCTAATCATCATCATTCCCGGCGTCCAGAAGATGGTGAAAGTCGACCTGCGTGTGGTGACGATGGATATTCCCAAGCAGGATGTGATCTCGCGTGACAACGTGACTGTGCACGTCAGCGCGGTGCTGTATTTCCGCGTGGTCGACCCGGAACGCGCCATCATCCAAGTGGAGGATTTCTATATGGCAACCAGCCAGCTGGCGCAAACCACCCTGCGCTCGGTGCTTGGCCAGCATGATCTGGATGAAATGCTTTCCCAACGCGAAAAACTCAACATCGACATCCAGGCCAGCCTCGAAGACCAGACCGCCGCCTG
Organism: Candidatus Thiothrix singaporensis; assembly: GCA_013693955.1. Lineage (GTDB taxonomy): Bacteria > Pseudomonadota > Gammaproteobacteria > Thiotrichales > Thiotrichaceae > Thiothrix > Thiothrix singaporensis. The sequence goes on along the minus strand of CP059265.1, from coordinate 4,245,101 downwards.
GGGCGTCAAGGTCACCAATGTGGAAATCAAGCATGTCGACCTGGACGAAAGCATGATCCGCGCCATCGCCAAACAAGCCGAAGCAGAGCGCGAGCGCCGTGCCAAGGTGATCCACGCAGAGGGCGAATTGCAGGCATCTGAAAAACTGCTGGCCGCCGCCAATGTCATCTCCGCCAATCCGCAGACCTTGCAATTGCGCTACTTACAGACCCTCAGCGACATCTCCGCCGAGAACACTACGACCATCGTGTTTCCTCTACCGATTGACATGATGAGATCTTTCCAGAACTGGATGGATAGCCAGAATAGCAAAGAGAAACCCGCAGACGCCGATTCTGGCCAGTCCGGGTAAGCTGTCTGCCGCACCACCGGCAGGCAACCGAGTGTCAATTGCCGAGTGATGTTATGCGCTACCTGAAAATCCTGTTACTGACATGCATTTTCCTGTTTCCGTTGTACGCTGGCGCTTTCGCCCCGCCCGCACAAATACAGCTGGAAAGCAAGGACTGGGGCGACGCCAATCCCGATGATATAAAAACCGTCCTGGACTCGGTGATAGAGGCCATCAGCCCTTACATGGAAGGGCGCCAATTTGGCAATATCTTAGTCCGCAATGGCACAACTGGCNCCATATCCATTTACGACCGTGGCNCAAATGGCGAATACATCATCATGCTCAATGTGCATGGCCGCTACTGGGCGCAATTGACCTACCAGTTTTCACATGAAATGTGCCATCTAATGTCGAACTACGATCTGGCACCGCGTAATATTTCTCACCAGCAATGGTTTGAGGAATCCCTTTGTGAAGCTTTTAGCCTGTTTACCCTGGAAAAGATGACCGAACACTGGCATGACAACCCGCCTTACCCACAATGGCAGGAATACGCCCGCAAGTTTCTTGAATACGAACAAGATAATCTCAAACAGGAGCATCGCAGGCTGCCCAAAAGCATGAAACTGCCCACTTGGTATTTGGAGTATNCAAAAACACTTAGTGCCGACCCGTATGCGCAAGGACGCAGCCTCAACGAGTTGGTCGCCAACCAATTATTGCCAATCTTTGATGCGAACCCGGAAACCTGGGGCAGTATCAACTACCTGAATCTGGGCGACGACTCCGATGACAAGTCCCTGGACAAGTATTTGACAGACTGGCAANAAAGTGTTCCACCCAAATGGCTCCGCACCGTCAAGGAAGTCAAGCAAAAGTTACTCGACACGGCCGGATAGGCCTTTCTTCGGAAAAAGGTTTTTGACCAAAAAATAATTTTATTATACCCTATATAAAAAGCCGAACTTTCGAACCAAAAGTCCGTCATATAAAACAAGAGGTGCGGACAGGGAATAGGGTGTTAGATATGAACAAAAACCTTTGCTACTTTTGTTAGCATTAACAATATTTATGATTGGGTACTGGATACCGGAAGACCGTCATGTGCCAGTTGAAGGTGCCAGACCGTATGACTGGAATCCTGCCGCTTACGGTTACAAAATCGGCGGCATCAATGCACAAAAAGGCATTAACATTTTTGCCAACAGGGGTACGCCAGTCGTAGCGACCACCAGCGGCTTGGTTCTTTACCGTGAAAATTCACCACAGGGCGAGAATTCAGTGTGGGTGTTAGGTGCAAAATGGCGCCTGCACCATTACGCCAATCTGGATGAAGTGGATGTCAAACCAGCAAGCTGGGTTAAAACAGGCGAANAAATAGGTACTGTCGGCATACCTGCCAATGCTGCGGCGCGTTCACCCAATCTGTACTATTCCATTCGCAGCCTTCCTCCACAGGTCAGTGAATGGAAACCCGCCCAGCCTCTGGGTTTGGATCAGGTGTTTTACGTCAACCCACACCAATTCTTGACGGACTACCAAAGTGACAGCGGTGAAACACCTCAAGATAACGTCGTGGCATCTGAGAAAAAGTGATACAGGTCGCCGTTTGTTGCTGCCTTCAACGACAACGTGCAACTGATCAATGCAGCTTGATAAATGCCTGGGTTTTCATCCAAAGAAAACTCAGGCATTTATGCTTCACACAATATCAACCCCTGCCATAAACTTTATGGTATGTTCCCCGCACTATGCGCATTCCCCGATTCCACCTTCCCCATCCCATACAGGCAGGCCAACAGCTTGACCTGCCGCCGACACTTTTCCGCCATGCCATTCAAGTTCTGCGTTTGAGCGCTGGCGAACCGCTTATCCTGTTCAACGGTGATGGCGGCGAATATCTGGCTCGGCTTGAGACCGTAGGCAAACGCAGCGCCACAGTCCTGATTGAAAATTTCTCCTCCGCCAATACGGAATCTCCCGTACAACTTACTTTGGCGCTAGCGATCATCAAGCCCGAAAAAATGGATTTTGCCCTGCAAAAGGCGGTAGAACTGGGAGTAACCCATATCCAGCCACTGATCACCCAGCGCAGCGTGGTGCGGATAGGCAAGGAAAAAGCCGATAAAAAGGTGGAGCATTGGGAAGGCATCGCCATCGCCGCCTGTGAACAGTCCGGGCGCACCCGCTTGCCGTCAATATCATCGCCACTAACGCTGGATGCCTGGCTGGAACAGGAAACAGCAGGCTCACGCCTGTTGCTGGTTCCCGGTGAATTTCCAAGCATACACCAGTTGCCTGCGCAGCTACNNGCCCCCATTGCCTTACTCATCGGCNCGGAAGGCGGATTCACGGATGAAGAAGTGGCGCAGTGCCTGCAAGCGGGCATGACAGCGGTTTCGCTTGGCGNNCGCATCCTGCGGGCGGAAACTGCCAGCATAGCGGCGTTAGCCTTGCTCCAACACCGCTATGGTGATTTCTGACCCTGCCTTTTGGGACAGGCTCACTCCGTCGTTAACGGCGGCAGTTCCTGAGCCGCCTTTTTCAAATATTCATCCAACGGCAGTGCGGGTTTGGCGTGCATATTGAGTGAACTTAGGGTCTGGTTGTAATATGGGTCGGCGGAAAATTCGCTGTCCGCCGCCATTTCATCCAACATGTTCATACCTCGCAATCCCAACGGCAACGCGCTCAACAGCAAGGCGATCCCCAGTGCGTGCGTCCGTTTCTGGCTGAGCACCCAGTGCAGGTAAGCGTACAGCAGGATAGGCAACAACAGGAAATCGCCGATGCCCACCAGCAACCAAGTGCTTGGCCTATCAGAAGTCAGAAAATAGTCTAGCCAACCCCCAATTCCTGCAATATCAGGGGAATCAGGGTAAACAGGGACACCACACTCAAGGCGGGCACAAATTCCCAGCGATGCGTGACCAGCCGGGAAATTCCACCTATCAACAATGTCCACAGTAAGATCCACAGCAAATTGGGCAACAAACCGCTGAGGTAGAATAACGGCTCTTTCTGCAAGGAAGTGTCCAGATAAGCGTCGACCAGCAACGAAACAATCGTCAGCAGCAACAACAACCCTGCCCATAACGGCTTGCACAACGGCGTAAAAATGCCGCTGCAACGGCTGACATGCGTCATTTCCACCGGCATCTCTGACGACACCAACCGCATCTTGCGGTTGCCCAGCAGCAGCAGGCTGGGGATTGGTGCCAGCACAGGTTGTTGCCCCAGCTTATGGCCGTTCATGCGGGTGCCGTTTTCATCCGACAAATTGTGGGCAAACAGCTGTCCAGCCTCATCCTGCTCCAGACGCAGATGATGGGCGGAAACTGAGGCGTCCGACAAAATGATGTCATTGTCCAACGCCCGCCCGACCGTGACCGGAAAATTTTCCAAGCGGTGATATTGGTTTAGGCCACGGCTTTGGATTTCCAGGATCATTTTTGCCATTTGAAATCCTCCAGCATCCGCTTAAGCAACTGCATGCCGCCATCAAAAGTGGTTCCGGTTATGTCCAGATTGAACAACATTCCCTCACGCTTATGCCCAACCAACGCGCCGGTAATCAGCAAATCACTCAAACCGGCATAATTGAGGTAGTCACGACGGCAAACCGTCATCTTGAACTCCTGCCCGGACACCGGCGTGAAATCGGTAAAACATTCGAAATTGGTGACATCCTGCTTACCGGCCTGGCTATTGGGCACGCTGGAATTCATGTTTTCATACTGCCGGTAGAAACGCGCCGGGATAATTTTGTCGGTTTCCAGCCAGATGTATTCATAAGAGAGGTTGCCAACTTCCAGATTTTCATCCAAATAAATGCTGTTCTCATTGCTGCACTGGGTGTAATAGGTGCGGATCATGTCATCTGGATCAGGTTTCTGGCTGTTGTCCCAGCAACGGGTTGCACCCTCAATGTCACCAGGGACAGAAAAACTCCCAATTTTCAGGCTAGTCCATTTGGAGTCCTGCAAATGCTGCACGTACTTGTCTGCGCTACCGTGCAGCTGCTCGGTAATGCGCAGGAGAATGTCCTCATCCGCCTTAAACCCTGTCAGCTTCAGGCGCTCCAACATGATGGCCAAATACTGGGCTGGCACCAAAAANCTAATGCCATTGCCGGACGTGGCGACATTCACCCCAACAACCTCTTTCCCACCATTGAGGGTCNNAGTACCGCTCATGCCAGGATTGAGGCTGCCGGAAAACAGGATATTATTGTCATCGCTGTACTTCATAACCCCGTTGTTGGTGCCTTCCACAATGGAAAAACCTTTGTCCATCGGGTTGCCAAGCGAATACAGGCGCTCCCCTTTGGGCGGCACCTGGGTGATTTTTAGAGGCTCACCCAATGGGCTTTCGGCGCGCAAGACAGCGAGGTCATGAATGACATCCACCGCCAATAGCTCCAAACGGCCAGTATTGCCGGTGGTGGATAGGTAATCCAGTTCAAATTCGCCCGGATTGTTGATGAAAGTGCTGACCACATGGTAATTGGTGGCAATGATGTCAGATTGCATCACGATAAAGCCGGAACCGATGGTGGTTTTCTTTCCTGTTTGCTGGTTAATGACCCGCACCTGATAGACGGAGCCTTCCACATCGGAATAAATGGATGACGATTCGCTTTCCGCCAGCGCAAACGGCGCAGCCAGCAGGATTGCGAACAGGAGTATGAGCCGTAAAAGCACGTGGGTATTCTTCCTTGAGTTACAAAGCGGCAAAGACATCCCTGGCGATGGCAATGGTTTCATCCAGATCGGCTTGGGTATGCGCGCTGGAGACGAAACCAGCCTCATAGGCGGAAGGTGCCAGATAAACCCCNCGTTCCAGCATACCATGGAAAAAACGGTTAAACTGCGCAATATCGCATGCCGTCACCTGGGCATACGTATCGATACGCTCTTCAGATGTAAAGAACAAGCCAAACATGCCGCCTACCTGCTGAGTAATAAAACTCACGCCAGCGGCGGTGGCGGCTTGCCGTATGCCATTCATCAGGTAATCAGTACTGTTGGTCAGGCCAGCATAAAAACCCGGGCGGGAAATAATTTCCAACAGCTTCAAACCTGCCGTCATCGCAATCGGGTTGCCGGACAAGGTTCCCGCCTGATACACCGGCCCNAGCGGCGACAACTGCCCCATAATGTCGCGTCTGCCGCCGAACGCGCCAACCGGCATCCCACCGCCAATCACCTTCCCTAGCGTGGTCAGGTCAGGCCGGACGCCGTACACCGCCTGCGCGCCACCCAAGGCCACCCGGAAGCCGGTCATGACCTCATCGAAAATCAGCACTGCTCCATGCTCATCACACACNCGCAATGTTTCGAGAAATCCCGGCAACGGTGGAATGCAATTCATATTGCCCGCCACTGGCTCGACGATAATACAGGCAATTTCATGCCCGCGAGCAGCAAACACTTCGCGCACCTGTGTGCTATTGTTGTAGTCGAGAGTCAGCGTGTATTGCGCCAACTCGGCTGGAACACCGGGCGAGCTAGGTTGTCCAAAAGTGAGGGCACCGGAACCGGCCTTTACCAGCAGCGAATCACCATGGCCATGATAGCCGCCCTCAAATTTGACCATGTAGTTGCGCCCAGTAAAACCGCGCGCAAGGCGGATGGCGGACATGGTGGCCTCTGTGCCGGAGCTGGTCATGCGCACCATTTCAATGGAAGGCATGATAGAACAAATCTTCTCCGCCATGATAATTTCGATTTCCGTTGGCGCGCCGTAGCTCAGACCATCAACAGCGGCTGCCTGCACAGCGGCGATGACTTCCGGGTGCGCATGACCCGCCACCATCGGCNNACAGGAGCCAACATAATCAACCAACCGGTTGCCGTCAGCGTCCCACATGTAAGCGCCCTGTGCGCGGGCGATGAAGCGNGGAGTCCCTCCAACGCTACGGAACGCGCGCACGGGNGAGTTGACCCCGCCAGGGATGGAACGTTTGGCTTGCTCGAACAGGGTTTCGGAACGGGTCACAGCTGGCATCCTTGACAGTTGAAGTTTACAGGGGAAAAAGATTGCTATCTTACGTGAGAGGCGTCCGCTTGAACAGATACCAACTAGGTTTAGGACTATTGGCAGGTGCCGCCATATTCCTATTTTACCTTGTCGGTAAACCGCCCCCTGACACCAGGCCAGCACAAACCAGTTCGGTGACGAGACACACAACAACAGCTGCCAAGGCCGGGATAGCAACATTTCTTTCACCTTGGCCGCACGCCAATCTGGAGTCCGCGCCACCCTCGCCTTCAACAACCGCAGCAGCTACCGTTAGCAGCGATATTNGGCCTGTACTGGACCAACTTAAAGCCGTCTTACAGGAATTATCCGACCTACAGGCAATGATCCCCAACCCGCTCAACCCCTACCAAACGCCGGATGAATTTCTGCTGCAAACCTGGCAACCGCGCTTTGACACCCTGAACCAACGGCTCCAAGAACTGGTTGACAAAGCCAGCAGCATTTCCAGATCACAAACCCAACGCTTCTTGTGGGGACAAGCGCTGACGCTTGGGTTTGGCGATGAAACCGCTTACACCTTAGTGGCGATGCTGGGAAACCCGCAGGACAATGCGTTGTTCGACGAAATGCTGGATACCCTGGCCAACAGCCCCTACCCTCCAGAGGTAAAACAGCGGCTGGCGTTCAGCATCCTGATGTCCTCCAGTTCAAGCAACTATGATGATGCGGGCAAACCCATTGCCAACCAAACATTTACGCCTCGCCAACAACGTATCCGCCAGTTTCTGGAAGAACAGTTCCAGCACGAGACAGCCCCCTCANTATTGGGCGCTTATCTGGATATTTACTACTCACTATCACAGGAAAGCCCTACCCTAATCCCCGCCGATCAATTTTGGCAGCAACTGGAAACCTTACGCACCCAACTCACACCGGACACCTATTACCGTTACCGCCTGCAAAAGCTCAACCTGGCGGGCGCTGACGCGGATTATGCAGACCTGTTGCAGGAAATCAGCACCAGCCCCATGACCNCCCAGCAACGTCAGGATACGGTCTTCGCCCTCAATAGCCAGGTTGCCATGCAGTTTTCCCCGGATTCGATGGCGCGGCCAAACTGGTGGCAANTGCCAGAGCAACAACGCCACCTGCTGCAACACTATCTGGAAAACAACCTGCCGACGCCTGATGCACAAGACCGATACAGCCTGTTCCAATACGGGGAACAGACTTACACCATCGAACTGCTGCGTGACCAAAACAAGGCGGGTGACGCCTTCTACCAANAAATCATCAACAGCAACTCGCCACTGGAACAACTGGCCTTATTGTTGGGGACACCGGTGAGCAATGAAAACATTTTGCAACGCCTGCGGGAAAACATGCCACTTCGGCAAAAGCTGGACACCCTATTGCAACAGCCCAACCTTACGCCGGAAATGCGCCGCCTATTGGAAGAAGGCGTCGGAATGCTCNAAAAGCGAGCCTTATGGGGAGAGCAACCAGCGCAATCCGAGCAGGGAGTTGACGAATATGGCCGCAGCATTTACACCCTACAGACCTTTACTGCGGATGGTGCCCGCCCTGATTCTGGATCAGCGCCTGATACATCGCCGACTGACGGGCAATATCCGGGCTATTGAACACATCGGTGATCACTGCCAACATATCCGCCCCGTTTGCCAACAAATCAGGCGCATTGGCTAAGGTAATGCCACCAATCGCACAGATGGGCAAGTCCAATTGCTGCCGTGCTTCACGCAGCAGTGCCAAAGGGATCTGCTGCGCATGTGGCTTGGTTTGGGAAGGGAAAAACTGCCAAAAGCGACATAATCCGCGCCCTGGCTTGCCGCTTGCAACGCCAGCTCCAACGAGCCGTAACAGGAAACGCCGATAATGGCGGAATTCCCCAAATAGTCGCGGACGGCATTGATCGCCGTATCATCCTTACCGATATGGACGCCATCCGCCAACACCACTTTCGCCAGCGCCATATCATCATTGACGATGAACAACGCGCCATGTTCACGGCAGAGCGCGCACAACGCCCGCGCCTCCTGCTCCCGACGCCCTTGCTCAACGGTTTTGTCGCGGTACTGGACTAGACTGGCCCACCGCGCAACGCCTGCCCCACTTTCTCCAACAGCAGGTTGCCGACAGAACCATCCGTAATGACGTAAAGCCCCTGCATCAAGCCCGTTGCCAGTAAAAACGGTCGGGGATCCATTGGCAACGCCCAAACTTGCGCCCTGCCTGCAAACTTCCCCAGGTATACGCTTGCGCCGCCGCCACCGCTTTGCTGACCTCCATGCCTTTGGCGAGGTTCGCCGCACAAGCGGAAGCCAACGTACAGCCGGAGCCGTGATAGTGTCCTGGCAGCCGCTCCCACGCCCAACCACGTAGCCGCTTGCGCTCACCGTACAGGACATTTTCCACCTGCTCAGTTTCGGCATGGGTTCCCGTCAGCAAAACATAATCGCAGCCCTGCTCCAGCAAAGAAAACGCCTGCTCATCGCGGGTTGCGCCACCCATGGCCAAGCGCGCAGCTTCTGGCATATTGGGCGTCAGCAGCGTCGTCAGGGGCAGGAGGTATTCACGGATAGCTTCGATCAGAATGTTGGAAGCAAGGCCTTTTCCACCTCCCGCAGCCAACACCGGATCAAGAATCACGGGNGTTTCCGGTGCCTGCAACAGGATGCACTGCACCGCCTCGACTGCCGCCACACTGCCCAGCAGGCCGATTTTAAAAGCGGCAATAGGCATATCGGCCAACACCGCTTCAGCCTGCTGCTCAATCAGGTAATCGGCGACCGGCTCCACGCGTTGCACATCACAGGTGTCTTGCACCGTCAGACAGGTGATCACCGAAACAGGATGGCAGCCTTGGCTAACGATTGCTTCAATGTCAGCTTGAACGCCAGCACCACCAGCGGGATCATGCCCCGCCAACGTCATGACAACTGGCGGAGCCGGTTGAGCGGATCCTTCCACTAGCAACAAATTTCTCCCAGACGTTTGACAACGATGACGATATTATCATCCATCTCACTTCTATGCTTGTCGAATCCAAGACGTTGCATCAGCTTGAGCATGCCGGTGTTGTGCGCCAACACTTCGCCCTCGACGGTGCGCAGCCCCCTGCTGCGGGCGGCGTCAATCAGCGTCTGCATCATCAGCCCNCCNAATCCACGGTTCTGCCAAGCATCCGCAATCACCAGCGCAAATTCGCAACTGGACTTGTCGGGGTTGATGGCGTAACGCGCCACGCCGATTTCGACATCCTGGCCATCCTGCTTGCTCAACGCCACAAACGCCATTTCACGGTCGTAATCAATTTGTGTAAGCCGCACCAGCATGTCGGGCGTCAGCTCGCGCAAGGCCTGCATGAAGCGCATGTAACGCGACTCTTTCGACAGGTTGCGCACGAACTCCTGCTCGACTTCCGCATCTTCCGGGCGAATCGGCCGGATAACGATGTCCGTGCCATCCGCCAATTGTGGCTGCTTGACCAGATCGTTCGGGTAGGGGTGAATCGCCATATGGTCATAGCGCCGCGCCGTAGCGGGCGGGTAGTTGATGATGAATCGTGCGTCCACCGCCACCACGCCCTGCTCATCCGCCACCAGCGGGTTAATGTCCATCTCAACAATTTCCGGCAGCTCGCACACCATTTCGGACACGCGCTGCATCACTTTCCACAACGGATCGAAATTGATCGACGGCATATTGCGGAAATTGCCCAGCAGCTTGGCGACCCGGGTGCGGCAAACGGTTTTCTTGATCATGTAATCGTTCAACGGCGGCAATGCCACCGCACGGTCACGGTGCACCTCCACCGAAGTGCCGCCCGTACCGAAACTGATCACCGGNCCGAACACCGGGTCGCGCACCACGCCAACCATCAGCTCACGCGAGGATTTGCTGTGGTACATGCTTTCGATGGTGACGCCTTCGATCCTGGCCTCCGGCAAACTGCGGCGAAACGCCTCGGTCAGCTCCTGATAGACGCTGCGCACCGCATGGGCGCTGCTGACGTTCAGGCGCACGCCATCCACATCCGACTTGTGAAGGATGTCGGGAGAGCTGATTTTCATCACTACCGGGTAGCCGAGGGATTCTGCCGCCACCAGCGCCTCAGAAGGGCTACGCGTCAGAATGGTCGGCATCGACGGGATGCGGAACGCCGCCAAAATAGCGCGTGACTCAGTGGTGGAAAGCGAGCGCCGCCCNTCGGCCAGCACGCTCTCAATGATCAGGCGTGCTCCGGCCACATCAGGCTCGCGTGCCTGCTCCTTTACGGAGGGAGGCACCTGCATCAGCAGCTTCTGGTTGCTGCGGTATTGGGTTAGGTAAGCAAACGCCTCCACCGCCGAATCCGGCGTACTGAAGTGCGGCACCCCGGCGTCCACCAACAGCTGGCGTCCAGCCGCCACCTGCTGCTCACCCATCCAGCAGGTGAGGATAGGCTTACAATGCTTGCGGTTTTTGGTGTCTTTGCACACATCCACAATTGCCTGCGCCACCCCAGCAGAATCGGTCATCGCCTGCGGCNNCAACATCACCAGAATGCCGTCCAGGTTTTCGTCCTGCATGCAGATCTTGAGGGCTGCGGTATAACGCGCCGGGTCTGCATCGCCAAGAATATCCACCGGATTGCCATGTGACCAGGTAAACGGCAGAATTTTATTCAGCTCCGCCAGCGTATCAGGGCTGAGTTCAGCCATGCGCACACCCACTTCCACCACCCGGTCAGTCGCCATGACGCCAGAGCCACCGCCATTGGTGATGATCAGCAGGCGGTTTTGCTGGGCGCGGATACCGGAAGAGAGTATTTGGGCGGCGGCAAACAACTGGGTCACTGTATTGACACGCACCACACCCGCACGCTCCAACGCAGCCTCAAAGGCGTCATCACCACCGACAATCGCGCCAGTATGGGACGTGACCGCACGGGACACCTCTTCGTAGCGGCCAGCTTTCAGCACGATGACCGGCTTCATCCGCGAAGCAGTGCGCAACCCGCTCATGAAGCTGCGGGCATTGTGTATGCCTTCGATATACAGCAGAATACTGTCAGTTTTGGGATCAAGCGCAAGAAAATCGAGCACATCACCAAAATCGACATCAGCGGTGTCCCCCAGCGTGACAACGGTGGAAAAACCAATCTGATGGCTGGCGGCNCAATCGAGGATAGCGGTGCACATTGCCCCAGATTGTGAAACCAGCGCCAAATTCCCGGGTTGTGCTTGATTGCGGCTGAATGTAGCATTAAGGCCAGAGGAAGGACGCATGATGCCGAGACAGCTNTTACTGATGATGTGGACGCCATACTGACGGGCGATATCCACAATGTCTTTNTGCAGGCGTTTCCCTTGTGGATCGGTTTCGGCGAAACCAGCAGAGATGATGACCACGCCTTTTACGCCGTGTTCGCCACACTGTTGGATAATGCCGGGAATAGTACGGGAGGGCGTCGCCACTACCGCCAAATCGACAGGCTTATTCAGTTCAGTCAGATTAGGCCAAGCTTGGTGGCCGTGAACTTCGGGATGCTTAGGGTTGATCGGGTAAACGGCTCCCTTGAATCCTGCATTGAGCAGATTCTGGAAGACAATGGAACCCACTGAATTTTCCCGGTGACTGGCTCCGAATAGCGCAATATTGTGCGGTGAGAATAGTTGATTTAAGTAATGGTGGCTCATGGCCAAAACCTCTATGATATACAGATGTAGCGCATTAAAGTCTATCTTTTGTGCAATGCAGCATATTCTACTCCCATTTTTTAAAAAGAACATGACAGTTGCAGTAATAACACACTCACATTGCCATTTGCATGACAACGGCACCCCGCACCACCCTGAATGTGCGGAGCGTTTGGACGCCATCAACAACCGCATGATCATGTCCGGGGTGGACTGGATTTCACGCCATTATGACTCGCATTGTGCGGAACGTGAACACCTGTTGCGTGTACATGACGCCGCTTATGTGGATCGCGTATTCGCCACCTCGCCCAAGGAAGGCTTTGCCGACCTGGATGGTGACACAGGCATGAGCCCGTACACCTTGGATGCAGCCCTGCATGGCGCTGGCGCGGCGGTGATGGCGGTCGACCTTGTGATGGCGGGAAACCACAAACATGCTTTCTGCATTATCCGCCCGCCCGGCCACCATGCTGGACGTAGCCGTGCCGCCGGTTTCTGCATTTTCAACAATGTGGCTGTCGGCGCAGCGCATGCCATGGAAGTGTATGGCGTGGAGCGCATTATCATCGTGGACTTCGACGTACACCACGGCGACGGCACCGAAGAAATTTTCTCCGGCGACCCGCGCGTCATGTTCTGCTCGTCTTTCCAACACCCATTCTACCCCTTTACTGGGGCAGACACGAATGTGCCCAATATCTTCAACCTACCCTTGCCAGCAGGAACCGGCGGTGCCGCTTGGCGGGAAGCTGTATCCACCAATTGGTTGCCTGCCATGCGCGATTTCAAGCCAGAACTGGTGATGATTTCCGCAGGGTTTGACTCCCACTTGGAAGATGACATGGGCGGCTTCAATCTGGTGGAGCGCGATTACGTGTGGATTACCCGTGAGCTATGCCAGATCGCCAAGGATCACTGCGGTGGGCGGGTCGTATCCTGCCTGGAAGGTGGTTATGAGTTGTCGCCACTGGGGCGCAGCGTGACCGCGCACATTAAAGAACTGGCCGAGTTTCACTGACTCGGCCGTTCAACTCCATAAGAATATAATTAATAATCGATATTTGTTGGATTTTCTCAATCCGATCTATTTATTTGATTTGCAAATCAATAAAAGCACATATCCCCATTAGGGTAGCCGCTGGAATGCGGCGCATAAAGTATAGTATCCTGCCTGCCACTTTAAGGGAGCGCCCTCCCGCTGACCCGTACACTGTTGGCTAATCACGGGCGTTTCACTCAGGATTTCCAATACTGTCCTTGATGGAGGAGCCTCAATGACGGCTGTCGTTGCAACCAACCAGACCATTATCGTCGTCGGCGGTGGCATCAGCGGTATGACTGCTGCGCTGGAAGCTGCTGAAACCGGTAAGCAGGTCATCCTGCTGGAAAAACGCCCTTATCTTGGCGGACGTGTCTCCCAGCTGTACAAATACTTCCCCAAAATGTGTCACCCCACCTGCGGGCAGGAAATCAACCAGCGCCGCATCAAGATGAACNAAAATCTGACGGTGCTGACGCAGGCGGAAGTGTCCAATATCAGCGGCGACAAAGGCGACTACACTGTCAGCGTTACCCTGACCCCACGTTACGTCAACAGCAACTGCACAGTTTGCGGTGAATGCGGAAAAGCAGCCACCAGCGAGTTCGACGACGAATTCAACTACAACCTGGGCAAGCGCAAGAGCATCTACCTGCCCAACCCGATGGCTTACCCGCAGCAATACGTCATTGATTCCCGCATTATTGGCACGCCTGAAGCCGAAGCCGCGAAAGCAGCCTGCAAATACGGTGCCATCGACCTCGACCAACAGGAAGAAACCCTTGAGCTGAAAGCCGGTTCCGTCATCTTCGCCACCGGCTGGCGGCCTTTCGACGCCAACAAGATTCAGCCTTACGGCTATGACCGCTACCCCAACGTCATCAATAACGTTGAGTTTGAGCGCCTGATGNACCCGCACGCCNCAACCGGCGGCAAACTGTTGCGCCCATCCGATGGCAAGGAAGCGAAAAACATTGCCTTCATCCAGTGTGCCGGTTCGCGTGACCGCAACTACCTGCGCCACTGTTCACGTTTCTGCTGCATGGCTTCCCTGAAGCAGACCCAGTACGTGACCGAAAAGTACGGCAGCGAAGGCAAGTCCACCATTTACTACATCGACATCCGCTCAATTGACCGTTTCGAAGACTTCTACCGCAACGTGCAGGCTGATGAGAATGTCAGCTTCATCAAGTCCAAAGTCGCCAAAGTCGAGCAAGACAAGGAAGGCAATCCGGTGCTGCACGGCGTGGATACCGAAGGTTATCACCGCTACGCCAACACCCACGACTTGGTGGTGCTGGCAACCGGCATGGAGCCAAGCGTTGACTTCAAGGGCTTGCCGATCAAGCTTGCGGTCAACGAAGAAGGCTTTATTGAACACGACGAAGCCAATGGCGGCATTTTCGCTGCCGGGGTTGCCGCCGACGCAATGGATGTCAACCGCGCCGTGCAACACGCCACTGCCGCAGCCCTGCGCGCAGTACAGGTCGTCAACCGGNTAGCAGGAGCATAAGATGAAAATTGGTGGTTATCTGTGTACAGGTTGTGGCATCGGCGAGCGTCTGGATGTCAGCACTCTGGAAAATGTCGCGGTGCGCGAAGGCCGCATTGCTTTCTGCAAAACCCATGATTTCCTGTGCAGTCAGGCAGGCTTGGACATGATCAACGCTGACCTGAATGCGGAAGGCGAAGACAAGGTGGACAAGCTGGTCATTATGGCCTGCTCACGTCGCGCCAAGACCGAGGCATTCAATTTCGGTGCGGTGCCGACTTCCCGCGTCAACCTGCGCGAAGGCGTCATTTGGGTACGCCCGGAAGGCACTGAGAACGACGAAACGACTCTGGAAATGGCGTCCGACTACATCCGCATGGGTTGCGCTGAAGTCAAGGCGATGCATCAGGCTGACCCCAGCGGTGAACAAGGCAAAAACAACCACATTATGGTGGTTGGTGGTGGCATCACCGGCATGACCGCAGCGCTGGAAGCCTCCAAAGCCGGTTACTACGCCAGCATCATCGAAAAATCCGACCGCCTCGGCGGGGTGATGGGTCAGTTATACAAGCGCCAGCCGCAACGCTCCNCCTACCAGGAAGCACAGGATACCGGCGTGGACGCATTGATTGCAGCGGTGGAAGCCGATGACAAAATCACCGTTTACCTGAATTCCACGGCCGCCAGCACCAGCGGCGCACCGNGCCGTTTCAGCGTGGTCATCGCCTCCAGCGTGGGCGAAGGCTCCATGGCTGAATTCGGCGCCATCGTACAAGCCAGCGGCTTCAAACCTTATGATGCCAACAACTTGCCTGAATTCAGCTACGGCAAATCCNCTAACGTCGTCACCCAGCTTGAACTGGAAGCCATGGCGAAAGCCGCAGGCGACGGCTCGATCAAGCGCGCCGACGGCAAAGCGGTGGAAAACGTCGTATTCGTACAATGTGCAGGCCAGCGTAGCGAGAAGGAAGGTCACCTGTCATGGTGTTCCGGCCACTGCTGCGGCACCAGCATCAAGCAGGCCATGTACTTCAAGGACGCCAACCCGGACATTGAAACCACTATCCTGTTTGACGATTTGCGTACGCCGGGCGCAGGCGGTGAAAACTTCTACCGCAGCGCACAAGACAAAATGGTCACCTTCCGCAAAGGCAAGGTTTCCACCGTTGACGCCAACGGCAGCGAGCTGAAAGTCAATTTCAAGGATTTGATCCTGGGTGAAGATGACGCCATCAATGCCGACNTGGTGGTGCTGGCCACCGGTATGGTGCCAAACGCTGGCGTCAATATCGAAGCAGAGCAGACCGCAGGCGAAGTCAAAGTTCCGGTCGAATCCATCCTCAACCTGCAATACCGCCAGNGCNCGGATGTGCCACAACTGGTGAATGGCTTTGCCGATTCCCACTTCATCTGCTTCCCGTATGAAACCCGCCGCACCGGCATTTACACCGCAGGCNCGGTACGCCGCCCCATGGATGNNGCGGCGGCGCAAACCGACGCGATGGGCGCGGTGATGAAAGCCATCCAGGCAATCGAAAACTCCGCCATTGGGCGGGCGGCTCATCCGCGCTCCGGCGACCTGAGCTTCCCGACTTTCCGTAAGGAAGGCTGCACCCAATGCAAACGCTGTACGGTGGAATGCCCGTTCGGCGCGATCAACGAAGACGAGAAAGGCTACCCGCAATACAACGAAGCGCGCTGCCGCCGCTGCGGCACCTGCATGGGTGCCTGCCCGGTACAGGTTATTTCCTTCAAGAACTACTCCATCGAAACCGTTGGTGCGCAGATCAAGGCGGTCGACGTGCCGGACGAATTCCAGGAAAAACCGCGTATCCTAGTGTTGGCTTGCGAAAACGACGCCTATCCGTCACTCGACATGGCTGCACTGAAACGCAGCGAAATGAGCGCCTTCATCCGCGTCATTCCGGTGCGCTGCCTCGGCTCCACCAACACCATCTGGATCAAGGACGCGCTAGGCAATGGTTATGATGGTGTGGTCATGATGGGCTGCAAANAAGGCGCAGATTACCAATGCCATTTTGTCAAAGGCTCGGAAATGGCTNATGTCCGCATGGCCAAGATCGGCGACACATTATCCACCATGAACCTTGAGGCCGAGCGCGTGGCGGTGCACGAAGTGGCGATCACCGACATCAACCGCTCACCGAAACTGCTGGATGAAATGGTCGAAACCATCAACCGTGTCGGCCTCAGCCCGTTCAAGTTCTAAGGAGGAGGATGCAATGAGCACTGCTATCAATCAGACCATGATTGAAAAATACAAGGGCAACTTCCTCAAAGAGGTCGTGGACAACATTGAGGAAGGCGACTGGGTCAAGATGTGCATGCAATGCGGCGTGTGCTCTGGCTCCTGCNCCCTTCAGCCGCATTGGGAACATCCGCCGCAGGAAATCTTCATGATGATCCGCGCCAACAAGCGCGAAGAAGTGCTGTCTTCCAGCTCCATGTGGATGTGTACCTCCTGCTACAACTGCATCGCCCGCTGCCCGCGCGGCCTGCCGATCACCCACATCATGCACGGCCGGNCCACCCACGCCAAACGCACTGGCCTGATGCCGAAGCGGCAACCTACTGCTGATTTCGGCACCAAATTCTGGAACAACATCACCAAGAACGGGCGCGCCAACGAACTGAAGCTGGGTCTTACTCTGTATTTCAAGGATGGCTTTGCCGAAGGCGTCAAAGTCGCCATGGCGCAGCAGAAACTGGGCATGAACATGCTGAAGACCAAACGCATGAACCCGCTGGAAATCCTTGGTGGCCACGGCATCCAGGACAAATCCGGTTTCCATGCCATGCTGGAAAAAGCCCAGGAACTGGAAATGGCGCCTGCAAGCCGCCACTAAGGAGTGAGAGCAATGGCAAAGAAAGAGTATTCATATTACCCGGGTTGCTCCTCCCAANAAGGCGCATCCTCATCCAACCTCGACAAATCGGTGCAAACCCTGTGTGAAGAGCTGGATATTGTCCTGAACGAGATTCCTGACTGGAACTGCTGCGGCGCATCCGTCGGTTATGTGGAAGGCGGCGAACTGCCACGCCTGACACTTTCCGCCCGCAATATCGCCCTGTCCGAAAAGCACCATCCCGACCAGGACATTGTCGCCACCTGCGCCGCTTGCTGGCTCAACACCCGTGAAGCCCAGGAGCGCATCAACCATAACCCGCGCCTGAAAGAAGAGACCAACATCGCGCTGCAATCCGTCAAACTGGAATACAGCGGGCGGAAANAAGTCCGCCACATGGTCGAAGTCCTGATTGAGGACATCGGCTATGAGGCGCTGGGGCAGAAGGTCAAAAAGCCGCTGGAAGGCCTGAAGATTGCCGGTTACGTCGGCTGCCAGACCAACCGCCCATTCGGCATCAATGGCGAATCGTTCGAAAACCCGCTGTACNTGGACAAAATGGTGGAAACCCTTGGCGGTGAAGCCCTGGTCAAGTACGAAAAGAAAGTGGCCTGCTGTAGCGGTGGCCTGATGTTCGCCGAACCGGAANAAGGCCAGGCGCTGGTCAAGGACATCATCGAATCCGCCTACGACAACGGTGCGAACATGATCGTCACGCCTTGCCCACTATGCCAGATGAATGTGGAAGTCTACCAGGATGACATCAATGCCAAGTACAAGACCAATTTCAACATGCCGGTCATGTACTACAGCCAGCTGATGGATGTGGCGTTTGGCCGCTCCGCGTCTGATTCCGCGCTGGATGGGAATATTATCCAGTCCAGTGAACTACGCAAAATTGCAGACAAGTAAACCGTTTATCGCGCGTTTATGGAAAAGGGGGCATAATGCCCCCTTTCTTTGCTCAGGAAATGACATACATGAAAACAGCCCTGATGATCCTTCCACTGGCGTTGACCTTGTCCGCCAGCATTTTTATGGCGGCCTGCTCTGACAAAACAGCCAGTACCCAGGCAGCGGACACCAAGACTGAACCCAAAACGGAGGCAAGCAAAATGACAGAACTGGTAAAAACGGATGTGAAAGTCGGCGATGGCGCGGAAGCAACAGCGGGCAAAAACGTGTCTGTGCACTATACCGGCTGGTTATACGACGCAACCGCACCGGACAAACACGGCGTCAAATTCGACAGCTCCCGCGACCGTGGCGAGCCATTCACCTTCCCATTAGGCGGTGGCCGCGTGATCAAGGGCTGGGATGAAGGCGTCGCTGGCATGAAAATAGGCGGCCAGCGCACTTTGGTGATCCCGCCGGAAATGGGCTACGGCGCACGCGGCGCGGGTGGCGTCATCCCGCCCAATGCGACCCTGATCTTTGATGTGGAGCTGCTGGGCGTGCAATAAGCCGTTTCCTGCCGCGATGAAAAGGCGCATTGCTGCGCCTTTTTATTGCCAACGAGGGGTTCAGTCAGCGAAACGGAATTCCTGGATCGCCCATTCCTCATTGCCAGCGGTCAGCACCAGGCAGGAAGAGCCACCGTGGGTACGCGTCTGGCCAGCGGCACCGGGATTGACCACCCAGGGGTTTGCGCTTTTGTCCTGCACCATTTTGTGGGTATGGCCATATACGATCACCCGCGCATCCGGATGACGCTGGCGCAGGGATTCATGGCTGGGGGTATGGTGGCCGTGTTCATGCCCGTGTTCAATGCAGATTTTGCCGCCCGGCAACGCCAGTTCGCTGCTTTCCGGCAAAGGGAAACCCACCATGCAGCGCGGCTCATTATTGCCCGCCACCGCAATCACAATGGCGCTTCTCGGCTGCATGGCCGCCAACACGTCCTCCCCGCAAATATCGCCCGCATGAATGGCGTAATCACATTCACGGATAATGTCGATAATGCGCGGATCGAGATGCCCATGCGTGTCGGAAATGATGGCGACAGAAACGTTATTCATCGTTATTTACCCCTAAAGCTTATATTCGGCGCGATTTTCGCGTACCCCCAGGAGGAATGCAAGTTCCCAGCATAATCGGCGCGTGTGTTTGAAAGCGTCGAGATGATTATTCACCGATCAGGATGAGTAATGTATCCTATAAACCATACTACACTTATGCTAACGCTTTAGGGAACCCGGATTTATCCCTCCACAGCAACGAAGAAGTCAGGCCAGCATGATCTTTACCACCGTAGAATTTGCCGTTTTTTTCCTGATTGTGCTGATCTTCAACTGGNTTTTTCGCGGCATGCCCGGTTTTTACAAACTCTTCCTGCTGGAAGCCAATGCAGTTTTCTACCTGAGTTTTGACGCCCGTTTTCTGCCCCTGATATTTTTGATCGGCCTGCTCAACTGGGGTTTCGGCTACCTGATCACCCTCACGNGAAAGCGTTTTCCGCAAAAACTGCTCCTGTTTGCAGACATCACCCTCAGTTTGGCACCACTGGCGTTCTTCAAGTACAGCGAGTTTTTGNCGGCCTCCATCCTGCCTTTGGTATGGGATGGCGACCTGGTTTCGCGCTTGCCGGAAATGGATCTGATTTTCCCGATCGGCATCAGTNTTTTCACCTTCCAGGGCATGTCCTACGCCATTGACGTCTACCGCGACAAAGGGCGTCTGGTCAGAAACCCGGTCGACATCCTGCTGTTCGTGTCATTTTTCCCACAGTGCTATCCGGCGATCATGCGCGCCCATGTGTTCGTGCCGCAACTGGAAAGGCCGGTGTATAACACCCGCAGCTTCCAGCTGGGGTTTGCGCTGATCCTGTCGGGGCTGTTCAAGAAAATCGTCATCGCCAGCTACTTGTCCGAACACATTGTCAGGCAGGTGTTCCAGGTTCCGGCGGATTACTCCTCCCTCTCGGTGTTGGCGGCTGTTTACGCTTATTCGATCCAGATTTTCTGTGATTTTTCCGGCTACTCCGACCGGNCGATCGGCGTGGCGCTGCTGCTGGGGTACAAGATCCCGTTCAACTTCGACCGGCCTNACATCGCCACCGATTTGCAGGAATTCTGGCGGCGCTGGCACATCTCCTTGTCCACTTGGCTGCGGGATTATTTATACATTTCCCTCGGTGGCAACCAGCACGGGAAAGCATTCAAGTACCTCAATATTATGATCACCATGACCCTGGGCGGGCTGTGGCACGGCGCGCACATGCGCTTCCTGCTGTGGGGCATGCTGCACGGCCTGGGGCTGGCGCTCACCCACGCGGTCAAGGACATCCACCGCCACTTTGCACAGCGACGGCCACAAACCGGCAAAGACGCCGGCCGAGCCTGCTNNGCTGAAGGTTNNTTCCTCTGGCTGTTGACCTTCCACTTTGTTTCATTTGCCTGGGTGTTCTTTGAAGCCGAAGACACTGACCGCGCCATGGAAATCTTCCGGGCGGTGTTTACCCAGGAACAGGCTGGGAAAGGCTTCGAACTGCTGGTGATCCCGGCCATTGCCGTTGGCCTGCTGCTCAATTTTTNNCTACCTGGCTGCAAAAACCTACCGGCGTTCCAGCGCCGCCTGCCACTGCCCTTGCAAGTCGTGGTGATTGCGTTGATTTGTATTATTATTCTACGGATGGGGTAGGAAGGGGTGCTTCCGTTTATCTATTTCCAATTTTAAAGGGGCGGCATGGACAACCGACAACACATCATCAGCAGGCGGCTCACGCCGGTTCGGGTCGTCGCCATTTGCATGCTGGTGCTGGCGGCGCTGTCCCTGAACGAATTGGAAAGGCTGGCGATCTGGTTCGGGGATCGCTGCACCGACTGGCTGCCTGGAGCTGAAGCCTGGTGCGGCAAACCCGAAGAGCTGGTGTTCAGCTCCAACGCCAAGGTGTTTTCCAGCCAGCTGCTGGAGATGGAAAAGAGCGTGCTGGCGTTCACCCATAACCTGCCGGTGCTGGCGGCTTCCAAACCCGACACTGTCAAGGTCGCCGCCTTGCAGGCCACACCCCGCCCATCAGCAGCGCCCAAACCCGCTGCGCCGCCCCCTCCAACACTCAGCCCGCGCCACAGGGCACCCTGCAGGCGGACAACGTCCTGATTGTTGGCGACTCCATGGTGCTGGAAGGTTTCGGCATCGCCCTGCAACGCCGCCTGAAACAGGTTGCAGGCTTGTCAGTCACCCGTGAAGGCAAATATTCCACCGGCCTGACCCGCCCTGATTATTTCGACTGGCTGGCTACCTGACCGAACTGCTCGACAAGCACCGACCCGACCTGCTGATCGTCAATATGGGCCAACGACCCGCAGGATATTGTGGAGGAAGGCAAGCGCTACCATGTCGGCGACCCGGGCTGGAACACCATTTACAGCGCCCGCATCAACCGTTTCCTCACCATCGCAGCGGAACATGGAACCAGCATTTTCTGGGTCGGGCTACCGATCATGGGGCAGGACAAATACGGCGACAAAATCCGGATCATCAACCAACTGGTCGCCAGCGCTTGCGCCGGGCAGAAAATGGCGAAGTATTTCGACACCTGGAGCGTGCTGGCGGCAGACAATGGCGCGTACTCCTCCTTCCTAAAAATGCGCAAGGACAAAAAGTACGCGTCAGGTAAGGACGAAATCCACCTGACCGAAGCGGGCGGTGAAATCATGACCAACTATTTCCTGTCCGCCATCAAGCCTTACGTCAACTGGTCGGCGCTGTAGCAAATGGCCGACAATAACATCTGCTGCGTGAACGCCGAACTGATCGTGCCCGCCGCTTCTGCCGATGTCATGGAAATTCAACTGTTATCCAAGGCGCGCAGAAAAAATACGTCATATTTCGCCTGCATCCCCAAAGGCCGACGGCTGCCGGGACAGCTGCCCGTGCTTTATCTGCTGCATGGGCCTGGGATTCGCACCGGGCGTGGATGGATCAGGCGGGCGACAAACTGCGCAAACTGGTCAGGCAGTATGGCGTGATCGTCATCCTGCCCGATGGCGACCCATTCGGTTGGTACGCCGACTCGCCGTTTGACCCCACCAACCAGATTGAAACCTACCTGACCGCTGAACTGATCCCTCATGTTGAGGAGAATTTGCCCGCCAACCCGGCGTTGCGTTCGATTGCAGGCTTGTCCATGGGTGGGCAGGGCGCGCTGGGGCTATACCTGCGGCATCCGGGACTGTTCCGCTCTGCCAGCTCCATGAGCGGCATCCTGGACATTACCACGCACCCCGACAGTTGGGAGCTGGCGCGGGTGTTCGGGAAGCTGGAGGCAAACCGGGCGCTGTGGGAACGCCATTCCGTGCGTTATCTGATCCAGCAGCTGCCGCCTGCCAGGAGCTTGCCCTGGCTGCTGACCGTTTCCCTGGATGATGCGCTGGCGTTGGAAGACAACCGGCAGACGCATCAGGCGTTGCAGCGGATGAGGATTGGGCACGAATACCGGGAGTCCGCGGGCAACCACGACTGGGAATATTGGACTGCCGAACTGCCGCGCCATGTCGGCTTCCATGCCCGCCACCTGCATTTGCAGGCGTAGCGGAAGCGTTGCGCCCCCGCACCCGTGTCTCGTCCGCCTGCTTACTGGCCTTGCTTCGGCGCAGCGTCAACTTCCAGCGCCGCCTTACGGTCTTCCTCCGCCCGGTGNACGGCCTCCTCAATGGCGGCCTGACGGCGCAATTCGATAATGTCCTTGCGCTCTTCCCAGCGTTTTTCGAGGATGTTGGCATGGGTCGGGATGGTTTGCTCATCAAACAGCACTTGCCGCAGCAAACGGAAGCCGAACCGCAGCAGCGCCAGATCGTCTTTCAACTCTTCACGGGTATCTTCGCCGAGCAGGTAAACGCGCGCAAATTGTTCGCTTTCCACAAAACGGCGGAAACGGTCAATATCGAAACTCGCCATGAAGTAAAGCTGGAAACTGAGCGGGTTGGGCTTGCCAACCGTAGAGNNGCCAGCAGAACGTTTCTTCAGCATCAACTGCATCCACTCACGGTTGACGGCGTCGTATTCCGGCACGCCCTGCTGTTCACGGTAATCGCGGATCGTCCTGACCTGATCAGTGCTCCAACCCTGGCAGTGCGCTTCNTGGTTGCGGAAGTAATATTGCACATCGTCCGGCGAACCTTCCGCGCGGTGGGACAACAGGCCNAGGCCATAATAGCGGCAGGCGGAAGGGCGGTCAGCGTAAACGCTGCAACCCTCTTCACGCACGAACAAACAGGCTTTGGTTTCATCGGTGCGCAACTTGACGCCCGGCGTGCCTTGCCCGTCCACNCGGAATGGCACGGTGTATTTNTCCAGAAACTCGGTGGAGGTGATGCCCAAACGCTGTTTCAGGCGCAGGATGTCGTAAGGTAACGTCACATCCGCCGCCTTGCAGCAGATATTGAAACAGGAAACGCCCGGATGGCAGTTGAACTGGATAGGCGAATCGTCCGTCAGCAGTTCAGGGACGAGGGAACTTTGGAATTCCTCAGGAATATCAAATTTTTCAGTCATGTTTTCGCTTACTGGGGTGTGTACGTGATGGGTAGGCCAGTATAGGGGAAGCGCACAGAGGCGCAAATCAGCGCGCAAATCAGCGCGCCACTCCCCTACCCAAAACCTTAAGAATCGGTAATTTTACCTGACGCGCTGCTATCTTAAAATCATAGGCATTGCAACCAGCCAACCGTGAGGCGCCAGACATGAAAGCAAGACATCTCGCACCACTGATAATCGCCTTCCTGAGCGTTCCGTTGTGGGCGAACAATACGCCATTCAAGGCGGCCAGACGCCTGCGCCGCCCACCCAGCACCAACCGCCGCAGCTTGCCCCGGCACCACCCAGCATCCTGATGCAGTCAGAGGCGGTGCAGGTCTACAACCTGCCGGATGGGCGTTACCATGCGGAAATCAATTATCAGGACAAGGCCGACGATACGCGCAAGTATTCGTTTGAAGGCACGCAACAGGAAATCCGCCAGCAACTGGAACAATCCGGTCTGCCGGAAGACCGCAAACAGGCGGTCATGCAGGCGCTGGAACCAGGAACCGGCAATCTGGGCGAGCTGTTCGGCAAGGAATTTCCGTTCAGCGACTCCCTGTTTGGCGGCAAAAACCCTTTTGATGACCCGTTTTTCAAGCAAGATCCGTTCGACAGTGCATTTTTCCAAAACAACCCGTTCAACGATGAATTTTTCCAGAAATTCATCCAGGGAATGTCGCAGTTCCAAGCGCCGCTGACGCAGCCTAACGACCCATTGCCGTCAATCAAGCCCTCCGCGCCAGCGAAACCTGCCATCCAACCCAAGGCAGCCAAAGACAAAGTCTGGCTATAGGTCGGGTTGCAGCAGGCTCATCCTTCGCCTGCCGGACAGCGGTTCCGGCAGGCAGAGGCCAGTGATGGCACCTGCCACCCAACCAATGGCGGCATATTGACGCTAACCCCAAAGCAAGAAAATATCGCCTTATCGCAACACTGCCAGCCAAACCGCCTCATGGAAACGACCGCCACCAATCCGCCCTTACGCTTTGTCATTCACCACCTGCACCCCACCAGCGCCCGCCTGCGCTTCCTGAAATCGCCCGCAGGCCGCGTCATTTTCCCAACACCGCTCCCTGCCTTGTCAGAACTGCTGGAGGAATATGACATTCCGAGTGCGACGGCAACGCACCCTGCGCCCTTTCTGCGGCAATTATGCGCCACACTGCAAGTCGAGCCGCATGAGCTGACCATTGTTAACGGTTTCCGTCTTTGGGTGGATACGCCCGGCGTGACCGTGCCGGTATACTGGTGAAAGTGCAAAGGAACAACCCTTCGCCGCCCCGAAAGGCTGCCAATGGATTGAATTGCCGGACTGTTTTTCCCTACCTGCCATCGAACGGCTGGTGATGCGCCAGATTTACGATTTCCTGTTGGGAAATGGATAAACGCCACTCGCTTGGCCGCAAAATATTAATTAATAATGAATATTACAGCATTCGATTGCATTATTACCTGATTAAAAGACTATACTATTAGCGTACTCTGCTGCACGGATGCACGAAGAGCCCCTGCATTGCACTTAATGTGTGGCAGCCCAAAATTCCTTGCCCAAAGACAAGCCAAGGAGAAACCCATGATTTTCGACCTGCCGATGTTTACGTTGATCCATGTTGTCATCAGTGTTCTGGGAATCATCTCGGGGCTGGTCGTCGTCGGCGGGCTGATGGCCGGGGCACGGCTCGAAGGCTGGACGGCCTTTTTCCTGGCGACCACCCTCTTCACCAGCCTGAGTGGGTTCGGCTTCCCGTTCACACAGGTCTCCCCAGCGCATATTGTCGGCCATTTCACTGGTGGTGCTGGCGGTTTGCCTTGCCGCCCGTTACTGGAAACATCTGGAAGGCTATGGCGCGCCACCTACGTCATCACTGCGGTGACAGCGCTTTACCTCAACACCTTCGTGCTGGTCGTACAGCTTTTCGTCAAGACGCCACCACTCGCGCAATTGGCGCCCACCCAACAGGAACCCCCTTTCGCCGTGACACAAGTGCTGATATTGGCGCTGTTCGTCTACCTGGGATGGGCGGCGCTGCGGGGTTTTCGCCCGACACGGTTCGGTTTTTAACGCAGCAGGAGCTTCCATCATGCGCCTATCCATTGCTTTCGGCCTTGCCTTATTGTCCACGCAAGCCTTCGCCGCAACCTGGAACTGCCGCAACAACGACATGGAAATCCATTGTGACGCCAACAAGTGTGAAATCTCTGATGGTTTCACCCCATTCGACATCAGCCTGAACACTGCCAATGGGGCTTTATCCATTTGCGCCTACTCCGGCTGCTGGGAAGGGCAAGGCAAGGTGATGAAAGCAGGCCAACACATCCTCGCCTCCGGCACCAAGCTCAAATGGACAGGCTCCAACCCGAACAGCGCTGATTTCATCGTTGCCGTGGACACCAACGACAAGGTGGGATTCATAAAAGGTGCAGGGTTTGCAATGCCAACACGCTGTACGAAAAAATAAAGCGGGGTGCAATTTCAGAAGTTTGCGGCATAATCCACTCTAGATGACACAAACTAAACGCCATTGACGTTTAGCGGTAAAATCCATAAAAAAACACCCTGGAGGCTGACGCGATATGACCCTTTATTCTGAATTGGTTCGGGCGGTGCAGCGGCTTTCCTGCTGCCGCGACCTGGACGCAGTAATGGCGGTGCTGCGCGAAACGGCGCGGAACCTGACCGGTGCCGATGGCGTGACCGTTGTCCTGCGCGATGGCGACCTGTGCCACTACGCCGACGAAAATGCGATTGCCCCGCTATGGAAAGGGCACCGTTTTCCCATGAAAAATTGCATTTCCGGCTGGTGCATGCTGCATCGCCAACAGGTTGCCATCCCCGACATTTACCTCGACCCACGCATCCCGCATGACGCTTACCGGCCAACGTTCGTCCAAAGCCTGGCCATGACTCCCATCCGTTCGGAAGACCCGATCGGTGCCATCGGTGCTTACTGGTAAGCCACCNATCACGCCAGCGCGGAGGAGTTGGAAATCCTGCAAGCCCTCGGCGATTCGGCCTCCGTCGCCATCGCCAACGTCCAACTGATCGATTCCCTGAAAGAGGCCAACCGGCGCAAGGACGAGTTCNTGGCCATGCTGGCGCACGAACTGCGCAACCCTATCGCCCCCATCCGTAACGCCTTGCATGTCCTGCGGCTGCGGCCAGACGATGTGGCGACAGTCGAGCGGGCGCGGGAAATGATGGATCGGCAGGCGCGGCATCTGGCTCAGATCGTGGACGACCTGCTGGACGTGTCACGCATTACCCAGGGCAAGGTCACGCTCCGCCGTGAACGGCTGGATCTTGCCCGGCTAGTCCGGCAATGCGCCGAAGACCGCCAGGCCTGCNTCGAAATGGCCGGGCTGACGCTGGACATCCAACTTCCCCAAGCTCCGGTCTGGGTCATGGGCGACACCATGCGGCTGACCCAGATCTTGGGCAATGTGCTCGACAATGCAGGCAAGTTCACCCCATCCGGCGGCACAGTGAGTGTGCGCCTGACGGTGGACGGGCAAGGGAAACATGCCGCCGTCGCCATCCGCGACACGGGGATTGGCATTGAAGCGGAAATGCTCCCTTACATCTTTGAGGCGTTCGCCCAATCAGACCGTTCACTGGATCGTAGCCGTGGCGGGCTGGGATTAGGGCTTTCGGTCGCCAAAGGGCTGCTTGAAATGCACGAAGGGACAATAACCGCGGCCAGCGCAGGCAACGGGCAAGGCACCGAAATCACCTTCCAATTGCCGTGTGAAGCCGAGTTGCCCGCGCTGACGCAGGCCGCAGCCACCCAGCCCGCTGGGAAACATGTGCGCATCCTCATTGTCGAGGACAACCTGGATGCCGCCGAGAGCCTACGCACGCTGCTCGAACTGAGCGGTTACGATGTGACCGTTGCCTTTACCGGGTTGAGCGGGGTGGAAGCGGCCAGGACTGTGCGCCCCGACATCGTGCTCTGCGACATCGGCTTGCCGGAAATGGACGGTTTCGCCGTCGCCCGCGCCCTGCGCCACACCCCGGAAACCGCCGCCGCCCGGCTCATCGCCGTCACCGGCTACGCAGCGAATGATGACCGGCGGCAAACCCGTGAAGCCGGTTTTGATGTCCATTTGGTCAAGCCGGTTGACCCCGAAGTGCTCCTGGGGCATCTGGCGGCCTGAGCGCAGAACAGGCGGCAATGGCAAACCATTGGCTTACGCGGGCAGGCAAGTCGCCAGCACCGCGCCCAGTTCCGGCAGGCAGGAACCGCAGTTGGTTCCCGCTTGTAGGCAGCGCCCGATGTCCTCCACCGTTGTCAGCCCCTGCTCCGTAATGGCCTTGCGGATGGTTTTNTCCCCGACATTGAAGCAAGCGCAGACAGTACGCCCNCGGTCTTCGCCCGCCACCGCCGGTTTGCCGGTCAGCAGGCCAGAGCGCTCAACAGGTGGCAAGGCTTCCTGCACAAACAGGCTCGCCAGCCAGTCACGCGGCGGCAGCCAGGCGGCGGAAGGGCTGATGAACAGGCAGCTTTCCAGCCGGTCGCCGACAAAACGGGCGGCGCGGTATGTGTTGCGTTTGGCATCCTGGTATTCCGCCCAATTCACGTCGCCATCCTGCTGGCAGAGCAACCTGNNGGCGAATGTTGCCCAGTCCGTCACCGGGGCGCTGCCAGCAAGCTCATAGCGCCAAGCCTGTTCCACCCGCGCGCAAGACCAGAACTCAGCCGCCACCACCAGTTTGCGGCGTGAAAGCAGGAAGCCATGCCAGCTGGCCGCAAACGGCGCAACCGCCACCGTCGCATGCTTGGCTTCCGGCTGCCCGGAAAGTGGGTCTGTCACCGCCGGAACCAGCTGGCCAACCCTGGCTGCACTGCCGAATTGATCGCTCCAGTGCATCGGCACAAACAGGCTGCCGCGTTGCTGGTCACGGCTGGTTTTCACCCGCACCAGAATGTCGCCCAACGCGTTATGGATGCGGGCAATACCGCCTGCCTGCAAGCCTTGGTCGCGGGCGTCGCACGGATGGATTTCCACCGTCGGCTCGCTGCTGTGCGCCGACAAACGCGCGGAAATGCCGGTGCGGGTCAGCGTATGCCAATGGTCGCGCACCCGCCCGGTGTTCAATACAAACGGGTATTCCGGCGTGCGCACAGACTGCGGCGGACGCGGTTGCACGCTGATGAATTGCGCCTTCCCGGAAGTGGTAAANAAGCGGCCATCGGCAAACAAGCGCGGGGTTCCCTGCCCTGCTGCATCCAGCGGCCATTGGGTTGGCTCCAGGGCGTCGTATTCCGCCGCACTCAGGTGTTGCCACGCGCCGATGTCAAAGCAGCGTTCCCCATTGTTTTCAAAGGCGGAGAGCGCCGCATGTTCACAGAAGATTGCATGCGCGGACTGGTACGGGAAATGTGCGCCGAAGCCCATCGCCTGCGCCACGGAGGAGAGGATTTCCCAGTCCTGCCTTGCTTCGCCCGGCACCGGCAGGAAAGGCCGCTGGCGGGAAATGGTGCGGTCAGTATTGGTGACAGCGCCATTGCGCTCGCCCCAAGTTAAGGCGGGCAGGCGTATGTGCGCCATATCGACGGTATCGGTATGGCGCACACAGTCAGACACGATCACACACTCACACCGTTGCAATGCCTCACGCACCCGGCCTGAATCCGGCAGGCTGACGACCGGGTTGGTCGCCATGATCCAGACCGCCTTGACCTTGCCATCATGAATAGCCTCAAACAAATCCACTGCTTTCAGACCGNNGGCTTGTCCGCCACGCGGGGACTGCCAGAAACGTTGCACAAGCTCACGCTGCTGCGGGTTGCCGATTTCCATATGCGCGGCGAGCTGGTTGGCAAGGCCACCGACTTCGCGCCCGCCCATGGCGTTGGGTTGCCCGGTGAAAGAAAACGGCCCNATACCCGGCTTGCCGATACGCCCGGTCAGCAAATGGCAGTTGATGATCGCATTGCCTTTATCCACGCCGCTGGAAGACTGGTTGACGCCTTGCGAAAANACCGTCACCACCTTTTCGCTGGCGGCAAACAGGCTGAAAAAGCGCTGCACCTCGTCAAGCGCAAGATTGCACTGCTTGGCGACGGCGTTTGCATCCGGCGCGCTGCTTCTTGCCGCCGCCAATGCCGCGTCGACGCCTTCGGTGGAACCTGCAACGAATTCCGCCGCCATCCGCCCGTCCGCAGCCAGCCATGCCAGCAAACCGTTGAACAAGATGGCGTCTGTCCCCGGCGCCAGACCTAGGTGCAGGTCAGCCAGATCTGCCGTCTGGGTGCGGCGCGGGTCAATGGTCACCACCTGCAAGGCCGGGTTGGCCTTTTTCGCCTTGACCATGCGCTGGTACAAAACGGGNTGGCACCAGGCCGCATTGCTGCCGACCAGCACGATCAGCTCCGCTTGTTCCAGATCTTCGTAACTGCACGGCACCAAATCTTCCCCAAACGCCCGCTTGTGCGCCGCCACCGCCGAGGACATGCACAGCCGTGAATTGGTGTCGATATTGGCCGAGCCGATGCAGCCTTTCATCAGCTTGTTGGCGACGTAATAGTCTTCGGTCAGCAACTGCCCGGAAACATAGAAAGCCACCGCATCCGCCCCGTGTTCCGCAATAATGCCCTGGAAGCGGCTGGCAACGGTCTGGATGGCCTCATCCCAACTGACGCGTTGTCCATCGATTTCCGGGAAAAGCAGCCGCTCAGGGTGGTCAAGCGTTTCCGCCAGCGCCGTGCCTTTGGAACATAATCTGCCGAGGTTGGCGGGGTGTTCCGGGTCAGGTTTGACGCTGAAACTACCGTTGGCGTCCTGTTGCACCAGTACGCCGCAACCAACGCCGCAGTAGGGGCAGGTGGTTTTGGTTGTCTTGCTCATAAAACGTACCTACATACCCAGGGTGCTTTACAAATTCAGGAAAACCATCCCGTTTTCGACCTTGACCGGGAACACATTGACGCAGCCTTCATCCGGCCCAGCGCATTGCCGCTGGCAAGGTCAATCTTCCAGTTGTGCAGCGGGCAGGTGACGGTGGAACCGTGCATAATCCCCTGCGACAACGAGCCGTTTTTGTGCGGGCAGGCATCGCGGATGGCGTATACCTGATCATCCCGGCCACGGAATACGGCAATATCCATGTCACGGGTTTTGACCACGCGGGAACCCAACACCGGGATATTGCTCAATTCAACGACTTCAATCCACTTGGACATAATTGTTTCTCCAGCTCTCTGTGATGGGTCACGCAAGGGTGATCGGGGTGAATTCATTGGCTTCCGCGCCTTCGGCACGCTGCTTCCACGGGTCAACCTGGGTAGGTTGCTGCGAAATCAGGAAGCGCTCGTACAAGGCTTTGCGCTGTTCCGCATCGCCCATCACCTGCTTGACCTTGTCNAGGCCGACGCGCTCGACCCACGGGGCGGTGCGCTCCAGATAGTGCGCGTCTTCGCGGTAGAACTGGCAGAAAGCTGCACTGTATTCTAGCACCTCTTCCTCGGTTTCCACCTTGCACAGCAGGTCGGTGACGCGCACCTTGATCCCGCCATTGCCGCCGATGTGCAGCTCGTAGCCGGAATCCACACACACCACGCCGAAGTCCTTGATGGTGGCTTCCGCACAGTTACGCGGACAGCCGGAAACCGCCATCTTGAACTTGTGCGGCATCCACGAACCCCAGGTCAGCTCTTCCAGCTTCACGCCCAGGCCGGTGGAATCCTGCGTACCGAAACGGCACCAGGAACTGCCAACACAGGTTTTCACAGTACGCAACGCCTTTCCGTAGGCGTGGCCGGACACGAAACCAGCTTCGGCCAGATCCTTCCACATCGCGGGCAATTGTTCCTTCTTCACGCCGAACATGTCGATGCGCTGGCCGCCGGTGACCTTCATTTCCGGCACTGCGTACTTGTCAGCAACATCGGCAATCGCACGCAATTGCTGCGGCGTACACATGCCGCCGAACATGCGTGGCACGACCGAATACGTGCCGTCTTTCTGGATATTGCCGTGGGCACGTTCATTGATGAAACGGGACTGCGCATCGTCCTGGTATTCGTTTGGCCAGGCACACAGCAGGTAGTAGTTGAGTGAGTTACGGCAGCTGGGGCAGCCGTCCGGTGTTGTCCACTCGAAATGGTCGCGCACTGCCTGCATGGTTTTCAGTTCGAGCTGAAGGATACCGGCGCGCACTTGGTCGTGGGTGGCGTCAGTACATTTGCACAGAGGCTTGCTGGTTGGCGTCTTGTTGTAATCGCCGCCGACGGTATGCGCCAGCAGCGACTCGACCAGCCCGGTACAGGAACCGCAGGAAGCGGAAGCCTTGGTATGGGCACGCACGTCATCCAGCGTGAACAGCTTTTTCNNGGTGATCGCCTTGACGATGTCACCCTTGCATACGCCGTTGCAGCCGCAGATTTCGGCCTCGTCCGGCAAGGAGGCCACGCGGGTTTCGGGGTTGTGGCCGGAATCGCCCAGATGCGCCTGCCCAAACAACAGGGTATCGCGGAAAGCGGAAATGTCGGTTCCATCCTTCATCAACTGGAAATACCAGCTGCCATCCACGGTATCGCCGTACAACACAGTTCCCTTGATCTGGTTGTCCTGCAAGACAATTTTCTTGTAGGTTCCCGCCCCCGCGTCCTTGAACACAATGTCTTCGGTCTTGTCATTGCCGATGAAATCACCGGCGGAGAACAGCTCAATCCCGGTCACTTTCAGCTTGGTGGAAGTCACCGTACCTTCGTAGCGGGCAATGCCGTATTTGGCCAGATGGTTGGCCGCAACCTTGGCCTGATCGAACAAGGGTGCAACCAGACCGTAAGCAATGCCGCGATGCTGCACGCATTCACCGATGGCGTAGATTTTCGGGTCGGTAATGGTCTGCATGGCGTCGCTGACCACGATGCCGCGCTCGCAATGCAAGCCTGCGGATTTGGCCAACGCGATATTGGGCTTGATGCCGACCGCCATAACCACCAGATCAGCCTCGATTTCAGTGCCATTTTTGAAACGCAGGCCGGTGACACGCTCACCACCAAGGAGTTCGGCAGTGTTGTGTTCCATCAGGAATTTCATGCCGCGCTCTTCCAGCGACTTNTGCAGCATTTGTGCGGCTGGCTTGTCGAGCTGGCGTTCCATCAGGATGTCGGGCAGGTGGATGACGGTAACGTCCATGCCCTGCTTGATCAAGCCGTTGGCAGCCTCCAGCCCCAGCAAACCGCCACCGATGACAGCCGCTTTCTTGTAACGGCGCGATGCATCCAGCATCGCATCCACGTCCTTGATGTCGCGGAAGCCAATCACCCCNTGTTTGTCTGCACCCGGCAAAGGCAGGATAAACGGCACAGAACCGGTCGCAATGATCAACCGGTCGTATTGCGCCACAGTGCCATCGGATGCAATGACTTCACGGCGCGCACGGTTGATCTGCTCAACCTTCTTACCCTTGTGCAAGGTAATGTTGTTATCCGCGTACCAGTTTTCATCATTGAGCATGATCTGCTCGATGGTCTTTTCGCTGGCCAGCACCGGCGACAGCATGATGCGGTTGTAGTTGCCGTAAGGCTCCTCGCCAAACACCGTGATGTTGTAATGATCCGGGGCAAGCTTGAGCACTTCCTCAAGGGTACGCACACCCGCCATCCCGTTGCCGATCAGCACCAGATTTTCTTTCAGCATTTTTGCTTCTCCTGAAAACAAAAGCCCTGAATCTCTGAGCCGTTTTCAAGCTTGAGATTCAGGGCTTCGTTACCGTTGGTTGTCATCACGCTACGGTGCGTGGGGTCGCTGCGGATGGTCGCCGTTGACCGGGGCAGCAAGTGAAAATTGCTCTGCAAAACTTGTGCCAATGGCAAATCCCAGCGAAATCGGAGTTTTTCAGAGGAAAACGGCGAAGCCCATGCTCCACCTTGGGGAATAAATGCTGACCCTGCATCGCTATCGGGCAAAATGGGAGGAACGGGCAGGCTCCGGGCGTCAGCTTGAAAAAATCAAAGACCAACAAACACTACCCTGCCAATAGTGGGTCGAGCTAAAAAGTAACGGTTCCTTCCAACAGAGGGTGCTGGAATGCCCATCACCCCAACAGCGGCCACCCACCATTATCCAATAATGCACTGCACCAAAATGGCGAACAATTACCTATCAAGGTGCATGCCAATTTGCGCAAAAATCAATAAATATTTGTTTTTATTGAAAACATGAATATGGCACGGTAATTGCCTGAACACTCTCAGGCAGTCAATGGCGACTGCCCTTAAAGTGACTCCTCCTACCCTGTGCAGTGCTGTGCAGGATTTTGGGTAAAGATGCCCTGGTTTACTGTTGGTTCCTCTCCTCCCCAACAGTAGCCAGGGCTTTGGCCTCAAAAAGGTTTTTCACCATGTGAAACGTATATCGGTCGGAACCATGACCAACCCACACACATCAGGACACCCCTTATTTTTGTATTTGTTATGTTTTTATGAGGTGAAGCAACATGAGCAGCAACCCTTCTGAAAAGTTCAACTTACTGGACTTTTCCAAAGCCAATATCCGCACCCTGCACCTGGGGTGGTTCGCATTCTTCGTCAGCTTCATGGTGTGGTTTGCCCATGCCCCGCTGATGCCCTTTATCCGTGAGTCACTGCAACTGACTGACTTGCAAGCCAAGCTGTTGCTGACCCTGAACATTGCCTTGACCATTCCGGCGCGGATCGTGGTCGGCATGATGGTTGACCGCTTTGGCCGCATCATGTTTGCCGGGATTCTGGTTTTCGGCGGCATCATCAGCATTTTCTTTGCGATGGCTCAAGACTACCAGCAACTGGCGTTGACACGCTTGCTGGCAGGCATGGTTGGCGCGGGTTTCGTGGTCGGCATCCGCCTGATCGGGGAATGGTTCCCGGCGCGCCAAACCGGCATTGCCCAAGGCATCTACGGCGGCTGGGGCAACTTCGGCTCTGCGGGTGCCGCCTGGTTATTGCCGATTATCGCCACCACCATCGGGGCGGAATTTGGCTGGCGGGTAGCGATCATCATCGCCGGAGCCATCTCCATTGTTTACGGTTTGATCTACTACTGGCGTGTGCGCAACACCCCGAAAGGCTCCACCTACTTCAAGCCGAAANAANCCGGCGCACTGGAAGTCACCAGCGCTTTCGACCTCGTGCTGTACATGATCATGAATATCCCCATGTACGCAGCGCTGGCCATGCTGGCGGNNGCAAAAACTGGCCTGATTTCCGTTGAAGCGGTCAATGTGATTGATGGCATCCTGGCGGCGACCTACCTGTTCCAAGTGTGGAAAATTTGGGAACTGAACAAGCATATCCTGAAAGAGCCCGTGCCAGAGCTGCAACGCTACCCGTTCGCCCAGGTCGCCATCCTGGATTTGGCCTACATGGTCACCTTTGGCACGGAACTGGCCGTCGTTTCCATGCTGCCCATGTTCTACGTCGACATGTTCGGCCTGGATAAAGTGACGGCGGGCTTGCTGGCAGGTTCTTACGCGTTCATTAACCTGGTGGCGCGCCCCATGGGCGGCCTGATCAGCGACAAGTTCGGGCGTAAAATCACCCTGTTGATCGTGTTCATCGGTATCGGCGCAAGCTTCATGCTGCTGGGGCAGGTCAGCAAGGAATGGTCTGTGCTGATGGTTATCGCGGCGGCCACGCTGGGCGGCATCTTCTCCAAAGCCGGTTCCGGCGCAGTTTACGCCATGGTGCCCTTGATCCAGCGCCGTCTGACCGGGCAGATCGCGGGGATGGCGGGCGCTTACGGCAATGTGGGCGGTGTTGTGTTCCTGACCGTATTGGCCAGCACCAACCCAGCAATCTTCTTCATGACCATTGGCGGCACAGCATTGTTGGTGCTGGCGTTTGTTGCCATATTCCTGCGTGAACCCAGCGGCACCATGACCGAAGTATTGCCTGACGGCACAGTGCAGATGATTGAGCTGAAATAAGCACGGGGATCACCATGAGCCAGAATCTCGCCATTACCCTCGGCCAGCATTCCATTGCGGGAGCCAAACCTGACAATGATGACTTCTAGGCCATCACGCCCCAAGGCAATGCCCTGGACAGCAAGGGCATCGCGGTGGTCATTGCTGACGGGGTAAGCGCGAGCGAAGGCGGCAAGGAAGCCAGCCAGGTGGCCGTCAAGCAATTCCTCAGCGATTATTACTGCACACCGGATTCCTGGACGGTCAAGACAGCCATCAACAAGGTGGTGGGCGCGTTGAACCTCTGGCTATGCAGCCAGGGGCAACGCCAGTATGGTGGGACAGGCGGCATGTCAACCACCTTCAGTTGCCTGATCCTCAAGTCGCATACCGCGTATCTGGCGCACGTCGGCGACAGCCGCATCTACCGCTGGCAAGACGGCAAGCTGGAATGCCTGAGCAAAGACCACCGGGTGCACTTCAGCGGGGAACGCTCCTACCTGACCCGCGCCTTGGGGCTGGACACCAGCCTGGAAATGGATTTCCGCGTGTTGGAATTACAGCAGGATGATGTCTTTATCCTGAGCACCGATGGTGTGCATGACGTATTGTCCGATGCTCATATTACTGAATTGCTGCGCCAGCATAGCCATGACCCACAACAGTGCGCCGAGCAACTGGTGGAAACCGCCTTGCAGGCAGGCAGCCAGGACAATATCACCTGCCAAATCGTGCGTATCGGGCAACTGCCCGCAGTCAACCGCGAAGAGTTCTACCAAATGCTTGGCAGGCTACCCTTCCCGCCTGACCTGAAAGCCGGGCAAACGCTGGATGGCTATCGGATCCTGCGGGAGTTGAACGCCACCTCGCGCAGCCAGGTTTATCTGGCGGAAGATACCCTGGAAGCCGGAAACAAGGTCGTTATCAAGACGCCCTCACAGAATTTCAATGACGACCCCGCGTATATTGATTTGTTTTTGCATGAGGAATGGGTCGCCCGCCGATTGAATTCCNCCCACCTGATCAAATTGCACGAAACCGGGCAACGGCAACAGACCTTCCTCTACAGCGTGGTGGAATACGTTGAAGGGCAAACCCTGCGCCAGTGGATGCGGGATCATCCTGACCCCAGTGTCACCCAGGTGCGGGCAACGGTTGACCAGATTGCCCGTGGCCTGCGCGCCATGCACCGGCTGGAAATGATCCACCAAGACCTGAAGCCGGACAATATCCTGATCGATCAGCACAACACCCTGAAAATCATTGATTTTGGCTCCACCCGCATTGCTGGCTTGCTGGAAATCCAGAGCGTGCTGCAACACAACCATATTGTCGGCACCGCCAGTTACTCCGCCCCGGAATATTTCAAGGGCGCACGCGGAACCAACCGCTCGGATATTNTTTCACTGGGCGTGATCGCCTACGAAATGTTTACCGGCCAACTACCGTTTGGGNAAATCGAACCGGAACGGGCGCACAAAAAGAAATTCCAATATGCCTCCGCCTGCCTGCACAACCCCAAAGTGCCGGAATGGGTGGATGCCGCCCTGGAAAAGGCGACGCACCCCAACCCGGCCAAACGCTACGATTTGCTATCCGAGTTTGTCGCTGACTTAACCAAGCCGAATGACAGCCTGCTTGCCTCCCGGCAAAGCCGCCCCTTGCTGGAGCGCAACCCGTTACTGTTCTGGAAATGGCTGGCAGCGCTGGAAGCGGTGGGCATCCTGCTGCTGGCGTACCAATTGCTCTCATAAAGCGCCCTTGCACGCCAAGGCTATGCGCCTTCCTACTATCCGCCCCTGAGCTGGGGCAATGCAATGTAGTTGCTGCCCATCGCAATCGGCTGGCTGGCTTCGTGCAAAACCCACGGCGTCGTGCAGCCCAGCATGGGGATTTCATCGCCAGTAGGATAAGCGTAGCCCAGCGCATCCGCCGCTTGCCGGTAGAGATCAGTCCGGTAAACGCTGGCCAGCAAGGCATTTTCATCGGCGACTGGCTGNGCCAGTTGGCCTGCCGCTAGCATCTGACGCAGGAAATAACGCCCATGCGAACGCCAGGGAAAGTTGGCGGCATAACGGGCGAACACATTGAAATCGGGCATAAAGCGTTCCGGCTCATCAGCAGCGTAGCGGTAACGCCCCAGCAGCGGCGCGCGGATCAGCTCCAGCGGGACATCCAGATACTGCGGACGCGCCAGCATTTCCGCCAGCTTGACCCGGTTGTGCCGGTCATCCGCCCAGACCGCTGCTTCCAGCAACGCCTTAACCAACGCCAGATGCAGCTGGGGATTGGCTTCCGCCCAAGCCTGGGTGACGCCCACCACCTTTTCCGGNTAGTTATGCCACAGGCCGTAGCTGCTGACGGCGACGCAGCCAACGCCCCGCTGCACGGCGGCCTGGTTCCAGGGTTCGCCAGCGCAATAACCGTCAATCTCCCCGGCCGTCAACGCACTGACCATCTGCGGTGGCGGGATCACCCTGACTTCGACATCCTGGCCGATTTCCAACCCGCCATCCTGCAACCAGGCGCGCAACAGGTAGTAATGCTGGGAAAAGGGGTAAACACAGCCCAGCACCAGCTTGCGTTGCGGCNNACGTCCCAACAGCGCCTTGAGGCCGGTGGCGCGCAGCGGGCTGGTGTGCAGATACTCGGGAAANTGGGTGCGGACGCCCTGCATCAATGCGCTGGAAAGGGTAATCGCACTGCCGTTCAGGCCAATGCTGACTGCGGTCTGCATGGGGATGCCCAAACCATCGATCCCGAGTGTGGCCGCCAACGGCATCGGAGCCAGCATGTGGGCGGCGTCCAACTCGCCAAACGCTACCCGGTCGCGGATATTGGCANNCGACACTTCCCGCTGGAGCGTGACATTCAGGCCGTATTTTTCAAAAAAACCGCGTTCCTGAGCAGCCACCAATACGGCGCAATCCGTCAGCGGCAGGAAACCGATGCGCAAATCCTGCTTCATCACAGTTTGCCCCCAGCAACGCCATGGCGGCGACGAAGTTGCGGGCGGCCTCGCCAATTTTCATATTGCGATTNATGGCCATCTTGCGCAGGAGCTGGTACGCCTCCTCCTCCGTCAAACTGCGGTGTTGCATGAGGATGCCTTTGGCCTTGTCCACGTCTTTGCGGTCTTGCAGGCGGGTTTTGTAATCCNNCTCCAACTCATCTTTCAGTTTCTGGTGCTCCTGAAAGCGGGCAATGGCGACTTCCAGCACCGATTTCAGGCGTTTGCCGGGCAAGTCGTCGACAATATAGGCGCTGACCCCAGCACTGATGGCCGCCCGGGTAGTCTCCAGGTCGCTTTGCTCGGCGAAAAACACGATGGGTTTGGGGATTTCTTTACTGACGGTGCGCAGTGATTCCAGCGTATCCCGGTCAGGACTCTGCATGTCGATCAGGATAATGTCGGGTTGCTGCTGACGCACGGCAGCCAGCAGGTTTTCATCCTGGGCAACACGGACGGTGTGGATATAGCCCGCCTGATGCAGGGCGATTTCGAGGCTGTCGGAACGTTCGGGGTCATTATCGACCAACATGAGCTTGTGCATGGAGCCTATACATCAGGGGAAATAGCCAGAAATATGCAAATTTTACGCCACAAGCAGGGAAACTCCCCTGCCTTGCACAGGGGAGCGCAGCGGAATTACAGCTCGAAGGCAGGCAACACTTTTTCAACCAGCGTGTGCTTGAGGGTCACGTATTTCGGCATGCCGTTTTCGTATGGCGGATAGTCTTCGCCTTCGATCAAAGGTTGCAGATAGTCGCGGCAGGCTTCGGTAATGCCGTAGCCGTCTTCGCTGATGTATTCCATCGGCATCATCTTTTCAACGTTGGCGATGTCTTTCAGCTCACCGGAACCAATATGCCACTTGTAAGGCTTGTTGGAATCGCGGATAACCGCTGGCATGACCGAGTTTTTGCCTTCCAACGCCAGTTCAACCGCCGCTTTGCCCAAGGCGTAAGCCTGTTCCACATCGGACTTGGAGGACAGATGACGCGCCGCGCGTTGCAGGTAGTCAGCCACCGCCCAGTGGAACTTATAACCCAAGGCTTCCTTGATCATATTGGCGACAACCGGAGCCGCACCGCCCAATTGCGCATGGCCGAAGGAATCGCGGGTGCCCTGTTCCGCCAGGAATTTGCCATCAGGATAATGGCAGCCTTCGGAAACGACGATGGAGCAATAGCCGTACTGTTTCACCTTTGCGTCAACTGCCGCCAGGAATTTTTCCTGATTGAATTCGACTTCAGGGAACAGGATAACGACCGGAATATCGTTGTCGGCGTCAGCCGCCAGACCGCCTGCTGCTGCGATCCAGCCTGCATGACGGCTNATGACTTCGAGCACGAAAATCTTGGTGGAAGTCGCGCACATGGAAGCCACGTCATAGCTGGCTTCACGGGTGGAAACCGCGATGTATTTGGCGACGGAGCCGAAACCAGGGCAGTTGTCAGTCACCGGCAGGTCATTGTCGACGGTTTTCGGCACATGCACCGCCTGGATCGGGAAACCCATGGCGTCAGACAGTTGGGAAACCTTCAGGCAGGTATCCGCGGAATCACCACCGCCATTGTAGAAGAAGTAACCGATGTCATGCGCCTTGAAAACTTCGATCAGGCGTTCATATTCGCGCTTGTTCTTTTCCAGGCTTTTCATTTTGTAGCGGCAGGAACCAAACGCGCCGGACGGGGTATGGCGCAGCGCCGCCACATCCGCATCGGAAATCTTGCTGGTGTCGATCAGGTTTTCCAGCAAGGCACCGATGATGCCGTTCTGGCCAGCGTAAACTGTGCCGATTTTGTCTTGATGCTGGCGCGCGGTTTCGAGCACGCCACAGGCCGAAGCATTGATGACGGCGGTCACGCCGCCGGATTGTGCGTAAAAGGCATTCTTGACGGTCATATCACAAACTCCTCTATGCGATCTCTCATATCTAACGTGTGGATTTAAGCTGTCGGAAAATTCTTTTGNCGCTCGCTCTCATGGTCAGCCTGCAAACGCAGCAGGTAGAGCACACAGTCACCCAAGTCGGCATATTCGTCAATGCCCGTTCCAAACCGGTCTTTGACGGAATAGAAAAACTGCGAGCGGTAGCGGCTTTCACCGCTCTTGGCGAGGACAAACTGACAATCTTCGTGTTCCCAGTACATCGCGGGGCAGGCAGTCAGTTCGCGGTCAGCAGGGGACAAACGGATTTCGACTTCGACTTCTTCGGCTGTCACTTTGCCCTTGCCCCAGCGCTCGTCGATCGTCTGCTGGATAATGTGCTTTTCGAGGTCGGTCAGATCAGGGACTTTGGCCATAATACTTGCTGCTTCTGGTTGTCAGTGCATGGTTGCGCCCGGATCAGCACCCGGAGCCCCGGATGGAATGCCATAACGCATTTCTTCCGCAGTGGCGTCGCGCACCGCCAGCACCTTGACGTGGAATTTCATGGTTTGCCCCGCGAACGGGTGGTTGCCATCCAGCGTAACGGATTCACGGGTGACGCTGGTGATGCGGAATGTTTTGGTGTCGCCGCTTTCATTTTGGAACTGGACTTCCTCACCGACCCGGCGGAAAGGGGGCGGCACATTGTCAGTGGCTTCAGTAAAGATGAGGCTGGGGTCGGGTTCACCCCAAGAACCAACGGTTGGCGGGACATCCGCCGCAACCTGATCACCTGCCCCGCAACCCACCAACGCCTGTTCCACGCTGTCATACAAGCGGTTGTGCATCATGAACACCATATTGAGCGGAAGGTCCACCTGTTCAACCACCTTGCCGCTTTCATCGGTGATGAAGTAGCTGAACTGGACAACCTTGCCTGCGCTGATTTTGTTGGGAGAAGCCATTACGATTCCTGTCACTGAATGTGGATGTGGGGTATCGGAGCGAAACCCCGCACCCCACCAAAATCTTAACCCAATGCCGCGAAAATCTGGTCGCGAATTTCATCAACCTTGCCAATGCCCTCGACCCGGATATAGCGTGGCGCTTTGGCGTCGCCGGAAGCCACCCAGTCAGAGTAGTATTTAATCAGCGGGGCAGTCTGGGAATGGTAAACCTCCAGACGCTTCAAAACGGTTTCTTCCTTGTCATCATCACGTTGGATCAGGTCTTCGCCGGTTTCATCGTCCTTGCCTGCAACCTTAGGCGGATTGAAAACAACGTGATAAGTACGGCCAGAAGCCACATGCACGCGGCGGCCACTCATACGGCGTACGATTTCAGCATCATCAACAGCGATTTCCACCACTGCATCAATGTCAACCCCTTGGGTTTTCAGCGCGTCGGCCTGCGCCAATGTGCGGGGNAAGCCGTCAAACAGGAAGCCATTCTTGCAATCGTCTTCCTGAATGCGTTCCTTGACCAAACCGAGAATGATGCCGTCAGAAACCAGCCCGCCCGCATCCATGACTTTNTTGGCCTCAACACCCAACGGGGTGCCCGCCTTGACAGCTGCGCGGAGCATATCGCCCGTGGAAATTTGCGGAATGCTGTATTTTTCTTTGATGAAACCGGCTTGTGTCCCCTTGCCTGCACCAGGATACCCNAATAGGATGATTTTCATAACATAACTCCTCCATAAAATTTTTAACTGCGGGCAAAAATCAGGGCATCCTAAGATGCCCTGATCTTGGCCTAGGCCGATGTTACGGCCTAGTGCTGTTGTAAGGCAACCCGCTTAGTGGGCGGCAGGCTTAAACAGCTTGGATTTATCAACCAGATCCTTGTGGGCGCGTTTGAACACCGTCCGGTCNTTGGTATTTTTGTCGTAAACGGAGTTAACGAAGCAGTGCCAGTTTTCTTCATCAACGTAGTTGTGGTCAGTACGGTAATAGAAGCCAGGGTAACGTGACTCTTCACGGAACTGGATGTGCTTCATGTGGGCTTCCGCCGTCAGGATACGGTGGTAGTTTTCCCACGCGCGCAGCAGTTCGTGCAGGTCTTTTGCACGCATCTTCAGCGCATCTTCTTTCAGCATGCCCAGTTTTTCTTCCGCAATGCCCAACATGATGCCATTGGTGTTGTAGTAAGTGGCAACACCGGCAACATACTCGTCCATGATTTTNTGCAGGCGGAACTGCAACATGCGTGGGGTGATGTAGTGCGGGTTCACATCAATCGCCGTGGTGTAGTCCTTGTGCTCCATAAAGGTGCGGACTGGACGGTAGATTTCTTCCACCAGCGAGTCGACGGAAGTCTCCAGCTCAGGTTTCCAGTCTTTGTTGTCAATGACGAACTTGACCATTGCCTGAGCAGCCAAACGGCCTTCCGTATGGGAACCGGAAGAGAACTTGTGGCCGGATGCACCCACACCGTCACCCGCAGTGAACAGACCCTTGACAGTGGTCATACCACGGTAACCCCAGTTCCAGCCTTGTGGCAGGTGAGCAGGGATT
Source organism: Candidatus Thiothrix singaporensis (assembly GCA_013693955.1). Taxonomy (GTDB): domain Bacteria; phylum Pseudomonadota; class Gammaproteobacteria; order Thiotrichales; family Thiotrichaceae; genus Thiothrix; species Thiothrix singaporensis. The sequence goes on along the minus strand of CP059265.1, from coordinate 4,201,872 downwards.
TTGTCCTTGTCAGGATGCTCTTCGCTGGTTGGCGCGCCAACGTCTTCAGCGCCGGAAGCCCAGATGCCGCAACAGCCGGAGTGTGAACCCAGCAGGTAAGGTTCGGTAGGCATCAGCTCAGAGTTTTTCTTCTCTGGCTCAACGTTCTCACCCACCCAGATACCGCATTGGCCGACGCACATGTCCAGGAAGTCTTCCCACGCTTCTGCTTCCAGGTGTTTGACTTCACGAGGGGACAGGGTTTCGCGCAGTTTGGCAAGGGCGGTGACGGTGTCCATATAGATAGAGCCGCGACCTTCCTTCATTTCCTTCAGCATCAGGTGGTTACGCAAGCAGGAAGCAGGAACCGCAGCCTGGCCGTATGGAGGGTAGTCATTCAGCAGCTCTTTGTTTTTCTGCATATAGACTTCGCCATAAGCGTTGGTTGCCTGAGCTTTGAACAGCAGGAACCATGCGCCAACAGGNCCGTAACCGTCTTTGAAACGCGCCGGAACGAAGCGGTTTTCCATCATGGTCAGTTCGGCACCGGCTTCAGCAGCCATGGTGTAGGTGGAGCCTGCGTTCCATACTGGATACCATGCACGGCCTTGGCCTTCACCCACAGAACGTGGACGGAAGATGTTTACGCAGCCACCGGCCACCAGCAGGCAAGCCTTGAATTTGTAAACATAAACTTTGTCTTCACGCACGGAGAAGCCAACAGCGCCAGCAACGCGGTTTTTGTCGTTCGCGTCATTGACCAGCTTGACGATGAAAACGCGTTCCTGAATGTTGTCGGAACCCAGTGCTTTCTTGGCCGCTTCAGCAACGATCCATTTGTAGGATTCGCCGTTGATCATGATCTGCCATTTACCGGAACGGACAGGTTTGCCGCCATCTTTCAGCAGTTTGCCGCCTTCTTTTGGCCAAGTTGCGCCATCAACGCGTTCGCCGTTGTCCAGCGTTTTCCAAATGGGCAGACCCCATTCTTCGAACAGGTGAACGGAATCGTCAACGTTACTACCNAGGTCATACGCCAGGTCGTCACGGGTGATGCCCATCAGGTCGTTGGAAACCATGCGGGCGTAGTCCGCAGGGTCTTGCTCGGAACCGATGTAGGTGTTGATCGCGGACAGACCTTGCGCAACCGCGCCGGAACANTCCATCGCCGCCTTGTCCACCAGCTTGACTTTGATGTCAACGCCAGCTTCTTCTTTCGCCGCCTGAATCCACGGCATGATTTCGTAGGCAGCGCCGCAAGCCGCCATACCACCGCCGATGAGGAGGATGTCGACTTCTTCCTGGACAACCTCTGGATTACCAAATGTACCTGCCATTTGTCTTTCCTCAATAATCTAAATCGTTAAAAATGAAGCATTTACTCAAGCAAGCATCACTTGCAGATCAGCTCGTCAGGGTTGCCAGAACGGTAGCCGCCCATCACTTCACGGGTCAGCAGCGCCTTGCCCAGATTGGCCAGGGTTGCTTTTGGCTTGCCGCCGTAGCAGTCGATGGAGCCTTCCGGTGTGGTGCGGATCGGGAATTTGAAACGCTTCATGGTGCCGTTACGGAATTTGATNGACCACATGATGGAGTCCTGGCCACGCAGAGGCTGCACAGAACCACCGAGAGGCACGACGTCAGCATAATGACGCGCTTCGATAGCGTTCTGAGGGCAGATTTTGACGCAGGAATAGCATTCCCAGCACTGGTCTGGCTCCTGGTTGTAGGCGCGCATGGCGTGGCCGGTTGCGGAACCGTCCACATCCAGCTTCATCAGGTCGTGGGGNCAGATGTACATGCAAGCGGTGCGGTCACCACCTTTGCAGCCATCGCATTTGTCAGTACGTACAAACGTAGGCATTGTGTAACTCCTTCAAAAACAAGTTGTATTGCTACATTACGGTTACAGAACTCAACCAGCGGCGATCGCGCCTCCCCAGGAACTCACACTGCCGCCAGAGATCGCGTTGCCGGACAGCCTTATTTCGCCGAATGCCCGGTCATTTTGATTTCGACCTTTTCGGTCAGGGTGGCGTAGTAAGCCTGCAACACTTTCGCCACCTCCGGACGGCTAAAGGTGGCTGGCAAATCTTCGCCGTCGGTCAGCATCTTGCGCACCTTGGTGCCGGACAGCAGCACACGGTCAGCGGCTTCGTGCGGGCAAGTTTTCATGGAAGCCATGCCGCCGCATTTGTTGCACCAGAACGTCCAATCGATTTTTAGCGGCTGGGTTTCCAGCGCATCCGCCGGGATTTCGTCGAAAATATGGTGCGCGTCGAATGGNCCGTAGTAATCGCCAACACCCGCATGGTCACGCCCAACAATCAGGTGCGAACAGCCATAGTTCTGGCGGAACAGCGCATGCAGCAATGCCTCACGCNNGCCCGCATAACGCATGTCGAGTGGGTAACCGGCCTGAATGACCGTATTTTTGACGAAATAGTTGTCGATCAGCACCTGAATGGCTTCGGAACGGACATCAGCCGGGATGTCACCGGGTTTCAGCTTGCCCAACAAGGAATGCACCAGCACGCCGTCGCAGATTTCCACCGCGATTTTGGCCAGGTATTCGTGGGAACGGTGCATCGGGTTGCGGGTCTGGAATGCCGCGATGGTTTTCCAGCCACGCTGGTCGAATTCGGCGCGGGTTTCCGCTGGCGTCATGAATTGCTCGCCGTACTCATCCTTGAACGTGCCGGTGGAAAGCACCTTGATCGTANNGCCTGCCAGATTGACTTCGCCCTGATCCATCACCATTTTGACGCCTGGGTGCTCCAGATCGGTGGTTTTGTAAACCATCATGCACTCGTGCGCCTTGTCGATGGAGTACTTTTCCGTGATCCGCATGGTGGCAAGGATGCCGCCCTGCTCATCACTGACCAGCGCGATACTGTCGCCTTCCCTCAGCCCCTCAGCGGCGGCCAGATCAACAGACAACGTGATCGGAATAGGCCAGAACAAGCCATTGGTCATTTTCATGCCATCACAAACGCCCGCCCAATCGGCTTTGCCCATAAAGCCTGCCAGCGGCGTGAAGCCGCCGATCCCCATCATGATGATGTCGCCAGCTTCGCGGGATGATACTTGGATTNNTGGGAGAGTGGCTGCGCGAGCTTTTTCAGCTTCCAGTGCAGCGCCTTCGAGCAGCAGCGGCTTGAGTTCGCCACCGCCATGTGGTGCTACTAATTTTGACATGGGTGTGCGTGTTCCTGGTCAATAAATTGTCACTTAAAGTGACCAAAGCATCACCTATTTAGTGATAGAAAATTTTCATTGGCCACTGACTTGAAATTTAGAACACGAGCACTTTATACACTTTCAGTGCATAAACCAATGCGTTTCTTTCTGTTGTATCATAAGCTAAATTTATTTTAATGCAGCATAAGCACTTATATTTCATAAATATAAGTACATCTTTATATTCTTAATAGAAGCTTGAATACCAACCTACCCCATTGCTCGGGTATTTGCAATTCACTGAATCTAATTCATGTTTTGGCTTTTGCCCGACGTTGCAACCAGACATCCAAACCCTGTGCGTTCAATTCACCATCAACCGCCAGCAGATCCCGTATATCCCCTTCAGGCAGGGTGCTGCCATGCCCAGCTATCTCTTCAAGNCCGGTATGGAAAATTTGCTTTTTCAAGGTGTCGATGCGCCCTTCTGGTGCATTTTCTTGCTGTATCGCCAAGCTGCTGAGTGAATCGATGCTTGCACGCAATTTTGGCATCAACCCCGCCACATCCGTCACCCGCCCGTAATGCGTGAGCAACATGGCGGATGCCTGCAAGCCTTCCAGTTTGTCCAGGCTGGCATGCCATTGCTCCGGGGAAAACGCCACTGGTGTGGTCGGGGCGAAAATCCATNNACCATTGGCGGTGTCAAATTCGCGGTAGGCAATGCCGAAAGTGTCGCCGGTAAAACAATGCCTGCTCTTATGGTCAAAAATACAGCCATGGTGATTGGCGTGCCCGGGCGTATCGTAAAAGCTGAGGATGCGCCCATTGAGGTCAATGGCATAACCGTCCACCGCCAAAATCACCCGCTGCTCAGGAACCGGAACCAGTTTGCCATAGTCCTTGCGGAACCCTTCCTCCCCATACACGGCAACGGCCCCNGCCTGCAACCTGGAGGGGTCAATCATGTGCGGCGCGCCTTTGGGATGGACAATCATGGCCGCATCCGGGCAACGCGCCATCAATTCACCTGCGCCGCCCGCATGGTCNAGATGCACATGGGTAGGGATGACATAGCGCACGTCACCGGCTGACAGGCCAAGCTCCGCCAGCACTTCCATCAGCAGGGGAATGGTGTGGAAAGTGCCGGTGTCAATGAAAGCAGCCGCATCCCCTTCCCGCACCAGATAACAGGCCGCCATCTGCGGACGGTACAAATCCGTGTCAATACAATAAATGCCATTGCCCAAGTCCTGGTAGCGCGCCGCCATGGTTTCTCCTCCTGATAGGTCTGGATGCTGCATTGCAACAGTATACCCCGGAATGAGGATAATTGCCGCGCCTTGGGGCGATTGGCGTATAATCGGGATTTCACAGCAACACAGTCAGATTTCCAGGAGACGCCTATGGCGCACACCTTCTACCATGCTGGAACTGGGTACGGACGCCCCCGATTTCGCCCTGCCGGAACCTGCCACTGGCCACATCGTCGCCCGCAAGGATTTCGCGGGAAAGCCGTTGCTGGTCGCATTCATCTGTAACCACTGCCCCTATGTGATCCATATCCGTGAAGCATTCGCCCATCTGGCACAGGAATACCAGCAGCGCGGCGTCGCCGTGGTCGCCATCAACGCCAACGACGCCGCCAGCTATCCGGATGACAACCCTGAAAACATGGCAGCGATGGTGCAAGCGCATGGCTATGCCTTCCCTTACCTGTATGATGAGCCACAAACGGCGGCCAAGGCCTATAAAGCCGCCTGCACGCCCGATTTGTTCCTGTTTGACGAACAGCACAAGCTGTTTTACCGCGGCCAGTTCGATGACTCCCGCCCGGGAAACGCCGCGCCGGTGACCGGCCATGATCTGCGGGTGGCGCTTGACCTCCTGTTGGCGCACAAATATCCACCCGCTGACCAAAAAGCCTCACTCGGCTGCAACATCAAATGGAAAGCTGGCAACGAACCTGACTATTACGGTGCCTGACCACAATGAAACGCCCTGAACTGCTCGCCCCGGCGGGCACCCTCAAAGCCATGCGCCACGCTTTCGCCTATGGGGCGGATGCGGTCTATGCTGGCCAACCGCGCTATTCCCTGCGGGTGCGCAACAATGAGTTTGACCATGCCAACCTGGCGCTGGGAATCCGCGAAGCGCATGCGCAAGGCAAGCAATTTTACGTGGCGGTCAACATTTCCCCGCACAACAGCAAACTGCGCACCTTTGTGAAAGACCTTGATCCGGTGATCGCCATGCAGCCGGACGCGCTGATCATGGCCGACCCCGGCCTGATCATGCTGGTGCGGGAACATTGGCCGGACATGCCGGTGCACCTTTCCGTGCAGGCCAACACGGTCAACTACGCAACGGTCAAGTTCTGGCAAAACATTGGCCTGAGCCGCATCATCCTTTCCCGCGAACTGTCGCTGGATGAAATCGCCGAAATCCGCCAGCAGTGTCCGGACATGGAGCTGGAAGTGTTTGTGCACGGCGCGCTGTGCATCGCCTATTCCGGGCGCTGCCTGCTGTCCGGCTACTTCAATCACCGCGACCCGAACCAGGGGACTTGCACCAACGCCTGCCGCTGGGAATACAAGACCACCGAGGCGGTGGAGGCGGCGGAAGGCAAATACCTGCCGAAAGAGGCGGTCTTGTCCATGGAGGCGTTCAATCAGGCGCAAAGCGTCGCCGCCTGCGGCAACCAGNAACGCCACCCGCTGGCCGACAAGGTGTATTTCCTCGAAGAAACCAACCGCCCCGGCGAGCTGATGCCGGTGTTCGAAGATGAACACGGCACCTACATCATGAATTCCAGGGATTTGCGCGCCATCGAGCATGTGCAGCGCCTGACCGAAATCGGCGTGGATTGCCTAAAGATCGAAGGCCGCACCAAGTCGCATTATTACGTCGCCCGCACGGCGCAAACCTACAAGCAGGCGATTGATGACGCGCTGGCCGGAAAGCCGTTCGACCCGCATTTGCTGGGCGTGCTGGAAAACCTTGCCAACCGGGGCTACACCGATGGTTTCTACGAACGCCACCATACCCACGAATACCAGAACTACATGCAGGGTGCCTCACAAGGCCATCAGCAACAGTTTGTGGCCGAAGCCATGCGGGTCGACCGCAGTGGTGGCTGGATCGAAGTGGATGTGAAAAACCGTTTCAGCGTCGGCGACCGGCTGGAGCTCGTCCTGCCTGACGGTGCTAACCGCGAACTCGTACTAAACTCGATGCAGACCCTGCAAGGCGACGACATTGAGGTTGCGCCCGGCAGCGGCCATAAGGTGCGCATCCCACTGCCGCAAGGGGTGGATGCCGATATGATCCTGATCAGCCGGTTTTTGTAATGCTGCATGCCCTGGTGATTCTTGCCGCAATCCTGACCTGGATTGTGACGCAGAATATGATGTACGCCGCCATTGTGCTGGTGGTGGGTTGGATTACGGCCTCCATCGTAGGGCGCATTTTGCTGTGGGGATTTTACCTGCTGATTGCGGGCGGGATGATCCTATACGGCTACGCCTACTTAACGGAACAATCCTTTATGAAGCTGCTGTGGCGCATCCTGTTCTGACACAAACGCCTAATCGTGCTGCTCAATGATGGAGCCGCTATCTGTATCCAATTGCACCTGTTCCAGCACCCGCCCACGCAAAATCGCCCGGCCATGCCGCCGCTCCACTCCTTGCTGGCTGTATTCGAAACCGTAAATGCGCCGCAGCACCACATGCCCGGATGCATTGCGCGCCGGTTTCAGGCTTTCCAACGCCACGGTTTGGTCCAAGAACTGCACATTGATTTCCCGGCAAGCGCGGATGGCGGCAGCGACCGCCCGTTCGCGCGCATTCATTGAGTCCAACCAGAACCATACCCCCAGCGCGATTAACCCCAGTAACAGCAGATTTTCCATTCTTGCCCTTGAAAATAGTAGAATGCGCCTATTATTACGGAAACCCGCCAACAGACACAAAACCAAGAGCGTATATGGACACACCGAAAATTGCACAAAAGCCAACCACGATCACCTTCATCGGGGCTGGCAACATGGCGCGCAGCCTGATCGCTGGCTTGTTGCAGGATCAGGCCAATGTCNCGCTGCGCGTGGCTGACCCTGACCAACGACAACTGGACGCCATCCGCCAATACTGGCCANACGTGCTGGCCACGACCGACAACCTGGAAGCCATGCAAGGCGCAGATGTGACCGTGCTGGCGGTCAAACCACAGGTCATGCGCGAAGTCGCCGAAAAACTGGCGGAAACCGCCCAACGCAGCCGCCCGCTGATTGTTTCCATCGCCGCAGGCATCCGTGAACCTACCAACCGCTGGCTGGGCGGCAATTTGCCAATTGTGCGCTGCATGCCGAACACACCCGCACTGGTGCAGACTGGAGCCACCGGCCTGTACGCCAATGCGCACACATCCGAGCTGCAACGCAGCCTGGCGGAAAGCATCCTGCGCGCCGTTGGCGTCACCCTGTGGTTTGCGGACGAAGACAAGCTGGATGCGGTAACCGCCGTTTCTGGCAGTANNCCAGCCTATTTCTTCCTGATCATGGAAGCGATGCAAGCGGCAGCGGAACAATTGGGGCTGCGTANNGAAGATGCCCACCTACTGATCGTGCAAACCGCCCTAGGGGCAGCCCGGTTGGCGCTGGAAAGCAACGACCAACCGGCCGAACTGCGCCGCAAGGTGACATCCAAAGGCGGCACTACCGAAGCAGCGCTGCAAGTGCTGACCGATGGCGGTTTGCATGATTTGTTCGCCAAGGCGCTGCAGGCTGCCGACAGCCGCTCACGTGAACTGGCTGCGGCCAATAGCTAAACAAACAGGGGATATTTCATGCAGGCATTACAGAATGTAGGCGTCTTTTTGGTCGAAACTTTATTTTCACTGTACATCGGGGCAATCCTGATCCGGTTTCTGCTGGCTTGGTCTCGGGCGAATTTCTATAACCCACTGTCACAGTTCCTGGTCAAAATCACCAATCCGGTGCTCGCGCCGCTGCGGCGGCTGATCCCGGCGATCGGTAAGCTGGACACTGCTGCGATCGTCCTGGCTTTAGGCCTGATGGTCATCAAGGTCTTCCTGCTGCTTGGCTTGCAGGGAAGCGGTGCCAACNCCCCAGTAGTGTTGATCTATTCCGTGGTTGAATTGCTGAAGATGGTGATCAACATCTACATCTTTGCGTTGATCATTCAGGCAGTCCTGAGTTGGGTGGGCAACAGCTACGGCAACCCAATGGCGGACATACTCAACAGCCTGACCGATCCGATCCTGCGCCCGATCCGTAACATCGTGCCAACGATCGGCATGATCGACCTGTCGCCAATGGTCGCGATACTGTTGCTGTATGTCGTATTGATCCTGCTCCAGTCTTTTGGCCTTTAGGGATAGGCGGAATGGCAGGTTTTTATCACTGGGAAGGGGAAATGTTGCACTTGTTTGTGCGGGTGCAACCCAAAGCCAGCAAGGATGAATTTGCCGACATCCAAGAAGACCGTATTCGCATCCGTATTACAGCACCACCCGTTGATGGCAAAGCCAACCAGCACTTACTGAAGTTTCTGGCAAAAATCTTTGGGGTAACTAAATCAAACGTGCAAATAAAGGCTGGAGAAACCGGGCGAAACAAACATCTTTGCATCAATGCCCCGACCAATTTACCGGTAGGAATTATAAGAAACGAGTAACGGAAAATCCGTTACTCGTTTGGCTGAATCAGAATTCGCGCCTGCGGAAACCACCACCCTCACGATCACCGCCACGTCCACCGCGGTCACTACGGAAACCGCCGTCACGGTCACCGCTACGCGGTTTGAATCCACCACGGTCGCCACTGCCGCGTGGACGGTCTTCGCGTGGTTTAGCTTCGTTAACTTTGATGTTACGACCCTGAACTGCTTGTTCATTCAGGCCGTTAATAGCTGCTGTGGCTTCAGCGGCATTAGGCATATCAACAAAACCGAAGCCCTTGGATTGCCCCGTCATTTTGTCTTTGATCATGCTGACACTGGACACGTCGCCATAAGCGCCGAACAGTTCACGCAGTTCATTTTCGGTAATTTTATAGGGCAGGTTGCCAACGTAAATATTCACTGTTTGTCATCTCATAAAAATCGTGCGCTGTTTGGGAATTTACGTTGGCAGGTAACCAGTCACACGAATTACCTGATAACGACCGGCCAGTGTACTGATTGGTTATGCACTTTGAAACCTGCAAGTCGAGCGTGGTAGCGGTAAGCAAGCGCACGAAACTCTCAAGTATCAGGCAAGTTCTTAGCAGTGTACCCGAGTTTTTAACGCTGGTAACAAAATCGGATAATTGTACTGTTAAATTTTTATGTCGCCCAACGTCCCTGCCAGATAGGCTTGCAGGAAGCTGTCAAAATCCATTTCNCTACCACGTTCCAACGCTTCCTGGCGAACCAGGGATTGCTCGGCAAGGCGCTGGAATTCAAGATTTAATTCTGGCGTCAACTGACGTTTCAGAAAGTAGTCGCGGTGCTCCTGCGACTTGCGGCTTGCAAACGCGAAAAAGCTTTCCTGCCGGTCACGCATAATCTCCAGCATCCGTGCTGAAGGCGTAAGGTCGGGGTTCCAAGCCAGCTGCGCCTGACTGTCAAGGCAATCGGTATAGCAGTCCTCATCATGGACGGCATTCAGCATTTCCGCCACCGGACGCATGGCTTCCAGCAGCTCACGCGCCTTGTCGCGCAGCAACACGCTTTTGCCCAGACAGTCCAAACGTGTTTCCGGGCTGCGCCCATGATGCGCAGTCAGCATCTGATTATGGTTGATGGCGTAAAACTCATCCGCGCTCACCAGTGGGCTTTCCTGCAACAGGCAGAAATGCATAAACACTTCCAGGAAAAACAGCTGCCTGCGGCTTATTCCCGCCGGATGGAACGCATTGACGTCAATCGAGCGCAATTCCACATAGGCGATGCCACGGCTTTCCAGCGCATCGGTAGGCTTCTCGAAGCCCTCCAGTGGCTGCTTGGGGCGCACCGTGCTGTAGTATTCGTTTTCGATTTGCAGGATATTGGCGTTCAACTGACGGTATTCGCCATCCACCTTGACACCGATTTCAGCGTATTTCGGGCAGGGCGTGGCGATGGCGTGACGCAGGCTGCGGACATAGGTTTCCAGCGTGTTGTAGCAGACCTTGACGCCGGTCTTGCTTTCCTTGCTGTTGGTGTAGCCGATATTGCCCATACGCAGGGAAGCGCCAAACGGCTCGTATAACGTGTACTGGTTGAACTCCTCCATCCCCTCCGGCATCACCCTGTCGCCCAGAAAACTTTTGCAAATGGCGGGTGAAGAGCCAAACAGATAAATGATCAGCCAACCGTAGCGTTGCAGGTTGCGCACCAACGCCATGTATTGGGCGTCACGAAACTCACGCAGGCTGCCGCTGTCGCCTTGCATCTCCTGCCAGGGTCGCCAGAACGCCTCATCGATCGAATAGTTGAAGTGGATGCCAGCGATCACCTGCATGGTCTTGCCGTAACGCCACGCCAGCCCCTGCCGGTAGATGTGTTTCATGCGTCCGGCGTTGGAACCACCGTACTCAGCGATGCGGATGCTGTCCTCGCCGTTGAGGGCGCAGGGCATGCTGGTCGTCCACAACAGCTCATCGCCCAGTTGCTGATAAACGAAAGTTTCGACATTGAGCAGGAAATCCAGCGACTGCGCCGCCCGCTCCTGTGGCGGTGTAATCAGTTCCAGCAACGCTTCGGAATAATCAGTGGTGATCCACGGGTGGGTCAGCGCGGAACCCAGCGCCTTGGGATGATCCCGCTGCGACAGCTGGCCATTGCTGGCGACCCGCAGGCTTTCCTTTTCCAGGCCGGTGCGGGCGTTTTTCAGGTAGGGATGAAGACGGTTGGTTTCAATATCACGCAAACGTTGTTCCAGCAAGCTGTACACGTAAAACTCCTGATTGTTTCGAAGGGGATTACAGCACAGAAACCCAATAAAACAAATTTCCGGACTTTCCCTGACTGAAAAGCCTTGCCGGATGTTGTTGTAATGCAACAAGACACGTTAAGATGGGATCAGTCCATTTTGTTTACATTTTATTAATACGTTTTACATCATGAAAAACCTCTCCATCCATCCGGCCTTATTGGCAAGGCTGCTATTGGGTTTGTCCGCCCTTCTGTTTCCCNTGGCCCAGGCCAGTGAAACCGCCGCCGAAATCCCCCACCTGACCGGCACAGGGCTGGGCATCACCGCCCTGATCCTGTTTGTTTTCGCCTACGCACTGGTGGTTGGCGAAGAACACCTGCATATGCGTAAGTCCAAGCCGGTCATGGTGGCAGCAGGCATTATCTGGGTGCTGGTGGCGATCGCCTACGAATCCATCGGGCAGCTTGACCGCGTGGAGGAGATGCTCGACCACAACCTGCTGGAATACAGCAAGCTGCTGCTGTTCCTGCTGGCGGCGATGACCTACATCAACACCCTGGATGAGCGCCGCATGTTCGCCGCCTTGCGCGCCTGGCTGGTGTCGCGGGGATTTTCACTGTACTGGATTTTCTGGATCACCGGCCTGCTGGCGTTTTTCATCTCGCCGGTGGCGGACAACCTGACAACCGCCCTGCTGATGGCCGCCGTGCTGGTGGCGGTGGCCTCCGACCGGCCACAATACGTGGCGATGGGCTGCATCAATATTGTGGTGGCAGCGAATGCGGGTGGGGCGTGGAGCCCATTCGGCGATATCACCACCCTGATGGTGTGGCAGGCCGGGCTGGTGAAATTCCATGAGTTTTTCGACCTGTTCCTCNCCTCCGTGCTCAACTGGCTGGTGCCAGCGCTGATCATGTCGTTCTTCATTGAGAAGNGCCAGCCGAAGCCGTTGAGCCAGGCGGTCAAAATTCGGAAGGGCGGTTTCGTCATCCTGGGGCTGTTCATCGCCACCATTGCCACCGCCGTCATGTTCCACAATTTCCTGCACCTGCCGCCGGTGCTGGGCATGATGACAGGATTGGGCGTGCTGAAACTGTACGGCTGGTATCTGAAAATTGCCGATGAAGACCCTTCCAATGACCTGGATGACGGCCAAGTCGGGCGCTTCAATATTTTCACGCACCTGCAACGGGCGGAGTGGGACACGCTGATGTTTTTCTACGGCGTCATCCTGTGCGTCGGCGGCCTGGGCGCATTCGGCTATCTGGCGTTGGCGGCGCAGGCGATGTACATCGACCTGGGTGCCACCTGGGCGAACGTGCTGGTGGGCGTCCTGTCCGCGATTGTCGACAACATTCCGGTCATGTTTGCGGTCATCACCATGCACCCGGACATGTCCCACGGCCAATGGCTGCTGGTCACCATGACCGCCGGGGTCGGCGGCTCGCTGCTGTCAATCGGCTCCGCCGCTGGCGTGGCGCTGATGGGGCAAGCGCGCGGCCTGTACACCTTTTTCTCCCACTTGAAATGGACATGGGCAGTGGCGCTGGGCTATATCGTGAGCATCTGGGCGCATCTGCTGATCAACGGCTCCCTGATGTAAGCGGGAAAGGCCATAAAAAAGGGGCTGTTCAGCCCCTTTTTCATTTGAACACCACCGTCTTGTTGCCATCGACGAACACCCGCCGTTCGATGTGCAATTTCACTGCTTTCGCCAGCGCGCTGTTCTCNCGGTCACGCCCCAGCGCCGCCAGGTTGTCGGGCAGGAAGGTATGGTCAACCCGCTCCACCGACTGCTCGATGATAGGNCCTTCATCCAGGTCGGAGGTCACGTAATGCGCGGTGGCGCCGATCAGCTTCACCCCACGGTCATAAGCCTGATGGTAGGGGCGCGCGCCCTTGAAGCCGGGCAGGAAGGAATGATGGATATTGATGCACATGCCTGCCAGCTTGCGGCAGGCCTCATCCGACAGGATTTGCATGTAACGCGCCAGCACCACCAGCTCCGCCTGGGTTTCCGCCACGATGTCGAGCATGCGCGCCTCCTGCTCCGCCTTATTGCGCTTGTCGACCGGCAAACAGACAAAGCGGACGCCTTCACGCTCAACGATGGAACGCAGATCCGTGTGGTTGGAAATGACCGCCACCAAATCCATATTCAGGTCGCCCTTGTTTTTGCGGTACAGCAGGTCGACCAGGCAGTGGTCGGCCTTGGACACCATCAGGATCACGCGGGTCGGGCGTTGCGCGCTGCTGATCCGCCACTGCATATTGAAGCCGCCCGCGACCGTGGCGAACTGCTGGCGCAGCTCATCGATGGCGGGCGACAAGGCTGCGTCCGCGCGGAACATGATGCGGCAGAAAAATTTCTGGGTGATTTCATCGTCATACTGCGACATCTCGGCGATATAGCAGCCCNNCGCCAGAAAGCCCGTAATGGCGGCGACAATCCCCGTCCGNGCCGGGCAGGTGACGGTAAGGACATGGTTTTCTTGTTCTTGCATGGAAAAATCTTCACTTCAATGGATAAAGCCTGCGCCATTCTAGTGGGATTTACCGCGCAAATGAAACGGAAAGCCGCCGCAGGCGCATGAAAATTGCTTTTACCAGGCCAGCAACCGACAATTCGCCCTTTCCGGCATCCAACACTGACAGCCACCATGAGCAAAAAGCGCGACATCCCGGTATTCGGGCATCCCCTGATCGAAACCCACTGCCACCTGGATTACCTGGAAGGCGCGGCGCTGGAACACGCCCTGCAAGCCGCCCGGGCAGCCAACATCGAACGCATCATCACCATCGCCGTTTCCNCCGACAATCAGGACAAGGTCATGCAACTGGCGCAGCAGCATGAACAGGTCTGGGGCACGCAAGGCGTCCACCCGCACGACGCCGACGCCTATACCGACGCGGTGGAGGCGCTGATCCGTGCCAATGCCCGCCATGAAAAAATCCGCGCCATCGGTGAAATCGGGCTGGACTATTACTACGACCATTCCGACCGGGCGCAACAGCGCACGGCGTTCGAGCGCCAGTTGCAGGTCGCCGTCGACCTGGACATGCCGATTGTGGTGCATACCCGCGATGCGGATGCAGACACCCAGGCCATCCTGCGCAATTTCAGCGGGCGGCTGCGGCGGCGCGGCGTCATCCACAGCTTCACCTCCGGGCGGGAACTGGCGGAATACTGCCTGGGGGAAGGCTTCCACCTCGGCTTCAACGGCATCAGCACCTTCAACAAGGCGGACAATGTGCGCGAGATCATCGCCCTGACCCCGCCGGAACAAATCCTGTTCGAAACCGACGCCCCCTACCTGACGCCAGTCCCGTACCGGGGGCAGAAAAACGAGCCGAAATACCTGCCCTTCATTGCCGAACAGGTGGCGCGCGTCAAGCAGGTGCCGGTGGAGGAATTGCTGCCGCAGGTATGGCGCAACAGCATGGAGCTGTTTTTCCAACCATAACCCGGTTTCGCGCCCTGCTTTTGCCAGCCAGCGCCGGACGCCGTATAGTGGCCGCCAACCTCCCCCTGCCAAAAGGAAACGGACATGAAAACCATCACCACCCTGACACTTTGCCTCGCCATGCTGGGCGGCTGCGCCTCATCCTCCGACGCCAACCCAAAACCAACCGCCGACAACACAACCACCGTCATCCGGGTCAAAGTCCTCGGCACCAAAATGCAGCCTGACCCGGTGGAAACCCGCATCCGGGAACTGGAAAAGGACGGCAAGCTGAAAGTCTGGGGTGTGCGCGAATCCTGGCCGCTGCAATTCGATATTGAAGGTTCCGCCCCGACCATCGCCGAAGTGCAGGGCTTAAACAAAACCCCTGATCACCCTGCGGTTTCCGAACTTGTCCATGGGCGCAAGGTCTACTGGGATGGACACACCGGCAAGCAAACAGACCGCGCCGGGGTGTCACATGACTCATAAACATCCCAGGGGACACCATCATGAAACTATTGCTTACCACTGCATTGCTGGCCGCCAGCCTGAGCGCTTGCGCCTTGCCGCCTACCCCCGGTGCCACTCCGACGCTGACATTGCAAGACACCCAACTGACCGCCCTGCGCACGCTAATAGCCTGACGCCCAGCAGCCCGTTCACCGTCAAGGTGCTGCACCAAGACCGCAGCAGCACCCTCAGCGCCGGTGACATCGCCGTCCTCTCCGGCGGCATCACTGGCGGGGAAATCAGCCGCCGCACCCTCAGCACCAGCGACATCCTGACCCTCAACGCCAACCTCAAACCCGACTACGGTAGCCTCGCCCAGCAACTGCTGGCGGTCGAAACCCAATGGCGGCAAAAACGCCCCAGCCATTACGCCTACACCTTGCAACGCTCCTGCTTCTGCACGCCGGAAGCCCGCAAGCCGCTGGAAATCCGCGTGTTCCGGAACACGGTGCAACAGGCCACCATCCTGCCGGACGGCAAGCCGCTGCCCAAAGCCCGCCAGGCCGAAGCGTTGACCATCGACGAGCTGTTTGATGTCGTCCGCCGCGCCATCAACAACCAGGCCGCCTCCATTGACGTGACCTACGACCCGCTGTACGGCTTCCCCACCACCATTTTCATCGATCAGGACAAAATGATCGCGGATGAGGAAATCAACTACGCCGCCAGCAATTTCAAGGTCGCCAGCGGTTTGAAGCCCAAGCAGTAAAAACTGTTTCCCACGCAGGGGCGCAATATCCCGCGTCCCTGCACGTCATTTTCCCCGTTCCCCGCCCGTCCGTATTACAATGCGCGCCTTCACAACAACAATGAAACGCCCGGATCATGCCGCAAACCACTGAATTGCTGACCACCCTGAAAAAGCTGCTCAAGCGCCACAACAAAACCTATGCCGACGTGGCCGCCCGCCTGGACTTGTCGGAAGCCAGCGTCAAGCGCCTGTTTTCCGAACAAAACCTGTCACTGCAACGGCTGGACGCCATCTGTAGCCTGCTGGAAATGGAAATCGCCGACCTGGTGCATGAGATGCAGGCGGAACACGCCAAGCCGATCAGCGAACTCAGCCACGCGCAGGAAAAGGAAATCGCCGACGACCTCAACCTGGTGATGATCACGGTGTGCGTGCTCAACCGCTGGTCATTGCAGGACATCACCCGCCATTACAACTTCAGCGAAACGCAGGTCATCCAGCGCCTCGCCCACCTCGACCGCCTGCGCATCATCGAACTGCAACCCGGCAACCGCATCAAGCTGCTGGTGGCGCCCAACTTCGTGGCGCGATGACGGCCGATCATGCAACTGTTCCGCGCCAAAATCGAAAGCGAATATTTCCGCACCACCTTCACCCGTGACAGTGAGCAACTGATCGTGCTCAACGGCATGCTCAGTGACGCCAGCAACGCCTTGTTCCAGCGCAAGATGGCGCAACTGGCCAAGGATTTCGACACCCTGAGCAAAGACGACGCCTGCCTGCCGATCGGCGAACGCAAAGGCTCCACCCTGCTGGTCGCGATCCGCGACTGGGATTATGAACGGCTGTTCGGCGGGCAGCGCAAGTCATGAACCGGCGCATTTACAGCGAGGGTTGGGACGGCTACGAACTGATCGATGCAGGCAATGGCAACAAGCTGGAACGTTGGGGCGATGTCATCACCATCCGCCCCGAAGTGCAGGCCTATTTCCAGCCCGGCCAACCCGCAGCCGAATGGCTGGCGCGGGCGCATTGGCGTTTCCTCGAAACCGGCAACCAGAGCGGCCAATGGCAGGCCTTGCGGGAAGACGCGCCGGAAAAGTGGGAAATCCATTACCGCCACCTGCGCTTCCAGCTTGAACTGAGCCATTTCAAGCACCTCGGCCTGTTCCCGGAACAGCGCGCCAACTGGGATTTCATCGCCGCCAACCTGCCCGCTGACAGCCGTTTCCTCAACCTGTTCGCCTACACCGGCGCGGCCTCCTGCGCCGCCCGCAGCGCCGGGGCGGAGACCCTGCACGTCGATTCGGTCAAACAGCTGATCACCTGGGCGCACGCCAATATGGAATTGAGCGGCCTGACCGACATTAAGTGGGTACGCGAAGATGCCCTCAAATTCGCCGAGCGCGAACACAAACGCGGCAGGCGCTACGACGGCGTCATCATANATCCGCCCGCCTGGGGGTTGTNNGCCAAAGGCGAAAAATGGAAGCTGGAAAACAAGCTGGAGGCATTGCTGGCGGCTGTACAGGGGCTGCTGGCGGAAAACGGTTTCCTGATCCTCAACACCTACTCCCCGCCATCAGTCTGGCTGACATCACCCCTTTACCATCGGTATTTTCGCCCGGAAAATTGCGAACTCAGCGAGCTGTGGATGAAAACCACAACCGGCAAGGCGCTGTATTACGGCAACCTGTTGCGGGCGCGACAGCAATGCTAGACTCCTGCAAACCATGCTTCACATCAAAGAAGAGGAGTCTCCCATGCTGGCAAAAATCGCTATCGGCATTCTGGCAATCTTTATCTGGAGCGGCGCACTGGCGGCCGATGACCATAAAACAGCACTGGCGAAAGAGCTGACCGATGTGCTGGATGTACGTAACCTGTTCGACCAGACCTATTCCACGCTGGGGGAGCAACTGGACAAGACCATCCCGGCCAACACCACCCCGGAACAAAAACCGATTATTGAAAAATATCACCAACAATTGATGGCTCTGATCAAGGAAGAAATGGGATGGGATAAAGTCGGTTCCCAGATCATCGATTTGTACGCACAGACCTTCACTGAAAATGAACTGCAGGAACTGATCGACTTTTATCATTCAGAACTGGGGCAAAAGCTCATCAAGAAAATGCCTGAACTCATGCAGGCGTCCATGACGATGGTGCAAAAACAAATGGCGGAAATGCAGCCCAAAATGCAGGCGGTGCTAAAAGAAATGAACCAGGAGCTGGCGAAACACTAAGCCCCGCAATCACTTGCCTGCAACTCACTGAAGCTCAGGCCATATTTTTGCAGGTAAACCCGCAGGCGGTGCGAATCGTTGCTGCTGGCGCGTTGGGTGCGGCTGACATTGAACAGCGTGCGCCCGGCTTCCGCCAGGCTTTTGCTGACCCTGCACACGCGCACCACTTCCGCCAGTTGCGCCTTGTCGAAATGGTGCATTCCGGCCAGCGCCTCTGCCGTCAGCACTTCCTGCAATAGCTTTTCGGCGCTGGCGGCGGGCGTTTCCTGCTGAAAACCGCCCCAGTCGTAACGCAGCCGCCCGATTTCCCCNGCCACAATGCCTTCGGTGATGCGCCCGCCGCTGGCCAGCGTCGCCATGCGGGTAATGCTGGAATTGAGGTCGCGAAAATTCGCCCGCCAGCTGGCTTCCACCGAGTAGGCGAACGCGAGGTACTGTTCCCGCGCCGCCTTGTTGAAGCTGGCCTTGTGGCCAACCTTGCGGGCAATTTGCTGGAATTCGTATTCGATATTCGGCTCCAGGTCTTCCAGGCGTTCGCGCAGGCCGGGCAACTGGTAAGTCCACAGGTTGATGCGCGCCAGCAGGTCTTCGCGGAATTTGCCTGCGTGCACCTGCTGGAACAGGTCGCGGTTAGTGCCCGCAATCAGCTGGAAATCGCTGCTGGTTTCCTTGTCACTGCCGAAGGGCGTAAACACCTTGTCCTCAATGGCGCGCAGCAGCATGGCCTGTTCGTCCAGCCCCAACTCGCCAATTTCATCCAGNAACAGCAAGCCCTTGTCCGCTTCGCGCAGCAGGCCGCTGCGGGCGGTGAGCGCGCCGGTGAAAGCGCCTTTCACATGCCCGAACAGCGCCGACATCGCATTGTCGCCGCGCAGGGTGGCGCAGTTGGTTTCCACCAGTTTGCCGCTGACCTGCCCACGCTGTTTTTTCAGCTCGAAAATGCGCTGGGCGAGGCGCGATTTGCCCGCCCCGGCNCTACCGGTCAGCAGGATGGGCGCGGCGGAGCGGATCGACACCTGCTCCAGTTGCGCAATCAGCGCATTGAACGCGGCGTTGCGGGTTTCGATGCCGCCTTTGAGGTAGGCCACGCCTTCCTGCGCTTCACGTTCAAAGCGCGAGGCGATCTGGTCGTAACGCGACAGGTCGAGGTCGATGATCTGGTAGGTTCCCTGCACGCCCTCCTTGCCCGGCGAGGTTTGCAGCAGCTTGCCGGGGATGTAATTCGCCTCGGTCAGCAGGAACAGGCAGATTTGCGCCACATGGGTGCCGGTGGTGATGTGCACATAATAGTTGCACTGCTCCGGCTCGAAACGGTGCTGGCGGGTGAAATCGAGCAACTGGCTGTAAACTTCGCCGAAATCCCACGGGTTGGCGTAATTGACCACATGCGGCGTCAGGCGAATATCCGGGCACAGTTCCCTCATGTCACGCAAGGTAATGCCTGCCAGTTCCGCCTCATTTTCATGATGGATCAGCACAAACTCATCCACCGCAAATTCCGGGTGCATGAGGATGCCCACGCGAAGCCGCCAGTGATTCCAGCGGCGCTTTCCCAGACCTTGCTGATCCAGGCGGGAACCGAGGATGCCGATGACAACGTTGCTTTGCAGATCGCTCATTGCGCTAAAAACTGTTGGATGAAATAACTGTACTCATCTTTCATCGGAAGATCGTAATCAACCCTTAAAGAACGGCGTTCTGCCTGTGCTGCTTCNCCTGTCAAAGGATTGAAGCCTTCCTTAATTGTCGTTTCCCAATAAGCGCCCGTTCCTCGCTTTTGCCAATTAGGCAGGTCATTGAAATTAGTGCCATGCCGGAATAAATATTCATTCTTGTCAGCAACCGATACGCCCACAAACTCGGCAGCAGCAGCTTTGGGTGATTTGCCCTGTTTACGGGCAAGCCAGTAACAATGGGCATTCAGCGCATTACGGTGAGCATCTTCATGGCGCCATCGGAAATAATCCATGACCAGGTTGGCACTGGGCAACTGGGATACCCGGCAATCAAACACACCCCGGCTTCCCAGCAGCAGGCTGAACACAGCGCTGGCTTCACCCGCCAAAATGGAGTTCAGCTTGCGCTCCTTGCGCTGGAACAGGTCAGTATTGAAATCCAGCAGCAAGGAAATCTCATCGCTTTGGGTGTAGCCATAATTCACCTTGAAGCCGCAATCCATGAGATGTGCCAGGGTACCGACCATGATGTCCCGAAACTGGACATCAAAGGGTGCCTCGAATTGCCATTCCTCCTTGGTCAGGCGGGTAAAGCTGCGGCCATCCAGGCGCGCAACGATGTAAATGCCGGGCAGCACACAAACGTCATGCTCGGTTTCAAAAACACGCATTTTTTTATCGAGATCGTCAAACTTCATGCCGCCACTCCTTAATGGTGAACCCCAGCCCATCCAGCGTGACAGAATATAACTTGTCGAAACCTTCGGCAAAACTGGGCGGCTCCAGCTTACGCCAAGTGGCATGCACGGCAACATCCGGAATCCGCTCCCGGCCAGTGCGTTGCTGGTTGCGCGCCAAGCAATCTTCCAGGCTGGACACGAAAAATACCCGCTGACGGTAAAGCGGTGGGCTTTGAAACCTTCCAGATAAACCCGGCGGTCAGCACACAGCGGGTTGGTGTTGTCGATGACGACGGGCTGCTTTGCTTCCAGACAAGCCTGGAACAACAGCCTTTCCCGCTGCCGGGTTTTGAGCATATCCAGATTCAGGCGCAGGTGTGTCTTATAAAAGTGCTGGAGGAAAAAGCCCGACTTCCCACTGGCTTGCGCGCCGATAAAAATGACCCCATCCATCTAGCGCCACTTGTACGTCAGGCCAACCTGCCCACCCCAGACCGTGCTGTTCTCCACAATCGGGCTGTCGGTGATTTCGGAGCCATAGCCGGTGGCGTTCACATCACCCACCAGTGTCCATCGGGCACCCAACGGTTGCTCCAACCGGATTCCGGCTTTCAACGCCAACGCATCGCCCGCCTGATAGGCCGGGCGGCCAGCCTTGGCCTCATCCGCATCCACGCCGACGTAGTAATCCGTCATGTCAGACGACAGCCACTGCCCTTCCAGATAGGGGCGNGCCGACAAACTGCCTTGGGCAGGCGCGATGGAATTCAGGGTATAACGCAAGTGCGCCTGCGCGCCTTTGTGCGCCGCCACATCCTTGCCGACTTCGGCGTTCACCACCCCGGAAGGCAACTTCCAAGCCCCACCCAACCGCAGGTTGATGGCGCGGTCAAGAGCGTGCATGTCGCGCAGTTGCGGGCTGTCGCCACGTTTGTAATCCCAATCGTCAACACCTGCACCGACATAAAACTGCCGGGCGTCGGTTTTGCTGACAGCCAGTGTGGCTCCGGCAAGATCAAACCCATCCTGGTCGCGCGACAGCACATCAGCGTTGGTTCTGGTGTCGCCATCCACAAACGGGGACTGGCTGATGTTGGCCCCAGCCCCAGATCGGACGGCAGGNAGCGAAGCAAGATCAGCCAGCGCGGCGCAGGGTGCCAATAACAGCAGGAATGGCAATTTGGTTTTCATGGCAACGCCTCATCAAGAGTCAATCATGCCCACAGTGTAGCACAGCTGGGGAAGTGCATGATTTTATAGCCTATCAAAAAATTACAGGCATATCCAGATAAATAGCATAAGGCCAAAGGCAGAAACGCCACAACCCTGCCAAAAAACATTTATCTTTTATATTTCAATACACTAATCAAGATCAACCTGTATTGGCACAAGCGTTGCTCTAGGATTCCTATCCACAACGGCAATGCAACGAGGAATACGCCATGACCATTACCGGCAACTACGAAGTTTTATACGAAGAAGGCCACGCCCCGGTCAAAGCCTGGACACGCGGCGTCACATTCGACGACAACGCCAAACGCCAAGTGCTGAACATGGCGCAGATGCCCTTCATCCACAAATGGGTGGCGATCATGCCCGATGTGCATCTGGGTAAAGGCGCGACCATTGGCAGCGTGATCCCCACCATTGGCGCGGTGATTCCGGCGGCGGTCGGGGTTGACCTCGGCTGCGGCATGATGGCGGCGAAAACCACACTGACCGCATCCGACCTGCCGGATTCACTGGAACTGATGCGTAGCGCGATTGAAAAGACCGTGCCGCACGGGATTACCTTTGGCGGACGTGATAAGGGTAGTTGGGGCGAACCACCCGCTGATGTGCTGNGAAAATGGCTGCGCCTGAGCGAGGGCTTCCAACGCTTGTGCGAAAAGCATCCGTTCCTGAAAAACAGTAATAATCTGAATCAGTTGGGGACACTGGGGACTGGCAACCATTTCATTGAAGTGTGCCTGGACGAAGATCAGGCCGTGTGGGTGATGCTGCATAGCGGTTCGCGCGGGATCGGCAACAAGATCGGTTCGCACTTCATCGCGCAGGCGAAAAAGGAGATGGAACGCTGGTTTATCCATCTGCCGGATAAGGATTTGGCCTACTTCCCAGAAGGCAGCGAGCATTTCCGCGATTACGTCGAAGCTGTCGCCTGGGCGCAGGATTTTGCGCAGGCCAACCGCGAAGTGATGATGGCGCGCACCCTGCAAGCGATCCGTGAAGTGTTGCCGAAAACCTTTTCCGCCGATGTGGAAGCGGTCAACTGCCACCACAACTACATCNAGCCAGAACACCACTACAGCAAAGACGTGTGGGTAACCCGCAAAGGCGCGGTGAGCGCGAAGGCAGGCGAAATGGGCATCATCCCCGGCAGCATGGGGGCGAAATCCTACATTGTGCGCGGCCTGGGCAACGCGGAAAGCTTTTGCAGTTGCAGCCACGGCGCAGGCCGCGTGATGTCACGCACCGAAGCCAAACGCCGCGTTTCGATGGATGAGCACATCAAGGCCGTCGAAGGCGTGGAATGCCGCAAAGATAGTGATGTGATTGATGAAACGCCGTCAGCCTACAAGCCGATCGAAGCGGTGATGGCAGCGCAGAATGATCTGGTGGAGATTGTGCATACGCTGAAGCAAGTGTTGTGCGTGAAGGGGTGAGCTATTTGCTCACCTTTGACCAATTACAGTGAGAACATGTAAAAACTATCCAACAACTTAGGCTTAGAATTGAACTAACAAAGATTATCAAGCACTTTGAGGATGTTATGCTCTGTCCATCTTGTAAANAAGAATTTCACCCGCAACCTGATCAACTTATTACCTATCGCAATGACAACTTCACTAACATGGGTTACAGGTTCTCAGTACAACGTTGCCCGTCCTGCCAAGAGTTCATTATTATTCGAGAATATGGTGTAACCCACTGGTCAAATGAATTCTACATGCATGAGGTAACTGAAGTTGACATTATTTACCCACCATCANGAAGCACCACAAAAACACTTGCCCCTGATATTCCAAAAGAATTTCGAGATGATTTCCTCGAAGCATTCATAGGATTAAAATTCAGTAACAAGGCTAGTGCTGCCTTATCCAGAAGATTGCTCCAAAAATTGCTCCATCAAAAATTAGGCATACGANAAAATAATTTATCTAATGAAATAGATGAGTTTATTAAATCAGCAGGTGCGCCGAGCTATTTGAATAACGCCATCGATGCAGTTCGCCAGATTGGCAACTTTGCCGCTCACCCAATGAAGCATGAGAGTTCTGGAGAAATTGTTGAAGTTGAAGCCGGTGAAGCTGAGTGGCTTCTTGAAGTACTTGAATCATTATTTGATTTTGCATTCGTACAGCCAGCTAAACTTTCACAACGCAGGCAAGCCTTAAATGAAAAGCTCAAAGAGCTTGGCAAACCTGAATTGAAAAGTGACTAGTCAAGCTCGTATTAAGCAGCATGTTGTTGTAACAAATACATTCACACATGTTTTGGAAGCAAGATCATGAGCAGAAGCGCCATCATCACCACTCGCGTAGATCCCGAACTGAAAGCCAATGCCGAACAGGTGCTAGCACAACTCGGCATGACCACAGCCCAGGCCATCACCATGTTCCTGAAACAAATCGAATTGCAGCGTGGCCTACCTTTTACCCCACGTTTGCCCACGCAGAATGTCCCAACGCACAGACCATTTAAAGTTGAAACATTCAGTCTGGGCAGCGACAGCACGCCTGATCGGGATGAACCGTATGCAGAACGTGGTTTGTAAGCAGCATGTAGCAGACGAAACACCCTCCGCCTACAAGCCGACCGAAGCGGTTTCAAGGCTTTTGCGGTACGCATTGGCCAGATTATCGAACAGCGTCCGGCTCATGCCGGTGATCTTGAGAAAGTTTTCCAGCTCCGCCGCCAGCGAGGAAGACTGGTAAGACTCCTGCATCACCAGCAGGGAAAAACCGGCGGCGGCGTTCAGCGCTTGGGTGGCCGCGACCAGCTTCACCGTATCCTCAGCGTACAGTTCGCCAAAGATACGAACCATCTCCGACTGTATAATGGCCATTGCCCCTGCCATGAATTCGACCGGAAGCCTGACTTTGACGTGAAGGTCGCCAACATGGTACAGCTTCCGGGTGTATTCCACGCCAAAATCGCTGGTAAACAACTCGTTGAGCCAAGTGAGGTGGGTTTTCTTCAGATTTTCAACTTGGCCTGCCACAAAATCGGCGGTTTTGGGAATGCCTTGCAAGCGCCCATAAAANATATCCGTCACTTCTTGTAAATGTGAACAGACATCAGGGTGAATGTGATGCAAAACTGCAATTTTGTCATCATCCAGCCCTGCGAACTGCCTTGCGTAAATACATAAGGTTTGAATATCAATATTTTGCATATTTCTTGTCGCTATAGTTTGCATGGTGTGGATATGAATAATTTATATTCACCAAAATTTAAGGCCTTTTCAGCAAGACTGCCATAACCCTCCGCCCTGCGGTAGTGCCTCATGGCAGGCCTTTTCGCCAGATTCCAACGCCAACAGAAATTGCTTGCACGCCAAGCCACCCGCATACCCGGCCAGCTTGCCGGACTTGGCGATCACCCGATGGCAGGGAACCACAATACTTAGCGGATTCAGGCCATTGGCGTGGCCGACCGCCCGCACCGCCTGTGGCTGGCCGAGCAAGGCGGCCTGTTCGGCATAGCTGCGGGTTTCGCCGTAAGGAATATCCTGCAAAGCTTGCCACGCACGGCGTTGGAAGAGGGTGCCATCCATTTGCAGCGGCAAATCAAACACACGGCGCTGCCCGGCAAAGTATTCCTGCAACTGGGCGGCGGCCGGTCGATCAGGGGTTGCCGTCCGCCGCCTCCGCACCGAGGCCGCGTTGATGCGCGCCCAATTGCTGGTGAAGGCGACTGCCCGCACCGCATGCTCATCGGCTGCAATGTAAAGCTCCCCGCAGGGAAACTGGCGTTGTTGGAAACAGGTTCCCATGCTCGCTGCCTCGTGTCAGGTGGGTCGGATCAGGTGCAGGAATTCTTGCCGGGTGCGTGGATTGTCGCGGAACTCGCCCAACATCATGGAGGAGACCGTCCACGAATGCTGTTTCTGGACGCCGCGCATCATCATGCAGAAATGCTGCGCCTCAATCACCACGCCCACGCCCGCAGCCCCTGTCACCTGCTGGATGGCCTCAGCAATCTGCTTGGTCAGGTTTTCCTGGATTTGCAGGCGGCGGGCATACATGTCGGTAATGCGCGCAATCTTCGACAAACCGAGCACCTTGCCCTGCGGCAGGTAGGCGACGTGCGCCTTGCCGACAAACGGCAACAGGTGATGCTCGCACAACGAATACAGCTCAATATCCTTGACGATCACCATTTCATCATTGTCGGAAGCAAAAATGGCGTCGTTGACAATAGCTTCCAGTGACTGCTGGTACCCTTGGGTCAGGAATTCAAACGCCTTGGCCGCCCTTTCTGGCGTCTTTTGCAGACCGTCGCGGCTTACATCCTCGCCGATGCTGGCAATGAGCGCCTGGTAAAGTTTGCTGGTATCCATGAAATCGTGGCTATCCTAGCTGGGTCTGTAGTTATCAGGGAGTGAAGATAAGCCGCCGCCGCCCAACTGGCAAATAGAATATGAAATCATGCGTTTATTGAAAACGTATGGCCTGCGTCCGCCAACCCGTTAAACTGAAGCCATGAGCACTGACCTTTTCAGCATCGCCGACAATGGTGAAACCTGGNCCGAAGCCCTCTGCCCCGGCGCGGTGGTGTTGCGCCAGTATGCGGCGGCGCAAGCTGCAAGCCTCTGGGAAGCGGTGCAGCAAGTCACCNCGGCAGTCCCCTTCCGCCGGATGCAGACGCCCGGCGGCCATACCATGTCGGTCGCCCTCAGCAATTGCGGTGCCGTCGGCTGGGTCAGCGACCGCAATGGCTACCGCTATTCCCCGGTCGATCCGCAAACCGGGCAGCCATGGCCGCCAATGCCGGAATGTTTCCGCGAACTGGCGCAGGCTGCGGCGCTGCAAGCAGGTTTCCCCGGGTTTGCGCCGGACGCCTGCCTGATCAACCGCTATACGCCCGGCTCGAAAATGGGGCTGCATCAGGACAAGGATGAACGCGATTTCAGCGCGCCGATCGTGTCGGTGTCGCTGGGCGTACCCGCCGTTTTCCAGTTTGGCGGGCTGAAACGTTCCAACCCGCCGGTGAAAATACCGCTGGCGCATGGCGACGTGGTGGTGTGGGGAGGTGCCGCGCGGCTGCGTTTTCATGGCGTGTTGACCATCCGCCGGNCGTGGCATCCGCTGGCCGGGCATGACCGCATCAACCTGACTTTCCGGAAAGCGGATTGAAGCCTCGCGCTAAAGGGCAGCAGGCCACACTCCACAGTGCGGCCATCCGGATCGGTCGCCAGCGTTCTTGCAGCGACCGTATCCGTTTGAAAACCCAGGCGGATATTGTCGGCAACCTCCGACGCATTCAGCGGATACAGCTAGAACACCATGCCATTGAACACCGCCGCGTAATGCACCGAGCCGGAGCCGTGCTGCTCCTGCACAAACTGCATGCCCAATTGTCCGTAAAATATTCTGCTGGCGTTGATGTCACGACAGCGCAGCACCAATAGATTCAGCTTCATGCCTTTTCCATCTAATAATTGCGGTGGGCAGCCAGTAATTCTTTCTTAAGCATATGTTGCAAATCGGTTTTGCCGCACAATCAACATCCAAAACCCAAGGAGAGGATCATGCGCCAGACACTCATACTATACCCCGCCTTCGCCATGGCTTTGCTGACATTCATTGCCGCCGCCTGGCTGCTGCGTTGCCGGATCAGGGCGGTGCGAGAAGGCCTGACACCCACTTATTTCCGCCTGAACCACGGCGCGAAGCTGCCCGATTACGTGGTGCAGGCCACCCAGCATTATGACAACCTGTTTGAAATGCCCCTGCTGTTTTATGTGGTGGTGACACTCAGTTACGTGACACAACTGGCGGACTGGGCGCTGGTGGCACTGGCGTGGGCGTATGTCGGCGCGAGAAGCGCGCATACCGGCATCCATCTCCGCTCCAACAAACTGCGCTGGCGGATGTGGACGTTCCTGTCCAGTTACGCCTTGCTGGTGCTGATGTGGGGATGGCTGTTTATCCGGCTAATGACTGCCGCTAACCCCTAACCGCCCGAAATACGCGACTCTTTTACTGGCCACCAGGGTTGCCTTTCAAAGGCACCCTGTTATTCCGCCAGCTTGACGCCTTCCTTTATATCTGAATAGTTATCGAAAGATAACGGATCTTTAACGCCTTGCGGCACAACACCATAAACAATCTCGCGAGTATTTTTATCGATAACCCATGGTTGCGGCACAACATTTTTCCCACTAACCAGATTAGGGTAAAACATGATTGAATAATCATGACCAGGTTTTAAATCAACATCAATGGAGAAAATATGTTTGTCCCGAGTGGCTTCATTAAGTGCGCCCCCTATCGCTCCCGTGGATAAAACCGCCCCCACCAAAGTCTGATTCAAATTATTCTGGTACTCGAATGTAATGTGATTTTCCCCGCCGATCACATCAATTTTATCTGGATAACCACGTACAAAACTGCCGACTTCAACATCGCCAGATTTCAACAGCAAATATTGTTCATATTTGGCTGGAAAACCAGTCTTCATAAATTTCGGAGCATCGACTGTAGACAATTTGCTTTTATCCGATACATTGCCAACATAACCTGTGGTGACGCCGCATGATGCGAGCAAGACGCTTAAAGATAAAATTAAATATTTCATTATGATGATCTACCAAGCAACTAAATCTAATCTATTCATGGATAATTTGTTTAAATTTAGAACATATTGCCTCGTCACGTCAATATGGCCAAACATGCTGCACACAGCAATTTTATGTATTTATAAAAATTTATTCTGATATAAGTTACACAGCGCTGAATCCGCCCCCGTCTTCGCTCCCTAAAGCTGATTGCCAGAAACTGATAAACAATGCATACTCAGCTTATATTTAATTCCTTAAATATTCACAAAATTCCAATAGTAGAAAATTTTACTCGAGGAGGCCAGCATGAAAAAATCGGTTTGGTTCATGTTATATCTCACTTTGCTGCTATTGTCGCCGGGGGTGTCAGCGGATACGGTTCCCAAATATTCACAGTATTCCGTTGCTTCCGTTTATGCCGGAAAAGCCGCTCCGGTTAGCCTCAACACCAAAAATAAACGGATGTTCCGCACAAGGCTGCGTGAAAGCACACAAAACCCGGTTGATTTCGCAGGCGAATACACCGTGACGACATGGGGATGCGGAACATCCTGCGTTATGGGGGCGGTTGTCAGCAAGAAAACGGGCAATGTCGTCTGGCTGCCCGGCTCCATCTGTTGCTGGGAAGGAAGCGATGACATGCTGCAATACCGCAAAAACAGCCGCTTGCTGGTCATCGGCGGAATGATCAATGAAGAAGGCGTATACGGCTCACACTTTTATGAATTTACCGGCAAGAAATTCAAACGTATCAAGACTGTTCCATTGCCATCCAGCCATCACTGATGAATAAACGGCGGTCTGTTTCGGTGGCACCTGCTTGCACGCCAACTGGCACAGCCGGGATTGCTGACCCGCCTATTTCCCCAGCGCCTGCCGGGGCGAACGCAGCGCATAGGCGATCAACCCCAGCCCCGCCACACAAAACGGCACGCTTAACCACTGCCCCACGCTGATGCTGAAGCCCTCTTCATAGGCCGCCTGCGGTGTCTTGAAATACTCCAGTACAAACCGGGCGGCAAACACGCTGGCGAAGAAAATCCCCGTCAACAGGCCATGCGGGGTATTTTTCCCATAACGCCGGTACACCGCCAGCAGGCTGAGGAAAATCAGCAGGTAGGCCGCCGCCTCATACAACTGCACTGGATGGCGCGGCAGCTCGTCCACCGCCTCGAACACCACGCCCCAAGAGCCATTGGTGGGGTTGCCGACGATTTCCGAATTGAGGAAGTTGGCGCAGCGCACCAGCATGCCGCCCAAGGCGGAGGGAATGGCGATCCGGTCAGTCAGCCACAGCAGGGATGGCAGGGGTAACGCNCGCGCATACAGCCACAACCCCAGCAGCAGGCCGACCGCCCCGCCGTGGCTGGCCAGCCCGCCTTCCCAGATTTTCAGGATGTTCAACGGATGCGTCAGGTAAAATTCCGGGTCGTAAATCAGGCAATGCGCCAGCCGCGCCCCCAGGATCGTGCCACCCATGATGTAGAACAGCAGGTTGTCCAGATCCAACTGGGTCTGGCCTTCGTCTCGGCAAATCCGCTGCACAATCCAGTAACCCGACATGAAGGCCGTGGCGAACAAAACGCCATACCAATGCACGCTGATACCGCCGATGGATACCAGGATCGGGTCAAACTGCCAGTGAAAAATGGCGGACATGCTTGTTTCCTTGCGTTGAAACCAATAAGGCGGCTGGGCGGGACAAGCAGCAGTGCCTGCCCCGGTTCCACGCCATCAACCGGCCAGTTGATTGTTTAAAGGGTGGTGCTGTCGCGCAGTTTTTCCAACAGCTTCTGGCCGACGCCCTTGACCTTGAGCAAGGCGTCCAGGGAGCTGAACGGACGAGCCGCCACAATGGCTTCCGCCACTTTTTGGGAAACGCCTTTCAGCGCGGCGACCTGCTTGAGGCTGGCAGTGTTGAGGTTAACAGCGGCGGGTTCCGCTTTGGCTTGCGCCGCTTTGCCGCTGCTGGTTTTCTTGGTGTCGGCCACGGCAACAGGGGTGGCTGGCTCCTGGATTTCCGTTGCGCCATCAAGGTTTGGCATCGCCGCCGCTTCCGGCTCTGGCTGGTTGGCCAGTTCGGGATTGCGGCCACCCTGCAACACAACTGGCGTCCACTGCATCACATAAGGATGGTCAAAATTCACGAAATCCCGGGTCACGTAACTGGTGCCGTCCCATTCCCGCAGCATCAGGCTCAAACGCCAACTGCCCGCAGGCGGCTCCTGGAAATTCAGCTCGTAACGGCACTGGTTCAGGCTGTGTTGGTCATACAGCTCGCCGATTTGCGTGCCTGCCACAGCAACACCCTCAAAATAATCGCCCTGGTAAGGCTGTTTGAGCGCCCACAATTCGACAGACAACGTGCCACTGACACCACCGCCATTGCGGGTGTTGGCAATGGATTCAATCTCGACCACGACGCGGCCAGTGGTGTCGATCCGGTAACCGCAAGCGCCGTCCGGTTCAGTTCCGGTTTGGCAGGGAAAGAGACAGGTAATGGTTGAAAATTTTGCATGGTAGGTAACTCCTTGAATTTTGGTTGGGCGCTGATTCTAAACCATTTTGCCCCCGTGGGGAAACACCTGCACTGTGATTCGCCCCAGGCAGCCTGCCAACCACCTGCTTTTCCTGCCGGGAACGCTTGTGCGGATGGCCATAGGCAGTGGCATGGCACCGTTAGCGGGCAGGCCACTTGCACTAAATCACCCCGGCAATCCACCACCAAGACCTGTCTGGAAAAGTGCTTTTTCAGCAATAGGACGGCCGCCATCCCCACCATCATCGCCAGATAGGCAGGCAGTGCATGCGGCGACAACATCGGTATGCCTTCCAACAGCAAACCGCCATTGCCACCCGGTGTCATGGCGATGCCTATTCCCATGCAGGTTCCCGCCGCCAGATGCAACAGCCATTGCCGGGGACTGCCCAGCCGCCATGCCACGCCGCGCCGTTGCAGCGCAGAAAACAGCATGCCGCCCAACAAAGCGGCGAACAGCAACAGCCGCACCAGCGCAACGCCATCCACTGCCGGATGTTCCACCAGTTGCTTCAAAGTGCCGGTATACGCCCACCCGCCCCAGATGGAAATCAGCAGCGCATTGCTGACCCCAAACAAGAAAGCAGCCGTTGAAAGGCGATACTGGCTTGCCAGCAAGCGCCGCCGCCAACCCAGGCCAGTGGGGCGGGTTGCCCACAAACGCCACAGCTCATACGCCATCCACAACCAAACGGGCAGCAGCAATAACAGATAGGCGTCTTTAAATTGATAGAGGGTCAACAAGGGCGCGGCGGGTGGGCTGCGCCATTGCGGCAGCAACATCCCATGCAGCCCGAACCCGGCCACAAACCCCAGCAGGGTGGACAACAGCTTGAGCTCCCCGCTGACCAGCCGCGTCAGGGTGGAAAAAGCGCACCCGTCATTGATCGCCGCCCCCATGCCAAAGACCACCCCGCCCGCCAGCGCCGACAGGGATACGGCGTACACATGCGGCGCATGCGATGGAACCAGCGCCAGCCATGCCAGCGGCACAGCAATCCCCAACGCCCACACACCGGCTTTGACAAAGCTTTGCAGCATCAGGGAACGGCTGGTTGAAAGGATTTCCGCGACCGCGCGCACCCCGCAAATCCCTGCCCGGTGCGCCGCAAAGCCCAGCATAGCCGCCAGCAAAACGGATAGCGCAAGCGTCATGATCCACACTCCATATAGGAAAAACCATTGGCGGACACGCCATTGTTACGCGGATATCCTGACTTTGGATGCGCAGGCGAACGCCCTCACACCGGCAACGCCGTCTTTTCCACCACCCGGCGCAGCACAAAGCTGGAATGCACCCCGCTCACGCCTTCAATCCGGGTAATTTTTTCCAGCAGCAATGCTTGAAACGCATCCATATCCCGCACCAGCACTTTCAACTGGTAATCAGCCTCCTGGCCGGTGATCAGCAGGCATTCCATCACTTGCGGCAGTTCCGCCACCGCTGCTTCGAAACGGGCGAAACGTTCCGGCGTGTGCCATTCNATGGAAATATGGATCAGCGCCATCAACGCCAACCCCAGCTTTTTNGCATCCAGCAACGCCCGGTAGCTGTTGATGAAACCCGCTTCCTCCAGCGCCCGCACCCGGCGCAGGCAAGGCGACGGCGACAGGCCGATGCGTTCAGCCAGATCCTGGTTGCTGAGGCGCCCATCCTGTTGCAGTTCCTGCAAAATGCGGCGGTCGTAGCGGTCAAGTTCCATCGGGTTCTCCTGCCAAAGCAGATCATCTCAAAACATTCCAGCGGCGGGTCTGTTCAATGCCAAAGCATCGCCAGCGGCATCGCCCACAACTTTTCACTGAAAGGGACAATTTCGCTTCCCTGATACAACACCACACCACAGCGGAAATCATCACCCGCCTGTTGTTGCAATTCCCGCAAGCCCTTGAAATCGCTGCCCTGCACCTGCCCCGCCGCTTTGACCTCGACACCCGCCAATTGCCCGTTGGGGCGCTCCAGCACGAAATCGACTTCCTTGCCGTCACTGGTGCGGAAATGGAACAGGCTGGTGCGGGTATCGCTGAAGGACAATTGCTTGATGAGTTCGCTGGCGACAAAGTTTTCCAGCACATGCCCGAACAGGGAGGGGTTTTGCAACGGCAGCTCTTGCAAACGATAGCCCAGGGTGTGGCACAACAAATTGCTGTCCAGCAGATAAGCCTTGGGGGCTTTGACCAGCCGCTTTTCAATATTGCGGAACCACGGTGGAATGTCCGTGGTGAGGTACATGAATTCCAGCAAGGTGCGATAACGTTTGCCCGTGACAGCGTTCAGGCCGATGCTGCGGGCAATTTCACTGTCATTCACCAGTTGCCCGGCACGCGAGGCCATCAGGCGCAACAGGCTGGGCAGCAAGGTGATTTTTTCCACCTCCGCAATCTGGCGCACATCACGTTGCAGCAAGGTGGTGATGTAACTGTCAAACCATAACTCGCGTTGGGCGGCGTCCTTGCCCGGCAGTTCCGGGAAGGTCGCATCGTGGATGGTGGCGAGGGTCGCCTCCACATCCGAGGCCAGCGTGTGGGCAGTGAATTGGTTGTTGAACAGGTTGGCGAGAAACACGCCTTCACGTCCATGCACTTCCAATGCGGACAAGGGGTAGAGACGCAGCAAAGCCATACGCCCAACCAACGCATCCGCCAGTTTGGGCAATGCCATGATGTTGGCCGAACCTGTCAGCAAGTAACGCCCGTAGCTGCTGGCGCTATCTGCGAGGCGCAAATCGTCAATCCGTTTTTTCAGGGCGCGGAAAATCCCCGGCACCAATTGCACTTCATCAATAATCAGTAGCCTTCGCGGCGCAGAAAAATCCGGGTTGCTGACCGCTGCCGCCATCGCGGTGGGGCTGTCGAAGGTGACGTAATCCGCCGGGAAATCCTTTGCCGCCAGGGTTTGCGCCAAAGTGCTTTTGCCTGCCTGACGCGCCCCACTGATGAATACGACCGGGCTGCTGTTGAGGGCGGACAGGAGCTTGGGTGTCAGGTGGCGTTCGGTAAACATGTTTGCAAATTTAAAGTCTGACTTTGGATATTTCAAAGTTTAGCATTTGATCGGCAAGCCTAGCGCCTCCTTTTTGCACTGGAGGGCGCTGACGACACCCGGTTGCAACCCCGTGAAGGCGAAGTCATTGGCCGTGCCAGCGAAGTGGCGGATGTCCTGCACTTCCTGAATTCCAGCGCCAGCAGCGCGGCAGTTTGCGGCCATGTCACCGGCAGCGGCGGCATTGGCAAAACCGAAGTCGGTAAGGCCGCCAATATGTCCTGCGCGCCCTGTATGAAGCCTGTGATGAAGACGAGACGAAGCTGCAAGCCTTCCTGACCGCATTGGAGGCGTCTTCCATGGCATGAAGCAAAAATATCAAAATACTTAATTAATAAGCAATAATATTGCCAAACAAAGCCGATTATGCACAATAATCGCAACAATCTTTCACGCCTCCTGCATTACCATTTCCTCATTCGATCCCATAACCACCTAGCGGAAATCAGATACAACAGGAGCACAAACAATGAAAGCCTTTGACCATCGCAAGTATCGCCCCACGGTCGCGCCCTTCATGGCCAACCGTCAGTGGCCGAACCGCAGTATTGAACAAGCCCCCATCTGGNCCAGCGTCGATTTGCGTGACGGCAACCGTGCGCTGCTGGAGCCGATGAATGTTGCGCAGAAACGCGACATGTNNGCCTTGTTGGTCAAGATGGGTTTCAAGGAAATCGAAGTCGGTTTCCCTTCCGCCAGCCAGCCGGATTACGATTTCGTGCGCTGGTTGATCGAGGCGCGGCAGATTCCCGAGGATGTCACCGTCCAAGTATTGGTACAGGCGCGGGAAGATTTGATCGTGCGCACATTCGAGGCGCTCCAGGGTGTGCATCGTGCCGTGGTGCACGTCTACAATTCCACCTCCGTGGTGCAGCGTGAGCGCGTGTTCGGCATGGACAAGGCCGGGATTACCGCGATTGCCCGCCGGGGTGCTGAATGGGTAGCGCGGGAAGCCGACCGCTACCCAGCAACCGATTGGGTATTCCAGTATTCGCCGGAAAGCTTCACCAGCACCGAAACCGACTATGCCGTGGAAGTGTGTGAAGCCGTGCTTGATGTCTGGCAGCCGACACCGGAACACCCCTGCATCATCAATTTGCCGAGCACGGTGGAAGTCGCCTCGCCCAACGTGTTTGCCGATCAGGTGGAATATTTTTCCACCCACATCAGCCGCCGCGACAGCATCATTTTGTCGGTGCATACCCACAATGACCGGGGCTGTGCGGTTGCCGCCGCTGAATTGGCCTTGCTGGCCGGAGCCGATCGGGTGGAAGGCACCTTGATGGGCAATGGCGAACGTACCGGCAATCTCGACATCCTCACCATGGCGATGAATTTGTACAGCCAAGGGATTGACCCGCAACTGGACTTTGCCAACCCGGACGAGATCATCCAGACCTACATGCGCTGTACGGGTTTGCCGGTGCATCCACGGCATCCGTGGGTTGGCGAGATGGTTTACACCGCGTTTTCCGGCAGCCATCAGGACGCGATCCGCAAGAGCTTGCAGAAACAGCAGCCGGATGAGCCGTGGCAGGTTGCCTATTTGCCGATTGATCCGCATGATCTTGGGCGCGATTTCCAGGCCGTGGTGCGGGTCAACAGCCAGTCGGGGAAAGGCGGCGTGGCGTTTGTATTGGAACGCGACTACGGTTTGAGCTTGCCGCGCTGGATGCAGGTGGAACTGGCGCAGATCGTGCAGCGTGCCAGTGAAACACGCGGCGGCGAAATCAATGCTGCAACGATTTACCAATTGTTCTGCGAGCATTTCATCGCCCGCCACGACAGCCCGCGCCTCAATGGGTATCAGTTGAAACGCAGTGGCGGCAATGACGTGATCGAGGCACGGATAGCGCAGGGCAAGGTGGAACAGCTCATCCACGGCGAGGGCGAAGGCGCGATGTCGGCCTTCATCGATGCCTGGCAGCAGTATAGCGGGCAGCAGGTGGCAGTGGTTGATTACAGCGAGCACGCGGTCGGCAGCGGTACGAATGCCGAAGCAGTCGCCTACGTACTGCTCAATATCGATGGTAATCGGGTGGGCGCTGCGGCGCGGGATCACGATACGGTGAGTGCGTCGTTGATGGCGGTGATCACCGCGCTTAACCGCATGGCGTTGCAAGTTGCCGCGTGAATGATGAGCGTATAAGCAAAGTTAAAGCGAAAAAGCCGGGCAACACCCGGTTTTTCTGGCTATCAATTGCGATGTCTAAAAAGTGTTCAACCAAGACCATCAACGAAAACACAATAACAGCAAAAATTAACGTTGCTTGTAAATTTAGCATCGTTCCAAAAGCAGGGTAGCCATGCCCCCAAACCAGCGGCATGCCAATTGACCACACCAACGATGCAGGGATAGCGATAAGGGCTGGGCGCAGCAGAATACCTTTCATGGTTTAAGTATGCCTGATATGACTAATTGCCTGATGTTACACAGCCATTATGGTTGTGTGCCAGCTGTCTAGCTGGCGGCGTACCGACAATTGCGGCAGTGCCATATTCGGGCAATACAGGCAAACTCGCCAGCCCTGATCCAGCGGGAAAAATCGAAGTCTGGTCTGCTGTGGCGCATCAGTACAATTTTCATGAGATTTTTGCTGCGTATTGACGGGTTATTTGTGCCACTTCCACACGGTAGGATGCATACCAGCGGTCGCGCCCCAACTGCTGCGCCAGCAGATGCTCGGGGTGATTCTTCCATGCCTGAATGCTGGCTTCATCCGGCCAGTAGGACAATGCAATTTCCTCCTGCCCTTCGCTGACGGTATGAAATGCAAGGCAGCCAAACTCCGTCAGCGCCAGTTCGCGCATCCGTGCAGCAGTTGTGCTGTATTGCCCGTCCAGCTCACGGATTTGGGCGCGGAAGATAACGACATACATATTGATTTCCTTTGTGACGGCGACACGTCACCCTGCGTTTTCTGGCAAGGCACGCTGCATCAGGCTGGCCACATTCCGCCCACTTTCTGCTGAACTTTCCTGCAAGACACGGATGACATTTTGCTGGTCTTGCGGGCTACGGTTCTGGCTGAGTTTGTATTTTGCTTGCACTTCATCCACCTCCATGACAAACCCGACGATCATATCCAGCACTTTGTCTGAGTAGGCGGGAATCCACGCTTTTTCCCCTTCGCCTTCAAAATGCCGACTCATCCGGTTGATCTGTGCGCGCAAGGTTTCAGGGTCATGAATCAAATTGACGCGCCCGTAAATATGCACCGCAGTGTAGTTCCAGGTCGGCACACCTGGCTTTTCATACCAGGTTGGTGAGACATAAGCGTGTGCGCCATGAAAAATCGCCATGACGCGGG
Source organism: Candidatus Thiothrix singaporensis (assembly GCA_013693955.1). Taxonomy (GTDB): domain Bacteria; phylum Pseudomonadota; class Gammaproteobacteria; order Thiotrichales; family Thiotrichaceae; genus Thiothrix; species Thiothrix singaporensis. The sequence goes on along the minus strand of CP059265.1, from coordinate 4,164,865 downwards.
AGCCTGTCGCGAAGTGCTGCCATTGCGGATTGGCTTTCGCCAGATGTCCGACCAGCCTGAGCGGTTCACCCGCTTCCAGCAATAAGGGGATATGGCTGGCGAATGGCTCGCCATTTGCGACCGTCACCAGTGTTGCAAACGGGTTTGCCGTAATGAAACGGTGAATCTCGTCAGTGTCCTGTTGTGCAAAGTGTGGCGGTAGGTACACGGCGATTCCTCAAACTATCTTCTCAACAAGACCGACAAATCGTCCGGAATGTCCTGATGCTGGGTGGCCGTCCCGCCAATTTCATCCCAAGCAGCTTTGGAAGCGACAAAGACGTGATTGGCAACCTTGACCGGCAATTCATCATCCATCAAACCAGCGGGAACCCATACAAACTGAGGGAACCTGCTCATTGCATTAGGCACGGGACTGCCGCAGTTTCCACAAAATTTACCNCGAAAACCGGAATCTTTCAGGAATGTCCTGATAAGTTCTTCACCCTGGAGCCAGCGGAAATTCTCTTTTGCCAGAATCAGGGCAGCATTGGCGGCTGCCCCGTTGTTNTTACGGCATTCCGAACAATGGCATTGGTACAAATCGGGGATTTCCCCAGAGATTTCAAAGGCGATACTGCCGCAAAAACATGAGCCTTTCATTAGTGCTTATTACCTTCCTGTTCAATGACATTCACCGGGATTTCCGGATTTGTTCAGCATATATGATTTCGAATCGGGAAAGCATCAGTGTTGAGAAAGTCAGGGAATTGCTGCGGCAACGCATCGTGCAGATCGATTTCCAACAGGCGTAAGAACAACCAAAAGTCTGGCGAAACGTGGGGGCACAACCTAACATGGCCGGATAGTGGCTATCCAAAGGTGGCATTATGGATTGGTTAAAGTTTCTTGAGCAGTCGATGTCGATGGACGAGGCTGTATGGCAGCGGCATTCCAACCCCTGGAGCGTCTATTCCCGCTTTACTGCCTTGCCGCTGCTTTCACTGGCGTTCTGGTCGAGGGAATATTGGGGCAGCCTTGCCATCGTGCCAATCGCTGTTTCCCTTTTCTGGATTTGGTTAAACNCCCGTATTGCCCCTGCGCCAACCTCAACCCACAACTGGGCATCCATGTGTACATTCGGTGAACGCATTTACCTGAACAGGAAACATGAAAATATCCCGCAACACCACCTGCGTGCCTGTAGGGTGTTGCAGGCACTATCGGTTTTAGGGGTTCCGCTGTGGATCTACGGCATATACAGTTTGCACGTATGGGCATTGGTGACCGGCGTGCTGTGGATAATGGTGACCAAGGCATGGTTTACTGACAGGATGGTTTGGTTGTATCTGGATATGAAGGACACGAACCCGGTTTATCAGTCCTGGCTGAAGTAGGGCAATCCCCTATAGCTGACCGAAATCAAAAACCCCATTCATCGCGTTTGGCGGCTGTCTAATCAACCTGCCCAACATTTGGAATGCCCAGCAATAGATCGGTTTCACCAAAATCCAGCCCAGCCTGTGACAGCAGCGTCGTAACCTGCCCCCGGTGATGCACCTGATGCGTGAAAAAGTGCAACAACAGGCTGAGAAAGTTTTTGCGGGCTGCCACCCCNTTGGTATTGTGATACGCCAAAGCCAGCGCCAAATCATCCTCCTGCAACGCGTCAATCCAGGACTCGATCACCTTATCCAGCGCTGTGCGCTTTTCCCATAATTGCGAAAAGTCCGGGTAAAGGATGTCATTCAGACGGGAGGGGTGCGGAAAATCCTGCAAGGCATTCAGNGCCGGAAAACCGTGCGGATGTGCGGCAAACCGGCGCAACCAGATCAAATCAGCCACCAGAATATGATTGAAAGTGCCGGAAATGGAGCCAAANAACGCCTGCCGGTTTTCCTGCAAGGCTTCTGCTGATAGCTGGGACGCAACAGCATACAACTGCTGGTTGATCCAGGTATTGTATTCCGCCAGCAAGGTCAGTTGGGGTTTCATATTTCCTCAAATATTCTATAGATAAAACGGTATTTTTCCGATTTTCATTTATGACGGCAATCCATTGTTGCTGGCTGCATCCATTAGCCAAACCAGTCACAGCACAGCGATAATAGATCCGGGTAGGCTGCAATTGCCTGTGCTGATTCTGCACCGCCCACCAGTACACAATCCAGCCCTGCCGCTTGCGCACCGCCCAAATCCCTGCGCACCGAATCACCGATAAACAGGGCATCCTCTGGTTGCAGGCGCATGGCTTGCAGAATCTGCCGGAACCCATATGGCGAGGGCTTCACGCAACCGTGATCAGATGAAAAGGAAACGGCTTCGAACAAATGATGAATGCCTGTTTCACGGAAATATTGTTCCCATAAATCTTTCGCTGCCCAAATATCAATGACCAGCCCCAAACGAAAATGGGTAGCCAGTTGATGCAAAGCCTGGACATAAGCTGGCGGTATATGCCCGCGTTCGTGCATGGCAAAAGTCATCGCCAAAGTGGACATTTCCGCATCGGATAACGGCGTATTGCTCATAGCTTTCAATGCCGCAGGGATGGATGGAAAAGCCTCCTGGTATTCGGCAGCGGGATAACGCGGCGTCAGATAATCCATGACATCGCGGATCAGCCGGTTGACCTGTGCGGCAGGCAGATTGCCACCCAGTTGCCGGTAAACCAGGGAATAATCCTGCGTACTGTCAAAGCGGTCTTCCCCGAACATGAACGTGCTGTTCATATCGAGCAGAACTGCCTGCTTGCCTTGCAGGTAAACAGGTTTCAATTCAATACTTCCCTTTATACAGACAAGTTAGGCCAGCAATAACTGCTGTACTTTCCTTCTGTTGGCTGGTTCAACAAGCGCCCCACTCCTCCCGCAACAGAGCATAAACGAGAATATCATCGTACTTACCATCCAGCTTTCTCGCCTTCCGCTTGCGCCCTTCCTCCTGAAAACCAAGACTCCGGTAAAGCTTTGCAGCGACCGTATTCGATGCAAAAACCGTCAGCTCTACCCGCTCAAAGTTTTGTCGGAACGCAGCCTCCAGTGCGTGTGTCAGCAACTTTCTGCCCCAGCCCTGCCCTCGGTATTGCGGTAAAAGCCCNATTCCCAACTGTCCGGCGTGAGTCATCCCTTCGAAGGTTCCGGGTGCCACATCGCACCAACCAACGATATCGACACCATCCAGGATGACCAAATGAACACCACCCGTGTTACGCACAAACTGGATAAATTCCTGCGTCCGCTCCAGCGAAAAACCTTTCGTACTCAGCAAATAACACCTTTCGCTGGCAACCGCAGCAATGCATTGTGTGACGGCTGGCGCATCGCTAATGCGTGTATTCCTGATGGCCAGCATGTTCTCTCCGTACGTATGATTGAAATGCATCTTGCCACTCTGCTGACATAATGCTGTCAGCAGGCCAGTGCTACTGTTATAACCACCAATTAACTCTCACTAAAGGAACCAATATGAGCCTTCTGCAAATTGTTGAGCCGGAACAGGCACAAGGTGAAGTCGCCGCCGTTTATCAAATCCTGACCCAGGCGATTGGTCTGGTGCCGAATGCCATGAAAATGTTGAGCGTCAATCCGATGGCTTTGCGTCACACCGCAGAATCAGTGGGTTATGCCATGCACCACCCAAGTTTATCCCCCATGCTGTTCACCATGATCCGGCAATGCGTTTCCACCCATGTTGGCTGCCAATATTGCATCAACGTCAATCGCGGCCTGTTGCTGCAAATGGGTCTGGATATGGACACTGTATTGGCGCTGGAAAGCAACCCTGAAACCGCCCCTCTGAATGACAAAGAAAAAGCCTTGTTGCTGTACGCTATCCGCGCCGTCAGGAATTCCAACCAGGTCGGTGAGGCGGATGTGACCACCCTGCGGAATCTGGGAGCCAGCGATATGGAAATCTTCGACGCACTGAATCAGGCAGCCAAACAGGTTGCCGCAGACATCATGATCAATGCGCTCAAAGTGGAAAGTGATTTTTAATCATGAGCGCCTGTATCATGCCTCCATCGCCACCCAGCCGGGCAGCGCTTCTACCCGAGCCAGCCATTTCCGTACATGCGGATACGGCTCAAGGCTGATCTCACCCACCGGCGCGAGCATCACGTAAGGGTAACAGGCAATATCGGCAAGCGTCGGTTTGCCTGCCGCCAGCCATGCGTTTCCAGCCAAGTGCGCCTCCATCACCGCCAGCCCTGCCTTACCTTCCGTCTGGCACTGTTCCAGATTGAACGGGCGTTTCAGCAGCACAACTGCCCGCGCCCGCGCCAGCCCGTACAACAACTCGTTTTCGGATACCGCCAGCCATTGCATGACCTGCGTTTCCCCAAGAATATCCGCCGGTAGCCATTCACCATCGCCATACCGACGGGCGAGGTAGACCAGAATCGCCAGCGAATCCCAGATCACGGTGCCACCATCCACCAGCACGGGAACCTGGCCGCGCGGATTGAGGCGCAGGAAAGCCTCAGTCTGGGCTTCACCCGCCCGTAGATCCACATTGATCAGTTCATAATCCAGCCCCAGCATGGCCAGCAACAGGCGCACCTTATACGCATTACCGGAAAGGGGGCANCTGTAAAGTTTGAGCTGTGACATGGTATTCCTTCTCCTGTGGATGGCTGGGTGCATGTGCTGGCAAGCATTCCAACACAATAGGGCGGGACTCCGCCAGTGTCCCTGTATACCTGTCAGCTTAATGTGAGGGGGCAGCAAAAGAAAGCCGGGTAAAACCCGGCCAAGTCCATCTACAAAGAGAGTCGAAAAAACGAGAGGTCAACATCAAACCAAGGCATTCATGATTTGATTAACGAATCATAATATAAATTTATTAAATCATCATCCCACAATCGACATCCGCAAGCCTAGCGACGATGACTGGAATAACTGGTTGTTTCCCGGATAGAAGGAGCAGAAACACCATTTAAGCAAAGGGCAAGCGGAAATTACCTAAAATTCACCGTCAACGGCGAATCTGTCACTTCCCATTGACCTTTCGCCACATTCTCACCGGTCGCGCTATTGAACACCAGATAGCTGTACTTGCCGTAATGCGGCAGCTTTGCCAGCATCTTGTCCAACCCCTCAGAAGAGGAGGCGTCCAGCAGGACGATATTTTGCCGACCGGCGCGCAAGGCCAATGCCAGCGTATGCAGGCCACAGGTGTAGTTGACGCTGTTGAGGGTGTAGGCGGCGTCGGTCAGGCGGAACGGCTCCTGCGCGCGATCCAGCAAACCTTGCAACGCCGCGTTGTCGCCACCCAGCAGGATGACCGCGCCGGTGTCGGGCAATGGCGCGTCGTCGTATTGCACCCGCAGNGTTTTGTCAGCGGCCTTGAGCGTATCCAGCCAGCTTTCCCAGGCAACCTGCATGGCTTCGTCGGTTTGGCGCGCAAGCACATAGGTCTTTTCCGCCGTGCCGTACAGCGTATTGATGGCAGCGGGCAGTTCGGCGGGGTCTGGCAGGCGGAACAGGTCAAAGTCCGGGTCAACCGCAGCCTGCGCGGGTTTGGCGGGCAACATCAGTTCGAAGCTTTGGCTGGCCTGTTGCATGTGCAGGGTTTCATGCTGCTCCAACTGGCCTGCGTCAGCGAAGCGGATACGGACGGGAACCGCCAGCGGAAATGCAGCGCCCGCCTGTTGCTGCTTCAACGTCAGTTGCAGGCGATAACCGGAACCCTCCTGTGTGAGCGCCTGTGACTGGATGGCGAGGCTAGGTGCCCCCACGCCGTCCACCCAACGCTGGCGGAAAGCCGCATCCACCTTCAGGCTATCCAGCAGGTTGCCAAAGGTGGCGCGGCGGAAGTGGTAATCCCGGTAAAAGTCCCGCAATCCGGCAAANAATTTCTCATCCCCCAACTGCTGGTGCAACATGTGGAACAGCATCATGGCTTTGCCATAACCAATAGCCTGGGTGGCCGCATCGTGGCGGCTGCGAAACCGGCTGAGGGGGAAATCATCATGTTCACCAACAAAGGCGGCGTATTGCTGCAAGCTGGAGCGGCGGTATTCCGCGCCCTCACCCATCCGCTCCTTGATGCGCTGGTCGGCCNNGTAGGCGGTCAAACCTTCCGACCAGTTGCCGCCGCTGGCGTCCACATACACGCCGTTGCCCCACCAGTTGTGCAGGATTTCATGCGGGAACGAGGAATGCAGGATGAACGGCAGACGCAACACCTTCGACCCCAGCAGGGTGAAGGAAGGCATGCCCCAGCCGGTTTCCCAGAAACTTTCCACGGTGGCGAATTTGGCGTAGGGGTAATCGCCCAGCAACGTGGAATATTCATCCAGATACTGTTGGGCGGTTTGCAGGTAGCGTTTGGCCAGTTCCGGATCGTCCTGCTGCAAATACACCATCGCCGTGGCGTGCTTGCCGGGCTGCTGGTAAACGTGGAATTTGCCCGCCAGCAGGTAAATCTCGTCTTGCGGATGGGTTTCGCGCCAGCCGCCGCCGTCCTGCGCCCCCTGGCTGAGGCTGACCCAGCCGGTCGGCAAACTGGCCTGCAATGCAAACGTGTGCAGGGCGTCGCCGGATTGCGCATACCAGCGGCTGCCGCCATCCAGATACATCCCGCGCTCACTGAGCAGGGCGCAAGCCTCGGTCAACCACGCGCAATCCTCGGTGGAAACCAGCCCGCCATGGTATTTGAGGGTGATTTCCTGTGCGCCCTCCGGAAATGGAATACTATAACGGCCTGAGGAAACGGGTTGCGCTGCCGGGGCATCCAGCGTGAATNNTGCGCCCAGCTCAAACTCGAAACGCCCGTTTGCCCGCAACGCCGCCGGTACGCGCAAGCTGTCCTCCACTTGCAGGCCGCCGCTGCGGACATCCGGCGTCACCCGCAGGACATGATCCAACACCGGCGGATCTGCGGCCAACAGGCGGATCGGCAAAAATACTACCAGCAGGATAACAAGATGGTTCAACAAGCGCATAAAGGGGTTTTCCATTGGTTGGGCGTCATGGTCATGACGGTGTCTTGCCCGGCCGCCTGCCCATCGTGGGCAAGCAGCGCCGCTGACTTGCCGGAAGACGCCGGTCTGGCGGATTCGTTGCGCTATATTGGGGAGCATCCGCCCACGGCTGTCAATCAGAACNCCGCCGCAGGATTTCCCGCATTGATGGCAAAGCTGGCCGCCAACCGGGTGGTGTTCGTCGGCGAGACACATGACCGTTACGGCCATCACCTCAACCAACTGGCCATATTGCAGGCCTTGCAGCAACACAACCCCAACCTGGCGATCGGCGTGGAATGGTTCCAACAACCGTTCCAAAGCGTGCTGAATGACTATCTGACGGGCAACATCAGCGAAAGCGAAATGCTCAACCGCAGCGAATATTACGGGCGCTGGNGGTATGACTACCGGCTATTGCGCCCGATCATGGCCTTCGCCAAAGCCAAACATCTGCCGGTTATAGCCCTGAACGCGCCGGTCGAACTGACCCGCAAGGTTTCCCAAGGTGGGCTGGAAGCGCTTACCCCAGCGGAACGGGCGCAACTGCCGCCGGTCATCCACCCGCCGGAAGCCGCCTACCGCGCCCGGCTGGAAAAGGCGTTCGCCGCACATCCCCAGGATAACAGACAGTTCGGGCACTTTTTGCTGGTGCAGCGCATCTGGGACGAAACCATGGCGCAAAATATCGCCCATTACCTGCAAGCGCATCCGCAGCACCCAATGGTGGTGTTCGCGGGAACCGGGCACATCAGTCACGGCGCAGGCGTGCCGCAGGATTTGGCGCGGCAGGTTCCGGGCGTCACCGTGGCGACGGTCGCCAGCGTTGAAGGACGGGAGGCGCAACCGCAACCCGGTCTGGCGGATCATTTGCTGCTGGGTCAGGCGGTGGAGCTGCCGCCCACCGGCATGCTGGGCGTCATGCTGGATGAAAAGGGCAATGCCCTAGAAATTATCGGCGTCGAAACCAACAGTGCGGCGGGGAAAGCAGGCTTACACAAGGGGGACAAACTGACCAAAGTAAATGAGGTTGTTATCCACGGCATTGCCGACCTGAAACTGGCGTTGGCGGCGTACAAGCCAGGGGATAAGGTGACGGTGATGGCGCAGGGGCGGGATGAGGCAACGCCCAAAGCCTATGCTATTACACTGCAATAAGCCCAACAATAACGCGGGATGTGCTGGCACTTAAAGCGTCACCCCGATGCTGACGCCGGTGCGCGGCAGCCACGGGTAAGCGTAACCATCATAACTGTTGCGGTCATTATTGCGTTGCGCCTCGCGTGACTGGCATACCCGGAAGCCGTCTTCCCAGCCCAGTTTGTAGTCGGGCGTATTGGCCTTGCTTAAGTCCTTGGCGTAAGCAAACGACCGGTCGCCAGCCGCTGACAACCCACTTTGGCAACCGTCACGGTAGCCGTTGACAAATTGGGGCGGTTTGCCATTGACGCCCGCCATTTCACGGTTGAGCCGCTCCTCGGGCGGAAGGCTGGCGCAGCCTGCCGTCAGCAGGGCAGCGGCGGTCATGCAGGCGAACAGATTCTTGCGTGCCATCGATAATTCCTTGTGCAAGCGCACCATCCAAATGTTGATAACGCTATCTTAGCGCGAATCCTGCGACAGGCGGCAAAATCCCATGCTGAACCCAGCCTTCAACGCACAGCGTGTCAGCCGCCGCGACGACAGGAGGGAGCCGCCATAAAACCTCTCACAAAAACAGCTTGCTGTTACACTATAAGGCCGATTCCGAGCATCAGCAAAAAGACCGCCATGAAATTGTTTTACCCCCACCTCCCCTTACGCCCGCAAAGTGCGGATGCTGGCGATTGAAAAGGGTCTGGACGCCGCCATTGAAACCGTGCTGACGGATGTCAGCAAGCCCACGCCGGAATTGCTGGCGGCCAACCCGCTCGGCAAAGTGCCTGCCCTGCTGCTGGACAATGGCGAAACGGTGTTCGACAGCCCGGTGATCTGCCGCTATCTCGACAGACTGGCCGAACCCCACCTGATTCCGCAGGAGCCCTTGCCGGAACTGGCCGTATTGCGCTGGGAAGCGCTTGCCGACGGCATGACCGACGCCGCCTACAACCTGGTGATGGAGCAGCGCAGCCGCCCGGCGCAGGAACGTTCCCCGGCAGCGATGGCGCGCTGGGAAGCGGAAATCACCCGCACCCTGCAATACATTGAAACCCGCCTGGAGACGCTCGGCGACGGCCTCACCCTGGCGCAACTGGCGCTGGCCGCCGCCGTCGGCTATCTGGATTTCCGCCTGCCACAGCTGTTGCGCGAATCCGGTTGCCCCCAACTGCTGGCGTGGTATGACGGGTTCCGCACCCGTCCGGCAATGCTGCTGACCGCACCCGGCTGATCACACCGCCGCCAGCGCCTGCTCCACGTCCTGCAACAGGTCGGCGGTGTCCTCCAGCCCCGCCGACAGCCGCACCAGCCCTTCGCTGATGTCATGTTCCGCCCGTTCCTCCAGCGTATAGGTGGAATGCGTCATGCTGGCGGGATGCTGCGCCAGGCTTTCCGTATCGCCAAGGCTGACGGCGCGGGTGATCAGGTTCAAGGCGTTCATGAAGCGGCAACCGGCGGCGAAGCCGCCCTTGAGTTCAAAGCCGATCATGCCGCCCGGTTTCGCCATCTGGCGTTGCGCCAGCGCGTACTGCGGAAACTCCGGCAGGCCGGGGTAATGGCAAGCTTCGACTTTGGGATGGCTGGCCAGGAATTCCGCCAGCGCCTGTGCGTTCCGGCAATGTTGCTCCATCCGCAGGGCAAGGGTTTTCAGGCCGCGCAGCACCAGGAAGGCATCCAGCGACGACATCACTGCGCCGGTCATGTCCTTGATGCCGGTGGCACGCACNCGGAGCAGCGTTTCCTGTGGNCCGACGATGGCTCCGGCGATCAGGTCGCCATGCCCACCGAGGTATTTGGTGGCGGAATGCACCACGAAATCCGCCCCCAGCTCCAACGGACGTTGCAGGAAGGGGGTGCAATACGTGTTGTCAGTCACCACCTGACAGCGTTCGTGCTGGTGGGCGATCGCCGCAATGGCGGCAATGTCCACCAGCCGCATATTGGGGTTGGCGGGCGATTCGAAAAACACCAGACGGGTTTTGGCGCTGATGGCCGCCGCCAGATTGGCGGGGTCGGTCATGTCAATGTGCCTGACCTCAACGCCGAATTTCGCCAGCCCATGATTGAAAAATGAGTACGTGCAGCCATAGAGCGTTTTGTCGGCAATGATTTCATCGCCCGGCTGCAGCAAAGTCCACAGCAATGCAGCGGTCGCACCCATGCCGGAGGCGGTCACCAGTGCGGCCTCCCCACCTTCCAGATTGGCGAGGCGCTGTTCCAGCAGNGCCGTGGTGGGGTTGCCGACACGCGAATAGACGAAGCCTTGCTGCTCGCCCGCGAACCGCTTGCCGCCGTCTTCCACGGTCGGGAACGTGTAGGTCGAACTGACGTGTATCGGCGGGTTCAGGTCGCCAGCCCCGGCATACGCATCCCAGGCGTGGTGAATGGCGCGGGTGGAAAACCCCGGTTTTTGCACTGGATATTTACTCATGACTTCCTCTAACGCGGATTTCCGATATAGTGGAGGGATAGTAGCAAAGGAGGAGCCCCAAGATGCAACACAATCCCCTGCCTGCCCAGTTACAGCAGTTTGTGGACAGCGTGACCGCACTGCTGGACAGCGAACACAATGGAAATGTCGTACACCTCAAAACCGGCGACGCCATGCGCGCCCTGATCGCGGAAGATAGCTGGCTAGACCCCGCTTATGCCGAGCCGCATCCGCAGTATTACCAGCAATACCTGTTGTACGCCGACCCGCAAGACCGCTTTTCGGTGGTCAGTTTCGTCTGTGCCGGGGCAGCAGACGCCCATCCACGACCACACCGTGTGGGGCGTGATCGGCATGCTGCGCGGGGCGGAAGTCGCGCAAAATTATGAAATCGCCGCCAATGGCGTCCCCGGCCATTGGATGGGGAAGTCCGGCTTGAACCCGGCGCAGTCGAATTCGTTTCCCCTGCGATCGGCGATGTGCATCAGGTCAGGAATGCGCTGGACAATCAGGTTTCCATCAGCATTCACGCCTATGGGCCAACATCGGCAAGGTGAACCGGCATGTGTTTCCGCACGAAGGCGCTCGGCCAAAGAATTTATCTCCGGATATTCAAACGGTGCGCACTAAACAGGAGCCGGGAACCGCCATGCAAACTGCCAGCCCCGCCCTGCGGGATTACGCTTACGTCCGCGCAAAGTTATTGGCTCGTGAGGAAATCGCCCTCCTCGATGTGCGCGAAGAAGCGCCCCATGCGGAAGGCCACCCGCTGTTTGCGGCCAACTTCCCGCTAGTCCGCCTCGAACTGGACGCCTGGGCAAAACTGCCGCGCCGCGATGCGCCCATCATCACCTTCGACAACGGCGAAGGGCTGGCGGAACAGGCCGCCGAACGCCTGCTAGCACTGGGCTACACGGATGTCGCCGTCTTCGCGGGCGGGCTGGCGGCGTGGAAGGCGGCAGGTGGCGAAGTCTTCATCGATGTCAACGCGCCCAGCAAGGCGTTCGGCGAACTGATGGAAGCCGCATGCCGCACGCCGTCGTTTTCCGCGCAGGAAGTCAAGGCCATGATCGATGCGGGAACCGACATGGTGGTTGTGGATGTGCGCCGTTTCGACGAGTACCAGACCATGAGCATCCCCACCGGCGTCAGCGTGCCTGGTGCGGAAGTGGTGCTGCGCGCGCCGGATCTGGCACCGAAGCCGTCCACCCGGATCATTGTCAATTGCGCAGGCCGCACCCGCAGCCTGATTGGTGCGCAATCGCTCATCAACGCGGGGTTACCGAACCCTGTCGCTGCCTTGCGCAATGGCGCGATTGGCTGGTTGCTGGCGCAACAGCAACTGGAGCACGGCCAATCGCGCAGTTTCGGCGTAACGTCCGCGCAATCCGCCAAGCTTGCCGCCCAGCGGGCGCGCGCCGTGGCTGACCGTGCGGGTGTTGGGCGCGCCGGAAAGGAAGATTTGTCCGTCTGGGCGGCGCAGCAAACGCGCACCACCTACTTTTTCGACGTGCGCAGTTTCGCCGAATACGAGCGCGGCCACCTGCCGGGGTTCCTGCCTGTTCCCGGCGGGCAACTGGTGCAGGAAACTGAAATGTACGCCCCGGTGCGCGGCGCGCGCATCGTGCTGGCGGATGATGACGGTGCGCGTGCCAATATGACCGCTTCCTGGCTGGCACAGATGGCATGGGAAACGTATGTGGTGGATGGATTGACGGCTACGGATTTTTCCGCCGCCGGTTATCCGCCGGAATATGTCCGGGCGCGCCAGACGGTCACGCCCATCCGGCGCTACAAACGCCCTTACGAAGGCGTCGACGCCTCGCCGGAAACCATGCAGGCCTACCTCGACTGGGAGTTCGGCCTGATCGGGCAGTTGCACCGGGATGGGACGCACCATTTCCGGCCAATGCCTGCGCCCTAGGCGCAACCGCCCAACCGGCGCTTATTCCTGGGGTTTGAAGCGGCGGTGGCTTTCCTTGGCTTGCTTGTAGAAACGCCCCTGCGCCCGTTCCTGCTGGCGTTTCTCCGCGACTGAACCGCTGTTGCGCGCTTGTTCCGCCAGCAGTTTGCGGTAATTGTCGAGCCGCCGCTGCTCCAGCCCGCCGCTTTCCAGCGCCTGCCGGACGGCGCAGCCGGGTTCGGTCACATGCTGGCAATCCTGGAACCGGCATTGCGCCGCCAGTTGCGCGACATCGGCGAAAACCGCNCGGACGCCCGCTTCACAATCGACCATCTGCAATTCCCGCATCCCCGGCGTGTCCAGCAGGACGCCGCCGCCCGGCAGCGGATGCAAGCTTCTGGAGGTGGTGGTGTGGCGCTTGCTGTCCTTGGCGCGGATGGGGGCGGTTTCCTGCCCATGCCCACCCGTCAGGCTGTTGGTGAGGGTGGACTTGCCAACCCCGGATGAACCCAGCAAGGCGATGGTCTGNCCGCTGGCGCACCACATTGCCAGCCGCGCAACCTCTTGCGCATCGGTCGCATTGACCGTCTCAACCGGCAGGTAAGGATGGTTGTGGAGCAATGCGTCCACGTAGGGCGAGACATCCCCGCACAAATCCTTNTTGGTCAGCGCGACAACAGCGCCGATGCCCGCTTCGGCGGCCAGCNNCAGGTAGCGTTCGATGCGGTTAAGGTTGAATTCCTCATTGCAGGAACTCACCACCAGCAAGGTGTCGATATTGGCGGCAATCAGTTGCAAGCCGGATTCGCGGCCTGCGCTGCGGCGTTGGATGAGCGTTTTCCGCTCCAGCAATTGCAGCGGCTCCAGGTTCCTGTCCAGCAGCAACCAGTCGCCGACGGTTGGATGCTGTTCGGGNGAAACATGCCGCCATGGATAGGTGGCCAGTGCAAGGCGCTGTAGCTGGCCTTGCGCGTCAAAGCCAAGGCATTCGAGCAGGTTGCGCTGCACCGACGCCACCCGGAAAGGCAAGGTCGACTCAAACGTTTCCAGGGTCAGTTGCGCTTGAAANAAGTGTCCCCATCCCAGGGCGTGGAGAGAAGTGATAGGCATGATGGTGATTCCCAATAAGCAATACGGAAACGCTTGCGTCCGGATTCAGGCGCAAGCCATTGGGATTCGGCGGAATCCCGGCGCAGGCCGGGACAAACGGTCAAAGGCGGGTGCGAATTCCAGCAGGAATGTCTGGCAAGCCTTTAAACTGGCTTTTGTGCGGCCTGGGAAGGATGGGAAACAATCATTGACAATACCTCCTGCATCGCTGGAATGGGAATGACGCCAGTATAACACCGCCAGCGTCGGCCAGAAGCTTTCCGGCGGAATTTTCTCGCCTGATTGGCGGAGGTTACGCCAGCAATTCCAGATGGAAGGTTTGCCCCTGCATCTCGGCCTGCTCCAGTTGCTCGAGGATTTCGTCAAGCTCTTCCGCCAGCATTTCAAGGTCGTCCGCGTCCAGTTCGAAGCTGCTGGGGTTTTCATCCAGATGGGTTTGCAAACTGCGGAATGTTTCCAGACCCGTTTTGGCGTCGCACCAGCGCATCTCGTCCAGCGGATAGGGGCGCTTGCCTTCCGTGTACAGTGTTTCATCAGCATCGGAGAAATCCGGCTCGTCCTCGTACTCCAAGCCCATTTCAGTGCCGTCGACAAATTCGCTGACCGCCAACACGCCGAGCTCAACGCACAGCCTGTCCAGCGTGTCCGTCGCCTTGCAGGTATAGGAAAGGTCCCGTTCCTCGCTTTCAATCACGTCGCCATCACGCACATTGAGCCAGTAAGTCATCCCCATGATCGATCCCCAATATAAAAGTTGAATTGTTGGCCATTACTGCAAAATTGCCTCACATTGCAGCACGGGGAATGTTGGCACGCCAGTCCCCGAATAACAATTGCAGTTGGGTTAAACCAAACCGGAAACTCGCGCGCACACCCAAGCCACAATGCGGAACCTACCCACTTCTGGCCGACCCCTTCGGGAATGCCATAGGTTCTGAAAGATAATGTGAAGTGGGCAGACGCAACAAAAATGCTATACTGAGGCTAAATAAAACAACATGGTTGCGAAAGTATTATGCAAGTAGAACCGTTACCCTCACCCGCAAGGCAGCAGATTGCTGACCACTTGCTTCATCGCCTGCATGAATTGCAGAACTGTCACCAACACATTCCTCCTGAGCTAATCGCCCCATTAGCCGCCGAGCTGGGCTTCCCCATCAGCAAGGTGGAGGAGGTCATTGATTTCTACAGCTTTTTCCACCGCGCCCCGCGTGGGCAATTCAATATGCTCTTCAGCAATTGCACCAGCTGCGGTGATTTGTCACTCATGGAACAGCTGTGCAACTTGTTGGACGTCAAACCGGGCATTACCCGTGCGGACGGCATGGTCAGCATTGACCAGACTTCATGCGTAGGCATGTGTGACCATGGCGCGTCTGCGTTAGTGAATGGCATCCCATTAGTTGGCCTGACCGCTGCCCAGTTACCCACCCTGGCGCAAGCAATCAATGCTGGCACGCCACTAGCTTCCTGGCCTGCGGACTGGTTTGCGGTGCAAGACCATATCCGTCAGGCAGGCTTGCTGCTGAACGACAACTTGCCCACAGGCGCGGGGTTGCACGCAGCCCTGCAAATGGGCGAAGCGCCCTTTCTGGCTGAAATCAAGCAATCCGGTTTGCGCGGGCGCGGCGGGNCCGGTTTCCCCACTGCGCTGAAATGGCAGTTGTGCCGCGACGCCACCGCGCCGGAGCATTACGTGGTGTGCAATGCTGACGAAGGCGAACCCGGCACCTTCAAAGACCGCGTGCTGCTGACCCGCTATGCGCAACAAGTGTTTGAAGGCATGGCCTTGTGTGCCTGGGTCATCAAGGCGCAGCAAGGTTTCCTGTACCTGCGCGGCGAATACCGTTACCTCGTGCCGCAGCTGGAAGCCACCCTGGCCGAGATGCGCCNNGCCAATCAGTTAGGTGAAAACATCCTCAACCAGCCCGGTTTCAACTTCGACATCAGCATTGTGTTGGGGGCTGGCGCGTATATCTGCGGCGAAGAATCCGCCCTGCTGGAATCGCTGGAGGAAAAACGCGGCGTCACCCGGGTGCGCCCGCCTTTCCCCGTCACCCATGGCTATCAAGGGCAACCAACCGTCGTGGACAATGTGGAAACCCTGCTGGTCGCCACCCACCTTGCAGTACAAGGCGGGCAATGGTTCCGCGATCACGGCACGGAACCGTCCGCTGGCACCAAAATCCTCAGTGTCAGTGGCGATTGCACCGCTCCCGGCATCTATGAATTCCCGTTTGGCATCACCTTGCAAACCCTGCTGGAAGCCTGTGGCGGGCAGGATGCGCACGCCGTGCAAGTCGGCGNNCCTTCCGGCACGCTGGTGAACCGGGAGGAATTCGGGCGCAAGCTGGCGTTCGAAGACCTTGCGACCGGCGGCTCCATCATGATCTACGGTGCCGGGCGCGATTTGCTGGCGGTGGTGCGCAATTTCACCCATTTCTTCGCCCATGAAAGCTGCGGGTTCTGCACCCCTTGCCGGGTGGGGACACCCTTGTTGCGCACCTACCTCGACAAGATCGCCTCCGGGCATGGCACGCCTTACGACCGCGAGGAAATGGTGCGGCTGGGCAAGCTGGTGAAACGGCGCTCGCATTGCGGCTTGGGGCAAACCGCCGCCAACCCGCTGCTGGATTTGCTGGCGAAATTCCCGGAAGTCTGCGAGGAACGCTTGCTGCACCAGGATTACGAGCCGTTCTTCAATCTGGACGCCGCCCTGGCCACTACCCGCGAATTAACCCACCGCGACGATGCGGAGGCACATTTGTCATGAGCAACACTTTCTTGATTGACGGGCAGGAAGTCAGCTTCACGCCCGGCCAAACCATTATGGACGCCGCACTCGCTGCCGGTATCTACATTCCGCATCTGTGCCACAAACCGGGGCTGACCCCGCATGGCAGCTGCAAACTGTGTTCGGTGGAAGTGGACGGGCGCAATGCGTCCGCCTGCACCCTGCCCGCCGCCGCTGGCATGAAAGTCGACAACAATACCCCCGCTTTGCAGGAAGTGCGCAAGACGCTGCTGCAAATGCTGTTCGTGGAAGGCAACCATCTGTGCCCCACTTGCAGCAAAACCGGCGACTGCACCTTGCAAGCCCTCGGCTACCATTTTGGGATGCTGGATGGGCATTTCCNNCCGTTTTACCCCCGGCGCGAAGTGGATGCCTCCCACCCCGACATCCTGCTGNACCGTGACCGTTGCGTGCTGTGTGAATTGTGTGTCCGCGCCAGCCGCGACCTGGATGGCAAAAACGTCTTTGCCGTCGGCGGGCGTGGCGTCAATACCCAGATCATTGTCAACACCCCCAGCGGCAAACTGGGTGACAGCACACTGACGCTGGATGACGCGGCGGCACATATCTGCCCGGTAGGGGCGATTCTGCCGAAAAACCATGGCTACGAAGTCCCGATTGGGCGGCGCAGGTTTGACCTGCATTCAGCTGCCGAATCCGATGTCGCCCACGTTGGCCTGCAAAAACGGAGCATCACGATGAGTAAGATCCGTATCGCCACCACCTCACTGGCAGGCTGTTTCGGTTGCCACATGTCATTTCTGGACATGGATGAACGGCTGGTCGGCTTGCTGGAACACGTCGAGTTTGACCGCTCCNCCCTCACCGACATCAAGCACTGCCAACCCTGTGACATTGGGCTGGTGGAAGGCGGGCTGTGCAATGCCGAAAACGTGCACGTCCTGCGTGAATTCCGCCAGCAATGCAAAATCCTGATTGCGGTCGGGGCTTGCGCCATCAACGGCGGCGTCCCTGCCATGCGCAACCATTACACCGTGCAGGAATGCCTGGAAGAAGCCTATTTGGACGGCGTGGGCGTGGATAACCCGATGATTCCGTCCGACCCTGAATTGCCGCTGTTGCTGTCCAAGGTGCACCCCTTGCACGAAGTGGTGCGGGTGGATTACTACCTGCCGGGTTGCCCGCCACCGGGCGATGCTTNNTTTGCCATACTGAGCGACTTGTTGGCGGGGAAAGAGCCTGCCCTGCCAAAAGCCATGTTGCATTACGATTGAGCGGAAATGGAAGCACCAACCAACAACCTGCGCCGCATTGCCATTGACCCGGTTTCACGGGTGGAAGGGCACGGCAAGATCACCCTGCTGCTGGACGCTGACAACCACGTTCAGGAAGCACGCTTGCACATTGTCGAATTTCGCGGCTTTGAGAAATTTATCCAGAGCCGCCCCTATACCGAGGTGCCGTATTTCGTGCAACGCTTATGCGGCATCTGCCCGGTTTCGCACCATCTGGCGGCGGCGAAAGCGGTTGACCAGATCGTCGGCGTGGATGAACTGACCCCGACCGCCACCAAACTGCGCCGCCTGCTGCATTTCGGGCAGGTGTTGCAATCGCACGCGCTGCACTTTTTCCACCTGTCGTCCCCGGATTTCCTGTTCGGTTTCGGCTCCAATCTGGCGCACCGCAATATCGTCGGCGTGCTGGAAGATTACCCCGACATCGGCCTGAAAGGGGTGAAACTGCGCAAATACGGCCAGCAGGTGATCGCCGCCATTGCAGGCAAACGCATCCACGGCGCGGCGGCCATTCCCGGCGGCATGAACAAGGCTTTGGGCGAGGACGAACGCCAAGCCCTGCTGGTGGATATTGCCGACATTATCGCCTGGTCGCAGGATGCAGTGACGCTGAATGAGTCCATCCACCTGCAACACNCGGAAAACCATGCCTTCGCCACCATGCAAACCAACTACCTGGGCATGATCGGGGCGCAAGGCGAACTGGAGCTGTATCACGGTGGCCTGCGCGCCCGGCGTGCGGACGGTGGCGACATCTTCGACCAGTTCGATTACCGCAACTACGGTTCAGCCATCCGCGAAGAAGTGCGTAACTGGTCGTACATGAAATTCCCATATTTCACCGCCCTCGACAAGGCAAATGGCTGGTACCGGGTCAGTANNCTAGCGCGGGTCAACCTGTGCGACAGCATTGCGACCCCGTTGGCGGAAGCCGCCCGGGTGCGTTTCCGGGCGTTTGGGGGCGGCGCGTATGTGCATGACACGCTGGCGTTCCACTGGGCGCGGATGATCGAAATGCTGCATTGCGCCGAAGCAATCCAGGAACTGCTCAATGACCCGGACATTACCGGCACGGATTTGTTGGTGACGGGTGAAAAACGCCCGCAAGGCATTGGCGTCATCGAAGCCCCGCGCGGCACGTTGTTCCACCACTATCAGATCAACGAGCAAGGCCTGATCGAAAAGGCCAACCTGATCGTGTCCACCACCAGCAACAACCAGGCCATGAATGAATCGGTGCGCTCGGTGGCCGACCACTACCTCGACGGGCAGGAAGAAATCACCGAAGGCTTGCTCAACCATCTGGAAGTGGCGGTGCGGGCGTATGACCCGTGCCTGTCGTGCGCCACCCATGCCCTCGGCAAGATGCCGTTGCAGGTGGAGCTGTACGGCCATGAGGGGCAATTGCTCAGTCACATGACGAAAAACAGCGATGGCAGTTACGGGGGCGGACTTGACTGAAGTTGCGCCGCTCCTGCTGTTCGGGTACGGCAATCCGGGGCGGGGCGATGATGCGCTGGGCATATTGGCGGCGGAAGCGGTCGCCGCCCAGCNNAATGGCGGGGTGGAATGCCTCACCGACATGCAGTTGCAGGTGGAGCACATCACTGATTTGCTGGGGCGCGGGCGCATCCTGTTCGTGGATGCGGATGTCAGCTGCGCCGCACCGTATGCGCTGGAAGGCCTCAGCGCACAACAGGATGGCAGTTACACCAGCCATGCGCAGACGCCCGCCGCTTTGCTGCACACTTTCTGGCAGGTGTATGGGCGGGAAGCCCCGCCTGCCCAAGTATTGCGGATTCGCGGCTACAGCTTTGCATTAGGTGAAGGTTTAAGCACACAAGCAGCGCAAAATCTGGAAGCCGCCATTGCTGTGGCAGGGCAATGGCTCCGGGAAGCTGGCTTGCCCAGCGCCCTGCACCAAAACAATGGGACGTTAACGCCCATCACTTAGCAGTCGCCTCAAGTTGTAAGGTTTCCGCCGTTTTGGCAGTGACCTTACTGATGCTCCAAACACCTGCATTGAAGGTTCCAGCACTGGGCGTGGCTTTGACAAAAGTCAGGCTGGACGGCAGGTTGTCGGCGACCTGCACATTGGCTGCATCCACATCGCTTTCATTCGTCAAGGTCAGGGTGTAAACCACCGTGTCGCCGGGGCGCACCGTGGTTTTGTCGACGGTCTTGCCCAGCTTCAGGTCGGTGCTTGGCTCAATGAAACCAAAGTCCACCGCATGGGAATTCCCGCCCACATCCAATGTCGTAACGCTCGAGACGGCATTATTGCCCGCCAAGCTGCCGTCTGAGTTGCGTTCGGCGTCACTGCCCTGCGATGGGGCGGTGAGGGACAAGCTGGCCAAGGCAGCCTGTTTGCTCGCGCCCGCCACCTGACGGATGGCAACCTGGTATTGCGTATTGGGCAACAGGCTTTTCAAACCATACTTGTGGCTGGCACTGCTGGCGCGGCCACCCTGCATGTCAGTGCTGATGAACCCCCGGTGGCCGCTGGTGTCGTTCACCGCGTTGTTGCCATTGGCAGGATAACCGCGCGGGTCGCTGGAGAAGACGTAATAGCCTTCCGCATCCGTCACTGCGGTCGCCAATGGGGTGGCGGCATTGACATCTGCGCCCTGGGCGAACAGCTCCACCTTCACCCCGGCAACTGGCGTCTCGCCTGGGTCTTGGACGCCGTTGGCGTTGGTGTCCTTCCAGACGCGGTTGCCAATTTCAATTGGGGGCATCGCACAGCACTTCCAAATCCCCTAGTGCACCATTCTTACCGCTAACAGGCCGATCATCGCCATAAGTAGTGTTACCACTTAGCCCCCTCGGCCACCATACAAACCATAGGCACGGCTGCGTTGCCCGGCAGTTGCGGTGCTCGCCCCCAAGCCAACATCCAACCAAGCCACGCCGTATTCATATACATGGAAAGGATCCGACACTGTGTGCCGCATCCAAAAAGCCCGGCACCTGCGCCGCGCCGCCAAAACTGGCTCCGACTGTATTGCCGTCAGCGGTAGATTCCTGATAGAAGTAGCGCCCTGTGCTCCCTTGGAAACCCAGGCCATCATTGGCACCTGCCGTGGTGACCCCCACACGAACCATTGTTTTCCCGCACCCAGGTATGGGTGGCGGCGTCCTGCAAACAGGCCGGTAGACGAGCCCGTATCCAGCATCTTTCCCCGTATCCACATTATACCTAGGGCTACTCTCAAAATCGTGCGGGTGGCCAGGGTCATATTGCCCTTGGCGTCAAACACGATGTCGGTGATGGCGAGAATGTTGGAACCATAGCCATCCACATCGGAGCGGTGCCCAGTGATTTGGTTGGGGTCAAATTGCCGCGTGGCCAAATCAAACCGGAATACGCCATGGGCGGCATTGCCATAGCCGGTATAACAACTGCTGCCCACATACAAACTTCCCTGATATTCGCCCAGACCAAACGCCATATAATAAGGGGCGGGCAAATAGCACCCTGAAGGCACCGGGATGTCATAACTGCTGATGGCCCTGCATCCGCAGCGGTCAGGGGCGTATCACGCAACGGTAGGATATAAAGTTTGCGGTTCGCCAAATTGACCGTGAACAGGGATTTGCCATCATTGGACACATCCAGGTCGCCAAACCCCACCTTCCCAACCGCAGTGGCAATTTGCCCATTCTGGTTGTCGCGGGTGTCGTCACCCGAAGCCACATAAAAACCTTTTGGGGTGATGCCATCACTGCCGTCGGAGATGTGCGCATACCCAGGGTTGGCGGCGGAGAAGCTGCCGGTCAGGTAAGGGTCATCCCCGCCGTCGGCGGGGTGGCGGGGAAAATCTGGTTCAGGTTGGCATAAATGCTGGTGCTGGGGTGGGCAGGGTCACTCATGTTGATGCGGTAAATTGCCCCTGTGCCGCCAGGCCAAAGCCTGTCCACGCTTTCATGTAAGCGGCGGCGAACAGGCTTTTGGAGGCCGGGTGCCAGCCCAGGCCGAAGACACTGCCCACATCCTGCGCCAACGCCAGCTTGCTGATCGCCGGGTCATTGGCATCCAAACTGGGGGAAGCGCTGCCTGCGGGGACGTGTTTGGCAAACCAACAGTCCCGCTATTATACGGGAAAGCGAATATGTTGGGCGCATCATGGTTCCCCGCATAGGGCGGGTTCAAGGTCTGCTGCCCATACGCAAAGCGGTCGGTGGCCAAGTCCGGGTTGTTTTGGCAGTAACTGGTGGTTTCCTGGACGGCAAAATTGGCTCCGGCGGCGGTGGGGCTGACGAATTGGGTCTGCACGTTGCCCGCCCCACTTTGCGTCCCCACGCTGTAACCTGCGGGCAAAGCGACCATCTGCAGCAGGCAATTGTCAGCGCCTGCGGTGGCTCCCCTGTACTTAAGGTGAATTGGCCGCCCGCATCAGTGGTGGCGGGCCAAACGTGCTGGTGCCGCTGCTGGTCACGCATTCAGCCCGGACTTGTGCGCCCGCCACACCCCGGTCAACCGCCACATTGATGTCCATCGTGTCCGCAAAATTGCGCATCTTGGCCGTGGTGTCCAACTGGCCATTCAAGTTGTAATCCAGGAATACCGTACCCGAAATGTCTGCAAACGCCGCCGGACTGCTGAACAAACCCAACCACAGAAGCCTGCCCACGCGTAACGAACTTATTTTCATTATGTAACCCAATTATGAGGAATTATGCCGCCTTATATTCATATTCAACAATGTTGGCTGAATTGGACATTAATTGGTATCGGGTAAGGTCGCCATACCCCGGCTCAGGCAGAAACAGGCCGGGGCAAGGGAAGGGATTAATTTGCCTTCACCTCAATGGTGAGCGTCGCACTCTCCCCGTTATCCAATGAACCGACCGCCCAAATGCCTGTGCTGTTGGTGTAAACGCCTTGGCTGGCATTGTACGTTTGATACGTCACCCCCGCAGGCAGCAGGTCTTGCACTTCCACGCCGGTGGCGGTGTCGCCGCCATTGATGGCCGTCACCGTATATTTCACGCTGTCGCCCCTTTTACCGTCGTTTTGTCCACCACTTTGGTGATGGCCGGTCGACCTTGGGCGTATGTTCGGCATAGCCCACGTCAAAACTGTGGTTGTTCGCACCGGAGCTGGGAATATCCGCAGCGGCAATTGGGACATCACCCGAAGCAGGCGCATTGGAGTCAATCAAGTCATTGCCACCCGCATTGGCGGTGGTCAGATGGTACGTTTTGCCCGCTACCGTCACAGTGGTTGGGAATTTGACGGTGTAAGCCGTGTTGGGCTGCAATTGCGCCAACCCGTATTTTTGCTGGTGGTGCCGGTGCCGGAGGCATTGCTGAAAGAATAGGTGCCGTCGTTATCCGTCGTTGCGGTTGCAATGACGCTGGCACCGGACAGCAATTGCACCGGCACATTGGGGATGCCGGTTTCCCCGCATCCTGGATGCCGTCACCATCGGCATCCAACCACACCCGGTTGCCAATTTCGGTGGGGGCAGGCTGGGACAGCACTTCCAAATCGCCCAAGCCTGCCGCCTTGCCAAAAGGTCACCCGCAATTGAAATAATACGCGGGGTTTGGTTAATGCCAAAATAACGCAACGGGGACACGGTGCCGTTGGCGGTGGAGCTTATCGGCGCGGTGGTGCTGTAGGTGCGGATCCCTTCTATCAGGTTGCCAATATGGCCGGGGTAACGATCGTGCCGCTGCCTGGCCAATGCGCCAACGACCCCATATCGTTTTCGGCATGGCTCTGGGGCGTGTTGTCATCCACAAACTCATCCGTGGCAGTCGTGTCATACGTGCCATCGGCGTTGGGAACCCCACAATCGTGTCGCCAAACTCAAAAAGTACTCGCCATCATTCGCAGGGTCATATCTGCAGAACGGTTGCGCACCCCGACGTAAATGCGCCCCAAATCATCAAACTCCACATCCATTAGCCACGGCTGGTTATAACTGTGGCTATGGCCATATGGGTCATTGACCCACGGATGCCAATCAATGTCGCGTGGATAATTGCCCCATTCACCACCTTGGTGAACACGCCTGGATTGTCTTGCGCAAATTTGTAAACATAAAAATGCAGGTCGGTTGCGTCCTGCGAGGTTTCAGCGGTGCAGGTCACGGTGACGAAAACATCACCTTGCGTAACCTTCAAACCACCCGGAGCCCAGTCGCCATTGGCGCACACATCTGTGGCCGCGCTTGCCGGGAAGCTTATGGTTGAGGCGGTGCCTGCGCTAATCCCCGTCGCGCCCCTCACCACCGGAACCGCATACAGCTTTTTGTCAAACAGGTTGACGGCGTATAGCACACTGCCATCAGGTGAAAGGTCAATGTCTGCCCAACCCGCTTTGCCCACGGCTTGCCGCCGCCGCGTCCCCATAGGGAGCCCCCAATGAGGTGTTGGCATAATCGTGTGAGTCAACGCCTGCATTGGCGGTAAAAATGGCGTCACCACATTGGGGTTCACATTGCGGTCAATGGCATAGATCGTGCCCAATTTGGTGTTGCTTGCACCGCCCGGAAACCCCGCAAAGCGTTTCATAAACGCCCCCGCCAACAACACGTTGGCATCGCGCTGATAGGCCAAGCCATACAACGGCCGACTTCGCCCATTTTGACGGAATCAATGCGCGAATGCCCAGCCGCATTCGGCGGCATGGCATTCAGGGTTCCAGCACTGCTGGGCGCAGAAGACACCGCAATGTCGGTCACTTCGGGTTGCAGAATTGCTGTGGGATCCGTTGAGATGTCAAAGGAAACGCCATTAGCCCCTGACAAATAAGCAAACTCAATCAGGCGTGGCTGGCCGGTGACGTTGGCATCGGTTGGTTCCCCGACTGCAAAATTGGTTGTGATCAATTGCGGGTTGGCCTGACTGAAATCTTCTGGCGCATTCAAGGCAAAATGAACATCCGTCGCGCCATCTTTGGCAAACTGGACTGAGGTGCCGCCACTGGTGCTGGCCTTTAACCACGGCTCTGCCCAGGAAAACTCTATGCGGTAGTCTGCCCCCGCGCTCAAGCCTGTCAAGGTATAAGCGCCATCCGCTGCTGAAGTTGCGCTGGCTTTTTCCGTGCCTGCCGCATCAAATGCCTTAACCGTAACGCCAGCCTGCCCTGTTTCATTAAAGCCTGCACCAGTATCAAAGACACCGTTGGCGTTAAAGTCACGAAAAACTTTACCTGAAATGTCAGCGTAAGCAATGGATGACAGAAGAAGCCACGCGCCCCCAATCAACCCTAGCCGAAAACGCATTACGAACACCATTAACATCCCCTCATGAAGATTGTTTCTATTTTTGATTTATTCAATTGCACTTTATTTTGCACGAAGCGCCAATAGTAACATCCAAAATTCAATCTGAATATAACCTTTTTAACTATTTAAAACGCCATCGACTTAATTGAAAATAAACCCGAATATAGATAAAGCACAATGTCATTGAGCATTTAATATATTCAACCAAATAACTGAATTTAATAGAATTTTTATACGAATATTTAGCCTGGATGCTTATCGCAATTAACTTACATAAATGTAATGAAACTGGCAATTAAAATTGGAAAACATAATGGACAAATTATTGAGTTCACAGCTGATTATGCAATTATTTTTTAATTTAAATGTAAAGAAATGATCACTTTTCAGTTTATCCAATCTTATTAAAACTTGTCTTGGATTTAAAGATAGGATAGATATTAAACTAATGAAGAATTTTTTAAATGCAGCGCAAGAAACAGATGCGATCAACATTAAAATAATCAAGCCTGATAAAGCAGGCATCTCACGACCAATTTAGTATTGGTAACATTGTGTTAGTGTCCAATGAATTTACAATGAACATGCAAGTGACACCCAAAAATTCGCATTATGTATTTTGATTTTTTATCTTCAATAAAATCCATCTGTAAAAATCTTTTTCCCTGTCCTGAAAGCAGGACAGGTGAATATCAACAATACACAATGAAAGGACAGCCGGTAATCCACCCGTTTCTTTGCTCATGAAATTTGCGGATTCTGTGCCTCCAATCCTTTCCGCAGCCCACTGTAGACGCCCAACATCTCCAGGGAATCGTTTCTGGTAACTTGAATCTCCATTCGGCCTCACTTAAGCTGGTTTTCCAGAAAATCGTTTTTGCACCAATCGCGCAGATTGACCAACATGGTATTCCAGTGATGTGCCGTCTTCACGGGTGAATTTGCCTTTTTCGCGTAAGGAATTGAATTACATACCCACTGGACTGGTAATGAATTGCCTATCCAGCCTATAGTTAACCAAAAGGTTAACTATAGGCTTAAGCATTGCCACCCGACACCCTCAGCCTCACCTTCTCCGCACTGGCTGACCCCACACGCCGCGCCATCCTCACACGCCTTAGCAGCGGGNAGGCGACGGCCTCGGAACTGGCGGAACCCTTCCACATCAGCGCCCCCGCCATCACCAAACACCTGAAAGTTCTGGAACGCGCGGGGCTGATTTCACGCAGCAAACAGGCGCAATTCCGCCCCTGCAAGTTGGAGGCGAAAGCCTTGCAGGAGGCCAGCAACTTCCTGGAGCAATACCGCCAATTCTGGGATCAAAGCCTTGACCGGCTGGAAGATTATTTACAAGAGCTGCAAGCCAAGGATGCACACAATGACGGCTGAAACCACCTTCGAACGCTTGTGATTGCCTGACCGCCGAATAACCACCAAAGGACACACACCATGAAAATCAACGTAGAAACCACCGTTACCGCGCCCATCGCGGAGGTCTGGCACGCCTACACCACCCCAGCGGACATCATGCAATGGAACGCCGCCTCCGAC
Source organism: Candidatus Thiothrix singaporensis (assembly GCA_013693955.1). Taxonomy (GTDB): domain Bacteria; phylum Pseudomonadota; class Gammaproteobacteria; order Thiotrichales; family Thiotrichaceae; genus Thiothrix; species Thiothrix singaporensis. The sequence goes on along the minus strand of CP059265.1, from coordinate 4,138,496 downwards.
GACTGGCACACCACCGCCGCCAGCGTCGATTTGCGCGAAGGCGGCGAATTTTCCTCCCGCATGGAAGCCAGGGATGGCAGCTTCGGTTTCGACTTTGCCGGAACCTACACCAAAATCGTTCCCCACCAGCTGATCGAATACGCTTTCGGCGACCGCACCGCCCAGGTTGCCTTTACCGACAGCCCGGAAGGCGTCAACGTCAGCGTGACATTTGATGCGGAAACCACCCATTCCGTTGAGCAACAACGCGATGGCTGGCAGGCCATTCTCAACAACTTCAAGCGCCATGTGGAAGCAGAGGTATGACCGTATGAAACCCGCANAAAATACCATTTGTCTTTGGTTCGATGGCGGTGCGGAAGAAGCAGCGCAGTTTTATGCCGAAACCTTTCCCGACTCAAGCGTCGACGGCGTGTACCGCGCTCCCGGCGATTTTCCGTCAGGCAAACAAGGTGACGTACTGACAGTCCAGTTTACTGTGTTGGGGATTCCATGTTTGGGGCTGAACGGCGGCNCAATCTTCAAACACAGCGAAGCATTCTCGTTTCAGGTTGCCACTGAAGACCGGNCAGAGACAGATCGCTACTGGAACGCCATTGTGAGCAATGGCGGACAGGAAAGCGCCTGCGGCTGGTGCAAGGATCAGTGGGGCATTTCCTGGCAAATCACCCCTGTCGTGCTGACACAAGCCATTTCTGACCCCGATCCCGCTATTGCCAAACGTGCGTTTGACGCGATGATGCAGATGACAAAGATCGACATCGCGGCAATCGAAGCAGCCTGCCGGGGTTAAGGAGCAGCGTAATGGCAACTGAAACCACCGCCCAGGAAATCACCATCACCCGCCTGTTCAATGCGCCGCGCGAACTGGTGTGGAAAGCCTGGACTGACCCATATCACCTGCAACGCTGGTGGNGGCCGCACGGCTTCGTCAACACCGATTGCGCCATCCAGTTACAGGTCGGCGGCGTGATGCGCCTGAACATGCACAGCNCGGACGGCAATGTTTACCCCTGCCAGGGCACTTTCCGCGAAATCGTAGCGCCGGAACGGCTGGTATACGACGGCAACCCCGAGGCCGAACACGCCTGCGGAGCCGGTCTGCCACCCAATGCCACCGTCACCATCACATTCGAAGCACAAGACAACCAAACCCTGCTCACACTGCACACCCGCTTTGCTACTACCGAGCGCTTGCAGGCAGCGGCTGAAGCGGGCTTTGTCATCGGCTGGGAAACCACCCTCGAACGCATGGCCGATTACCTCAAAACCGAATNNACCCACCAAGGAGAACATCCCATGAGTTACGTCGATGGATTCGTATTACCCGCCCCCATAGACCGACTGGATGACTATCGCAAGATGGCGCAGTCAGCCGGGGAAATCTGGATGGAACACGGCGCGCTTGCCTACAAGGAGTGCGTGGGCGAAGACCTGAACTCCGAATTTGCCAACGGCACTTTCCCCAAAATCGCCGGGGTACAGGAGGGCGAAACAGTCGTGTTAGCCTTCATCATCTACAAAGACCGCGCACACCGCGACGAAGTGAATGCCAAAGTGCACCAAGACCCGCGCATGCAATGCGGCGATATGAAGGATTTGCCATTTGACTGCAACCGCATGAATTACGGCGGTTTCACCACACTGGTGGATTTGTGAATAAAGGAGGGTAAGAGCATGCAACAGTTCACTAATGACCCAATATCATCCCCGCTGACGATACCACTGACCGTGAGGATTCCCGCCAGCGCATTATCCACGCACCTTGCGAAACGGATAAATTCGACGACCCGAATTTATCCGGCGGAATGCGCTAGACCATTACCCTGATGCCGGTTGCCTGCGGTACGGAAGTCAATATCATGCAGGAAGGCATACCCGATGTTATTCCACCTGAGACCTGTTATCTGGGCTGGCAGGAATCATTAACCCTGCTGGCACAACTTGTCGAAGCAGAGATTCCTGACCAATGGAAATACTAGAAAGGCGGTCGCCAGCGCAAGCCAGGATAGCGACTAAAACCCCGGTCAGTGGTGATCCACTCACAACCGGATTCAATCGCCAAGGCTGCATGATAAGCATCTGGTATCAGATTTCCNTTGGCATTGGCCGACTGACAAAGTTTCTGGAAAATATCCCAGTGACGTTCACCTGCGGAAACCACAATGCAATTGGGTTGCTGGCGAATGACGCCCACAAAAGCAAGTGCGTCATCCAGCGAACTGGGAGGATTAAAAATTTTGGGGTGCGTGACAATCCGCAAAAANCCGCTGAGCACCAGCTCGGAAACAGCAAAGGTTTCATCAGAATTGATCAGGTTCTCCAACCATTCCAAATAGGCCGCATGGCTTGGCGAGTCTTCACGGTGAGCGTAGACCAGAACATTGACATCACACAGCAGCATCAGTTGCTATCCATCAAATCCAGTAAAGCTGCATTGTTGTCCAGATCCACACCAGGTTGGATGCCTCTGCCCCCACCGTCTTGAGTTTGACACACACTTTTTACCTTTGACGTTACGCTTCGCCAGCTTCTCACGCAAAGCCTCCTCTACCAATGAGGCAAAGGTACGCCCATTGGCGAGTGCATATTGCCAGCCAATTCGTGCAGGTGGTCATCCAGTTGAATAGTGGTTCTCATCAATATTTATCTGCATCAGGCATCAATATGCTTAGTATAGGCATATTGACATCAGGCCACCAGTACACAGCCAATCAAGAACTAACTGGAATTGCCACCAGCGCTTGCAGCCCTGAAGGAACCTTACAAGCTGGAAAACCTGTTCGCGAGCAAAACGCAGTTCCCCAGCAATATTTAAAGAAACGACAATCCGGCAACGCTTACGGCAACACTCCTGACATGATGCTGTCAGGAGGCGGGGCGCACACTACAAAAACTATCCAACAACACCAAGGAGAGACACCATGAAACCCAATCCCGTCGGCTGGTTCGAAATTTATGTGCAGGATATGGCGCGCGCCCAAGCGTTTTACGAAAGCGTATTCCAAACCACCCTTGACAAGCTGCCGCCATCCGCCAGTTCAGAAGGCCAGGAATACGCAGGCGGCATGCAAATGCTGGTCTTCCCGATGACGCAGGATCACTACGGCGCAGCAGGCGCTCTGGTGCAGATGGAGGGCGTACCCTCCGGCGGCAACAGCACGCTGGTGTATTTCAGTTGTGTCGACTGCGCAGTGGAAGCCGCCCGTGTTCCGGGCAGCGGCGGCCGCATTTTCAAGGAAAAATTCCCGATCGGTGAACACGGCCACATTGCCTTGGTGTTCGACACCGAAGGCAACATGTTTGGCCTGCACTCCATGCAGTAAACCGCAATCATGCGCCGCGCCGACCGTTTGTTTCAGCTGGTGCAAATCCTGCGGAACAAGCGGTTTGTCACGGCGCGTGAACTGGCTGAACGGCTGGAGGTTTCCGAGCGCACCATTTACCGCGACATCCAGGATTTGAGCCTGTCCGGTGTGCCAGTGGAAGGGGAAGCGGGCGTGGGTTACCACCTGCGTTATTCGCTCGACATCCCGCCGCTGATGTTCACCGCCGCCGAAATCGAAGCGTTGCTGGTGGGTGCGCGCATGCTGAAAGCCTGGGGCGGCAGTGAACTGGGCAGCAGCGCACAATCCGTCCTCGATAAAGTCCACGCCGTCATTCCCGCAGAATTGCGCCGCCATTTGGAAGAGAGCCGCCTGTTCGCCCTACGCTTTACCGNNCGTGAAGACATCGAAACCACGCTGGACATCTGCCGCCATGCCATCGCCCACCATCGCTGCCTGCGCCTGCACTACCAGCGCGCCAACCATGAAGACAGCCAGCGCGAAGTCAAACCGCTGGGCTTGTTTTTCTGGGGAAACGTATGAACGCTGACGGCATGGTGTGAGTTACGCAACGACTTCCGCACCTTCCGCCTCGACCGCATCCGGCGGTTGGAGACGCTGGAGAAAACCTTCGAGGAGTCGCCAGGGCAGACGTTGGCGGACTTCGTGGCGCTGATGCGCTCACAGCATGAAGCGTTCCCGGAGGGTTCCAACCCTGCCGGTTAAAGCTGGCCGAGCGGGGTTTGCCGGAACAGGATGTCGCCGATATAACGGGCACCCTCCTTGGTCAAATGTCCGCCGTCAAAAGAAACCAGTTGCAGGTTGTCGGTGAATATCTGGCAACTGGAGGGGGAGCCGCACACTTGCTGTTGCAGGTCGATGAAAACATTCCCATCCAGGCCGGTTTTCATGATGCCGTTGATTTTTTCCTGTTCGGCGTCCGGTTTGTTGCGCACGTTGCGGAGCTCTTCCTCTGTCATGCGCAAATAATTTCTGACCGCAACTTTGCCGAAACTCTTGCGCCCGATCACAAACAGCTTTTGTTGCGGTGCCAGCTTCAGGTGGCTGATGGTGGTGGGCAATTCCTGCGCCGCCCAAGCTTTCCAGTTGGCGGCGAGGATGACGATGTCCGCTTCAGCGATTTGTGCCTGCGCTTTTTCCAGGCTGTCAGCTTCCGCACAAAAGGTCTTATCCTGCACCGCGATGAAGGTGGCTGCGTTTGCGCCCAGCACCGGCTGGCAACGGGTGGGGATGTCCCGTGTGCTTATCTGGTAGCCTTGCCAATGCCCGCTTTCAAACACCATGTTCACGAAATCCTGCGCGTGGCTATCACCCAGGATCAACACTTTTTCCCTNGCATTCGCCTGAAACGGTTTTTTCATCAGCGACAGGAAGCGCTCACGGACATATTGGCCGCTCGCCTCATGGTCGGCAGCCTGCAACAGGGCGTTGCGCACGGTGGAATCCGCCCAGCATGGGCTGAAAACAAACGCCCCAAGCAGCAGCGGAATTGACAAGAAAGGAAGGGGAAATTGCCAGAAGCGGCGGAAACGGTGGGTAGTGTTCATCGTCCTATATTTTGTGGCCTCCCCTTGACGGGGAAGGCGCAAGAAAGGGTTGGTCACGCCGTATGGGAATGCATCGGCAGATGGCCACCATCCATCAGGGTGGGGTACAAGTGCACAATTTCATCATCAATCCGCCGGATCATCAAGCCAAACAATTCCCGCGTATCGTCAACAAATGAGGAATGGTCTTTGATGCGCAGTTCCTTGCCCTTGCACCAGCGCTTCTGGTACTGGTTGATGATGCGTTTGATTTCGCCGGAACCGGACAGGAATTTCCTGCCGATATTGCGCACATCATTGTCGCTGTCCACCAACAAGGCCTGATACAGCTCACGTTCTTCCACTTCCAGATGCTCGCGCACCATGTTCATGTAGCGGAAAAATAGCTCACAGGACACTTCCGTATCGCAAATTGAGCGTTCGTTGATCAGGTATATCAGAACATTGGAAAGTTCGGTGATTTTATGGTTTTGCTCGTTAAGTTCCATGTATGAAATCATGGGGCTGCCTCCTGTGGTCACTCATCCTAGCAGTCATATCTTACTAATAATAAGGGCATTTAGAATAACCAAATAGAGATGGTCACACCACTGTTATTTAAGGGTTAATGCTAGGTTGGTCGAGGGATGGCCTTGACACCGCCAAACCCGACACTTTCGAGCAAGGGTTTGGCGCTGGATGGCGTTACGAGGCATCAGGTTCAGGCGCGCTGATGATCCGCACCGATCAGCTCGATCTGGTAACCGTCCGGGTCTTCGAGGAAGGCAATGATGGTGGTCCCGCATTCATCTACCGCTTCACGGATAATTTTGCCGCCCGCCGCCCGCATTTTNTCGCAAGCGGCGTACACATCGGGCACTTCCAGCGCGATATGGCCAAAGGCTGTGCCCAGTTCATACGTGTCCACGCCCCAGTTGTAGGTCAGCTCCAGCACGGTATTGTCAGATTCGTCGCCATAGCCAATGAAAGCGAGGGTGAACTCACCCGCCGGATAGTCTTTGCGGCGCAGCAGCCGCATGCCCAGCACTTTGGTGTAGAACTCAATGGAACGTTCCAGGTCGCCGACGCGCAGCATGGTGTGAAGGATTCGCATGGTGATGCTCCTGTAGTTGGGATCAGCCCATTCTGCCCGTATCCATTGGCAGCGGCAATTTCATCCGTAACTTGCCCGGCAACAGCGGACACCCTTACCGGCGCAACCATCCTAGCGCAGGCGGAACTTGCCGATGCGGTAACGGATTTTCTCCCGGGTGGTTTTCAGCACCCGCGCCACTTCCATCACATTGCCCTGATAGCGCTGCAACATAGCGCGGATAATGGCGCTGTCCATGTCGTCCAGCCCCATGCTGCCATCCAACGGAAACGTGAGGGCGTCAGCCAGCCTGCCGCCGGGGCGGGCGGCGGCGCGTGCTGGATAACGGGTTCTTCAGCGGTGAAAGGCGGCGGCGCAACCATTCCGCCATCCGGCGCATGGNATAGCCTGCAATTGCAGCAGCTCCTCCGGCAACTGGCTGCTGGAAGACAACATCACGCAACGCTCCAGCACATTGCGCAACTCGCGCACATTGCCCGGCCACGGGTAGTTTTCCAGCATCCGCCAGCCGCTCTCGGACACCTGGGTGACATGCTTGCCCGATTTCTGGTTGAACTCGGCCATGAACGTCACCGCCAGTTCGCGCAGGTCGGCGACCCGTTCCGCCAGGGTCGGCATCCGCAGCTCGAACACGCTCAGGCGGTGAAACAGGTCGGCGCGGAAATTGCCCTTGCGGACTTCATCCTGCAACTTGCGGTTGGTGGCGGCGATCACCTGGATGTCGACACTGACTTCATGCTCGCTCCCCAGGCGGCGAATCTTGTGGTCTTCCAGCACCTTGAGCAGCTTGGCCTGCAAATCCAGCGGCATTTCGCCGATTTCATCCAAGAACAAGGTGCCACGGTGCGCCTGTTCGACCAGCCCGCGATGGCGCCCTTTGGCTCCAGTGAATGCGCCTGCCTCGTGGCCGAACAGTTCCGACTCCAGCAGTTCCTTGGGCAGGGCGGCGCAATTCAGCTCCACCAGCGGCTCCCGGGCGCGGGAGCCGTTGTAATGCAGGATGCGCGCCGCCAGACCTTTGCCGGTGCCGGTCGCGCCGCTGAGGATCAGGGCGCTGAAAGGCACCTGACTGAGCTTGCGCAGCATGTCGCGGGTCTGCGCCGTCACTGGGCTGTCGCCGATCAGCGTGTCCGGCGTGTAGCGCTGGCTGGCGCCCTGGGAGCCGGTCAGCAAGCGGCGCTGCGCNCGGGCGCTGCGCTGGGCGCTGTGGAGCGTCATGTCCAACTTGCGCAGCGGGCAGGGCTTGATGAGGAAATCGAAGGCACCGAGGCGTAAAGCGCGCACCGAATCGGGCACGTCGCCATAGCCGGTCAGGAACACCCATTCGCAACCGTTAAGGCGGCCTGCGTGCTCCTCCAGCAGGTTGAGGCCATTGCCATCCGGCAGATTGAGGTCGGACAGCACCAGCAGCGGGTCGATGCTGCGGTTGTTCAACTGGCGGCGGGCGTCGGCGCAGGTTTTCACCCAGATGACTTCGAAGCCCTGTTTGCGGTAATGGCGCTGGAGTTCGCCACCCAGCAACTGTTCGTCTTCGATAATCAATAAAGTGTCAGCCATGGGAATTCACCTTGCAGCGGAGTTTGAGGGTGACGCAGGCACCATGCGGTTCGCGGTTGTGCAGTTCAACACTGCCGTCATGGTTGCGGGCGAACCGCTCCACCATCGACAGGCCGAGGCCGGTGCCGTCACGGCGGTAAGTCCTGAAGGAGCGGATGCCTTCCTTGAGGATGGCGGGCGGGAAACCGCCATCGTCACAAACATTCAGGGTAATGCCTTCCGCGTCCATCTTTCCGTTCAGGGCAATGCTGCCGGGGCGGTCGGCCAGCGCCTGGCGCGCATTCAGGATCAGGTTGAGCAACGCCTGCCGCAGCTGGCTGTCCGGCAGGCGGCAGAGGATGCCGGGCGGAATGTCCTGCTCNCGGCGGATGTTCTCGGGCACTTGGTAGCGCACCAGCACCAGCAGTTCGCGCACAATGTTGGCCAGATCGGTTTCCTGCAACGGCTCCGGTTCGTGGTGCGCCTGCACCAGCAGATTGTTGAGCAACTGCACGATGCGCCCGGTTTCCTTCACCACCATGCCGACGCGTTCGTGATAGGGTTCGGCGTCACCAGCCTCCTCCATGTCTTCCTGAAGGTTGAGGCAGGCCACCTCAATTCCGGCCAACGGATTGCGTAATTCGTGGGCAATACGCCCCATCATTTCGCCCAGCGCCGCCAGCTTCCCGGTATTGGCCAGATTGACCTGTTGCTCCATCAGGTTGCGGGTGGCGGCTTGCACCTGTTCTTCCAACCAATGGTTGCGTTGCTGGTGTTCGGCTTCGAGTTCGGCCAACCGCCCCACCATCTGGTTATAGTTGGCAATCAGCGGCTGGAACATCGGGTCAATCTGCGCCGGGCGGATAGTCCGGTATTCCTTGCGCCCCAACGCCTCCATCAGGTAGCCCATCTGTTGCAGCGGGGAATAAATGCGCCGCCGCATCAGCACCAGCAAGATAACGGCGCTGGCGGGCAGCACCAGCAGCACGGCACCAACCAGTTCCAACTGGACTTTGGCGTCATGCAGGCTATTGTGGGTCAGGTTCTGCTGCACGCTTTCCTCATCCACAAACACGGTGCGCAGGATTTGCTGGATGGCGGGCAAGCTGTCGCCGGGGTCAACGCCTTGTTCGTCCAACATCCGCTGCGCCTTCTGCACATTGCCCGGCGTGGAAGGTGCCAGATAGTTATGCTGGTTGAGCAGGCGTTGCAGGGAGTCGTGCAGGTTTTTCCAGTCATCCGGAGACAACGGGCTGTTTTCCCCNTGCCCCAGATGGTCGGCCAGCACGGTCTCCACCCGCGTCAGGTTGCGTTGCAGGCGTTCAATGTAAGTGACGTGCTGGTCAGCNGGCAAGATGCGTTCATACGCCAGCCACGCCAGCGCCAGTTGCACCGTCAGGGAAACCAGCAACAAACCGCCCAGCAGGGCGACCGGAATCCATAAAGGTTTGAGGTTGTGCGTCAATTTACGCCAGTTAAGCATGCATGGCCACGAAATCAGCGGCGGTTAAAATAGGCCGTTGCCCGGCAAGAGTTGGTTAATATTAACCATAATAGCTCAATACAACCACCCCGCCTCCTGCCCGATTTTTACATCCTTATTATTTCCCTTATTAAACAGTTAATTGGCAATTTCCGGCGGATTGGCTCGCCAGTTGCAAAAGCAACAGCAAACTTGTTGATTTCAAGGAGCCATGACCATGAAAAACTTTCTGTCCCAACAACTCAAGATAATGCTGAATGCCCTGGAGGCCAGCATTTCAGGGAATACATGAGCTTTGACGGCAAACGGGCAGCGCTGGAAACACTGCTGGCGGACAGCAAGCCTGATGGGCAACCCCAGCAGCACACTGCCACCATCCCGCTGGACAAAACCAGCCCGGCAGGTGGCTCATGTTGAAAAGCGCCGTGAACAGACCGGCGGGCAGCGCTTCGTTCCCAACGCCTGCCGCGTGGTTGCCAAACTCCCTACAATGGCTTTTCAAGATGGGCAAAAGCGATTGGCGCGCCGATTTCATTGCGGGCTTGACCGGCGCGATCATCGGCATGCCACAGGGAGTGGCTTTCGCCATGATCGCCGGGATGCCACCGGAATACGGCCTGTATGCGGGCATGGTTCCGGCGATTGTCGCGGCCTTCTTCGGCTCTTCCAGGCATCTGGTGTCGNGCNCGACCACCACCTCTTCGGTGGTGCTGTTTTCCGCCCTGTCCCTGCACGCCGCACCGGGTACTCCGGCCTATGTCACCCTGGCGCTGACCCTGACCTTCATGATCGGGGTGTTGAAACTGGTGCTGGGGCTGGCGCGGCTGGGTTCATTGACCAATTTCATCTCCCAGTCCGTCATTGTCGGTTTTACCGCCGGAGCCGCCATCCTGATCGCGGTCAAGCAGATCAAANCACTTTTTGGCGTGGACATGGACAGCGCGGGCAATTTTGCGATGATCATTCACCATTTCGCCCAGCATCTAAGGGAAATAAACCCCTACGCCACCCTGGTCGCGGTCAGCACCCTGCTGGCGGGCATTGCGGGCAAAAAGTGGCTGCCGCGTTTTCCCTACATGGTGACGGCCATATTGAGCGGCTCACTGGTGAGCGTCGCCCTGAACGCCTTGCTGGGCACGGAGGCCACCCACATCCAGGTGGTCGGCGCGCTGCCATCCAGCTTCCCTCCCCTGTCGCTTCCTGATCTGAGCCTGGAGAATATCCGGGCACTGGCGCCTGCTTCGCTGGCGGTCACCCTGTTGTCCCTGACCGAGGCGGTGTCCATCGGCAGGGCAATTGCAGCCCGCAGCGGCTACAACATCAACAGCAACCAGGAATTCATCGGCCAGGGCTTGTCCAACATCATCGGGTCGTTCTTTTCCGGCTATGGCTCCACCGGCTCCTTCAACCGCACGGCGGTCAACTTCGAAGCGGGCGCACGCACCCCGATGGCGGCTGTTTTCGCGGGCGTGTTGCTGATGTTCGCAACGGTGCTGGCAGCACCCGCCACGGCCTATCTGCCGAAGGCGGCCATGGGCGGCATGTTGTTCCCGGTGGCGTGGGGGCTGTTCGGCTGGCAGCAAATCCGCGAAATCCTGCACTTCTCCCGCCGTGAAACCGCCGTCATGGTTGTGTCATTCCTGAGCGCGCTGTTCCTGGATTTGGAATTCGCCATTTTCGTCGGCCTGATCCTGGCGCTGATGCTGTACCTGGAAAGGGTGTCCAAACCCAAACTGGTTACATTGACCNCCGATAAAAACCTGCCCAACCATTCCTTCTCCGCCAACCCCGAGCTGCCGCAATGCCCGCAGTTGCGGATGGTGCGTGTCGACGGTTCACTGTTTTTCGGCTCCGTCAATTACTTGCGGGAATCCTTCGACAAAATTCGCCGCCGTCATCCCGACCAGAAACACCTGGCGCTGTTGTGCGACGGCATCAATTTTGCCGACCGGNAAGGCGGGAAAACATTGCATGAGGAAGCCAAACGGCGAGAGAAAAATGGCGGCAGCCTCTATCTGATCAATGTGAAAGACGGCTTGTGGGAGCCGTTGCAAGCTTGCGGCTGCCTGGATGACGCTGAATCGCGCAAAGTGTTCCAATCCAAGAAAGCCGCTATCCACGCCATTTACCAGAAACTGGACAAATCGGTATGCGCCACCTGCAACAAACGGATTTTCGAGGAATGCAAAGGGAAAGCGTAGGCGTTTAAGCACTGGCTAATATTAACCAACCAAGGCGGGGCTGGTTAATATTAGCCATGATTTGGTTGTATAAAACTAGAGCCTATTCGGAGGGTTCACCACGCCCCCAACATTTATCCAATAAAAACAATCATGTAAAAATAAGCAGCCAGTTGGCGCAGTTATTGCCTTGGCAAACGCCGTTATTAGATTTTCAAGGAATACGGCATGAAAAATCCTTTGCCAACGCCACACAGGCTCATGCTGAACACATTCAAAAACGGGAGGTAGCGTCCATGGGCAGTTTGTTGTTCTCCCTGTTAGATGACTGGAAAATGCGCTTCACCNCCTTCAAGGGTTGGATCGGCGAGCTCAAAGACCCCGCCACCCTGCGGGCTGATGCGATGGCAGGCCTGACCGTCGCGTTGATTTCCATTCCACAGGCCATGGCTTATGCGCAACTGGGCGGGCTGCCGCCGTATATTGGTTTGTATGCTTCGTTCCTGCCGGTCGTGGTCGCCGCGCTGTTCGGCTCTTCGCGCCAATTGAGCACCGGCNCGGTCGCGATGGCCTCGCTGATGTCGGCGACCGCCATCCAGCCTTACGCGGCGCAGGGCGTGGACGCATTGATCGCCTATTCCGCCATGCTGGCGCTCATGGTCGGGGTGTTCCGCCTGACGCTGGGGCTGCTGCGCCTGGGCGTGGTGGTGGATTTCTTGTCCCATCCGGTCGTGCTGGGCTTCACCAACGCCGGGGCGCTGATCATCGCCACCTCACAAGCGCCAAAAATCTTCGGCCTGAATGTCAAGGCAGACCAGTTCCCGCATTATTACCAGTTTCTGTGGCACACGCTGGCTTCCCTGCCACACACCCATCTCCAGACCTTCGCCATGGGCGCGTTCGCGCTGGCGTCGTTGTTTGCCCTGAAANAATACGCGCCGAAGCTGCCCAGCATCCTGATCACGGTGGTCATCACCACCGTGGTGTCANTAGCCGCCAATTATCCCTCCCTCGGCGGCGGCGTGGTCGGTGCCATCCCCAGCGGCTTGCCGACGTTCGTCATCCCGCAAGTAGACCTCAGCTTTCATAACCTCAGCTCGCTGATAGTGTCAGCCGTCGTTATCGGCCTGATGGGGCTGGTGGAGGCGATTTCCATCGCCAAGGCGATTGCCTCCCAGACCCGGCAATCCTGGTCGGTCAACCAAGAACTGGTCGGGCAGGGTCTGGCGAACATTACCTCCGGCCTGTTCCAGGGGTATGTGGTGTCCGGCTCGTTCTCGCGCTCGGCGGTGAATTTTTCCTCCGGCGCGCGCACCGGTTTCGCCTCCATCATCACCGGCGGGCTGGTGGCCATCACCCTGCTGTTCCTAACCGACCTGCTGTTTTATTTACCGCAAGCGACACTGGGCGCGGTCATCATCATGGCCGTGCTGAACCTGATCACGGTCGCACCCATCAAGCGCGCTTGGCGGGTGGAACGGCATGACGGCTTGGCCGCCATCGTCACCTTCCTAGCTACCCTCACCTTCGCCCCGCATCTGGAAGTCGGCATCCTCTCCGGCATCCTGCTGTCGCTGGGGCTGTTCCTGTACCGCACCATGCGCCCGCGTTTCGTCGAAGTACNNCGCCATGCAGATGGAGCCATGCGCGACGCCAACCTACATGGCCTGGGAACCAGCGACACCGTGGCGGTTTTCCGCTTCGATGGTGACCTGTATTTCGCCAATACCGGTTATCTGGAAGGCAAACTGCTCAACAATATCGCCAACAAACCCAAGCTCAAGGTGGTGGTGCTGGATATGGACGGCGTCAGCCATGTTGATGCCACCGGCGACGCCATGCTGGAANAAATGGTCGACCGCTTGCGGGCAACCGGCGTCGAGTTCTACCTCGCCCGCACCAAGCAGACGGTTTATGAGGCGTTCCAGCGTTCCGGGCTGGCTGCCCACATTGGTCGGGAGCATTTCTTCCTGGAGCGCAAACACGCGGTCAAATACGCCAAGGATAAGCTGGGCGAGGCCGTGGACATTACCATTCCTGATGCGCAGCAGCGCTTAAGTTTGGCAAAATCCCCCGTAGCACCGTTGCGGGGGATTTGCGTTTTGGTATCACCTGCAAACCATTGTATTATCCTGCAACAACCTTTCCTCCCAACCATCATCTGTCAGGGGAACCATGGATCCTTTAACCCTGTTGCTGCTCCTGCCGGTGGCGGGCGCGGTGCTTGTGGCCNTGTTGCCTGACGGCAGGCCGTTGCTGGTCCGTTATGCGGCGATCACGGCGGCGACACTGACGCTGGCGTATGCGGCGTTCCTGACCACGCGCTTTTCGTTTGCCGAGACAGGCGTCCAGTTCTATATCCAGCATGTCTGGAACAGCCAGTTGGGGACGTCATTCGCCCTGGGGATTGACGGCCTGTCCTTTCCCCTGGTGCTGCTCACCACCGTGCTGGTGCTGATGGCGTTGCTGGCCTCGCACATGGTGACGCACCACATCAAGGGCTATTACCTGCTGATGCTGTTGCTGGAAAGCGCGACCATGGGGGTTTTTGTGGCGCAGGACTGGGGGCTGTTCTACGTTTTCTGGGAACTGGTGCTGATCCCGCTGTTCTTCCTGATCGACCGCTGGGGCGGCAAAAACCGCCAGACCGCCGCGCTGAATTTCGTGCTGTACACCATGGGCGGCTCCATTTTCATGCTGCTGGCGCTGCTGGTGCTGTTTGACGCCACCNCCGCCCACGCCTTCAACTTTACCGCCATGGCAGAAGGCGCGCGGCATATCGGCCATGCCGAGCAACTGCTGATCTTCGCCGGATTGCTGATCGGTTTCGGGGTAAAAATGCCGCTCTTTCCCCTGCATGGCTGGCTGCCGCTGGCACATGTGGAGGCACCCAGCCCGGTCAGCATCCTGTTGTCCGGCATCCTATTGAAAATGGGCTCCTACGGCCTGTTGCGGGCGATCAGCATCCTGCCGGAAGCGGCGCAAGCCTTGCAGGGGACGCTGTTTGCGCTGGGCGTGACCGGCCTGCTGTACGGCGGGCTGCTGGCATGGCGGCAGAGCGACATGAAANAAATGATCGCCTATTCCTCCGTCAGCCACATGGGCGTGGTGTTGATCGGCATTTCCACCCTGAACCTGTACGGCATGACCGGCGCGCTCTACCAAATGGTGGCGCATGGCCGGNTGGCAGGTGCCACCTTCATGCTGATTGGCCTGTTGTACGAGCGCACCCATACCCGCGACATCAATGATTACGGCTCACTGATCAAGGTCACGCCGCGTTTCGCCTTCCTCATCATCCTGGCGTTTGTCGGCGGGGTGGGGCTGCCGGGCACGGCGGGCTTTGTGGCGGAACTGCATGTGCTGATCGGCGGCTTCAACGCCTGGGGCTGGGCGATTGTATTGCTGTCGCTGNGGGTGCTGGTCAGCGCCACGTACAGCATCCGCACCGTCAAACACTTGTATACCGGCNCAGTCCGGCTGGACATGCAGCAGGTGGAAGACCTGCGCCCGCTCGAAATGGCGGCAGCGGGTGGCCTGATCCTGGCCACCTTGTTGCTGGGGCTTTACCCGGCGGCGCTGCTGCACCTGATGGAGGCGTCGGTGCAGCACTTCATCCAGGCGTTCACCCCGGATAGCGCCGCCCGACTTTCCGGAGGAATCATGCAATGAATGGCCTGACCCGCTCCACGCCGAACAGCGCGAATGCCTGCGCCAAGCCATCGCCGGGCTGGACGCCGTCCTGCCGATACAGGCACCGTTGCAGGATTTCGTCCATTTCAACCCGCTGATGAATTACGAACACCTGCCGTTCGCCGAAGCCCTGCGGCTGGCCNACGCCCACAGCGGCTCGTTGGGCTACCTGCCTGCCAGCGAATACCGGCGGTTTTTCCGCGCCGGGCGCATCACCCAACATGACATTTTCACCGTACTGGCGGACGAACCGGACAAATTCGCTGACCGCGCCCTGTACCTGACGGCACTGGCCAATGATGTCAAGGCCATCAGCTTCCAGCAGATGCGCTGGCAGGTGGAAGAAAACCACGCGCTGGAGCGCTTTCAGGCCGATGTGCCTTTCGAGCGGCGCGAACAATTGCTGGAAGCCGCCGGACAGGATGAGGCGGCCGCCATCCACAACCTGTGGGCAACCTGTCTGGCGAAACTGGAGCTGAGTTACGACCTGCCGCATCCGGAAGCCCTGCTCAACCTGCGGCTGGCCGACATCAACGAAGTCTGGGAGCGCATCCGCCAGCAAGGGCAGGCAGGCCAGGAAATGGAGGATGCGGAAAGCTTCATCCAAGCCGAGAGCCGCCGCCTGCTGCACAGCCTGCTGGATCAGGTGGGCGCAACCCTGACCTTGCGCGGCCTGCTGCTGAAACTCACCAACACCGATGTCATGGAACAGATGCTGCCGCTGCTGGAGCGTTATCTGGCCAGCTGGCTAGACCAGGGCGTCGCCGCGCTGCAACCGCCGGTGATGGCGGGGAACGAAGGCTTCTACCATTACTGGCGCGAAGCCGTTCAGCACGACCCCACGCCTTGGCTGACCGGCATGGAGGACTGGAGCGACTACATCGGCTCCCTACAGGACGACCCGCTGGAAACCATCCATCAGGAAATGATCCGCATCGGCATCGACAAACAGCACTGGGGCGGCTACCTGCAAGCGCTGGCGCTGGAGCTGCCCGGCTGGTCGGGCATGTTCAGCTGGCGGGCGCGCAACCCACATTACCTCGGCTTGCCACGTCCGGTCAGCATGGAGGATTACCTGGCCGTGCGGTTGGTGCTGGAGCACCTGTTCTGCCGCCAGATCGCCAGCAGCCAATGGCAGGTCAACGCCACCTTGCACACCATCCGTGGCTATTTCCATCACAATCAGGATGAATTCTTCGTCCGCTACCATGTATGGAACGCCGCCTTGCCGGAATACCTGCAACAGCTCGCCTTGCAATTCCTCGACAGCCGGNAAGATGTCCAACCGCAGGAATGGCGGCAGCTTGCCCACCAGATCCTCACCTGGAACCTGGCACCGGAAACCGTCATCCCGGTGGGGACGGGCATTTACCGCAAAGCCTGGCGGCTGTTCCACCTGGCCCAGCACCTCGGCCTGGATGCCGCCGCTTTCGCCGCCCTGGAGCGCGTGCAGATCGACCGCCAGCTGGCGATCCTGCAAGAACTTGACGACCCCAACACCAGCGGCTACCTGTGGCTGCGGGCGTATGAACACCATTACCAGGAGGCCATCTTCAGCGCCCTGCTGAACCGCCATGCCGACAGCAACGCCTACGCCCTGTCCGCGCCTCCGGCGGCGCAACTGGTCTTCTGCATGGACGACCGCGAGGAAAGCATCCGCCGCCATCTGGAAGAGCTGGCCGAACTCGAAACCTTCGGCGCGGCGGGCGTGTTCGGCCTGCCCAGCAATTGGCGGGCGCTGGACGCCGACCAACCGCTCAAGCTGGCCNAGCCGGTGGTGACTGCGGTGCATGAGTTCCGCGAAACGCCCGCCGCTGGCCAGCAACAACGGATGATGACGCACCAGCGGCGGCAGCGCCGCCTGCGTTGGCTGCAACGCCTGAAAAACCACCGGATGCGCCACAGCGTCATCGGTGCGGCGCTCGCCTTGCCGCTGCTGGNNCCTTTCGGCCTGCTGGAACTGGCCGGACGCAGCCTGGCACCCGCGACCTACCAGCGTTTCCTCACCAAGATGCGCCGCACCTTCAGCGCACCANCCCCAACCCGCGTGGCTTACACCGCCACCGAAGTCCTGGCGCATCCCGACAAGGAACACAACCAGNCTGGCCTGAGCCTGGAAGAAAAAATCGCCAAGGTCGCCGCTTTCCTCAAACTGACCGGCTTTACCAGCGGCTTCGCGCCCCTGGTCGTGCTGATGGCGCACCGCTCCCACCATATCAACAACCCGCATATCCTCGGCTACGGCTGCGGGGCATGCAGTGGCCGGTTCGGCGNNCCGAATGCGCGCGCGTTCGCAGGCAGCGCCAATGAGCCGGAGGTGCGCGCCCAACTGGCGGCGCAGCACGGCATCCACATTCCGGACGGCTGCTGGTTCATTGCCAGCGAACATGACACCACCAGCGACGGCATCGACTGGTTCGACCTTGACCTCTTGCCCACCGAACATCAGGCGCTGTTCCAACGGGTGCGGGAGGCGACCGGACAGGCGGCGCGGCAATCGGCGCATGAACGCTGCCGCAAATTCGCCTCCGCCCACCGCCGCCTGACGCCCAAACAAGCCAAGCGGCATGTGGAAGGCCGTGCCGCGTCCCCCGACCAGGCACGGGCGGAACTGGGGCACCAGGGCTGCGCGGTGGCCTTCATCGGGCGGCGCAGCCTGAGCAAGGATCTGTTCTGGGACCGGCGCTCGTTCCTGATTTCCTACGACCCCTACGCTGACCCGGACGGCAGGCTGCTGGAAGCGCAGTTGCAGGGCAATGGCGTGGTCGGGGTCGGCATCGCCATGGACTACTACTTTTCGCGCATGCAAAGCGGCTACTTTGGCTCCGGCAGCAAGGTCACCCACAACCTGACCGGGCTGTTCGGGGTGATGGAAGGCGGCTCCAGCGACCTGCGCACCGGCCTCGCCCAACAAATGGTGNGGCTGCACGAACCGATGCGCCTGCTGGTGGTGGCGGAGGCTGAAATCGACACGCTGGCGACGGTTTACCAGCGGCATGATTACCTGCGCCGCTTGCTGGACAATGGCTGGGTGCTGCTGGCGGCGAAACCGCCAGACCGTAATGAAATCCATCTGTTCCAGCCGNGCCGGNGGTTCGTGCAGTGGCGCGGGGCGGTGAACCCGTTGCCGTTGGCGGCGCGTTCGCTCGATTGGTACGGCGGGCACCATGACCATTTGCCGCCCGCCTGGATTACGCCTGCACCGGAGGTGAACCATGCCTGACCTGCTCCTGTTGCTGATTCCTGGCTTACCGCTGCTGGCAGCCATTGTCATCGCCCTGCTGACACTGGCCGGGGTTATCCGGGGCGATGACGGCGAACGTTTCACCGCCCGCCTGTCACTGGCGGCGCTGCTCCTCAGCCTGGCGCTGACGCTGGTGGCGGACGCCAATTACCTGCTCCAGCACGCCGCCGACCGGCATGTCATCCTGTTGCCCTGGCTGCAAAGCGGTGCGTACAGCGCCAACCTCAGCCTGACCCTCGATGCCTTGAGCCTGAGCATGGCCACGCTGGTGGGCGGGGTCTGCTTGCTGGTGACGCGGTTTTCGGTCAACTACCTGCACCGGGAAAACGGGTTCCAGCGCTTTTTCCTGGTGCTGATGCTGTTCGCCACCGCCATGCAGCTGATTGCGCTGGCAGGCAGCGCGATGCTGACATTCGCGGGCTGGGAGCTGGCGGGGGTCAGCTCCTACCTGCTGATCAGTTACAACTGGCGCAACCGCACAGCCACCATCAACGCCACCCGTGCCTTCGTCACCAACCGGATCGGCGATGCTGGCTTCCTGCTGGGCATGTTCATGGCCTTCACCCTGTTCAACAACACCGAGTGGGATGTGATCCTGACCCCACAACCGCTGGCTTCCAGCCTGCTGGTCGGGGTCATGGCGATGGGCTTTATGGCTGCGGCGCTGGTGAAATCGGCGCAATTCCCGTTTTCCGCCTGGATCACGCGCGCCTTGGAAGGCNCGACCCCATCCAGCGCGGTGTTCTACGGCTCCATCATGGCGCATGCGGGCATTTACCTGCTGCTGCGCATCCATCCCTTGCTGGAGCAAGCCCCAGTCCTGCAATACCTGCTGTTGGCGGCGGGGTCGCTGACCATTGTGTACGGCTGGTTGGGCGGGATGGCGCAAACCGACATCAAGACCTCGCTGATGTTTTCCACCCTGGCGCAAACCGGCCTGATGCTGCTGGAAATCGCACTGGGCTGGTATGCGCTGGCGTTACNNCATTTGCTGCTGCACGCCGTGTGGCGCGCTTACCAGTTCCTGCTTTCCCCGTCGTTCGCCGTGCAGGTCGGCTGGCGAGCCGCCCCCGCCGCCCCGGCTNGGCTGCGCCAACAGCGCTGGCTGCATAACGCCGCCCTGCAACGTTTCTGGCTAGACCCGCTCGCCGACTGGCTGCTGGTGAAGCCGACCATGGCGCTGTCACAGGAAGCGCATGTGTTCGACGGGCAAATCCTGGACAAACTCAGCGGCACGCCTTCCCACCACAGCGACATCGCCACCTTGGCGGACATGCAGGCCNTGCAACAAGGCAAGCTGCGGCTGGAAAGCTCGGTCGGGCGCGGCTCCGGCTTGCTGGGCAAGCTGATGCAGTGGGTCGCGGAACAGTTGGAATGGCTGGAGGAGCGCCTGTTGCTGCAACAGAAAGACGGCAGGGTCGCCGTTGTGTTGAGCTTGCTTGGCCGTTATCTGGACAGGATCGAGCGCCTGTTGAACCAACCCCGTTACCTGGTATTGCTGGTGGTGGTTACCCTGGTGGTGATTTTTAGGAGTCCGACATGACATTCAGCGAAATTCCGGCAAGTTCGCCCTTGCTGGGAGTCTTGCAACTGCTGCCATTGCTGACCGGGCTGGTGCTGCTCCGGGTGCGTGGGGAAGCGGCTGTCGCGCTGGCCAGCATCGTTTCGCTGGCACAGCTGTTCCTGACCGTGAGCCTGTACCTACAGTTTGATCTTCACCAGCCTGCCGGGGTGATGCAGTTTGCGGAAAGCTTCCCGCTGCTGGGGGCTTTCCATTACCACGCGGCGGTGGATGGCGTCAGCGTCATGTTCGTGCTGCTGACGGTGGTGATCAACCTGCTGAACGTGGCTTTCACCCTGGTGCGGCGGTTGCATCAAACCTCGTTGCTGGCAGTGATGATGGTCACCCAGTCGGTCATTATCAGCATGTTCGTCACCGTAGACCTGCTGTGGTTCACCCTCATGTCGCTGCTGGAAACGTTGTTGGTCGGCTACATGATCAAGTGCTGGCCANCTTCCCACGATGTGCAGCCGACGCTGGCGCGTTACCTGCAATTCATGGCGGTGGGGCTGGGGCTGACCTTGTTCGGCACGTTGCTGCTGGGTTGGAACTACGCGGACGCGCACGGCGGGCAATGGAGCTTCAACCTGTATGAACTGGCCGCAATGGGTTTCGAGCAGCACAGCACGGTGGCAACCCTGGTGTTTTTCTCACTGTTTTATGGGCTGGGGGTGCGCACGCCGCTGTTTCCGCTGCACGGCTGGCTGCCAAGTTTCATGCTGCATGGCAATGTCGCATCAGCACCGATCTACCTGCTGGGGCTGAAAGTGGGCGTCTACGGCCTGTTGCGGTTCGTGTTCCCGATCGTGCCGCATGCGGTGTGGGAATGGCATACGATCGCCACCATCTTCGCCGCCACTGGGGTGTTTTACGCGGCGTTCCCGGCGATGCGCCAACAAACCTTGCGGGAACTGCTGGCGTTCGCGGTGATCAGCCACACCGGCATCCTCACCATCGGCCTGTTCAGCCTGCATGCCATGGCCTTGCAAGGCGCTGTCCTGCTGGCGCTGAATTTCGGGCTGGCGATCAGCGGCCTGCTGCTGATGACCGGCATGGTGTGGCAGCGCACCCGCACCACCCGCCTGAGCAAACTGGGCGGCCTGCTGGATTACATCCCCATCGTGGGGCTGGCGTTCCTAGTGGCGNGCCTGGCGATTGTGGGCATGCCGGGGACGCCAGGGTTCGATGCGGTGCATTTCGTGCTGGAAGGCTCCATCAAGCGTTTCGGTGCCCTCGTCACAGTGGCGGCGGCACTGGGCAACCTGGTGGCGGCGGGCTTCCTGCTGCGGGCGTTCCAGCGGGCGTTCNTGGCGGAGCCGGGCATGGACACCAGCCGCTGGGACAAAAATCCCGCGTACCCAGCGGAACAGGTGATGGCGGTCATCGTTATCCTGGTCACGGTGGTGGTGGGTTTCTATTCCGCGCCCTGGATTGAACTGATCAGTGAGCCGGTCAATGGCCTGGGCGGGTTGTTTGCGGAATATGCCGGAGACGTTGACGGAGGAGGCCACTGATGTCCAACCTGATTGGCATGGATTTCCCATGGTTGAGCCTGCTGCTGTTGATATTGCCGCTGGGCGCGGTGCTGACGGCATTGTTTCCGGGCAAGGAAGCGCGTTGGGCGGCGTTGACGACCGCAGTCCTGGTGCTGGTGCTGGCACTGGTGGTGACGGTCGGCTTCAATCCGCGCGACCCCGGCTTCCAGTTTGTGGAGACAACGCCCTGGATGCCGGATCTGGGCGTCGCCTACCGGCTGGGGATCGATGGCCTGTCGGTGCTGTTCCTGCCGTTCACCGCCTTGCTGTTCATTGGCGTGATCCTGGCGTCGTGGAATGCGATCCGCACCTTGCCGCGCCTGTATTTCGCGCTGCTGCTGGTGCTGGAATGCGCCATGATGGGCATCTTCACCGCGCTGGACACCATCCTGTTCTTCCTGTTCTGGGAGCTGACCCTGGCACCGCTGTTTTTCCTCATCAGCCTGTGGGGCAGCGGGNCCAACCGGCGTTACGCCGGGGTGAAATACAGCCTGTTCATGCTGGCGGGCGGGCTGCCGTTGCTGATTGGGTTTGTGGTGCTGGCGATCCATCATCCGGGCGGGCTGAGTTTTTCCTACGTTGAGCTGTTGCAGGACAGCCGGGATTACGGCGTACAGGTGACGGTGTTTTTCCTGCTGCTGGCGGGTTTCGGGGTGAAAACGCCGTTGTTCCCACTGCATACTTGGCTGCCGGTCGTCGCCCAGGAAGGCTCGGCGACAACAGCGGCGCTCCTGACCGGCCTGAAAGTCGGTGCCTATGGCTTGCTGCGTTTCGCCCTGCCGCTGGCACCGGAGGCGGCGCAGGATTTCCGCTGGGTGCTGGTGGGGCTGGGCATGATCGGCGTGCTGTATGGCGCGGTGACGGCCTTGAGCCAGACCAGCCTGCGGCGGATGCTGGCGTTTTCCTCCCTCAGCCACGTCGGGCTGGTGGTGCTGGGGATTGCGGCGTTGAGCCAGCAGGGAATCCAGGGCGCGGTGTTCCAGTTGCTGAATTTCACACTGGTGGCGGGCGGCCTGTTCCTGATCACCGGCTTCCTGCACCAGCGCACCGGCTCGACTGAAATCCTCAGCTTGGGCGGGGTGGCGAAATCCATGCCGCTGCTGGCGTCGCTGTTCTTTTTCCTGGGGCTGGCGAGTATCGGCATGCCCGCCACCAGCGGTTTCCCGGCGGAATTCCTGCTGATTGTCAGCGTGCTGGAAACCCATACCGGTGCTGGGTTGGTGGTGCTGTTCGTGGTGATTTTGAGCGCGGCGTATTTCCTCAGTTTCTACCGCAAGGCGTTTCTCGGCGAGGCGCGCCACGACGTTATCCGTGACGCCCCAGACCTGAAACGGCGGGAAATGGGAATCCTGCTGCTGATCGTGATACTGGTGCTGGCGTTCGGCTTCTATCCGCAGGGGATACTGGATATGACCGAAACCAGCAGCCAGTATTGGGTAGGCCTGATGCAGCCGGTGAACGCGTCACCGTGAATTGCGCACCAGACGGACATACTTGCCGCCAACTTTGAGGTTCTGAAACGCGCGACCCTTGCTGAAATCCAGGCTCCAGGCCAGCGGGTCGGCCTGGTTGCCTGACCACAGGCCTGCGGCGGGGGTGCGAGGGAACACCTGTAAGTTGACGCTCGGCTCCTGGCAACTGGTTTCCACAATGCTTTCCAGTTCATCAAGCGTTGGCAAACGCCAGTCGGAATAACCGGCAAACCTGCCCGTATTGGCGTGCTGCGCATAACTGGCGGCCAATTCCCAAGGCGCCAAGCTAGGATGGCCAAAACAATTGCCACCTTCCTGTCCTTCCAGACATTTTTTCCACATTAATCCGGTGTGGGTATCCGTCACGACGCCATTCGCATGATCGACGAAACGCTGGGATGGGGTCGTTAGCGCCAGATTGATATTACAGTTTTGCGCCATAGCCCAATCGGCGCAGACGAGCAGGCTACTGCTCAGGGTGAGGGCGAGGAACACCTTCTTTTTCATAGTTTTTACCACGCAAGTCATTGCAAGATTTTTTGCCGGTTTTGGTGAAAAACCAGGCTTTTTGGCTGTCGATTTCTGAGACGCATCACCAATCAATCAGGTTCATCTTATATTAAATTAATTTATCATAATATCTGTATGCTGGAAGTAACACGAATACGTTACGCCCAAGCAGCCAAACTGCCGTATTTGTCCCCACTATTCCGCCCTTTATTGAGATCCTTTGCAAAATCAATCACTGGCAAGCACTCCAATTGACCGCACAGTCTTGGCTCGAAACAGTAGACGCTGGAAGAATGCAGATAGAAATGACAAGTACAAACCTCTCTAAATGGTCATTTATCATTCACTTTCAACTCAAAGTTAAATATAATTCAATACTTTTAATTGATTTTTCTTCGTCATGCTTTGCATGATGCAATGATTATCATAAACCATAATAGAGTATCAAAGGTAACAAAGGAAATTCCCATGGGTATGATCATTTCCACACTTGCGCATTGGCTTGAGCATTCCGGAATCGGCAATGCGCAAGGCGTATTCGTTACAGGAACGGATACCGGCGTGGGCAAAACCCGGATCGGTGTCCAATTGATCCAGATCCTGCGCGTGCTGGGGCGTGAAGTCATCCCGCGCAAGCCAGTGGAGTCAGGCTGGGCGGAAGACGTCAGCCAAACGGATGCGTGGCAACTAGCCAACGCTGCCGGATTGCCAGTCGGCGTCAGCGGCTCAATACCGGTGCTCGACAGCGTGTGCCCAAACCATTTTAAGGCAGCCATTTCCCCACCCCGAGCCGCAGCCTTAGAGGGCAAAACCCTGAAAATGCTGGATATAGCCGCCACCTGCCCGACCAGACTAAAGGACAACCAATATTTGTATGTGGAAGGCGCTGGCGGTTTCTATTCACCCATCACGCATGACGGGCTCAACGCTGATCTGGCGCAGACCCTGGGGCTACCGGTCGTGGTGGTGGCGGAAGACAAACTGGGCTGCCTCAACCACACGCTGCTGGTGGCTGACGCCGTCAGGCAGAAAGGGCTGCGGCTGGCCGGGGTCATCCTCAACACACGCCATCCTACGCCGGAGGGAATGGACAATCTCAGCGACCTGCGCACTCACTTGAATGCCCCTACGCTGAGGTATCCTTTCCACTAGGCGACTTCGGGCAAGGCGTTGGCTGCAACGGTGCTGGTGCCTTGTTCGCTGGAGCCGAAATTGATCTGCCATTCGAGGTCGTTACGCGACCCGGCATATTCCAGCGCCACCTGCTTGCTGACATGCCCACTGGTGTAAAGCTTGTAAAGCGCTTGGTCGAAAGTCTGCATGCCATCAGAAGTCCCTTTGGCGATAATGTCTTTCAACTCGCCGAACTGCCCTTTACGGATCAGCTCCGTCACGTAAGGNGTGTTGATCAGGACTTCAGCCGCCAGATGCAGGCCATCCTCCTCATCAGGAATCAGCCGCTGGGCGACAATGCCGCGCAGGTTCAATGACAAATCCATCAGCACCCGCCCCTTGTTTTCATTGGGGAACAAGTACAGGATGCGCTCCAACGCCTGAATGACATTGGTGGCGTGCAGGGTGGACAACACCAGATGACCCGTGTCGGCGAACCCCAACACCGCCTCCATGGTTTCGGTGTCACGCACTTCCCCAATCATGATCATGTCGGGCGCTTCACGCATGGCCTCCCGCATGGCGTTGGCGTAACTCAAGGTGTCAAACCCGACCTCGCGCTGGCCGATAATGGATTGCCCATGCCGGAACATGTACTCAATCGGGTCTTCAATGGTCAGGATATGCCCACAATGGCGTTCGTTGCGGTATTGGATCAGCGAAGCCATCGAGGTGGATTTGCCGGAGCCGGTGGAGCCGACAAACAGCAGCAGGCCTTCTTTGCTGGACACCAGTTTNTTCAACACTTCCGGCAGCTTGAGCTCTTCCGGCGAACGGACGTCGGAGCGGATGTGGCGGATGACCATCGACACCTCGCCACGCTGGAAGTAGAAATTCATCCGGAAACGGCCAATCCCCTGCAACGAAAACCCTTTATTTCCATACCCAAGGTTAAAACCACCGGCTTCAGCCGGTCAGCTTTAGCTGCGACAATGTGCTGTACCGCTGAGGAGGTAGGGCATGAATTATCGTTACGGAAGCCATACGGTTTATCAAATTGAGTATCATTTTGTCTGGGTGACGAAATATCGCTACAAAGTTTTGACAGGTGAGGTTGGCGAGCGCTTGCGGGAACTGGTGCGTCAGACTTGCGAAGCGTTTGAGATTCGCATCATCAAAGGTGCAGTAAGCCAGGATCATGTCCACATATTGGTCAGTTGCCCTCCTCATCTGGCTCCAAGTGAGATCATGAGGCGCATCAAAGGACGGACAGCGAGCTACCTGTTGGAAGAATATCCCCATATTAACAAGCGCTATTGGGGTCGACATTTTTGGGCTCGGGGCTATTTTTGTGTCACGGTGGGTCAGATGACCGAGGAGATGATCAAAGAATATCTGGAACATCACTTTGAGCCGAGTCCCAATGATAATTTCCGAATGGAACCGGGCAGCTAACACGTCGTTTAGTCGACGTGTATCCGGGACTTTCAGTCCCTTTCGCAAACCCACCAGCTTTAGCTGGTGCGTTGTTTAGTAAGCTCGCGGTCAGCAAAAAGGCTTCGATCTCGGTTGCGGTAAGGATTTCCTCCGCCAATTGACGGATATTGCCCGGTTTCATCGGCTCACGACTGATCCGTTTCAGCTTGCCCCGAATCTTGATGGCGGCGTGCGCGCCGGTCGTCAGGTACAAATCGGAGGCGTGCTGTTTGACCATCATGTGCAGCAGCGGCGTGATGCGCAGGTCAGCGTCGGTGATTGTCACGGTCATCAGCGTCCAGTCTCCATTGGTTCTATCGCCATATTGTCCAACCCTTTGAAGAAGTCGTTTTCTTTGGCGAAACGGCTTTCCAGCTTGAGGCGCAAGCGCAGGTCATTCTGCGAGTCGGCATGGCGCAAGCCTTCCTGCACCGTAATCTGGCGCGCCTCGATCAGGTCGAACAACGCCTGGTCGAACGTCCGCATGCCCTGTTCACGCGACTTGGACGTCAGCACCTTCATGCCCGGCACATCCCCTTGAGGNATCAGGTCAGCCATCAGCGGCGTGTTGATCATCACCTCCACTGCGGGCAGACGCCCGTCCCCTTTGGGCTTGCGCACCAACCGCTGGGACACCACCGCCTTCAGGTTCAGCGACAAATCCATCAGCAACTGGGGACGGCGTTCTTCCGGGAAAAAGTTGATGATGCGGTCAAGCGCCTGGTTGGAGCTGTTGGCGTGCAGGGTGGAAAGGCACAGATGGCCAGTTTCGGCGTAAGCCACGGCGTAATCCATGGTTTCGCGGTCACGGATTTCCCCNAGCAAGATCACGTCAGGTGCCTGCCGCAGGGTATTNTTCATGGCGACATCGTAACTGGAAGTGTCCACGCCGATTTCGCGCTGGGTGATCAGGCAGCCCTTGTGCTGGTGGACGAATTCGATCGGGTCTTCAATCGTGACGATATGGCCTTTTGAATTGTCGTTCCGGTAATCAAGCATCGACGCCAGCGTGGTGGACTTACCGGAGCCGGTCGCACCCACCATGATCACCAGCCCGCGCTTGGCCATGACAATGTCGCGCAACACCGGCGGCAAACCCAGATCCTTGAGGCCGGGAATGTGGCTGGGGATATGGCGCAGCACCATGCCGGAACAGCCGCGCTGGGTGAAGGCGTTGACGCGGAAACGCGCCTTGCCCGGCAGGCTGATGGCAAAGTTGCATTCCATCTCCTCCTCAAACTGCTTGAGCTGGCGGTCATTCATGATGGCGCGCACCAACATGCGCGCGCTCTGTTCATTGAGCGGCTGCCCTGCAAGCGGCGTCAGTTCGCTGTTGATCTTGGCGGAAGAGCCGCATCCNGCCGTGATATACAGGTCGGATGCATTCTTTTCCAGCATGGTGGCCAGCAGTTTGTGCACGTAGCTGACAGCGGAATCACGATCCATGGTTAGCTCCTGTTGCTCCCGCCCCTCCTTNGCGGGGAAGGGCTGGGGATGGGGGTATCATATGGAGTCAGGGTTATCGGCCTTGCGGCGGGCGGTTTCACGGTCCACCTGCCCCTTCATCACCAGGTTTTTCAGTGACTGGTCGAGGGTCTGCATGCCATCCCCCTGCCCGGTCTGGATGGAGGAGCGCATTTGCGCAATCTTGTTTTCGCGGATCAGGTTGCGGATGGCGCGGGTGCCAATGAGGATTTCGTGCGCCGCCACCCGGCCACCGCCTTTNTTCTTCAGCAGGGTCTGGGAAATGACGGCTTGCAGGGATTCGGACAGCATCGACCGCACCATTTCCTTTTCCGCCGCCGGGAACACGTCGACAATACGGTCGATGGTCTTGGGCGCGGAAGTGGTGTGCAGGGTGCCGAACACCAGATGGCCGGTTTCGGCGGCGGTCAGCGCCAGACGGATGGTTTCCAGGTCACGCATTTCCCCCACCAGGATGGTGTCCGGGTCTTCACGCAGGGCGGAGCGCAAGGCAGCCTCAAACCCNCGGGTGTCGCGGTGGACTTCACGCTGGTTGACCAAGCTTTTCTTGCTTTCATGGACGAATTCGATCGGGTCTTCGATGGTGAGGATATGCCCGTAATCGGTGTCGTTCTTATAGTCGATCATCGCCGCCAGCGTGGTCGATTTGCCGGAGCCGGTCGGNCCAGTCACCAGCACCAGCCCGCGCGGGTTTTCGGAAATCTTGCGGAAAATGGGTGGCGCATTCAGCTGGTCCAGCGTCAGCACCTTGCTGGGGATGGTGCGGAACACCGCGCCCGCACCCCGGTTCTGGTTGAAGGCATTCACACGGAAGCGCGCCACGCCGGGAATTTCAAACGAAAAATCGCATTCCCAGTATTCCTCATAGGATTTGCGCTGATGGTCATTCATGATGTCGTAAACCAGCGCATGCACCTGCTTGTGGTTCAGCACCGGCAGGTTGATCTTGCGCATTTCACCATCGACACGGATCATGGGTGGCATCCCACCCGACAAATGCAGGTCGGAAGCATTATTTTTGACGCCAAAGGCAAGCAGTTGGGTAATGTCCATTTTTGTTATTATGCAGTGACAGCTGTTATTTAAATTAAGGGAAAAAGTAACACAAGCCATGACGATCCGTGACAATCTCCAGACAATCGGCGAGCGCATCCACGCCGCAGAACACCAGTTCGGACGCCCGCCCGGCAGCGTGCGCCTGCTGGCGGTCAGCAAGAAACATCCCGCCGCCGCCATCCGGGAAGCGCTGGCTGGTGGCCAGACCTTGTTCGGCGAAAGCTACGCCCAGGAACTGGCAGAAAAATCCGCTGAATTGGCCGACAGCGGCATCGAATGGCATTTCATCGGCNCGATCCAATCCAACAAAACCCACCTGATCGCCGCCACCGCCCGCTGGGTGCATTCACTCGACCGCCTCAAGATCGCCCAACGCCTCAGCGGGCAAAAACCTGCCGATGCACCCGACATCAATGTCTGTCTACAAGTGAACATCAGCGCGGAAGCCAGCAAATCCGGCCTACAGCCCAACGCATTAGCGGAGCTGGCGGCGCAGGTCATGGAGCTGCCCGGCCTGAAACTGCGCGGGCTGATGGCGATCCCCGCCCCGGCANACAATTTCGGCCAACAGCGGGCGGTATTTGCCCAAGTGCGGGGATTGCAGGAAAACTTGGTTGCACAGGGATTCGCCCTGGACACGTTGTCGATGGGCATGACTGATGATATGGAGGCGGCGATAGCGGAAGGCGCCACGTTGGTGCGGATCGGCACTGCAATTTTCGGCCAGCGGGAATAAGCCGCCGCGCCGAACCCGGGCTTTATTCGTCCGCTTTCAATTTATTCCAATACAGCTGGTACAGGTCAAACGCCTCACGCCCGACATCCATCCGAAATTCCGTACTGGATGGCAGCCCAGCGGGGNNGAAAATCACTGGGTTGTTGCGCAAGCTTGCATCCAGCAACGACTTGCCTTTCAGGTTGGCCGTGGCGTAGCCAAGATCCTTGACACACCGCGCCGCCACCTCCGGGCGCATCATGTAATTGATAAACTTGTGGGCATTATCCACATTGCCAGCCCGCGCCGGGATAACAAAACTATCGATCCAGAAGCTGGCNCCATCCGCCGGATAGATATACTGGAAGGCAGGNATTTTTTCCTGAAGCACCGCCATCTCGCCGTTCCAGGTGATCCCCAGGTCAACCTTGCCGTCCATGAACTCGGGGCGTGGGTCGCTGGTGATGACCTTGACGTTCGGCATCAGCTTATGCAGCTTATCATAAGCATCCTTAATTTCTTCCGGGTCAGTGGTGTTGATGGAATGCCCCGTCACCTTCAACGCGATCGCAAACACCTCTCCCATATCGTCGGTCAGCAACAGCTTGCCGCGCCATTGGTTGTCCCATAAATCTTCCCATTTCTTGACCGTTGACGCCTCCACTTTAGCCGTGTTGACGCCGATGCCCGTACTGCCCCACAGATAGGGGATGCTGAATTTATTTTCAGGATCATAAGAGCGGTTCAGCAAGTCCGGATCCAGGTATTTAAGATTGTCCAGTTTGTCTTTCTGCAACGGCTGCAACAAACCTTCGTCACCCATCCTGCCCACGAGATTGACGGACAAAACATCGTATCCCCGCCCTTTCAACAACTTCAGGCGGGCGTACATGACCTCATTATTGTCGAAGGTGGAGTACTCGACCTTGACCCCGGTATCACGGGTGAAATCCTCCAACACGCCATCGGGGATATAATTTTCCCAGTTATAAACAATGACTTTTTCCACCAACGCCGGGTCATCCTCCCCAAAGGCGGGGCTGATGGCGAC
This sequence comes from Candidatus Thiothrix singaporensis, assembly GCA_013693955.1. GTDB lineage: Bacteria > Pseudomonadota > Gammaproteobacteria > Thiotrichales > Thiotrichaceae > Thiothrix > Thiothrix singaporensis. The sequence continues at coordinate 4,108,399 of CP059265.1, read as the reverse complement.
AGCAACACCGGCAATCAGGCCGACAACAAAAACTTTGGGCAACATTTCAGTCCTGCATGCTCGCGCACAAGCGGTTGGCCTTAAGGGGGCGTCTGGGTATCAGCCGTTTCCCCGCCGCTTTGCCAGCAGCGGCTGGCCTTTGACTTCATCACGGATATCCCGCACCAGTGCTTTGCCCTTGTCAAATTCACGCTTGAAAAAGCCTGTGCCTTGGAGGCGTCAAAATTGCCGATGGTGCCGCCCCCTCAAAATGCATGATGAAGGTTTGCCCCACTGCATACGTGACCCCGCGCTGACGCCCAAACTGGCGCTGCCCAGCAAAGTGCCAACGCCCGGAATCAATTTGGCGAAGCTGCTCAAACCAAGCACCCCTAGCACCGGCAGCGACCCGCCAATCAACGAGGTGATCAAGGAACGGCTGTCCGTGTCGTCGAACGGCAAATCATAGTGCTCGCTCAAACTGCGCAACATGTTCATTTGCGTGGTGACCAAGGCAGCGATGTCGAAGAGCGGGACGGGCACCAACCCCAATGCCATACTGGCGATAATGTGGTTCTTGACGATATTATTGGCACCAATATTCTCTGCTGCCGCATCTGCGGAAACGGTGTCCTCCGCAACCCCAGCACCGCCCTGAACAGTTGGCTCCACCTTGTTTTCATCCGTCATCGGCCACCTTCCCTTATGTCCGTTAAATAACTCGCCCGCGATTCTAGCACGTTTGTTAATCATGCATTTCCCTTAACCGGCGACTTAACAAAACTTAACAATTCAGCCCCGCCATTTGACAGCTGTCGGCTTGACTTAATTTTTAACAGGCATCGATAATGATCCAACTGAACCAATTCATGCAAAGGAGTCCAAGAATGGGAACTGAAGTGGCAACAGGCTCAAGCGGCACACTGGCCGCAGTAGGAAGCTCTCTGGCCAATGTCGGCACAGCCACCAAAGCTTTCGTGCTCGCTCATCCGATAGGGATGGCCACTGTCGGCGGCGCACTGTTGGGCATTGGCGCATACTACGCCCTCGGCAAAGTGTTCAAAAAGACTGAAGCCCCTGTCCAGACTGCTCCCGCCGCCGCCTGACCGATGGCTTTGCCAGATAAGACTCCCGCTTGTGGGATGGCCACAGGCGGGAGTTTTGTTGTGGAAGCGTTGATGCCGATTATTTACCCCAACTGCATCAACCAGAGTGTTGCCTAAACTAAGCATTGGTACCCTAGGTGGAAAACAGTGACGCTCAAAGCGCCAGCGCTATGCTCAAGCAATGGGTGCGGCGCAAAACCCCTTTCCTGATCGTATTGCTCCTGATTGCGGCGCTGGTTGTCGTCTTTTTCTGGTCTAAGATTGTCATCACCATTGAACCAGGTGAAGCAGGCATCCTGTTCCGCCGTTTCAGCGGTACAGAAATTGACAAGGTTTATAGTGAAGGCTTACACATTTTCAGCCCGCTGGACACCGTTTACATTTACGAAGTGCGCAAACAGGTCGCGTTCCACGATTTTGACGTCATCACCAACAAGNGCCTGACCGTCCACCTCTCCCTCGCCGTCCGTTACCGCCCCGAATACGAATTGCTGGGAATCCTGCACCAACGCATCGGCNCGGATTACCTGGAACGGGTTATCCTGCCCCAGATCGAATCCGTCATGCGTAAGCAGCTGGGCGAATACACCGCAGAGCAAATTTACACCAATGAAGCCGGGCTGCTGACCAAGGCCATCCTCGCCGCCACCGATGAGGTANGCCGCAACTATGTGGAAGTGGAAGACATCATCATCCGCAGCATCACGCTCCCGCCCCAGATCGTCACCGCCATCGAAGACAAACTGCGGCAGGAAGAATTCATGAAATCCTACGAATTCCGTATCCAAACCGCCNAAAAAGAAGCAGACCGCCTGAAAATCGAAGCCGAAGGCGTGAAAACCCACCATCAAATTGTCAATGAATCGCTCTCGGAATCCATCTTGCGCTATCAAGGCATCCAGGCCACCGAAGCGCTGGCCTCCTCCCCCAACGCCAAAGTGGTCGTGGTGGGTGGCGGCAAAGACGGCCTGCCGCTCATCCTGAACACCGACCGGGCGCTCTCCTCAACACCCTCCCCAACGACCCCAGCCACCACGACGGCGGAGGGCGCGGCAAACACCGGCGGCAGCGATGGCAAGGACGCGCCGCCAGCCGCCGCAACCCCAGAAGCGGGGGCTGCAACCAGCGCCCCCAGCAGCCCGGACACCGGCACAACCGATGCGCCGCCAGCCACTCCGGAACCTGCCGCGCCCACGCCCGCCGGAGCGGATAAAACGCCATGAGGAACCTGCCTGCGCCACGCCTGTCATTCCTCCTGCTGCTCCTGCCCATTGCCCTCCTGTTGGGCGGATGCAGCCCGGATTTTGAAGGCATGGCCGAACGGCGGCTGGCTTACGCCCGGCAAAACAAAGGGGACATCGAAATCGTCGCCATCCAAGACGCGGCGAAAAGCGCCTACCTGAACGGGGTGATGCTGGCGGCGGCGGAAATCAACCAGCGCCAGGGCAAACTGCTCGGGCGCAACCTCAATATCAGGATCGAGCAGGATGGCGACACCTTTGAAGACGTCAAACCAACCATCCGCCGCATTGTCGCCAACCCCAGAACCGTCGCCGTGCTAGGGCACCGCCGCTCCAAAATTGCGCTGCCTGCCTCCGTGATCTACGAGCGCAGCCAAGTCGTGTTCATGCCCTCTTTTGCCACCACCCAGGTGCTGACCAACCACAATTTCCAGTATGTGTTCCGGGTGGCACCCAACACCGAAATCATGGCCGAACAACTGGCCAGCGCCGCCAAAACCCTCGGCTACCAAAAAATGGTCATGCTGTATTCGCGGGAGGATCTGAACCGAGAGCTGGCATTTTTGTTTGAAGACAAAGCCATCAAACAGGGCATCCGGCTGGTCAAGCGCTCTTCCTTTTTCGACAAGGACACCAACTACCGGNCCATCATTTCCCAATTCAACAGTGAAAAATTTGACGCCATCTTCATCACCGCCGCCAGCGACGCCGCTGGGCGCATGGCGCTTCAGCTCAGGGAAATGGGCATCCGGCAACCCATTCTGGGTGATGATTCGATGAACCGCGCCAGTTACACCGACGCGGCCGGGGACGCGGCGGACGGCACCATCATCCCGTCCCTGTACAAAGCCGACGACAGCAGCGCGCTCAACCAGCGGTTTATCCGCCAATACCAGNAAAAATATGAAGCTGACCCGGATTACAACGCCGCGCAAGGTTACGACTCCCTCATGCTGCTGGCCGCCGCCATTGAGCGGGCAGGCTCCACAACCCCCTTACTTAGCTCCGCGCTGCACTACATGCCCGCATGGNGTAGCCTGACCGGCATCCATGCTTACGACCGGNCGGGGGAATTACGCGGCAAAAATNATTTCTTCCAAGCGCGTCAGGAAGGCAAATGGTACGCCCTGCCCGCACTGCAAATACCCTACCTGCTGGAACGCTTCAGCAAGGAACAGCAGGAAAAATATGGCGCGCAACGGACGGTGACGGATTTCAGGAAAATTTTCACCGAACCCATGCATGATGATGACAATAAAATTTATCTGCTGGATCTGGCGCAGGAAATCCTGCAATTCAAGCGCATCGGCATCATTTACGAAAATACCGCAGATGGGCGCAAAGCGGCTGGTTACGAACTGCTGCAAGGCTTGGCAAAACGCAAACAGACGGAAATTGTCGGCTGCACGGTCGCGTTTTCCGCCTTGAACAAACGGGAAACCGAACAGGCCATGATCGACTGCTACGGCAGGCTGTCGCTGAAAGTGGATGCGATGCTGATCNCCNCCTATTACAGCATCGACGCCAAATTGCTCCAGCGCCTTAACCAAAGCCTGGCCTTCTTCAAAATACCCTCCATCTCCCTGGATGAACACAACACTGACCCCAATATCTGCCTTGTCCTCGGCAAGCGCTCTGACATCGACGTGCAGGGCAAAGGCGGCACCCAAGCTTACAACGGCCTGTTGAATGGGCTGAAGGTGCACGAATTCGCCGAGCGCATGAAAAACCTGCCGGAAGTTTCCGTCAACCTCGTCAACCTACAGCGTTACGGGCTGTCCGACACCCCCATCCTGCTGCTCTCCCCAACGCCTTTATCTACCCTGATGAAACCGCGCTGGTCGAACAAGGGGAGGCAGACCATGAAGCCCTGGAGCTGCGCCGCCGGGCTGGCACTGCTGCTGCCCACCCTGCTGGCCACGCCCAAGCACAGGCTGACGAAACCAGCGCCACCCGCCTATTCATCGGCATTGAANAAAACCGCGCGCCTTACACTTACCTGGACAAGCAGCAACAAGCCACAGGCATCCTGATCACCGCCGTCAACGCTGCCTGTAAANAGATCAAGGCGACCTGTGAATTTGCCGCAAACGATTTCGACACCTTGCTGCAAAATGTGCAAACCCAGCAATTGCATGGCCTGGTTGTGATTGACACCCTTGTACTGCCGGATACCGACCACATCAAACTCAGCCCGCCGCTGTGTAAAATTACACCCGTCTTTATTCAAGCCGAGGCTTCGCAGCACAGGGGCAAGCAGGAAGATTTCGCCCACACAACGATTGGCGTACAAGAAGGCTCCCTGCTTTACCTATACCTGCTGGACGACTACAGCAGCATCGCCCGGCTGAAACCTTACCCCTTGTTGGAAAGCGGCGTGTTTGACCTCGTTTACGGCCGCATTGACGCCATCTTCACGGACGCAGCCTTTTACAAGGCGCGGGTACAAAACACGCCATTCGGCCATGCGGATGCTGACATCCGGCTGGTTGAAACGCCCGCTGAGGAGGTTGAACTGCCGCCCGCCACCATGCGGCTGGCCGTTCGGGAGCAGGATACGGAACTGCTGTCGCAACTGGAAAAAGCCCTACCGACTGACCCACCCGCTTGCGCCGACCTGCTGGACAAACCGCCACCGTCACCCGCGCCTTCCCCCAAACGGACGAACCGAAACCGGAGCATTGAGGACACCATGCACATGATTTCCACCCGGCGTTTCCCCTTACCTTCCCCTCCTGCTGATCCTGCTCCTGTTGCCGATGTGGGGCGGTGGCCTTGCTTATGCGGCGGAAAAAGCGGGCAACCGGACGCTGCAAACACGCCGACTGAGGAAACGGAACCCTCGAAGCAAGACCAAGACACGGACAAAACCTCAACACCGGACAAGAGCGCCGAAGGCAAGGGCTCCAGCGGGGATGACGCGCCAAAAAGCGGCAAAGGCAACGCCAAAGCCCAGGCCAGTCACAAATTGAAAACAGCATGGCGAACATCGAGGTCATCCAACAGACGCTGGAATCCTTGCGCAAGGAAATCGAAAACAGCAAGGAAAGCGCCGACCTCAACCGCAGCGGCATGCAAACCGTCAAGGACGGCCTGGATCTGATCAACAACAAACTGAAAGACCTGACCACTGGGCTAGACCAAAACCGTGGCATCGTCAGCGCCAACACCGCCAACATTGAGCAATTGAAACAAGACATGTTGCCCCTGACGCGGGACACGCGCGCCAACATCGCTGAACTGAACTCGCAAAAGTCCCTGATTGAGGACAACTCCATCCGCCTGTATGAAATCCTGATCCAGCTCAACACCCTGGAAGAAAAATTAAAAACGCTCAAAGATGCGCTGGTGAGCGCANAAAACGCTGGCAAAGGCGATGAACTCAAGCTCGCCATCAACGCCGACCTCAATCGCCTATGGATGCTGCTGTCCATTGTGCTGGTGTTTTTCGCACCGCTGGCGTTCGTGCTTTCCGGCGGCCGCAACCGGCAGGAACTGCTGGCGGATGGGACTGAACAGCATCAAGGCATGCTGCTGGCCTGCCTGGGGGTCTTCCTGGGCTATTTCCTGCTGGGTTTCGGCCTGATGTACGGGACCACTTATTCCGGCTGGATCGGTGCCTCCTCCTACCTGCTGGAAAGCGCGCCCAGCNGGGCCAGCGCCCAACCGGTCTACCCCTTCACCCTCTTTGTGCTGTACCACACCGGCTTCGCCATGCTGTCCGCCTTGATCGTCTACGTCGCCGTCGGCAGCCGCCTTTCCAGCGCCGCGCACATGGTGCTGGCCGTGTTTGTCGGTGCCATCCTCATGCCGGTATTCGGGCATTGGGCGTGGTCCGGCTATTTCATCCCCGGCAACAAAGGCTGGCTGGAAGGCATCGGCTTCACGGATCAGGGAGGCTCCACCGTCATCAACTCGGTTTCCGCCTGGTTCGCCTTCGCCCTGGTATGGAAACTGGAACTTGCCAACCCTTCTTCCCCAACGCAAGCGGAAGACACGCCTGACGAGCCGGTTTATTCGTCCAGCGCCACGCTGCTGTTGTGGTTGAGCTGGTTTGGTTTCACAACCGCTGCCCTGCCAATTTCCAGCGACCAAATTCCCAGCGTCATGCTGAACACCGGCNTGGCCGCCGCCGCTGGCGGGTTGACGGCGTTCCTGCATTATGTGTTCTTCCGGACGGACAAAAGCCGCATCGCCCGTGGCCTGAGCGGCTTTGTCAGCGGCCTGGTGGCGGTCGCCGCCTGCGCCCAAAGCGTCACCTTCATGGAGGCAGCGGTGATCGCCTGCGCGGGCTTGCTGCAAAATATGGCGTTTTCCGTCCTGCGCAAATATTTCCTGAAACAGGCGTGGCAGGTGCGCACCGCCTATCTGGTGGCCATCCACGGCGTGAGCGGAGTATGGGGAACCTTATGCTTCGCCCTGCTGGGCACGGAAGGCAATTTCGACCTGCCCGACATCGACCAACTGGTCATCCAGGCCGAAGGTGCCGTGGTCGCCATCGGTTATAGCGTCCTTATGACGTATGTGGCGCTGATGCTGCTGAGTTTCCGCAAAAAGCAGCCGCAACCGATGGCATGAGGATGCGCCCCGCGCCCGCCGCGCGCCTGCGGACAAAGTTTTAGCCCTTTCCACCAGCCTGCTGTTATGCCCGTTGGCAGGATTGGCGGCACCCCGGCCAAAATACCGGTCATCCGCATCCACGCCAGCGGCCTGTCGCCATTGGCAATCGGGGCGGAAACCGGCCGCCAGGCGAAAGCGCTGTTTCCGGATATTGAGCGCCGTTACGACCGCTATCTGGCGAGCGTGGTTGACCCCACCCGCTTCGCCAGCCTGCGCCGCCAGCAGTTGCCACAATTGCTGCAACAACTGGATCAGGAATGGCAGGATGCGATGCAAGGCGTGGCCGGAGCCTGGACGCTGACCGAGGACAGCCNNCCCGGCGACGGGCGCTTGTCCAAGGAAGAATACCAAGTGTTGAATTTGCTGCCCGAATTGGGACTGGCCATGCCGGATGGCGTAGCCTTCAGCGTTTTCGGCAACGCCTCGGCGCTGGACAGCCCGATTTCCGGGCGCAACCTGGAAATGCCGAACACCCCGGAACTGCGCAGCCTGCAAGCCATCACCGCCACCGATACCGGCGACAAAACGCTCGTCACCATCGGTTTCGCGGGCATCCTGGCCGTCACCACGGGCTTTAACGAACAGGGGCTGTTCCTCAGCCTGCTCAACGCCGCGCCAAATTCCNCCTACCGGCAAACCAGGCGCTTGCCGAAACAGGCCACCAGCATCGGCTTTGCCTTGCGTCAAGCGCTGCAACAGCAAAACAATGCGGACGCCGCCGCCAACCGGCTCGACGGCAAAACCTACGCCTTTGACCACAGCATCCTGCTGGCAGACCGGCACACCGCGCTGGTGCAGGAATACGACGCCGCCAGCAATGTCTCGGCACGGCGCGCCGGANACAGCCCCAACCGTGATAGCCTGCCATGGGGACGCCCGAACCAGTTGGCGGTGGTGGATTGCCTGATGCTGCCCACCACGCCGGGCGCTTGCAAAGACCCAAAAGACAATGTCCGCTGGCGGCGGCTACGGGAACTGGCGCGCTTCACACCGGCCAACNCCGCCGCGGTGGCGTCCGTTTCCACCTTGCTGTCCGATACCGCCAACTACCGTTACGAAATTTTCTACNCGCAGACCGTGCAATCGCTGGTGTTTACGCCTGCCAGCAACACCTTGTACCTATACGCCGCGCCAGTGGATGGGAAGACTCCCCCGCCTGCACACCAGCCTTACCAACCGTTGCTGGGCGCGCCCAAGCCGGCGGNNCGCGCGCCGCTCAACACTGTCCAACTGACCTGGATTCTGCTGCTGGCCATGCTGGCACTGGTCGTCTGGATTCGCTATGGCTCCCGCTTGCTCAGGAAGCATGATAATGCTTGAATCACCCGCTATCCGTTGCATTCCGGATAGGATTGTTAAGAATTGTAAAGTCGGCTTCCGGCGCGCCGTCGGCTTATTTAATATTCATCCATCCTTGCGAGGTAGAGTATGACGCCTTCCAGCGCAGCCAACTGTCCATCTCATACTGTGTAGCCGCCCCATGCAATTGCTGAAATTTCTCGAACGGGAAACCACCGAGTCCTATCTGCAAGTTTTGCTGATTGCGACCATTTCAGGCATCGCCAACGCCTTGCTGCTGGGCATCATCAACCACGCCACCGCCGCCGTCGCCAACAATGAAGACCTCACCCAGTATTTCCTGCTGTATATGATCACCTTTGCCCTGTTCCTGTACGGGCAGTGGTATGCGTTCGAACGTGCCATCCTGATCATTGAACAGGCGATTTTCAAGATCAGGACCCGCCTGACCCACAAAGTGCAGCAGGTGGAGCTGGCCTTCATGGAAAAAGCGGGCGGCAACACGCTGTATGGCCGCCTGACGCAAAACGACGCCCTCATTTCCCAAGCAGTGCCGCAGATCGTCAGCGCGTTCCAGATGCTCACCCTGATGCTCTTTTCCTTGTTGTACCTGGGTTATATCTCGCCACTCAGCTTCACCATCACCTTGGGCGCGATGGGGATCGGCGTCCTGTACTTCATCGCGCAGGCGCGTTTCATCAAGCAGTCCCTGCAGGATGTGAACCAGAAAGAAAAGCTTTACTTCAAAGCCATCTCCCACCTCGTGGAGGGCTTCAAGGAGATCAAGGTCAACTACGCCAAGGTAGNNGATTTGCTGGAGCGGATCGCCAACGTTTCCACCGAAGCGCAACAGATCAAATCCAGTGTGCGCAAAAATGAATCGCGCCTGTGGGGTTTCGGACGCCTGTTCATTTACATACTGCTGCCGATCGTGGTGTTCATCCTGCCCAGCTTCAGCCATGAACACATCGGCAACATTTTCAAAATATCCGCCACCCTGCTGTTCCTGACCGGCNCTTCCACCGTGCTGGTGAACATGATCCCCATGCTTAACCGCGTCAACCGGNCGATTGCGGATCTGTTCGCGCTGGAAGAGGAGATGGATGCCGCCATTGTCCATGCCCATAGCCGCGATGACGATGCCACCGGGATGGACTTTGGCGGCTTCCAGACCCTGACCATCGACAATATGCAGTTCGCTTACCCCAGCGCCAACGGCGAATCCTTCGCCTCCGGTAGTNTCAACGAGGAAGTCCGGCGCGGGGAATTGCTGTTCATCATTGGCGGCAACGGCAGTGGCAAATCCACCTTCCTGAAGCTGCTGACCGGCTTGTATTACNCCCGGCAAGGCGGCCTGCTGGTGGACGGCACCGCCATCAGCCATTTGCATTACCCGGCCTACCGCAAACTGTTTGCGATCATCTTCACCGACTTCCACTTGTTCGACAAATTTTACGGCGTGCGCAATATTGATGCGCAGACGGTCAATTACTGGCTGGAAAAAATGCACATGCAGCACAAAGTCCGCTATCAGGACGGCGGCTTCACCAACACCAGCCTGTCGACTGGCCAGCGCAAGCGGCTGGCGTTCATCGCCGCCATGCTGGAAGACAAGCCCATCCTGGTGATTGATGAATTCGCCGCCGACCAAGACCCCCAGTTCCGCCAGTATTTTTACGAAACCCTGCTGGGCGAAGTCCGGGACATGGGCAAGACCATTATCGCCGTCACCCATGACGACCATTACTTCCATGTCGCCGACCGGGTGTGGAAAATGAACGAAGGCCGCATCGAATTGCACACCTCCAAACAAGAGGAATGACGCCATGACACCAGCCCAAGGAATCGCCGCCCCCTTGACCCACGTCGCCGCGCTCCACCTGGCGCTGGCGCAATCGTGCTGGTGGGGGGCTGCTGGCGGTAAAACTGCTGGTGTTGAAATCGTGGCACTATCACCGGAAGGGGCGCAAAACTGCCGAAAGCAAACAATCCGAACTGGAGCAGCAGCTCAAGGATTTGCAAGGCCAGTACGACTCGCTCCACACCCGGCAGCAAGACAGCGCCGCCGCCAAAACGCAACAACCGCCAACGGCCCTCCGCCGCAGCCCCCACCTCCAGCGGCAAACAGGCGCTGTTTGAACAGCTGATCAAGGAAAACATTGCGCTGAGGGAAGCCCTTTAACCGCCACACCACCATTTCGGATGCATACCATGTCTACTCTCTATCACGTCGGTATCGACCTTGGCACCAGCCGTTCCTCCATCACGACCTCCACCGGCAAGCGCGTCAGCGTGGAAACCTGTGTCGGTTACCCAAAAGACGTCATTTCCCGCAAACGCCTGCAACGGGATTACCTGCTGGGCGCAGAAGCGCTGGACAACCGGCTGGCGGTCAACCTCATCTGGCCGCTGGCGGATGGCGTGATCCGCGACGATGAGCAATCCCTGCAAGCCACCGCCCTGATCCTGCAACACCTGCTGCATATCGGCCTGCCAGAAAAGCAGCCAGGCGACCCTGTGTACGCCGCCATCGGTGTGCCCGCACAAGCCAGCATCATCAACAAANAGGCCNTCATCCAGCTTACCGAGAGCTTTATCGACAAAGTGCTGATCGTCAGCGAACCGTTTGCGGTGGCTTACGCCAGCGAGCGCTTTGATGAATGCCTGATCGTGGATATTGGCGCAGGCACCACGGACTTGTGCCGCATCCACGGCTCCCTGCCAGACCCGGAGGATCAGCTCACCCTGACAACCGCTGGCAATTTCCTCGACGCCGACATTGCCCAAGCCATCCACAAGCAGTATCCCGATGTCCAGCTTTCCCCCAAAATCATCCGCAACATCAAGGAAAAATACGGCTACGTCTCCGCCACCGCCGACCCGGTCAAAGTCAAGCTCAACACCTTGGGCGTCCCACAGGAATACGACATCACCCAATTGCTGCGGGACTGCTGTTTGCGCCTGACCACCCCCATCAGCGCCGCAGTGCAACAACTCGTCGGCAGTTTTGACCCCGATTTCCAGGAACGCCTGCGCCACAACATTTTGCTGGCGGGCGGCGGCTCCCGCCTGAAAGGGATTGACCTCGCCATCGAANAACAGCTTGAAGCCTACGGCGGCGGACGTGTGGAATGCGTGCAGGACGCAGAATATTGCGGCTGCACCGGCGCGCTCAAAATGTGCATGGAAATGCCCNTGGAATATTGGGCGCGGATTTAGGCCAGATTCAAAGCGCCTAAATTCGCCACGTTCCGGCGGCCATAAACCAGGATGCAAAGGTGCTTAAAAGGCGCAGCATGGGTTGTGCCCGTTAAAATGTTAAGAAGTGTTAACTTCAATGTAAAACACTGCGCATTTGTGTCAGCATTGGCGGAGGTTTCGCCCAATGATTAAAGCGGACTTTGCGAGGGAGATTATTTAAGTATCCGACAATGAATCGGAATGCTGGTGTATTCTGTATTAAAAAGGGGTGATAAAAGCTGGGTATGGGAATAGATTTCGCCTTACAGTATTTTGTAAATTTTTCCGTTCTTGCTGTTTTTATANTTTTCTCAAAATTGCACGCCGCCTGGGCTCTTTTAAATGATTACGCCGCCTGGCGTGCAGGTGCCCTCGTAATTATCGGCTACTTTATTGCTTGGTCTTTGAGTAAAGACGTTGTTATCCTGATTGCCAGGGTTTCACACTGGTTCAAATTTGGCTTGGCCAATGAAACCGCCAAACTGGCCGGTTTATTGGTTTTCCGGCTGACGTTCCTGACCAGCATCATCATTGCCGTCAAGTCCGCCGCCTTGCCTGCGACCATCAGCACACTCAGCGTGTCGCTCCTTACGACGTTGCTGATCGTCAGCGTGTTCCTGTTTGCCAACCAGATGGCGCACCTGACTTTGCGCCACCTGGCGAAAACAGACGAAGCCATTGAAAGCAACAGCCTGCTGCAACCCAAGACCCTGCCCATTTTTGAATATGTCACCCTGATCCTGATGACGATGACGGGCATTTATTCCGTCTTCCAAGTCTGGGGCATTGAGCTGACGGCTCTATTGGCGTCTTTGGGCGTTGCTGGGCTGGCAATCGGCATGGCGGCCAAGGATACCCTCGCAGATGTGATTGCAGGCATCCTGATCCTGACCGATTCACCCTTCGTGCTGGGCGATACCATTGATTTCAAAGGGGAAAGCGGCGTCATCACCCATATCGGGCTGCGCAATACCCGCATCAAGACTGCGCAGAATGTCGAAATCATCATTCCCAACAGCAAGATCGGCGCGTCAGAAATCATCAACAAATCCCACCACTTGCGTGACGACCTGCTGATCAGCCTGCCGATCAGAGCGNCCTACGGCGTTGACCCGCAGGTCATCCGGGAGCTGTTGACCGGCGTGGCCNGCAACCACCCAAACGTCATGCAGAATGAAACGGTCAGCGTGGTGCTGGAAGATTTCAATCAGGCGCAGACGACCTTTGTCCTTTCCTGCCGGGTCATCAAGTGGCTGCGCCCCTCCACCTTGGCGGCCATGCGTGAAGCGGTCTACCTCGAATTCCTGCGCCACAACATTGAAGTCGCCCTGCCGGACAAAGGGGATGTTTCCATCAAACAATTCCCCTACATCTTCAGCAGCGGGCAGCCGCGCGAATTCCACCCTTACCAGAATGTCCGGAGTGTCGGCTGATGACGCTAAGAACCTGTAGCCATACAACTGCTCGGCTTGCTCGTATTGCTGGCAATCCTGCTGTACGCCCTACCGAAACTGGCCACCGCCGTCAGCGGCGGGCTGGAAGCTTCCGTCAGCCGGGCATTGCGCGCTCAAGGTCTGGACTGGGCATCCGTGCAGGCGCATGGGCGGGACATTGTGCTGGGCGGATCAACCCTTTCCCCAGAAGCGCACCAGCAGGCGGTTGCCACCGCCAAAGCCACCTGGTTTGTGAAAAACGTGCAGGACGGCATCACCCCAGCACCCGTGCGCCCTTACCGGCTAACGATGCAAAAAGCCGATGGGAAACTGGCAATCAGCGGCTATTTCCCCAGTGATGCAGACAAACAAACCCTATCGGCAATGATCCAGCGGACATTTCCCGGCCTAACGATCACCAGCGACCTGAAAACAGGCGTGGGGGCACCGGAAGGCTGGCTGGATCTCAGCAAAACCTTACTGACGGAAACCGCCAAACTCGACACGGCCTATATCGGCCTGAATGACCAAACGCTGGAAATCACCGGCAAGGCACCAACCACCGCAGAGGCCGAATCTTTTCAANAAACCTTGCAAGCATTTAGCAAGCAGCATTACCAAGTCAATATTGATTTAATCGCCGCCGACCACGCCAAAATCGTCTGCCAGCAAAAATTCAATGAGCTGTTGGGCACTGACAAAATCTATTTTGAAACGGGCAAAGCCATTATCGAGCATAAAAGCGACCCGTTATTACAAAAGCTGACGGACACCGCCATTTTCTGCGCCCATTCAAAAATCATTATTGCCGGTCACACCGATGATATTGGCAGTGATCAGGATAATCAGGAACTCAGCTATCACCGCGCCCAAGCCGTCAAAGGTGCCTTATTCACGNCTGGGGGCATACCCATGGAGCGCCGGNAAGCCATTGGCAAGGCCACCGAGCCTGTCTTTAATGATACGGAAGCAGGCCGCGCCCAAAACCGGCGCATCGAATTTATTGTGGAGGACATGAAATAATGCTGGATTTTGCATTGGAGTATGAGCTCGCCATCCTTGCCGCCATTGTTGCGTTGGTTGCTTGGCTGATGGGAAGAAGCGTCTGCAAATCCCATGAACACCAAATCCGCTCCGACCTGAACAAACAGCAGCGGGAAAACGAACGCCTTGAAGCCACCATCACCCGGCTCGACAAAGATTTGCATGACGCCTACGACGCGACCAAAACAGAACAACAAAAGTTTCTGGATATCCGCAACCAGCGGGAACTGGAATCATTGGCTNATGAAAACCTGAAACAAAGCCACGCGCAGAATTTGCAGGAATTGCAACGCCTGGAATCTTCACAAATCCAATTGGCGGAACTCAACAAACACCATAATGAGCAAACCGCAGAATACCTTGGCCTGCAAAACACCTTACACCAAACGCAAGTGCAACTTCAGGAAAGCCACAACCTAAGCAAACAGCAAAAACATGAATTGGAACGCTTCCGCCAGGATAATGAACGCTTGGTCACCGATTATGACGGCCGGTAGACCATCACCCGTCTGCAAAACACGCTGGCGAAAACCGAAGACAACCTGCGGGAGCAAACCAAAACCCTCCAGGATCTCCAGCACCAACTGNGCCATGGAAAAACCCGCAACCAGCAATTGGCGACGGTTTATGAAGAGCAGGCAAACAATAACGCCACCCTGCAAAAATCACTGAAAGAAGCCCAGCAGCTACTGGAAGAAACCCGGCNNTCGGCCATGAAAAACTGCAACGCGGACTCAAACAAGCCCAACAAGAAAACGNATGTGCTGAAGGCCAGGGTGACGTCTTACGAAATCTTATCAACTATCAGGTAACAGCAATGGCAAACACCGATGACGATCAAAACCAGGGATTCAGCAAGCTGCAACTGAAGTTGCAGGATCAGCGGGATATTATTGAAGGCCTGGAACAAACCAAACAACGCCTGCAAGACGCCAATAAAGAGCAAGGCAAAGCGCTGGACAACCAGACCAAGGAACATGCCACGCTCAAACAAGCCCACCAAGATTTGCTGCTAAAGCTGCAAACCCGTGAGCACCAGGTCAATAACCGGAACACGACAAGGAAAACTTCAGGCGGCAGGAAGAAAACCACCTCCGGGAAATCACCGCGCTCAAGGACACCAACGCCCAAAGCCAACAGCAACTGCAAACGTTGGCGTTGGAGTTAAACAGCAAAAGCACGAAATCGCCACGCTCGAACGGGAAAAGGAAGGCTTGCAGCAAGCCACCGCCACCCTGCAAGACAAAATCGAACAGCTCAAAACCCAACAGAACGGCGAAAAGCAGCAACGCCACGAGCTGGAATTGGAAATCAAAACCCAGCAAACCGCCGCCGCCAACCTTGAAAAGACAAACTCCAATTGGCACGGCGGCTTGAAGCCCAGACAGAAAAATTGGAAACCTTCCACGCCCTGCAATTGGAGCTAAAGGATTATCAAAACAAGCTCGAAAATCTCGGCAAAGAAAACCAACGGCTGGAAGACGCTTACCAACAGCAGAAACAGGAAAAGCCCTGCAGGAGCAATTGGCGAACACCCTTAAACAGGAATTGGCGGTGCTCAATGATGTCAAACAGCAGCGCGCCGAATTGCAGGAACAAGTTGAGGGGCTGGAAAGCGAATGCAAACAGCTGACCGAAACCAACGCCCATTTAACGGCGGAGCTTGCCAAACAAAAAGCGGCCATCGACAGCCTGAACAGTTCACAAATACAGGACAAATGGCGGCGGGAAGAATTGCAACAGGAAGGCCAAAGCCAGAAAAAGCGCATTGCGGAACTGGAAGCCAAAAACACCGAATTACAGGGTTTCTGCGATTCCCAACAACAACAGATCAACGCACTGAACGAAGCCCAGCCAGGAACGGAAAAACAGCAGGAGCTGGGTTTCGAAATGCAGGACAAAACCAATAGCATCCTGCGGCTGGAAAAAGCGCAAGCCACTCTCCAGCAAGAAAACCAGCAACAAGCCGCCACCATCAGCGAACTGACGCAGGTCAGGCAGCAAAAGAGCTGTTGCAGGCCGCGCTGGAACAACAGAAAGCCAGTGCGCTTGCCTTGCAAGAAGAAAAGCAGCATTTGGAAAAGCTGGTCAGCACCCAGCGCCGGGAACTGGATGTGCTCAACAAAACCCAGCCGAACGCGATGGCTTGGCAGAAGACTTGCGTTACCGCAATAAAACCCTGGACACGCTGGAGCAAGAAAAAACCAGCCTGCAAGAATGCATCCAAACCCAAAAGCAGGAAATCGCCGCCCTGACCATTGCCAAAGAACAGGGTGAAAAACTGCAACGGCAACTGGAAGATGTTCAGGCCAGGTTGGAAAACTGGAGCGGAACCTGCAAGACTCCCAGCAGCAAAATGACTTGCTGGGCAAAGACCGGGATGAATTACAGCAAAACTACGCCGAATTGAAACGCAGCTCCAGCGACAATGTGCAAAAGCTGACGCAACTGGGTGCTGAAAACATGTATCTGAAAGACAATTTCAATAAGCTGGTGGACGACAACAATGACTTGGTGGATCGCCTACGCGCCATTTCCAGCGTGGTGATTGCGGTTGGCACGGAACAGCCACCGGTTTACAGCAAATATAAACCTACCGCCTTGTTGGATTCATCCAGCGTGGTTTCCTGAAGCAAAACACCTTGAGAATGCCGGCAACAGGGCAGGCATTCTCAATGAAGCCGAATGGATGGCATCGTTGAAGAAAAACATGAAAAAGCGGCGAGTGAGGCATTTGACATCCTGATCTACCATCAGGGCAAATGCAATACATAGCCTTTTCCCCGAACAGTACGAATATACGCAGGTTTTGATGGCCTATTTTCAAGCTTATTACGTAGCCTATGGATGTGGACATCAATACTGCGGTACCAGTGGATTAAATTCATTGCCGCGTAGCTGAAACATAAAATCATCNNCCGGCTCACAGGCAAACCTATGTTTTTATAAAGCAACTTGATAATATTAAGTTCCAGTTGGGTCAAAGCGATTGCCTGGCCATTTCGGATAACAGCAGCTTGCATCGTATCAATACGGACATCACCAAAACAAAGGTAATCAGCATGGCCTGAATCGCTGTACAGATCGCTGAGAATATTTTTAACCCTGATGAGAAGTTCCTTCGTGCTGAAAGGCTTGATCATATAATCAGATGCCCCATGTTCCAAACCCAGCACACGATCGTCTTTACCCGCTCGCTTTGACATGACCAGCACCGGAATATATGCATGATACTGCCGTAACCACTTGAGCCAATAAATACCATTCTTGCCCAGCAACTCCACTTCAAGCACTATTAGATCGACCCGGTCTTGTTTTTTTCTTAGTACGGCAGGCAGAACCTCTCCTTGGGCATAAGCATCCACATGGAAACCATAATCATACAAGTATTTTTGTAAGCTATTACGGAAACACTCATCTTCATCAATAAGCAGTAACTTTTTGAAATTTGTGATTTACTTTTATCCAAGACGCACATCACTATGATCCCAACTCGCAATTCAGGGGCAAACCAGTTCACCACATTACCTTCTTATTTGTTTTGCAAAGCATAGGTTCATATTGCCATTTGTCATAATTTCATTTTCCTTGCTAAACTATATCTTTTAGAAATACTAGTAAGCATCCAACCTGTTCATTTGCCTTCTTCCGATTAAGGGTAAAATGTGCTCAATCTTCGTCAACTACAATACCTTCAGCTATTGATCGAAACAGGGAGTTTTGCAGGCCGCCCAACAGGCCACATTACCCAACCTGCACTCAGCAACGCCATCCGGGGATTGGAAGAACGGGTTGGCATGCAACTGATTGACCGTAGCGAACGCCCGGTGCGCATTACATCTGGAGGCAGGGATTTCTATGCACGCATCAATTCACTACTCCGTGAAGCACGTAATCTTGAAAAAGAAATCACCTATCTGGCGCAAGGCATCGTCGGGTACCTAAATATCGGTATGACTGCTGTGGTGTCCACCAGTTACGGCGGCATCATTCTGGGCACATGGCAAAATGAAAATCCGGGAATGAGTGTCGATGTCACGATTGCACATAACCCGACGCTGGTTGAAATGCTGCGTGCAGAACAATTGGATCTGGTCATTGGCGACCCTCGTGAATTGCAGGGGTTCACAGCAGATCTCGACATGACGCCAATTCCATCGCAGCCCGGCGGAGCATTTTGTCGGGCTGGCCATCCACTGCTCGATGGCAGGAACGTAAACTTTACGGATTTATTGCCTTACCGGTTTGCAGGGTCGCATTTACCGGTTCACTTATTAAAGCTGGCTGCCCCAAAGTTTGGATTAAATAGTTATAAAGAAATTGATTTTGCGCTGAATTGCGACAACATATCAGTGCTGAAGGATGCTGTGATGCACAGTGACCTTATTCTCCTGACTGCCTTATCGTGCGTGCGTAACGAAATCAAATCAGGATTAATCAAAGAACTTCCCGTCAAATTCAATTTAGACGCCATGTGGTCATATATGACACTTAACAATGCTGTTGCGCACCCTGCAATACCAAGCCTGTGCAAAACAATTGAAACTACCCTTTCCTTAATATAGTTTCGACTGAGCTATAATCGGGAAATACTGGATTCATAAAAATTTATTCAATGAACATCACCCAAGCAATCATAATTTCATTTTATGCGACAATCATACTATATTTTGGCATATATTCTGGTTCCACGACCAACAGAAGGGAGACATTTCTTATTTCAGACAGGTCGTTACTGGGTACAAGCAATGGTTATTCTATCGCAGCCAGTAAAATAGGCGGCGGCCTGCTGGTGACTTACAGCACAATCTTTTTCGTTTACGGATTGCAGGCTTTATGGGTATTTATAGGCTATGTGATAGGTTACTTTGTATTTTACATCTTTGCGCGAAAAATTCACCAAGAATCCAAAGAATGCCGTTATTACAGCATGGCAGACTATTTTCAGCACCATTATGGANAAAAAGTTGGCATAGCCATCAGTGTCCTCTCCATACTATCAGTGGGCGGCTGGATACTGACAAACCTGATTGCCGGAGGCATGTTGCTCAGTATCATTAGTGGCTGGCCAACATTATTCACCACTTCATTTCTTGCCCTTATTATTGCCCTTTACTTAATAAAAGGTGGCTTCAACGCTGTAGTCAAAACGGACATTATACAGTTCTATTCTTTAATCATCATTGGCTCAATCATTGCAGTTGCCCTTTATCACGTAGACGGAAACCTACCGCAGGCCAATGTTTCCATATGGGGAAGTGAAAGCTTACCTATAGGGAAAGTGATCTTTTATTNNTTTATTGGCTTATTGTTCCCCATGGGTTCCGTTGAATTATGGCAACGCGTTTATGCTGCAAATTCCACCCTGGATTATTTCAAGGCCACCACCATTGCCTCCGTATCATTTTTTGTATTTGGCGGGATACTGTCATTTATTTGCTACAAATTAATGCTAATGCAAAACCTTCAGAACATTGACCCTGAATTGAGGCTGGTGGCAGGTGTCGCGGAGATTATGAATGGCATTCACCCTGCTTTGACCGCATTATGGTTTCTGGTCTTTTTGNCCGCCATTTTATCTTCGGCTGATACCTTCATGTACACAACCGCCGCGTCCTTGGTACAAGACCTCTTCTTAAGAATGGGTTGGATAAAAGAAACCGCCGTCGTTAAATGGATAAGGATCAGCATAATCATGCTGGCCATCATTGGGACTGCTGGCTCTGTTATTTTCAAAGATATTGTATCAGTGACATTTTATTTCCTGGGCTTGACACTGATACTTTCCACCATAGCTTATGGTGTATGGATTGCCAAACTGACAACCCGGGCATTGTTGCTGCCGATGGGGACTGGCACGGTTGCAAGCACCTATTCTGCCATTTTCCAAGGCATATCCATAACAACATCAATGATTGCCTTAGTCACTACCGCGAGCACCCTCATCCTTCAATTAATAGGTAGCCACATCGTTAAATACTTTGCCAAAAAGTAATGGCTGCCAGACTAACCATAGAACCTCTGCACACGACAATTTGCCTTGTGACCCTATAAGCCGCCAGCTTTTTGTCGCGCACAGAGGAACGCCCCAAAAAGGGCGGTGGCAATGTTCAGTTAACAGACCCTTCTAGAAATCAATTTCCAGATTGAGCTTGGTGGTGCTGTCGGTCTTGTCAATAGCACTAAGCGGAATATAGGTGTTGTGCGTGACTTCATGTTTCAGCACCACGCCCACCTTATCCGTAATCGCATATTTCAGGTCGGTCTTGGCTCTGGAGGTAGTGAAGGAATTGCCAGCCAACACCACAATGCGCTCGCTGATGCTGATGCTGTCCGTTATTTTTCCCTTGTAGTCAACGGCAAAACGGCCAGCTGTTTCATCCAAGCCGTCAGTCCCGTCATTGTAATCACGGGAAATATAAGCAGCCCCAAGGGACGCGGACAATTTATTCCGTTTGTTCTGGATAAACTTTCTTGAATAGGCGGCACCTGCTGAATACTCAGAATCCAGCCCGGCAATCTTATCGCTTTCATAACCCACATAGCCAATCAGCGTGTCTTTGGGGTTCAAGGCATATTCGGCTTTATAGGTGGCGGTGCTGGCGTTCTGCATTTCCGTTTTCTTTCTTCCCCGGCCTGCGGCACGCTCGCCATAATCAGCGCTGCCCGCAATGGTGTGCTTCCAATTGGTCTGAGGATCATAAACCAGACTTAGGTCTGCATTACCCGATCCGGTATTGGTATTGCCTGTTATGGATTTAAGGCCAAATGAAAATGTTCCCGACCAACCAGGTTTATCCTCCTCGTCAGCCGCCGCCGCAGTTTTTATCTTTATCCTTGGCCGGGCATAGCCCGGCATAATAAAACTTACCAAGCAAAAGCCGCAGAGCAGAGCTTTCGACACATTTCCAACAACAACGCTATTATTTGCAGACACGGGCACCCTCCAATTTGTGATATTGAGCCTAATGCATACGGGAACCGATTCTAGTGACAGAACCCACCCCTCGAAAATAGCTCGCAACATTTCTTAACATTTCTCTTATTGATTACCGGGGAATGCCCAATCAAAAACACTACTCAGGTTCAGGCACCTTCCTGTCCCGCTTCAATCCTGGCGACGAGGGAATCCAGCCCTGGCAGCACCAATTCCAGCTCATCTGCGTGCTTGCGCCATTTTTCGGGGTGTGGCGTCGACAAGGTCATGCTCGACACCGGCAAAGTGTCCGCAACATGCTGATCCACATTGTCATGCCAACGCCAATCGGCAAAGCGGGCGATGTCCCGCACCGTTTTGCCCGGCTCCTGGATCAGGTCGGCATAATTCACCCGCAGCCAGTCGCTGGCTGGCAGCTGTTGCAGATCATCCAGGATGCGCTCGTTGGTGAAGCGCCACTGGCGGGCGGCGATTTCCACCAATGGCCGGGAATGCAGCTCCCGCCAGCCGGGGATCAGCATGAAACACCAAGTGCGGTGCGGCCAGCCCGGCAGCCGGGAATAAAAACTGAAGCGGCGGGCGCGCCAGCCTTCCAGCATGCTGCTGATGTTGCCGCATGGCTCGCGGTACAGGAACAGGAACCGGGCACCGGGAAACGCCGCTTTCNNAAAAGGAATCCGCAAGGCGTTCTTGGGGGTTTTNTCCAGGAAGCGCACGGCAGCGGGGCGCATTCCGGCNGGCAGGGAAACATAGGTCTGGCCATCGTGATCCCGCAATTGCCGGGTAAAGCGTTCGCGCAGGCTGGCGGCAGCCTCCGGCGTAGCGTCTGCCGCGCCCAGGCAATTCGACCCGTAGCCATGCGCCGCCGGATGCAACGCTGGTATGCCTTCCACCACTTCGTGGCTTTCCATGCCGATCGTCCACAACTCCGGGAAACGCGACAAGGTTTCGAACAGGAGCGTGCTGCCCGAACGGGGNGCAGAAACAATAAACACTGGCCGGTCAAATTCAGGCGGCGGCACGCTGGCGGCGTTGTTGGCAGCGGCGCGGAAAACCCTGGCGCGCAACTGCAACAGGTGTTGGTCCAGGCGTTTGCGCTCATCCGCTGGCGGCTCCAGGAAGCAGAGGATTTTTTCCGCCGCGTATTGGCTGTCTTCGTGCAAATGCCGGTTCACAACCGGGACGATTTTTTCCCGGAAATCCAGCAGCAAATCCTGATAGGCCAATTCACCCGCCAGCCCCCGCCCGAACCGGGCGAACGCCACACCCCAGCCATGCCGGAAGGTTTCCACGTTATCAATGAATTCCGCCAAAGCCGCCTGCGGCAGGTCGGCGCGCCCAACATCCGCCAGCAACTGGCCAGTCAGGCTATCGATTTCTTCCGGGTTCAACAGGTTCAGCATCGGCTCACCCTCCTTGCCGGGTGCGGCGGTTAAAAGGTTCTGCCGCTGGCAGAAGCCCGATTCTCGGCTCAGTCCTCAAACCGGTACTGGAACAACGCAATATCCGTCTCGAAATGCTCCGCCACCAGCCGCCGGGTGCGTTCGTTGTAATACGTGCGGTAATCATGGTGGCTGCTCTTGTTCAGGTGCGGCAGCGCAGCTTCAACGCCTATTTGCCTGCAAACCTGCTGGAAATCTTGCGGCAAGCTTTCATAGCGGCCNACAAAATCCACCAGCAGCTCGCCCTGCCCGTCGGCGATGGCTTCATACTGGTGTTTCAGCCCGCCTTTGGGGTAAGGCCTGGGCGTGGCGACCACCCATTCCAGAAACGGTTCGAAACCGCCCATGGACTTCACCAGCTCATGGCGGATGTGGGTTTCCTCGCGCAGGATGAAATGGTACATCGACACCTGCCAGTCCCACGGATTGCGGACAAACGCAAACTTGAAGTAACCCTCAAAGCTGTCCCCCGGCAATTCCTTGCGCGCATCCTGGGCGGTCGCATGCAGCAGCAGCGATTCCCAGATTTCGTAAAAGGGGTTGGGTTTCCCTTGATGNGCCACAGGTGGGCGTGGAATGCGGAAACGCTCCGGCTCCTCGCAATACGGCCTNAGCGCCTTGCGCACGCTGATGCCTGCGGTTTTCGCAATATGGAAAAANATGAAGCGGTGGCTATGGGAAATGAGCATGTGGTCAGGCATCCCGCGCTGGTAATGACGCCAATGACTGCTTGGCGATCCTGAGGGCAGCAGCGGGGGTGGAAATCGCTTCTTCCGCCACCAAATCCAACAGCCGTTGCAAGGCCTGCCGGACATGCCCACTGACATTTTCCGCCGTCTGCGCCAGCGTCCAGCCGCATTCCTCCAGCCCACCGACCGCCATACCCNNGCCGATGTTCACCACGTAATCAGGCGCATACAGGATATTGCGTTGCTGCAACAGGCTGCTGGCTTCAGGCTCGGCCAATTGGTTATTACCCCCGACCACGGCGCGGCATGCCAACTGGGGAATGGTGTCCCGGTTCAGCACGCCCCCNAGCGAACAGGGCGAGAAAATGTCACAGTGGGTGGCGTATGCTTCCGCAGGCGGAATGAACCCGGCGGTCGGCCATTCACTGGCGACACGGCGAACCGCATGCTCATCCACCTCCGTAAACAGCACCTGCGCCCCGGCGGACAACAGCCGCCCGATCAGCGCGCCGCCAACACTGCCAGCGCCTTGCACCAGCACCTTGCGCCCCTTCAAACCAGAGCTGCCGAACAAACGCTGGCAAACAACTTCGATGCCAGTAAAAACGCCCAGTGCGGTGAAAAATCCGGCATGGGCGGACGAATCCCCNGTTGCCACATAATTCCCTGCGGTGGCGGCGATAATGTCCATGTCCTGCGCGCAAGTCCCCACATCCGGNCCAGTCAGGAATGCGCCGCGCAACTGTGCCACCAGCCTTCCGTAGCGGCGCAGCAACCCGTCCCGTTCCGCAGGGTCGAAGCCTTCCGGCAGGGCGATCACCGCCTTGCCGCCACCATTGGGGATTTGTGGGATGGCCAGCTTCCAGGTCATGGCTTCCGCCAGCCGCAAGGCGTCCTGCAAACCGTCAGTCCAGTCGGGGTAAACTTTCATGCGGGTGCCACCTGCGGCNGGNCCGGCCAGCGTGGAGTGGATGGCGATAAACAGCCATGCCCCCGTCTGCTGGTCATAACGGACTACGACGTTTTCGCCGTCCCATTGGCGCAGCAGCGCCTCCACCTTGCCATCGCCACCCATCACAGGTTCCCCAATACATTTGCAGACAAAAATTACTCATAAGGTATTCCCGGTTTTTGCCGGTTCTGGCCGCCTTGGCGCGCGACCCGGTTTGTTCCGGCTGCTCAGGGTCAGCCAGATAAGCGGCCAGCCGCTCCAGGCTCGGTTCGATTTCCTGCGCCGCGCAAGCGAAATTCAGCCGCAGGAAATTATTGTCCCGCTCCTGAAAATCGATGCCCGGGCTGGAACTGATGGCGTGTTTGCGTGCCAGTTCCAACGCCGCCTGCATTGCATTGCGCCGGGAACCGGACACATCCAGGGTGGTGAAGAAACCGGCTTCCGGGCGGGAAAGCAGCTTCAGCCCCTGCTGTTTGGCGGAACGTTCAAAGATAGACCAATTGCTGATCAGCATTTCCCGGTGCTTGTTGACCGGCTGNTCCCAATGCTCCAGCAGCCTTTCAGCGAGAACCTGGCTGGGCAGGCTGGTGCACATGTTCAGGATGGCCTTGATGTTCGTCATCAGTTGCATCTGGGGTTCCGGCACAATCAGGTAACCGACNCTGAAACCCGCAATCGCCAGCGATTTGGAAAAGCTGTTCAGCACCAGATGCCGGTCAGAAAAACGGATGGCGCTGGGGATCACCGCCTCACTCAGCGCCAGCGGCTGGTACACCTCATCAAAAATGACCGGGACGCCCAGGCTGGTGACAGCTTCCATTCCNTCTTCGCGCAAAAAGGCGCCATACGGGTTGCTGGGCGAATTGATGATGATCGCCTGCGTCTTTTTGGTGACCAGCTCCGGCAGGCGTTCAATGTCGATGCGCCGATCCTCCCGCAGGGGAATGAAGCGGAACTTGGCCTCAAACACCTGCGCCAGAATCTTGTAGGCCGGATAACAGGATTCCGGCAGCAAAATTTCGCCGCCAGACTCCACCAGCATGGCGAACGCAATGGTCAAGGCACCGGACGCGCCATCGGTGATGCAGACCCGTTCCGGCGAGAGCTCGTAATCAAACTTTTCCGCATAATAACGACACACCGCCTGCCGCAAGCTCATCAAGCCATTGATGTCGCCGTAGCTGACATGGTTGCCCAATTGCTCATTGGTGAGCGGAATATCCAGGTAGGCAAAGGGGTTGAAGGTCGACACCCCTTTGCCAAAATTGACAGGCTCCAAACCGCGATGGTTTGCCCTGGCGAACACATCCATCACCTTGTCCATCGCCAAGGGGGATAAAACCTGTAATTTCTGGAAGTCACGCCCAGCCCCTCCCTTACAAGGATGAACCAAGATTGGCGATCACCCGGTCACCCATTTCGCTGGTGGACACCAGCGTGCAACCGTTCTCGTAAAGGTCGGCAGTGCGGTATTCCGCCAGCGTCTTCTCGACCGCCGCCTCAATCAGCTGTGCGGCCTCTTCGTGCTTGAAGGTGTGGCGGCACATCATCGCGACCGACAGGATGGTTGACAGCGGATTGGCCTTGTTCTGCCCAGCGATGGTCGGTGCGGTGCCGCCAATGGACTCATACAGGCCGAAACCGTACTCATTGATGCTGGCAGATGGCAGCAGGCCGATAGAGCCGACCACACCAGCGCCCAGGTCACTGAGGATGTCGCCAAACAGGTTGGAGCACAGCAGCACGTCAAACCCGGTCGGTTGCAACACCATCTGCATCGCCATGTTGTCGACCAGGATGTCCTGGCAATCGACATCCGGGAAATTCATCGCCTCTTCCTTCAGCACGGCGCGCCAGATGCCGAAAATGTCGATCAGCACATTGCCCTTGTGCACCGTGNNCAGCTGTTTGCGGCGTTGGCGCNNCACTTCCAGCGCCTTGCGGGTGATGCGGCGCATTTCCGTTTCGTGGTAGTACATCGCCTGTTGCGCCCAACTACCTGCTTGNTCGAAGCCGCCGGAGTAGTCGCCGTAATAGATGTCGGAAACCAGCTCGCGCACGATCATGATGTCGGTGCCCTGCACGCGCTCGGGGCGCAGCGGCGAGGCAAAGCTGATCTGCGGGTAAGCGCGGATCGGGCGCAGGTTGGCGAACAGGTCGTAACGCTTGCGCAGGATGCCGATCGGCTCATTGCTGACCGCGCCGAACAGAATCCCGGCGTTGGGGTTGGTTTGCAGCTCATCGCACAATTTCTGGGTGGCCGCATACATCGGGTAGCCGGTTTCCGCCTGCACGGATTCGCCGACCTGATGCTGGGTGATGTCCACATCCAGGTTGTACAGCTTGCAGACCGCACGCAGCACGCG
Source organism: Candidatus Thiothrix singaporensis (assembly GCA_013693955.1). Classification (GTDB taxonomy): domain Bacteria; phylum Pseudomonadota; class Gammaproteobacteria; order Thiotrichales; family Thiotrichaceae; genus Thiothrix; species Thiothrix singaporensis. The sequence continues at coordinate 4,082,051 of CP059265.1, read as the reverse complement.
CTCGCCTTCGCGGACGATTTCAGCGCCGATACCTTCACCCGGCATGCACAAAATCTGATATTTGCTCATGGTTGTTGTCCTATCTTGATTAGTCGGTGATGTAACCGGCCACAGCGGTTTTGGCCGCCACGATCGGGGAAGCCAGGTAAACGCCGGAACCCGGGTTGCCCATACTACTCTTGAAATTGCGGTTGGTGGTGGAGAGGCAGACTTCCTCGTCGCCCAGCACACCGCCGTGCGCGCCGTAGCAGGCTTTGCAGCCGGGNGATTCGATCACCGCGCCGCTGTCCATCAGGGTCTGCATCATGCCGCGTTCCAGCAATTCACGGTAAATGCGCATGGAACCNGTGACCACGATCAGGTTGATGCCCGGAGCCGCTTTCTTGCCGCTGATTTCACGGGTGAACGCTTCCGGNTCTTCCATCTTGGCGCCGGTGCAGGAACCGACATACACCTGATTGACCTTGATCTTGTCGCTCTTGGCCTGCGCGATGGTGCGGGTATTGTCCGGGCGGTGCGGGTAAGCCACCATCGGGGTGAGTTCTTCAGCCTGATAGAAAATTTTCTGGCTGTATTCGAAATCCGGGTCGGTGGTCACTTCCTCGAAGCTGTCGCGGCCAGTCGCCTTGCGCAGGTATGCACGCGCGGCGTCGTTCATCGCCATAATGCCGTTTTTGGCACCACCTTCCACGGTCATATTGCACAGGGTCATGCGCTCTTCAGCGGACATGCCCTCAATGGTGGAACCAGTGAATTCCAGCGTCTTGCCGGAAGCGCCCGCCATGGTGATGTCGCCCAACAAGCGCAGGATAATGTCCTTGGCCATCACGCCTTCCGGCAGTTTGCCTTCCACGCGCACTTCGATGACTTCCGGCACGCGGAACCACAGTTTGCCGGTGCGGAACACATTCAGCATGTCTTCCACGCCCACGCCGCTGCCGAAAGCGTTGAATGCGCCGTAAGTGACGGTGTGGGAATCGGTGCCGAGGATCATCTGCCCTGGCAGCACATGGCCGCGCTCACACATCATGATGTGGCAGATGCCGTAGTTCTGGCCGTAAGGGTAATACTTGCTGATGTCCTGTTCGCGGGCGAAATTGTCCATCGCAATCGCCAGATGGCGGCTGCCTGCATCCTTGGCTGGCACCAGATGATCCTGGAACAGGGCGATGCGGGTCGGGCCCCAGACACGGGCGTCCGCGCCGAATTCCTTGTAGAAATACTTGCGGATNGATTTGCANGCCGGGTCATGGGTGAAGCACATGTCAATGTCGGCTTCGAGGAAATCGCCGGTGGCGACTGGTCACGGCCACTGGCGCGCCATGATCTTGTGCGTCATGCTTTGGGGGATGTTGCTCATATTACGTGTTCCTATCCTAATCCGTTCAGGCCAGTTCGCCAGCGGCGATACGCTGCTTGGTGTAGTTGGTCAGGCCGCCCGCGTTGATGATCGGCCACAGCGGCCAAAGTCACCAAAGGTGTATTGCTTGTCCCCAACCCGAAGTAACGCCCTTCCACATTGACGGTCACTTCCGGCCGACAATGCCTTCGTCATACGGGTGGTCGTAAATGATCGGCAGGATCACCCCGAGATTGACGCAGTTGCGGAAGAAAATGCGCGCAAAGCTGCGGGCGATCACCACTTTGGCACCCGCCAGCGCCAATGCCATCGGCGCGGTTTCACGGCTGGAGCCGCAACCGAACTCTTCCCCGGCGAAAATCACCGTAAAGGGGGAACGGCCGTGGCAGGGTCAACAAACGGCGGGTTGGCCTCGTAATCGATCAGCGCAATACGGCCAGCGCTTCATCATCGCCAAACGGTTCAAAACGCCCTGGCGACATCACATCCGTATCGACGAAATCACCGCAATAAAAAGCTTTTCCAGTAATTATGTTTTCCACACTAATGCCTCGTATCAAATCATTGCTTTCAATAAAATCCCTGCATCGGCGCGGCGTCAGGCGAGGCCGCGGCCAGCAAAGTAACGGCGGATGTCATCGCCGTTCATCCAGGTGTTCTGCGACTTGGCGTATTCCAGCAGTTCGCTGGCCAGCTGGTCGGACGGGGGCAGGCCGATCTGCTCCAGAATGTAATGCGCGTTGTATTTGCCGCTGGTGGGGGTGACCACCACATCCTGCACCCTACCNAGTTCGCGTGCCGCAATGCTGGAGAACACCGCGTCCTCAAACTCAATGCCCAGTTTGCGCGCTTTCAAAACGGCGGCGGAATGCGTGCCCGCGCCAGTGGCAAACGCCTGTTTGCCCACTAAGGGCATGGACGGCATGATGGAAATATCGGCGTATTCCGACCATTTCTCGCAGTAAGGCTGAATCGCNCGCCGGTTGTATTTTTCATTGCCTGCCTGATGCAGCAGCATAATGACCTGTTCCAGCGGGGTATTGCCTGCCCGCTCGCCAATCCCCAGGAAGGTGCCACTAATGGTGTCAGCCCCGGCGGAGGCAGAAGCCAACGCATTGGCCACGCTCAACCCCTTGTCGTTATGGCCGTGCCAGACCAGCTCCACATCGCGGCCGGATTGGGCGATCCGCTCCATATAGAACTCGGTGATCCTGGCGGCACCATCCGGGGTGCAGTCGCCGACCGTATCGCAAATCGCCAAGTCCTTGACGCCTGCATCCAGCGCCAGTTTGATGGCGCGATCCAGATCCTGTGGCGGTGCGCGGGTGCCGTCTTCCAGGGAAATGCCGAAGTCGGTCTTGTTGTCGTTCAGGAACTTGCCCACTTGCGGGATGCGCGCCAGATTGGCTTCGAAATCCCAACCCTCCACCTTGCGGCGCAGCGGGCTGGTGCCGATGAACATTTCCGCCCGCACCCGGTTATGGGGGCAGGCTTCGTTCAGCGCGACGATGGATTCCAGATCCTGAATTGCCAGCCGTGACAGGAATGTCGGCAGCACATCATAGCCCCGCTGCTCCACATGCTTGAGCAACACCAAGCACTCCTCGTACTCCTGCGGGGAAACCGCCGGGTAGCCCAGCACGATGCTGTAAGTGCCGGTCTTGATGCTCAGATCCAGCAGTTCCTTACGCTCTGTCAGCGAGGGGCGGCGGATGAATGCGGCCTGCATGCCGTCGCGGATGTCGTCATCAATCCGCACGTTCTTCAGGTGGGCGGCGGGCTGGGCGTTCCAGCTGTACAAATAATCGTTGATGTTTTCCTGACTCACGAACGTGTCCTCTCAGTTGGCGGTTGTGGATGCAACCCAGTGGTCTCCGGCATAACCCAATTCCCGCAGCAACTCGCCAGCGATTTCATCAAATTGCTGTTGCTGCTCGGTCGAGAGTTCCTCCTGCCAGTTGCCCGCCTTGCCTTTGCGGTAAAAGCCGGGCGGCATCTTGTATTCGGCGGAGGCGGATTTACGGGAGCTTTGTAATTTATCGAAAGCCTGTTGCTCCAGAATTTCCCCGACCTGCCCTTCCGTCACTGGCAGGCCACAGAAATCGAACACTTTTTTCAAGGTGGCGACGCCATCTTCCAACAGGTCTTCGTAGCGTATTTCCAGGTATTGCCCGGCAAAACGGCTGGCGATTTGCGCTTGCCGCACTTTTTCATTCCAGCGGGTGGCCGCTTTCTGCATGGTGTCGGTCTGGAACCAAAATCCNCGCGCCGCCGCCATCATCGAAGTCGCCACATCGCGCCCGTCACGGATAATGTGGATAAAGCGCGCATTGGGCAGCAGCGTCTGGATGGTTTCGACGTGTTCCGAGTAAGACGGCCGCTTGTCGAGCACATGCGTCGCATCCGGTTTGGCGGCCAGCGCGCGCTCATAGGTTTTGTAAATAAAATCCTGCAAGAAACCGTGAAACTCTTGCTCCGTCCAAAACAGGTTCAGGCCAGGGCGATGCGCGTTTTCCACCTCATGCCGCCAAGTTTCCATCCACTGACCGATGTAGCGGTCAAACAGGGTCAGCTCCACCGAGGTGCACACCTGCGGATGCTCGCCCAGCATGATCTGCAACCAAGTGGTGCCACTGCGCGGCGCGCCGACAATGAAAAGAAACTGCTTGTCTTGAATCGTACTGCTCATCTGTGTCTTCCATTCGCCTGTTCAGGAAATGCCTTGTGGCAGCATTTCCGCCGCATCGATATAAACATTCACCAGGGTCAGNCCTTTGCGTGCGCACATCGCCCGCCAGTCCAACACGGCGAAATCCGCCGGTTCGCGCACGGTAACGCCGTGCGCCCCCATCGCCTCCGCCAGCGCAGCGAAATCCACCGGCGGCACGTCCAGCTTCACGGCGGCTTCACTGGTCTGGCTGTGACGGTTTTTCACCATCCCCAAGGCCTGATCGTTCAGCACCACGAAAATCACCGGCAGCCCTTCACTGACCGCCACGGTGATTTCCTGCCCATACATCAGGAACGCGCCATCGCCGATCACCGCCACCACCGGCGTGCCACGCGCGCCCATGGCGATGCCGACCGCCGTGCCGGGGCTGCTGCCCATCGACGACTGCCCAAACAGGATGCGGTAATTTTCCGGGTGCTGCTGGAACAAATAATGCGCCGTCCATGGCAAGCTGTTGCCAATGTCGATCATGAAACGGGTTTCCGGCGGGCAATGCGTGGCCAACTCGTGCATCAGGCGCTGCGGCTTGATGGGGAANCTATCGGCCTGCATCAGCGCCTGTTTCTGCACCTTGATCTGGGGCGGGACGCCACCCTGCTCGCGCGCAGCCAGCCGCTGCTCCAGCATCGAATTGGCCGGGACGCCAGCGGCCTGCAACCGCCCGATCAGCTCACGGAACACACGCTTGACCACGCCCCGGACATGCAGGCGCGCCATCGGCGCACGGGTGAAAAATGTCTCGGTGGGGTGAATATGAATCATACGGTCGTTCAGCACGCCCGCATCCCAAGCACCAGTCGCGGCCTGCGTCAGGCTGGTGCCAACCGCCAGCAGCAAATCCAGCGGCTCATCCAGCACCTGGAAAGCGCTGGGGTGACCCCAATGGCCGAAAATCCCCCGCGCCAACGGATGGTAAGGGTCTACCCAGGCGCGCCCGCGCACGGTGGTCATGATCGGTGCATCCAACATTTCCGCCAGCGCCAGGATTTCCTCACTGGCTCCGGCGCATTCATGCCCGACCAGCAATGCGACCCGGCCTTATTGCGCNACCACCGTTTCCATTTCTGCCCACAGTTTTTCCAGCGCTTGGGCTTCCACAAAATCCGGCTGGCTATCCAGCAAGGTGCCCAGGCCAGGGTAGGCAATGCTGTCCGACTGCGCCGGGGCTTCCAGAATATTCGGCGGGATGGCCAGATGTGCCACGCCCCGCACCGGCCTGNNCAGGGCGGCGGTCATGGCAGCGGCGACCTTGCCTTCCAGTTGCAACGGCGTGGTGACCACACTGTTGTAAGTGGTGCAATGCTGCAACATGCCGGTGGCGTCGATAATGTCCGGGAAATAGGCTTCATACGGTGAGGATTCCTGGATGGCACCCAACCCGAAAGCGTGGGTGACCGCCTGCCCGCTCAACACCAGCACCGGCAGATGCTCGGAATGGGCGGAAGCGATCCCGGTGATGGCATTGGTGATGCCCGGNCCGGCGGTGGCGCAACAGACGCCCAGCTTGCCGGTTTCGCGCGCATAACCGGCGGCCATGAAAGCAGCGCCGCTTTCATGCCGGGTCAACACCGCACGCNNGCCGCCCCGTTTGGCGCTACGTGCCAGCGCCTCATACAGGCCGATGACGTGTACGCCCGGAATGCCGAAAACGTATTCAACGCCCAGCAACTCCAGGTAATCGACCAGCAGGTCGCTCAGGGTTCGGGAATTCGTGCGCTTCTGCGCTGCCGCCGGTTGTGCAGGGATGGGGGTTGTCATTGTCGCTCACAAATCCTGGTTAAAAATGGTTGTCCGCCGGTGCGCCATAGGCTTACCCGCGTTATTTATTCCTCGCCAGCTGCAATGGGGTGCAGGTAGCGTTTGCCCGGAATTTCCAGCCTGCGCTGCGCCATGCCGCTAATCGCCTCCAGCACCGCACGGCGGGCGTACATGGCCGTGGTGTAGCCGGGTTCNAGATGCGGGGCGACTTCCACGATGTCCATGCCGACCACCTGGGTTTCATGGCAAATGCGGCGGATGGCAGGCAGCAGTTCGCGTGGGGTCAGGCCACCGGCTTCCGGCGTGCCGGTGCCGGGCGCAAACGCCGGNTCCAGCACGTCAATGTCAATCGACAGGTAAATGTATTCCGGNTAGTCCAGCGCTTCCTCGATGGCTTTTTCCAACACCGCCGCAAAGCCAATGCGGTCGATTTCCGCCATGTAGTGCGTGCGCATGCCGCGTTCGCGCATCCATGCCATCAGCTGTTCATCCGGCTGGGCGAAACTGTGCAAGCCGACCTGCACGAAGTTCTTGCCGGGAATATGTTCATCCTCAATCAAACGGGCGACCGGCGTGCCATGCGAAGCCAGATGCCCAAGAAAACTGCTGGAACAGTCCGCATGGGTGTCGAAATGCACCACCCCGACCTTGCCAGGNCCGTACACATCGGCAACCGCGGCCGCGTTCGGCCACAGGATGGAATGGTCGCCGCCGAGAATGATCGGCACTGCGCCGATTTCGGCCACTTCCCGCACCATCGCACGGATCGGTTCCATCGAATTGTCGATGCTGAACGGATCCACCGGGGCATCACCGTAATCCACCACTTTCAGGGTGGCGAAGGGGCGCACACGGGTGTCCGGGTTGATCATGGCGCGTGGGTTGTGCCACAGGGTGCGTTCATCGCAGCGGATGTAGNNGCCGAACGCCGCGCCGCGCTGCCCGGAGGAGCTGTCCACCGGCGCGCCGAGAATGGCGACATCCACCTGCCCGGCTTTCAGGTCTTCCTGGTTCATGCACAGCGGCAAGCCCATAAAGGTCGGGATGCCCGCATAATGCGGCAGGGCGCGGAAGCGTTGCAGGTCGATCGGNCCTGGCTCCCGGGCGGGATTGCGCTGGGGAGGGCGCTCCTGTTTCCAATCGCCGCCAAGGTCGTTGCTCATGCGCCATCCCCGCAGCAGCCGCCGTCAACGCCGCCCGCTTCACCAGCTGATAAATTTCCAGTGAATAGTTGTTGGCGTTGGGGAAACGCTTGTTGGTCAGCAGTTGCAGGCTCCAGTCATATTTGTCGGCAAAACGGTGCAGGATACCAACATCGCCGACCGAACTGGAAAAGCCAATCAGCAAACGGCCACCGGGTTTCACATAGCGGCCACCGTCACGGAAGTAGGTTTCGATCGCGCCATAACCCGGATCGTGCATGGCGAGGATTTCCAGGCTGCGGTCGTCTTCCGACGCCTTGTCGATCACCGCGACGTAAGGCAGGTTGGCGAACACCAGGTCAAACTGTTCCTCATCCGGCAGCGCGGCAAACATGTCGCCCGCATATGCCTGCACCTTGTCCGCCACGCCGTGCAAGCGGGCGTTTTCCAACGTGTTGTCAACCGCGTGGGGNTTGATGTCAGCCGCGACCACCCGGCTGGTGCCTTGCATGGCGGCGATCACCGACAGCAGGCCAGCGCCACAGCACATTTCCAGAAACGTTTCTCCCGCCCGGATGGGAATCTGGCGGATGTAGAAAAAGGTGTCCTTGAACAGGGTTGGCGAGAACACGGTCGGGTAGGCGACGAATTCCATTTCCTGCCAAGTGAAGGGCTGTTTTTCCTTGAAGGTGCGGCTTTCCGCCAGCAACCGGTTGGTGAACGCCACAAACTGGCTGCGGTCAGGGCGCGGCACCAGCCCCGCCTGCTGGAAATGCCTGAAATAAGCGCCGACCAGGTTCATATCGACCGGTGGCGCGCTCAGGCCTGTACCCTGCAAACCGGCGCGGGCATTGGCGTCGTCAAACGCCGGTTTCTTGCTGAAGATATTGTTGGGCATGCGCTCAATCATCTTCAGGTACTTGTACAGGCTGTTGTCCGGCTCCTGTTTGGCGCGCTTGCCCACTTCCTCAAACCAGTCCGCCACCGACACCTGCTCCAGCGGATAACCGAGCGAGGCGATCTTTTCAAACAGGCTGACCCAGGATTCCGCTTGCGGATTGGTCAGGTGAAAGGTTTTGCCAAACGAATCCGCTTGCTGGGAAAGCGCCACCAGCGCAGGGCAGGCGTAATCCACCGGCACGAAGTTGATTTCACCCTCCACCGCCGGGTATTGGTTCATTTTGACGACGCCTTCGAAAATCAGGTAGAGGAAGTCGTCAAAATTGCCAATCACGCCGTCGCGGCTATGCCCCATCACCCGCACCGGGCGGTAAATGCTGGCGGGCAGGCCACGGGCGATCGCCTGGTGCACCAGTTGCTCCGCGACCCATTTGCTTTGGGTGTAGCCATTGCGTTGCAGCGCCGGGTCGACCGCATCCGCCTCCAACACCCGTTCGGTGGGCTGGTTGAACACGATGCCCATGGTCGAGACGTAATGCAGCGGCTTGACGCGCTCCAAACCAGCCAGCCGCAACACTTCCTGCGTGCCCTGCACATTGGCGGCTTTGGCCTGCGCATAAGGCGCGACGATATTGACGGCGGCACCATTGTGGTAAATCGCCTCCACCGCCGCACCCAAACTGGCGAAAGCAGCCGCGCCCAGCCCCAAGCGCGGCTGCGCCAGATCGCCGCATACCGCGACAATCCGCTCTCGCCATTCCGGTTTCCACAAGCTGTAAAATTGCAGATGCTCCTGCAAACGCTGCGCCGCTGCGGCAGCATCCGCCGCCCGCACCAGGCAATGCACCGTCGCTTGGGTGGTGTTCAGCAATTCCGCCAACAGATAACCGCCAAGAAAGCCGGTGGCACCGGTCAGCAGGATGGCGTTGGGTGCCGTGGGGCGTTCAACCAACGGCGCATCAAAGCGGATGGCGGGGTCTAGCGCCGCGTCCGCCTGCATGGCCTGCAATGTGCTGGCTTGGGAAGTCATGTCAGCGCTCCTTAGTGGTACATCCGCATCAGGGACTGCGCGATGCGCTTGCCGGAATAGTCGCCGTGCAGGACGCCCTTGGGCGTCAGGCGGATTTCTTCCTCACTGACGTCGATGTAGCCTTCGTTGCGCAGTTCGCCGATGGCGTCCGCACACAGCTTTTCCAGACGGAAGCCATATTTGGCCTGGAAGTTGTCCAGGTTCAGGCTGACCAATTTCATGGTCAGCACCACGTCACGGGTCATATTGTCCTGGCTGGTGAGGAAGTGGCCGCGCTGCACCGGAATCTGGCCTTCGTCGATAAACTGGAGGTAGCGCTCTTCCTCATTGCTGTTCTGGAACACCCAATCGCCCAAGCGCCCAAACGCGGAGACACCAAAGGCATAGCAGTCGTCGCCCCGGAAAATGCTGGGGGAATGCTTGTGCACGTTCTCGCCATTTTTGGTGAAGGTGTAGAACGACCACGGCTGGTAACCGGCTTCCATCAGACGGTCTTGCGCATATTGCATGTAGACCAGTTCCTCTTCATCCGAAGGCAGGACAATGGTCTGGTCGCGCAATTGCTTGTAGTAGGTGGAGTTGGTGTACAGCTCGGTCTTGTAGACCGTGATGCTTTCCACGCCGGTGGACAGCGCACGGCCAACGGAATGCCGCCAAGTGTCCATGGTTTCACCCGCCAGGCCGCTCATCAGGTCGATATTGATGACCGCACCGGTCTGCTTGGCGATCTCAATGGCTTTCAGCGCCTTTTTCTCGCTATCGGAACGGTTGGAACCCTTGATGATGCCATCATCGAAAGACTGCACGCCCATGCTGATACGGTTGACGTTCAGGCTTTTCAGCAACTCGGCTTTGCCCGGCGTCAGGGTGATGGGTTCGGCTTCCAGGGTAAATTCTGGCTGATGCCCCAGCTTGAACGTGTCTTGCAGCGTTTGCGCCACGCGCTCCAGCAGGGCTTCCGGCAACAAACTGGGCGTGCCTCCACCAAAATAGATGGAGTTAATCGGACGGTTGCCCAACTGATAATGATCGGCAGCCAATTTGATTTCCTGGCACAGCGCATTGACATAACGCTCCATACGGGCATTTTTGTCCGTACCACGCAAATTCGTGGTTTTGTAATAACAGTAACTGCAACGTTGCACACAAAAAGGCGTATGCAGGTATAAGTTCAGGGGTTTTCCCTCTGTACCCATTTGTCCGCTTTCCATACGCCGCCATTGCATGAAGTTGGGGTAATTGGTGACGAAGCCGGTTCTATTGGGATCCCAATAGTCATGTTCCTTGCGGGTATTAATGGTCATAAACCCTACCTTAATAATGTGTAAGATTGAATCCAGTCAAAACTGAAAATCACGAGCCTGGGCGCGGCAGGAAACTAGTACACTCAAATCCCGCCAAAGGTATTATGGATTAAGCCGAAGCGGCCGCCTGCATAAGGGACGCATCACCATTAGCGATACATTCAGCTAATGTGCGTAAGTTTTGAAATTATCCATATCCAAACCACCTTCCTTGAAGCGGTAGCCGGTGTTTTCTTCAATCAGCGTAATGAATTCCACAATGGCGATTGAATCCAGCCCCAAACCGTCCTCAAATAAAGAGACATCAGGATTAATCTCATCCCGGCTGATATTCACATCCATCTTTTCAGAAATAATTTCTTTCAATTGCCCAATCAAACCTTCAACCGCAACTCTGTCTGGCGTCATCTGAATCATTCCTGTGCAAATAAAACCAAAAAATAAAAACTGTGTGACCCTGACGGGCAAAACAAACCAATGTCTATGATTCGCAGCCAGTAACTACCTCCAGACTGCCATTTCAGGATGTTCCAAAACCAACAGTGGTCAAAGGAAGAAATGTTAAGAAATGTTAAGTACTGTGTTGACTCAAAGGGTGCCATAGTAGAATCCTTGACCATACATGCCGGTTTAATTTCCCTTGATAAACCGCGCTTCCGAACCTAATCCAACACGCCCACAACCAGCATGACGTTTGCAGAAACCATTACCCAAAACGCAGGTTCGCCCCGCGTACAGCACAACCTCATTACCGATGGCGTGAGCGCCTGCACTTATGCGGAACTCCCCGCCCTGCTCGACCAACTGGGCGGCCTGCTCCGGCGCAAGGCGNTCGGCAGCGGCGATTGTGTGGCGGTGGAATGCGCCAACTCGCTGGCAGGGGCGCTGACCCTGCTGCACTTGCTGCAACAGGGGCGCAATTTTATGCTGCTGCCGCCCACCGGCAAACAGGATCAGGATCTGAAGCCCGTTCCGGCGTTCTGCCAATACCGGCTGGTGATTGCCCCGCCCGCCACCCGCCGCACGGACAAGACCATCCCACAGCAACTGGCGGATGCCCTGCGGGTGGAACGGCTGGACAGCTACGACCCGGCGCAGGATCACGCCGACCGCAGCACTGCCCGGCTGTATTTGCGCACTTCCGGCAGCATGGGAACCGCCAAGATTGTCGTCCATACCCACGACGCCCTGTTGCGCAATGCGCAGAACTGCGTGGCGCATTACGGTTACGCCAGCGACGACAGGGTCTGCATCCCCGTGCCCATTTTTCATTTCTACGGTTTCGGCCNNGCCTTCCTGCCAGCGGTGTTGGCGGGTGCCGCCATCGACGTGCAGCATGGCGCCAACCTGATCAAATACCTGCACCGCGAGAAACATTTTCACCCTAATATCGCCGTCCTGACGCCAAGCCTATGCGAAATGCTGTCGCATGGCTTCCAACAGCCGCGCCACTACAAACTCGTCGTCACCTCCGGCCAGCGGATCAAGGCGGAGCTGTTCCGCAGCTTCGACCAAAGCGTCGGCGGCTGTCTGGTCAACCAGTACGGCAGTTCGGAAATGGNNGGTACCGCCGCCTGCCTGCCTGCCGACCCGCTCGAGACACGCGCCCTGATGGTCGGCAGGCCANTGCCCGGCGTCGTGTTGCAAGCCGAAGCGGACGCCGATGACACAGCACAGCAAGGCGTCTTGCGCTGCCTGCACCCCTGCGGCTTCGAAGGCTATGTGGATGAAACCGGCGCATGGCTCCACCGCACCGTTCCGGGCGACTGGTACTCCACCGGCGACTGGTCAAGACTCNACCCCGATGGCGCGCTGGAAGTGCTGGGCCGGGCGGACAACAGCCTCAACCGCCGGGGTTATCTGGTGCTGCTGACGGATATTGAAAAAGCGCTCGAGCAAATTCCCACCATCAGCCAGGCCATTGTGGTCGCCAGCGAACAGGAAAACATGCAAGGCCAGCAGATCACCGCCTTTTGCCTTCCTCATCCTGGCAGCCAGCCATCAACGGAACAAATCCGCAGCTGCTTTGACATGCTCCCGCCTTATGCGCGCCCTGACAGCATACAGCTCATCGACCGCTACCCGATGCTGCCCAGCGGCAAAATCGACCGGCAGGCGCTACGCGCCCGAACCCTGGAGCCAACGCCATGACCAACAACCGCCTCCAGACCCTCTACAATGAATGCGAGCACATGCTGCATACTTGGCGCGAACCGCTGGCGGCCAAAAATATCCATACCCAGCAAGCCCTGCTGGAAATCATCAAACTGGATTTCGAAAAGATCATCCACGCCATGCTGGAGGCGCACAGCAGGCCTGCCCAGCAAATCGTCGCCGACTTCTTCCACGGGCAGACCGAGATGCTGGATGAGCTGGCACCAGACTTTCAGGACAAGCGCCTGTATCACCTGGGCTTTGAGGTGCTGGAGCCGCTGGATTTGGTGCTGCAAGGCTTCGACAACTGGTTTGGCAAAGCCCGCCAGCTGTTGGGCGTCAACGTCCAGGTCAGCAAAATCCTGCGCTTTCCCGCCTCCCAGGCGTTTCAGGACCGCGTCGGTGCCTACACGGAAATCATGCGGATCTGGATACACACCAGCACCATCATGCTGGAACTGTTTGACATCCATCACCCCTGCACATTTCCCCGCCCGCCAGCAATGGGAACAATCGCCTGTTACAAAACCTGCGCCTGCAAAGCGGCTATTTGCCCGGCCACCGCCGCACCATGCAACAGTTGTTCCATGCCGACCCGATCTGGCATTACGCCCTGTACGTCAATACGCCGGACAAAGTGCGCAACCTGCATGCCCGTTTCCAAACACTCGCCGCCCAACGCCCGCACTACCGGCTCGCCAGTGCCAACCCGATTGAAAACCAGCACGACAAATCCTTCCACACCAAGCTCATCAACCAGAACGCCCAATTGGAAATTGAATTCGTCACCCAATTGCACTGACGGCTACGCAACCGCATTATTACGGCGGCGATGATCACCGCCAGCCATTATCGGCAAAACCCCGGCGATAAAGCGTCAAAGCGCCCAGCAACTCGGGAATCAGGAAGACAACACTCCAGGACGCCACAACCAGATAAGGGTCAAATCCGCCGATGGCGAATTTCAGGGTAAAGACCAAGTCCAACAATTCCACCACGAAGCGCAATAACAGGACTGAGAACAGGACTTTTACGTCTCTCCACAGCAAGCCAAACACACACAAGGCAAATATGCCGACGTTGCGGGTCGCATAAAAAAGGTGACAGGCTGGATGGCGTCAAACTGTATTCCCGTATTGACGAATATCTTCTCAGGAGCCAGATAACCCGTAATGGCAGTCCCCAGGCTTAACAGGGCAAGAAAACCAATATAGATCAGCACCCACCGAGGCACGTTGCGGTCTCGTCCAAACATCTTCATTCCTTGAATACGTTTTGCCGTAAAAACCGGCCAGCCGCAAAACAACTGGCCGGAATACCGTTGGCAATGGAAAACTTATTCCCCAGTCAAAGGATGTGCCGCACCCAGGCTCTTGCGCAACCTGCCGCCCAGCAAACCCGCCAACGGCAGCAGGAGCATCGCGACGATGTCGAAACTGCCGCCGCCGCCACCGCTGCTGGTGGCCGTATCACTGTCTGAGCTGTTGCTGGTTGTGCTGCCCGCATCCAGCACCGGCCATACCCGACCCATCGGAAAACCATACTGGCTGCCGCTGCCGTCTTTGGCATCCGCCCAGTAGGCACCGCTCCGCATCCCGGTGGCCAGGCGCGTGACGCAGTGTTGGCGGGCGCATGCCCATCGGAGGTGGAACTCCAGTACAACACATTGGCGACATTGTTGAACGGGTTGCCCGCCGTCCATTTGTCTTGGCCGCCGGTGTTGGCGATGGCAGGCGCGCCGAGGCTGAAGTCAACCAAGGTCTGGATTTCGCGGATGTTAGGCAAACGCCAGGTATATTTGCCAGCATTGCACTTGTCATAGGTCTTATTGTTGACGCCCTTGACAAAATCCAGCGCCTGTTGCCACGTCACTGTGCCATCGCCCACTGTGCCTTGCTGGTCATACTCGGGGTATTCCGTGCGCAAGCAGTCCGCATTCTGCAACCAGCTCAAGCCGGTCAAAGCGTCGGTCACCACGCCATCAGCCGTCTGGAAACGCGGACTGGGGATTTTCAGGCCGCCTGCATTTCGCCATCCTGGCCGGTGCCTGCGCAGGAAATGAAATTGCCATCCACGTCATAGCAGGATTTTTGCCCAGTCTCGGCCACTGCCGCCACACCTTTGGTCTGGCCGCGCACCGGCAACACGTATCCCCTGAAACCGGTGAAAATGACTGGCGCGCCACCCTTGTCATCCGCCGTGGATTCGCCCGTTTTCATGCTGACCGACCAGGCGCGCCAAGTGGAACCCGCGCCCGTTATATAGAATGAAGCGAATGAACCCGGATCATTTTCATCCGAAGTGGACGACCAGTAAAAATCGCTGGCCAAATTGTTGAAATATGCCTTGCCCGCCATCGCCGGTTCGCCCGCGCCAAAATCAATCAGGCTTTGCAATTCATGCACATTGGGCAAACGCCAGTCAGTGTGGCCGGAGGCGCAGTTCGCATAAGTCCCCTGATTGATGCCCTTGACGAAGGTCAGACCCTGCTGCCAAGTGACCTTGCCGTCGCCGACCTTCATGTTCTGGTCGTACTGCGGGTATTGGCTGCTGATGCAGTTGGCGTCCTGCAACCATTCCAACCCCGTCCAGGTATCGGTGACGACGCCGTTCGCCTGCACGAAACGCGGCGTCAGCCGCTGACACCCGTCGGTTGGTCAGCATTCTGCCCCGTGCCCCCACAGGCGACAACGGCACCATTGGCGTCGTAGCATTCCGTCTGCCCGGTTTTCAGCACGGGAGCCTTATCCGCTGCACCAAAGCTGGTTTTCACTTCCACCGGAATGGTTTGGGTGAATACGCCATCGCGGTTTTCAGCCGTGACTTTCACCGTATACTGCCCGGCATTAGGCCAGTTGAAGGTGGCCGTCGCCCCTTCCGCGCCGGTGACTGGCCGACGCTGCGGCCATCAGAGGTTTCCCAGCGCCAAGTAAAGGGGCGCTGCCTTTCACCTTCGCGCTGAAGGCGTCATCCGTATTGGCCAGCAATTTCTGCGCGCCTTCGGCAGAGCCAATCGGTTTGCGGTACTGGTCACCAAACGCCAGCGCGCCGCCATTGCGCTTGAACCAGACAACGGCATTGTCGACCCGGCTGACGGCATAGACATTGCCGCCCTCCGGCTCGACGACCATGTCACGCGCATAGGTCATGCCGTCCACACCGTCTTTGCCTTGCTTGACCGCCTTGGGGTTACTCAATGCGCCCGTTCCAGCGGCGCGGTCAAACACAGCGATTTCGTTGCCATACAAGGCGCTGACATACACATTGCCGCCATCCGGGCTGACCTTCACCGCCAAAGCGCCCCACATGCCCGGCACGTCGCCACCAGCCTGGGTTTTGTTGGCATGGGTTTCGACAAACCCCAGCTCGCCAGTGTCGGGGTTACGGCTGAACACGGCAACCGTGGAGTCAAGGCCAAGATCCGTTCCCCAACTGGCCGCATAGACATTCAGGCCATCCGGGCTGACGGTCAAACCGCTGATGCCCACCAGGCCGTGCTCATTATTGGTGCCCGCTTCCATCACCTGGGAGAAATGCAGCGCACCCGTTGCGGCGTCACGGGCGAATACAGCGATCGTGGATTCCGTCCCGCCGCCGACATACACGCTCTTGCCATCCGGGCTGACTGTGACAGGGAACGAGCCGCCAATGCCCTGGACGCCGTTCTGGCCATTTTCAAGCACGCTGGTGTAGGTCAGCCTACCGCTGGCGGCGTCACGGCTGAAGATTGAAACTTTCGAATCATGCCCGGCGGTGGCGTAAACATTCTTGCCATCCGGGCTGATGGCGACGCCGCTGGCTTCATGCAAGCCATCCACACCGTCCATGCCATTTTTCAGAATCTGCACAAACGTCAACGCGCCAGTGGCGGCATCACGGTGGAACACGGAAATGGCATTCGCCAGCCGCCCTACCGCATACAAATATTGGTTATCCGGGCTGAGGGCGATTTCGCTGACATAACTCAAGCCATCGACGCCATCCTTGCCATCGTAATACGCCCGCACGAACGCCAGGGAGCCGTCGGCTTTGACCTCGAACACGCTGATGGCGTTATCATCCCGCCCGGCGACATACAAATGGCGTTTGGCACCGCCGGTATCCTTGCTCATGACAACCGAAATGGCGCCATTGAGGCCTTCAACAGGCATAGACGTTGCCTGTGCAGTGGCGGACAGGCTGACTGCCGCCAAGCACAACAACCCGCCTGCCATACTTTTTGACCAGTATTGCAACATTTTTTCTCCCGATCACTTTTCTTGACACATAAATCACAGGAACAGCGAACCTGCGCACACGGGGACACTCTGGCGTGCTTTAACGCCAACCCACTACTCCACACCCCTCACCGGCCAACGCTTATTTGGGCGTAATGACCAAATTGGCAAAATACGCTTTGCTGCCAGGGTTCACCCACAGCGCAACACCGCCGCTGCGCGTTGCGCCCAGCTTCAGGTCATTGACTGTCAGTAATTGTTGCCCATTGACGTACACCTTGGCGGTTGCACCATCCACCTCGATCCGCAGTTTTATCCACTCGCCCAAACCAATATCCGCGCCGGTTTCATACACGCCGGGGTTGGTTTTTCTGGAGACATCGAAGTGGAAATCCGGATGGGAAATGTATTGCAGGGCGCGGGTGCGGCGCTCCGGGTCGTCAATCCGCCCGTTTGCCGGACGCAAATAAACCGCTTCATAGGAATTGAGGTCAGGCGCGACCCGGAAAGCGATGCCGATGAAGCCGCGCGCCATGCCGCCGCTGCCTTCCGGAATGGTGCTCGCCAGATCCGCCTCGATCACGCCATTGGTGAACGACGAACCGTTCAACAGGGCGATGGCGTTCGGGTTGCTGCCCAGGCCGACCAAGCTGCGGGCAAGGTTCAGCCAGTCGCGCCAATCGCCCCAGTCATACTCGACGACGGTGGCAGGCTTGCCCTGGAACTCGCCCTTGCTGATCAGGACTTTGGTTGAGGTGTACTCAGGTGTTTTCACAATGGGCGTGGACGCTGGCAATGGCGTCAACAGCAATAGCGCAATCACCGCCAGCAACACCAATGTGATCAGAAGCATTTTGTTCATATCCTTGAACCCTTTACTGATAATGAAACAGACCTGACCGGAATGGCCTGCACTGGCGCGGCGGCCATGTAGTGCTTGCGGTACAGGTCGGCGAACATCCTGAAATCCTTGTCCGCCCGCTCAAANAAGTATTTATAGGAAGCGCAAAAGTGGTTGTGCCCCTGNTCGCGTGGGTCATGCAGGCGGTCTTTGATGCAACCGCCATAACATTGATGCAGCCATTGGCATTGCTGGCATTCCTCACCGTAGTCCGCCTTCATGGCACCGAATTGCCGGTGCGCTTCCGAATGGAAGGCGGCATCCAGCGGCATGGCGTGCAGATTCCCCAAGAAGGTGTCGCGGGAAACCAGGAAATCGCAGGAATACAAGTCCCCATTGTGCTCCACCACCAGATACTGGTTGCAGTGCTTGTGCAGCACACAATGATCGGGCTGCATGCCGACATAGCGTTTCAACAGTTCATCAAAAAANCGGATGGAGGTGTTCTGCTTCAAGGCGTGGAAATCAAAATCCTTGACCCAGAGCTTGAAAATTTTGGTCAGGAACCTGCCATAGGCGTCCGCCGACACGGTATAGGGTGCTGCGATCTCCGGGTTGTCCGGATTCAGCTCCACCACCGGGCTGAACTGCATGAAATGGAAACCGTTGTCGACGAAAAAGTGATAAATTCTGCGCGGATGCTGGGCGGAGTAATCGTTGACGGTGGCCAGGATATTGACCGGCACCTGATGCTCCAGCAGCATTTTGGCGTTGGCGAACACGCGCTCAAATGTGCCTTTGCCATGCACATCCTTGCGGTAATGGTCGTGGATTTCCTTGGGNCCATCCATCGACAAGCCCACCAGGAAATTTTCCCGCCGCAAGAACTCAGCCCAATCTGCGGTCAGCAAATGCCCAGCGGTCTGGAGGGCGTTGGAATAAGGCCTGCCATGCGCATGTTGGCGCTGCAAACGCACGACCTTTTCAAAGAACTCGACGCCCAAGACGGTCGGCTCGCCGCCCTGNCCGGCGAAAGTCGGGTTCGGGGAACAGGCAAACATTTGCCGGATGAGATTTTCCAAAGTCTCATCGTTCATCTTATGCGTGGATGGAGCCTCATAGAGCTCGTGTTTTTGCAAATAGAAGCAATAAGCGCAACGCAGGTTGCAGAATGAGCCAATCGGCTTGATGACAATACTGTTGAGCAGCATTCCGTTCCCATCCTGTATAAAATACAGCCGATTAGCCGCCTAAACGGCCAATCGGCAATGGCGCAAGCATAAGGGTTTCTGCTGTCAGAAATCCTATGTGCTTACTTTTTCAGGCGCTTTCTCAGCAAACCCAAGCCCGGCAGCAGGGACAGGAACAACAGGTCGAAACTGCCGCCGCCGCCATCGGAACTGGTGGTAGACCCACTCGTGTCACCGGAGGAGGAGCCGGTTCCGGTATCCGTACCGGCCTTGGCTGCAACCGTCCCCTCAATTGGGGTCTTGTTGCTGACCTTAGTCCCATCCGCCAACACATAGCCGAACTCTACCGACAAGTCGCCAGCGCCGAACTTCTGGGTCGCCAGCGGAATAAAGTGCCGCGTCCCCAGCTCGATGCCCGTATACAGGTAAGGCTTGTTGTCCGCAGAAACCTTGGTCAGCCCCTGTTGCGTGGCGGCGTAATAGGTTTTCTCACCGCTAGGCGATGTATGGGTCAGGTAGGCGAAGATATTCGCTGTCTGCCCCAGATGCGCCGGTGACGGGATGATATTGAGCGCAACGTCCACGGTATCGGCCGTGCTGAAGCTATTGGTCGCCTTGTCCGCATAGTAGACATTGTAAGGGTCATCCGGATCGACCTTGATCATGCCGCCGGTGAAGCTCGCATCCGTCGCGCCATTCGTTTGCAGCAACGGAATCCGTTTGGTCGGGATATTGACGACGCCATTTTTCTTGGCGAAGTCATCATAAGCCGCCAGCATGGTCTTGAGCTGGGCTGGGTTGCTGGCTGACAGGTCGGTGGTTTCCGCCGGGTCTTTGGCCAGATCGTACAGATAGATATGATCATCGTTACGCTGCTGCGACAGCTTCCAGTCGCCGACACGCAAGCCCTTGACGCCATCCAGCTCCCACGCCGGTTGNCGTTCCGGACAGGCGGTGTTGCCCCTGAACAGGCGCCATCGAGACGCCCCCATCGTGCCAGTNGGCTCGCCCTTATAGGTGGTGGGGTAGGAAACGCCAGCCATATCCAATGCGGTAGGGGCGATATCCATCAAGGAGAACAGGCAGTCGCTGCGCTGCGGTGCCGCTACGCTTTGCGGGTAGTACAGGATCGCGGACGTATGCACGCCGCCTTCAAATGTGGTCGTTTTATGGCTATTGAACGGCGTATTGCTCACCATGCACCAGCCCAGCCCGTAGCTGACGTAGGATGAGGCTGAACCCATATTGTCGTAATTGTCATCCTTGGTGAAATGCTCACCACGGAATTTTTCAGCCGCTGCCGTTTCTGGCACGAAGTAAGCAGCACCATTGTCGCTGGCGATCATGAAAACGGTATTGTCGTATTGGCCAATCTGTTTCAGATGGTTGAGCAAGCGGCCAATTTCCGCATCCATCACCTCCACCATGGCGGCATAAATCGCCATTTTTTTGGCTTCGGTTTTCTTTTGGTCAGCCGACAGGCTATCCCACGCGGCCACATCCGCCCAACGCTCCGGCACTTTGGCGTCAGCCGACAGCATACCATGTTGACCAGCNCGCTTGATGCGTTCCGCCCGCAGGACATCCCAACCCTTGGAATACACGGACAGGTACTTGTCGGTCACTTCCGCCGGAGCCTGCAACGGGAAGTGTNNAGCCGCCGTGTAAGAAACCGACAGCTGGAACGGCTTGCTGGTGTCACGCGTATCCAGCATCTTGATCGCATTGTCGGTATAGAACGTGCTGGAGTAAGCGTTAGGCGGGAATGTGCTCAATTGCTTCCCACGGCTGGTGTACGGTGTGGTGCGGGTTTCACCTGCCTGTTTCGACAATTTGGTGTAGGTGTTGGCTGGTTGGCCGGTGATCAGCTTGCCCTCAGCATTGGACAGATAGTGCATATCATCACCCAGCAGCAACACGCCCTCGGTGTCTGAATGCCCCCGGCTGATCGGGTCATGATCCGGCGCGCCGCCCAGATGCCACTTGCCGGTCATCATGGTGTAGTAACCACCATTTTGCAGGATTTCCGGGTAAGTCGGGACATCAACGGAAAGCTCGCCTTCATAGCCGGGCTTGCCGATCTGCTCATCCCGCAGGTAGGAAGCTTGGTTGCCGACCCCGGCGGGGTGGTTGTCCTTGCCTGTAAACAGGATGGAGCGGGCAGGTGCCGATGTGGATGCGCCATAAAAATTATCCAGGGTGGTTCCGGCAGCCGCAATTTGCGTCAGGTACGGCGTCTCGATTTCCCCACCGAAATTACTCAGGTCGGAAAATCCCACATCATCCAGAATAATGGTTACGATGTTCGGCGCGCCGGTTGGAGCCGCATGGGCTACCGTAGGCGCAGAGGCGGTCGTGGCGGCAAGACTGGCCGAAACCGCCAACGCCACCAAGGAACGGCGGAAGATGGACAGGGCTGGTTTCATAATAGTTAACTACTCCTTAGCACGATGAGTTGGTGCCGTGATTGGCAGGAAATATATAAAAGGCCTAATGGCACATACGCTTTACCTATGCCTGCTGAAAACTTATCACAAGCTCATGGCCGAAATACGGCTTCTTAACATTTCTTTACAATTCTGCTTGAACCTTACAGACGCCCGGCCACACCACAGCAATCACTTGATTTCGCTACCAGTTATGTGATGACTGCTTAAATTCCTCGACCTGATGGGGTAATTATTACCACACGCCGGAAAAGGCCTTCAAAAGCTATTTTGTTAAGAAGTGTTAAGCGCATCTTTTACAAACCGTGCGCGCTTATTACTCTAGTGCGCCGATTGCATCCGAACGGCTTGTGTTTCCATAGGCGAAAAGGGTGGAGCCAATGAGTAAAGGGACCTGACCACAGGCAGTGAACGCGACCATCTGCTGCACATGACCCTCCCCACGATCTGGGGGATGCTCGCCATTATGTCCATGCACATTGTCGACACCTGGTTTGTGGGGCAGCTCGGCGCTGATGAATTGGCGGCGATGGGGTTCACCTTCCCCATCGTGATGATCATTGGCAGCCTGGTCCAGNGGGTGGGGACTGGAGCCTCCTCGTTGATAGCCCGTGCCATTGGCTCCGGCCAGACCGACTGGGTGCACCGTTACGCCACCCATTCGCTGATCATCGCCTTCAGCATTGCGCTGGCGTTTGCCGTCGTTGGCCTGTTGACGGTAGACCCGTTGTTCCGCCTGCTGGGCGCACCCGAACATCTGCTGCCCCTGATCCACAGTTACATGGACACTTGGTACTTGGGCTGCTTCCTGATCGTCATGCCCATGGTCGGCAATGCAGGCGTCCGCGCCGCTGGCAATACCCGCCTGCCCAGTTACGTGCTGATCAGCGTGGCGATTATCCATGTCGCGCTCAATCCACTGCTGATTTTCGGCCTGTTCGGGTTCCCACGCATGGAATTGCAGGGCGCGGCACTGTCCACAGTCATTTCCTACGCCATCGCTTCGGTCTTTATCCTGTATATCCTGGGCTTCCGGCTGAAGTTCCTGACCCAGGACGCGCTACGGCAACAAGCGGCACAAAGCTGGAAAGCGATCCTGCGCCTGGCTGTCCCCGCCGCCAGCACCAACCTGATTGAGCCATTTGCCGCCGCCATCACCACCGGANTCGTGGCGCAGTACGGCAGTTACGCGGTGGCGGGGTACGGCGTGGCCTCCCGCATCGAAGCACTCAGCCTGATTGTGCTGGGCGCCCTGGCGGCGACGCTGGCCNCGTTCGCCGGGCAAAACTGGGGCGCGCGCCAGCTTGACCGCCTCAACCGGGCGCTGGATTTGAGCTTTCATTTCGCATGGCTATGGGGGCTGGGCATTGCAGTCCTGCTGTGGTTCAACGCCGAATCCGTCATTGGCTGGTTTACGCACAATCCCGAGGCAGTCCAGTCGGCCAAACAGTACCTTTATATCGTTTCCGCCAGCTTCGGCCTGATGGGGGTCGTCATGATCATCAGCAGCGTGGCCAATGGCATGGGCGCACCTGCCCCCGCCCTGGTCATGACGCTGGCGCTGCTGACGATTTACCTGCCGCTGGCGTGGCTGTTGCCGAAAAGCTTCGGGCTGAGTGGCGTCTACATGGCGGTCGCCATCGCCAATGCGCTGGTCGGTCTCGGCGCATTTGTTCAGCCAAGCGCAAGTGTTCCCGCCAGCCGCCGCCCGCAAGGTCGCCGTTGCGAAGCAAACGCGCTGGGACCAACACTACAGCGCCAGCGAAGGCTACCTTTACGGCACCGAACCCAATGATTTCCTGCGCAGCAACGCCGCCAGCCTGCCGGTGGGCAAAACCTTGTGCATCGGCGCAGGCGAAGGCCGCAACGCCGTTTTCCTCGCCGGGTTGGGGCATACCGTCACGGCGTTGGACGCGGCGGAGCCAGCGCTGGAAAAAGCGCACAAACTGGCCGGGCAAAAGCAGGTCAGCATCGAAACCGTGCACGCCGACCTTGCCACTTACCGTTTTGAACCCAACCGTTGGGATGCGGTCGTCTCCATTTTCTGCCATTTGCCCGCCCCGCTGCGCAAACAAGTGCACCGGCAGGTTCTGTCGGCTTTGCGTCCGGGCGGGATTTTTCTGCTGGAGGCGTATACGCCGCAACAATTGCAGTACAAAACCGGCGCCNCACCGACCNCGGCCATGCTGGCAGACTTGAAAACGCTGCAACAGGAATTGGCGGGGCTGGAATTCCTGCATGCGCAAGAGACCACACGGGAAATCCACGAAGGCGAACTCCATCGCGGCTTGGGCGCTGTCGTGCAGATCATCGCCCGGCGCAGCGCCGACCTGCCCACCTGACGCAGGCAAAACCCGCCTCCACGCATCAGCAGCGGCCTCCCGGCATTAATGTAAAGAAATGTTAAGTTCACTTCTAAAATCCCGTTCCCGAATTAGTCTGTCTATTCATTAATCTATCGGCGATGGCAAACCAGAGCGGGCGACCGCCGGATTGCCACGCGCAGCAGCAAGGGATTTTTCATGAATAAACGCCACTCTCTCGAAATGGCAAAGGAATTGCCGTCCTGGAACCTGACCCCGCGTCAGTTATGTGATGTGGAAATGCTGCTGAATGGCGCATTCGCCCCATTGCAGGGATTCCTGGGCAAACAGGATTATGACCGCGTGGTGGACAGCATGCGGTTGGCGACAGGCGACCTGTGGCCGATGCCGGTGACGCTGGACGTTTCCCGCCCGTTTGCGCAGGAGCTGACGCCCGGGCGGCAAATCACCTTGCGCGACCCCGAATTTGTGGCCGTCGCCATCATGACCGTGACGGACATCTGGCAGCCGGACAAACTGCGTGAAGCCCAGCAAGTCTACGGTGTGACCGACCCCCATCATCCAGGTGTGGACCACTTGCTGCACCGCACGGAGGAATACTACCTGGGCGGCGTCCTGGAAGTGGTGGAGCCGCCGCAGCATTATGACTACCACTACCTGCGCCATACCCCGGCGGAGCTGAAAGCGCATTTCAGCAAACTGGGCTGGCAGCGCATTATCGGTTTCCACACCCAGACCGCGATGCACCGCCTCCAGCATACGCAAACCGCCCATCTCGCCCGCGAGCAGGAAGCCAACCTGCTGATACATCCGGTGGTGGGCTTCCCGCAAACCGGCAATTTTGACCATTTCACCCGGGTGCGCTGTTACAAGCACATCCTGGCGGAATACCCCGAACAGACCACCGCGCTCAGTCTGCTGAACCTGGCGACGCGCATGGCCAGCNCGCGTGAAGCCCTGTGGCACGCCCTGATCCGCAAAAATTATGGTTGCACGCATTTCATTGTCGAACACCACCACGCCAGCCCCACCGGCACGGATGGGCAGCCCGCTTTCTACGAAGCCAACGCCGCATTGCTGCTACNNCGCGAATACGCCACCGAAGCTGGCATCAATATCGTGGAAGCCCCTCAGATGGCCTATGTGCAGGAACGGGCGGAATATGTCCCGACAGCACAGGTCAGGCCGCACGAAGCCGCGCAGCACCTCGACGAGCCTGAATTGTTGCGCCGCTTGCGCGCCGAGCTGCCGATCCCTGACTGGTTTTCCTACCCGGAAATCCTGGCGGAAATCCGCAAGTCCTACCCGCCTTGCTACCAACAGGGGTTCACGGTGTTTTTCACCGGCTTGTCCGGCTCCGGCAAATCCACCATCGCCAATGCGCTGCGCATCAAACTGCTGGAGCTGGGCGGACGCCCGGTGACCCTGCTGGATGGCGATGTCGTGCGCAAAAACCTGTCCAGCGAACTGAGTTTTTCCAAAGAGCACCGCGACCTCAACATTCGCCGCATTGGTTTTGTCGCTAGCGAGATCACCAAGAATGGCGGCATCGCCATCTGCGCGCCAATTGCCCCTTACGCCTGCATCCGCCGCGAAGTGCGCACCATGATTGAAGCCGTCGGCGGTTTTATCGAAGTGCATGTCGCCACCNCCCTGGAGGAATGCGAACGCCGCGACCGCAAAGGCCTCTACGCCAAGGCGCGCGCCGGTCTGCTCAAGCAGTTCACCGGCATCGACGACCCCTATGAAACCCCGGAAGACCCGGAATTGCGGCTGGACACCACTGCCATTTCGCCGGACGAATGCGCCCATCAGGTCTTGCTGAAACTGGAAAAACTGGGGTATATCAAGGACTGAGACATGCACACAGGCAAACGCAGGAACAGGCCATGCCATTTCCGCTGATCATACTGGGCGGCGGCCTCGCCACGGCAGCAGTGGCGTCTTGGCTGCATGGGCAGAAAAGCAAGCAGCCCGCCCTGCCCGTCGCGGTGCAGGAAAACACCTCAGTCAAATCCCTGGTCGAGCAGCACCAGCAGGACATGCAGCGGCGCAAGGAAGACGCCGACAAGGAGCTGAAAATAGCCCTGTTGGCCATGGGCACCACCGGCCTGTCGGAATTGCTTTACCCACCTTTGCTGCTGGTGTCCGTGCCGCTGACACTGTACGGCTCCGCGCCCATTTTCCGTGATGCCTGGGAATACTGGCGGGAAAAGCGCCGCCTGCATTCCAGTGTCATCGACTCCATCGCCATTGTTGGCACAGTGGCGACTGGCTATTACTTCGCCGCCACCATTATCAACGGCATGTACTTTCTGGGGCAGAAAGTGCTGCTGAAGACCGAAGACCATTCCAACCAGAAACTGCTCAAACTGTTCCATGAAACACCGCGCAGCGTCTGGCTATGGCGTGACGGGGCGGAAGTGGAAACCTTGTTTGAAGACGTGCACACCGGCCAGACCGTGGTGATCCACGCCGGGNAGGCGATCCCTTTCGACGGCCAGATTGTGCAAGGCATTGGCACGGTTGACCAACATATGCTCACCGGCGAATCACGCCCGCAGGAANAAACCGAGGGGGACGCCGTGTTCGCCAGCACCCTGCTGACAGCGGGCAAACTGCACATCCGCGTCGACAAGGCGGGCAAGGACACGGTCGCCGCCCAGATTGGCGAAATCCTGCAAAACACGCTGGATTTCAAGTCCACCGTCGAAGCGCGTGGTGTCCGCATTGCCAATCGGATGACCCTGCCCACCCTGGCGCTCAGTGGCCTGGCGCTGGGCAAGCTGNGGCCGGTCAGCGCCAGCGCGGTCGCCAATTGCAACTTCTCCGACATTATCCGCATCACCATCCCGTTGGGTGTGCTGAACCATCTCAAACTGGCGGCGGAACAGGGCATCTTGATCAAGGATGGCCGGGCGCTGGAGCTGTTGGGCGAGGTCGACACGGTGGTGTTTGACAAAACCGGCACGCTCACACGCGAAGAGCCTGAAGTGNGCCGGATCCACCCCTGCGGCGGTTTCAGCGCAGAGGAAGTGTTGATGTTGGCCGCCGCCACCGAACACCGGCAGACGCACCCAGTGGCACGCGCCATCCTGGAGGCCGCCCGCCAACGCAAGCTGAAGCCCGCGAGCTGCGACCACACCCATTACGAATTGGGGCGCGGCATCCGTGCGCAAATCCAGGGGCGACAAATCCTGCTGGGTAGCCAGCGTTTCATGCAGCAGCAAGCCATCGCCCTGCCGCCGGAAGCCGTTTGGCATGAGGCTGAGNGCGGCCACTCACTGCTGTATTTGGCGGTGGATGGCGAACTGGCGGGTGTGATCGAATTGCAGCCCCAACTCCGCCCCGAAATCCCCGCCATTATCCAGCAACTGCGCAAACGCGGGCTGGAGCTGTGCATCCTGTCCGGCGACCAGNAACAGCCGACCCGGCAACTGGCGGAAACGCTCGGCATCCAGCAATACTTCGCCGAAACCCTGCCGGAAGACAAGGCGCGCCATATCGAAAGCCTGCAAGCCGCCGGGCGCAAAATCTGTTTCATCGGCGACGGCATCAATGACGCAGTCGCCATGAAANAAGCCCAGGTCGCCATCTCGCTGGCGGGTGCCACCACTGTCGCCACCGACACCGCCAGCATCGTTTTTCTGGACAAAAGCCTGCAACAGCTGGACGCCCTGTTCGCGCTGGCGAAAGGTTTCGACCGCAATATGAAGTCCGGGCTGGCCTGGTCGATCCTGCCCGGCGTCGCCGGAATCGGCGCGGTGTTTGCGCTGCACATGCGGATTTACGGTGCTGTGGCCNTCTATATCCTCAGCCTGGGTGCCGGTGCGGCCAACGCCACCCTACCGCTCCTACAGCACAAGAAACCCCTCCGCCATGAGTGCCCGCCAACGCAGGCCATTATTTTTCCAGCAAGCTCTTAACAATTCTTAACATTCTTGCCATCATGGTGGGGTGTATAATAATGAGGCTTTGTACCAAGGAGATACGCCATGTTGAACTTTATTGTAGGGGCTGCCGTTGGCGCAGTCGCCACTTACGTTTTCAAAGACGAACAAGCCAAGCAATGGCTGAACGACACCAGTAAAAAGCTGCAGGAAGGTGCCGCTTCCTTCATGGATTCCTTCAAGAAGAAACCAGAGGAAACCGCTGCTGAAGCCGTCCAGACAACGGCAGAAGCTGTTGTTGAAACGGTGGAAACCATTGCCGACAAGGGTGAAAATATCGCGCCTGCTTGATGTGCACCTACGGGCGCTCAGTTTGGGTGCCCGTAGGTTTTTCCGTCACCGCAAGCTGTTTTCCCTCCCGCAATGCTTGCTGAAATTCCGCTTTCGCCAGTTTGCCATTGAAGTTTGCCAGGGTGCCACCCGCTTCAAAATGGCGGATAAACACTTTGCCGACAGCAAAAATCACGCCCCTGCCGCTGCCGACAAGCCTACATTGCCACCTATCGAACCGATTCCAGGTATTACCTTGCTGATACTGCTCAACGCCATTAAAGCGGTGGTCGGCAATGAGCCGCACAGCATGGCGACCAGCAGCGATTTGCCCCGTTCCTTATTGAAATCCACGCCGTAATGGGCGCTTAAGTTATCCAGCATACTGAGTTGTGCGCCGGTCAGCCGCCACATCCAGGATGGGAACCGGTGCCGCTCAACGTCATGCCAACCGCCATGTGTTTCCTGACAATGCCCCAAGCTTGTTGGTGCCGGACTTCAGTATTAATAGGTTCGGCAGTGGGCGGTACGGCCACGCTGCCCGTCTCCGGCGGCGCATTCTTTGTTGCCGCGCCGACACTGCCGTCGTCACTGGCGGTCTGGCGCATTTTCCAGCCCTTTAACGCCCCTGCGTCCAAGCGTATCCTTGGCGGAACCACACGCAAGCGGGATAGCCATTGACGTGGCAACCCGTGCGCAGAGCCATCACGTCGGGCAGACACCAATAAAACCAGCACCGCCAGCAGGATCAGCACGCCGCCCCCAGCCAGCAGCTGCAGCGGCAAGCCCCAACCGCGCACTCGCCCATCATGGATGGGACAAACAGCACGAGGATAATGAACCCCGTCATGACCAAAATAAGGGCTGGCACCCAAACTTCGCACTTCAATTTCATATGTTGACACCCTAGCTCCATGGGTTTTTGCCGCATACTTTAGCACTTCATGCGGCGGTCAAATGTAAAGAAATGTTACGGATGCTTTTCATTGGAGCCACACCAGTGGAATAATGGGTCTGCTCAATTGATTGGCGGAGTAAGGGCATGATCCAGTTAGGCGTTCTGTTGATGGCTGGCGGCGTAGCAGGGGCGTTATGGCGCGACTACCGAAAAACAGGCATATAAAAGTCATGCCGCGCTACCCTATGCCAACCCGGAGCCGCAAACCTCCAAACTGCCACCGCCCACCAGCGCCAAAGTTTTTGATGATGTGNGGGAGCTCAACCACTATCAAAAAATTTCCTGGTATGCGCTGGCGTTTGCCGCGTCTGGCTCTTGGTTCTATCCGCCTGCCAGACTGGTCAGTTTGCCGCTGCTCAGTTACAACACTTATCATTTTTTCCGCACCATCAGGCAATCGGACAAAGCTGACCAGAAATCCCCGGTCACCCTGTTTGAAAGCATTGGCATAGCCGGTTCGCTGGCGACAGGGAGCCCGTTTACCGCTTCACTGCTGATGGTGTTTTCGTTCGGANCCCGCAAGCTGCTGTTACAGGCGGGCAACATCTCCAACAACATTGGCTTTTCCCAGCCATTCAATCCGCGTTACGCCAAGGTATGGGTAATGCGCGATGGGGCTGAACTGGAAACCACGGTCGGCAACTTGCGCGAAGACGATGTCATTGTCTTGCATGCTGGCGACACCATCGCCCTGGAAGGCAAGGTTCTGGATGGTGTGGGCAGTGTGCGCCAATTCAGCCTGCGCAAACACATGAAGCTGATCCCGAAACAGGAAGGCGACCGGGTATACCCCTTCACCCAGCTGGAATCCGGCTGCCTGCATGTGCAGGCTGTCTGAGCCACCAGCAAGCCGCCTTGCCGGGCGTTCAGTTTTTCCCGAACCGAACAGCTTGGCGATCTGGGCGGCGCTCTCAGGGCTGAGTTCCTGCAAGATGCCGATAAAATCCTTGTTCACCAGATTGCGCGCCCGAGCCAGCATCAAGGGGACTGGGCTGCCGGGTTCATAGCGGGCGTAATACTCACAAATCAAATCCAGCGCCCTTAGAACGTCATCGCGGTTCTGTATGCTCATGGGATCGTCTTCTCCTCCCGGGCTGGTGACGGGTAATTGGGACGGTGTATTGGCATTATTATCTTCTGGCTTATTCAGGGTTTCTACTATGTTTTCCCGGGGCTGGATATTAACGGGTTCAGGAATTCTGGAAGCAAGCAATTTAAAAGCCGCGTCAATTATTTCCTGTAAAGCCATAAAGTTTGGTGCATTGGCATGCCCCACCTTATCCTGAAATAATTGGCTTATCCTGTTGATATATTGTCGGCAGGCATCCAAAACATTTAAAACATCCGGCAACACACCGGCCTCAATTGCCTCCCGAAATGCCGCTTCCACCCGCTGATATTGCTGGATTTCCTCATTTACCGTTGAGGTTTTGTGGTTTTGGGCTTCTTGTATATCATGAAGGCTGAATTTGCCGAATATTTTGGTAGTGATCAACGGCTGCCTTTTCATGGACATGAGAACGCGGTAATCGACGAGGCAGAGCAGCGCATTACCCCGCATGATGGCCGGGTTGCCGTCATCAGAGTCCAGTTCAGGGTGAAGGCAATCCCAAAAGGTTTCCAGCAAGGTCTTGATCAGCAACAAACCATCGCGGAAGCCCGTAAAACCGCCAGTGTGCAGCAATGCGAGGCTCAGGCTGGCAGCGACCCGTAAATCTTTGGTGGAGTCGAATAATTGAAGAGCAAGTTTTTCAACCAGCTTCCAATCCGGTTCGACGGCTTCAATCACCGATTTGCCGATGGCGCGTTCGGGTTCCCCTTCCCTGGCTTTTTCCATTTCCATAAAAAGGCCGGAGTATTCGGGGTCTTCACCACAGGGGCTATTTTCATTCAAGGGAGCGGTCAGCTTTTCAATATCAAGCATGGCGATTTACTAATATGCTAATGTTTATTTACAGACTGTAAAGCGATCCATAATTCATGGAGCTGCCGTCTATAATAAGATTCAGCATATAAAAATATCAAGCAAGGCCTATTTTCGGCGGGCGCGGAAACTTATTCACAATAGCGTGAACAGATAAGTAAGGAGGTCAACAGTGGCCAAACAAAGCAGCCAGAAATTTATCGGCAGAAACCGGGCACCTCGAGTGCAGATTGAATACGATGTTGAACTTTACGGTGCGGAAAAGAAAATCCAGCTGCCTTTTATTATGGGTGTGCTGGCTGATTTGTCANGCCAACCCGCAGAAGCACTGGCACCGGTCAGCGACCGCAAGTTCCTGGAAATCGATGTCGACAATTTCGATGAGCGCATGAAAGCCATGAAACCGAGGGCGGCTTTCCGGGTGCCGAACACGCTGACGGGCGAGGGCAATCTCAGCGTCGACCTCACCTTTGAAAACATGGACGACTTTTCCCCCGCCGCCGTCGCCGCCAAAGTGGAGCCTTTGCGCCAGTTGCTGGAGGCGCGCACCCAGTTAAAGAACCTGCTGACCTACATGGATGGCAAATCCGGCCNNGAAGATCTGATCGCCCAGGCGCTCAAAGACCCGACGCTGCTGCAATCCCTGATCGCAGCGCCCAAACCGGCGGGCGGGGAAGCACAGCCGCCGACGGATACCGCCAGCANNAACCGGCTGGGGAGGAATAAGGCATGGCTGATGTGATGCAGGAAACCGGCGCGGCCCCAGGCGCAAGCCGTGGAAACGGACGCTTTCGCCGCATTGCTGGAAAAGGAATTCAAACCCAAGTCAGACCGTTCCAAAGAAGCGGTGGAGCAGGCCGTCAAAACCCTGGCGGAACAGGCGCTGGCTAAAACCGGGCTGGTGTCGGATGACGCTGTCCGCACCATTGAATCCCTGATCGCGGAAATCGACCAGCGCATGACGGAGCAGGTCAACCTGATCCTCCACCACGAGAATTTCCAGAAACTGGAAAGCAGCTGGCGCGGCCTGCACTATTTGGTCAACAACACCGAAACGGATGAAATGCTCAAAATCCGGGTGCTTAATATTTCCAAGCAGGACTTGCACAAGAGCCTGAAANAATTCAAGGGCACCGCCTGGNACCAAAGCCCGCTGTTCAAGAAAATCTACAACGAGGAATACAGCCAGTTCGGCGGCGAACCGTATGGCTGTCTGGTGNGGGATTACTATTTCGACCACAGCCCGCCGGATGTGGAATTGCTGGGCGAGATCGCGCAGATTTCCGCCGCCGCGCATGCGCCGTTCATCACCGCGCCTTCCNCCACCTTGCTGAACATGGACAGCTGGCAGGAACTCAGCAACCCGCGCGACCTGACCAAGATTTTCCAGACGCCGGAATACGCGGCTNGGCGTTCCNTGCGGGATGCCGAGGATTCCCGCTACATCGGGCTGGCGATGCCGCGCTTTCTCGGGCGCCTGCCTTATGGGNCCAAANCCAACCCGGTCGAGGCGTTCGCGTTCGAGGAAGCCGTGGAAGGCGCGCAACACAACCGCTATTGCTGGGTGAACGCAGCCTATGCGATGGCGCGCAATATCAATCTGGCCTTCAAGCTGTACGGCTGGTGCTCACGCATTCGCGGGGTCGAATCCGGCGGCGCGGTCGAAGGCCTGCCCACCCACACCTTCCCCACCGATGACGGCGGCGTGGACATGAAATGCCCGACCGAAATCGCCATCGATGACCGCCGCGAAGCCGAGCTGGCCAAGAACGGCATGATGCCGCTGCTGCACAAGAAAAATTCGGATTTCGCCGCCTTCATCGGCGCGCAGTCGCTGCAAAAGCCGGTGGAATACGACGACCCCGACGCCACCGCCAACGCCAACCTGGCGGCGCGCCTGCCGTATTTATTCGCCACCTGCCGGTTTGCGCATTACCTGAAATGCATCGTGCGCGACAAGATCGGTTCCTTCAAGGAGCGCGAAGACATGGAAAAGTGGCTGAACAAATGGGTCATGAACTATGTCGAGCCGAATCCGGGATCGGCTTCCGAAGAGGACAAGGCGAGGAAACCGCTGTCTGCCGCGCAGGTGGTGGTCGAATCAGTCGAGGGCAACCCCGGTTATTACACCTCGAAATTCTATCTGCGCCCGCATTACCAACTGGAGGGGTTGACCGTATCCCTGCGGCTGGTTTCCAAACTGCCTTCCGAAAAATAAGCGGCGGCAGGGGCATACCCGATAACTTGTGGAGGACAATGCAATGGCAGTTGATATGTTTCTCAAAATCGAAGGCATCGACGGGGAAAGCACCGATGACAAGCATCCAAAATGGATAGAGATTGACAGCTATAGCCACGGGGTTTCCCAACCTGTCTCCGGAGCCAGCCGCACTGGCGGGCGCACTGGCGGGCGCGCTGACTTTCAGGATTTCATCATCGTCAAAACCGTGGATGCCTCCACGCCCGACCTGCACCTGCACTGTTGCAACGGCAAGCACATCCCCAAAATCGAAATCGAATGCTGTCTGGCGACCGGAGACAAACATGTGTTCATGAAATACGAAATGGAGTATGTGATCGTCAGCGCCATCACGGCAGGCGGCAACGCCCAGGAAGTTCGCCCAATGGAAACGGTTTCGTTCGCCTACGGCAAGATCAAATGGGAATACACCCCGATTGACCAGACCGGCGCAGCCGGAGCCTCCAGTGACCGCACCTGGGATCTGGAAAGAACAAGCAGGCCTGATGCGCCTGCCAATGGAGCCTGGGTATGCAGCATGAGGAATGCCTGAAANCAGGCCAGTTGCCGGAAGCCTTGGCCAGTTTGCAGGAACAGGTGAGGAATGACCCGGCCAACAGCCGCTACCGTGTCCTGCTGTTCCAGTTGCTGGCGGTGCTGGGGCAATGGGAGCGCGCCCTGAAACAGCTGGATGTGTTGCGTGGCATGGATGATGCCGCATTGGCGATGGTACATCTATACCGTTCCGCCATCGCCAGCGAAATGTTGCGTGAACAGGTGTTCCGGNGGGAACGCGAGCCGGTGTTCCTCGGCCAGCCCGAGGAATGGCAGGCGCTGTTGNTCAAGCTGACGGCAACAGGTGAGCAGGTTGCGGCAGGCGCAATCCGCGCCCAGGCGTTGGAGCTTGCGCCGACTTCCAGCGGGACACTCAACGGCGCGGCGTTTGCGTGGATAGCCGACGCCGACTCCCGCCNNCTACCATTGCTGGAAATCATCACCGATGGCGGTTACCGCTGGGTTCCTTTCACCGCCATCCGCACGCTGACGGTGGAAGCGCCGGAAGATTTGCGGGATATGGTGTGGCTGCCCGCGCACATCCTGTGGCACAGCGGCGGCGAATCCTACGCCTTGCTGCCCGCCCGTTACCCCGGCTCGGCGCAGCGCGGCGGCGCGCTTACTCTGTCACGGCAGACCCAGTGGGAGGAAGTCGCGCCGGACACCTATTGCGGTTACGGCCAGCGGATGCTGGCGACGGACGCCGACGAATACCCGTTGATGGACATACGTGCCGTGGAGTTCACGCCGCCAAGGCAGGCAGGCGATGCCGGATGAACCCTACCTGCCTTCGCTGCTGGATCGGTTGACCGATGACTCCTACCTGAGCGGGATGCAGGCCGCCTGTGGCAAGGAAATCGATACCTTACTGAAAAAACTGGCCAATCAGAGCGAGGCAACGGAGGCCACCCGCCAGCAATGGCAACAGGAGCTCAAGCAGCAGCAACAGCAGCTGAACTATCTGCAAGGCGTGACAGGCACCCGCCAGAACCTGCGCGATTGCGTGAAACGCGACCTGCAATGGCTACTGAACACCCACAATCTGTGCCAAAGCGATTTGGAGGAAAACTACCCGGAAACCGCCCGCTCAGTGCTGAATTACGGCCTGCCTGACCTGACCGGGCGGACAGCTTCCAGCCTGGAGCTGGGCAAGCTGGAAAAGATGCTGGAGAAAACCATCCTGCTGTTCGAACCCAGAATCCTGCGGGATTCGCTGCAACTGCGCCTACTCAGCAACGAATCCATGCTCGACCACAACGCGCTGATGTTTGAAATCACCGGGCAACTATGGGCGGAGCCAGCACCGTTGTACCTGCAACTGACCACCCAGCTTGACCTGGAAAGCGGCGAGATCAAAATTTTGGAGTAACGGAACCTCATGCACCCCAAACTGCTCGACTACTACGAAAAGGAACTGAATTTCCTGCGCGGGATGGGCAAGGAGTTTGCGGAACGTTACCCCGAAGCCGGGCAGAAACTGGATCTGNGCCGGTTTGACTGCGCCGACCCATACGTGGAGCGGCTGCTGGAAGGCTTCGCCTTGCTGGCCGCACGGGTGCAGTTGAAGCTGGATGCCGAATTCCCCGACTTCACCCAATACCTGCTCAATATCGTCTACCCCCATTATTTGTCGCCGACGCCATCGATGGCGATTGTGCGCTTGGCGGCGGATATGAAAGGCGGTGTGACGGCGGAAGGTTTCCGCCTGCCCCGCGGCGCACGGCTGTTCAGCGACCCGGTGGCGGGCGGGCAATCCCGCTGTGAATTCCGCACTGCCCGCGACGTGGCACTGTGGCCGCTGACGGTCAGCGCGGCGGAATACCTGTCGGCAGCGGAAGCAGGTTATTACCCCGGCGGCGGACGGCAGGCGCGTTCCGGCTTGCGGCTGCGTTTGCAGGCGGCGGAAGGCGTGCCCATCAATACCCTGGCACTGGATGAACTGGTGTTCTACCTGGATGGCGGGCGCGAAACCACCGGGCGGATCTACGAACTGCTGGCAGCGCATACCGCCTCCATCGTGGTGCAACCGGTTGCAACCAGCGGCAAGGCGGCGTGGAGCCAGACCCTGCCTGCTGGCCTGCTGCAACCGCTGGGGTTTGCGGATGAGGAAGCTTTGCTGCCGTATACGGACGCCTCCTTCCAGGGTTACCGGCTGTTGCAGGAGTATTACGCCTTCCCCGAACGTTTCCTGTTCGTGCGCCTGGGAGGATTGCAACCAGCCATCCGCAGGCTGAAGGAGGGCGAAGGGCTGGAAATCGTGTGCCTGTTCAGCGACCGCAACGAACTGCTGCGGNGCGCGCTGGATGCGGGCAATTTCCTGCTGCATTGCACGCCCGCCATCAACCTGTTCCCACGCCGGGCAGACCGCATTCACGTCTCCCCACAGGCACGGGAACATCAGGTGATCGTCGACCGCACCCATGCGCAGGATTACGAGGTCTACGCCATCACCGGGGTCAGCGGCTACGATGCCAATTTGCAGGAAAGCCAGCAGTTCCGGGCGTTCTACGATTGCCGCAGCGGTGATAAGNGGGGCAATGCCTATTACAGCTGGCGGCGCGTGCCGCACCTGCCGCCAACCAACAGCCGCACCGGCAAGGATTATCAGGGCAGCGAAGTTTATCTGTCGCTGGTGGATGGCAGGNGGGAAGCTTACCTCGCTGGCCTGAAACAACTGGGTGTCGGCGTGTTGTGCACCAACCGCGATGCGCCTTTGTACGTCTACCAGAATCGTGGGCGGATTGGTTTCACCCTGGAGGAAAGCGCCCCGGTCACCAAAGTGGAAAGCATCGCGCCCAGCCGCCCGCGCCCCGCCCATGCCGAGNGGGAACGCGCCTGGCGCCTGATCAACCATTTGTCCCTGAACTATTTGTCGCTGCTGGACAATGAACGCCAGCAGGGCGCGGCGGCCTTGCGCGAATTGCTGCGGCTGTATGCGGATGAAAGTTCCGCCGGTTTCAGCAAGCAACTGGAAGGCCTGCTTGCCGTCAGCAGCGAGCCGGTGGTGCGGCGTCTGNCCGGGNGCCAGCCGATCACCTTTGGCCGGGGCGTGGGCATCACCCTGCATTGCCGGGACAGCGCCTTCGACGGGCTGGGCGCTTTCCTGCTCGGTTCGGTGCTGGAAAAGTTTNTTGCCCGCTATGTTTCGATCAACAGTTTTACCCAGATGACCCTGACCACGGTGGAACGGNGGGAGGTGATGCGATGGCCGGTACGGACGGGAACCACCCCGGTGCTGTAGACATCCTGCCGGAACTGGGTGAACAGATCCGGCAGTACGATTTTTCGCAGCCTTGCGGCGGCTGGAATGCCAGTTTGCGCAGCATCCGCGCCTGGGGGCAAGCCTGAGCCCGTTGAAAGACCCGATCCGGCTGGGGCAGGAGCCTTCCAACCTGTTTGCGCCTTCCACCTTGCATTCCTGCCAACCGGATGAAACTGGGCGCTGGCGGCTGAAAGTGCTGTTTTTCGGCTTGTTCAGCCGCAGGGGGCATTGCCGCTGCACCTGACCGAATACGCCCGCGACCGCATCCGCCATGCGCGTGACCACTCGCTGGTGGACTTCCTGGACTTGTTCCACCACCGCCTGCTCTGCCTGTTCTACCGCGCCTGGGCGAACAAGGAGCCGACCGTCCAGTATGACCGCCCGGCTGACAACCGTTTCCACGCCTACATCGGTTCATTGTTGGGGATAGGCATTCCCGAATTGCAGAACCGGGATGCCATGCCGGATGACAACAAGCTGTATTTCGCCGCGCATCTGGGGGCGCAGACCCGTCATGTCAGCGGGCTGGCGGCTCTGCTCAGGGCTTTTTCCGGATGCCACTGCAAGTGGAGGAATTCGTCGGCGAGTGGTTGCAGATACCGCCGGAAAGCCAGTCCCGCCTGGCCGGACGCTGGGCGGGCAATTGGGGATGGACGCCGTGCTGGGGCGTTACAGCTGGCAGCGGCAGTACAAGTTCCGCATCCGGCTGGG
The DNA here is from genome assembly GCA_013693955.1 of Candidatus Thiothrix singaporensis. GTDB lineage: Bacteria > Pseudomonadota > Gammaproteobacteria > Thiotrichales > Thiotrichaceae > Thiothrix > Thiothrix singaporensis. The sequence goes on along the minus strand of CP059265.1, from coordinate 4,044,784 downwards.
CCGATGGGCTTACGGGAATACGAAGAACTGTGTGCGGCCAGACTGAAACTATTGGGAACCGTGATCAGGAACTACCTGGGTGACGACCTGAACTGGGAGGTAAAGCTGGCGCTGCGCAAGGAAGAAGTCCCTCCGGCGCGGCTGGGCGGCTACGGGCGGCTGGGTCTGACCACCTGGATCGCCGCGCAAACCCTGACGCGGGATGCGGATGATCTCGCCATTGGCCGCGAACGGGTCAGGCATGACGCTGTTTAAAACAACACTGAACGGGGAATTGAGCATGAAACGGAAAACGGGAACACCTCTGCTGCTGTACTGCTTATGCCTACTATGGCTGCTGCCGTTGCAGGCCATGGCCAAGGACAGCGCCATCATCGTCTTTGACGGTTCCGGCAGCATGTGGGGGCTGGTCGACGGCAAACCCAAGATCGAAGTCGCGCGCGATGTCATGGGGACATTGGTGCAGGACTGGAACGAAGACATCAACCTCGGCCTGATGGTGTACGGCCACCGCGAAAAAGGCAGTTGTGACGACATCGAAATGGTGGTGCCGGTCGGCGCGCCGGATGGCACCAAAGTCATGCAGGCGATCAAACAGATCACCNCCAAAGGCAAAACCCCGATCAGCGCCGCGCTCAAACAGGCGGCTGAAAACCTGCGCTATACCGAAGACCCGGCGACCGTCATCCTGATCAGCGACGGCGAGGAAAGCTGCAACGCCGACCCCTGCGCCGTGGCGAAGGAACTGGAGGGCAAAGGCATCCATTTCACCGCCCATGTGATCGGTTTCGACATCAAGGGCAACCAGCAGGCGCAGGAACAGCTCAAGTGCGTGGCGGAAAGCACCGGCGGCAAATTCTTCGAAGCGCAGAACACCGAAGGCCTGAAGGAAGCGCTGGCGGAAACCGCCAAAGCCGTGGCGGAGCCACCGCCTCCGCCGCCCAAACCCGCGCCTGCACCCGAGAAGAAAAAATCCGCCGCCGAAACCGGCCTGAAAGTGGCGACGGTGCTGACGGCAGGCGGTGAGCCGCTGACCGACAAACTGGCCTATTCCGTGGAAAAGCCGGAGAAGAATATCGAAGGCAAGCGCGAACAGGTCAGTTATTCCTACGACGCCCAGCCGGTTTTCAAACTGCCTGCGGGCAAATACGTGGTGGTGGTGAAATATGGCGACGCCGGGGCGGAAGCGGAAGTCGAAGTGCGCGATGGGGAAGCGGTCAGCCAGACCCTGGTGCTCAACGCCGGTTACCTGAAAATGGCCGCGCTACCGAAGGCAGGCACCAAACCGCTGGACGACAAGCTTGCTTATGCCGTTTACACCCAAGAGCGGGATCTGGAAGGCAAGCGCAAGCAGATGTCGTACTCCTATGACGCGCAGCCTTTGTTCCGCCTGCCGGAAGGCAAGTATTTCGTCACCGTGCAGCACGGCGATGCCGAAACCGGCGGCGATGTCGAAGTCAAGGCAGGCCAGCAGACCGAACAGCAACTGGTGCTGAATGTCGGTTACCTGAGCCTGTCGGCGTTGCCCAAGGAAGGTGCCGCGCCGTTGGCCGACAAGCTTTCCTACGCTGTCTATACGCAGGAGCAGGATCTGGAAGGCAAACGCAAGCAGGTGTCGTATTCCTATGATGCGCAGCCCTTGTTCCGCCTGCCTGCGGGCAAATATTTCATCACCGTCCAGCACGGCGAAGCGGAAACAGGCGGCGATTTCGAGGTGACGGCGGGCGAACGCAAGGAAGGCAAGCTGGTGCTGAATGTCGGCTATTTGCAGGTGTCAACCATACCGAAGGAAGGCGCGGCGGCGTTGGATGACAAGCTTTCCTACGCCGTTTACACCCAGGAGCAGGATCTGGAAGGCAAGCGCAAACAGCTTTCGTATTCCTACGACGCACAGCCTTTGTTCCGGCTGNCCGCAGGGCATTACTTCCTGACCGTCAAGTACGGGGAACAACAGGCATCACAGGAGGTTGAAGTCACCGCCGGGCAACGCAGCACAGCCGTGCTGAACCTTGCCGCGCCTACGCCCGCTCCGACTGAGACGCCTGCGCCCGCGCCTGCTCCGGCTACTGAACCTGCCGCCGCCGCACCTGCTGTTGCCCCAACTACTGAGCCTGCGCCCGCCGCGCCTGCTGCTCCGGCTACTGCGCCTCCTGCCGCGCAGCCCTGAGCGATGGCAGTCCCCAATCATGACATTCGGGAACAGATCGGGGAGGGCGGCATGGCGACCGTTTACCGCGCGGAGCATGTGCTGCTGAAACAGGAACGGGCGCTCAAGCTCATGTCGCCAGCGCTTTCCCGCGAGCCGGGGTTCCAGGAAAGCTTCCTGCGCGAAGGCCAGACCGTGGCGGGTTTGCAGCACCCCAATATCGTCACCCTCCACGATATTGGCCAGTGCGAGGATGGGTATTTCATGTCGATGGAATACCTGCGCGGCGGCAGTTTGCAGGCGCGGCTCAAGGCCAGCCGCTGCCCTTGGCGGAAGCGTTGACGGTATTGCGGCAGGTTGGAGGTGCGCTGGCACATGCGCATGAACGGGGTTTGATCCACCGCGACATCAAGCCCGCCAATATCCTGTTCCGCGCCAGTGGCGAGGCGGTGCTGACCGATTTCGGCATCAGCAAATTACAGGATACGGACAGCGACCTGACCCGCCACGGTTACGCCATGCTGGGCACGCCGCGCTACATGAGCCCGGAGCAGACTGGCGCGCAGCGGCTAGACCGGCGTTCCGACATTTATTCGCTGGCGCTGGTGTTCTACGAAATGCTGGAAGGCAAGGCGGCGATCCGGGCGGATACGGTGGCGCAGATCATCCGGGAACATGCGCTCGCCCCGCCGCCGGTGCTGCCGGAGCGTTACGCCTTTCTGCAAGCGGTGCTGGACAAGGCACTGGCAAAACAGCCGGAGGAACGTTACAGCAACGTCCCGGCGTTTCTACAGGCGGTGGAGCAAAGCCTGGCGGCGGGGGAAGCAGACAAAACGGTCATCCTTCCGCCAACACCGGCTGCGGAACCGGCGGCGAAACGGGGCATGCGGCCACGGTATCTGTTGCCGCTGTTGCTGCTGCCAGCGGGCGCGGGCTGGTGGTTCTGGGCGGGAGGCAAGACGGAACAACAGGCACCGCCAATGGTTACGCAGCAGGCGGTTCCAGACACAGCCACGCCGGTCGAAGAGGTGGAAGCGCAAACGCCGCCTCCGCCCGCACAGCCGGAACCCGCCGCCCCACAAGAGCTTGCCGCCGTACCCGTGCAGCCGGTAGTGGAGCAGAAAGCGGAGCCACTGGAGATAGCCGCCGCGCCCGCCCAACAGGTAGTTGAACAGGCGTCAGCCGCCCCGCAGGCGATGGCCGAGGCACCAGTCCAGCCCACCGTTGAGCCGGTCGCCCAACCCGCCGCGCAGTCGCTCACCCTACGGGTGCGGGTCAGCCCTTACGCCGTGCTTTACCGCCAGCCGGGAAGCAATGAACGCATCGGCGAAATTGCCCAGGGCGCGGCGGTGACGGTGCTGGGTTCCACCACTGGCCGGATGCCGTGGAATGGAAGAAAGTGAATAGCGCAGGCAGAGAGGGTTTTGTAAAAGCCGGACAGTTGGAGCCTTGATTGGCGGCTGTCTGGCCGCAGGCGTAGCCTGATTGCAACAAAATCCATCTCTAATCATGCAAACGCCACCGAAACGAGGATAACGCTTATGTCCGAGATCAGCCGGGCGGCGCTGTTCAGGAAACTGAACCCGCTGACCTACAAAGCCATCGAGAGCGCCACCGTTNTTTGCAAGCTGCGGGGGAATCCTTACGTCGAACTGGCGCATTGGCTGCACCAGATCATGCAGTTGCAGGACTCCGACCTGCATCGGCTGGTGCAGGCGTTTTCCNTCAATATCGCTCACCTGAGCCGCGACATGACGGCGGCGCTGGACAAGCTGCCGCGTGGCGCGACCTCCATCACCGACCTGTCGGCGCATGTGGAGGAAGCGGTGGAACGCGGCTGGGTGTACGGCACGCTGATGTATGGCGACAGTTCGGTGCGTACTGCCTATTTGCTGGTGGGGCTGCTCAAGACGCGCGAATTGCGCAATGAGCTGTATGCGCTGTCGGCTGAATTCCAGAAAATCGGCATCGACAAGCTCACCGATGAACTGATGCAACTGATCGCCGGTTCGCCGGAAGACGGCATGGCCGCCACCGACGGCTCCCGTCTGNGGGATGCGCAACCGGGCGAAGCCAGCGGCGCGCTCGCCCCCGCACAGATGGGCAAACAGGAAGCGCTCAAGCAATTCACCGTGGATCTGACCGAACAGGCGCGCAGCAGCAAGCTTGACCCGATTGTGGGGCGTGACCGCGAAATCCGCCAGATGATCGACATCCTGATGCGCCGCCGCCAGAACAACCCAATCCTGACCGGGGAAGCCGGGGTGGGCAAAACCGCCGTGGTGGAAGGCTTCGCCCAGCGGATTGTCTCCGGCGACGTGCCGCCTTCACTGAAGGATGTTTCTATCCGCACCCTCGACCTGGGCTTGTTACAGGCCGGAGCCAGCATGAAGGGCGAGTTTGAAAACCGCCTGAAACAGATCATTGAGGAAGTCCAATCCTCCGCCCAACCCATTATCCTGTTCATTGACGAAGCCCACACCCTGATTGGCGCAGGCGGGGCTGCTGGTACCGGGGATGCTGCCAACCTGCTGAAACCGGCGCTGGCGCGTGGCACTTTGCGCACCGTAGCCGCCACCACCTGGGCGGAATACAAGAAATATTTCGAAAAAGACCCGGCACTGACCCGCCGTTTCCAGGTGGTGCAGGTGGAGGAGCCGAGCGAGGAAGCTGCCGTGCTGATGTTGCGCAGCATGGCCTCCGTCATGGAGCAGCACCACAAGGTGTCGCTGCTGGACGAAGCGCTGGAGGAAGCCGTCAAGCTTTCGCACCGCTACATTCCCGCCCGCCAGTTGCCGGACAAGGCGGTCAGCGTGCTGGACACCGCCAGCGCACGGGTTGCGGTCAGCCAGCACGCCACCCCGCCGGAAGTGGAGGATTGCCAGAAGCGGATACAGGCTTTGCAGGTGGAACTCGGCATTATCGGCCGTGAAGCCGCCGTCGGGCTGGATGTCGCCGAGCGCAAGACTGTTGCCGAAACTCGGCTGACGGAAGAAACCACACGTTTGCAAACCCTGGAGCAACGCTGGCAGGGCGAACGCGAACTGGTCGGCAGGATACTGGAATTGCGCCAGAAACTACGGGACATTTCCGGCAAGGTGGAAGGAACAGGTTCAAAACTCGAACAGGCCGCCGACGCTGTGATGGGGCAGGCAGCTACACCGCAACCGTCGGAGGATGCGCAGTCTGACCGCGAAACCCTGCTGACGGAATTGCGGGGTTTGCAAGCGCAACTGGGTGAATTGCAAGGGGAAGCGCCGTTGATCCTGCCGGTGGTGGATGGTCAGGCAGTAGCCGCCGTTATCGCTGGCNTGACCGGCATCCCGGTCGGGCGGATGGTGCGTAATGAAATTGCTGCCGTCCTTAAACTCGGCGACCGCCTGAACGAACGGGTGGTCGGCCAGCGTCATGCCCTCGACATGATCGCCCGCCGTATCCAGACTACCCGTGCGCGGCTGGACAACCCTGACAAACCGATTGGTGTGTTCATGTTGTGCGGCTCGTCCGGGGTGGGCAAGACCGAAACCGGGCTGGCTCTGGCCGAAGCGCTGTATGGTGGCGAGGAAAACATCATCACCATCAATATGAGCGAATTCCAGGAGGCGCACACCGTTTCCACCCTGAAAGGTTCGCCGCCCGGCTATGTCGGCTACGGGGAAGGCGGCATCCTGACCGAAGCGGTGCGCCGCCGCCCCTACAGCGTGGTGCTGCTGGATGAAATCGAAAAGGCGCATGCCGATGTGCACGAAATTTTCTTTCAGGTGTTCGACAAGGGCTGGATGGAGGATGCGGAAGGCCGCTATATCGATTTCCGCAATACCCTGATCCTGCTGACCACCAATGTGGGCACGGAACTGATCATGAGCATGTGCGCTGACCCGGAACTGATGCCAGCCAGCGAAGGGCTGGCCAAGGCCTTGCGAGAGCCTTTGCTGAAAGTGTTTCCGCCTGCGCTGTTGGGGCGGCTGGTGATTATCCCGTATTACCCATTGGGTGATGAAATCCTGCACACCATCATCCGCCTGAAACTCGACAAGATCGCCCGCCGGGTCAAGCAAAACCACGGCTCGAAGTTTGTGTATGGGGATGATGTCGTCCAGCTGATCGCCGCCCGTTGCAACGACGTGGATAGCGGCGCACGGGTGGTGGATGCGATTCTGACCAATACCGTGCTGCCCGCCATCAGTGAGGAATTCCTCGGCAGGATGCTGGAAGGCAAGCGCATGGGCGATGTCACGGTGACCGTCGCAGCGGGCAATTTCAACTATGCATTTGCGGGGGAATAAGTGGAACTGACGCTCAAGGTTATCCGTTTCAGCAACCGGCCTCCCGACCGACCGCTCTCCCATACGTGGACGGAACAGGGCGGGACGTTGGGGCGGAGCGCTGGCAATGATTGGGTGCTGCCTGATACGCAGCGTTTCCTGTCCGGCCAGCATGCGCGCATCGAATACCGCGAGGGGCGTTTGTTCTCCGTGACACCAGCACCAATGGCGTCTTCATCAACCAAAGCAAGACGCCGCTGGGGAAAAACAATACGCAGGTCTTGCAGGCAGGCGACCGGATCAGGCTCGGCCTGTATGAGCTGGAAGTGGAACTGGCGCAGGCCGGATCAGCGGACAAGGCGGATGCCGCCGCAATAGCGCCGGACTGGGCGGCGTCGGGCGCATGGGAAAAGACCCGTTCGATTTTCTGGAACCGGGCGCAGAAGCCAAACCGGGCAAGCAAGCGCCGCCGCCGGTTTCCGCCAGCGTGGCGGACAATGCGTTCTACATCCCGGACATCATTATCCCGCAACCGGCGGCCACCGAAACGGGGAAAGCCACCGCACCGCCGGACAGCAAGGCTTCTGCCCTGCCTTCCAATTGGTGGGATGACCCGGCACCGCCAGCCACCCCCGCCATTCCTGAGGAACAGCCACCTCCGCCAACCGGCAAACCTGCCGTAGCGACCACCTTCGATGACGACCCGTTTGCGGAACTGGCATCCGTCGCCTCAGCCGCCCCAACGCCCGCATCCGAAGAAATTCCCATGCCTGCGCCCAGGCCGCGCCCGGCTGCACCCGTTTCCGCCAGCCCCGGCAATGGCGGCGGCTTGCAGGCGTTTCTACAAGGCGCGGGCATCCAGGACACCGGCAAGCTGGCGGCCATTGAGCAGGCGCAGAACCTGGAAGCCTTGGGGCGCCTGTTCTGCATCGCTATCCAGGGGACGTTGGACGCCCTGCATGCCCGCGCGGAAATCAAAAGCGCGATGCGTATGGATGTCACCACCATCCAGCGGGTCGGCAACAATCCGCTCAAGTTTTCGGTGACAGCGGACGACGCCCTCAATCGGCTGCTGTCGCCCCGCACCGACGCTTATCTGCCGCCGGAACAGGCTTTGCTGGAAGCCTTCGACGACATCCGTGCCCACCAACTGGCGGTGATCGCGGGGGTACAGGCGGCCTTGACGCAGGTGCTGAAACGTTTCGACCCGGCCTTGCTGGTGCAGCGGCTGGAAAAAACAGTCCGGTCAGCGCCAGCATTCCCATCCAGCGCCAAGCCAAGCTGTGGGCGTTGTTCGAAGAGTTGTACACCACCCTGGAACAGGAATGCCAGGATGATTTCCAGCGTCTGTTCGGGCTGGAATTCGCCCGTGCCTACGACGAGCAGATCGCCAAACTGAAACGGGAGCCGCAACATGGATAAAGACAGGGTCATCTGGCAGGAAGGTTTGTTTTTGCGTCCCCAGCATTTCCAGCAGCAGGAGCGCTTTCTGCTGGGCTGGATGGAGGAACGCTGCCGGGTGCTGCGCCCGTACAACTGGGGCTTCACCGCCCTCACGCTGGATGCGGAATCGCTGGCGCTGGGCAAACTGGTCATTCTGGCCTGCCAGGGCGTATTCCCGGATGGCACGCCCTTCGATGCGCCCAATAATACCCCAGCACCACCGCCGCTGGATGTGCCCGCTGATATGAAGGATTGCCGGGTTTACTTAGGCCTGCCCCTGCAACGCCCGGGCGAACGGGATATCCGCGATGACAGCACGGCGACGGCGCTGGCCNGTTACGCCATCCGCGACGCCAATGTGCGCGATGTCTATACGCAGGGCATGGACGACCCGGCGGAACTTCAGGTCGGTGCTTTGCAGCTAAGTATTCTGACGGAANAAGACAATACCCGCGCCTTCAGCCTGATCCCGCTGGCGCGGGTGGTGGAGAAAGCCAGCGACCAGNGGGTGAAACTGGAGGCGGCCTTCATCCCGACCGTGCTGTATTGCCAGGCTAGCCAGCGCATGGCCGGGTTCGTGCGTGAAATCCAGGGTTTGCTGAAACATCGCGGGGATGCGCTGGCCGCACACATGGCCGCGCCGGGTGCAGGTGGGGCGGCGGAAGTGGCCAATTTCCTGCAATTGCAGGTGATCAACCGTTACGAACCGCTGTTTGGGCATCTGGAGCGCTTGTCTGCGCTGCATCCAGAAGATTTCTACCGCCTGACCTTGCTGTTGGCGGGGGAACTGGCGACCTTCACCCGCCAGGAACGCCGCCCGCCTGCTTTGCCGGATTACCGCCACGACGATCTGGACGCTTCGTTCCGCCCGGTGATGGAGGAAATCCGCCGTGCCTTCAGCACCGTGGTGGAAAAGAAGGCTCTGCGGTTGGAAATCGTCAAGCATCAGTACGGCGTGTGGGTGGCGCGTATCGAGGACAAGACCCTGCTGACGGCGGCCAGTTTTGTGCTGGCGTCCAAGGCCGATCTCGCCCCGGAAAAACTGCGCCAGACCTTCCCGCGCCAGACCACGGTTTCCACGGTGGAAAAGATTGCCAATCTGGTGAACGCGCATCTGCCGGGGATCGAGCTTTACCCCATGCAGGTCGCACCGCCGCAGATTCCCTACCACGTCGGCTTCACCTATTTCGAAATCGACACGCGTGATGCGGCCTGGAAACAGCTGGAAAGTTCCGGTGGGCTGGCGGTGCATATCGGTGCGACCTATCCGGGGCTGGAGCTGGAACTGTGGGCGATCCGCCCGTGAATGGAGGTGTAACACATGACTGGCGATGATGACCCTTTCTTCTCCGCAAGCAGCGATGACCGCACTGTCATTCGCCCCATTCCGGGTGGGCGGGTGCAGGACATCCCCAGAAACACCAGCGTGGNNCGTTCACCGGCGATGTGCAGGCTGGCCGNNCTGGAACGGCTGGGCAAGCTCAATCCGCTGGAAAGCGCCGCTTCCGCCCTGCTGGCTCTGGCCGCCAAGTTGTATAACCGCCCTTCGCATCCCTCCCCGCAACGCCTCAAGCAACAACTCAGCAATGAAATCCGCAGTTTTCACACCCTGGCGGCGCAGACAGGCACCGACCGCGACACTGTGCAGCAGGCCAGTCATGCTCTGTGCACCACGCTGGATGAAGCCATTTTCAACACGCCCTGGGGGCAGCAAAGCGGCTGGACGGAACAAAGCCTGCTGAGTGAATTCCACGGCTCGGTCGCAGGCGGGGAGGAGTTTTTCTTCAAACTGAAGGAAGCCGGGCAGAATCCCGCCCAAAACCTGCACCTGCTGGAGCTGATGTATGTGTGTCTGGCGCTGGGTTTTCAGGGGCGTTACCGCATGGCGGAAAACGGCAAGGCCAAGCTGGAGCAGATTCAGTCCTGGCTGGCGCAACTGATCCGTGGGCAACGCGGCAGCAGCGACAAGACGCTGGCTCCGCACTGGAAAGGGGTGAAAGTGCAGAAAACCGGCTTTACCCGCGCCATTCCGCTGTGGGTGTTCTATGCGCTGGCAGGCGGGGTGTTGCTGGCGGTGTTTCTCAGTTTGTTGTCGATGCTGGCGGTGCAGGCCAGCCCGGTCAAACAACGCATTGATGAAATCGCTTTCGCAGGCGTGGCGGCACCCGCTTCGCCCGAACAAGCACCAGCCCTAAAAGACCTGCTGGCACCGGACATCCGCGCCGGACGGGTGGCGGTGCGCGACCAAAACGGCAAGCCCATTATCGAGCTGCGGGGCGACCAGGGCTTGTTTGCCTCAGGGCGGGATACGCTGGTGGACGAGCAGCGCGCCGCCTTGATTGGCAGGGTGGCGGATGCACTGGCGGACAAGCGTTTCGCAGCGGCCTCCTTCACGGTCACGGGGTACACGGACAACGTGCCGGTCAGCAACCGCATCAGTTTCCAGGATAACCGCGCACTGTCCCGCGCCCGCGCCCAAACGGTGGAAAAACTGCTGGCGAAAAAGCAACCGGCGTTGCGCCTGGGGGTGAGCGGCAAGNGGGAAAGCAACCCGATTGCCGACAACAGCACCCAGGAAGGGCGCGCCCGCAACCGCCGGGTCGAGATCGTCATGGACTAGAGGGGAAAGGCAATGGCTAAACTCATCGGCATTTTCAAACAGGCATGGCTGGTTTCCTTGCTGGGCATCATGGCGGTGGCGGCGCTGATTTATTTCCTGNGGCCGCTGCTGGCGTTTGCCGGAATACGCCCGTTCGCGGATGAGCTGAACCGCTATATCGCCATCGGCGTGCTGTNNTCCTGCTGTGGGCTTTGTGGCAGGGTTGGAAAGCCTTGCGCGCCCGCAAAAAACCAGCAGATGCTGAACCAGTTGGTGCAGGCCAAACAACCCGGCTTATCCCCCGAAGAGCTGGCATCGAAAGAAGAGGTCGGGGAACTGTCGGAACGCTTGCAAGATGCGCTGCAAAGCCTGGAAAAAATCCGCAAGGACAAGGGCAAGGCCAATGATGCCTACCTGTACCAGTTGCCGTGGTACCTCATTATCGGCNCGCCGNGGGCTGGCAAGACGACCTTGCTGGCCAATTCCAGCCTGAATTTTCCGCTGTCCGACAAATACGGGAAGGACGCCATGCGCGGCGTGGGCGGCACCCGCAATTGCGACTGGTGGTTCACCGACGATGCGATTCTGCTGGATACGGCGGGGCGTTACACCAGCCAGGACAGCCAGCAGGCGGTGGATCAGGCATCCTGGCTGGGTTTCCTCGGTTTGCTGAAGCAATACCGTGGCCGCCAGCCGGTCAATGGCGTGCTGGTGGCGGTGAGCCTGGTGGAATTCCTGCAACAGGCCGNNGAAGCGCGCACGCAGCACGCCAAGGCCATCCGCCAGCGCATCCAGGAACTGCATGAACATCTGGGCATCCGTTTCCCGGTCTACATGCTGTTCACCAAGGCGGATCTGGTCGCCGGTTTCATGGACTTTNTTGACGATCTGGATCGGGAGGGGCGCGAACAGGTCTGGGGCATGACCTTCNCCTACGTGGATGACCCGGCGAGCAGCAGCGTGGGGCAGTTCGGTGCGGAATTCGCCTTGCTGGAAGAGCGCCTCCAACAGCAACTGGTGGAAAAGCTGGAGCGGGAACGGAGTGCGGAACGCCGTCGTGCGCTGTACCTGTTTCCGCAACAGTTCAGCTCCTTGCGGGAAAGTTTGCAGGAGTTTCTGACTCAGGTTTACCAGCCTTCACGCTACGAACAGACTGTGATGCTGCGCGGGGTGTACTTCACCAGCGCTACTCAGGAAGGCGCGCCGATTGACCGCATTATGGCGTCGATGGCCAGCAGTTTCGGGGTGGCGCCGCAGCAGGTCAGCCGTTTTTCCATGCAGGGCAAAAGCTTTTTCATCAACCGGCTGTTGAACGGGGTGGTGTTCAATGAGTCCGGGCTGGCGGGCGCCAACCTGAAACTGGCGCGCAAGCTGCAATGGGCGCAGAGCATCGCGGCAGTAGGTGCGGTGGTGCTGACCTTGTTGGTCGGGATGGTGTGGGTGGTCAGCTATCTGAACAACCGCAGCTTTGTTGCTGAATATGCCCAGAAAGTCGCCCAGGTGGGGCAGGAAGCGGCGGCACTGCGTCCCGGCGACCGGCCAGAAGCGTATCTCGGCGTGCTGGACAAGGCGCGGGCGCTAACTTGGTCTTACCGCGATACGGATACACCCACGCCCTGGTTCGCCCGCTTTGGCCTGAGCCAGGCCAGGACGTTGGGCGAGGCGATGGATGACAAATACGAAGCTTTGCTCAAGCAGGGCTTGACGCCTTACGCGCGGCAATTGCTGGAGCAGCAGATCAGGGTCAGCCTGAACGACCCGGCCAGGACTGAAACCCTGTTCAATGCGCTGAAAAACTATTTGTTCCTGGGCGGGCGGGCACCACGGCACGCCGNNGTTTCCGGGATGCAGGCAATCGACTGGAACAACGACGGCAAACCGGGCGAGGAAGCTGACCGCACGATTGCCCGCCACATGCAGGTGGTGTTGACGGTCAGCCGCGACCCGGCTATCGACAATCCATTGGTGGAAACGGCGCGCAAGGCTTTGCTGGAAACCCGCACCGACCGGCCTGCGCTGGACAAGCTGGCGTATTTCCAGTTCAAGCAGGAAAGCATTGAGGCCGCACGCCCGTACGATTTCCTGATCCAGCAGAAAAAGGATTTGCAGAACATCAACTTCACTTTCCGCAAAGCCTCGCAAAAGCCGTGGACAGACAATGTGCCGGGCTTTTTCACCAAAGCCGGGTATGAAAAGGTGTTCCTGCCGAACTACCAACTGGCGGCGGGCAGGCTGGCGCGCGAATCCTGGGTGCTGGGGTAGGGGTGATGGCTGGGTGACCCCTTGCAGATCGCCAATGCCTTCGAAAAGTATTATCAGGCGGATTACATCCAGGGCTGGAATGACTTCCTGCAAGACATCCGCCCGTTGCCGATCAAGAACGTCAATGATGCGCGCGCCGTGTTCAGCGGGCTGACCTCCAACGGCGGCAATATCCTGTTCCGGCTGATGCAGGAGGTCAGCACTGAAACCGACTTTTCCCCTGCCAGCGCGGACAAGGGCTTCTTCAGCTTTGCGGCAGCCAAACCGCCGCCGCCCCTGACAGCGGTGCACCAGGCGTTCCAGAACATTCAGGACTGGACGGATGAAGCCCGTTTCCAGACGGTGGGGAGGGTCATCGATGAGGTCTACGCGACCCTCAACCAGGAAGATGTGTTCGGCCAGTTGGAGAACAATTCCCTGACCAACGCCCTGGGCAAGCTGAAAGGCGAAGGGCAGAAACTGCCGCCGCCGATCAGCGACATCCTGCTCAAGACGGTGGACGCCGCCAGCAATCAGGTGACGGCGGTGATCAAGCAGGAGGCGCTGAAACAGTTTGGCGGCGCGCTGGAGGAAGCGGTGGGCAGTTTCTGCCAGCAAAAACTGCAAGGGCTGTACCCACTGGCGGATAAAGGCAAGGCCGGGGTGAATCTGGCGGATTTCAGCGAATTTTTCCAGCGCGGTGGCCGGGTCGACCAGTTCCGGGAACAGCAGTTGCAGCCCGCCAAACTGGACGCGGCCACGCTGGACAAGGTGAAAGGGCAGTTGGCGGGCGCCGACCGGGTGCGGCAGGCTTTTTTCCNNACTGGCGGCCTGAACGTGAATTTTACGGTCAGGCTGGCGCAGGCTGACCCGCAGTTCCCCTCGGTCGACTTGAGTATCGGCTCACTCAGCCATGTGTTCAGCACGGTGGGCGATGCGCAAAGTTACNACTGGCCGAATCTGGGTGCGCAGATCAGCGCCAAGGCCATCCCACCGCCGGAGCTGGGGGAGCCGATTCCGGTCACCGTCAATGGCGATGACTGGCAATTGTTCAGGATGGTGGAAAACAACCGTTTCAGCCTGCCCAACCTGCAAGCCGTCTTCGAGATAACCCCCGCCGCATCGCCCAACCCTTTTCAGGTCGCCAATAACGAGTTGAGGAAATTCAAATGTCCAGCACTGTAGAACCTGACCGCCAGCCGGTTTTGCTTGGCTATTACGGCAAAGTCCCGACCCACGGCGATTTTGTGGGCAAGGGCTTGCCGCGCAGTTTCCGCGAACCGTGGGACGCCTGGGTGCAGGCGGTCATGAACACCAGCCGCCAGCAGATGGGGGAGGAGTGGATTCAGCATTACCTGACCTGCCCGCTGTACCGCTTTGCGCTGACCAGCGGCCTCTGCGGCGAACAGGCGTGGCTGGGGGTGATCATTCCCAGCGTGGATCAGGTGGGGCGCTATTACCCGATGACACTGTGCCGTTCCTTGCCCCATTCCGGCAATCCGTTGGAGGCCATGCCGAAACACAGCGGCTGGTTTGGACAGGCGGAAACGCTGGTGATGTCCTGCCTCGCCGATGACTTTTCCCTGGACGCCTTTGACCAGCGCGTGCAGGCCATGGGGCAGACGCTGAACGGGCGGCAGGCGGATGCGCAGGACGAACCGACCAGCCTGCAACGTGGTTTCCAGCAATACCCCGGCGCGGCCTGGCGCACCGGGCTGGCAGACCCCAACAATCTGCGCCAAGTGTTCCCGGCGCTGCTGGACGTGCTGTTGCAGGATTTCTGCTGCGCCTACAGCCTGTGGTGGACGCAAGGGGCGGAAAACAGCAGCCCTTCCCTGCTGCTGGCGAAAGGGCTGCCGCCATTCGCAGGCGCCGCCGCCATGCTGGATGGCGACTGGCCGCGCTGGGGCTGGCCAGCCGTTCCGCCATGGGCACCATCAGCGGGGGGCTAGGCTGTGCACACCTCACCGTTGCAAACATTCCGCTGCGCCTCCCACGGCCTGACTGACACCGGCAATGTCCGCAGCCATAACGAAGACGCCTTGCTGGATGCGGGCGAGGCGGGGCTGTGGGCGGTGGCGGACGGCGCAGGCGGGCATGACNCGGGGGAAGTGGCCAGCCAGATGATCGTGCAGGGGCTGGCGCAGCTCAAACCGCAGGCGTTTCTGGGCGAACAGGCGCAGGCCGTCAGCGCCTGCTTGCAGGAAGTCAACGCCCGCCTGATCAGCATGCGCGCCCTGCCCGGCAGCCAGGGGATCATTGGCAGCACGGTCTGCGTGCTGCTGATCCATGGCAAGCACAGCCTTTGCCTGTGGACGGGCGACAGCCGCATTTATCTGTTGCGCGGCGGGAAACTTCAGCAGCTTACCCGTGATCACAACCGTATGGAGGAATTCCGGGCGGCAGGCTTCAGCGAGGCGGATCTCCACAAATACCCGGCGGCGCGGCAACTGGTGCGCGCGGTCGGCGTGGTCAGCCCCTTGCCGCTGGAAATGCAGATGCAGGAATGCTGCGCCGGGGATTGTTTCCTGCTCTGCTCGGACGGGCTCAGCGGCGAACTGGCGGAGGCTGAAATCAGCACCATCCTGCAAGCCGGTANNAGCGTGCAGGCCACGGTGGCGCAACTGGTGCAGGCGGTGCTGGCGCGGCGCGCGCGCGACAATGTGACGGCACTGGCGGTGCGGCTCGAAGACCCGACAGACGCCAATAGAACCCCATAGGAGGACTCGCCGGTGAACATACCGAATTTCGACATCGACAGGGAGCTGGGCAAAGGCGGCATGGCCACGGTCTACCTGGCTCGGCAGGTGTTGCTGCACCGGCAGGTCGCGCTCAAGGTGATGACCCCGCCCTGGGGCGTGAGCAGGGTTTTCTGGACAAATTCCTCGACGAAGGCCGGATTGTCGCGCAACTGGAGCACCCCAATATCGTGCGGGTCTACGATGTTGGTATTGCCGAAGACAGCTCCAGCGTCTACATGGCGATGGAATACCTGCCGGGCGGCAGCCTCAAGGACAAACTGGTGGGCGGCAAACTGCCGCTGGACGCGACCCTGCAAATTCTCGGACAGGTCGGTGCCGGATTGGGGCTGGCGCATGCGCAGGGCTTCATCCACCGCGACATCAAACCGGCCAATATCCTGTTCCGCAAAGATGGGACGGCGGTGCTGACCGATTTCGGCATCGCCAAATTGCAGGATTCGACCGGCGAACTGACGCGCATGGGTTATACGCTGGGCACGGTGAAATACATGAGCCCGGAACAGGCCAGCACCACCCAACTGGACCGGCGCTCGGACATTTACAGCCTGGGGCTGGTGTTCTTTGAAATGCTGACCGGCAAAGCGGCAGTGGCGGCGGAAAGCACCGCCCAGGCGCTGCACAGCCATGTCGCCTTGCCGCCGCCTGCCTTGCCAGCGGAATACGCCTGGTTGCAGCCGGTGCTGAACACCGTGCTGGCGAAAACCCCGGCGGAACGTTACCCCACGGTGGACGCCTTCGTCAGCGCCGTGCGCGAAGCTGCCGATCCGCAGAAAACCTTGCTGATCACCCCGACGATGGCGAAGGCTGACGCCGCCAGCACCCGGCCTACCCAGATCGTTGCGCCGCCCGCCCCGACCGCAAACCACAAGCCGCTATGGATCAGCAGTCTGGTCGGTTTGCTGTTGCTGGCGGTGGCCGCCGCCGCCTTCCACTGGTTCAGCAACCCGCTGGACAGCAGCAAACAGCTGACGCCGCCCGCGCCGCCGCCCACCGCAACGGCGGATCAGCCAGCCAACCAGGGGCAACGCTGTTTCCCGTCGGCGGGGAAGCCACACAGCACGAAAAGATCAATCTGGTGTTCGACGCTTCCGGCAGCATGAACCAAAAGCTGGACGGCGTCCCCAAAATCGACATCGCCCGCAGCGTGCTGAAAAACGTGGTGGCGGGCTGGGACGGCAACACCGAACGCGGGCTGTTGGTCTATGGCCACCGCAAACGCGGCGATTGCGATGACATTGAACAGGTGGTGCCTGTCGGCGCAGCCAACCAACAGGCTTTCATCGCTCAGGCCGACCACTTGACCGCCATGGGTGAAACGCCGATCGCCAAAGCGCTACTGATGGCGGCGGAAGACCTGCAATACACGGAAAGCAAGGCGACCGTCATCCTGGTGAGCGACGGCAAGGAGGAATGCGGCGGCGACCCCTGCGCCGTGGCGAAACAGCTCAAACAGCGCGGCATCGATTTCACCGCGCATGTCATCGGTTTCGCTGTCAAGGATCAGGCCGCTGGCGAACAGTTGCGCTGCATCGCCGAAGCGACCGGCGGCCACTATCAGGCGGCGCAGGATCGGGAGGAATTCCAGTCCATGCTGGCGGCCGCCCAAACGGGACAGGCCACACCAGCGCCAAAACCGCCGCCCACGCCTGCAACGCCGCCGCCTTCCCCACCGCCCGCGAGCCAACCGCCAGACGTTCCACCCGCCACGCCGCCACCCGCCGCCACCGGTGTCCTCAAGGTGGTCAGCATTTCCTCCCGCACTGGCCAACCGCTGCCTGCGGACATCAGCGTCTACCGGCTGGATGATCAATCAGCCGTGCCAAGCGTGGATGCCTTCGCCCTGCTGGGAGTCAACCAAGCCCAGGCCGCCGAACGGGTGGCGTTCCGGCAGGGCGTGACGGAAGCAAGCTTTACCCTCAAAGCGGGAAAATACCGGGTCAATGTACGCTCCGCCGAAGACCGGCAAACGTTTGACGTTACCGTCAACGCAGGCAAAACCGTCAGCAAAAGGGTCGCCATGCAAGACCCTGCGCCAAAACCGGAGCCACCGCCCAACCCCGAGCCGCAACAGCCGGAGCCACAGCCCAACCCCGAGCCGCAACAGCCGGAGCCTCAACCTAATCCCGAGCCGCAACAACCGGAGCCTCAACCTAATCCTGAGCCACAGCAACCCGCAGCGAAACCGGCCATGCTGTTGCTCAACGCCGTCAACAAGGCCACCGGCAAGGCGGTCGACGCCAATTTCACCGTGACCCAGGACAAACGGCAGGTCGCCAGCGCCTCCGGCTCCAGCATCAGGATCGGCAGCCTGCCAGCAGGCGAATACCGCATCGCGGCGACTTCCGGCAGGCTCCTGCGCGGCGGTGCCAGCGTGACGCTGACCGCAGGCGAACAGCGTCAGCTCACCATCCCGCTGACGCCCATCATCATCACGCCGCCGCACATCCAGTTGCCCGAAGCCACCCAACCAGAGCCGGAACCGCCCAAACCGACGACGCCCATCAAGCCCGAAGTGATCAGACCGGAAATCATCAAGCCCGAAGTGATCAGACCGGAAATCATCAAGCCCGAAGTGATCAGACCGGAAATCATCAAGCCCGAGCTTCTCAGACCGGAGCTTCTCAAACCCGTGACGCCACTCCGGCCAGAAACCCTCAAGCCGGAAAGCCCCGCACCCGCGCCATCCGCCCAACCCGCACCCAAGGAGGCTGCCCCGCAATTGGATGACGTGCTGAAACAGAAATTGCAGGGCGAGCTGTTCAAACGCCTGAACCAGTAGGAGGCCGCGTGCAGGAAGAGGACAGGACCATCATCATGCTCCCCCGGCAACGGCGGGGAGCCACCTGATGACAAAACCCGTTTTGTCCGCCCCGGCCTGCGCGTCACTCTGCTGAAAGCGGGCGAACCAGCCGGGGAAAGCCGCTTTNTTCCCGAGGGTTTCCGCGCCGGGCGGGCGCAGGACAACNGACCGGTCATCCCCTTCACCATCGTCAGCCGCCACCATCTGGCGGTGCAACGGCAGGCGGACGGCTGGTGGCATGACAGCGGCAGCGCCAACGGCGTCTACCTCGACGGGCAGCGCATCACACAGCCGACCCGGCTGGCGTTGCCCGCCCTGCTCCAGTTGGGGGATTCCGCCTGTTTCCTGCAACTGGAGGAAACCTCACCGCTCACGCCGCCAGCCCCGCCGCCGGAGAGGGAACCGGATGCGCCCGCCCACGGCATGCAAACGGCGGAAACAGCCACTTCCACCCGCAACCACGGCGCAGGGCGAACCGGGGAACTGACCCGCGAGCAGCTCAAACAGCGGCTGCTGGCGGAAACGGCGGCGGAAGACGCGGGCGATTACACCCGCATGGTGCGCGAGCTGATCCACGAAGACCGCAGCGCCCGCCGCCAGCGTTACCGGGGCGTCCTCNTGGGAGCCGCCGCGCTGCTGCTGGCCGCCGCCGCTCTGCTGGCCTACCAGCAACTGGCGCTGAACAAGGCGCGCACCCTGGCGATTGACATGTTTTACGACATCAAGACGCTGGAGCTGAATCTGTCGCAGGCGGAAATCCGTCTGGACGAACACATGGCGACCTTGCAGGCCGCCATCGAGGAAACCCGCAATGAAAAGCTGATAGCGGAGCAGAAAAAGCTGGCAGAGGAACGGATCCGCCTGGTCAGGGAGCGGGAACGGCTGGGCAGCATGCGTGTGAAATACCAGCAATACGTGCAGGAAGCGAATGCGCTCAAACTGCGCTTTCCGGGCAACAGCGCCTACGAGGAGCAGCTGATCCTCAAGGTCGCCCGCCAGTTTGGCGAAAGCGAGCTGGAAGCGCCGCCGGAGTTTGTGGATGAAGTCCGGCGTTATATCGGCTACTGGCAGGGCTCCTCGCGCTTCCCCACCGCCATGCAGCGCCTGGAGGCCAACGGCTATGCCCCCGTCATCCTCAGCGCGCTGCAACAGCAAAACCTGCCGCCGGATTTCATTTACCTGCCGTTGCAGGAAAGCAATTACAACACCNAGGCCATCGGCNCGGAAACCCGCTACGGCATCGCCAAGGGCGCGTGGCAGNTTCTGGCCAGCACCGGGCAGGAATACGGCTTGCAGGCCGGCNCGAAAGCGGGTGCCCGGGAATACGACCCGCTCGACCAGCGCTTCGATTTCAACCGGGCGAGCACCGCCGGAGCCCGCTACCTCAAATACATCTACAGCACGGAAGCGCAGGCGTCCGGCCTGCTGGTGATGGCCAGCTACAACTACGGCCACAACCGCGTCCGTGGCCTGATCAGGAAAATGCCCGAAAACCCGCGCGACCGGAATTTCTGGAAATTCATCCAGCATTATCAAATACCGCAGGAAACCTATGATTACGTGTTCTACATCGTGGCCGCCGCCGTGATCGGGGAAGACCCGGCGCATTTCGGCTTCCGTTTCAAACCGCCACTGGCGGGTGGCAGCAAACCGGCGGGGGCGGGCGTTTCATGAGCGAAGCGTACAGTCAAACCCTACCCATCGGCACCCGCATCGGCTCCTACGAAATCCAGAATGTGCTGGGCGAAGGTGGGTTTGGCATCACCTATGGGGCGTATGACCATGTGCTGAACCAGACGGTCGCCATCAAGGAATACCTGCCGCGCGACATCGCCTGTCGGCAGGCGGACGGCCTGACGGTCGCCGCGCGTTCGGCAGACATGCAGGCATCCTACGCCTACGGGCTGGAGCGCTTTCTGGAAGAGGCGCGCACCCTGGCGAAATTCCGCGACGCCAGCATCGTCAGGGTGCTCAGTTACGTCCAGGCGCACGGTGCCGCCTACCGGNTGATGGATTTCGAACAGGGCGAATCGCTGGCGCAACGCCTGAAGCGCGTCGGCAGGCTGGACGAAACGGCGATCCGCGCGCTGCTGGAGCCGCTGCTGCGCGGCTTGCGCTGCATCCACGCGCAGCACTTCCTGCACCGCGACATCAAGCCCGCCAATATCCTGCTGCGGCGGGATGGCGCGCCAGTGCTGCTGGATTTCGGCGCGGCGCGGCAGTCCCTCAGCCAGCAGACCCTGCTGCTGACGGCGATGGTGACGCCGGGTTATGCGCCGTTCGAGCAATATTTCAACGATGACCAGCAAGGCCGTGGANCGGATCTGTACGGGCTCGGTGCCACGCTGTTTCACTGCATGACGGGCAACCCGCCGATCGCCGCCACCAAGCGCGCCGCCGCATTGTTTGAGAAACGTCCTGACCCGCTGACGCCCGGGCTGGAATCCCTGCACAAGGATTATTCCGCCGGATTGTCCGAACTGGTCGGCTGGCTGCTCCAGCCCGACGCGAAGGCACGGCCACAGGACACCGCCGCCGTGCTGGAGCGGCTGGCCGCCACGCCCCACCCCACCGGACAGAAAATGCCGCGCCATTGGCCGCCGCTAGACCCGGCAGTGCTGGAAAGCATCCGGCTCAAACTGGCGGAGGAAATCGGCGGTCGCGGGCGTGCTGGTCAAGCGGCCTGCCGCCAGACTACCGATCCGGCGGAGCTGACGCGCCTTNTGGCCAGTTTCCTTCCCGACGAAGCACAACGCACCCGCTTTATCNCGCAACGTGGGCGCGGGCGCACCCGCCACCGCGCCGCTGGAGGGGCTGCCGCACAGACAGCCCCAACGGTTCCGGGCTTCATCCCTGACGCCAGCCTGGTCGAACAGGCCAAGACGCAACTGGCGGCCTACATCGGCNCGATCGCCACCACGCTGGTGCGCAAGGCCGCCACGGGCGCGGAAACCCGGGAACAGTTCCTGCGACGGCTTGCCGCAGAATTGCCGGATGGAACCCAGCAGGCCGAATTTCTCAGGAGGATGAAAGCATGACGATACCTGGCGCATTCACTGTCCCGCTGGCACTGCTCAGCCTTTTGTCCCTGGGTGCCAATGCCGCTGCCAGCGACAACTGGTCTGCCGCGAAAACGGATGGCGGCACCGACCGGCAAGCCGCCTGCACACTGGTTTCAGCGCACCAGCAGATGGACGACACCCAGAGCCAGACGGCGGTCTGGCTGGAAATCAGCCCAACGGCACTGACCGTGAAAACCGGCTCGGACATCGACGCCGAATTCAAGGATCTCACCCTCCGGNTGGACGACCAGGACGCCATCCCATCCGATGCGCTGGACGGCAACACCAATGTAGTGTTCAGCAAGGCGGCGGACACCATCACCCAACAATTCATCCAGNGGGTGAAGGTGCGGGTGCGGCTGCGTTTCTGGCCGACTNGGCCAAGCCAGGGGCTGCGGACGGTGGATTTCAGCCTGATCGGCTTCACCCAGGCATACCAAGGGTTGGAAGGCTGCGCCAAACAGCCTGCAACCCCGCCGGAACCGGACACTAAAGCGGAACAAAGCAACAAAGCGGGGCAGGACAACCCACCCCAACCACAGGAAGGGCAGCCCAAGGAGGTAAAGGATGAAACTGGCGACAAAATTTAATCTGGTGCTGATACTGGTCTTGCTGGCGGGCTTCGCCATCGCCGGGGTCGGCTCCTACACCATCTTGCAGAAAAACGCCCGGCAGGAAATCCTCGACCGAGCCAATATCATGATGGAGTCCGCGCTGGCGATGCGCAGTTATACGGTCAAGGAAGTGCGGCCATTACTGACCGTGCAGAACAAACGCCAGTTCCTGCCACAGACGGTGCCCGCCTATGCGGCGACCCAGACCTTCAACCAGTTGCGGGAAAAGAACCCGGAATACACCTACAAGGAAGCGACCCTGAACCCGACCAATCCGCGCAACCGTGCCGCCGACTGGGAAAACGACGTCATCCAGCAGTTCGCCAATAACGACAAGCAGGAATCCCTGGTCGGCGAACGCGACACGCCCACCGGGGCTGCGCTGTATTTCGCCCGCCCGATCCGGATCACCGACCCGGCCTGCNTGGTGTGCCACAGCACCCCGGAGGCGGCGCCGGAATCCATGCTCAAGCTGTACGGCTCGGCCAATGGCTTCGGCTGGCAACTGAACCGGNTGGTGGGCGCGCAGATTGTCAATGTGCCGATGGATGTCCCCACCCGGCATGCGCGGCAGGCGTTCCTGACCTTCATGGCGATCTTGGGCGGCATCTTCGTGTTCATTGTCATCGTGCTGAATATCTTGCTGCGCTCCCTGGTCATCCGCCCGGTGGTGCAGATGTCGGCGTTGGCCGACCGCATGAGCAAGGGTGAGGAAAACCTGCCGGAATTCAACGAACAGGGCAAAAACGAAATCGCCGTGCTGGGTGCCGCGTTCAACCGCATGAAGCGCAGCCTGGAGCGCGCCATCAGCATGATTGACTAAAACGCCTTAGGCCGTCAGCAGGCGACGCTGGCGGCTGGCTTTGGCGCAAGTTGCAAACAAAGGGGTTTGCGGTGCCATCAGCGCCAGCTCCAACGCGGCGGCCTGCCGTTGGCGCTGCATCCCGGTTTTCAAGACGGCGTTGCATTGCTGCGGTGAAAGCGGTTGTCCCATCAGGTAGCGTTGCCCGGCGGGAAATTCACCCTCATGCCGCCGCCACCACGCCTGGATCAAGGCAGGGTCAGGCCAGGGGAGGTTTTCATCCGCATCGAGGGCGACAGTGTCATCCAACGGGGATTCGGTGGGNCCTGCCTGGAAGTTTTCCGGCTGGTCAGTTTCAAGATCCCCGTAAGCCAGGTCGACGCCCGTGATGAGGCTGAAGGCTTCCCCCGCGACCCGCGCCAGTGCGGGGATTTGCATCTGCTGGATCAGCCANGGAAGGTAGCGCGCCTCGCCCGACATGCCGCTGCCCTGGATGGCAAGGCGCAGGTTGCCGTATTGTTTGGCGAGAATCCCCAGCAGGTATTGCACGCTGTCGCCATGGCTGGCGCGCGCCAACACTTGTGCTGCCTGGAAGGTGTATGCGCCGCCCGGCTCCAGCAGAAAGGCTTGCAGCGTCTGCAAGGCTTCGTGGCGGTTGCCCAGCAAGGCGAGCGCCCAGGCCGCCCAAAAACGGACGCCGGGGTCGTCAGCCTTGAGCTGGCGGGCGATCAGGTCACGCAGGTCGCTGCGGCCNAGTTCGCCAGCGGCTTGCAGGGCGCGGCGGCAAAGGGCAATGTCCCCATCCTGCACGGCGGCTTCCAGTGGCTTGCCGGGGTCGACGCGGTGGATGGCGCAGGCGGCGACGCCGATCCGCCGCCACCAGGGGTTGCCGGAAGCCAGCAGGCCGCTGACCTTGCCCTTGAGGTGTTGCGGCTCCACCCAACCGAGGGCGGAAATCAGGCCGCGCTCGGTTTCCGGCGCAGCTTCGCAAAGCGCGTACAGCGCATGCAGGCGATCGGGGTCAGCGCCCTCGAAGACAAGGGTGGCGGCGGCGAACATTTCACCCGGTTCCTTGCACTGCTGGAGGTTGTCCAGGCAGCGCCGCCAGCCTTCAGCGCCCGCCACGCGCAGGCCGTCGAGGTGGGCGTCAAGGCGGTTTTCGAGGGCTTGCAAGTGGGCGAGGTTGTAATGGGCTTCCGTGACGGCGTTGTCACGCAACAGCCAGAGGAAGGCGGCTTCCTCTGCGTGCTGGTCGATGATGTGGGGAATGACCGGAGTGACAGGTTTCATGGCCGAACCTCACGGCTTGTGGTTGGCGCGCCAGTATTCAAACCAGCCGCTCCCATGCATTGTTTTGTAAGCGGAACAAATCCTTGGGACCCATGGAGATCAACGCATCTTCCGCCGTCAATAAATGCAGGCAGGTGTCGGGCGGGTCATCATCAATAAAGGCGTCTTCCGCCACGAGGGTTTCATCCCGCCATGCCAGGATTTCAAAGTCGGTCGTGACGTACACAACGCCGTTGAAGCAGGCGACATCCATGAGGTTGTCAGTCCTGTCCGTTTCCAGCACCTCCCAGACATCGTGGCGGCCACGCAGCATCACGCCCCGGTCGCCGACGATGTAGGCCTTGCCGTCCGGGGCGCAGCAAGCCGCGTTCAGGTTGGCGGAAACCGGGCTGTCGATGCGCTGCCATGCGGACGCGGCGCACAGCCAGATTTCCCCTCCCCAGCCGACCGCATAGATTTCATCCGCCGAAAAGCCCGCCAGATCTTCAAAGCCGACCACCTGCCCGGCGTCACCGGGAGCCACGCCAGGNCCGGTTTCACGCCAGTCGCCGCAACGGTTCCGGCGCAAGACGCTACGGCTNATGCCACAGGCGTACACCACCTCATCGATCACCGCCAGCGAACGCAGGGAATGCGCCGCCGCCGGGATGCCGCCATGGGTTTCCCGCAACGCCCGGGTTTCCACCTCCCAATACGCCCCACCCGGTGAAATGGCGACCAAAACCCGCTCCTGACCCGGCGGCTTGACCGTCGCCATGGCGATGGCCGACCAGGCTCCGGCAAATTGATACTTGTACCAGGCACCCTGGAAATACACGATAAAGCCACAGTTTTCCTGACCCCGCTCCACCAGCGAGTCCAGTTCCTTGGCGGCGTAAACCGTTTCAGCCGAGACCGCGCAACCGCTGGCGAATGTCGTCACCACATGATCCATTTCCGTTCTCCTATCCTGTCGCGGGCGCTGCAGGTGCGTGCAGGGCTTCGTCCAGGGCGTCTTTCAGTTCAGGCTCCAGCGGCTCCGTGCTGGTGGAGTGAACGTGCTTGATATTCCGGTTGGTCGGTTTCAGGCTTTCGTTCAGTTGCTGCTCGATGCAGGCGGCGCTACAACCACACTGGGCAGCGACGGCGTCCGCACAAATCTTGTTGTAGTTGGCGATGCTGCAATTTTGCCCCGGCTTGATGCCTTTTTCTTTGGCCAGGTAATCAATGGCCGCATGATTNTTGCCATGGGAACCGAAATGCTGGCTAGTCCCTTCCATGCAGACGCACAAGGCGCTGTCCTTGTTGTANTTTCTTGACGCCTTTGAAACAGGCTTTGGGGGAATGTGGTGCGGCGTCTGGCCGGGGCAACATTGCGGCTGGCCTTTTTCGGCNGCATAGGGCTTCAACTGGCAACGGCTTTTCTGCACGCATTCGTCGCTGTTCGCCTCCTTGGTGGCGGCGGCGGCGGCTTTCGAGGTGCGTGACTGGGCGCGCGGCCTGGGGTGGCGTCCATCGCCAGCACATCAGCGGCTCGTTTGCTGGGGAAAGCGCCACCTGTTTTTCAGATCCTTGGGCGAGCGCTTGAGGACGCCGGGGCAATGCGGCTCCTTCTTGCCTGCGCAGGCTTCATCCTTGGCCTTTTTATCGTCGCCGCATTTGGAGTCAGGCGCCAGCGTCTGTTTGTCGGTGAACGGCCAAGGCACCGCCTCGTTGGGGTTTGGGCAGGCATGGTTATGCGTGGTCAGGTCGAGATGGCGGACAACGTTTTCGCTTTCAATCTTGACGTCCATCGACCACGAGGTGAAATAAACCTTGCCTTGAATGGTGCCGGTAATCACCCCTTTCTTGGCTGGCGTCGCGCAGCCTGCCTCATCGCCGTAACTGGTTTTGTAATAGGAAACGTTTTTCTTGATGACTTCTTCGCCGGTCATCTTGACGGTGCGGCTGCCATTGGTCGTGTCCTTCGACATGCCAGTATTGGGGTACGGTACGGGGATTCCCGCCGGNGAAGCCGGTGAGGTCGGTGGCGTCATGCACACATCCGGGAAGGCGCAAATGCTTTTCCCGTCCGCTTTNTTGCAGGAAACCTCCCGGTCGTTGGCGTACACCTCGTTCGCCATCAGCCATCCCCGCCAGCGTCCGCCACATCAGCACTAACGCCGTGCGCCTGCCGTCATCGTTGCCCGCATGTATCAGGNNATGCGGGCCGTCGGCATACTGCTTTGCGCAGGCGGCTTTGGCGATGATCAGCAGGGCAAGGCCGATGGCGCTGCCGGTTTCCCCAATGCAATCAGCCGGATGCCAGATGTCAAAGCGCTCCTTGTGCTTGCGCAAAATCCTGCCGATGAACAAGGCGTCTTCCTTGAAATAATATTGTTTGCCGGAAATGGCGGTGAGGCGGAAATCCAGGTCATTCAGTTCGCAGCCCGCCTCCGCCAGTGCACCCCGGATAGCCGCCGTCAGCCCTTCCGCCCGTAATGGCTCCTCCGCATCCACATGCGCCGTTTCCACTCCGAAACCGATACCGGTGCAGATCAGTTGCGGCTCCGGGCGGCGGTAAACCGGCTCGACCACCACCGCCGCGCCTGCTTCCCCNGGAATGAAGCCGTCGGAATTGCGGCTGGTCAGCACGTATTCCCGTTCCATAAACGCCGTCAGGGTCGCGCCGACCAGCAGGCTGTCTGCCGCTGCGATGATCACCTGCCGGGCGGTCCGNGCCTGGAGCAGCTTGCGTGTATGTTGCAGAGTNACGCCCGCGGACACCCTGCCCATAGCGATGACGCGGGATTTGGCGTGGAACTGCATCCCCAATTCCTGTTGCAACTCAAAGAAAAAGGCGTTGTCGTCCGTCAACACCCTGCCGGGGCGCTCGGTTTCCGGCAGGCAAAGCAGCAGCGGTGCCTGTTCCGGCTTTATCTGGCCGTGGTCTTCCAGGCATTCGCGGATCGCCATGGCCGCCAGTTTGAGCAGCTTGGTTTTGCCACGCCAAGGCTGTTCCAGCGGCACTTCGCAACCCATGATCCATTCGCCACCATCGTCGATGAAGCGGGTTTCCTGGAAGTTGTCGATGGCGCAACGGATGGCGGCGCAACTGGCGGCGGCGTCCAACCCCACCCCGGTGACCATGCCGACAGCCGTGATGGCGACGGGCTGGCTCATGCTTCCTCCTCTGCGGCTTCCCGGCGTTTTGCATTGGCCAGATGCGCCAGCGACGGATACCAAGTCTTGCCCAGTTCGCGCGCCCGCCACCAACCTTTGCTCATCTTGCCCACCAGCACCTGCGGAATCTCGAAAATGCTTTTCCGCAACGGCAGGCTGGCGCGNCCGGTGATGCTGAAGGTGCCTTTGTCCGGCTCCAGCACAATCGTGTCGATGACCGCCTGTGTCTCATGCCGTTCGCCTCGCTTGCGGAAAAACACCACCGGAACCGCAAGGGTCGGCAGCCGGCATTGAACCCGCCCGTTCGGCGTCAGGTTGATCAGGATGACGTCCTCGCCACCAGCCGGGTAGGCCATCTGCTGGTCGGCAGGCGCGCACTGGAAATAACGGTTGTCGAAATCCTTCGGCAGGAACGGGAACTGTTTGTCCAGCCATTCATCATCATAGGTTCCACCAAAACGGTAGCGCGGCTCCCAGTTGCGCCCGACCGAGCCGAACGCCAGCGGCGCGTAATCGTGGTTGGGTATGCGCACCGGCTGGTTGGTGGCTTCGGTGTTCGGCATCGGTGCCCCATCGACCAAATCGCTGTCCAGATGCGCGTGAAAGCCTTTGCCGACCGGGTTGCGCAGGTAGGCTGANTGCATCGCCGGGTCAGCAAGAAAATTATCCACCCCGCCAAACGCCCGTTCATAGCTGATGGGCATGTAATCAAACACCGCCGGATAGCCGGGGCTGACGCCCGCCGCGCCCGCTTCCCAGCGGCGTTCGCCCGTCACCATGAAGGTTTTGGCGACCGCGCCGACTTTCATCCCGACCTGTACGTGTGGGACTGGCCTGCCCCCTGGCGCATAGGCCCGCCCAGCNAAAATGACATCGCAGAACGGTTTGACGGGGGAATAATCCGCCTCATACACGGGGGCGGAAAACCCCGGTTCACCGCCGAACGTGTCCGCCATGACCAGCGGCGCCTGGGTTTCTGCGAGTTGCGGCTCCTGCTGATGGCCGGGGAAGGTGAATGTCCCTTTCACCGCCACCACCAAGGATTCGCGCCCGCTCGCGTCCACCCCCAGCGTGTAACCGGCCTGCATCCTGGTGGCGTTGATCAGTTCCATAACGGCGTTCAGTTGAGTTGCACGGAACCGCCTTTGATGCGGTTCACGCCAGAGGAACGGCTCAACAGGTAAGTCCCCCGCAACAGCACCTTGCCTGCTTGCGTCAGCGTGATGCTGGCCTTGCCGCATTTGAGGGTGATGCTCTGCCGGGCGGACAACACCAGATGCTCATCGTCCAGCTCCACCTCGACCGGCGACTCCGGCGCGGCGGGCGGCGAGGTTGCCGGTTTCTGGATGCGCCCAATCACCAGCGGGTAACGCGGGTCGCCTTGTTCAAACAGCAGAGTNACTTCCTTGCCGATGTCATCCGTATCCAACAGGGCGGTGGTGCGGGCGGGAACGGCGCTTTCCTGCGGGTTGGCGGGGAACACCACCAGCGGTTGCCGGTTTGCGTCCAGCCCCACCAATACGCCGATGACGACGCCATCCAAGCGGGGAACAAGACGGGTTTCCGCTTCTGTTGCCGTGCTCATGAGCCATTCCTCCTGCCTGCTGAAGGCGTTGTTTAGTTCTGCAAAATTTGCTGCCCTTTCATGGTGATATTGTTGCTGGCCTTGACATCGATCTTGCCGGAGCCGTTGATGGTGATGTCCTTGCCGCTGATCTGGATCGTGCCGTCCTTTTTCATGACGATGCTGGCTTTGCCCGTCCTGATGGTGATTTCGTCACCGACGTCAATCGTCAGGTTTTTGCCGACGGTGATGCTTTGGTTTTCACCAATGGAAAGCGTCTGATTTTTGCCGATGGTTTCACTGTGATCCTGGGCGACGCTGGTGGACTGGCTGCTGTTGTAGTTTTCCGTGACATTGCCCGCCACCGTGGTGGACTTGGTGGCACCGACTTCCTGGGCTTTGGCCATGGCGACCGTTTCATTCATGACGCCGCCAACCGTCACCTGATACAGGCCTCCAATGGTCAGCTCCTTGGCCACACCGATGGTTTCAGCCTTGTTGATGGCGATGGTTTCGGTTTTGTTCATGCCGATGGTGACTGAGCGGTTGGAGCCGATGGTGACGGATTCATCCACGCCGACCTGTTCGGTGCGGTTGTTGCCAATGCTGATCTGCTCGTTATTGCCGACAGTCTCGGTGCGGTTGTTGCCAATGCTGATGGTTTCGTCGTGGCCGACGGTTTCGCTGCGGTCATGGCCGACCGAGGTGGTTTCATCGTTTTCGACGACGTTGTCCTGATTTTTTCGGCATGGATGTAGAGCTGTTCCGCACCCTTTTTGTCTTCCATGCGGATTTCATTGAAATTGGCACCTGAACCGCCCTTGGAGCTGCGGCTTTTGACGCCGCTTTGGGTCTTGTTGGCGGGCAGCCCGTAAGGCGGAACCTGGTCGCCATTGTAGACGCGCCCGGTCACGATGGGGCGGTCGGGATCGCCTTCGAGGAATTCCACAATGACTTCTGGCCGATGCGCGGAATGTGCATCGCCCCCAGTTTTTGCCTGCCCACACCTGCGAAACCCGCACCCAGCAGGAAGAGTTTTCGTCGGATTTGCCGTAACGATCCCAGTGGAACTGGAGTTTCACCCGGCCATGTTCGTCGGTATGGATTTCCTCCCCACCCGACCCGACCACAATGGCGGTCTGCGCCACGGATGAACGGTTTGGGCGTGATGCAGGCAGGGCGGAAGGGCGTCTTGCTGTCGATGGCGCTGAAACGGTTGGCGTACAACGCCTGTTTGGCCGCCGCCGCACCGCTTTCAAAACGGTCGGAATGGAGGGTATGGCTGACGGAAACCAGCAGATACTCGCGGTTCTGGTCGGCACGCGGATGTTCCGTCAGCGTGAACAGCCCGCCCGCCTGCATGGCGCGCACGTCGCTTTGCCCCTGCGCCTGCTCGTAGCCTGCGTGCAGTTCCTGGATGCGGGTTTGCGCATAATTGTCGCCCGCGTCGATCTTGTCGTATTCGCCGGGGTAATCATAGATTTCGTAGTCGGATACGGCATGCTTGCGCGCCACGACGGCGTTGGCCTGCAAGTTGGCGCTGGGGCGTTTGAAGTCGAAATCGTTCAGCGCGTATTTGCCCGGCATGACCTGCTTGGACAAATGCCAGTGCGAACAGGATTCTTCCTTACGCACCACCGCCTCATCCGGCGGATAGAAAGGGATTTTGCCAACACCCGGCAAGGGCTGATGGGCGCTGTAGTTATCCGCCAGCACCAGTTCGTGTTTGCCCTCCTGATGCTGGAAGTAATAGTAGATGCCTTCCTGCTCCATCAGGCGGCTGACGAAATTGAAGTCGGTTTCGCGGTACTGGACGCAGTATTCCCACACCGGATACGTGTTGCTCAGTTTTTCCTGGAAGTCGGTGTAACCCAGATCACGGAACACCGCCTTGATAATGTCGGGGACTGTCTGGTTCTGGAAGATGCGGCAGTCGGCAGTGCGGGTCAGGAACCATAGCCAAGGGTGGATAGTTGCCTCATAGACTGCATAAGCGCCCTCATTGCCACGTTGGGCGATGCGGGTGACATGGCCATTGAAAAAGCGCTTGTTGTCGCCTGCGAGGTTGAGGCGGATGGTGACATTGGTTCCCAGCAGGTCTTCGAACGGGATGTTTTCCTTCAGGCTGAACAATTCGGCATGGAAGGCAAACAACCGCCCTAGGCTTTCCTCTCCCGTCATACTCCGCAAGACCAGTACATCGCTCCCGAGCTGAGTATAGATGGCGACTTCCCGGCTCTCCTGGGCAAGCTCCATACGCCCTCCCGCGTGGTGTGCGCTTTATAATATCTGGCTGAGTGTAACACCGCGTGTGACAGGCAGGTAATTGGGTAACACCCCTAGGTTCCCCCAGGTTCTGTTAAGGTAAGAAACAAGAAGGCCGACAACCCTAGGGTGTCGGCCTTCCTAACGGTCGGATTTGTGGCAGGTTTCAGCTTGCCTGCGGGGTGTTCATGGTAACGACGCAATAGGATTTGATCAGCGTTTGCGCTTCCGCCTGACCCGCTTGGCTGCTTTCCACGGTCAATTGCACCACAATGTGCTGGTTGCCGCTGCTGGTTTCCTGCCGCCAGCTGCTGCCGCCTTCTGTTTGTACGGGCTGGCCGAATTGTTGGGAATAATATTGTTGGACTTTCTCTTCCGAATCCGTCGTGAAATAGGTGTTGCGCGCGTATATCTTGCGTTCACCATTGCCGGTGAAACTGCTGCCGTGACGGGCGCAGATGTGGCTCGCATGAGGGTAGGATGGGACGTTGGGTACAGTACGCTGCTGTCCGCTTGTACTGGTATTATCGTTCTTCATGGCAATGCTCTCCGTTATGCCGCTGTTGTATGTTTACCAATTTATATACCGTTGAGACTCAATAAACTGTGATTAAATTCACAATCGGCTAGGAAATGGGGACGACTTTCACAATTTTTCCTTAATCCGTTGCACTGCCAATCAACAAGGCAAATACGGTGCCAAACAGGGCGTTTGCCTTTTGTCGACTTTTTGAGCCAAGGGGGTGAAACAGCAGAATCGGGGTTCATCCGCAGCACATAGTCAACAAAAATACCCATGAGCCTTGCCATCGTTTTCAGCCGCACCAATAGCGGTCTTGATGCACCATTAGTAAGCGTGGAAGTGCATCTGGCCAACGGCCTGCCCAGCTTTTCCATCGTCGGCCTGCCGGAAACCGCTGTGAAGGAAAGCCGCGACCGGGTGCGCGCCGCCCTGACCAATTCCGGCTTCAACTTTCCGGTACGGCGGATCACCGTCAACNTGGCACCCGCCGACATCCCCAAGGATGGCGGACGTTTCGACCTGCCAATCGCCATCGGCATGCTGGCGGCCAGCGAGCAATTGCCGGTTGATTCACTGGACAAGTATGAATTTATTGGGGAATTATCCCTGGGTGGGCAACTGCGCCCGGTACGTGGCGTATTGCCAACAGCCTTCGCCGCGTTACAGGCCGGGCGGGCGCTGGTCGTGCCGCAGGAAAACGCTGCCGAAGCCAGCCTGATCCGTGGCCTGAAAGTCCACCCCGCCCGTTCCATCAGCGCAGTGGTGGGGCATTTGCAGGGCACCGAACCACTGCCACATTGGGAACAGCCGGTCGAAACGGCGACAATCCACTACCCTTTCGACCTCAGCGACGTCAAGNGCCAGTTCATGGCGCGGCGCGCGCTGGAAATCGCCGCCGCCGGTGGCCACAACCTATTGATGGTCTACNCGCCCGGCACCGGCAAAACCATGCTGGCCAACCGGCTGGCGACCATCCTGCCGCCGCTGTCCGAAACAGAGGCGCTGGAATCCGCCGCCATCGCCTCCATTAGCCATCACGGTTTCGACGCCAGCCGCTGGGGGCAGCGTCCGGTGCGGGAGCCACATCATACCTCGTCCGGCGTGGCGCTGGTCGGCGGCGGCTCGCAGGTGCGGCCAGGGGAAATCTCGCTGGCCNATCATGGCGTGTTATTTCTTGACGAATTGACAGAATTTGACAGAAGTGTCCTGGACGTTTTGCGCGAACCGCTGGAAACCGGCAGGATCACCTTGTCCCGCGCCGCCCGGCAGGCCACCTATCCAGCACAGTTCCAGCTGGTGGCGGCGATGAACCCCTGCCCACAAGGCCGCGCCTGCGACCTGCGCGACAACTGCGAATGCACGCCGGAACGCCAGCGCAAACACCGCAGCCGCATATCCGCGCCTTTCCTCGACCGCATCGACCTGCAAATCGAGGTGCCACGGGTGCGGCAGGAAGATCTGCAATCCCTCAAAACGGGCGAAAGCAGCGCGGTGGTGCGCCAGCGGGTGGAAGCCGCCCGCAACCGCCAGCAACAACGGCAAGGCAAGATCAATAATGCGCTGAACGGGCGTGAAATCGACCAGCATTGCCTGCTGGCGGAAAAAGACCAGCAACTGCTGAACAGCGCGATGGAACGGTTCAAGCTGTCCGCGCGGGCGTATCACCGCATCCTCAAGGTGGCGCGCACCATTGCCGACCTGGCGGAAAGCGAAACCATCCGCACCCCACACCTGACCGAAGCGCTGAGTTACCGGGCGCTGAACCGGTTGGCGGCCATGCAAGGCTGAGGCCGCCGTATCCGCTACTGGCGGGCAATGACGTTGCGCAGGACGCCGACCTTTTCCACCTCACATTCCACCACATCACCTGGCCGCAGGAATTCCGGCGGTTCACGCACGAAACCGACCCCGCTGGGNGTGCCGGTGGCGATCACGTCGCCCGCTTCCAGCGTCATGCCGCGCGACAGCCATGAAATAATGCTGGCGACATCGAAAATCATGTGACGGGTATTGGAAGACTGCTTGGTGACGCCGTTCACCCGGCAAGCAATCGCCAGTTGCTGCGGGTCGGTGATTTCATCCGCCGTCACAATGTACGGNCCNATCGGACAGCCGCCATCGATGCTCTTGCCGAGGAAATACTGCTTGTGGTTGAGCTGGATGTCGCGGGCGCTCAGGTCATTGATCACGGTATAGCCAAAAACATGCGCCAGCGCCGCCTCGCGGGCAATCTTNTTGCCCCCNTTACCCAGCACCACGCCCAGCTCCGCCTCCCAGTCCAGTTGCGAACAGGTGTCCGGGTCGAACGGGATTTCCGCCTCNCGGCCGGTCACACTGGTCGGGCATTTGGTGAACACGATCGGATAGGTGGGNGCCTTGCCGGTGCGCCCAATCTGGTTAGCGGTTTCTTCGGCATGTTCCAGATAATTCAGGCCGAGGCACATCACGTTTTTGCGCGGGCGCGGAATCGGTGCCAGCAGGCGGATGCTGGCGGCGTCCACTTTCATGCTGGCGGTGGCGGCTGCCCTGACGGCGGCGACATCCGTTCCACTTTCAATCAGGGCAACCATGTCGCGCCACTCGGGCTGGCCATAAGCCGGGTCCAGTGCCGGGATCAGCACATGCCCCTGTTCAATGATGCAGACATACATCTGGTTCTGGTATTGGCAGCTTCCGAGTTTCATGCGTTTCCGTCCTGTATCGGGTGGTAAAAATCAGGCCAACAGCCCGCTGACGCCATCGTAAATCAGTTTGCAGCCGGTGATAAACAGCAGCACATAGGCGATCTGGAAAAACCGTTTTTCCGGCATGCGATGGTGCAGCTTGTAGCCCAGCCAAATCCCCAACGCCGCCAGCGGCAGCAGCAGGATGGAGGCGGACAGGTTGGTGGGGTTGAATTGCCCCAGCGCGGCATACGGGATCAGTTTCACATAATTGACGATGGTAAAGAAAATGACCGTGGTCGCTTGGTAAACCGTCTTGTCGAGCTGCTGCGGCAGCAGGTAGATGTTCACTGGCGGCNNGCCTGCGTGGGCGATGAAACTGGTGAAACCGGCAATGCCTCCNCAGAACATGCCAGATTTCACCCCAGGCTTGCGCCCGGCCAGGAATTGGAACGGCTTGAACCAGTAATTCAGGGCGAACCCGACCGCAATCAGCCCCACCAGCAGGCGCACGTCGCTGGCGCGGAAATACCTGAAGGTCAGCGCGCCGACCACAATGCCGATGATGGCGGCGGGAATGAGGCGCTTGAGGTGCTCCAGCGACCAGCCTTTCCAGAAAGCCTTCATCGCCATCAGATCCATCACGCACAGGATCGGCAGCAAGATGGCCGCCGCCTGCGCTGGCGGCATGGTCAGCGACATCAGCGGCACGCCGAGCACGCCCAAGCCACCGCCCAGCCCACCTTTGGAAATGCCGACAATCAGCAGGGCGAGCACCGCCAGCAACAAGGTCAAAGGGTCAAACAGGACAGCCATAACGCACCCAATCCATCAGTCTAAAGGCGGCTCAGTCTAGCAAAAATGTGGGCTTCCGGCTTGCCCGCAGACACAGCCGGAAGGTGAAACCTCAACGGCAGAGCCGGAAGGCGCCGTTTGGCCAGCACGGGGCGGACAAGGATTCGCCCAGATTGGCGGCGNNCAGGCGTTCGCGCGCTTCCAGCAAGCGGTTGACCAGCGCTTCCTCCACTGCGGCATAAGCGTCGGAATCCACCTGACGCCTGACCACGATTCCCAGCAGTTCGGTGATGGCGTTGCCGACTGAATTCTGCGAAATCGTCACCACCAGCCGCCCCCGATCATCACGGAACAGGATTTGCTTGTAGGCGNNCCGCCAGCGGATGTCATTGGCAAACTGCGGGTCTTGGATCACTTTCTCGCGCAGATCGCGCGCCACCCGCAGGAAACGCTGGTTGCCCAGCAGCACATCGTCAATCTGGTGGGGGAAGTTGGCGCTGTCCGGCACACGCGCTTCCCCGGTCGCCACCAGCGAGAAAAAGGTCTGGTAGAAATCGAGGAAGCCGCGCAACACCTGCTCGTATTCATACCAGAAGTACTGGTCTTGCAGGCGCTCCCGCCCACCCAGCACTTCCCAGCAAGGCAAGCCTTGCGGGTAGCCGGTCAGGCTAGCCGCCTCTTCGGCTGGCAGCAGGCGCAGAATCTGCAAATCCAGCACTTCCAGAAACTTGCGGTAAGACTCGCTCAACTGGCGCAGGAACAGGGTGTTGTGGCCGCTGTCCGTCAGGTTGGGGTTGCTGGGGTCGGCTTCGGCGGCGTTGCGCAGCAATTCCATGGGGAACGCCATGAAGTGGTTGTGGATCATGCGGATGCTGGGCACGCCCGGCTTGTTCAGCGGCCAAGTGGAGTCGAGGCTGGCTTCCCCGCACAGGATCAGGTGCTCCGCCGGGTCGGGATACTGGTCAAACATGTAATCGCAGATGATCTGCGTCATCTTCGACCAAGCCTTNTTNTCCTGCCGCTTCATCTGGTCGCGCCGCACCGGACGCCCCAACGGGTCAAGGATGCGCCGGGAAGTGTCGAGGATGATGGACGTGTCGAACTCCACACTGTGCCCGACCAGCTTGCGGTACATCAGCAGGTCTTCGGGCGTGCGGAACAGGCCGTTTTCTTCCGCCAGATTTTTCAGGTTGGCCGGGCTGTTGAAGAATTCCACCGATGTCATGCCTTCGGGAACCTTCAGCGACATTTGTGGGCAAGGGGTGGCGATTTCGCGTGGTGCTGTTTTCATGGTGCTGCATTCATTCAGTTTGTTGTGGGGAAAAATACCACGGCCGTTTTACCCCTATCGGAACAGGTACACAAGGAGCAAGGCAAACAGCAGCAGCAGCAACCAGCCGCCGAACTCCTGCCATATCATCAGCAGGAAACCCGTTTTGGGCGGCGGGGACGGTTTCGCCGCCGGTTTGGTGTTGAGCTGTGTGAGGATTTCATCGCGCGCCTGCTGGTGCAGTTCGGCGTGGATGCCGGGCGCTTCGGGGATTTCCGCCAGCGTGCTGATCATGTGTTCCCGGATGCCCGCCTTGAGGCCAGCTTTCATGCCGTCCTCCCGCCCGGCGGCAAAACCGGCCTGCTCGCCGCGTTCATAGCCTTTCACCCAGCCTTTGCTGAAACCCAGTTTATAGGCCGCCCATGCAACGAAACAGGCGACGATTGCGACCAAAAAACACTTCCCATGATGCTATTGCCTAGCTTGCTGTTATTTTCCCGCTGTGATTCTAGCAAACGTTCGGCACCCTCCGCCCACCCAATACCCTCAGGATTATTGGCAGTGATTGAGCGGAATGCTGGAGCCACCCGATAATGGACTATTATTCGTCCAATGGAGCCAATACCTGATGAAAAAATGGATGTGTGTCGTGTGCGGCTGGATCTATGAAGAAGAGAAAGGGCTGCCGGAAGAGGGCATCCCTCCGGGCACACGCTGGGAAGACATCCCCGACAACTGGCGCTGCCCGGATTGTGGGGTCAGCAAACAAGATTTCGAGATGCTCGAAATCTAACTGCCCCATGCCGGTTTCAACCCTCAGCCCATTGGCCGGGCGGCGGTCACCCGTTCGGCACCACCAGCACCGGCGTTTTGCTGTGCTGCGTCACATAGCGTGCCGTCGACCCCAACAACCCGTCTTTTGACTGGCGGGTATGCGTGCCGATCACGATCAGATCCACATTATGGGTGGTGGCATAGTGGTTGATCACATCCGCCGGATTGCCCGCGCTGACCGCGATTTTGTCGATCAGCTCATCCTTGTCCTTGCAGACGTCATCCTCTTCGGCACAGTAGTTTTTCAGGCGCTCGCGCATGGTTTCGATCACCTGATTCATACTTTCCTGCTCAATCTCATGCACTTCCCTGTCTGGCAAATACATGGACAGGATCGCCTGCCCGGTCGTGCCGATCGGCGCGACCGCGTGCAGCATGATGATCTTGGCTTGGTGAATGCGCGCCATATTGATGGCCTGCCGGAACACCGGGCGCATGTGCGCGCCCAGGTTGGTGGCGTATAAGATCGTCTTGAAAGGTTTGGTTTCGCTCATTGTCATTATCCTCTACAGCATACCCATTGCGCGTGGCAGCCACAAACTCATGGCTGGCCAGTAAGTCACCAGCGCCAGGAACACCAGCATGGTCAGCAACCACGGCCACACCGCAACCGTCAGTTCGGTAATGCCCATTTTGGTGATTCCCGACGCCACATACAAGTTGAGGCCNACCGGCGGGTGGCACATGCCCACTTCCATGTTCACCACCATCAGGATGCCGAAATGGATCGGGTCAATGCCCAGCTTGATCGCCATCGGGAACAGGATCGGGGCGAAAATCAGCGTGATGCTGGACGGCTCCATGAAATTGCCTGCCGCCAGCAGCAGGATGTTGACCGCCAGCAGGAACACGATNCGGCCCATGCCCTGCGCCAGCATCCATTCCGCCAGCGCCTGCGGAATCTGTTCATTGGTCATGATGAACGAGAACATCACGGCATTGGTGATGATGTACAGCAGCATCGCCGACATGCTGGCGGAATTCAGCAGCACTTTCGGCACATCCTTCAACCCCATGTCCTTGTAGACGAACACCGCCACCACAAACGCGTACACCGCGCTCATCGCCGCCGCTTCCGTCGGGGTGAAAATGCCGGTGTAAATGCCACCCATCACCACCACGATCAGCAGCAGGCCNCACACCGAATCGCGGAAGGCTTTCAGGCGCACCGCAAAATCGGCTTTCGGCTGGCGCGGGTAATCGTATTTGCGGGCGCGGAANCCGGTGGTGAAACCGAGAAAACCGGCCAGCAGCAAACCCGGGATCACCCCGGCCATGAACAGCGCCCCCACCGAGCTGTTGGTGGCCACCGCATACATGACCATGACGATGGAAGGCGGAATCAGGATGCCCAACCCNCCAGAGGTGGTGATCACACCCGCCCCAAAGCTTTTCGGGAACCCCGCCTTCACCATCGCAGGCAGCAAGATGGAACCAATCGCCACCACTGTAGCTGGGCTGGAGCCAGACACCGCCGCGAACAGCGCGCACGCCAACACGCCCGCCAGGCCNAGGCCGCCGTACCAGTGCCCGACCATCGACGAGGCAAAATGGATCATGCGCTTCGCCACCCCGCCATGCGTCAGGAAGTTGCCCGCCAGGATGAAAAACGGGATGGCCATGATCTCGAACTTCTCAATGCCGGTGAACAGCTTCAGCGCCACCGCCTCGATCGGCACATGGGTCATGGTGAACAGGAAGGTCAGCACCGTGAGGCCGAGCGCGATGGAAATCGGCATCCCGGTCAGCATCAGCAGCAGCAACAGGGTGAAAATGATCAATGCGCTCATGGTTTTTGCTCCACTACCGGGAAGNGGTTCAGGCTCATCCAGCCCCGCCACATGCCCGTGGTCATGATGGGGCAAATCGCCGGTGCGTATAAAATTGACCAGCACTTGTATGAAGCGGAAACACATCAGGGAAGATCCCAGCGGCACGGCCATGTAGACCGCCCAGGTCGGCCATTCCAGGTCGGGGGTNGGTCAGCCTTCGTAATGGCTGCCGGTATCCATCCCCAACGTAGTGAGGGCGGTATAGGCCAAGCCGTTTTCCCATACCATGCGGGCACCGAGGATGGCGACAATGCTGGTAAACAGCACCCCGGCGGACAAAGCGACGATGGTCATGATGCGGCGGTTGGCGGGTGCCAGGCGGTTGACCAGCACATCCACGCCGACATGGATGCCCTGCCGCACCCCATAGGCCGCACCGAATTTGGCCATCCACACAAACAGGATGATGCACAGCTCCTGCGCCCAGTTCATGTGAATTTTGAGCAAGGCATCCTGCACGGCACAACGGGAGACCCGAAACATAACGGTGAACAACAGCCGCAAAAATCACCAGCGTGGCGGCCGCAATCAGCAGTGTGATGAATATTTCTTCCAGACGATCAAGCCACTTCATACATTTCTCCTCCTGAATGTACTGTGGGGCTCCCCCATCCCCACCTTCCCCACCAGGGGGAAGGGACAAGAGAAGCCACCTTCTTTTTCCTGCCCCCGTTACGGGGAGGGTTGGGAAGGGGAGATTATTTGGAAGGGTCAAACCCGGTCGCTTTGTAGATGGAGTCGATCAGATCCTTACCGATGCGGTCAGCCATTTTGGCATGGACGGGTGCCAAGGCTTTTTGCAGGGCTTTGGTTTCTTCTGCGGTCGGGGTGTAAACGTCTGTCTTGCCGGAAGCTTTGATGGCCTCCAGTGATTTGTCATTTTCCTCCTTGGCGATCTGGTTGGCGTAATCGGTGGATTCCTTCAGNGCCTCATCCAGTCCTTTGCGCACGTCTTCCGGCAGCTTGTCCCAGAAATCCTTGTTGGTGATGACCGCATAGCCGAGGTAGCCGTGGTCAGTGACCGTGGCGTTCTTTTGCACCTCGTGCATTTTCTGGGTGTACATGTTGGAAGGCGGGTTTTCCGTGCCGTCAACCACGCCGGTTTGCAGCGCCTGATAGGTTTCAGAGAACGGCATGACCTGCGGAATGGCACCTAGCGCCTGCATTTCGGCCTCCAGCACCTTGGAAGACTGGATGCGCATCTTCAGGCCNTTGTAATCGTCCGGGGTTTTCAGCGGCTTGTTGGCGCTCATGACCTTGAAACCGTTGTCCCAGTAGGCCAGGCCTTTCACACCCTTGGCCAGCTTGTCCAGCAAGCCCTTGCCGATCTCGCCCTGGGTGACCTTGTGCAGGTCGTCATAGTTGCGGAACAGGTAAGGCAGGTCAAACACTTCAAACTCTTTCACCCCCAGCNNGCCGAATTTGGCCAGTGACGGTAACATCTGCACCGC
Source organism: Candidatus Thiothrix singaporensis (assembly GCA_013693955.1). Taxonomy (GTDB): domain Bacteria; phylum Pseudomonadota; class Gammaproteobacteria; order Thiotrichales; family Thiotrichaceae; genus Thiothrix; species Thiothrix singaporensis. The sequence continues at coordinate 4,004,422 of CP059265.1, read as the reverse complement.
GCCCATTTGCAGNGCCTCCATTTCCTCCTTGTCCTTGTACAGGGTGCTGTTGGGGTAAACCTCAACCTTGACCGCGCCTTTGGTCTTTTCTTCAGCCAACGTCTTGAATTTTTCAGCCGCCTTGCCTTTGGGGGTGTCCGGGGCGACCACATGGCTGAACTTGATCACGATCGGGTCAGCCGCGAAGGCGGACAAGCTGGACAGGCCAAAGGCAACAGCGGCAGTCAGGGTCAACAAGGTCTTTTTCATTTCTCTCTCTCCAATGGTTTGTGGGTAAACACCCATTTCCTATTGGAAAAATCACGCCAACTGCGCCGCAAACAGGAACTTTACGATTAAGGTCTTAAAAATAACAACTTGAATAATCAACTGCACGGCTGAAAGCAGTACTCTGCCCCGACAAACGGCGGAATTCCGCCAAGGCGGACTGGTGAAGCGGCGGAATTCCGCCACCTTGCCCCGCCTGTAACGGGCAATGAATTTTGGCTCATTATGCGTTTCGTGGTCTTGGAAAGCCTGCGGCAAGCGTTTTGGCAACCTGACGGAGACGGTGTTAGGGGAGGGCATCAGCGGCCGTTGCAGGTCTGGGTATAAGGATAACGCATAGGCCAGTCACAGCAATATATTAATAAAAAAACGTCAGCATACCTGCCTGGTAAAATTAAATTGGATACGGCATATCCAACGATCACCACCACTCATCTGGTCAGCCTCTCACAGCTCGCGACAACCTGCTTTAGGATATTTGTGTAGCTTTATAAATCTTTGCTGCACCAAATTAATTCAGAGAGGAATAAACATGATAATCGGAAGCTCATTTAATAATGGCGTCAACAACAACAGCACAGGGAAAAGCAGTTGTAGTCAAGGCACCTCTAAGGCTGGAGGACAATCTAGTTTCTCCAATTCAGGCGGCATGAACACATCATGCATGCCTATGCGCAATCTGCGGAATGTCTGCATGCAATTGCTGCAGGCATTCTGTGGCAACAATAGTGGTCGCGGCCACGGATGTACACCGACACCGACACCGACACCGACGCCGACGCCGACACCGACACCGACACCGACACCGACACCGACACCGACACCGACACCGACACCGACACCGACACCGACACCGACACCGACACCGACACCGACACCGACACCGACGCCGACACCGACACCGACGCCGACGCCGACGCCGACGCCGACTCCAACCCCGACGCCGACGCCGACGCCGACGCCGACGCCGACGCCGACACCGACGCCGACACCGACACCGACGCCGACGCCGACGCCGACGCCGACACCGACACCGACACCGACGCCGACACCGACGCCGACTCCAACCCCGACGCCAACCCCGACGCCGACTCCAACCCCGACGCCGACTCCAACCCCGACGCCGACTCCATGCCCGACGCCAACCCCGACGCCGACGCCAACCCCGACGCCAACCCCGACGCCGACGCCAACCCCGACGCCGACGCCAACCCCGACGCCAACCCCGACGCCGACTCCAACCCCGACGCCGACGCCGACTCCAACCCCGACGCCGACGCCGACTCCAACCCCGACGCCGACTCCAACCCCGACGCCAACCCCGACGCCAACGCCAACCCCAACGCCAACCCCAACGCCAACCCCGACGCCGACCCCGACGCCATGCCCGACGCCGACGCCGACGCCGACGCCAACCCCGACGCCAACCCCGACGCCGACGCCAACCCCGACGCCAACCCCGACGCCGACGCCGACGCCAACCCCGACGCCGACGCCAACCCCGACGCCAACCCCGACGCCGACGCCAACCCCGACGCCGACGCCAACCCCGACGCCGACGCCAACCCCGACGCCGACGCCAACCCCGACGCCGACGCCAACCCCGACGCCGACGCCAACCCCGACGCCGACGCCAACGCCAACGCCAACCCCGACGCCAACCCCGACGCCGACGCCGACGCCAACCCCATGCCCGACTCCGGCTCCGACGCCATGTCCGACTCCGCACTCAGCTCCACACTGGACTCCAAAGCGATGCTAGCCGGTGTCGGTTATCGTTTAACAGGGTGTGAATTGCCGACGCCGTGTCCTACATCTGCTCCAACACTGGTTGATCCCAGAGTGATGCAGCGCAAAGTTGGACAAGCAACAGCGAAGGCTCTCTACGCCCACTAACCTTGGCTATTGCCTGTTAACCCCTTGTGGGCAGGCATAAAAAGGCTTCCTTTTGGAAGCCTTTTTATTATGACGCCGACAAATTGCTTGATATTCTGAAATAAATTCCAGTAGGCATGTGAACTCATGGCTTTACTGCCACGGAGCCCAATCAAAAGAGGCAATAGGAAGGAGTCTCTGCCATCTTGAATGCCCCCATCACCAAGAAGCGGCGGAATTCCGCCACCTTGCCCTGCCTGTAACAGGCAATAAATTTTCTTTAATCAATCTGACACACTGCCTCAGTACCGTACTGATTTCCAACCTAATCGGCTGAATGAGGTAAGAACATGAAACAGCATATGCCTGCTGCATCCGGCATTTTCCTGCTCACGTTAGTCAGCGCATCACCCGCCCATGCATTGAATATCGTGCTCTCCAATGACGATGGGTTAACCAGCAACATTAAAGCCCTCTATGCTGACCTGAAAGCTGCTGGCCATGATGTGATTGTTTCCGTTCCCTGCACAGGGCAAAGCGGCATGGGTGCCGCCGTCAAGTTCCTGACCCCAATAACCCCGCTAACGGCAGCCTGCCTGAACAATGCTGGCAAAGCCGGTGAACCGGGCGCAGGCNCCATCACCAAAACCGGCGATGGATTTGATTACAAGGATTTCTATTACGTCAATGGCACGCCACTGATGGCGACCGCTTACGGCCTGGATGTTGTTGGAGCCAAACGCTGGGGTGGCAAAGCCNCTGACCTAGTGCTGTCCGGCNCCAACGAAGGCCAGAACGTTGGCCTGATCGTCACCAGTTCCGGCACCGTCAGCAACGCCGAATTCGCCGCCGGGCGTGGCATCCCCGCCATTGCCCTGAGCGCAGACGCCAAAACCGTGGGGCCAAGGACGCAANCCACCGGTGATTACGCCGACAATCCGGCATCCGTGGTGGTCGCCAAACAAACCCTGAGACTCATAAAGGAGTTGCAGGACAAGGCAGGCTCCAACCCGCTGTTACCCGACAACCTGGCGTTGAACGTCAATTTCCCCAACGTGGATGTCCTGACGGACAGCACCCCTTTCGCCTTTGCCAAAATCGGCTCCTACAACTTGTATGACATCAAGTTTGCCGAAGACTTATCCAAAGATGCCACCGCCATCAGTTATGGCCTGGGCAATTACCCTTACCCCGGCATCACGATGGGCGCGCCTGCAGCCTCACCAACGGCTGGCCAGGCGGAAGATGAATCCGTTGTGNTACAAAAATCCATCGCCGTCACCGCCATGCAGGTTGCCTATGAGCATCGTCCGGCGGGGCAACAGTGGCTACGCCTGCGCCTGAGCAACCTGTTTGGCAAGTAGGGGACAGACCATGAAACAAACCACCCCCTTTCTGCCATTGCCAGCCCTGTTGCTGCTGTCAGCCTGTAATGGCGGATCGGACAGCAGTTCCGCTGCTTCTGCCCCCAACGTGGAAGATCTGACAACAGGCGTTTACACCGTCAGCACTGGCGATGCCAACGCACCAACCGTCGGCAAATACTACTCCGGCTTTAATGGTGACCGTCTGCTGGTGCTGAACGGCAGCAACGATCAGGCGACCCAGCTTTACCAGCGCCAAGGCAATAATGTGTGGGAATCCACCCCCACCCAAAGCGCCACTGTCACCCTGCTGCGCCATGACGCCGCGCTGACAGCTGGGAACATCGCTGTCAGTAGCTTCGCGGGCAACTATGTCACGCAGGCAGCGCAAGGCATAAACGCCAGCTTCACCGTCAGCTCTGGCGGCGTCATTTCAGCCAATGCGACGGATTGCAAAATTTCCGGCCAATTGTCCGCCGGTTCCATGCCAGATACGCTGAAGCTCAACCTCAAGACCGTAAACTGCGGTTCGCTGCCATCCAGCAGCAGCGGCTATCTGATGGCCGACAACGACTATGCGCCCGCCGCATTTCGTCTGTTGACGGTTTCTGGCCAGCAAATCGTCGATCTCTGGTCATATGCTGATTAATTTGGTTAACGACAAACCTTTTTCGCATCGTACAAGAATCAGGTAAGATTCAGGGACAGGCGATGTCCAGCCAAAAGACAGCCCTAAGGTGGCGGTTTTCCGCCGCCTCTGCCTTAATGTTTGCTGCATGTCGGCTCTCTATCATAAATTAAAGTCTCCATATCACGCAGTTAGCTAGGAAACCGCAAAACCGGACGGCGTCGGCATGTTTTTCCCATAAACGGCCAAGACGCGCTTTTTGCATTCATCACGACGCTTTAGGACCACAACCGCTATGAAAGACGAATTGAACCAGGCCGCACTGGATTACCACCAGTTCCCCCAACCCGGCAAACTCGAAGTCACCCCCACCAAGAATATGGTCAACCAGCGCGACCTGGCGTTGGCGTATTCCNCCGGCGTCGCCGCTGCGAGTCTGGCGATTGCCGACAACCCCGCCAGCGCCGCCGATTACACCACCCGCGGCAACCTGGTGGCGGTGGTGTCCAACGGCACGGCGGTGCTGNGCCTGGGTTCCATTGGTGCGTTGGCGTCCAAGCCGGTGATGGAAGGCAAAGCGGTTCTGTTCAAGAAATTCGCGGGCGTGAATGCGTTCGACATCGAGCTGGACACCCTCGACGTGGACAAGCTGGTGGAAGCCGTCGCCCTGATGGAGCCGACATTCGGCGGCATCAACCTGGAAGACATCAAGGCACCGGAATGCTTCGAAGTGGAAAAGCGCCTGAAAGCGCGCATGAAAATCCCCGTGTTCCACGACGACCAGCACGGCACCGCGATCTGCGTGGCGGCTGCGATCCGCAATGGCCTGCGGGTGGCGGGCAAAAACATTGAAGACGTGAAACTGGTCTGTTCCGGCGCGGGCGCGGCTGCGATTGCCTGCATGAACCTGCTCCAGGAAATGNGCCTGAAGAAAGAAAACATCATTGTCAACGACCGCTTTGGCATTATCTACCAAGGCCGCACCGATGAGATGAACCCGTACAATTCCGCCTACGCCATCGACACCACCGCGCGCACGCTGGATGATGTGATGGAAGGCGTGGATGTGTTCCTTGGCCTGTCCGCCCCGCGCGTGCTCAAGCAGGAACATGTGAAAGTGATGGCGGAAAACCCGCTGATCCTCGCCCTGGCCAACCCTGAGCCGGAAATCCGCCCGGAACTGGTGTACGAAGTCCGCTCCGACGCCATTATCGCCACTGGCCGCAGCGATTACCCGAACCAGGTCAACAACGTGCTGTGCTTCCCGTTCCTGTTCCGCGGCGCGCTGGACGTGGGCGCGACCGAAATCAACGAGGCGATGAAAATCGCGGTGGTGGAGGCGATTGGCGACCNNGCCATGCGCGAAGCCTCCGATGTTGTCGTCTCGGCCTACGGCGGCGCGGAATTCCACTTCGGGCGCGATTACCTGATCCCCAAGCCGTTTGACCCGCGCCTGATGACCATCATCCCGCCGCGCGTCGCCAAAGCCGCGATGGAAAGTGGCGTGGCCACCCGCCCGATCACCGATTTCGAAGCCTATGAGCGCAAGCTGGAAAGCTTCGTGTTCCGTTCCGGCATGACCATGAAGCCGGTGTTCGACCGGGCGAAACGCAACCCACAACGCATCGTGTTCGCGGAAGGCGAATCCCAGCGCGTCATCAACGCAGTGCAAATCCTGGTCGACGATGGCATCTGCCAGCCGATCCTGCTCGGCAACCCGGAACTGATCCAGCGCAATATCGACGCCTACGACCTGCGCCTGAAGATCGGCAAAAACGTGCAGGTGGTTGACCCGCGCAACAACCCCGATTTCGAGCGCCATGTGGCGGAACATTACGCCGTGATGTGCCGCAAGGGTGTGACCCCGGTCTACAGCCGCCGGGTAATGATGGCGCGCACCACCCAAATCGCCGCCGTGCTGCTGCGTTGCGGCGACGCCGACGCCATGATCTGCGGGGTGGAAGGCAATTACATTTCGCACCTGCATTACGTGCGTGACCTGATCGGCGCACGCCCCGGCCTGGAGGATGTCGCCGCCGTCACCATGCTGATCCTCAAACGCGGCACCTACTTCCTGACCGACACCCATGTCAATGAAGACCCAACACCGGGGCAGCTGGCCGAGATCACTGCACTAGCGGCGGAACTGGTCCAAGGCTTTGGCCTGGAACCGAAGGCCGCGCTGCTGTCGCATTCCAACTTCGGCAGCCGCATGAACAAATTCTCCACCAAGATGCGCGACGCCCTGGATGTGTTGCGCCAGAAATACCCGCATATCCAGGCGGAAGGCGAAATGCATGTGGATGCAGCCCTATCGCAGGAAGTCCGCGACCGCATGTTCCCCAATGCGGCGTTCACAGGTGAAGCCAACCTGCTGGTCTGCCCGGATCTGAATTCCGCCAATATCGCCTACAACATGAGCAAGATGCTGGCGGACGGCCTGCCGGTCAGCNCAATGTTGGTGGGGACAAACTACCCAGCGCATATCCTGACCGAAAGCACGACCGTGCGCGGGATTGTGAACATGGCGGCGTTTGCGGCAGTGGAGGCGGCCAGCCGCAAACAGCAGGCGTAACGGGCGAAAACCCTATCCTGACCTTCCTCACCCGCCAGGGGTGGAAGGTCTTTCCCGTGCTGACGTTATGCCCGGATCATAGCCGCTGGTACAGCAAATCCCAGACGCCATGCCCCAGTTTCAGGCCACGGTTTTCGAACTTGGTCAGCGGGCGCTCCGGGGGNCGCGGGGAATAAGGCGATCCAGCGGCAAGGTTGCGGAACTCTGGGCAAGCATCCATCACCTGCGCCATATGCCCGGCGTAGCCCTCCCAGTCAGTCGCCATGTGCAGCACGCCACCGCTACGCAGGCGCGTGGCGATCAGCCTGATAAAATCCGTTTGCACAATGCGGCGCTTGTGGTGTTTTTCNTTGTGCCAAGGGTCGGGGAAGAACAGTTGCACCCGATCCAGCGCAGCAGGCGGAATGCGCCGTTGCAGGATGTCGACCGCATCGCTGTTCATCACCCGGACATTCCTCAGCCCCTGGTCGCCGATGATTTTCAGCAGGTGGCCGACACCGGGNGTATGCACTTCGACACCGATGAAATCACGCTCCGGCGCGGCGGCGGCCATCTGCGCCAGCGATTCGCCGTTGCCAAAGCCAATTTCCAGCGTGACCGGCGCCACCCGCCCAAACAGCCGGGCGAAATCCAGCGGCGCGTCGGCCTGNTCGACGCCAAACACCGGCCACAGGGCTTCCAGCGCCTGTTCCTGCCCCTTGGTCAGGCGCCCCTGCCGCAGGACAAAGCTTTTGATGGTGCGGGGATGTTCAGCCGTGTGCATGGTTTAGAAAAACGTCCCGTCAATCGGCGAGGAAGCTGATGCATAGCGCTTGCGCGGCATCCTGCCCGCCAGAAACGCTTCCCGGCCAGCGATGACCGCGTGCTGCATCGCGGAGGCCATCAGCACCGGATTGCGGGCGGCGGCGATCGCGGTGTTCATCAGTACGCCGTCGCAACCCAGCTCCATCGCCACGGCGGCGTCGGAAGCCGTGCCCACGCCTGCATCCACCAGCACCGGCACCTTGGCGTTGGCGACAATTTCGAGGATGTTGTACGGGTCACGGATGCCCAGGCCGGAACCGATCGGTGCCGCCAGCGGCATGACCGCCACACAGCCAATGTCTTCCAACTGACGGGCGATCAGCGGGTCGGAACTGGTGTACACCATCACCTTGAAGCCATCCTTGACCAGGATTTCCGCCGCCTTCAGCGTCTGGATGGTGTCGGGGTAAAGGGTTTTCTCATCGCCCAACACCTCCAGCTTCACCGGTCGNTGGCCATCCAGCAGTTCGCGCGCCAACCGACAGGTGCGCACGGCGTCATCGACGTTGTAGCAACCTGCGGTGTTGGGCAGCAGGGTGTAACGGTCGAGCGGGATCACGTCCAGCAGGTTGGGTTCATCCTTGTTCTGGCCGATGTTGGTGCGGCGGATGGCGACCGTGATGATCTGCGCGCCGCTGGCCTCAATGGCCGCTTTGGTTTCCGCCAGATCCTGGTACTTGCCGGTGCCGACCAGCAAGCGTGAAGCGTATTCCCGACCAGCAATGGTGAGGGTGTCATTGTGCATACTGTGATTCCTGTGTTTTAACCGCCGCCAATGGCGTGGACGATTTCCACCGCGTCATGGGGATTCAGGCCGTACTGTCAAACTGGCTGCGCGGGACAAGTTCCTGATTGACTTCAACAGCCAGCCGTTTGCCCTGCAATTCCAAAATAGCCAGCAACTGCGCCACTGTCGTGTCCGCAGGAATAAGGTGCGGGGTGCCATTGACGAGTATTTCCATCGTGCCGTCCGGGTGGGTTTATGAAAGCGGTATTACATCATAAGCCGAGGGCAGTGTCAGTTTCAAAACAGGCGCAGATCACTTCGCCTTGTGTTTTCAACCAGTCGTCACGGTATGGATCCCTTGCGCCGCCGAATCCAGAGGAAAATACCTGATATTTATTTTTACCCATGGAATCAGAGTCAAAATAATGGCGATCTTCGGCATGCAAGGAAAAAACACCACCGCACAGGACAACCATCCCTCTTCTGTACAGGATAGATCCACTCTCTGGTGTGGCCGAGCCGAAGAATTGCAGCTACTGGATAAAACCTGGGCGCATAGCCCATCCAACCTATTGCTGCTGCATGCGCCGCCGGGCACCGGCAAAACCGCGCTGCTCACCCATTGGCTACAGTCGGAAAACGCATCCGGACACGCATGCAAGCCGCCTCACCATTGGGTTTTCCCTACCGCTGGCGGGCAACAGGATAGACAGGCGCACCACGGCTGGGTCAGGGAATTTCTGGATACATTGCTCCACCGCTTAGGTGTGACACATGCTGAAAACTTGACTGGCCGGGAAAAAGCCGTGCTGTTGGCGGAGCGGTTGCAACAGCAGGATAGCTGCCTGATTATAGAAAACTTCCCCGCCAAGCTGATCACGGTAAACTCCATCACGGGCATGTATTCCCCCTGCCTGTATGAATTTTTACGCCGGATGGCAGTCGGCAAGCAGGGAAAGTGCATCTTGCTGTCTGATGAAGAAATCATTTTTACCTATGAAATAGCGCCGCATGTGCATGTTATCAGGCTGGGTGAGCTGACGGCGGCAGATGGCGCAGAACTCCTCCGCCTGCAAGGGTTCTCCGGTGAACCGCAGCAGTTGGAGCGGATTTCATCCAGTTTTGACAATCACGCCCTGGCGCTGACGTTGCTTACCCATTACCTCAAGCAGGCGCATAACGGTGACCTCACGCAATTGGACACCGTCCCCATGCTGCTGGACTTCCAACCTGAAGGGCGGGCAACCCGGCGGGTGCTGGCCGCTTGCCATAGCTGGCTGGGCAGGACGCCGGAAANNGGCCTGTTGTACCTGTTAAGCCTGTTTAACCGGCCGNTTTCCNCCACAACCCTATTGGAGATCGTGGGCGTATCGTTCCGGCAACGCCTGTTCGGTCGCAAACACCTGCCCAAATTGCTGCATCCCTTGTACGGCATGAACGGGCAAAAACTGCGAGGCATCCAGCAACGTTTGCACGAGCTGGGCTTACTATCCACTTCCACCAAGGGTGACATGCTGGATTTGCCCACATCGGTTAGGGCATATNTTTTCCAGGCCTTTCAGCTTGGCGATTCCGCCGGGTTGAGTGAACTGCATGAAACACTGCTCAAGAAAGTGGGGCTTGCGCAGGTGCTGCAAGGCGTGGAAGATTCGCTGGGAGGGACTGAACCCGCAATGGCGACCACATCCTTACAAACCCGTCTGAAGGGGTTGGTCGACAACAAACAATGGAAAATGGCGACGGTGTTGTCCCTGCAATTATATGAAGCCTATTTACAGCAGGGTGATGCCCCAACGGCATTGCAGCACTTGCGGCAGAGCGTCGCCTACGCCGACCTGAGCCAGGAGCCGGACACTGTCCAGCGTAATCTGGCTTTACTCATGGACATGCTGCAACGCAATGGCGAGACAAAGGAAGGATGGCGCATGCAACAACGCTGGTTCGCCAATCACGCCACCCTGTTCCAGCAAGAGCCTGGAACAGAAGCGTGCATGCCTGGCTAATGGGATCAACGCGGCATTTCCTCTAACAGCAAAGATTTGCTGCCCATGCTATCCGGCTTGGGCAACCCCATCAGTTGCAACACCGTTGGAGCCAAATTGCTAAGGCCTCCACTGGTGGATAAGCGCCAATGGCTCTGATCAATCACCAGACACGGCACCGGGTAAACCGTATGCTGAGTATTCGGCTCACCCGTCAGCGGGTCGATATATTCGTCACAGTTGCCGTGGTCGGCGGTGAGGATGACGGAATAATTGTGCGCGACCGCAGCATCCAGCACACGTCCGACTTCGCGGTCAAGCGCTTCCACCGCCTGCACAATGGCATTGCCCACCGCCGTGTGGCCTACCATGTCACCATTGGCGAAATTCACCACAATGAAGCCATATTCACCTTTTTCCAAAGCGGCAACAGTCGCATCCGCAACTTCCGGGGCGCTCATTTCCGGCTTGAGGTCATAAGTTTCCACATTGGGTGACGGAATCACCAACCGCGCTTCGCCTTCATACGGTGTTTCNCGCCCGCTATTGAAAAAGAATGTGACATGCGCATACTTCTCGGTTTCGGCGCAATGGAACTGGCTGACGCCCGCATCACTGAGTGTCTGNGCAAGNTTAGTGGTTGGGCGCTCGGGTGGGAACAGCACCGGGACATTGTACTTGCTGTCGTACAACGTCATGGTGGTCAGTTTGGCGGGCTGGAAATTTCCCCGCCCAAAGCCACTGAAATCCGCCATCGCCAATGCTTCAGATGTCTGGCGCGGACGGTCGTTGCGGAAATTGAAGAACAGCACCTGATCGCCGCCCTGGATCAAATCCGCCTGCGGCATAATGCGCGGCTTGATGAATTCATCGGTTTCACCAGCGGCGTAAGCATCATCAACCGCGCTTAACGGATCAGCAGCGGCAATGCCCTGACCGTTGACCAACGCATCCCAAGCGAGTTTGGTGCGCTCCCAGCGTTTGTCCCGATCCATCGCATAGAAACGCCCACTGATAGTGGCGATTTCACCTCCGGTTTGCGTAGCGGTGGTGACGATCCGGCTGACAAACTGGCGGGCGGCTTTGGGCGCGGTGTCGCGCCCGTCGGTAATCGCATGCAGCACCGGCTTGACCCCGGCTGCATGGCAAGCCTGCATCAGCGCCTCCACATGGTTGATGTGGCTGTGCACCCCACCATCAGACAGCAGCCCAATCAAATGCAACGGGCGGCCAGCCACCTTGGCTGCTTGCAGCGCCGCCAGCAGCGCAGGGTTTTCATGCAGGCTGCGGTCTTCCACCGCATCATCAATCCGTACCAAATCCTGCTTGAGGATGGAACCACAACCGATGGTCATGTGTCCGACTTCAGAGTTGCCCATTTGCCCATCCGGCAGGCCGACCGCCCTCCCGGAGGCTTGTAGGGTGGTATGTGGGTACTGGCCGAAGTAGCGGTCAAAATTAGGGGTATTGGCTTCATAGACAGCGTTGAAGCGTTTGCTTGGGTTGACCCCAAACCCATCCATAATGATCAGGATGGTTTTACTGCGTGGAACGTTTGCGTGTTTCACCGGTTGCCCTCGTCATATGCAGTTCGTCGTGAAGGCAGGCATTGTAACAGGTAATACGCTAACTTGCCGTTGGATTTGACTTTCAAAGGGATTTACGTTAGTAAAGAAAGTGTCACATAGAAAAGTTAATCTTAGTAATAACAATAACTTTCACCAGAAGGGCTGCTCAATGAACATACAATTAGTTGAATTTCGACGCTGCTTTACCTGGATTGGGGCAGGCTGGTATGGATTCAAAAACAACCTGGGCGCTTGGTTGGCGCTATCCATTCTATTTTTGCTGGTAGTGATGCTGTTGGGGATGCTGCCATTCATCGGCCTCCCGCTGATTTTACTGTTTGTTCCGCTGTTGCTGGCAGGGCTGCTGGTGACCGCCCACAAATCCCTGACCGGCTCACTGGCGCAGGTTGAAGACATCTTGGCGGGATTCAACGATGAGCGTTTCCGCAAACCCTTGCTGATATTGGGGGCGGCGATGATGGTGGGAACCGTGTTGCTGCTGGCCTTATTCTATCCGTTGAGCGCCGAAATCCTGAAGGCGCTATACATGCCAAGCAGCGGCGCACAGGTGGGAGCAGCGCTGGGAAACTTGGCGGAATCCTCCCCTATCGGCCTGTTATTGCAAATGGGCGTCAGCAGCGTTGTCCTGATGGCTTTCTTTTACGCCACACCGCTGGTGGTGTTTGAAGACCTGAACCCACTGGACGCCATCACCACCAGCCTGTTGGCCTGCCTGAAAAACATTGCCNCCCTGACCGTATTCGCCGCCATGATCATCGGGCTGGGCATGATGGCGGCGTTTGCCTTCGGCTTGGGCTATTTGGCGCTGATCCCGGTGCTGGCAGGAGCCAATTACGCCAGTTTCCGCGACGTATTCGACCCATTGGCACCAGAAAACCGGGACAAAATGCTGGACGCCTCCTCAATCTGAGGCGTCATCCTGCTTTTCCCGTCCTTAAAGCGATCCTCCATCTGCTTGAACTCTTCATCAAGACGTTCAAGTTCCGCCTCCATTTCTTCTTCGGTCATGGTGGTATTCTTCATCATCGGTGGATTGCACAGGGACAGTTTCCTCAGCCACATACTGCTCATCCTCCCAAACCGGCGTTGTCGTTGCAGTTGCAGCAGCGGCTCCTGCCACAACCGGCAGGTCAACAGCCTGCCCAGCACGCCCGTACCCCTGCGTTTCATGTTCGGCCTTTTCCGTCCTGAAACGTTCCAGATGCCGGTTGAAGACACGACTAAGCACCAAGCCAAGCTCAAATAACAGCCAGATTGGAACCGCCATCAGGGTCTGTGAGATCACGTCCGGCGGCGTCAGGAACATGCCGATAATGAAGGCCACGATAATGTAGGGTCTGGCCTTGACCAGCGCCTCCACGCTGACAATACCCATACTGATCAGGAGGATGGTGGCGACCGGGGTCTCAAAGCTCAGGCCGAAAGCCAGGAACATCGCCACTGAGAAATCCAGGTAAGCGGCAATGTCCGGTGTCGGTGTGACATTGCTGGGGGCAAACGCCACCGCCGCACGGGAAATCATCGGGATCACCACGAAGTAGGCGAACGCCATCCCTGCGTAAAACAAGCCAACGCTAGACACCAATAGCGGGGTAATCAGGCGTTTTTCATGTTGATACAAGCCCGGAGCCACGAACCCCCAGACTTGGTAAAAGGTATACGGCAGGGTCAACAGGAAAGCCACCAACAACGCCAGCTTGAACGGTATCAGGAATGGCGCCGCCACACCGATGGCAATCAGCTTATCGCCATGCGGCAACTGTTTAACCAATGGGTCAGATAACCAGTTATACAGCGTCTGTACGAAAGGGGATAACAGGATGAAAACAACAACAATCGCAACAACAATACGCAACAATCGGTCGCGCAATTCAATCAAATGTTCCAGAAAAGCTTTAAACCCGGTTTCCTGGGCGTCATTCGGGTTTGTCATGCTTTTCCAGTTCCTTGAATTCCTTACGGATTGATTCGGCCTTGCCTTCCATCATATCCCGCAGGTTGCGCAATTCTTCTTCCTGTTTGAACAACATGCTGCGCAACTCTTCGGTATGCAGCTCCCGGTCAATATCTGCCCTGGTTTTGGCGACAAAACGGCGCACCTTACCTACCCAAACACCGACAGTGCGCGCAACTGCCGGTAGGCGCTCAGGCTCAATCACCAGCAGGGCGACCACGCCAATGACGAGCATTTCGAGAAAACTGCTTTCAAACATAGCTCAGGCCTTATACCTAAACCTTGTCCTTTTCTTTGGCTTCCGAATCAATCACCCGCCCTGCTTGGCTGGCCTGCTGGTCAATTTTGGGTGGGGCGGCCTCATCTTCATCTTTCACCGCTTTCTTGAAGTTCTTGAACGCCTCGCCCAAATCGCCGCCCATGTTGCGCAGCTTTTTGGTGCCAAACAACAAAACCACGATGACGAGAATCAGGATGAGTTGCAGTGGGCTAAAATGCATGTTTTATGTCCTTCCAGTTATGATTGCCGACTGGCCTTTTCCACCAATCCCGAAACGCCGAAACGACGCGCCAACTCGTTCAGCACATCCTCCGGGCGCAGGTTCTGGTGGCCAGTAATACCAGTGTATGAAACCACAAATCGGCCACCTCATACACTATCTTGTCTTTGTCACCGTCCTTGGCCGCCATGACCGTTTCGGTGGCCTCCTCCCCAACCTTTTTCAGGATGGCGTCCAGCCCTTTATGGTACAGCTTGGCGACATAGGAGCTATCCGGCTCGGCTTGCGGCCTCAACACAGCGGCGAGTTGGGCGAGTACATCAGCGTTATCGTTCATCATGCAGAAGATTATATAAAGGAAGCCATACAAAAACAGTTAACGTTGCTTAATTCAGCTGGTAAGCCGTAACCGGGGCAGCGGCATCACCCACCCCTTGCAACAGCGCCGGTATGTCCCAACCGGATTTCTGGGCGGCATCGTCCAGCAGCTTACAAACCAAATGCAACAAATCGCTGGTCAACGTCAGGTCAATACCTTTGCTGTCGCCGTTTTTCAGCGCAACAGAAAAGCCGCCACCCTCCAGGTTCCGGAAACCGGCCGGACGATCAGCAGGATCCGTGCCCAACGGCAGCTTGCCGGTTTCCCGGAACGGGCTGTTGAATTCCGCCTTGCTCTGCGCCCGTTCATGCTCAAAAGCCATCACGGCCGGCGCGAAACATAATCCAGCTGTTGCCTGGCCGTTGGGGAGGACATCAGCCCTTCCTGCAACACCGGCGACAGACGCCGCAGGAAACGGCGCGTCAACCAGAAACGGAACTCCTCATCTGCCACGGTGTTGATGCGCAGCAAAATCCGGTCTTCCTCTTCGACGTAACGGGCTTGAATCTGTGACGGCGCAGCCATTACAGCCTCATCTCAATGCCTTGCGCCGCCATGAAACGCTTGGCGTCGCCAATGCTGTATTCGCCGAAATGGAAAATGCTCGCCGCCAGCACCGCATCCGCACCGCCCTTGAGCACGCCCTCCGCCAAATGTTGCAAATTGCCGACGCCACCGGATGCAATCAGCGGGATATTCACCCGCTCGGTAATGGCGCGTGTCAAACCCAGGTCAAAGCCAATTTTGGTGCCGTCCCGATCCATGCTGGTGACGAGCAATTCACCAGCGCCATAATCCGCCATTTTCTGCGCCCACTCAACAGCATCGATGCCGGTGCGCTTGCGCCCACCATGCGTGAAGACTTCCCAGCGGTCAGGCTCCCCAGGTTCATTCACGCGTTTGGCGTCAATGGCGACCTGNATGCATTGGGAACCGAAATAATCAGTGCATTCCTTGACCAATTCCGGATTGAACACCGCTGCGGTGTTGATCCCGACCTTATCTGCACCAGCGTTCAGCATCCGCCGCACATCTTCCGGTTTGCGGATGCCACCACCAACGGTCAGGGGNATGAACACTTGCGAGGCGACGGACTCCACCATATGCACAATAGTGTCGCGGTTGTCGGAACTGGCGGTGATGTCGAGGAACGTAATTTCATCAGCACCCTCACGGTTGTAACGGGCGGCGATCTCCACCGGATCGCCCGCGTCACGGATGTCAACGAAATTCACGCCTTTGACGACGCGGCCATTGTCCACATCAAGGCAAGGGATAATGCGTTTGGCTAGACCCATAGGACAAACCCGTGGTGAAGAAATTCAAGCTCTGTATCGTATGCCGTTTGGCCGCTGGTAGGCAATGCTTTAACGCTCATCCCCTTTTAATTGGATGAAAATAGGCATACTGGAACAGCATTGGACGCGATGGCAAGGTATCCATCGCATTGTTTCTGCTAGCCACATGCAAAGGTCTTAAAAAATATAGTCCAATCAGGCAAGTAGAATTTTTCACTGGTCAAAAGGAGTAATATCATGTGCCTTACCGGTATTTCAGGCGGCTCATATTCATACGGCTCAAGCGGCTCTTCTTCATGTAGTTCCGGCAGCGGCAGCTACGGCGGCGGCTCCAGCTCTTCAGGCTGCGGGAGCCGCAGCGGTAGCGGCGGCGGCTTCCTGAGCGGCTGCCTGTCCGCTATCGGCAACTTATGCAGTAGCTTCTGTGGAAGCATTGGCGGTGGCGGTAGCGGTAGTGGCGGCAGCTGCGGCGGCAGTGGCAGCTATGGTGGCGGCAGTTACGGCGGCGGCGGCAGCTGTGGCGGCGGCAGTTACGGCGGCGGCTACAGTGGCGGCAGCAGCTGTGGCAGCTATGGCGGTGGCAGTTACGGCGGCAGTTACGGCGGCAGTTACGGCGGCGGCTACAGTGGCGGCAGCAGCTGTGGCAGCTATGGCGGCTACAGCGGTGGTGGCAGCTATGGTGGCCGCTGCTAATTGACTAGCTGCGGACACAAAACAGCCGGGGAAGGCAGTTGCCTCCCGGCTATGTTCATTTGCTACTGCTGGTCGGCATAGCATTGGGCATCGGCAAGGGCAATCGTCCCCTCATAGAGTGAACGGCCTAGTATGGCTCCCATAATGCCGTTGTCTTCCACCGCGCACAGCGCCTTGATGTCATCCATATTGGCAATGCCGCCGGACGCAATGACAGGGATGGAAATATTCGCCGCCAGATGCGCGGTTTCTTCCACATTCACGCCTTTCATCATCCCGTCACGGGAAATATCCGTGTAAACAATGGCGCTGACGCCTGCCTGTTCAAACTGTTTCGCCAACTCCACAGCCGCGACAGCGGACACTTCCGCCCAACCGTCAGTCGCCACCATACCATTTTTAGCGTCAATGCCCACGATGATATGGCCGGGGAACAGCTTGCACAGCTCAATGACAAACTGTGGCTCCTGCACGGCTTTGGTGCCAATGATGCAATATTGCACTCCCGCATCCAGATACGCTGCGACGGTCGCCGCATCACGGATACCTCCGCCAATTTGTACCGGTGTCCCGGGAAACCGGGCTGCGATGGCGCGCACCACATCACCGTTGACCGGCTTGCCTTCAAATGCGCCATTCAGATCCACCAAATGCAGGCGGCGCGCCCCTTCATCCACCCAGCGTTGCGCCATTTCGGCAGGGTCATTGGCGAATATCGTGGTGTCTTCCATCCGCCCCTGGCGCAGGCGCACGCACTGGCCGTCTTTCAAATCGATTGCAGGAATCAGCAACATAATCATATCCTTGACAGAGAGGTNNTTGCATCCTACCGCAAAACCGGCGTATACGCACACCCTTACAGGAGAACCCAACCTCATGCCGCCCCCACCCGGGAATCTCGCCAACCAGCTTCTCGCCTGGAGTAACGCTTTCGGTTTCAATGCGATAGGGATCAGCAACATTGACCTATCCAACGCAGAGCAACGCCTGCTCGACTGGTTAGGGCAAGGTTTTCACGGCGACATGGCATGGATGCAGCGCCACGGCAGCAAACGTAGCCGCCCTGCTGAACTGGTTCCCGGCACCCTCAGCATTATCAGCGTGCGCATGGACTATTACCCGCCGGATAGCGCGGACGCGGACACAATCCTCAACCAGCCGGAGTGCGCCTACATTTCCCGCTACGCCTTAGGGCGCGACTACCATAAGCTCATGCGCCAACGGCTGGAAAAACTGGCCNAACACTTGCAGGCTGAAATTGGCGCATTCAATTACCGCGTATTCACCGACAGCGCGCCGGTGCTGGAAAAACCGATCGCCGTGAAAGCCGGTCTGGGCTGGATGGGCAAACACACCAACATCCTCAGCCGTGACGCCGGTTCCTGGTTTTTCCTAGGGNAAATCTACACTGACTTACCATTACCAGAAACTGGTTCGACATCCAGTCATTGCGGGCACTGCACTGCCTGCCTTGATGCTTGCCCAACCCAGGCGTTTGTCGCCCCTTATCAGTTGGATGCGCGCCGATGCATTTCCTATCTCACCATCGAACATCAAGGAGGCATCCCCGAACCGCTGCGGCCACTGCTCGGCAACCGCATTTACGGCTGCGACGACTGCCAATTGGCCTGCCCCTGGAACCGTTTCGCCCATACTTCGCCGGAAGCAGATTTTGCCGTGCGCAACGGTCTGGATAGCGCCCGGTTATCCGAACTATTCCAATGGAGTGAAGCGGATTTCCGAAACAAGCTGGAGGGATCAGCCATCCGGCGTATCGGCCACCAACGCTGGCTGAGAAATATTGCGGTTGCATTAGGAAACGCACCCGCCACCCCCGCACTTTTAGAGTTGCTGCAGAAAAGGAAGGACGAAACCCATGATGGGCTGATACGGGAACATATTGAGTGGTATCACTCAGCAATTACGAAAGCTGCGCCAATAAAACCCTGCTTCATCACTATTTTATATCGCTTCATCAACAATATAATCCACTTATCTATTAAACGCTATAAACAGCAAACAGTTTTTGCCATTATAGCCCCATCACAAACCCAGACACTAAACAACAACGCCATGACAACAACAACAATAACTCGCGTTTTCGGGTCGATACTGGCTGTTGCGCTATTACCCGGCTGCGCAGCCCTACAGGATTCCCCGCTGTACAGCATGTGGCAGGAACGGGCTTACAGTGCTTACGGCATGCCGGTTCCGGCTCCAACAGCGAACCCGTTCATGACGGCAGCCATGCCCTATCGCCCATCTAATGGAGGTGTATTGGGTGAGGGAACAATTCCAGGTTCGCTAATAGGCGTCTCCCGAGTTGTTTCCAAACAAAGCCAACAAGAAGAAAATTTTATAAAAGAATACTACTCACTCCAATAAAATTTTATGCTATAAACCCTATTTGTTAGCCCCTGGAGTCCATCGCGGACTCCACTTTGACACAAAGGTCTTAGCCCTTCCTTTGTGTCTTTTAGCCAGACCCGCCAATTTTAGGGTCTGGCTTTTTATTTTCAGGTAAAATCCGGCGCACGCATCTGGAGCCAAACGATGGATATTGCAGCATTACGCCGTGAATACACACAGGATGGTTTGCATCGCCAAACACTGGACCCTGACCCTTACCAACAATTTAGCCTTTGGTTGACGCAGGCGATTGAAGCCAAGGTGCTGGAGCCAACCGCCATGCAAGTGGCAACGGTTTCCGCCGCTGGCAAGCCCACCTTGCGCACCGTCCTGCTGAAATCATTCGATGCCGATGGCCTTGTGTTCTACACCAACTACAAGAGCCAAAAAGCACAGCAAATTGGGGAAAACCCGCAAGTCGCCCTATTGCTGTTCTGGAAGGAACTGGAGCGGCAGGTGGAGATCACCGGACGGGCGGAANAAATTCCCACGCTGGAATCCCTGCGTTACTTCGCAACCCGTCCGCGCGGCAGTCAGCTAGGAGCCTGGGTATCGGCGCAAAGCTCCATCATCACCTCGCGCAGTTTATTGGAAATAAAATTGGAAGAAATGAAGCGCAAATTCAGTGCGGGCGATATTCCGCTACCTGACTTCTGGGGTGGCTACCGGGTGGTGCCAGACAGCTTCGAATTCTGGCAAGGACGCCCCAACCGCCTGCACGACCGTTTCGAATACCAACGCAATGCTGACGGCTGGGAGATCGGAAGACTGGCGCCATGAATGCGCTGAAGCTCAAAATTCCACCACCCGTTTATCTGCTGGCGTTCCTGAGCCTGATGTGGCTGTTGCACACCAAACTGCCTATTTTTCAGCTGGTTCCATCGCCGTGGAACAAAGCCGGGCTGACGCTGATCGGTTTCGCCCTACTGGCAGATTTCCTCTCGCTGGGGCTGTTTTTCCGCGCCCGCACCACCTTCAACCCCATACATCCGGAACGCACCAAGGCCTTGGTGACCAATGGCCCTACCGTTACACCCGCAACCCGATGTATGCGGGCATGCTGGTGATCCTTACCGGCTGGGGCATGTACCTCGGCAGCTTCAGCCCCTTTCTCCTGTTGCCGCTATTTGTCATGGTGCTGACTGCGCAACAAATTATCCCTGAAGAAAAATTCTGGAAGAAAAGTTTGGCGGCGCGTATCTTGCGTACAAAGCGCGCGTTCCCCGCTGGTTTTGGTAAGGAATCTTCATATTGGCAAAAACAATCGTGTGGATAACCGGCCTGCTGTTGCTGGCTGGCTGCAAACTGGAGCTGCCTGACATCGGCGACGGCATTGCTGGCNCTNTGAAGGTCGAAATGGTTGAATTTCAGCATGCAGGCGGCGNNCAATGCCCGGGTTCCGCTGATACGACACCGGACAACATCCGTTGCGCCAACCTGCATGTCAGCTACCCCAAAGTGCTGGCGGCGGGCAATCCGGCCGCCGTTGCTGCCCTCAACCAGTTCATTCAGAGCCAACTGCTGGACTACAGCGACCCCGATGGCAAACAACCTGCCACCCTCGATGAATTGGCCACCATGTTCGTCAACGACTACAACGCAGTGCCTGACGCCATGGGCTTGTGGGAAATGGAGCGCGGCATCCAGGTCAGTTTCGGCGCTGACCATCTGGCGACGCTGAAATACAGCGAAAACGGCTACACGGGAGGGGCGCATCCGTTCAGCGGGCAACGTTACTTTGTCATGGATCTGGATAGCGGCAAGCAACTGACCTTGAAAGACCTGCTGGCCGCAGGTTACGAGNCCAGCCTGAACGAAGCGGGCGAACGCGCTTTCCGCAAGGNNCGTAATCTGCCCCCCGCCGCCAGCCTGGAAGAAGCCGGTTTCTGGTTCGCCAACAACGCCTTCAAGGTCAACACCAATTTCGGGGTGACGAAANAAGGTCTGGCGTTCATCTTCAACCCTTACGAAGTGGCACCCTATGCGCTGNGGCCAACGGAATTCACCGTGCCTTACGGCGACATCGGCACGCTGATCCCGGACAACAGCCCACTGGCACCGATTGCCCGATGATCAACTTCCTGCGCGACCCTGAACGCATCCACCAGCAAAATTATGAANAAATCCGTGAGTTAGCGTCACTGGATCACTTTACCCTTGACCAACAACAGGTTTTGATACAAATGGTGCGCGCTTACGGCGACCCCGACTTGCCCAATTATGTCCAGTTCAGCGCCAACGCCATCAGCGCCGCCCGCAAAGCCATCAAAAAACGCAACAACCTGCTTTATGATGTGGAACTGGTCAAGCATGTGCTGGACGAATCCCTGCTGAATCAGGAGCCGCTGGGCTTCCTGGGCAAAGCTTCCGTCATTTCCCACGCCAAAACCAGCAAGCAAACCCGCTCCATGACCGCCGTGGATTGCTGGAAACCTTATCTGGAAGGGGGCATCGTGCTGATTGGCCAGTCCGCCACCGCCCTGTTCCGGCTGTTGGAAATCCTCAAGGAAGGCGCGCCCACGCCCGCCCTGGTGATTGGCGCAGCCCGTGGCTTCGTCAATGCGGAACCCGCCAAACGGCTGCTGTGGGATCAGCATGAAGAGTTAGGGCTGGAATGCATCGTGGTCAGCGGAACCCGCGGCGGCGGCGTATTGGCGGCAGCGGCCATGAACGCCCTGCTGATGATGCAGCAGGCCGTTACGTCTGATCAGCGGTTTTCGCCGGGACAAGGGTCGAAAGCGCAATGATTGGCGGCGTTACGGCTGACGTAACTGCCATCGGGGCACAGTTTGGCCTCCATCGTGCAGACCCTGGCGTCGGCGGCCTGCCCAGGAGCCACTGGCCTGCCTGCGGCGGTGCCGGTGGACACACTGCTGCTGTTGGTCAGCTTCGGCGGAGGCGTTTTGCCTTCCGTCTCCACACCTGCGGTGCAGGCCGCCAGCACAATGCTGGCGAATGTGACGAGAATAATCATTTTTCATTCATATCTGTTCTCCTCATACCCTTGCAAATTAAAGCCGTTCAAGATTGGCGTAGCCCAACACCAGCCATTTCAGACCGGCATCGCGGAAATTGACCTGCACCCGGGAATGCGCGCCAGCCCCTTCCGCCCCCACGATCACGCCCTCGCCGAACTTGGTGTGCCGCACCCGCTGCCCGACGGCGTAGCCAGTTTCATTGACGGCAGTGCTGCGGCGCGGCGGCACAGGCTGCTGGGGCGCAGGCCGGTAGCCATCCGTGTGCCGGGTCGGCTGGTAGGTTTTCACTTTCGGGCGCACCTCCTCCACCAGTTCCTCCGGCAGTTCGCGCAGGAAGCGGGACGGCGGGTTGAAGCGGGTTTGCCCGTGCAGCTGGCGTTGTTCGGCGTAGGTCAGCACCAGTTCCTGTTCGGCGCGGGTGATGCCGACGTAGCACAGGCGGCGTTCCTCCTCCAGGCGCGCCGGGTCATCAGCGGACATCTGGTGCGGGAACAGGCCTTCCTCCATTCCGCACAGGAACACCAACGGAAATTCCAGCCCCTTGGCCGAATGCAGCGTCATCATCTGCACGCAATCCTCGCCTGCTTCGCCCTGGCCTTCACCCGCTTCGAGCGCGGCGTGGGAAAGAAAGGCGGAAAGCTCATCCATGTCCGGCATGTCTTCGGTTTGCACGTAGGTGTAGCCGTGCGCGGCAGTGACCAGTTCGTTCAAGTTATCGACGCGCGCCTGACCCTGTTCGCCCTTTTCCTTGGCGAGGAAATGCGGCTTCAGACCTGCCAAGTCAATCACCACCTCCACCTGTTCCTTGAGCGGCAGACCACTGATGTCGCTGGCCATGCGGTTGATCAGGTGCACGAAGTGCATCACCGAGTTGGCGGCACGCGGGGTAAATTCGCCATTGTCGGCAGCGGCACTGGCGGATTCCCACAAGGACTTGCCATCCTGGCGCGCCTGGGTGCGCAAGATGTCGACCGTGCGTTCACCGATGCCGCGTGGTGGGTGGTTGATGATGCGCTCCAGCGAGGCGTCATCGGAACGGTTGGCCGTGAGGCGCAGATACGCCAGCGCATCCTTGATTTCCGCCCGCTCGAAGAAGCGCAGGCCGCCGTACACGCGGTAAGGGATGCGGTTTTCGTTGAAGGTGGTTTCAAACACCCGCGACTGGGCGTTGGAACGGTACAGCACGGCGGCGTCGTTGCGGCTGCCACCCTGTTCCACCCATTTCTGGATGCGCCCGGCGACGAAACGCGCTTCGTCCAGCTCGTTGAAGGCGGCGTAGAGTTGCAAGCGTTCGCCTTCCTGACCCTCCGTCCACAGCTTTTTCCCCAAACGTCCCCGGTTGTTGTCGATCAGGGCGTTGGCGGCCTGGAGGATATTGGCGGTGGAACGGTAATTCTGCTCCAGCCGGATGGTTTCGCACTTGAGGAAATGCTTGGTGAAATTGCGGATGTTTTCAATCTTACCCNNGCGCCAGCCGTAGATCGACTGGTCGTCATCACCGACGGCAAACACCGGATTGTGCTCGCCCGCAACCAGCCGCAACCAGGCATATTGCAGCGCGTTGGTGTCCTGGAATTCGTCGACCAGGATATGCCGGAAACGGTTCTGGTAATGCTGTTGCAAATCGGCGTTGTCGCGCAGCAGTTCCAGCGAACGCAGCAGCAGTTCGGCGAAATCGACCAGCCCGTTACGCTGGCAGGCTTCTTCGTAAGCGGTGTAAATCCGCACCAGTTGGCGCAGGGCGAAATCACCCTTGTCGTCGATGTGTTGCGGGCGCGAACCTTCGTCCTTGCGCGCATTGATGAACCCGGCCATCTGCCGGGGTGGGAAACGGGTTTCATCCAGCTCCAGCGCCTTCAGCACGCGCTTGAGCATGCGGATCTGGTCTTCGGAATCGAGTATCTGGAAGGTCTGCGGCAGTTTCGCCGCCTGCCAGTGCAGGCGCAACAGGCGGTGCGCAAGGCCGTGGAAAGTGCCGACCCACATGCCGCCGGAGGGGACTTGCAACAATTCCTGGATGCGCCCGCGCATTTCGTTGGCGGCCTTGTTGGTGAAAGTGACCGCGAGGATGCTGAAGGGCGAAACGCCTTCCACATCAATCAGCCAGGCGATGCGGTGCACCAGCACACGGGTTTTGCCGCTGCCAGCGCCCGCCAACACCAGCACAGGGACAGGCGGGGAAGAGACAGCCAGCCGTTGCTGGGTGTTCAGGGGNTTGAGTATCGGTGATATGTCCATGCAGGAATTGTAGCGGAAAACCGTATTCCGCGTAGCGCCGAGGGGTTGTTACGGTTGGATTTGACCACGCCGGGCGGGCAGCCAATACTACACAGGTTCATATTTTCAGGAAGCTGCCATGCAAATCTGGGTCGACGCCGACGCCTGCCCCAATGTGATCAAGGACATTTTGTTCCGTGCCGCCGAGCGGGTGAACGTGCGGGTGACGCTGGTGGCGAACCAGCCGTTGCGGGTTCCGCCTTCGCCGTACATCAAGACCTGCCAAGTGGCCGCCGGATTCGACGTGGCTGACAACCATATCGTGCAAGCGCTGGCAGCGGGCGACCGGTGATCACCGCCGACATTCCGCTGGCGGCGGAGGTGATCGAACGCAAGGGGCATGCGCTCAATCCACGCGGTGATTTCTATACGCCGGAAAACATCCGCCAGCGGCTGCGGATGCGCAATTTCATGGAGGAACTGCGCAACAGCGGCGTCATGACCGGCGCCCCGCCACCCTGAACCAGGGCGACCGGCAAGCTTTCGCCAACCAGTTGACCGTTTTCTTGCCCGCCACCTGAAAAAAGCCGTTGAAACGCGCGCATCCAGCAGCCTCTCCCGTCCGTATCTGTGGAAACCACCGGGAGAAGTCTCATGAAAACACACTGGCCATCCATCGTTATCGCCGTCAGCCTCATATTGGGGACTACGATTTACGCCCGTAGCGGGCTGCTGCCGGAAGCCACCGCCGCCGAGCAGGCACGCCCCGCGCCGGAATTCACCCACACCGATCCGGACGAATGGCTCAACAGCAAACCGTTGACGCTGGCGGATTTGCGCGGCAAGGTCGTGCTGCTGGACATCTGGACTTTCGATTGCTGGAACTGTTACCGCTCCTTCCCCTGGCTGAACGGGCTGGAGGCGCAATATGAAAAGCAGGGCTTGCAAGTCATCGGCGTGCATTCCCCGAATTCGCGCATGAACAAGACCGCGCCGAACTGATCAGCAAGCTCCAGCAGTTCAAACTCACCAATCCGCAAATGATCGACAATGATTTCAGCTACTGGAAGGCGCTCGGCAACCGTTACTGGCCTGCGTTCTATCTGATCGACAAGCAAGGCAGGCTGCGCGCCCGCTATGTGGGCGAAACCCATGCGGGCGACAAACGCGCCAAAGCGGTCGAGGCCAAAGTCAGCCAGCTCTTGGGGAGGCGAATTAACCGGCGACCGGCTTGACCCGGCGGGCGGCTTCGGCGGCGCGCTCGCGGGCTTCGTCCGTATCCTTGCCGCGCGCCAGCGCCACGCCCATGCGGCGGCGTTCGAAGGAAACCGGCTTGCCGAACAAACGGATGTCAGACTCCGGCACTTGCAGCGCCTGCGCCAGCCCTTCAAACGCAATGCCTTCGGCTTCCATCCCACCGTAGATGACCGCGCTGGCACCGGTGGAATGCAGGCTTGCATCAACCGGCAGGCCGAGGATGGCGCGGGCATGCAGCTCGAATTCGTTCTGGAACTGGGTCGCCATGGTCGCCATGCCGGTGTCGTGCGGGCGCGGGCTGACTTCGGAGAAATACACCTCATCGCCGCGCACAAACAATTCCACCCCGAACAGGCCGCGCCCGCCAAGATTGCCGGTGATTTTGGCGGCGATGTCCTGCGCTTTGGCGAGNGCCGCCGCGCTCATGGGCTGGGGCTGCCAGCTTTCGACGTAATCGCCCTTGACCTGACGGTGGCCGATAGGGGCGCAGAAATGGGTGGCAACTGCGCCATCCGCGCCGCGGGCGCGCACGGTCAGCAGGGTGATTTCGTAATCGAAATGGATGCATTCCTCTACAATCACCCGCCCGTGGTTGACGCGCCCGGCGGACAGGGCGTATTCCCATGCGGCGTTGACGTCATCGGCGCTATCGAGTCTGGATTGGCCNTTGCCGGAGGAGGACATGACCGGCTTGACGAAACAGGGGTAGCCCACGTCATCGGCGGCGGCCTGCATTTCCGCCAGGCTGGAGGCGAAGTGGTAGCGCGAGGTCGGCAAGCCCAATTCCTCAGCAGCCAGGCGGCGGATGCCTTCGCGGTTCATGGTCAATTGGGTGGCACGGGCGGTGGGGATGACTTCGGCCAAACCGTCCGCTTCGATGCGCGCCAGTTCGTCGGTGGCGATGGCTTCGATTTCCGGCACGATCAGCTGCGGCTGTTCCTGCTCCACGAGAGCACGCAAGGCTTGTGGGTCTGCCATGTTGATGGCGTGGGAACGGTGCGCGACCTGATGCCCCGGCGCGTTGGCGTAACGGTCGACGGCGATCACTTCCACGCCCAGGCGTTGCAGGGCGATGATCACTTCCTTGCCAAGTTCGCCGCTGCCAAGCAACATGACACGGGTGGCGGAAGGGGAAAGCGGGGTTCCGATACGCATGAAAATCCTCCGAAGCGACAGGTCTGGCAAGAAAAGATCCGGAGAATAGCACAAGCCGGAAGCGCGCGTTAAAATCCGGCATTCAACGACTCAACAGGAAACACTAAACACTATGACTTTCAAGGTGACAGTACAGCCTTCCGGGCATACATTTTTGGCGGAAGCAAACGAACCGGTGCTGGAGGCCGGGCTGCGGCAAGGGGTCGCGTTGCCTTACGGCTGTCGGGGCGGCGCGTGCGGTGCGTGCGCGGTAACGATACTCAGCGGGCAAGTGGCTTACCCGAATGGCGAACCGCCAGCTTTGTCACCAGCGGAACAGGCGAACGGCAAAGCCTTGCTGTGCCTGGCCTGCGCCCAAAGCGACCGGNCCATCGACGCCCCGCAAGTGGGGCTGGAGCCGGACATTGAAATCAAAGTCCTGCCCGTTCGTGTTGAAAAGATGCGCAAGCTAGCCACCGACGTCATGGAGCTGACCTTGAAACTGCCAGCGTCTGAACGCATGCGCTTCCTCGCTGGGCAATATGTCGACATCCTGCTGCGGGACGGCAAACGGCGCGGCTTCTCGCTGGCGAACGCGCCGATGAACGACCAGTTCCCGGAACTGCATGTCCGGCATGTGCCGGGCGGTCACTTCACTGGCCACGTGTTCAACGAAATGAAGGAAAAGGCGCTGCTGCGCATCGAGTNNAGATTAGGGAGCTTTTACCTGCGTGAATCCGAACGCCCACTGATCCTGATGGGCGGCGGCACCGGCTTTGCGCCACTGAAAGCGATGCTGGAGCAAATGATGGCGCAGGGCATGGACAAACCCGTCCACCTGTACTGGGGCGTGCGCGCCAAAGCCGATCTGTACATGGACGCTCTGGCGCGGCAGTGGGCGGCGCAACAGCCGCAACTGACTTACACGCCGGTGCTGTCCGAACCCAAAACGGAAGACGCCTGGCAAGGCCGGACTGGCTGGGTGCATAGCGCGGTCGCCACCGATTTTCCAGACCTGTCTGGCTTCGATGTCTATCTGAGCGGCGNNCCGCCCATGGTGCAGGCGGCGAAAACCGCGTTCCTTGCCCAGGGTTTGCCAGAAGCGCAACTGTTCTACGATTCGTTTGAATACAGCCCTGACACCCTCAAGGCCATACAGGCGGATGCATCATGAGCGAAGCGGGTTTCGGGTTGCATCCACAACTGGCGCAAGACACGCGCTTCGTCGCCGACCTGCCGCTGTGCCGGGTGTTGCTGATGGATGAAAGCCGTTATCCGTGGCTGATCCTGGTTCCACGGCGGGCGGGCGTCCGTGAAATCCATGAGTTGAGCGCAACGGATCGTCAACAGTTGTGGGAGGAATCAGACCAGGCCAGCCGTGTGTTGCTGGCGTTGTTCCAGCCGGACAAGCTAAATCTGGCGGCGTTGGGAAACCTGGTGCCGCAATTGCACCTGCACCACATCGCCCGTTTTCAGACTGATGCCGCCTGGCCTGCGCCGGTGTGGGGAAAGTTCGCGCCGGAACCTTACACGCCAGCGGAAGCCAACTGGCGTTGCGCCGCATTGCAGCAGGCGTTGCTGCCGTAAATCAGGGGCTATCGCCGGGGCGGCCACCGGCCGCTCCGGCGAGAATGCTTAGAGGCTGTTTTTCGCCTCAATCATGTCATGAATGATCGGGTTCAGGATCAGCTCCATCGCCAGCACCATCTTGCCGCCCGGCACGACAATGCTGTTGCGGCGCGACATGAACGAGTCATGAACCATCGCCAGCAGATACGGGAAGTCGATGTTGAAACGCTTCGGGTCGGCAAAGCGGATAATGACGAAGCTTTCATCCGGCGTCGGAATATCGCGGGCGATGAATGGGTTGGACGTGTCCACGGTCGGCACGCGCTGGAAGTTGATATGGGTGCGGGAGAACTGCGGCGTAATGTGGTTAATGTAGTCCGGCATCCGGCGCATGATGGTTTCCACCGTCGCTTCCGTCGAATAGCCACGTTCGGCATGGTCGCGGGAAATTTTCTGGATCCACTCCAGGTTGATGCTCGGCACCACGCCGACGCCAAGGTCAACGTATTGCGCCACATCGTAGCCGCCGTATTTCCGGTCAGCCGTAGTGTCCTTGACCAGCCCATGCAGGCCTTCGTAGAACAGGATGTCGGTGCCTTCCGGCGTGTCTTCCCAAGGCGTGAATTCGCCGGAACCCGCCGTGCAGCTCACGCCAGCATCCGCCAAACGTTTGCAGTGGAAAGCCGCTTCCCCGTCGTTGTGCAGGTAGTAGCGCTTTTTGCCCGTGCCGGTTTCGCCATAGCTCCTGAACAATGCCTCCAACGCGTGGAAATCATTGGCTCCAGGATGAAANTGGCTGAAATTACGTTCAATCGCCGCGCGCTGCTTAAATTCGGCGCGGGTGACGCCATGGAAACTGTCGCCTTCAATCACAGCGGCGGTTATTTTNTCCCGGTAAAANATGTGCTCAAACGCCCGTTTGACAAACGTGGTGCCCGCACCGGATGAACCTGTAACTGCGATAACTGGGTGCTTTTTAGACATATGAAGACTCTCCTCTCAGAAATCATAAATGCGCAATCCGGCAACATTCTAAACGAAACGCCTGCGGGGTCTGTATATGCCTTTCGATAGAGTTTGCCGGTTTCCCGTGGAGAACCTGATCCAGGCTATTGACAAATTCACATTAATCCCATCCTTTCCACCAGGAAACCGGGAACCCTATCAGATAGCCAGGCTTAATACTTGCTGAATCATGCAGTTATAGGGTTATCCCCAATTCCTGTGGATAAGTATGTGGAAAGTTTTGTGGATTGCCCCGGCAGGGCTTGTTTTTCAAGGATTCTTACCAACTTGATTAAAAAACGTTCACTATTTTTCATTTTAAAATCATTGACTTAAAATTTTTACTGGATTCAGCATCCATCTTGTTGTAGACACGCTGCAACAGTTTTCCAAAAACCTGACCAATGTGCATAAGTATGGAGCCGCCAACTGCCGCCAAGACACAAGATGTAGTAGGGAAACGATTTTACCTACACAAGCAGCATAATTTGCAGCGATCAGTTATGATTGGCGGCTCCCGAAAATCACTTACCCATTCCTGCCATGAAACAATCTCAACCCCGCGTCGGTTTCGTCAGTCTCGGTTGCCCCAAGGCGCTGGTGGATTCCGAGCGCATCCTGACCCAATTACGCGCCGAAGGCTACACAATCAGCGGCAGTTATGACGACGCCGACCTGGTGGTGGTGAACACCTGCGGCTTTATCGATTCCGCCGTGGAGGAATCCCTCGACGCCATTGGCGAGGCGCTGGATGAAAACGGTAGGGTGATCGTCACCGGCTGCCTAGGAGCCAACGCCGACAAGGTGCTGGACGCCTATCCGAATGTGTTGGCGGTCACCGGCGNNCACGCCTACGAAGCGGTGATGCAATCGGTGCATGCGTACCTGCCGCCGCTGCATGACCCGTATGCCGATTTGATTCCTCCCCAGGGCGTGCGCCTGACCCCGCGCCATTATGCTTACCTGAAGATTTCCGAAGGCTGCAACCACCGCTGTTCCTTCTGCATCATTCCCGCCTTGCGCGGCGACCTCGCTTCCCGCCCGATAGGCGATGTGTTGCAGGAAGCGGAAAATCTGGTGAATGCCGGGGTGAAGGAACTGCTGGTGATTTCACAAGACACCAGCGCCTATGGCCTCGACCTCAAATACCGCACTGGCTTTTGGCGGGGGCGTCCGCTCAAGACCCATTCCCAGCAACTGGCGGAAGCTTTGGGCGAAATGGGTGTATGGGTGCGGTTGCACTACGTCTACCCTTACCCGCACGTCGACAACCTGATTCCGTTGATGGCGGAGGGCAAAATCCTGCCGTATCTGGACATTCCCTTCCAACACGCCAGCCCACGCGTGCTGAAGGACATGCGCCGCCCCGCCCATGCCGAAAAAGTGCTGGAGCGCCTGCAAAACTGGCGGGAAACTTGCCCGGACATTGCCGTGCGCAGCACCTTTATTGTCGGCTTCCCTGGTGAGACCGAAGAGGACTTTGAAACCTTGCTGGATTTCCTGCAAGAAGCTGAACTTGACCGGGTAGGCGCATTTGCTTATTCAGCAGTTGAGNGCGCCGCAGCCAACGAATTGGCCGGAGCCGTTCCGGAGGCAGTCAAGGAAGAACGGCTGGAGCGGTTCATGGACGTTCAGGCTGAGATCAGCGCCGCCAAACTCAGCCGCCTGATTGGCCAGACCATGACGGTTCTTGTGGATGAAGCCGGAGACGGGCAAACCATTGCCCGCAGTCACCGCGATGCACCGGAAATTGACGGGCAAGTGATTGTCGAAGGCGTGGAACTGCCCATTGGCGAATTTGCGCAAGTGCGCATAACCCATGCGGACGAGCATGATCTATGGGCAGAAATTTAATGCTTATCAATAAGATATTTTAGTTTGTCCAGTTTAGCTGATTTATTTATTCTAATAATGAACTTCAGCAAACTGGAGTAGCCATAATAAGTGGAAATGGTTGACGGCGACAGTTAAAAGAAACGATTAAGAATAGAAAGTGAGCATCATCACTGTTCTTAATATCGTTTTTCCATTAATATTACTAATGGATATTTAATGAAAACGCCTTCCAAAGGGCTATAAAATTATGATTAAGATGTTTAACAGTGTGTGCAGCTCTGTCCTTGAGGCAATGGACAATGCACTGCCAGTGCTCATGATCCTTGTATTCTATCAAATGACCATTCTGGAAATTCCTGTTCAGGAGATTATGGGCATGTTTGGCTGGGTATTGTTCGTTGGCGTAGGGATCACGCTTTCACTATAAGTATATCTAATAAAAAATCGCCACTATCGAGCTGTGTCTGGTAGTGGTGGATGCGCTCTGACCCGATATTATTTTCCATGCGAGGGAGGTGCCCAAGGGTCAGGATGACGCGGATTTTTCCGCATTTCATTAGCGGACGATGATTTATGCGCCAGAAAACCTGGCGCATTCCCCAATCAAACCATTGACGGCCAAACGGCTATTGCGCGCTGGCGTAATTGTTCTGGCTGCCGTAGTACACCCATTCCACCAAATCGTTGTGCACTTCTTTGGCACTGGCGCGGATATTGGCGTCATTATGCAGCAGTGCAATAACATAGGTCTGGCCATTTGCCGCGGTCAGATACCCCGCCAACGCACGCACATCACGCAAGGTGCCAGTCTTGAACTTGCCGCGTCCGGCCAGATTTTTCAGACGGCCTTTCACCGTGCCGTCCACACCCAAGATCGCCATGGAGCGCATCAGGTCATCACGGTATGGGCTGTTGTAGACGTCCACCAGCATTTCACCCATTTCACGGGCAGAAATGCGTTCCACCCGGCTAAGGCCAGAACCATTTTCAATCTTCAAGTTGGAAAAGCGCAGCCCACGGCTTTCCAGCCATTGCCCGACTGCCCCCGCACCCTTCTGGGTGGTGCCGGGCGCGCCAAACTGCTTGGCCCCNATGGACAGCAACAACTGACGCGCCATGACGTTGTTGCTCTCCTTGTTGATTTCCACAATGATGTCACGCAACGGCGCGGAATAGTGGGTGTTGACCAATTGCGCACCTGAAGCTACCGGCCCNACCTGCAAGCCGCCGTTCAGCCTGCCGCTCATTTCCCCNACCCAGATTTTCCAGAAAGAGCCAAACAAGTTGGCGTTCAGGTCATTGCCGTTGCGTGGGGCAATGGGGCACATGCGCTGGATTTGCCCGGCTTGATTGCGGATTTCATAGCAGCTGCCGCGTTCGTTATACAGCAAAGCTTCCGGCTGGGCGTTGTAATCGGCACCCTCTTTACCATCGATGGAGGGTTGGTAGGGGACATTGAAATAGGTTTTGTCGACGACAAAATTGCCCGTGATATTACGGATGCCCCGGGCACGCAAGGCTTGCAGCAGTTGGCGGAAGTCCCCTTCATGAAACGCCGGGTCACCGTAACCCTTGATGAAAACATCGCCCTGCAAGGTGTCGCCCATCACATTGCCAGCAGTGTAAATTTCAGTCGGCCAGCGATAGGTCGGCCCNAGCACGCCCAGCGCGGAATAACTGGTCACCAACTTCATGGTGGAGGCTGGGTTCCTGGGGGTGTCAGCATACGCCACCAATAACGGCTGGCCGCCATTGGCGGGGCGGACATAAGCGCCCAGATTCTGTTCCGGCAGACCGCGCAGCCGCAAAGCGGAGGCAATTGCATCAGGCAGACGGTTTAATTTGCCAGCACCCCGGTAAGTTTTGTCCCCGCCTGCGGAAGAGAGGCGGGCAGGTTTGACCTGAGCAATGGACTGGCTGCTGTCAGGCTGGCTAACAAGCGCATCGCTTTGCCTTTGTTCCAGCCGCGGCTCCTGCGGCTGATAAACAGGCGCAGGCGGTGATGCCTCNCCAAACAGTTCAGTTTGCGGGTGGGTGCTGGCGTATGCTGTCGCGCCAGGCTGCACGCTTTGGCTGCTACAAGCAACTATCGAAAAAGACAGAAAAAGTATTGAGCCAATCTGCAAGATCCGCATGGTGTCGGTTTCCCCGTTTTCGTGTTTCCGTGTAATGAATTTAGATTCTAACGCCCCATCCATTCAGTGGATGGGTAAAAATCAAGTATTGTAAGCCCTATGGGCTGATAAGTCTTTCACGCCCTGCATAAATAGATGCTTAATCGCCTACAAAAGTTCTGCATAATTTGCAAATTTTCCTGACGGAACAAGATCATGGCTGGGGTTTACATTCGCTGGGGGCATGCTATTCTTGGCGACTGACGCAAGTGAGTAGATGGAGACCACAAAAATGAAAACATCCGGATCGAGCAGTCTGTCATATTGTGCGCGGCGTATCGGGGCTGGCGTAATCGCCCTCGCCCTAGCCGCAACCTTCAGTATGCCAGTCGCCGCCGCCGCTAAGGAACGGACAGTCAGCAAAACGGCAATAGCCAAAAAAGCTGGCAAGCGAGTCAGTAAAAAGGCTTCCCACACCAAATCCCTGCTGAAGAAAAGCCGGGTATCCAGAAAATCCTCCAGCAACAGAAATAAAACCCTCCCCCGGCAAGCCTCCACGACTTCAACTGATAACCTGTCCGGCGCAGTCTGGGCACCCTCCCAAGAACCCAGACAGGCTTATTACGAAATACCGCATTCTGTCGCTGGCAAACATGCCNGTCCCGCAACAGCAAATCCAGCCCGCTCCTGTTTCAGCCATGCCTTCCCCAATGGCACTTTCCCGACAAGGCCTGCCCCCATCCCCCAGCAGCGACCCGCATCCCAACCTCAAGTCCGCCAAGCCGCCGCCCGCACAGACAGCGACACCCCGCATCAAGTCGGCACCGCTTCCTTCTACAGCGATAAATTCGACGGGCAACGGACTGCCAGTGGCGAACGTTTTGACCAAGGGAAAATGACCTGCGCCCATGGCAGCCTGCCATTTGGCTGCCGGATTCGCGTCACCAACCTGCGCAACCAGAAAGCGGTTGAAGTGAAAGTCAACGACCGTGGCGGTTTCAGCAAGCACGGGCGCATGATCGACCTTTCCAAAGCGGCGGCGAAAGAAATCGGCATGGTGGCCACCGGCACCGCCAAGGTCATGATCGAGGTGCTGGATTAGGCGAGCGCGCCATTACCCGGAGCCGCCGACCGCCAGTAATGGCAGGCTGGCGGTATGGCTGGCGCTGCTGTTCAGTGGCATCACCTTACTGACGGTTTACTATGCTGTCCGGCAAAATGCAGAACAGCGCCTCCAACAAGAAACCGACGCCCTGACACAACAAGTGGCCGCGCAACTGGAGGCGGAACTGGCCAAGTACGCCTACCTCCCCGGCCTGCTGGCGGAAAACCCTGATGTGCAGTTGCTGCTGCAACCCCACAAGTGGGTTCGGCATTGGCGGCGCGCCTCAACCAAATGCTGGAGAAAGCCAACCGCATCACCGGCGCTTCCGACATTTACCTGCTGCGCCCGGATGGGCTGACCATCGCCGCCAGCAACTGGGATCAAGGGAAGCTTCCTTCATCGGCAAGGACTTTTCCTTCCGCCCTTACTTTCAGCAAGCCATGCAAGGGCGGTTGGGGCGCTATTACGCACTGGGGACCACCTCCGGCGAACGTGGCTACTACCTTGCCTCCCGGTCAGAAACAACACTGGCACAATCACTGGCGTCATGACCGTCAAAATCAACATTTCCCTGCATGAGGCCAACTGGCAATGGCATTCCGCGCATTGCATCGTCACCGACCCGGAAGGCGTGGTGTTCTTATCCAGCAATCCGGCATGGCGGCTACGCTCCCTGCAAACGCTGTCCCCAGCTGTGTTGGCCAGCCTACGGAAAAATCACCGTTACGCCGACCTGCGGATCCAACCCCTGAGCAACCTGCGGCTTGACCCTGCCGCCACCAGCCAGCACGCCAGTGACGGCGTCCGGGAGTATCTGGTACAGCGCTTGGTCATGGCATCAGCTGGCTGGACAGTCTACGTCCTTAATGACGCCAGCAGCATTGCCCGCAGCGTCGTCCTGACCTTGCTGTTGACTGCCTTCATGTTGGCGCTGACCCTGTTGCTGCTCTACCTGCTGTGGAAAAACCAGCGCCAACGCCGTGAATACGAGCAGGAAGCCCGCGAGGAACTGGAGGCCAAGGTGGAGGAGCGCACCCGTGAATTGCGCCATACCCAGAAAGAACTGGTGCAAGCGGCGAAAATGGCCGCGCTCGG
The DNA here is from genome assembly GCA_013693955.1 of Candidatus Thiothrix singaporensis. Classification (GTDB taxonomy): domain Bacteria; phylum Pseudomonadota; class Gammaproteobacteria; order Thiotrichales; family Thiotrichaceae; genus Thiothrix; species Thiothrix singaporensis. The sequence goes on along the minus strand of CP059265.1, from coordinate 3,969,068 downwards.
GCAACTTTCCGCTGGCATCAACCACGAACTCAACAACCCGCTGACCGCGATCCGCGCCTATGCCGACAACGCCACCCAGTTCCTGGACATCGGCAAACCCGACATCGCCCGCAACAACCTCACGGAGATTATCGGCCTGACCGAACGCATGGCGGCGATCACCCGCCAGCTCAAAACCTTTTCCCGCAAAAGCCCTGGCCGGATTGAAACCTGCGACCTGCACCGGGCGCTGGATTCCGCCCTCAGCATCGTGCAGCCCAAACTGGCGCAAACCGACCTTTTGCTGGAGCAGCAACGGGTGGAAAACGCCCGCTTCGTGCAGGCCGACCTGGTATGGCTGGAGCAGATACTGGTCAACCTGTTGAGCAACGCCGCCGAAGCCGTGCAGGAACAAACTGACCAACGGATCTGGATTACCCTGCAACCAACTGATGGGCAAGTCTGCGTCACCGTGCGTGACAACGGCGGCATCAGTCGGCAAGCCCTGCCACATGTGTTCGAAGCCTTTTTCACCACCAAAACCATCGGCAAAGGGCTAGGGCTGGGGCTGTCGATTTCCTACCGCCTCGCCCGCGACATGCACGGCGACCTGAGCGTAGGCAATGCGCCGGAAGGTGGTGCCGTCTTTACCCTCAGCCTGCCATCCGCCAACGGAAACCCGCCATGACAGCCCCCATGTCATCCTGGTCGACGACGAAAAAGCTGTGCGTGACGCCACCGCGCAATCGCTGCTGCTGGCCGGTTATGAGGTGGAAACCTTTCCAAACGCCACCGCCGCCCTGCAANAAATCACCCCTGAATTCGAGGGCGTGGTCATTTCCGACATCCGCATGCCGGGGATGGACGGGCTGAAATTCCTTCAGCAGATCCTGAAAATTGACCGCGACCTGCCGGTCATCCTAATCAGCGGCCACGCCGATGTGGCGACAGCGGTCAACGCCATCCGCAAAGGCGGCTATGACCTGCTGGAAAAACCGTTCGTGGTCGCCCATCTGGCCGAGGTGGTCAAGCGCGCCAGTGAAAAGCGCCGCCTGACGCTGGAAAACCGCGCCCTCAAGGAAGCGCTGGCGAACCAGACCCGCCCCGAGCCGCGCATTATCGGCCAGACGCCCGCCATCATCACCCTGCGCAAAATGATCACCCGCATCGCCAGCGTCAACGCCGATGTGCTGGTCATGGGCGAAACCGGCACCGGCAAGGAATTGGTGGCGCGCTCCCTGCACGAACAGAGCAAGCGCCGCGACCACAATTACGTGGCGATCAATTGCGCCGCCATCCCCGCCAGCCTGCTCGACAGCGAGCTGTTCGGGCATGAGGCTGGCGCGTTCACCGGTGCCAAGGGCAAACGCATCGGCAAGTTTGAACACGCCAACGGCGGCACCCTGTTCNTGGATGAAATCGAAGGCATGCCGCTTTCCACCCAGGCTCCCCTGCTGCGGGTATTGCAGGAACGCAGCATCGAACGCCTCGGCTCCAACCGGCCAGTCCCGCTCGACATCCGTGTGATCGCCGCCAGCAAGACCAACCTGAAGGAGGCGGCGGAGCGTGAGGAATTCCGCCTCGACCTGTATTACCGGCTGAATGTGGTGACGCTGGAAATCCCGCCGTTACGGGCGCGGCGCGAAGACATCCCGCTGCTGTTCCAACATTTCGTGCTGGTGGCGGCGGNNCGCTGTGAAACCGAAGTGCCGCCGCTCAGTGACCGGNCGCTGCATGTGCTGATGGGGCATGACTGGCCGGGCAATATCCGCGAACTGCGCAATATCGCCGAACGCTACGTGCTGCTGGGCGAAGCCTATGACTTCGACCGGNCGGCGCTGATGCATTCCGATGAAAGGCTGGAAGGGCTGTCGCTGGCCGAACAGGTGGCCTGTTTCGAGAAAACCCTGATCGTGCAGGCGCTCAACCGCCACCAGGGCAATACCCGCGCGGTGATGACGGCGTTGANNATGCCGCGCAAGACGCTGGCCGACAAGATGAAAAAATACGGGCTGGAGCGCGGACAGTTCCGGGAGTAGGGCGACCCGGCGGAAACCGCTATACTCAGGTTTTTAGTTTTCCGGCCAGCCCCATGCCCAATAATGATGCCAAACCGCTTGTCCTTGTCGACGGCTCCTCCTACCTGTTCCGCGCCTTCCACGCCCTGCCGCCGCTGACCAACTCACACGGCGAACCCACCGGCGCCATGCACGGCGTGCTCAACATGCTCGACAAGCTGCGCAAGGATTACGATCCGGAACACATGGCGGTGGTGTTCGATGCGCCGGGCAAAACCTTCCGCGACGACCTGTATCCCGAATACAAGGCCAACCGCCCGCCGATGCCGGAGGAGTTGCGTTGCCAGATCGAACCGTTGCTGGCGATTATCCGTGCGCAGGGTTATCCGCTGCTGATCATCCCGGATGTGGAAGCCGATGACGTGATCGGCACGCTGGCGAAAGAATATGCTGGCAAGGTGATCATCTCCACCGGCGACAAGGACATGGCGCAACTGGTGGACGGGCGCGTGCACCTGATCAACACCATGAGCGGGCTGTATTCCGACCCGGCGGGCGTGGTGGAAAAGTTCGGCGTGGCACCGGAGCGTATCCGCGATTACCTGGCTCTGATCGGCGACACCGTGGACAACGTGCCGGGCGTGAACAAGGTCGGCNCCAAGACGGCGGTCAAATGGCTGGCGGAATACGGCTCGCTGGACACCATCATGGCGCGTGCCGATGAGTTCAAGGGCAAAATCGGCGACAACCTGCGCGAGGCGCTGGCGCATCTGCCGCTTTCCTACGAACTGGTGACCATCAAATGCGACGTGGCGCTGGATTGCTCGCCGGAAACACTGGCGTTTGCGCCACCGGACGAGGACAAGCTGCGGGAATTGTATGCGCGGTATGAGTTCCGGACGCGGTTGGCGGCGTTGNGACAGCTTTGCTGTTACCCCCATCCTAGCCTTCCCNCGCAAGGGGTGAAGGACCAGNAAGGCGCGACCAGCAGCCCCGGGNGGTATTCCGCCATCCTCACCCAGGACGATTTCGATGCCTGGCTCCAGCGCCTGCAAACCGCCGGTGAATTCGCCTTCGACACCGAAACCACCAGCCTCAGTTACATGGACGCTGAAATTGTCGGCGTGTCGTTCGCCATCCAGCCAGGGGAGGCCGCCTATTTGCCGCTGGCGCATGATTACCTTGGCGTCCCGGAGCTGCTCAACCGTGAAACCACCCTTGCCCGGCTCAAGCCGCTGCTGGAAGACCCCGCCGTGCGCAAGATCGGCCAGAACCTGAAATACGACCGCAGCGTGTTGCTCAACCACGGCATCGAACTGCGCGGCATCGCCCACGACACCATGCTGGAATCCTACGTGCTGGACGCCACCGCCAACCGGCACGACATGGACACCTTGTGCGAAAAATACCTCCACCACACTACCATCCATTTCGAAGACATCGCGGGCAAGGGCAAAAACCAGCTCACTTTCAACCAGATTGCGCTGGAGCAGGCCACGCCCTACGCTGCCGAAGACGCCGACATGACCTTGCAGCTGCACCGGCATTTCTGGCCGCAACTGCTGGCCNTCGATGGCCAGCGCAAGCTGTATGAGGAGGTGGAAGTGCCGCTGGTGAGCGTGCTTTCCAACATGGAGCGCAATGGCGTGAAGGTTGACGCCAACAAGCTGGCGCAGCAAAGCCGGGAGCTGGAGGCGCACATGCAGACGGTGATGGGGCAGGCTTACGCCGTCGCCGGGCAGGAATTCAACCTCGCCTCCNCCAAGCAGATACAGGAAATCTTTTTCGACAAGCTGNGCCTACCGGTCTTGCGCAAAACGCCCAAGGGGCAGCCCTCCACGGCGGAAGACGTGCTGGAAGAGCTTTCCGCCATGGGGCATGAGCTGCCGACCCTGATCCTCGAACACCGTGGTCTGGCGAAGCTGAAATCCACCTACACCGACCGGCTGCCGGAACAGGTCAACCCACGCACCGGGCGCGTGCACACCTCCTACCATCAGGCGGTGGCGTCAACCGGGCGGCTTTCCTCCACCGAACCGAATTTGCAGAACATTCCGGTGCGCAATGAGGAAGGGCGGCGCATCCGTCAGGCGTTCATTGCGGAGCCGGGCTGCAAGCTGCTGGCGGCGGACTATTCGCAGATCGAACTGCGCATCATGGCGCACCTGTCCGGCGACCGGGGTCTGCTGGAGGCTTTCGCCAACGGCAAGGACGTGCATCGCGCCACCGCAGCGGAAGTGTTCGGCCTGCCGCTGGAAGCGGTCAGCAACGACCAGCGCCGCGCCGCCAAAGCGATCAATTTCGGCCTGATTTACGGCATGTCGGCATTCGGCCTCGCCCGCCAGCTCGGTGTCGACCGCAAGGATGCGCAAGCCTACGTCGACCTGTATTTCGCCCGCTACCCCGGCGTCAGGCGTTACATGGACGACACCCGCGAGCAGGCGCATGCGCAAGGTTTCGTCGAAACGCTGTTTGGCCGCCGCCTGTTCCTGCCCGACATCAAGTCAAAGAACGCCGCCACCCGCCAGTATGCGGAACGCACCGCCATCAACGCGCCGATGCAGGGCAGTGCCGCCGACATCATCAAGCGGGCGATGATCGCGGTGGATGCGTGGCTGCGCGCCAGCGGCCTACAGACCCGCATGATCATGCAGGTGCATGACGAACTGGTGTTTGAAGCGCCGGAAAGCGAACTGGAGACGGTGCGGGCGCAGGTCACTGAACTGATGNCCCAGGCCGCCAGCCTGGATGTTCCGCTGGTGGTGGACAGCGGCGTCGGCGACAACTGGGATGAAGCCCACTAGGCATGGCATGGGCATAAAAAGCGTAACGGCATATGACGCACCGTTGATCTGGCGTTAGAATGCCGTTTTGCCAAGACCTTTCGTTCAGGAGCTCACCATGCCCGCATACCGTTCCCGCACCTCGACCGCAGGCCGCAACATGGCTGGCGCACGCGCTTTGTGGCGTGCCACCGGCATGAAGGAAGAGGATNTTCAGAAACCGATCATTGCCATCGCCAACTCGTTCACCCAGTTCGTGCCGGGGCACGTGCACCTGAAAGACCTGGGGCAACTGGTGGCGCGCGAAGTGGAAGCAGCCGGGGGCGTGGCCAAGGAATTCAACACCATTGCCATTGATGACGGGATTGCGATGCNNCACGGCGGGATGCTGTATTCCCTGCCGTCGCGCGAGCTGATCGCCGATGCGGTGGAATACATGGTCAATGCGCATTGCGCTGACGCGCTGGTGTGCATTTCCAATTGCGACAAGATCACACCGGGGATGCTGAACGCGGCGATGCGCCTGAACATTCCGACCATCTTCGTGTCCGGCGNNCCGATGGAATCCGGCAAGGCAATCATTCACGGCAAGGAAGTGCACCTGGACCTGATCGATGCGATGGTTTCCGCCGCCAACCCCAAGGAAAGCGACGAAGATGTGGCGATTATGGAACGTTCCGCTTGCCCGACTTGCGGTTCCTGCTCCGGCATGTTCACCGCCAACTCGATGAACTGCCTGACCGAAGCGCTGGGTTTGAGTTTGCCGGGCAACGGTTCCACCCTGGCAACACATGCCGACCGCAAACGCCTGTTCCGGAAGCCGGGCGCATTATTGAGCCTGGCGAAACGTTATTACGAGCATGATGATGATTCCGTGCTGCCGCGTTCCATCGCCAGTTTCGCTGCATTTGAAAACGCGATGAGCCTGGATATTGCCATGGGTGGCTCCACCAACACGATCCTGCATTTGCTGGCAGCCGCGCAGGAAGCGGGTGTGAATTTCACCATGAGCGACATCGACCGCCTCAGCCGTAAAGTGCCGCAATTGTGCAAGGTCGCGCCTTCCACCCAGCTTTACCACATGGAAGACGTGCACCGTGCGGGCGGGGTCATCGGCATCCTGGGTGAGCTGGATCGTGCCGGTTTGCTCAATCGCGAAGTCGGCACCGTGCACGCCACCAATATGGCGGAAGCACTATCGTTGTGGGATGTACGTCTGACCACCGACGAAAAGCGCCTGAATTTCTTCCGCGCCGGTAGGNGCAATGTGCCGACGCAAGTGGCGTTCAGTCAGGACAAGCGTTGGGAGACGCTGGATATTGACCGTGAAAAAGGTTGTATCCGCGACCTTAAGCACGCTTACAGCACCGAAGGCGGCCTCGCCGTATTGTTCGGCAATATCGCGCTGGATGGTTGCGTGGTCAAAACCGCCGGGGTGGATGACAGCATCCTCAAATTCTCCGGCTCGGTACGCATTTTCGAATCGCAGGATGCAGCGGTGGAAGGCATCCTCGGTGACAAGGTTTCCGCAGGCGACATCGTGCTGATCCGCTACGAAGGCGCGCGGTGGCCCGGCATGCAGGAAATGCTCTACCCGACTTCCTACATCAAATCCAAGGGGCTGGGTAAAGCCTGTGCGCTGATTACGGATGGACGCTTCTCCGGCGGCACCTCCGGCCTCTCCATTGGCCATGTATCCCCGGAAGCGGCGGAAGGTGGTGCGATCGGTCTGGTGGAAGAAGGCGACATGATCGACATCGACATCCCCAACCGCAGCATCAATGTGCGTGTGGCTGACGCCGAGCTGGCAGCACGCCGGGAAGCGATGGATGCCAGAGGCAGTGCCGCGTGGAAGCCGGTCAATCGGGATCGGGTGGTTAGCCCGGCGCTGAAGGCTTATGCGGCGATGACGACTTCTGCTGCGCGTGGCGCGGTGCGTGATGTGACGCAGTTGGAAAAGTAAACCAGCACACCGCACCTACCCCCACCCCGGTTTCAGGGGTGGGGTTGAAGGCAGGCGGTCAGGCCGCCACATCCTCCGCATACGTCAGATGGGCGCCCCTGCTTGAGCAGGTTGTTGATCTCAATCTGGATGAAACGCTCCATAATGGTAGCCTTNAAACCCGAAGCCTGTTTGATCGCCTCCTGTTGCGTCAGGATGAAGCTTTCCACCACTAAGGCGCAAACGGTGGTTTGCAGTTTCTGCAAGACNCGGAGCACCGCCAGCGCCTCCTCAACCGGCAATTCCGCCAGCAGGCGCTGCTGGAGGAAATTGACCATCCACCCNCACATGCCCAGCATGGCGGCGTTGGGGATATTGTGTTTGACATGCACAATTCCCACCAGCACCTGCCATTTCCAGTAGTGCTCGTCAAACTGGCCAGTNATGCTGACTTCATACCATCCGCGCAGGGTGCTCTCCCGCATGGCGCGTTCACTCTCGCTGATATACTCACGCGTGGCGGCGTCACTCAACGCAACATCGTAGAAACCTGTCAGGATCTCATTCGTATGTTGCTTGAAAAACTCNTGATGACGGCGAATCAGTGCGCCATCTTCTGCTGTTGGTATCATCCCCGCGGGGACTCTACTCATAAGTGTTTTTGTTATAGTTGGCAAATCCATTTGATGACCCCTCTTGCTTGGTCAATATGCGACGCTTAACTGTCCGCTGTTGGTTTCAATGTAGTCACATACCGCATGCAAGGTCTGTACCGTCCCTGCCCGGATTGACACCTGGAAACCAATAACGCACTCGGCGTTAAGCTGGGTGATGATGTAGGCGAAATCCTTCATGCAAATGATCATGCCNTGGGGATGCGCCCGCCCGTAAAAACCGGCCAGGTTGCTGGCGGCACTGTACAGCAATGCGGACAGCGCCGACACAGTGTCCGTCAACGGCGTATCGCTGGCTGCGTACAGGGACAAACCATCCACCGTCATGATGTGTATGTTCTCAATATCGGGCATACGCCTTTGCAGACTGCTTGCAAACTGGTTGATTATCTGGGGTGTTACCATATTGACATTCTCCTTGACGATTAAAAGTATCGATTTGCTGCTTACTGCAATTGCGCCGCCTTCTGTTCCAACACCGCTTGCGCAGCGTTGAAATGGGGCAAGTTAAACTCCTGGATGAGGGGAAGCGCGGTCGCCAGATAGCGCTGCGCCTGGGCAATATCGCCAGCCTTCAAAGCCGTTCTCGCCAACTCGTGGTAATGGGAAACCACTGAATTGCCGACATGCTTGATCTGCGGGTGCAGCCGGCCTGTTCCCGCAACAGGCGGATATAATGGAGCGCCCCATCCCTGCCATCGCCAAACCGGCCTTCCGCAACGGCAGCGTTGCTCAACTGCACCAAATCCGCAATGCCAAGCGATTGCATGGGTTCCGGCTTTGCCACCGCCGCCACTGGCGGGGATGGGGGCAGGATGCGATGGCTGTGCCCGCTGCCCAACCGGATGGCGCTCAACGGCACGGCGCTGCGGCGGCTCCACCGCCACTGCCGCCTTGTGGCTTTCAACTGCGGCTGTTGTAACCTTTTCCTCACTTTTGAGGCCAACCCTATCCCGCGACAATAGGGAGCTGCTTGCTGCATCCGGGATCGCCAATGAAGCCGTCATCGCCAATGGCAATATCACTGGCTCCACGGGTGCCAAATACTCAATTTTCGTCCTGGAAACCGGCGGCGGGCAAACCTCCGCCGTAACCGATGGTGCAACCGTATGTTTCGGCTCAATCAAATAACTGCTGGCGATGGCGCTGATAGCCGTCAACAACCCCAGACCCGCCGACATGATATGGGCAGGGTTGCGGCTTTCCTGGGTGCGCCCAGTTTCTTTCTGCAAAGCCCTGATGGCGGGTGAAAACGCCGTGCCCAGCAGATAAACGCCGTCCTTCGCAGAACATGCCAGCAATGCTGGGTCAGTCCGTTTGCCAAGGTAGCCCTTCCTGACCAAGGGACGCAGCCGCCGCTCGATCTGGCGGCCTAGTGTTGCGCCTTAGCCACTGCACAGCTTGTCAACCCGCCGGTACTGCATTGCCGAGGAATATCCAAGACAAAATAACAGACATCGTCTTCCTGCCCCCAGGAACGTGGCGCCATGACCCAATCAGCCGCCACCCGCCGACAGGCGTCGTGCACTTGCCGGAAAATTTCTTCGGGCGATAAAGACAAAGCGGTTGCAGAAAACATATGCACCATAATACGCGCATCAACCCCGCAAGCATTGACATTTGCCAGGTCAAGCCCGCGGTATACCTTGCCGACAGCGGACACAGCCAAACATTCCTGTAAGGCATAACGCTCGCCAAGAATTCGGTAACCCGCAATAGTGGTTGCTTGTTCCATGATAATAAAAGCCCCTCAACTGACAGGGTAGACATTTTAGCCCCCATTTTAAACGTCAAAGTAAAATCATAACGTTACCAGTAACATGAACAAAATCACCAAGAAGATTTGCTTATTAACCATCCTAAAATAATTCTGATTAAGACTTGTTCAAAAATATATTACGGTATAGTAGCTTGCAATAGGGATTTACACTCAGACAGGAACGTCACCATATTTTTATTTTATGAAAATTCGTGCATAGACCCGTTACACGCTCTCTGCCAACCGGCCGGATTTGGGCTTGACAAAGACCTGTGGTTACCCCTATTACACGTCCATTCAACGACAAGCACACAGTATGGTTGATAAGGATAATATCCGTCTGGAGCTAAAACGGCTGCTTACCAGCCGAATATTTGAGAACAAANAACAAGCAAGCAATTTTTTGGCCTATATTATTGCCGAGAAATTGGCTGGAAGAGGGGACAAAATCACCCAATATGGCATCGCGGTTGAAGCATTGGGGCGTTCCACCGATTACTGCCCCACTGAAAACCCTGCCGTGCGGGTAGAAGCAGGCCGGACCNGCAAGCTGCTGGAAGAATACTACGCCACCGAGGCCGGGGCANGCACGCTGCATATCCAGTTGCCGGTGGGCAGTTACGAGCCTGTTTTCAAGGTGTTGGTGACACAANCCCAAACATCAGCGGCAGGAGCCATTGCCGGAACTGGATGTCAAAGCATCCAGTCCGTGNGGCCACGCATCTATATCAGCTGCCAAGACCCTGCCGGAATCCCAGACAACGCCACCCGCAATTTGGTTTACAACCTGATTTCTGGCCTGCCGGTGGCGCTGGGGCGCCTGCATGAGGTGCGGATTGCGCTGGCAGACCACGCCTCTTTGCCTATAGGCCTGGATGAACTGGAATACGCCCGCGTGCAGCATCGCGCTGAATTTATCCTACGCTCCTCAGTCCAGAAGGATGGCCGCAACTTCACCGTCAGGCAAACGCTGTTGCACGCCAGGACTGGGGAGACCGTCTGGTTCAGCGACTTTGAGCTGCCCCTGCTTTACTCCCCCAAACAATTGGACAGGATTTACTCACACCTGGTGCAGGAAGCCTTCAGCCTCAACCAAGGCGTGGCGCTGGCTTACTGGAGCCGCTACTGGCGCGGGCAGGCAACCATTCCCGCCCACTACCGGGTGCTGGCCGCCCATATCCATTTCGTGCAGGAAGACCTTTCCCGCAACAGCTTCCAAGCGTTCCTGCAAGCCTGCGAAGAACGCACCCAGCTTTACCACGATGACGCACTGGCCTATCTGCACTTCGCCATCCTCTGCCTGTATGCGTTGCTGCTGAATGTCCCCGGCAAGGCGGGCGTGCTCGGCAGATGGCGGCAATTGTGCCTGCAAGCCCTGGAGCTGAACCCGGACAATGCGCTGGCCNATTGCGTCTTTGCGCTGGAATGCCAGTACCGGNGGGATACGGAAATCACCGAAGTCGAAATCCAGACCGCCCGCCAAAGCAGCGCCTTTGACGCCACCTGTTCCCGCCTGCTGGCGGTGNGCCTGTGCGCCCTGCGCAACTGGGAGTTGGCCAACGTGATCCTGAAGGAAGCCATTGACCAAGAATCAGGCTTTCCAGACCCGTTTCGCAGCATCCCCTGCCTGCATTATTTCCGGCAAGGCAAATTCATCCGCATGGCGGAAACCCAGACAGGTTTCCAATCCCTCGGCGGCTGGGCGACATTCGGCGTCCTGGCTGGCCACTGTCGCTCAGGCGACTGCCGTAGTTGCGTCCAACGCATTAGCCAAACCATTGATGACGCTTACCTCTCCGCCCATGACAGCCCATTACTGGGCGAACACACCCCCAATAAGACATGCCGCCGACCCCGCCTCGAAATCGCCGCTGTCCTGTGTTATGGTGAGCCGCCTCAGGGCGGCTAAAGAAGGCTGAAGAACCTCCTCCAACAGAGCACCTGATTTCGTGAACACTGAGGTAAATCGTTGGACAATTCAAAGCTGATATCAAGAAGCCTAGGCGCTCTTTGCCTTATTGCCATCGCTATTGGCGTCCTCGCCGGTATTTTTTCATGGCTGTTCCGTCTCCTCATCGCCGTTATCCATAACGCCGCCTTTCTGNGCCAGTTGTCCACGCAATATGACGCCAATATCCATACGCCTGCCTCCTATCTGGGTTGGATGATTATTTTTGCGCCTGTCCTGGGCGGCTTGGTTGTCGTTTTCCTCATCCGCAACTTTGCTCCCGAGGCCAAAGGGCATGGCGTGCCAGAAGTGATGAGCGCCATTTATCATAAACGCGGATTGATTCCGGGTAATGTCAGCATCGTCAAGGCGCTGGCTTCCGCCATCACTATCGGCACCGGCGGTTCGCTGGGGCGGGAAGGCNCANTTATCCAGATTTCCGCCGCCCTCAGCTCTTTGTCGGCAGGCTGGNCCAAGGTCAGCGTCAGCCAGCGCAACCTGCTGATCGCTTGCGGAGCCAGCTCCGGAATCGCCGCCACTTTCAACGCGCCGCTGGGCGGCATCCTGTTTTCGATTGAACTGCTGCTGGTGTCGATCAACAGCAGGACAGTCCTCCCAGTCGCCATCGCAGCGGTCATTTCCGCCAACGTAGGGCATTACCTGATTGGCGATGAACCCGCGTTTTCAATTCCTGCGCTGTTTGGGNCCGACACCAGCAAAGGGATACTGATTTCCCTGCTGGCCGTCCCGCTGGGCGCTATTGTCGGCCTGTTTTCAATGGTTTTCATCCGCAGCATCTATTTCGCGGAAGACCTGTTTGAAAAATCCCCGTCANACGCTTACGTGCGGCACATGATCGGCACCTTGCTGCTGGGCGTCATGTTTTACAGCCTGCACCTCCAATTCGGCCACTATTACGTGCAAGGGGTTGGTTACGCCACGATCCAGGACACACTGACCAACGTCATCAGCCATCCTGGCTTCCTGCTGTTCCTATTGGCGGCGAAAGTGCTGGCCACCGGCCTGACCATCGGTTCCGGCGGCTCCGGCGGCGTCTTTTCACCGTCCCTGTTCCTGGGCGCGGTGCTGGGGGCTTTGTTTGGGAACCTTGCCATCCTGCTGTTCCCGGACAGCGGCATCAATCCGGTCGTGTTTGTCGTGACGGGCATGGCCGCCATGGTGTCAGGCACGACCAGCGCCCCGCTGACCGCCGCCATCATCGTCTACGAAATGACGCGGGACTATAACGCCATCCTGCCCATCATGACTGCGGTCAGCGTCGCTTATGCATTGCGCCGCCATTTTATGAAGGGCGATATTTACACCCTGAAGCTGAACCGGCGCGGGCAAATGATCCCCGAAGAGCTGGTTGCCGACCTGGGTTCACATGTCGTGATCAACGATGTGGCCACCCGCAATATTGTCTTTTGTCAGAACAGGACATGACCGCTAGCGACAAGGATTTCGCCTGCATCACCGACGGCGGCAAAGTGGTCGGCGTGGTGGACTTGCACAGCAGCCACCTTGACCACGAAGTTCCGGTGCAATCCCTGAAGAAAAAGCGTTTCGTCATCCTGCGTCCAGGCACGACCCTGACGGCGGCCATTGCGCAGTTTTACCAGGAGAAACGGGACATCGCACTGATCAGCAGAAGCGGAAACGCTGACCAGGATGCGGTGATCGGCGTCATCTCTTCCAAGCATTTGATTGACATGATTGGTGATGTCACCGCAACCCTACGCTAAAAGCTGACAGAACCGGTACGACCCAGGATTTTCCAGTGATATGGCGCGCCATGGCTGGATGCCCCCGCTACGTCTCCGTATACTTTAAGCCCCCTGTTGCTGAGATGTCGAATGAAAGACGCAATTATTGTCGGCGGTGGCCTGCTGGGCATGTTGACCGCCCGTTTCCTGCATGAAGCTGGCCTCAAGGTCATGATCATTGACCAAGGCGAGCTTGGCAGTGAATCCACGTGGGCGGGAGGCGGCATCGTTTCACCGCTGTATCCGTGGCGCTACCCGGCGGCCGTTTCACAGCTTGCCCGTTACAGCCAGCAACATTACCCGGCCTTGTGCGCAACCCTGCGCGAAGAAACCGGCGTCGACCCGCAGTGGATACGCTCCGGCCTGCTGTTTGCCGAAGATGAAGAATACCCCGTCGCACGGGAGTGGGCGCAGACCTGGGGTTATGAACTGCAACATCTGACAACGGCGGAATCCCTGGCGGCCTGTGAGCCGCAATTGGCGGACAGCTTCCGCAGCGGCCTGTTTTTCCCGGAACTGGGGCAAGTGCGCAACCCACGCATCGCCCACGCGCTGCGCACCAGCCTGCGCCTGTTACCGGTAACAATCGCCGAACACTACCCCGTCACCGGGCTGGAAACCGCCAATGGGCGCGTCACCGGCGTGCGTTTGGGGGATGAGGTGTTCCATGCTGACAACGTCATCCTTACGACCGGCGCATGGACAGGGTTATTTCCGGAAATGCAGGCGCTGAAAGTGGATGTCCGCCCAGTATTGGGGCAAATGATCCTGTTCCGTGGCNCGCGCGGCCTGCTGCAACGCATTGTGTTAAGCCAGGGGCGCTACCTAATACCACGCCAGNACGGGCGTATCCTGTGCGGCTCCACCGTGGAGATGCGTGGCTTTGACAAGCACACCACCGCCGCCGCGCATGCAGAGCTGAAAGCGGCCGCCTACGCCATCATGCCAGCCCTGCGGNATCTGCCGATCCCCAACCACTGGAGCGGCCTGCGTCCTGGCTCCCCCAACGGCGTGCCTTATATCGACGAACATCCGGACATCGCCGGGCTGTATGTGAATGCCGGGCACTACCGCAATGGTGTGGTGCTAGGGTTGGCGTCCGTGCAATTGCTGGTGNACCGGATACTGGGGAACACACCCTGTATTGACCCGTCGCCCTACCGCCTGGATGTGGCGCGCACCCCGACGGCAGAGTTTCGTCAAGGCTTACAGGACGGACAAATCCGCCACGCGCAGGAATAACCCGCGCATCTGGTTGAGCAACGCAATGCGGTTGTTTTTCAGCGCTGCGTCATCGGCCATGACCATGACATCATCGAAGAAACGGTGCACCGGCTCGCGCAGTTCCGCCAATGACAACAGCGCGTCGTCATACGCCCCTGCGGCGAACAGCGGGAGAACCTTGCCCTGCTGCGCCTGTACAGCTGCCGCCAGCGCCTTTTCCGCCTCCACCTGCAACAGGGAGGCATTGACCGTTTCCGGCAGCACGCCTTCGACTTTNNCTTCAAGATATTGCTGATGCGCTTGTTGGCGGCGGCCAAGCTTTCGGCGGCGGTCAAGGCGCGGAAAGCGGCCACGGCTTTCACCCGGCGGTCGAAATCCAGTGGCTGGGTGGGCTTGAGGGAAGCAACCGCATCCACCAAATTTGCACCGATGCCTTGTTCNCGGTAGTAGGCGCGCAGCCGGTCGAGAATGTAATCCAACGCTTCCTGTGTATCCGGCTTTTTGCCAAGCTGCGGTGTCAGGCCATCAGCGGCCTTGTCGAGCAGATCCGCCAGATCCAGCGGCAGTTGCTGTTCAATCAGGATGCGCAGGACACCGAGGGCGGCGCGGCGCAGGGCGAACGGGTCTTTGGCTCCGGTCGGTTTCTGGCCGATGCCGAAAATCCCGGCCAGCGTGTCGAGGCGTTCCGCCAGCGCCAGAATGCGGCCAGTGGCGGTGGACGGCAGTTCGTCACCGGCAAAACGCGGCATGTACTGCTCTTCCATCGCGGTGGCGACTTCGGCAGGCTCGCCATCATGCTGGGCGTAGTAACTACCNATTGCGCCCTGCAATTCGGTGAACTCAAACACCATGCTGGTCACCAGGTCGCACTTGGCGAGTTCGGCGGCGCGCACCGCCAGCTTTTCATCGGCCAGCTGTTTGGCGATGGCGGCGGCCAGTTGCGCCACCCGCCCGGATTTGTCGTACAGCGTGCCCAGTTTCTGCTGGAACACCATACTCTTGAGCTGTTCGCGGCGGTTTTCCAGCGGCTGCTTCTTGTCCTGGTTCCAGAAGAATTCGGCGTCGCTGAAACGCGGGCGGATGACCCGCTCATTACCAGCGGAAATCTGCGCCACATCATTGCTTTCGATATTGGCGATGGTGATGAAGCGCGGCATCAGTTTGCCCTCGGCATCCACCAGCGCGAAATATTTCTGGTTGTCCTGCATGGTGGAAATCAAGGCTTCCTGCGGCACATCCAGGAACCGTTCCTCGAAACGGCCTGCGACCGGCACCGGCCATTCCACCAGTGCGGTGACTTCATCCAACAGCTCTTCCGGCATGATGGCCTTACCGCCCAGTTCAGCTGCCAGCGCCTCCACCTTGCGCTGGATCATTTCGCGGCGGGCGGCGAAGCGGGCAATGACATAAGCCCCGCCCAACTGCTCGGCGTAGGTGGAGGCCTGNGCGATTTCCAGCGGGGCGGGCGCGTGGAAACGGTGCCCATAGCTGTGGCGACCCGTGCGGATGGAAAGGATTTCCGCGTCAATCACCTTGGCGTCAGCGATGGCGTCATCCGCCAACATCACGACCCAGTGTACCGGGCGCACGAATTCAGCCGTGCCGCTGCCCCAGCGCATCCGTTTCGGGATCGGCAGGCCAGCGAGGGATTTCTCCACAATGGCGGGGAACAGGTCGGCAGTGTCCTGCCCTTTCTGCTGCTGGCGGAACACCAGCCAAGCACCCTTGTCGGTTTCGATCTGTTGCAGCGCGGAGAACTCCACCCCGCAGGATCGGGCGAAACCTTCCGCCGCCTTGCTCGGGGTGCCGTCCTTGCCGAAAGCGGCTTGTAACGCCACCTTGCGCTCAATNGACTGGTCTTCCTGCCGTACCGGTACGCCTTGCAGCCACACGGCAAGGCGACGCGGGGCAGCATANGGAAAGACGCCATGCGCTTGCAGGCCAGCGTCCTGCAAACCGGCCATGATGCCGTCGGTAAAGGCCTCGGACAGTTTTTTCAGGGCTTTGGGCGGCAGTTCTTCGGTGCCGATTTCTACCAGTAAGTCGATCATGATCAGNGCCGCCTTGTCTTCTGTTTGCAACATGGGAAAGCCGAGGGCTTCGCGGGCGTTGTAATAGGCTTCAGCAATGGCGCGGGACAGGGTGCGCACACGCAGGATGAAGCGCTGACGCTCCGTGACGGAAATGGCCTTGCGCGCATCCAGCAGGTTGAAGGTGTGCGAGGCGCGCAACATCTGTTCATAAGCAGGCAAGGGCAAACCCACCTCGATCAGGCGCTGGCTTTCGCGCTCGCACACGTCGAAGGTGTGGAACAGGTCTGCCACGCTGGCGTACTCAAAGTTGTAGGTGGACTGCTCGACCTCGTTCTGGTGGTATACATTGCCGTAGGTCACCNNACGCCCTGCGCCTTTAGTCCAGACCAGATCGTAAATGCTTTCCACACCCTGCATGTACATGGCCAGGCGTTCCAGACCGTAGGTGATTTCCCCGCTGACCGGGCGGCAATCCAACCCGCCAACTTGCTGGAAGTAGGTGAACTGGGTGACTTCCATGCCGTTCAGCCACACTTCCCAGCCCAACCCCCAGGCACCGAGGGTGGGTGATTCCCAATTGTCCTCAACGAACCGGATGTCGTGCGTCAGCGGGTCGAAACCCAGCATTTTCAGCGAGCCGAGGTACAGATCCTGAATGTTGTCGGGTGACGGCTTCAGCAATACNCGGAACTGGTAATAGTGCTGCAAGCGGTTCGGGTTTTCGCCGTAACGGCCATCGGTAGGGCGGCGGGACGGCTGCACATAGGCGGCGCGCCACGGCTCGCCGACCGCGCGCAGGAAGGTCGCCGGGTGGAACGTGCCCGCGCCCATTTCCATGTCATACGGTTGCATGATGACGCAGCCATGCTGCGCCCAATAATCCTGGAGCGCCTGAATCAGCCCCTGAAAGGTGGAAAGGTCGTAATTAGCCATGCGACATCATCTACGTTAGGTTTATGTCTGAAAATCAGCGAGTATACTGGAAGCCGCTGACGCATTCAGCACTTCCGGCGAACACACGGTATGAAATCAGGGCATTCCGGTAGTTGACACGGCATCGTTAACGTTGCAGGGAAGCAGCCTCCAGCCGCAAGGCCAGCATGTGTTCACACGGNCCNTGCTTCAGCCGGTTCTGAAGGTGGAAATGGCACTGGCAGGCGGCATCCACCAGACGCTGATCCGCATCCAGCGTAATCTCCGGCTGATAGGCGCGGGCGTTGTCCATCACTTCACCGCTGATGCGCACACGGCCATCCTGCTGTTCCTCCTGCGCCAGACCCGTCACCAGGCCAGCCTTGCGGAAATTGTCAGCCCGGGCTTCGCGTTCATTGCCGAACCGCAACTGATCCATTGGCAACGGGTCTTTGCTGAGTTCGCGCAGGCGGTACACATCCCGTTCCATGTCATACAGCACCCGCCCGTATTGCGAATAAATCCCCAGCGCGGACTTCACTGTCAGGCTGTCCAGCCCCAGCCGCCGTGCCAGCGAATCCGCGCTTTCCACCCAGGTGGTCTGCAACGCGGCGAACACCCGTTCAGCGGTGGCGCTGTCGACCTCGCCACGCGGAGCCATCAGGTCAAAATTGCCCATGCGCGAAAAATCGTTGGCGCTCCAGCCGGACAGGNNCAAGGTGAAACTCATGCCGCCCATATCCGCGATCCAGAAACTGGGCAGCCCCGACCCCAGCAGGCTGATGCGGAAACGCTTGGCGACCGGCAACAGGCGCTCCAGGATGAACAGCCGCCGCCGCCCCCAGATGCGGATTTCCTCCGCCTTACCGCCGTGGTAAAGGCTGCGCGGACACGTCAGTGTCTCNCCNCACGGGTCAAACCGCACTGTCACCGGCTGGTCTGGCGTCAGGCAGAACCGTAGCGAACGCGCTNNCGCTCTTTCCTTATGCCGCCGCAGGAACAGCAGGATGTTGTACATATCCACCGGATGCAGGTCGAACTGCACAAACGGCAGGCTCATGGCGGAACTGACTTGCAGGAAACCGCGCACCCAGCTATCCGGCAAATCGATCTTTTCCTCTTTGAAATCATCGCTGAGTTGGGTTTTTACTGCGAAACCGGACGGGTCGACCACGAACTGGGTGCGTTTGTAATCGCGGATTTTCTGGAATTCCTGATACAGCTCATGCGAATAATCGATATTGGTCGTGCCATACGCGTGTTCGCTAATGTGCTGGAACACTTCGTAATTGCAACTGAGCTTGCCGTAGCTGGATTCATCCTGTGAAAAACATTCAAAGAAAATGCTGTCCGGCTGCACGCTGATCACCGGGTCGAGCACAAACCACGCATCAATGTCGTGCTTGTACAGGTACTGGAAATAGCGGGAACGCGCCTGATAAAACGGTGCCAGCACCGCCTGCTCTTCGTTCTGCACCGTGCGCAGTTCCCGGCGCAAGGCCTCCAACTGCGCCTTGACTTCACCCTGGCGGGCGGCGGCTTCCGCCAGNAACAAATCTTCCTGCGTTTTGAGCCACGCCTTGTAATCGGTTTTGTCCTTCGGCTGGTAAGTCATGTCGGACACGACCACCTGATGCAGCGCGGACATGGCTTCGCGGAATGGGAGGTGCTGCGCCAGATCCGCCACAAAGAAGGTCGGGTCGCGCAGGGTGTCCGGCGCAAACGTCATATTGGTTTCACGCCCGTTGCTGGCGACTTGTGAAGCGCCGTTATAGTGTCTGGAAAACTCCATCAGAAAGCCCTCACCGGCGGCGCAACCACTTTGATCGGCGTCTGCTCAATGCCGTAGCGGTTATGCAATTCAAACAGTGTCCTGATATAGCGGGATTTATCCGCAATCACCGTACTCAGCGACTGGTCGGTGAACAATTCCGCCACCATGCGCGCCACCTGCTCATCTTCCGCCGCCGCCTTGAACAGGAATGCAATGACGCGATCCTTGAGCAGGCGGCCACGGTTCACCAGCGACAGCACCGTCCGGAAATAACCCGCCAGCGCCAAGATCACCGCCGGTTTGCCGCCCGCGTGCTGCTCCAGGAAATGGGACACGAACAACTGCACCCCATTGGCGGGATGCTGGCTCAATTGCAGCAAATACTGTTCGCCCGCCCCTGCGCAAAACTGCGCAAGACCAGTCGCGCCCGAACTGTTGCACGTCAGCGTAAACATTGTCACACACCGCCACCACCCGCTCGCTGCTCCAGAACTCATCCGGGAAGCCTCGGAAGAAAACGATCGCGTCCGCGCGGGTGTCATCCCAACGGTTATCCAGTATCCGCACCGCTTCGGCAAATTGCTCCGCCACCTGCGCACGGTTGGCCTGCAACGCCTGCATCGCCTTATTGCGCACCTGCAACGTTGGGTTTTTCGTCAGGATCGCCCATTGCTTGATGGAAAAACGCTATCCGGCTGCGCGTCCAGCAGCAGGGCACCCGCCCGTTCCGCCAGCTTGCTGCGGGCGGTCAGCAAACGCCACAGCACATCCACATCCACCGTCCGGTGCATCCCCACCAGCGCCTGCACGATAGCCAGCAGGGCATCGCTGTAGCCCTCCACCGGCTCTACCGGAACAACACCGGCAGGATGTGCGCAAACACCGCCTGCTGAAGGCCGGGGTCGGCCACTTCCCGCAATACCTGCAACGCAGTCTGCTGCGGGTAAGCCGCCGTATCCGTCAGGGCATTGCACAACAAATCCAGATAGCGGCGCTTCCCGGCATCGTCCAGTTTCGCCAGCAACGCCACCGCGCCCGCCCGCACTTCCTCGAATGCGGAGGCGGCCATCAGCGCGAAGCAATCCCCCAATTCCTCAAAGGCGTAATCCGAATCCGCCAGCAAGATCGCCCCCAGATGCTGCACGCCAGCTTCCGGATGCGCCAGCAACGCCTGCAACTGTGCCAGCGCCACCTGCGCATGTAAGGGCTGGGTCAACAGCCATTGCAGGCGTGGCAGCAACACCGCGCGCAGGTTTTCATCCGCCGCCAGCAAGCCATCCAGCAAAGCGGCGGCCAACGCCGGATAATCCGCCTGCGCCGTGTACAGGTAATCTTTCGCCAATTGATAAACGTCGTCGTATCCGGACAGCAACAGCAGCGGCAACAATGCCCGGTTTTGCTGGAAATGGTCAGCGGTCAGTTGGCGCAACGCATGCTGGCGCACGCTGGGGAACTGCGCCCGCAGCACTGTATGCATCACTTCCAGTTCGTGCAGGCTCCCGGCCAGTTGCCCCAGCGCCAGCGTCGCGGTGTTTTCGTAAGGGCGCAGCAACAATTGCAGCCATACCGTACGCGGCTGTTCCTGCAAAAGGCGGTTTGCGGCTGCAACCGGCGCAAGGCGAAATCATTGACCACCGCCGCCTTGCATTGCAGCAACAGCGTCAGCAGTTCCGGCCGGCATAAGCCCATGCACTGGCGAAAGCTTCCGGCTGGCTGGCTTCACTGCCCCGGTTTTCATACAACGCCCAATCGCCCTTGAAGTCCTGCTCATACACATGGCTATGGCGATGCAGGATAAAATTGGCCGCCGCCAGTGCGGGAAATACACCAGTTGCTTTTTGGCGCTGCATTGCGCGGCTGGGGAGGCATCATCCACCAGCAGCAGGATTTCCTGCGCCAGTTGCAGGTAAGCAGGCGGGGCGAATTTCCCCAGTTTGCGCAACAGCCGCACTGTGCGCCGCCGCAGGTAACGGCGGCTCTGCTGGGTGAACGCAGGGCTTTCATCACGCCACGGCTGGCGTTTGCCGTCATCCGGCGTTGTCTCGATCCGGTGGTTCAGCACCGCCATCGCCGGGAAATCATCCAGGAATTCCGCCATCTTGTAGAGCTTGCGGAAAACCGCCGTGAACGACTGGTTCACCGGTGCCAACCGGACAGCCTCCAACGCCGCCTCGCGGTATTCCGGCTGGACGCTGGCGCGCGCATACAATGCCGTCACATGCCGGTCGTATTGTTCCAGCAGACGCCTGCGCGGTTTAAGCGCCTCCTGCCGCAACGTGGCGAACCGGTCATTGAACAGCCGTTTTATGTGGTAAGCCAACGAAGTGTCGTATTTGCTCTCCAGCTCCGGGCTGAAATCCTGCTGATAGCGGTAAAAGTAACCATCGGCGCGCAGCGTGGGCACACGCTGGTTGACCACTTCATCGTAAGCCTGATGTTCCCGCAAAACCGCATAACATTGCTGCAAACGCTCTGCGGACACCGTCGGCTGTTTGCTGGACTGCAAGTTGTAGTAATTGATCACCCGTTGCCACAGGCTATTGACATCCTTGACCTTGCCGGTGGCTTTCAGGGCGTTTTTCAGGTTGCGGGCAGCGTTGTTCCACATGTACTGGAGATTGCCTTCCCGCGCCCGCTCAATGTAATAGCTGTTATCCAGCGCTTGTTCCAGATCGATCTGGGTGAGCAATTCAGTGTAAAGCGCAAAATCGCTGGCGTATTTCTGCGTTTCATTGTCGAGCAACGCATTATAGTGGTAGCGCAACACATTCAGGATGGCGGGCTGCAATGCTGGGAACGCAGCCTTTCCTGAGCGGATTTTGGCGTAGTCTTCCGCAGAAAAATGCAGTTGCAGGCAATCCTGGTCAGCGTCGCCCAACACTGTGCGCGCCAACGCCTGTTGTACGGCGTCCGTCAGCCCATGCCAGTGCAGCACATGCCGGATATAGGCGTGATCCTTTTCCGTCAGGACGTTAAATGACATGGCGGCGTAATGGTCAAATGACTGGATGGCGCTGATCACCGCGGCGACATCCAACGCCTCCTGCGGCTCCGGCAGGCATTCCTGCACTGCGCGCCCCGCCTGTAGGCAAGCGAACTGGTAAAGGTGCGCCGGAATCTTGCTTTTGATCTGCTCCAGCAGCGGCAAAACGGCGGCGTCGCGGCTGCGCCCGGCGGCTCCAGGCCAGCGCGTAATAAAACATCGGGTCGGCGCGGGTGGCTCTCGGCGGATGCTTCAGCACCGCCTGCAACGCCGGGGGCAATTCGGGAATGCGCAATTCCCCGGCCTTCCAGAGGCTGCGGGTCAAGCTGAAACCTTCGATCAGCCCGCTGGCGTCCTGCTTGCCCTCAGCGAACTGATGCAGGCGTTCCCGGATGCGCTGTTCGCGCTGCTGCGTCTGTTTGCCTTTGCGCGGGGCGGCGTTGCTGGCTGCGGCAGTAAGCGCGCCCACCGTTTCGCCGCTCACCGGGTCATAGCCCATCAGCACCTGGTAGCCTTTGTTCATTTTGCTGACCAGCAGGCTGTTGGCAACCTTTTCGGCTTTCGGCAAGTCCACCGGGCTGGCGGTTTTGCAGCCTTCGGTCAGCGCCTTGCCGGAACGCCCGTAGCGGAAATTCACCAGATAGCCGCCGTCCACCGCCACGATGTCGACTTCATAGACTTTGTCGGAAGAGCCTTCCTGAAAACGCAGGGTTGTGCGCCGGGTCAATTGCATGCTTGTCACCTCCGTAAAAGGACAGGAGTGTGCTGACCAGACCGCCGGAAGATTCGCCAGCAGCCTGCCCCTCCGTGCTAGCCGAAGGGGAAATATCCGTCGAAGTGGCCTCTGCAACCGGCTGCAAACCCAGCGCCGCCTGCACTTGCGGCAGCACATCGCGGTGCTGGATCAGTTGTTCCAGTTGCGGCGCAGGCCGCACCGGCGCGACCCGCAAGCCATCCAGCGGTGCCTGCCCCTGGGCGGAACGGGCGCGGAACGTATCCGTCGTGCGCCCCCAGGCGCGCCCATTGCCGTCCGGCTTGCCATGTTTTTGTTGGATGACGGCGATCTGCGCCAGAAAACGCTCACCTTTTTCTGGATGCACCATCCGCACGTAATGCGCGTAGCTTTTGATGCTGGCCAGCAGGTTGCAGCCATTGCCCCAGGATTTGCCCGCGTAACCGTCTTTTTCGATCTGGAACAACAGGGCGCGGAAACGCTTCAGTGCCTGGCGCTCCAACGACAACTGCTGGTTGACCACGATCCCGGTCACTTCCTGCCGCCGCCCCTGCTGCATAATACGGGTCTTGTCGGGATGCGGGTTGAAGCCTTCCTCCGTCACGGTCGCTCGCCAATGCAACAAGGCGCGGATAGCCGTGCTATCGTCCCCGGAAAACGTCAGGTCATCCGCGTAGCGNGTGTAAGTGAAGCCGTGTTTGTGCGCCAACCCCTGCAAGCGCCGGTCAAGGCGGCGGCAGATCACATTGCTCAAGGCCGGGCTGGTGGGCGCGCCCTGCGGCAAGCGCCGGGTGGATTGGTTCAGGTAATAGCGTTTCCCGTCCATTTCCACGATCTGGGTGTCCGGTTCGGAACATAGCAGCGCCAGCAAGGCGGCCACTTCCCGGTTATACCCCAGTTGGGCGAATGTCCCCAGAATGCGCGGGTAGGTCACCGTGGGGAAAAAGTCCTGCAAATCCATGTTGATGACGACTTTNTGCCCTACATGCGGGCGGGCGTTGCTGACAATGCTGCGCCCCTTGACGAAGCCATGCGCCTGTTCAGTCAGCTCCAACGGTTGCAGGATATTGTCCAGCACCCAGTATTGCAGCCGTTTCAGGCGCGGCATGGGCGCGGAAATCAGGCGCACGCCGCCGGATTTNTTCTGGATGGCGAAATGCTGGTAATGGCAAATGCGCGCCACCTGGTTGCTGTAGGTCAGGAAACGCAGTTCATTCAGGGTGACGCCCATGGCCGCCGCCAGTTCAGCGGCGTTGGACAATACCGGCAGGTTCAGGCTGCGCAGGCGTTCCGCATCCGCAACATCCGCAGCGGCGGATGGTTGGAATCCGGCGGCGTCGCCCAGGTAATGGATGTGTTGCTGGCGGCGTTCATGCCACGCCAACGCCCGTTGGTAGCGTGCCGTTTCGCGTTTGACCTTGGTGTCTATGCGCTGCTGGCGTGCCGCCGCCATGCGTTCCTGATGGATGGCTTTCAAGGCGGCGGCAGGGTCTGACGCCTGGGAGGAAAGCGCATTGATCTGGCGCTGCAATTCACCCCGGCGCTGAATGATGGATTCGGCCAGCGTGGGTTGCTCCGCCTCTTTCCAGTAGCCCAGGCGTTTCATCTCGCTGAGGATGTACTCATCCTTGGGNCTCGCCTTGATCTGGTCGTAGAGCTGTTGGCGCGTCAGTTGGCTCATCTGCGTCCCCTTTGAGCATTTGACGTTTTTATTTAAATAAATAGCCGACGCGAAGTCGGCTATTTTGACAGGTAAATGACCTTCGTTCAGGCAGAAGATCAGCTTGCTACACTCGATGCGGGGACGCCTACTAGTGCGATATTGGTTTCCTAGAAACCCAATGCAATTCGCACTAGTAGGCAGTCCCCGCCTTAGTAAAGAGCAAGCTGATGATGCTTTGCGAGGCTCTATGCGTGAATAGCGATCCACTATTCAAAATGCAAGGTTCATTTACTTGTTCAGAAATTTATCACAATCCGCACGGCATTAAAAGAATTTTATTCGAAATTTTTATCTATGATGAGCCTTGATAGATTACGCATCAGGCGCAGGCACCTGTGCCAACGTCACTTTGCTGCTTACTGCCATAGGCGGTTGTTTCAGGCTTTGCATCTGTCACCAGCCGAAGCAGCATCACCAACATTTCTTCGGCTGGTGAGCCTTGCGTTTTTCCGACATATTCCACATCAAGCAGACTGGCAGGTTGAATGTCGCCCTTGAGGTAAGCGGAAATGCGCTGCACCCGTTCGGCGCTGGCGGGTGAACTGGCCTGAAATGGTTAGCCAATCAACATTCCGACCAAAGACATGAATTCATCGTCACTGAGAGCGGCGAATTCCTTGCCATAATAGGTGCGGGCAGCATTGGCGAAGCCGTGTATTGCTTTGCCGTTTTCATCACCCAGATACGCTATGTTGAGGAATAACCGTAGTTGTTCCTCCTTGCTGGTCAGGGCATCCAGCGCGTATTGGGCGATCAGGGTTTGGCGGATTTTGGCAATACCGGGATGAAAACCTTCCGGGAAATACAGCAGTTTCACCAAGCCCTGGGTGATGGTGGTCATGCCCGCGCCAGGCGTGGCAAGGTCAACGCCGTGATGGTGCAGGAAGTTGGGGTCTTCGATTGCCAGCAACATGGCTTTACGTTCGGGTGAAAGCGCCGCTGGCGTCAATTCTGTTCCATACCGCTCAAACGCGGCAGCCACCAGAGTGGGTGTTTGCTCACGGGCAAGCCGGATTTCGTTGGCATACCAGACCGCCATGGCCAGTAGCCCCAGCATGAAGATGAGCATGAAACGTGAAAGTATGCGCATGGTTCTGTTCCCCTTTTCGTTATATGGCCTCAACTGGCATTATGAGTGGCAGGTTTGCAGCGGATATGCAGACTTGAGGGATATTTTGAGGAAATGATTAATGATGCAAGCACTGTGGCTGAGCCTGTTTTTCGCCGTCCTGATCTGGTCAGGCATCAACCCGAAAGATTATTTCACCTGGATTCTGGAAGTCGCGCCTGCCCTGATCGGTTTGGTGGTGCTGGCGTTCACCCGCCGTTCTNTTCCGCTGACGCCGCTGGTGTACGGGCTGATCCTGTTTCATTGCATCATCCTGATGGTCGGCGGGCATTACACGTATGCCGAAGTGCCGCTGTTCGACCATTTCAAGGATTGGTTCGGTTTCGAGCGTAACAATTACGACAAGGTGGGGCATTTTGTGCAGGGTTTCGTGCCTGCGCTGATTGCCCGCGAAATTGCCATCCGCAAACAGGTGTTTAACGGGCGTGGGTGGATGAACTTTNTTATCGTCTGCTTTTGTCTTGCCCTCAGCGCCTTCTACGAGCTGATTGAATGGCTGGTGGCGGAACTTTCCGGCGCTTCCGCCGAAGCATTTCTGGGAACACAGGGCTATGTGTGGGATACACAGACGGACATGGCGTTGGCGCTGCTTGGTGCTATCGTCGCCCTGATCCTGCTGGCAAAGCTGCATGACCGTCAATTACGGAACTGACTGTTGCTTGGCAATAGCTGCCTGACCCGGGCGCAGCCCGACCACACTCATTTCCCCGCGCAGGATGTTGAATATCTGTGCCAGTTCATCCAGCCCTGCCTGGCGCAGGAAATGTCCGTTGCGGGTGATTTTTCCATCCTGCATGGTGCGGAACTTGCAGATGGAAAACGGTTGGCCAGAACTCTACCGCAAGTCCGGGAAACCTTGCTGGCGCAGCGCCTCATACACCACCACCGCCACAGTGTTCGACAGGTTGAGGCTGCGGCTGTCCGGCAGCATCGGCACACGCAGTTTCAGTTCGTCCGGTAGGCCAGCAGCAAGGCTTCCGGCAGGCCACGGGTTTCCGGCCGAACAGCAGCACATCGCCGGGCTGGAACACCGTCCCGCTGTAGGCGCGGCCAGCCTTGGTGCTGAGGGCGAACACGCGCCGCCCTTGCATGGCGAGGTTGAAGGCGGCGAAACTGTCGTGTTCCTGCACCACCGCCAGATCGCGGTAATCCAGCCCGGCGCGCCGCACCTGCTTTTCATCCAGCGAGAAACCCAGCGGATGGATCAGGTGCAGGCGGCAGCCAGTGTTGGCGCACAGGCGCATGATGTTGCCGGTGTTGGGGGATTTCCGGCTGGTAGAGGGCGATGTCAAACACGGAAGACGGTCTTCCCTGCCAGCAAGGTGCGTTTGACTGCACCGTTGAAATTCCAGCCGCCAAATGGCGAATTCTTGCCGTCGCTGTACATGCGGTTCAGATCCAGCTCCCATAATTCGTCCGGGTCGAACAACACCAGGTCGGCGGGCGCGCCCACGCTGATGCAGCCAGCCTTGCTGCTGATAATGCGCGCCGGGGTGGCGGTGATCTTGCGCAGGGCTTCCGGCAAGCTGAGGACATTTTCCTCCACCAGCCGCAGGGTCAGCGGCAACAGCGTTTCCAGTGCGGAAATGCCCGGCGCGGTCTGCTGGAACGGTGCCAGTTTGGCATCCACTTCGTGCGGCTGATGGTCGGAGCAAATGGCGTCGATGGTGCCGTCGGCCAAGCCTTCGCGCAAGGCATCCTGGTCGCGGGCGGAGCGCAGCGGCGGCATGACGTGGCAAAGCGGGTTAAAATCGGAGACATCCATGTCGGTGAGGAACAGCTGGTGGACGGCGACATCGGCGCTGATGTCCAGATCGCTTTCCTTGGCCTGCCGGATCAGGCGCACGCTCAATTTGGCTGACAGGCGGCAGAAATGCACCCGCGCGCCGGTATGGCTGGCCAGCGCCAGGGTTTGCGCTACCGCCACGGTTTCCGCCGCCGATGGGATGGCCGGAAGACCCAGCCGGGTGGAAACTTCGCCTTCGTGCATGTAGCCGCCCGCCGCCAGTGCGTGCTCCAGCGGGTAGATGAACACGGTCAGGTCGTGGGTGGCGGCGTATTCCATCGCCCGCCGCAGGGTTTGCAGGCTGTGGAACGGTTGCTGGCTGTTGGTGACGCCCACACAGCCCGCCCGCTTGAGGCTGGCCATGTTGCTGAGGTGTTCGCCTTTCAGCCCCTTGGTCAGGTTGCCCAGCACTTCGACATTGGCGAAACGCTGCTTGCGGTTAAGGTCGTCAATCAGCTTGACCTGGGCGGCGCTGTCGAAATTGGCGCCCGGCTCCGGCTGGTAGCAGAGCGTGGTGACGCCGCTGGCGGCGGCGGCGCGGGTTTCGCTTTGCAGGGTGGCCTTGTGGTCAAGACCCGGTTCGCGCAGCCAGGCGGCGAGGTCAACCGCGCCGGGGAACAGCCATAGGCCGCTGGCGTCGATTTCCTCGTCAGCAGAAATGGCGGCGTTGGCTTCGGTCAGGGCGGCGATCTGGCCGTTGTTGACCAGCAGGTTGCGCTGGCCGTCCAAACCGCTGGCGGGGTCGATGATGCGGGCGTTGCGGATCAATAAGCTCATGCCGCGCCTCCTGCCTGTGCACATGATCATGGACATGACCGCCATGCGCACGGCGATGCCGTTGGTGACCTGCTCCAGAATGACGGACTGAGCCGTCCGCCACCCGCGAATCGATTTCCACCCCACGGTTGATCGGCCGGGGTGCATCACAATGGCGTCAGGCTTGGCAAGCTGCATGCGTTCCTCGGTCAGGCCGTAAAGCTTGAAAAATTCGCGTTCGGATGGCAGCAGCGCGCTCTGCATGCGTTCGCGTTGCAGGCGCAGCATGATGACCACATCCACGTCGGCAATGCCTTCTTCCATGTGGTGGAACACGTTTACGCCCATTTTTCGACTCCGGCGGGGATCAGGGTCTTGGGGGCGACCACCCGCACTTCGCCGGTCGCCAACGTGGTCAGGGCATGGATTTGCGAACGCGCCACCCGTGAGTGCAGCACATCGCCGACAATGGCGACTTTCAGCGGCTGGAAACTGCCCTTTTCTGGCGGATGGTGAACATGTCCAGCATCGCCTGGGTGGGGTGGGAATGGCGCCCGTCACCCGCGTTCAGCACGCTGATGTGCGGCGCGCAGTAGCGGGCAATGAAATGCGCCGCGCCTGCGTGCTCATGCCGCACCACGAACATGTCGGCGTTCATCGCCTCCAGGTTGCGCACCGTGTCCAGCAGGGTTTCGCCCTTGGAAGTGGAGGAAGTGCGGATGTCGAGGTTGGTGACGTCCGCGCCCAACCGCTGGGCGGCAATTTCAAAGGTGACGCGGGTGCGGGTGGAGTTTTCGAAAAACAGGTTCATGACCGTCTTGCCGCGCAGCAACGGCGCTTTTTCTGCTGCTTATTGGGCAACGTGACGAATTGTTCAGCGCGGTTGAGGATTTCTTCCAACAATAGCGGCGGCAAACCTTCAATGGTCAGGAAATGTTTGAGTTTGCCATCCGCCGCCAGTTGCATGCGGGATGGCAGCGGCCGGGAGAGAGATGAGCATGGAGCATCTATGACTCGCTTATATTTTAAACACTCGAGGTGTGCTTATCTTACAGTGTCGTGACAGTAAAGCGAATAAGGAGGAACCCTTAATTTATATGGATGGCTGGAATCCGCTCATTTCCCGGCCAAAAGGTTCTGCATTTGCGTCACCCTGTTGGATGGGATAAGTTGGCGTTCCTGCTGTAACCAGACGGAATCCACATGCAAGCCATACTCGCCAATCCGCGCGGCTTTTGTGCCGGTGTTGACCGCGCCATCGAAATCGTCGACCGGGCGCTGGAGGTGCTGGGCGCGCCGGTGTACGTGCGCCATGAAGTCGTGCACAACCGCTTTGTGGTCAACAACCTGCGCGACAAGGGCGCGGTGTTCGTGCAGGAGCTGGACGAGGTTCCGGACGGCGCCACCGTGATTTTCAGCGCCCATGGGGTTTCCCGCGCCGTGCAGGAGGAAGCCAGACGGCGTGGCCTGAAAGTGTTCGACGCCACCTGCCCGCTGGTGACCAAAGTGCATCTGGAGGTGACCCGCTACAGCCGCGAAGGGCGTGAAACCATCCTGATCGGCCACAAGAACCACCCTGAAGTGGAAGGCACCATGGGGCAATACGACGTGGCGGGCGGCGGCGTGATCTATCGGGTCGATTCCCCGGAAGAAGTGGCGCAACTGGAGGTGCGCAATCCGGGCAAACTGGCCTTCGTGACCCAGACCACCCTATCGGTGGACGACGCCTCTATAGTGATCGACACCTTGCGCGCAAAATTCCCCGCCATCCTCAGCNCGAAGAAGGACGACATCTGCTACGCCACCCAAAACCGCCAGGATGCGCTCAAACGGCTGGCGGACGAAAGCGACCTGGTGCTGGTGGTCGGCTCCCCCAACAGCTCCAACTCCAACCGGTTGCGGGAAATTGCCGAAAAGCGCGGCACGCCCGCCTACCTGATTGATGGCGCGGAAGACATCCGCGATGAATGGCTGCAAGGTAAGCGGAATATCGGCGTCACGGCGGGCGCCTCCGCCCCGGAAGTGCTGGTGGACGGGGTGGTCGCCCATTTGCAAAAACGCGGCGCGCAAGTGAAAACGCAGGATTCCGGCATCAGCGAGAACGTGTCGTTCGTGCTGCCGAAGGAATTGCGCTAAAGGATCACACAACGGTCAGGGTGCAAAATTTTGCGCCCCTGACCGTTGTTTTAGCCAAGCAGGGGGCAGTGTTCAGGCATGCCCGGCACCGCTGGGCGTCAGCTTCCAGATGTCGCGGTTGTATTCCTCCATGGTGCGGTCAGTGGAGAANAAGCCGCTGCCCGCCGTGTTCAGGATGCTCATGTGCGTCCAATGCTCCTGATCCTGCCAAGCCAGCGACACCCGCTCCTGCTCCTCCACATAGCTGCGGAAATCAGCCAGTGTCATCCACGGGTCATGTGGGTTGAGCAGCGAATCCAGGATCATGTCGAAGATGCCGGGCTCATACGGGTTGAAATGCCCGCTGCGGATCCATTCCAGCACGCCGCGCAAATCCTCGTCGTTCTCCATATACACCCATGGGCGGTAAGCATGGCGCAGCTCCGCCACATCTTCGGCGCGCAGGCCGAACAGGAAGAAGTTTTCCGCCCCGACCGCTTCGAGGATTTCAATATTGGCGCCGTCGTAGGTGCCGATGGTGAGCGCACCGTTCATCATGAACTTCATGTTGCCGGTGCCGGAAGCTTCCTTGCCTGCGGTGGAAATCTGTTCGGACAAATCCGCCGCCGGGGCGATGATCTCCATGCTGGAAACCCGGTAGTTGGGGATGAAGGCGACTTTCAGGCGGCCATCCACATCCGGGTCGGTATTGACCACTTCCGCCACATTGTTGATCAGCTTGATAATGCGTTTGGCCATGGTGTAGCCGGGAGCCGCCTTGCCGCCGATCAGCACGCAGCGGTCAGCCCAGTTGTCCAGCCTGCCAAGCTTGATGCGGCGGTACAGGTGGATCACATGCAGGATATTGAGCAATTGGCGTTTGTATTCGTGGATACGCTTGACCTGCACGTCAAACAGCGCCTGCGGGTTGAAGTCAACCCCGCATTCCTGTTTCACCAGTTCCGCCAGCCGTTGCTTATTGGCGAATTTGACCGCCCGCCATTGGGCGTGGAAAGGGGAGTGTTCCGGCGCGGCGAACGGTTTGAGCTTTTCCAGCTGGCTGAGGTCGCGCACCCAGCCTTCGCCGATTTTTTCACTGATCAGCGCCGTCATGCCGGGGTTGGCGTGCGCCACCCAGCGGCGCGGGGTGACGCCGTTGGTCTTGTTGTTGAATTTTTCCGGCCACAGTTCGTAGAAATCGTGGAACAGGCCATCCACCAGCAGTTGCGAATGCAGCGCCGCCACGCCGTTGATGGAAAAACTGCCGACTATCGCCAGNCCGGCCATCCGCACCTGCCGCACCGAGCCTTCCTCGATGATCGACATGCGCCGCTGGCGGTCGGTGTCGCCCGGCCATTTCAGCGACACATCGCGCAGGAAACGGGCGTTGATTTCGTAGATGATTTCCAGGATGCGCGGCAACAGTTTGGCGAACAGCGGCACCGGCCAGCGCTCCAGCGCTTCCGGCAGCAGGGTGTGGTTGGTGTAGGCCATGCAGTTGCGGGTGATTTCCCAGGCTCCATTCCAGCCCATGCCCTTTTCATCCATCAGGATGCGCATCAGCTCCGCCACCGCCACCGTCGGGTGGGTGTCGTTCATCTGGAAAACGTTTTCCGCCGCAAATTTGCCGTAATCGGTGTTGCCCTGCCGCTCCCACATGCGGATGGCGTCCTTGAGGCTGGCGGAAGCGAGGAAATATTGCTGGCGCAGGCGCAGTTCCTTGCCGTTTTCGCTGCTGTCGTTCGGGTACAGCACCATGGAAATGTGTTCGGCGTGGTTTTTCGCCTCCACCGCTTCGGTGTAACTGCCTGCGTTGAATTCCGCCAAGTTGAATTCATCGGTGGCGGTCGCTTTCCATAACCGCAAGGTGTTGACCGTGTCGTTCCTATAACCGGCGATCGGCATGTCGAACGGGATCGCCAGCACGTCGCCATTGCTGATCCAGCGCACCCGCCGCCTGCCTTTGTCGTCCGCGTAATGTTCGGTATGCCCGCCGAACTGCACACGCTGGGTGTATTCGGCGCGCTCCACTTCCCATGGGTTGCCGTCCAACAGCCAGTGATCCGGGTCTTCCACCTGATAGCCGTTGTCAATGTGCTGGCGGAACATGCCGTATTCGTAACGGATGCCATAGCCCACCACCGGCAAGCGCAAGGTGGCGCAACTGTCCATGAAACAGGCCGCCAGCCGCCCCAGGCCGCCGTTGCCAAGACCGGCGTCCGGCTCCTGCGCGGAAACCTCTTCCAGATTGGTGCAATATTGCAGCAGCGCCTGCTTGGTCGCTGCGGTGATGTCCATGTTCAGCAGGTTGTTGCCCAACGAGCGCCCGATCAGGAACTCCAGCGACATGTAGAACGCGCGGCGCCTACCGGGTTGCAGGTGTTCGCCCCAGGTGTTGCGCCAAGCCACCATCAGGCGGTCGCGCAGGGTATAGGACAGCGCCTGATACAGGTAGACCGGCGGGCAGCCCTGGAAACGCCCCAGGTAATAGGACAGGTAACGCTGGAAATCACTGCCCAACGCTTCTGCATCATCCGCTAACGGATCCAGTGGCACCGGGATGTAAGGGATATGAGTGGATGAATGCGCTGTCATGTCGTTTCTCCTCTCCTGCTGTAGAACGGATTATGTTTGGTGTTGGTAAAGGTTGAGGTATTTGGCGGCGCTGTGCTCCCAACCAAAATCCTGCTGCATGCCGGTCATCTGCAACTGCTGCCAAGTTTCGGGGTGGAGAAAGCAGTCCAGCGCCCGCAAAATGGCGGCTTTCAACGCCCGGCTGGTCGGCTCATAAAANACAAAGCCATTGGCGCTGCCGTCCTGCAGGTGAGGATGGCTGGCGTTGACCACGGTGTCGGCCAGCCCGCCGGTATACAGCACCACCGGCGGTGTGCCATAGCGCAGGCTGTACATCTGGTTCAGGCCGCAAGGCTCAAAGCGTGACGGCATCAGGAACATATCGGAACCCGCTTCCAGCAAATGNGCCAGCTGTTCGTCATAGCCAATGTAGACGAACACCCGGTTCGGGTATTGCGCCGCCAGCTCACGCAAACGCTGTTCGAAATGACGGTGACCCGCGCCAATCAGCACAAAGCGTGCATCCGTGCTCGCCAGCAGGTCGGGAATGGCGTGCAGGATCAGGTCGACGCCTTTTTGCTCGACAAGGCGGCCAACCGTACCCAGCAGCGGAAGCTGCAAATAGGGGCTGGGGTCTGCCACGCCAAAGCGCTGCAACAAGGCCGCCTTGTTGCGCCCCTTGCCGGGCTGGATCGCCTCGCTGGAATAACCAGCCGCCAGATTGGCGTCAGTGGCCGGGTTCCAGATCGCGGTGTCAATCCCGTTGAGGATGCCGTGCAACTTGTAGCTGCGTGACTTCAGCAGCCCATCCATACCGTAACCAAAGGCGGGGGTGCAGATTTCATACGCATACGTCGGGCTGACGGTGGTGACCGCGTCGGCGTAGACAATGCCCGCTTTCAGCATGGAAAGGCCGCCGTAAAATTCAACGCCGTCTGCTGACCACCAGTAGTCCGGCAGGTGCAACGTAGTGAAATCGCCACGGGAAAAATGCCCACCATAGGCCATATTGTGGATGGTGAAAATGCTTCGCGGGCGTTTCGTCAGGGTGTCCATGAAGGCGGGCACGAGCCCGGTCTGCCAATCATGCGCATGCACCACATCCGCCGCCCAGCCTATCTGCAAGGCGTCCCGCGCCATTTCAACGGCGGCACGGGCGAAGACGGTGAAACGTTCGGCGTTATCCGCCCAATCGTGGCCGTTGGGCTGCAAATACGGGTTGCCGGGGCGGTCAAACAACGCCTGGCAGTCCACCACCCACAGCGGAAAGGGGTAGGCGGGGTGGCGGCTTTCCAGAATCCTGACGGAATGGGTGCGCCCCATTCCCCACAACTCCAACCAGCCGAGGATGCGGACTTCCCCNAGCTTATTCAGCAGGTCGCGGTAACCGGGCAGCAGCAGGCGCATCTCCGCCCCCGCCTCATGCAGGGCGAGCGGCAGGCTACAGGCGACATCCCCTAGCCCGCCGGTTTTGACCAGGGGGTAGGCTTCACTGGCGACAAACAGTACTTTCATCAGCGGGCTTGCAGAAACAGNGCCGCCAGCGGCGGCAGGGTTACTTCGATGGAGTGCTCAAAACCCATCCACGGNAAGGCCTGCACCGGAATTTCCCCT
Source organism: Candidatus Thiothrix singaporensis (assembly GCA_013693955.1). Taxonomy (GTDB): domain Bacteria; phylum Pseudomonadota; class Gammaproteobacteria; order Thiotrichales; family Thiotrichaceae; genus Thiothrix; species Thiothrix singaporensis. The sequence goes on along the minus strand of CP059265.1, from coordinate 3,934,843 downwards.
TCATTGCCACAATTGCTGCCGCCGTAATAGGCGGAATCGGTATTGAGCAATTCTCGGTAATGGCCGGAGTTGGGCACCCCTATCCGGTACTGGTGGCGAGGAATGGGCGTAAAATTCAGCAACACAAGGATACTGTCTTCCGGCCTGTCGCCCTGCCGGATCAGGCTCAACACCGACTGGTCGGAATCGTGGCAATCAATCCACTGGAAACCGTGCCAGTCGAAATCATACTGATACAGCGCTGGCTGTTGCCGGTACAATTGGTTCAGATCCCGCAGCAGATGGCGGATGCTGTCATGCGCCGGGAAACTGACCAGCGCCCAGTCCAGCTCCTTGCCCACATTCCACTCCGACCACTGGCCGAACTCGCTGCCCATGAACAGCAGCTTCTTGCCGGGGTGGGCGTATTGCCACGCATAGAACAGGCGCAGGTTGGCGAACGCCTGCCAGTAATCGCCCGGCATCTTGTCCAGCATGCTGTGCTTCATGTGCACGACTTCATCATGCGACAGCGGCAGCACGAAGTTTTCCGAATACGCATACATCTGGCTGAACGTCAGCAGGTTGTGGTGGTATTTGCGGTGCACCGGGTTGTGCTGGATGTAGGACAGGTTGTCGTTCATCCAGCCCATGTTCCATTTCATGCTGAAGCCGAGGCCACCGATTTCCACCGGGCGCGACACCGCAGGCCAAGCGGTGGATTCCTCAGCAATGGTCAGGACGCCGGGGAAATAGCCGTGCACCACGGTGTTCATTTCACGCAGGAAGGCGATCGCCTCGATATTTTCGCGCCCGCCGTATTGGTTGGGCAGCCATTCGCCCGCCTTGCGCGAATAATCCAGGTACAGCATGGAAGCCACCGCATCCACCCGCAGGCCGTCGATATGGAATTCCTCGATCCAATACAACGCATTGGAAAGCAGGAAGTTTTTCACTTCGTTGCGGCCGAAGTCGAAAATCAGCGTGCCCCAATCCTGATGTTCGCCACGGCGCGGGTCGGCGTGTTCGTACAGCGGCTCGCCAGTGAAGCGTGCCAGTGCAAAATCGTCCTTGGGGAAATGCGCGGGCACCCAGTCCAGCAGCACGCCGACGCCCGCTTGGTGGCAGGCGTCAACAAACTGGCGGAAATCATCCGCCGAACCATAGCGCNNCGTGGGGGCGTAATAACCGGACACCTGATACCCCCAGGACTCATCCAGCGGGTGCTCCGCCACCGGCAGCAGTTCAATGTGGGTGTAATTCAGGTCGGTCACGTAAGGGATCAGCGCATCGGCCAATTCCGTCCAACTGTAAAACCTGCCGTCCGGATGCCGCCGCCAGGAACCAGGGTGCAGTTCGTAAACGCTGACCGGCTGGTGCTGCCAGTCGAAGCGCTCCCGGGCGTCGATCCAGGCGTCATCTTCCCAGACATAGGGCATGTCCGCCGGAATGCAGGAAGTGGTTTCCGGACGCATGAACATCTGTTGCGCATAGGGGTCGGTTTTCCGGACGATCTGGTCGCGCCGGTTCAGGATTTCGTATTTGTAGGCGAGGCCGGGCTGAAGGCCAGGGATGAAAATTTCCCATACGCCAGAGGAGCCGCGCGAACGCATGCAATGCCGCCGCCCGTCCCAGTCGTTGAAATCACCAATGACACTGACGCGCTGCACCGCTGGTGCCCAGACGGCGAACTGCACGCCATCCACCCCTTCGACTTGCGTGGGGTGGGAGCCTAATATTTTCCAGGCATGGTGGTGGCGGCTCTGTTGCAGCAGGTACAGATCCAGCTCGCCCAACTGGGGCTCAAACGTGTAGGGGCAGATGGCATCATGCCAGTCGCCTGATTGCTTGTCCTGCCAGCGAAGGGAAGGGTGCACGGCAGGGTCGGTCGGTGAGGGCAGTTCAATTTCAAAGCAATCAGTGCCTTCCTGGCGCGTCATCTCGCCATGCCCGACGACCTCAACCGCTTCGGCGGCAGGCATGAAAGTCCGCAGCGCCCATTGGCCACCCGGCAGAGGATGCCATCCCAGCCAATCAAACGGGTCGTGATGCTTGCCGTGTTGTATCCGACTCAGGTTCTCGTTCATTTCGCTGGTGTCCCTCCAGTTTGTGATGCAATTGTGGCGCCATGGTAGCCGGTATGTCCGCCCAATGGAAACGCCAACGCCAGTTGCCGTAAGCGGTGCCGGGCGTGTTCATGCGGGCTTCGGAACCCAGATGCAGCAAATCCTGTAAAGGGATGACGGCCAGCAGCGCCTTGCTGCCCAAGATGGTGTCAAGCATGGCGTCCGGAACGGTTTCCACCGATGCGGTGCCCAGCACCTGCATAATATGTTGCCGCATCCCGGCATCCAGACTGTCGAACCACCCCAGCAGGGTGTCGTTGTCATGGGTGCCGGTATAATACACGGTGTTCTCGCCCACATTCTGCGGTTTGTGCGGGTTGTCTGCAAAGTGGTCGAATGCGAACTGTAGCACGCTCATGCCGGGAAGCCCGTACTTGTCTCGCAACGCGGTGACATCCGGCGTAATAATCCCCAGATCTTCCGCCACCAGTGGGATCGCTCCCATTTCCTGCTGGATGCTGGCCAGCATGGCGTCACCCGGCACCGGCTGCCACTCGCCGTTGATGGCAGTTTCCTCATGGGCGGGGATCATCCAGCTCGCCGCCAGCCCACGGAAATGGTCGAGCCGCACCAGGCTGAAAAATTCAAAGTGGTATTGCAGGCGTTGCCGCCACCACAGGAAGTTTTCCGCCTGCATTTTTTCCCAGTTATAGTGCGGATTGCCCCAGCGCTGCCCTGTTGCAGAAAAATAATCCGGCGGCACCCCGGTGACAAAGGTCGGCGCGCCGTTGGCGTCCAGCAGGAAACGTTCCGGGTGCGCCCAAACGTCGGCGCTGTCGTAAGCGACGAAAATCGGCATGTCGCCAAACAAATGGACGCCCCGTTGTTCAGCATGGCGGCGCAACGCCTGCCATTGCCGCCAGCATTCGTATTGTTCGTGGATGATGGCGGACAGCGCTTCTGCCTGCTCGCCGCGCAACCTGAACAATGCCTGTGGGTCGCGGTTGCGGAAGGGTTGGGCCATTCATGCCACTCCCGGCCTTGGAACTGCTGTTTCAGCACCATAAACAGGGCGTAATCCTCAACCCAATGCCGTTGCCCCTTATACCATTGGGCGTATTGGCTGGTGTCAAACTCGCCCAGGTCGGTGGCAAACAGCGCCGGGTTCACCGCAAACGCGGAGGCGCATTGGTACGGTGACAGCTCCACCAGCGGCACGCCCAGCGGGAGCATTTGCCAGACCCGCATGCCGGACTCCGCCAGCCAGTCAATCCAGCGGTAGGCGTCCGTATCCGCCTTGCCGGAAGGCAACGATGTCGGATGCAGCAGGATACCCGCTGCCCGTCCGATTGCTTGTAATGTATTCATCAGGTGTTCCTGCGCATTGTGCCCGCGTTTTCGGCNCCGCCGCCGCCTTGGGAGATNGGAGATGTCCGGTAGGCCGGAGGCGGAGCCGCCAGCATTTCATACAGTTTGCGTAATTGTTGCCGGTACAGGCGCTCAAAATCACGCACGCTGTCCGCCGGATTGTAATCACCGAACCACCAAAACCAGTCAGAGCCTTCGCAAATGCCCAGTTGGCGGCTGGCCAGCTCCTGTTGTTGTGGGTTCAGGGAACCGGCTGCCACCGCTTGGTCGAAAGCCTGCTTGGCATCAACCAGATAATCCCATCCCCGGTTCTTGTCGGTGGCGCCGATCCAAGTGGAGAACGAGCCGTACACCCAACTACCGGCACATAGGGCGGGCAACGGACGGGACGGCAACTGGCTGGCCTCGGCGAATGTTGTCATGCAGATGTGCTCGGAATTNGATAGCGCAGTATACAGCGCATCCAAAAAGTAAGCGCCATTGTTCGGGTAGTATTCCCAGGCGTTTTCCCCGTCCAGAATGATGGGCACCACCTGGTTGGGTGCGTTGTGGTTGAGGAAGACAGCAATATTTTCCAGGTGCAGGATGAAATCGGCGACGGCGTCGCGTGCATGCCAATTGCTGTATTTGAAGCCGATCAGGTCAGACAGCCCGTCGTCGCGGAAAAACAGCCGCACCTGGCTACCAGGCAACTGGTAAGGCATGAACAGGCTGCGCTTGCTGTGCTCATCCTCACCGTCATAACCGGACAAATGGCAACTGTTGCGCCAGACGCCTTCGCCGGAAGCCGTCCAGCGGATGCCTGCCTCATCCAATTGGCGCACCGCATCCTCGCTGATGCCGCCTTCCGACAGCCACACGCCTTGCGGCTTGACACCAAAGAAACGCTTGAACACCTCGATGCCGCGCAGCAAGTGCCAGCAGGAGCGCTCCTCGCCGCCCGGATAGCAGGGGGCGGCCGGGGCGGGCGCATGTGGCAGGGCGCAACGCATATTGGCGAAATCGTTCAGCAACGGCATGATCGGGTGCATGTAAGGCGTCATCGACAGCTCAATTTGCCCGCGTTCAAGCAGCGCCCGATAGCGTGGGATCAATCCGGCCAGACAGTCGCGTATGACTTCCAGCAACGCATGGCGGTCAGCCGCAGAAAATTCGCCGCCCTGCCCCAACAGCCGCTGGATCGGCGGCAGCTTCTGCAAGGACTGCCCCAGCCACGCCAAGTGATACCAAGTCAGCAAATCCAGGAAATATTGGTCGCTCAAATACGCCAGAGGGTAACGGAAGCGCTGGCCGCCGATTCCCGCCTCATCAGTCGCCCCAATGATTTTGAACAGGCGTTGGAACGGCGGGTGCGGGTGNACCATCGTCGGCGCATGGCAGCGCTGACATTCCGCAATCAGCTCGGCGCGCGCCGCTTTCTCAGCCGGAACCGGCTCCACTCCCGCCAGCAGGTTCAGCAGCCTGTCCCGCATCGGGTCACCGTTTTGCAGGAAAGCGGTCAGTTGCTGGGCATAGTCATCGATCTGCTCCAGCAACACAGGCGCAAAGTTGACCACACAACGCATGCGCGGATGCTGTTCCAGATGCATCGCCATGTCGCTGTAGTCCTTGATCCCATGCAGGTATACCCACGGCAGGCGGTATTCACCGTCCAAGCCGTTGCGGTACCAAGGCTGGTGCATGTGCCAGCACAAGACCACATTCAGACGGCCATGCGCCATAACATATCCCTGTCGCCTGAGTGCAGTTTCTGCCCCATCATTTCCGCAGTCACCAGCACGATGCCTTCCGGCGTGACGTGGAAACGTTTGCGGTCGAGGTCAAGGTCTTCGCCGATCACCATGCCGCTGGGGATCACTGTGCCCTTGTCAATGATGGTTCTGGAAATCCGGCAGTTGCTGCCAATGTTGACTTTGGGCAGGATCACGCTGTCCTTGACCGATGAATAACTTTCGATGGTGGTAGCGAAAAACACCAGCGAGCGTTTGACCTGCGCCCCGGAGAGGATGCAGCCAGCGGAAATCAGTGAGTCGATGGCTTCCCCACGGCGGCCATCGTCGTCAAAGACGAATTTGGCGGGCGGATACTGCGGCTGGTAAGTCCAGATCGGCCAGTCCCGGTCGTACAGGTTCAGTTCCGGCTCGACCGAGCACAGCTCCATATTGGCTTGCCAGTAGGAATGCACAGTCCCCACATCCCGCCAGTAACCGGGGTCGCCATTCTCTTTGCGGAACGGGTAGGCCATCGCCTTGGAGGTGTGGATATTGGAGGGGATGATGTCCTTGCCGAAATCGCGGGAGGAATGCACCTTGGTGGCATCTTCATACAGCACTTTGTAAAGGAAATCGCGCGAGAAAATGTAAATGCCCATCGACGCCAGCGCCATCCCAGGCCTGCCGGGAAGCTCTTCCGGGTGGGAAGGTTTTTCGACGAATTGGGTGATGCGCAGGCTGTCATCCACCGACATGACGCCGAACCCTTTGGCTTCCTCTACCGGCACCTCAATGCAGCCGACGGTGAAGTCCGCCTCGGATTCAACGTGCTGGAGCAGCATTTTGGAATAGTCCATGGTGTAGATATGGTCGCCCCCAGCACCAGCACGTATTCCGGATCATGGCGTTGGACGATGTCCATATTCTGGAACAGCGCGTCCGCCGTACCCTGATACCATTCCTTTTTGGCGGTGCGTTGCTGGGCGGGCAGGATTTCCACGAACTCACCGATCTCCGCCCGCATGAAACCCCAGGCGCGTTGCAGGTGGCGGATCATGGAATGCGACTTGTATTGCGTCAGCACCCCGACGCGGCGGATGCCGGAGTTGACGCAGTTCGACAGGGCGAAATCGATGATGCGGTATTTGCCGCCAAATGGCACGGAAGGCTTCGCCCGCCACATGGTCAAGTCCTTGAGGCGGGAGCCTTCGCCTCCGGCCAGCACCAGTGCCAGTGTCTTGCGGGTCAGTTCCGTGACCATCTTCGGCTCAGTGTAATAACGGTACAACTTCGCCTGTTGATTTTTATCCAGTGTCATAATGTTTTCCTCATCCCGTTGTGTGGCGCACCGCTGCTGCCAGCGCTCCTTGTAAGCCTAAACGTGTATTGGTGATCAGATGTATGGGCGTTTGCCGGACTAGCGCCGCCATGCGCCCTTTGTCAAAGCAGGCGTCCAAAAACCGTTGCGTCTGCAACCATGGCTGGATGCGGGCGGAAATGCCGCCGCCGAGGTACAATCCNCCTCCCGGCTGGTACAGCAGCGCGACGTTGCCGACCCAATTGGCGTAGAGGTCGGCAAACAGCCGCATCGCCGCCGTTGCCACTGGGTCACCTGCCTGTGCGGCCTGATTGACCACAGCGCCATTACGCTCCCGCAACTCGGCTGGAATTTCACCCGTCATTTCCAGCAAACAAAACTGATAAACCTGGTTTACGCCCGAGCCGGACACCAGCCGTTCCCAAGAGACATGGGCATAACGCTGGCGCATAAAAGCCAACAGCCGTTCCTGCTGTGCATTGGCAGGAGCGAAGTCGGTGTGCCCGCCTTCCGTGGCAAAGGCGCGGTAATGGCCGCTGGTTTCCTGGTGCATCCACGCCAGCCCCAAGCCTGTGCCTGCGCCGGTAATGACGCGTATTGCCGGATTGCCACTGCCGCCGCCTGGGTTCAATGTGACAGTATCGCTTGCCATCAGGGTGGAAACGCCTTGTGCGGCGGCCTGGAAGTCGTTGACAAACAACAGCTGCGATGTCCCCAGCAAGTTTTGCAGGCTGCTTTTTTGNATCACCCAATCCAAATTGGTCAGATGGATAGGCTGGCCATCCTGCACAGGCTCTGGCAGTGCAAGGCATACGGTCTGCGGTCTGGCCGTCTGGGAGGCGTCAGATACGAATTGCTGCATCAAGGCTTCACTACTGGCGAACTCTGCACTCGCGTAAACCTGCTCATAGCAAACGGTTACTTTCTGCCCTTCAGCTGTCGCCCACGCCAGCCAGCTTTTCGTGCCGCCAATGTCACCGGCGATTATATCCATCCTCTCCCCTGTGCTTGTGTATGCCTTCCGCTGCGTTGCTTTTTGCATCCTGATAATACCAGCGCAGCATCCGTGCTGCCGTGCTGCAAGTCAAGATAGCGGCTGTTACCCAGGCGTTCCGCCACGCCGTTGCCGGTAGTGGTTGATCAGGCCATTGGTGGAGGCGTCATGGCCTGTGACAGAGTCTGCTGCCTGCAATTCGGGCTGGATGCGCTTCGCCAACTGTTTGCCAAGCTCCACACCCCACTGGTCATAGGAGTTCAGGTTCCAGATGATTCCCTGGACAAAGATTTTATGTTCGTACAGCGCAATCAGCATGCCCAGGCTGTGGGGNGTGAGCGCGCCCAGCAGCAGGGCGTTGCTGGGATGGTTGCCTGCAAACACTTTTGGCGCGATAGGCGGCGCCACGCCACTGGCGAGGGTTTCCTCCCGGGTGCGGCCATGCATCAGCGCCTCGGTTTGCGCCAGGAAATTCGCCATCAGGATGTCGTGATGGTCGTGCAAGCCGGTGGGTGCCGTGGTGGAAATGATGAAATCCGCCGGAATCAGCCGGGTTCCCTGATGGATCAACTGGTAGAAGGCGTGCTGGCCATTGATGCCGGTGGTGCCCCAAATGATGGGNCCGGTGCCGTAATCGACGGTGTTGCCATCGCGGTCAACCGATTTGCCGTTGCTTTCCATATCGGCTTGTTGCAGGTACAGCGGCAGGCTGCGCAGGTAATGGTCGTAAGGCAGGATGGCGTGGGATTCCGCATCGAAAAAGTTGCTGTACCAGACGCCCAGCATGGCGAGGATGACCGGCATGTTCTCCGCCAGCGGCGCGGTGCGGAAATGATTGTCCATTTCGTGCGCACCGCCCAGCAGCGCGGCAAAGTTGTCCGCACCTACTGCCAGGACGATGGAAAGGCCAATGGCCGACCATAACGAGTAGCGGCCGCCGACCCAATCCCAGAATTCAAACATGTTGGCAGTGTCGATGCCAAAACTGGCGACGGCTTGCTGGTTGGTGGAAACGGCGACGAAATGTTTGGCAATGTGCGCTTCATCTTGTGCGTGTTGCAAAAACCATGTGCGCGCATAGTGGGCATTGGTCATGGTTTCCTGGGTGGTGAAGGTCTTGGAGGCGACGATGAACAGGGTGGTTTCAGGGTCAAGGGTTTCCAACTTTTCCACCGCATGGGCACCGTCCACATTGGAAATGAAATGCATGTGCAGACGGGGGTGCCGGTAGGCTTTCAGCGCCTGATACACCATGTGCNNGCCAAGGTCAGAGCCGCCAATGCCGATATTGACCACATCGGTGATCGGCTTGCCGCTATAACCCAACCATTCGCCATTGCGCACCCGTTCGGCAAAGTCGCCCATCTGTTGCAGCACTGTGTTGACGGCAGGCATGACATCTTGCCCGTCCACCATCACCGGCGTGTTGCTGCGGTTGCGCAGGGCAGTGTGCAGGACAGCGCGCTGCTCGGTATTGTTGATCTTTTCGCCTTGAAACATGCGCTCGCGCCAGCCAGCCACATCGGCGGCCTCCGCAAGCTGCATCAGCAATTGCATGGTGGTGGCAGTGATGCGGTTNTTGGAGTAATCCAATAAAACGCCACCGACCTGTAAGGAAAAACGTTCGAAACGCTGAGGATCTTGCGCAAACAAGTCGCGCAGATGCGCATCGCAGACCGAGTGATAATGTTGCTTTAATGCGCTGCTGGCAGGGTGGTGAAGCGGAACCGGCTTGCCATTGTTTGACGACTTTTCTTGGCTGGATTGCATGGACTCTCCTTTTCTTGCATTACCGGCAGATATGATTATACATGCAAATATTATGCCGGAAATTTATCGCCCTCGCCTTGATCTGGCGCATGTTTATTGTTGCAAATGCTATGGCGATTTTCCGTCAAACGGAGTGAACACGCAATGAAATCTTAATCCACGGGCAAGGGATTGGATCAACAGCCGGATGTCCCCACCTTGCAGGATGAAAGGCGACCTGTCAGGGGCGCTATGGTTATAGCGTAGCGGCTTTCACCGTTGAATTGCAGAGTCAGTGTGCCTGCATTGGACGCGATCCCATTGGGTCTGTAATTGATTCTTTGCGGTGTGCTGAGGTTGTTGGAAATGGTGACCCCAGCCAGTGTCATCGTAGTGTCCAACAAGATTTCTTCTGGTGCCTCTGCAATGTTGTCGCCGTTATAGTCACACACATTTGTCGTGGTGTCGGGCGTTGAGTTGGTTGTGGGATTGCAGTTGGTAAAGACAATCCAGCCATTTTCAAAGCCGTCGGCAGCGTTGGTGGAGCAACCTGTGCCACTCGCATTCCGCACACACATCGTGACATCATAAGCACGTTTGGCGGCCTCACCGCGCATATAGTTGAGTGTGGACACAATCTGGTTGTTAAGCGCCGTCAGGCGGTTGTTGCTGATCATTTCGCTAAGGGAAGGGACTGCTACGGCAGCCAGTATTGCGACAATGCTGACTGTAACAATCAACTCAATCAGCGTCATGCCGGTCTGTTTAGGCTTATTCATGAGGCTTTCCCTTCGCTATATGTTATTTTTTGATTCAGGAAAGAGAAGGCGTCCCTGCCATACGCGTCGTCCGTGTGGGGAAAGTATACAGAACCGGCTTCACAGCGCAGGATGGAAGAGGATGAACGGCTACCCAAAGCAGACCAGTAACCTGATCGAAACGGTGTTGCAACGGCATGTGGGAAACTCCGCCTGTTTGCGGGCGCTCCAGCCAGCCAGCGGCGGTTGCATCAATGAGGTGTGTACGGCAGAACTGGCGGATGGTTCGTGCTGGTTCATCAAGCTGAACCAGGCTGGCAAGCTGGAAATGTTTGCAGCCGAATCGGATGGCCTGCACGCAATCAGGGCAACCAACACCCTCTATGCGCCAGAACCGCTCGGTTATGGCGTGGTGGCGAATAACGCCTACCTGATTCTGGAACACATTGACTTGCGCAGTAGTGGCGACCCACACCAAGCGNGGGAGCAATTGGCCGCCATGCATCGGCATACGGCTCAACACTTCGGCTGGTTCCGCGACAACACCATCGGGGCGACCCATCAGTCCAATCGCCAGAGCAATGATTGGGCGGAATTCTGGCGTCAGGAGCGGCTGGGCTTCCAACTCAAATTGGCAAGGCGCAATGGCTATCCGGGCAGGGCTTACGAACAAGGGTTGCGCTTGCAGGAGAAGTTGGCGGTTTTCTTTGCCCATTACCAGCCATCGGCTTCCTTGCTGCATGGCGATCTATGGGGTGGAAATATGGCCTACGCGCCTAATGGCAGGCCGGTCATTTTCGACCCGGCGACGTATTACGGCGACCGCGAGGCTGATCTGGCGATGACGGAATTGTTTGGCGGTTTCGGGCGGGACTTTTATTCCGCCTATCAGGCCAGCTGGCCGCTGGACCAAGGTTATGCAGTGCGTAAGACGCTCTACAACCTTTACCATATCCTCAACCACTTCAACCTGTTTGGCGGCGGTTATGGAATGCAGGCCGCCCGCATGACGGAACAGCTGCTGGTCGAAACCTGATCACCGCCGCCAAAAAGCTGGCGTCAGCAAGACCAACACCGTCAGCAACTCCAGCCGCCCCATGATCATGCACAGTGACAGCCACCATTTGGAAAAATTACTCAGCGGTGCAAAGTTGGCGGACACATCGCCCAGCCCCAACCCCATATTGTTGATTGTGGCAGCAACCGCCGAAAACGCCGTCACCTGATCCAACCCATCCGCCATCAGCCCCAGCATGAACAGGATGAACAACGCGGCATAAATGAAAAAGAACCCCCACACGCCTTTGACCACCTGTTCATCCACCACCTGCCCATTGACCTTGATCGGGATATGCGCGCGCGGATGCACCAGCAAGTTGATTTCGCGGATGGCCTGTTTCAGCAACAGCAGGAAGCGGATGGACTTCATGCCACCGCCAGTTGAGCCGGAGCAGCCCCCGCTGGTGACCAACAAGGTAATGAATATGGGCAGGAATGANGGCCATGCCGAATGGTCACCCAACACCAGCCCGGTGCTGGTCAGCACGGAAACCACCTGGACGGAAGCATAACGCAAGGCGTCAAACGGGTCAGGATACGTGCCGTAAGCATACAGGGAAAGCGCCACAACCAGGATAGCGGCAACGGTGAGAAGAAAATAAAAGCGGAATTCGGAATCTTCCAGATAAGGTTTGAAACTGGCGCTGCGCCAGACAATGAAATGCAGGCCAAAGTTAGCGCCAGCCAGAAACATGAACAAGACGGCGATATAATGGATAGCCGGATTGGAAAAATACGCCAAGCTGGAATCATGGTTGGCGAACCCGCCAGTTCCCAACGTGGAAAAGCTGTAGCCGATAGCGTCAAACCAATCCATCCCAGCGAGGCGGAACGCCAGCACACACAGGATGGTCAAGGCCAGATAGGTGTACCACAACAATTTGGCGGTTTCGGCAATACGTGGCTCCAGTTTCGCGTCCTTGATCGGNCCGGGNGCTTCCGCCTTGTAAATCTGCATGCCGCCGACGCCCAACATCGGCATGATGGCCACCGCCAACACGATCACGCCCATGCCACCCAGCCAATGCAGTTCCGTGCGCCAGAACAGGATGGAGCGGGGAAANCCATCCAGCCCGATAAACACTGTCGCGCCGGTGGTGGTCAGCCCCGAAGCGGTTTCAAACACCCCATCGGTGAAACTGGCAGCCACCGCGTCGGAAAACACAAAGGCAAGGCCTGCCAGACTCAGCACCACCCAAAACAATGTCACCAACAGGAAACCGTCCCGGGTGCGCAGGATGGCATGAACCCGCCTGACCGGCACCCAAAGGACAATGCCGGTGACAAACAGGATGCCGCCCGCATCCCAGAAGGGNGAAAGGTCTGGATCCCCCATCAGCCAGCCAACCATGATGGGCGGCAGCATGGTCAGGCTGAACAGCATCAGCAACAACCCCAGAATGCGCTGAATGGCCTTGAACTGCATGCGCTGACCTGCCCTTTAGAAGTAGTGGATGCCGACCTGGAACAGTTTTTCAACCGCAGGGACATAGCGTTTGTCAGTCACAAACATGATGATGTGGTCTTTGGCTTCGAGCACAATATCCGGTGAGGCCATCAGCACTTCCTCTTTCCGCACCACAGCCGCAATGGTGGCACCAGGCGGCAGTTTGATCTCTTCCAACCGCCGACCGACCACCCGCGAAGTCTTGCGGTCGCCATGGGCTATGACTTCGATGGCCTCAGCAGAACCACGGCGCAAGGCATGCACGGCCACGATATCCCCNCGGCGGATATGGGTCAGCAAGGCACCGATGGTGATCTGCTGGGGNGAAATGGCCAGNTCGATGCTGCTTTCCACCAAATCAATGTAACTGGGGCGGTTGATGAGGCACATGACCCGCTTGGCACCGAGCCGTTTCGCCAGCATTGAAGACAGGATATTGGCCTCATCATCGTTGGTGATGGCGATGAACACATCGCTGTTCTCGATATTTTCCTCCATCAGCAGGCTTTCGTCGGCGGCATCGCCTTCCAACACGATGGCTTTGTCCAGGCGTTCGGCCAGCTTGGCGGCGCGTTCGTTGTTCTTTTCGATGATCTTGACCTGATAGCGGGAAGTCTCCAACTGGCGCGCCAGCCGGTTGCCAATGTTGCCGCCGCCCGCCAGCATAATGCGCTTGTAGGGTTTGTCCAGCTTGCGCAGTTCGCTGATGATGGCGCGGATATGCTTGGGGCTGGCGATCAGGAAGATTTCATCATGGGCTTCCACTACCGTGTCCGGAGTGGGCGTGATCGGCTTGCCCTTGCGGAACATGGCCGCCACCCGCGCCTGCAAGCCCGGCATGTGCTCATGCAGATCCTTGAGCGGGTGGCCGACCAATGGNCCATCGTGCAGCACCTTGACCCCGACAACTTGCACCTTGCCGTCAGCGAAATTGAGCACCTGCAAAGCGCCAGGATGGGAAATCAGGCGAAAAATGTGTTCCGTCACCAGTTGTTCCGGGCTGATCAGCACATCGATCGGCACGGCGGCGTCATTGAACAGTTCCGGGTGGTCCAGGTAGTGGGAGGAACGGATGCGGGCGATCTTGGTCGGCGTACGGTAGAGGGTATGCGCCACNCGGCAGGCGACCATATTGATTTCATCGCTGTTGGTGACGGCAATCAGCATGTCGGCGTCAGCGATCCCGGCACGCTCCAGCACCCGAGGGTAGGACGCCTGGCCGATTTCCACCCGGATATCCAGCTTTTCGCGCAAATCCCGTAGCGAGGCAGCGTTGGTGTCGACGATGGTGACGTCGTTGTCTTCATGCGCCAGGGACGCAGCGACGGAATGGCCNACTTGCCCCGCGCCGAGGATCAGGATTTTCATGGCGTGCGTTTAACGTCCGTATTTNTTCGGGTCGACGTTGAGGGAACGCATCTTGCGGTACAAGTGGGTGCGCTCCATCTGCACTTGGTCAGCCAGCTTGCTGACATTGCCATCCGCCTGTTTGAGCTGGTAAATCAGGTAGTCGTGTTCAAATTGCTCACGCGCCTGCCGCAGCGGCAGGTCGAACAGGCTTTCCGGGATATGGCCGATTTCCTGCGAAAAGACCGGGATGCGCGCGCCGACCGCCTCTTCGGCCTCATCGAGCGACACTTCGGTGTCGGTGCCGAGGATCAGCAAGCGCTGCACCAAGTTGCGCAGTTCACGGATGTTGCCNGGCCAGCTGTGGTTGCGCAGGAAATTCTGCGCCGCCAGCGTGATGTGCCGGTATGGCAGGCCATCTTGCGCCGTCAGCACATCGACATAGTAATTCAGCAGTTCCGGCACGTCTTCCGGGTGTTCGCGCAACGGCGGGATCATCAACGGCACCACGTTCAGCAGGTAATAAAGCTCCTCGTTGAACTTGCCACCTTTGACATCATCCTGCAGGTCATGGGAGGACGCCACCATCAGGGTGATGTCCATGTCCACCCATTCGCTGCCGCCCATGCGCATGAAACGGTTTTCCTTGAGCGCATTCAACAGGCGGATCTGGCTGTCGCTGTCCAGCTCGAAGATTTCCGCCACGAACAAGGCACCGCCATTGGCTTCGTCCAGCAGGCCGTACTGGATTTTGCCATTGTCCTCCTTGCCAAACAGCAGGTTGCCCAACGGATGGGAGGCGTTGCGGCTGGCGGACAGNGCCGCGCGCACAAAGGGGCTGTGTTTGCGGTTGCTGAGGGAGTGGATGTAGCGGGCGAACATTTCCTTGCCAGCGCCAGGCTCGCCATACAGCAAGACACGGGTGTCATGCTGGGCGATGCGGCGCGCCTGTTCACGCAGGCGCTGCATGGTCTGGCTGCCGCCGACCGGCTCCAGCGACCCTGCCATTTGTTTGCGCAGGCCACGGTTTTCCTTTTCCAACTGGCTGGAGCGCAGGGCGTTGCTGATGGTCAGCAACATCTTGGCTATCGACAGCGGTTTTTCGATGAAATCATGTGCGCCAAGCTTGGTGGCCTCGACGGCGGTTTCGATGGTGCCATGCCCCGACATCATGATGACCGGGCAGCACAGGGTGTCGTTTTCGCGCCATTCCTTGAGCAGGGAAATGCCGTCCTGCCCTGGCATCCAGATGTCCAACAAGATCAGGTCAGGCTTGCGGCTGCGGTGCAATTCGCGGGCTTTGTCTGCATTTTCAGCCGTGACGACCCGGTAGCCCTCATCTTCAAGGATCTCACTGACCAGTTGGCGAATATCCGGTTCGTCGTCCACCACCATGATGTATTGTGCTGTCATAACTCCCTGCTCCCAATTTTCAGCTTAGTTCAGCGGCAACTTCACGCTGATTATAGCGCCTCCGTTGTCATGATTGCGCGCCGTCAAATGGCCGCCGTGTTCTTCCACGATTTTNTTCACAATCGCCAGGCCNAGGCCGGTGCCTTTGTGCTTGCTGGTGACATAAGGCTCAAACAGGCGCGGCAACAAGTCGGCGGGAATGCCCNNGCCGTTGTCCTGAATGTTGAGGATGGCTTGCCCGGCCTCCGGCAGGTGCTGGGTGGCAAGGGTAATGACGCCGTTGCTGACATGGTTTTCCTCCAATGCCTCCAGCGCATTCTTGATCAGGTTGACCAGCAATTGGCGGATGCGGTGGATGTCCAATTGTAAACTGGGCAGTTGGCTGTCCAGTTGCAGCTCCAGACGCACTTGGCCTTCATTGACGCGGTACAATTCAACCACTTCCTGCGCCAGCCCGTTCAGGTCAGCGTTCTGCAAATGCAGGTTGGGGGCGCGGGCGTAGTCGCTGAAGGCGTTCACCATCGACTTGAGGTTGTCGACCTGCTGGATAATGGTGTTGGTCATACGCTTGAGGAAATTGGATGACTCCTCGCCAAGTTCCCCTGCCAGCTTGCGGGTCAGGCGTTCGGCGGACAGCTGGATCGGGGTCAGCGGATTCTTGATTTCGTGCGCCAGCCGCCGGGCGACCTCCCCNCAGGCAGCGTCGTGTTCAGTCTGGATCAGGTCGGTGACGTCGTCGAACACCAGCACCGAACCTTGCTGGGCGGCGGCAGCGGGCAGGGGCGCGCCCCGGCAGACCAGGATCAGCTTGCCTTCCTCGGTGGTCAGGGTGATTTCAGATTGCCAGTCGGCGGTGTTGGCGGCCTGCAAATGNGCCTGCGCCGTGTTCAGGAACGCCTGCAATTTCGGCAAGGCGGCGCTCAACTCCGGCAAGGTTTTGCCGACGTGCTCCTGCAACGGCTGGCGCAGGATATTGCTGGCAGCGGAATTGATCCGGCGGACAACGCCGTTTTCATCCAGGGTGATGACGCCGGAAGACAAATGCTCCAGCACCACATGCAGGTAATCGTGTTCCTGCTGCAACTGGCGGCGCGCCTGTTCGCGTTCTTGGCGGGCGTCGGACAGGCGTTTGGTCATGGTGTTGAAGGAACGCGCCAGCAGGCTGAAATCGTCGCGTTCGGAAACCGGGATTTTCTTGTCCAGATCCCCGGCGGCCACCGCCAGCGTGCCTTCCACCAGCGTGCGCACCGGGCGGGTCAGGCGACGTGAAAAGACGAACGCCGCCCACAGTGAAAACAACGTGGTCAGCACCATGATCACCAGGATCGTGAGGCGGAACGCATCCTTGATGGCATCCCGCTGGTAGACCAGGTTGCCGTATTCGCGCTGGGCATTTTCCACGCTGTCCGTCAGGCTTTTCTCCAGCTCGGGAACCGGGAACAGCGCGGTCAGGACGCCGCTGTACTGGTTCTGTTCGCCGTAACGTGTGCTGAGGGCAACGCGGGAGGACAATTTGTCTGCCCCTTCCGGCTCCAGCTTGTAGAAATACGTGCGGGTTTGCAGGGTGCGGAACACACTGCGGTCAGGCAAGTGCGGGATCAGGGTGGTGGTGTCCTCCATCGCCTGTGCCACCAACCGCTGGGAATTGTCGATCAGCAGCACCTCGCTGGCACCCAACGACAGGAACTGTTCCATCTGCTCAGCAATGCCGTAGGTGTCCAACCCCTGGATATTGCGCTTGAGTTGCTCCAAATCCGCCAGGTGCTCCTGCTTGCGGGTGGCCAACGCCAACTGGCTGAGGTGCAGGGCATCATCCAGCGCCTGGCCGATTTCCACCGCGAACCAGCGGTCGATGCGGGTGCCGATGAGGTTGATGGAAAACAGCGACACAAACAGGACGGGCAACAAGGTGAGGATCAAAAACCCCGTCATCAGCCGCAGGGTGAAGCGCGAGCCTGCCTGGCGGGTGCGCCATTGGTTGAAGACCCGTGTCAGGTTGACCAGGATAATCCCACTCAGCAATGCCAACAGCAGGGAGGTCAGGTACAACGGCCAGTCGCCGTAACGCTGGGCTTTTTCCGGGCTGAGGGTGGTCAGGTTCAGGAGTGACAGCGACACCAGCAGCAGNAAAAACACCACCGCCACCGGCAGCCACTGCCAGAAGCGCTTTTTCACGGTATCGGCCACAACACCCCGTCACTTTGCAGTGAATAGCGGTCGGTAAACAATTCCTGTAGCTTCAGGGGCAGCTTCAGGGATTTGGGGCTCAGTTTCGCCGTCACAAAAATCGACGCGTCGCTATGGAAAGCATTGGCGGGCAGGTTCGGCAAACGGTAGTTCTCCAACGTCCCCAATTGCTCCAGCGCGGCAGGCAGGTTGGGGAAGTTCCAGGTTTCCCCGCTGTCCAATTGCACAACCTGATATTGCTTGCTCAGGGGATGGTATTTCAGTTCTGTGCGGACTGTGGCCAGATGTTTCTGGGAGTTCCACCACCAAGTATGGTGCCACTCCAGGGTGAACAGGATTTCATTTTCCAGGGTCATGCCATTGACCAAGCCTTCGCGCAGGTAATCGGTCAGCTGGTATTCCAGTTGGAGATTGTTCACCAACACCCGTGGCTGGTTGATGTTGCGGATGGAAAACTCGCGGAAGCGGATGCCGCTGTCCGCCGCCAGCCCCAGCCCCAGCAGGCAAATGAGCGCCAGCCCGGCCAATAAGCGATAAAAACGGGAAATTGTTGCTGTTGTCACGTTGTCTAGTCCTGCGCCACTTTGTGCAGTAGTGCGTAATAAAACCCATCCATCCCCTGTTCACCGGGCAGGATTTGCCGTCCTATGGCCAGCGCACGCCCCCATCCTCCCTGGACTGGCAGCGGCACCGCATCGTGTTGTGCGTCCATGAATGCTTCCATCTGGCGGAGGTTTTCTTCCGGCAAGATCGAGCAGGTTGCGTACAGCAGTTTGCCGCCCGGGCGCAAAGTTGTCCATAAATTATGCAATAACCGCTGCTGCTGCTGTTGCAGGGCAGCGATGTCGCTGTCCCGCCGCAATACCTTGATGTCAGGATGCCGCCGGATGACGCCAGTGGCCGAACAGGGGGCGTCAAGCAGGATGCGGTCAAACCCGTTCCCATCCCACCATGCTGGCGGGTCGCCAGCGTCAGCCGCCATGAGCCGAGCCTGAACATGCAGGCGGGACAGGTTTTCCTCCACCCGGCGCAGGCGGGCGGCGCTGTTGTCAATGGCAGCCAACGCCAAGCCGCTGGTCATTTCCAGCAAATGGCCGGTTTTACCGCCAGGGGCGGCGCAGGCGTCCAGCACCCGCATTCCGCTTGGCAGNTCCAGCAAACCTGCCGCCAGTTGGGCGGCGGCATCCTGCACTGATACGGCACCAGTGCCAAAACCCGGCAGCTGTTCGACGCTGACCGGGTTGGGCAGGTTCAGGGCGCTGGCCACCTCCGGCACGGTTTCTGCCGTGATGCCAGCCGCTTGCAGGGCTTGTTGGTAAGCTTCCGTGTTTTGCTGACCTTGGTTGACCCGCAGGGTCATGGGCGGATGGGCGTTGCTGGCGGCGAGGATGGCTTCCCAGTCCTGCGGCCACGCTTGCCGGATGCGCGCCAGCAGCCACGCTGGGAAGGCGTAACGGGCGGCGGGTTCCGCATCTGCCTGTGCGAGCAT
The DNA here is from genome assembly GCA_013693955.1 of Candidatus Thiothrix singaporensis. GTDB lineage: Bacteria > Pseudomonadota > Gammaproteobacteria > Thiotrichales > Thiotrichaceae > Thiothrix > Thiothrix singaporensis. The sequence continues at coordinate 3,915,957 of CP059265.1, read as the reverse complement.
TTCGGCTTGCTGGCGGAGGAAAGCGCGCAATACGCCGTTGACCAATCCGCCAGCCCAAGATTTTTTCAGTTTGCTGGCGGCCTTGACGGTTTCGTTGACGGCGGCGTGGTCAGGCGTGCGCTGGTAAATCAGTTGGTAAAGGCCGACGCGCAGCAGGCATTCCACATCCTTGTCAGCTTTTTTCAAGGGCTTGGCGAGCAGGAGGGCAAGGATGGCGTTGAGCCGCTCGTGCCAGCGCACCGCGCCGAAACACAGGTCGCGCAGCAGCGCTTGGTCTTGCGCATTGAGGCTGGCGACGGCTTGGCGCTGCAACACTTCAGTCAGGGATTCGCCTTCATAGATGACCAGCAGGAGGCAGCGGGCAGCGACAGAACGGACGCTCAAAACCGCACTCCCAGCAGGGAACGGCCATTGAGGAACTGTCCGGCGCCCAAGCGTNTTGCCGCCAGGCAGTTGCAGGCTGAGGATGCGCACGACGCCTTCCCCGGCGGCAATGTCGATGCCATCCTTGCTTTCGGCGAGCACGGTTCCCGGCTGGCCGCTGCCCGGCAGGGCGCAGGAGGAAAATAGGCGCAATGGTTGCCCTTGATACAGGGTGTACGCGGTTGGCCAGGCGTCGAAGGCACGGATAGTGCGGTCAATGACCGTCGCCGGTTGCGTCCAGTCGATGGCTGCTTCCGCCTTGTTCAGTTTATGGGCGTAATTGGCTTGTGCATCGTCCTGCGGCTGTGGCTGCAATTTGCCCGCGCACAGCAAGTCCAACGTATGCAACAGCGCCTCGGCACCCATAGTCGCCAGTTTGTCGTGGATGCTTTGCCCACCATCCTGGGGAGTGATCGGGCAAACGGTTTTGTACAGCATGTCGCCGGTGTCCAGCCCTGCCGCCATCTGCATGATGGTGACGCCGGTTTCAACGTCACCCACCTGGATGGCGCGTTGGATGGGAGCGGCACCGCGCCAACGCGGCAACAGCGAACCGTGGATATTGAGGCAACCGTAGCGCGGAATGTCGAGCACCGCCTGTGGCAGGATTAGGCCGTAAGCCGCCACCACCATGACATCGGGGGCGTAGGCACGCAGCTTGTCCTGCTCGGCGGCGGGTTTCAGCGACAGCGGCTGTTCCACTGGAACGCCGGCTTCCACCGCGGATTGCTTGACCGGTAAAGGCNNCAGTTTACGTCCGCGTCCTGCGGGGCGGTCTGGCTGGCAATACACCGCCGTCACCTGATGGCGGGAAGCCAGCAGGGCTTGCAGCGCGGGTACGGCAAACTCTGGCGTACCGGCGTAAACAATTTTCAACGCGGCGGCTTCTGACGTGGAATTCATGCCGTTGCCGCCTGGGCGGCGCGGCGGGCAGCCTTTTGNGCCTGATCCTTTTCCCACTTTTGCACGACTTTGCGCGCGCGTTGCTGTTTGAGGCTGGAGAGGTAATCGACGAACAGTTTGCCTTCCAGATGATCCATTTCGTGCTGGATGCAGATCGCCAGCATGCCGTCGGCGTCGCGCTCGAAGACTTGGCCGTCGCGGTCAAGGGCGCGCACCCGGATGCGTTCGGCACGGGTGACCTTTTCGTAGAAGTCAGGTACGGACAGGCAGCCTTCCTCATGTTCGTTACTGCCTTCCTTGCTGAGGATCTCCGGGTTGATCAGGCAAAGCGGCTCAGTTTTGCTTTCGGTAACATCGATGGTGATGATGCGCTGGTGGACATTGACCTGGGTAGCCGCNCGGCCGATGCCCTGGTTGGCGTACATGGTTTCAAACATGTCGTCGACAATCCGGCGGATGCTGGCGTTGACCTCNCCTACCGGAGCGGCTTTCTTGCGTAAACGTGGGTCTGGATGGTGTAAAATCTCAAGCAATGACATTAGTAAATACCGAAAATCTAAAAGTTCTGAATGCTTTTCAGGCTATCGCTTATGATACCCCGGACATCCAATACATAAGAATCACAAGGATACCATCATGCGGCATTCTGCAACCTTTTTCATTAAAACCCTCTGCCTCGGCATAGTGCCAGCCATCGTTTTGAATGCTTGCAGCACTTCGCCGACAAAGACCCCTACGNCCCCTGACCGTTACGACAATTACTATGGGCAGCCCTTTGGACAATCAAGAGATGTGATTGATTATAGGGGAATTGTCGTAAATCCGACAGCCCCGCAAACCTATGTGGTGAAAAAAGGCGATACGCTGTGGGGCATCGCCCGCAAGTTCCTGAATACACCTTGGTTCTGGCCGGAAATTTGGGACAGGAACCAAGCCATCCCCAACCCCCACCAGATTTACCCTGGCGATGTCCTGACCCTGGATTATGTGAAAGGCGCGGGCGACAAACTGGNNCCGCGCATCCGTGTCGACCGGCATGGGGAGNGGGAGCCGATCGCCGCCCTGACCACCTTCATGGTGTGGCCGCGGGTGCTGGATGAAGCGACCATCAGCAACGCCNCCTATATCCTGGCGTCGCGTGACGACCACGAACTGATCGCTGAAGGCGAAACCATTTATGTGAAAAACCTGCGGAACACACAACCTGGAAGCCGTTGCGCCATTTTCCACCCCAACAAGCCGCTGCATGACGCCCGCACCGGCCAGTTGCTGGGGTATGAAGTCACCTACGGCGGCTATAGCCGGGTGGAGCGCAGCGGTGACCCCGCCACCGCCACGGTGCTGGACGCCAAACGGGAAATCCGCAAGGGCGACCGTTTGCTGTTGCCGGTGGACGAAGCCGCCAGCCTGAACGGAAGCGTCTTCCATGCGCCAGACTTCAAAGTGCGCGGTGACATCATTTCCCTGTTCGATGCGGAAGACCTCAGCGGCAATTACATGATCGCCGCTATCGACAAAGGGCGGCGTGACCGCGTCGAAGTCGGCCATACCCTCGGCATTTACACACAGGGCAAATATGTCGTGGATACGGTGGAGTCCTGCAAAAGCAAGTCCGGCGCAGTGTGCAGCCAGTTGCCGCCGGAAAAGGTCGCCAATCTGGTGGTGTACAAGGTGACCGAGCGGGTCAGTTATGGCCTGATCATGGATGCTACCCGCGAAGTGAAGAATGGGGATAAAATTGGTAACCCCTGATTACCCTTTTCTCTCCCATGGCAAATAGCTTATCTGATCGTGAACTCCGCGCCCGCCTGCATTTCTGGCGGGCAAAGGGCTTACCGGCANGCCTGCGCCGTATCGTGGAGCATTTCGGCGACGCCGCAACGGCGCTGGAGGTTTCCGACAGTGCCTTGTTGGAAGCGGGGCTGAAACGTGAAGGCATCGCCGCCTACCGTGCGCTGCCTGCCAACGCCGCCGAACCGGACTGGCGCTGGCTGGAAGCTTCCAGCCAGCATCACATCCTGACGCCGGAAAACGTTTGTTATCCCACCTTGCTCAAGCGCATCCGTACTGCGCCGCCGTTGCTGTTCGCCCTGGGCGACCCGACGCTGCTCAACGATCCGCAAATCGCCATGGTCGGCAGCCGTAACCCAACCCAAGGCGGCAAGGAAAATGCGCGTGCTTTCGCCGCCCACCTGGCCTCCAACGGCCTGACCGTCACCAGCGGGTTGGCGGTTGGCATCGACGCCTACAGCCAGGAGGCGGCGCTGGACGCTGGCGGCCACACCCTTTCGGTCATCGGCAATGGCCTGGACATAATCTATCCCCTGCGCAATCGCAAGCTGGCGGAACGCATCGCCGCGCAAGGTTGTATTGTGTCTGAATTCCCTATCGGCACACCCGCCCACCCGCAACATTTCCCACGCCGCAACCGCATCATCAGTGGCATGAGTTTCGGCGTGCTGGTGGTGGAGGCCGCCCTGCAAAGCGGCACCTTGGTGACGGCGCGCCACGCCATGGAACAGNGCCGTGAAGTGTTCGCCATTCCCGGCTCCATCCACAATCCGCTGGCGCGCGGCTGCCATCACCTGATCCGGCAGGGTGCCAAGCTGGTGGAAACCGCCAACGACATCCTGGAGGAAATTGCCCCACAACTGAACGTATGGTTGCAACAAGACAAGGCAGCGGCGCCCACACAAGGGAAGCTGCCCTTATCGGGCGCAGAAGCGCTGCAACCCATTGATACCTTTGATCCGGAATACGCGCAAGTGCTTGATGCGCTGGGCTACGAACCGCTACCGATAGACCGGATTATCCTGAATACAGGCTTGACCGCAGAGGAAGTTTCATCCATTCTGCTTATGCTGGAACTTCACGGCCTAGTGGCGGCATGCGGTGGTGGGCACTACATGCGGCTGGGTTCAGGAAATGGAAACTGATGAAAGAAAATACCCTTGACGTCCTCTTTTACCTGTTCGACAACTACCCTGAAATGGGCGACAACTTACCGGAAGACCGCGCGTCCATGCATGGCTACCTGCAGGAAGCCGGTTTCCTGAACAGTGAAATCAACCGCGCCTTTGACTGGCTGGAAAGCCTGGGCGACGAGGCCGCACGGGTGGAAGTGACTTATAGCGCATCTTGTGTGCGCCTGTTTGCGCCAGAAGAGCAACGTTGGCTGGATACCGAATCACAGGGCTACCTGGTGTTCCTGGAGCAGGCTGGCGTGATCAGCCCGGAAGCCCGCGAACAGATCCTGGATCGTGTCCTGGAATTGCAGGACAGTGATTTCAACCTCGACCGCCTCAAGTGGGTGGTGCTGATGGTGCTGCTCAACCGTCCTGAAGAAGGCAACAGTTTTTTCTGGGCGGAGGGCTTGAGCGTTTCCGGCAGTGCTGCCCCCGTGATTCATTAAACGGACATTCTCCCAGCGGAATGCTTGTGGCATGATAGCGCCTTTGTGTGATCAATAAGGGCGCTGCCATGACTTCCAAACCTGCCTGGTTTACTGAACTTTCTGATTCTGGGACGATTTTCGGACTGGAACTGACTGACGCTGGCAAAATCCATGAGGAACAAACCCCGTTCCAGAAGCTGGAAATCTACGACACCACCACGTTTGGCAAGTTGATGACGCTGGATGGCTGCACCATGGTCACTACCCGCGATAACTTCGTCTACCACGAAATGATGGCGCATCCGGTGCTGTTCAGCCACCCGGNNCCTAAGCGCGTGTGCATCATTGGCGGCGGCGATTGCGGCACTTTGCGCGAAGTGCTGAAACACCCGGAAGTCGAATCCGCCATTCAAATCGACATTGACGAGCGCGTCACCCGCGTAAGTGAAAGGTTCTTCCCGGAACTGTGCGAATCCAATAATGACCCCCGCGCAACGCTGGCGTTTGAAGACGGGATCGCCTGGATTGGCAATGCCGAACCGGGTTCCCTCGACATTCTGATTGTCGACAGCACCGATCCGGTAGAGCCGGGGGCAGTGCTGTACAGCGAGGAATTTTTCCGTGGCTGCTGGCAGGCGTTGGGCGAAAACGGCCTGCTGGTGCAACAAAGCGAATCGCCGCTGGTTCACGCTGAGAAAATCATCAAGCCGATGCACGACACCATGCGCAAGGCCGGTTTCAGCGACATCAAGCTGCATCAGTTCCAACAGGTGTGCTACCCGACAGGCTGGTGGAGCTGCACAATTGCGGCCAAAAGCGGCAAGATCCGTTTTGCCCGCGAATCTGCTGCGGAAAAGTTAACGCTACCGACTAAGTATTACAATGCCGAAATCCATAAGGGCAGCGCTGCGTTGCCGCAATTCCTGAAGGAACTGCTGGGTTGAGAGGGGGATATGCGCAAGCCATCGCAGGGGTATGATTCGCTTGTGATGGCCACCCCTAGACCGCCGGGTTAATTTTCGGAAGGAGCCAAAAATTTTTCCGGCGGTACAACTTTAGGAACTAAGCGCTCACTTTTCCCCGGCAGCATCAAGACAATCACCCGGCTGTGTTCCTCGCCGTAGCTGACATGTAACGGCTTGTCATTGCCGTAGAAATACAGGCGGTCGAATGGGGTGTTCTGCACAATCCACTGCGCCACTTCCAGCATATTTTCGTCTGGCACGATGAAATCGCAGGCAGCGCCCTTGCGTTCGCAGATCAGGTTGCCGCGCGTGTTGCGCTCAAAGGAGGCGTGCTGGTCGCGCTTAGGGTCAACCCTGCCGGGGATATGCTTTGCGAGTTCCGGGGAACAAAAACCGTAAGTCAATGCTATGCCACCGAAATAATCCATCACCGGATCAATGACATGCTGCGCCAAATCTGCCAAGGCATTGTAGGTTTCCGCCTGTTTGGGTAGGTTGGGCAAGCCGGTTTTGGCCTGGGTTTCGCCGCATTCGATGAAATCGCGGAAAGTGTGGTATTCGCCGCAAAGGCTATCCAAATCTGGCAAGGTGCTGGCGCTGCGCAGTCTGAAACCGGCAACCTCCAACCGCAGGTGTTGCAGAGTGGCGTCGAATTGCTCGGGCGGCATGCCGTAGCCCTCCAAATCCAGTTCCGGAATGGCGGCCAGCTCNTGGTCAAACGCCACCTGCTCGGCGTAGTGGGGGTAATCCGGGGTGAGGAAACGTGCCTTTAGGTACAGATAGGGTGGGGTGTAAGTTTCCCCGTATTTGTAATACTCGAAACGCTGGTTGACCAGACTGATCTTGATACGCTCCAGTAGACGCGGAAGCGGTGATTCCTCAAATTCATCGTATTTCATTAGCGACAACTTGCCAGATTCGGCATGGATTTTCAGCAAGTCCGCCGAGGTCACGTCACCGAAGACAAAGGTGGCGCAACCGATATAGACACGCAGGACGGACGGCAGCGAAGCTACCTGTGAGGTGTGGAAGGTCAGGNNGCCTTCTTCATCCAGATAGCCGTAACCGTGTGCGGCAGCCTGCTGGCACATGTCGCGGATCAGGGTGGGATTGCCAGCCGAAAACAACAGGCGTTCGCCTTCTTCCAGCGCATGTTTGTAATTCTGGAAGAAGGTTTTCACGTCACGTTTGAGGCTTTCCGGCAAATGGCTATAGATACGTTGCTGGTCAAAGCGGCGCATAGCGAAGTAAACAGTCAGGTCTTCACGGCGGCTATCGAATGCCTGTTTCAGGGTTGCATCGCCGTGGTGGCGTTGCAGGAAACTGAGTGCACGGTGCCAAGTGCCGAACAGTTCCGTGATGGCGGCAACAGCGGTGAATTCGTCTTCCTGCGGTGGCCTGCCCAACTCCAACCAGCATAACCACAGGGATTCCAACAATGCGGCGTGTTGTTCGTAGAAAACGCGTTCTTTGTCCGCCTTGGTGACTCTGCCTGCTTTGGGTACTCTTGGCTCTTTGGGTAGCTGACTGATCAGGCGATTCGCGGTAGCGCGGTTACGGTAGCGGCGTTCCAGAAATGCCTGTTCCGCATCCTTGTCCTTGAACACGAAAAACACGCCNGGNCCGACGGCCACTGGGTCTTCGTCCAGCACGTAGCGCAGGTATTCGCGGAATTCTTCCTGTGAGTAATAGAGTTGGAAGGTGTTGCGGCTGGTGAGCACGCCATCGCGGAACAAACGCCCGCGTTCGGGNGATTGTTCGCCGAGCATAACTGCGGCGCAGAGGAATTGGGTGCAGAGTTGGTATGCGCCCAGAACGGCCTCCATGCGTTCGGTTTTGTCTTCGATCACGTTGATGACGAAGCCGAGGTTGACTATATCGGCGCTGTGTTTGGGGTTGTCGGGGCAGAAATGCGGATCCCAGCCGTGGGCGGTGATGGCATTCTTNTGCAGGATTTCCACATCGCTGCCTTTGCCGCAACCGTAGTCGAAAAGGGTGTGTTTGCCCTCCAGGAAGTCGTGCTTTGCCAGCAGTTGCATGGGTTTGGAGAGGGCGTAGCGGGTCAGGGCGGTGCGGTGGCGTTCGACGCTTCGTTGCACCGTATCAGAGGGTATAAGCTGATGCCCATCCAGTTATTGCCATTGCTTAAGCGCCTCACTCAGGTGTTTTAACAGCTCAGGCTTGTGTCCGGATTGCTGGTATGCGGCAATCACTGCCAAATCCATTTGGCTGGCTTCATCCGAGTCAAAACGCATGTCGTCCAGCAAAAACTGTTGCATGGATTTGGCCGAATGCACCCGCAGGTTGCGCGTCAGCACCAATCGGTCACACAAGGCTTTGGCCGGTGTCGCCAGCAGGCAATAACCACCGCCTGTGACGGCTACCGATTGCATACCGATTGGGTACAAGGCATCAGGCAAATGTTGGTAGGAAAAGCGCCCCAGTCCGGTTTTCAGTTTTTGGCTACGGCGGGTAGTCACGGAAGTCACTTCCACTACGGTTTCCGGGATCAGCCCGTAATGCCACAAGGCGTAGTCCAGCGACACACAGGAGGTAGCCATACAAAAGATTAGCCACCAATAGACGCTCTATGGGTTTGCCGCTTATATCGGGGGATACCACGTACATGCCACGTTTGACAGGCAACAACACGCCCTCATCCAGCCAGCGGGAAATCTTGTTGTTGGGAGTCTTGTAGCCTTTGAGTACCGACAGTACGGTTTGGTGCATGAGTGGAATATTGCCAAAAGACCTAAGCTGTAACTCGGCGTTTTGCATAACTTTTCCGTTGAAAATGACAGGTTGGTTTCATTGAATCAAACCAACTATGCATAATCAACGCAATTTCCTCTATTCTGTTCATAAGGTTCAGTGGACTGGATTAGCTGGTTTGTTCTTCGCCCGGATTCATGACCATCGACACGGCATCAGAAAATGCTCAATCATGCTCACTCCACACGGCACGCAACCGAGCCAGAGGACGCATTTCTTCGTTTGCCTCAAAATCCGGATAGTCTGGATTGGCTGCCTTGAGCACGTACCGTCCATCTGATCGCTTGGTCACCAAGCGGAGCACATACTGATCATCGCCGCTGGCGTCCTGCCGCTCGACAGCCATCACGCTACCGGTGATTGAACCGGCTTTGCTTGGGTCTACCCATTCGAGCAACAGGTAGTCGCCGTTTCGCACCGGATTCTTGCCGCCGTTCATGGAGTTTCCGATGGCTCTGGCGACAAAATGCCGATTCGGATCGACGCGGCCATGACTTGGTGGCACGTGATAAGTCGTTTCCACCTCCATGTGGCTGGTACGGAAGTGGCCGCAAGCGATTCGCAGATCCGGAAAATAGGGAACCTCGGTGCCTTCGGTCTCCTCGATATTCGATTGTGTGGGAAACGGCAGGATCTTCGCGCTGATCGCCCGCAGCTGTTCCGGTTGATTTGGCGAGGATTTTGGCAGGCGTGGCTCATAGGCCGATAGCCTGTAGTCGACCAGTTCCTGGAGCATCGCCTGGAAAGTAACGAACTCTTCGTCGGCAACCGGGAATGTCGCCTGGAATCGATTTTCCTTGACTTCAAACCATTGCCTGGAATCGCCCTGGCGATTGCCTCCNAGTCAGGCATTGATCGGGTTGCCCTTCCAATACGTTTGCCACTTCCTAGCGTCGATTTTGTCGATCTGGCGGAGATCCTCGCGTATATCGGTGATGAAGCGGCGTCGACGGCGGAAAACCGCCAGTGCCTGAGCAGCGAGTTTCTCAACAGTGGGTGGTCGCCGAAAGCCATCAAGGTCNAACAACGACTCCAGCAGCACCGCCTTGAAGCACTTGGTCATGGAAGTAGCCTCGACCTCGCGGAAAAACATTGCATGCTGTTCAAAACACGCTTTTTCTGCCGAAGAGACATCGCCTTGGTCAGCGGCCAATGCCCACCATTGTTCGTGTTTACGCCGCAACTCCTGCATACTCGTTCCGCTACGGTAAAACTCTACCAGCGTTGGTCGCCGCCCTAGNGAGTCGCGTAGCGCTTGATAGTCGGTGGCTAGTCCTTTGCCTTGCAAGCGGATCAGGAAATTGATGATGTCGAGGTCATAATTGGCGAAACAGCCAGGTGGCAGATTCAACTGACCGTTGCGGACGCGGCGGCCGAATTCCGCAAGTTGCTGGTAGCTGCTGCCGATCCCGAACAGGGCTTGAGGCTTGTTTAGAAAACCCTGATGGTTGCCAATGAAATCAAGCACCACTAGCCGTTCCTTGCTGGGATGACAACGCAAACCCCGGCCAAGTTGTTGCAGGAATAGCACCTTCGACTCAGTGGGGCGCAACATCATCACAGTATCGATAGCTGGCAAGTCCACACCTTCGTTGAACAAGTCGACAGAGAAAATCACCTCCAGGCTTCCCTGCTCCAATTGCTCCAATGCGGCACCGCGCTCCAGCGTTGATCCGCGATAAACAGCCTCGGCACGAACACCAGCAAGGCGAAAGCATTCGGCCATGAAGTCCGCATGCGCGCGGGATATACAAAACGCGAGTGTCTTTTGCTGGCCTTGTTCACGCCAGTATTTCAGTGCGTGTCGCGCACGGCTCTGCGTGGCAAGCTTGTTCTCTAATGCTTGCGGATCGAAACGGCCGTTACGCCAGGGAATCTCACGGTAATCGACTGTCTCATCATAGATACCGAAGTAGTGAAAGGGACTGAGTGCTCCAAGTTGGATGCCATCGAACAATTGCCGGGAGTAAACCAGATTGTCATCACATAGGCTAAGGATGTCCGACTGATCTGTCCGCTCAGGTGTGGCCGTCAGCCCCAACAGAAAGCGCGGTTTTAGGTGTTGCAGTAGACGCCGGTAGGATGGAGCCGCCGCATGATGGAATTCGTCGACGACGACGTAATCGAAGTGAGCTGGTGCAAATCGTTCCAAATGTTGTGTTTGTCCCAAGGTTTGCACCGAGGCGAATAGCAGATTGGCGTCGGTCTGCTTCTGGGCACCGGTGTATCGGCCAATCCGTGCATTAGTATGGATTCGCTGAAAACTCGCCTCTGCCTGTAACAGGATTTCCTCACGATGGGCGACGAACAGGATGCGTTTGGCTTGCATGTTTTTGCTGTCGAACGCGGCGAGGTAGGTTTTGCCAAGTCCCGTAGCCATAACGACCAAGCCGCGCTTGAATCCCTCCGCACGACTTTTCGCAAGCGCGACCAATGCCTCCTGCTGTATCTGGGTCGGCTCGGGAGGTGGTTCTTCTGGCTCGTCGTAATCAGCATCGATCGGCAGGCGTCGCACCGATTGCCGACGGTGTTCGTACTGTTCGATCCAGTTGTGATCTAGGATACGAACATTTAGGTGGCGAAACAGAGCCTCGTACTGTTCGCGGATTTCCTGAAAACACTGGCTTTCGGGTGAGTCTACGTCGTCGTCTTGCTCCACCCGCAGGTTCCATTCCAAGCCATCGGTGAGAGCCGTGCGGCTGAGGTTGCTGGAGCCGATGAATGCGTTAGCCCAGGCCGTTTTTCCCTGGTGACTGCGCATGCAGATGTACGTTTTTAGATGAAAGCTCTGCTTTTTGGTTTGGAACACCCGAATATCAGCGCCTCGCTCCGCCAACAGCAGCAACCTACGCAATGCCTGAGGATCGGTCACGTCGAGATAATCGCTGGTCAGTACGCGAAGCTGCGCATCACGTGTCTCGATTGCATCGATCAGGNNTACCTGATAGATCAGATTGAGGCCGCTATTCATGATGAAAGCTACGGCCAGATCGATCTGGGTAGCTTGACGAACTGCCCCCAACAGTTGTGGTAAAAACGGGTCGGACGTTCCGCCTGTAGTCAGGAATTGACCCATCTGGAATCCATTCTACGCAGTAGTGTATTGAGCCAGCGCTCGGCTGTACGCCCGGGGCGTAGGTCGCTAGTCGTCCAGGTTTCCAATAGGGCAAGCTCGGGAACGCCGTGCAGAAGCGCCGTTAGGCTTGGTTCGTCCATATCCGTGAAACGCCGCCCCTGGTGTTCCCGTTCACCGTTTCCGTATTTGAAGGATGCGTACAAAATACCTCCCGTTTTCAGTGCTAGACACAAGCGTTGCATTACGTCTGTTAACTCGTCGGTAGGCACATGCAGCAAACTGGCGCAGGCCAGATTCCATCAAACCTCTGCAACCAGGTAATGTCTTGAAAACGCAGGCACTGCACAGGTTTACCGAGGTAGGCTTGTGCTAACGACACCAAATTCAGTGAGGCATCGAAGGCGATAACTTGGTGGCCAAGGTCAGAAAAGGCTTTTGCGTCACGCCCAGAGCCACAGCCTGCATCAAGGATTTGAGCTCCTTCGGGAAGTCCGGGAAGGAAACGCTGATACAGCGGTATCATGTCAATGTCGACAGTTTCAGTGAAAAAGACCGCTGCATTTTGATTGTAATAGTCGACTCCAGGATCAGGCAAAGTAGACCTCATTTGATGTGATCCACCATCGGTGGCGTGCTTTCCTGGGCAGCCGTCTGAACCTTTTCCCCCAACCGGCTGGATCACCCCGGTTTCATTATTGGTATGGAGCAGCGAAACCAGCAAGGTATCAGGACGCAAAGCATTTTTACGGCATCAGGGTTTATCCACCCCTGCTGTTTGGTTTGAGGTAGGTGAGGGCAAATCCCTTTCGCTCCAGAACCCGACATGTCTCAAGGACTGATTTGTGTTCAATGAGTGATGTAATTATGTGCTTGCCTTGGCTGGCATGGGCGTGCGCTATGCCCCTTAGAGCCAAATTATTTGCTTCTGTTGCACCTGAGGTGAACACAACCTCTTCTGGTTCGCAGCCAATGCTTGCACCTATCACTGTACGGAATGTGCTTACCGCGACTGCCGCCTCTTGCCCGGGCAGATGATTTGTAGATGAGGGGTTGTAGTAACACCCACTAGACCCTAGGTAGCGGAGCATTGCCGCTATGGCTTCCGGCGCAACAGGCGTAGTTGATGCCGTATCCAAGTATAGTGGTTGTTTATTCATTAACACTCAATTACTTAGCGAAAAATGGAGAAACCTGTAAAACATTAAGCCCGCAGATCATGAATGAAACATAGCCAATAGAACGCTTTGCCCAAAGAATACAGCGTGAAAGAGGTAGGATGAATTTACGTCAATTTGTCATTATTGGTCAATAATTATTATATGAATAATTATAATTTCTTATTGATATTAGTGCGCGGAATATGGATTTTACCCATGGATTTCACACCCATTGTCCACCTTGTGTTGTGCTGAGAATACCCGCTTTGCGAGGTATCCACATCTGTGGGTGGGGTAAAAGATGGGCGGTTATTCGTCCACCCAGACAGTGGTATATACTTGACGCCATCACGTATGGTCGAAATAGTTACAACAATCATGGCTACCCTGATCCCTTCCCTGAACAGTTGCATCAGCAAGATGACTCCCGGCGAAAAACGCTTTGCCCGGCGGCTGGAGCAATTGCTGGAAAATGATTACCTGTGCTGGTATGAGCCGCGTGTCGGCCTCGGCTTTCGGCAGCGCTATGCCGATTTCATTATCGTCCATCCCTGGCGCGGCCTGTTGCTGCTGGAGGTGAAGGATTGGAAGTTGGACAATATCCGCTCCATCGACAAGGTTTCCGCAACGTTGCTCACGGATAACGGCCTGAAAACGGTTTCCAATCCACTGGAACAGGCAAGGCAATGTGCTTACAAACTGGTGCAGCAACTGGAGCAAGACCCACAACTGATCATGCATGGGGGCAAATATCAGGGAAAGCTCGTGTTCCCATACGGCTACGGCGTGGTGCTGTCCCATATTACCCGCCAGCAGTTTTCCAGCACCGACCTGCCTGAAGTGTTGCCGTGGAACCGTGTCCTGTGCCGGGATGAAATGCTGGAAAATACGGATCCGGAAGATTTTCAGCAATGTTTGTGGAACATGTTTGACTATCAGTTCAGCAAGCCGTTGAGCGTGCCACAGATCGACCGCATCCGCTGGCATATCTTCCCCGAAATCCGTATCGCGGAACAAGGCAGCCTATTCGCTGACCCACTGGCGGACAGCAGCNGAAACGTCAGGCCAACGCAGGCTGACGCACTCTTGCCCGACATCCTCAAGGTCATGGATATGCAGCAGGAGCAATTGGCCNGGAGCATGGGGAATGGCCACCGGGTCATCCATGGTGTCTCGGGTTCAGGCAAAACGCTGATTTTGGGTTACCGCTGCCTGTATCTGGCGAAACTGCTGCATAAGCCTATCCTGGTGCTGTGCTACAACATTGCTCTTGCCGCCCGGTTACGCACGCTGATGGAGGAAAAAGGCGTCAACGATAGGGTCAGCGTTTACCACTTCCATGACTGGTGCGGCGAGCAGTTACGTGCCTACCACATTGACCGCCCGCAAGCGCAGGGGATGGAATACGTGAATGCGCTGGTTGGCACAGTCATCGCCTCCGTCGAAAATGGGCGGATTCCCCGCGCCCAGTATGGTGCCATCATGATCGATGAAGGCCATGATTTTGAACCGGAATGGCTCAAATTGATCAGTGGCATGGTGTCCCCGGAAACTGACTCCCTGTTGTTGCTGTACGACGACGCCCAGTCAATTTATCAGCCCCAAAAATCCCTGAAATTCAGCCTCTCCAGCGTCGGCGTCAAAGCCCAGGGGCGCACCACCATCCTCAGGCTCAACTACCGCAATACCGATGAGGTGTTCAGTTTTGCGTATCGGTTTGCCCGCCAATTTTTGCAACCTCAGGACAGTGACGACGACCATATACCCCTGATTGAACCACAGGCTGTTGGCCGCCACAGCTTCAAGCCAGAACTGCGCATTNTTCCCAGCTTCGGCGCAGAAGTCGCCAGGATCACACAGTGGCTGCAACATTGGCATGACGGCAAGGGCACCCTGGTAGACATGGCAGTGCTTTACCGCCATGTCCCGCAGGGGCGGGAGTTGCACCAGGCGTTATCGTCAGCCTCTATCCCCTGCCACTGGTTAAACGATTCCGCCAGCAAAAAGCGTTTTAACCCCATGGCCGACAGTGTGAAATTGATGACCCTGCATAGCAGCAAAGGGTTGGAATTTCCCTTGGTTGTTATCGCAGGCGTGGGTTTCATCGACACTGACCAGACAACAGCGCCTGATGAGGCAAAACTCCTGTATGTCGGCATGACCCGCTCAACTGACAGGCTGTTATTAACCAGCCACCAGGAGACTGGCTTCACCCTCGCCCTATCGGAAGACATGGAAGCCTGAACAATTCCAATACCTTGACCCAGCCAACTTCCAGCTGGAAGTCCCGAACCCTATGTGCACGACAATTTCTCATCCTGTTGATTTCACATTGAGAACCACACATCCCAGATGGCAAGTTTGATGTGGTTAGACTATCCCGGACACACGAAGCCAAGTATCTTTGATGTGAACCGAGGAAAAGATCATGAAGCCACCCGCCAAACCACCGTACCCCGCCAAGTTTAAGGGACTAGCCGTCAAGCTGGCGCTGGAAGGAGAAAAGCATTGCCCAGACCGCTCGCGATCTGGGGGTGAATGAAAATACCCCTGCATACCTGGATAGGTCATGCCTGCGCGCATGACCGCCTCCTGGTGAATGACGCCTTGTTGATGGCCACTTTCAAACGCNGGCCGCCAGCCGGTTTGCTGGTGCATAGCGACCGTGGGACCNGCTTTGCCAGCAGACGCTCCTGCCAGCAGGGCTTTGTGTGCGGCATGAGCCGCAAGGGCAATTGCTGGGATAATGTACCCGCTGAAAGCTTCTTCCATACCCTGACTGAGCTCTGCCATTACCAGCCGTATACCCGTGAACAGGCAAAACAGACCATTTTTGAGTACATTGAGGTGTTCCACAACTGTCAAAGACGCCATTCAACCATCGGCTATCTCAGTTCTGTTCAGTTTGAGCAAGAACATCGGAAAGCCGCCTGAATCATTGTCCGGAAAAGTCTTGCCAGATCATAGTTGTAGAAATAGGTCGCTTTCTGGACGCCATTCAGGCTGAACTGGCTGAGGTGGCCGTGGCCGTCCCAGGCGTAGGTTTGCCCCAGCCCGTTGCTGGTGTGGTTGCCAGTGGCATCACGACCGAGGGTGATGCCTTTGCGGGTATCCATGCGGTTGCTGTTGGCGACGTAGGTATAAGCGTTGCTGCCGTTACTGAGGCGGTTGCCGTTGAGGTCATAGTCAAAGCTTTGATTGGCGAAGGCACGCTGGGCTGGCCGTCCGGCGGTAGCCCGCGTAGGCCGGACGGCCAGCAGCAAAGTCGAATGCCTTACCGGATAACCAATCGGGTCTGACCCTTTTGATGCAAAATGCCCATTACGTTACCAAACTCATCTTTTGTATTTTGCAGTAAAAATCCGCCACCTTTCCAAAGAGAAAATGAAAAATAAGAATTGTCCGTTATTTGCTGGATAAATCACTTTGAACACTTAACTGTACCGAATAGACTCCAATTATAATCTCTCTAGATCAGACGGCCATTCAACTCTCCATGGCTCAAAAAATCAATCATATCATGCATATTTCTCATTATATCGCCTTTGAATTTTGCTTCTAGCAAATATCCTTCTTTAAAACACTTCCAGTAAGTTGCACACCACGGAGATACAGATATTATTTCCAATTTTATTGGAACAACATCAAGTTTGTCTCTAATCTCTAACAAATTACTTTTATCGACAGATCCTATAAAAATATCTGTATCATCATGTTGATCATATGATGCATCTATTGATACGTAATTTGACCAGACTGGTTTAAAAAAGCTCCCATTCCTTTCCTCCTTTCAATGTTAATGAAAGCAGATCATTGTCAGATAAATCTGAAATATTGGATGAGATATCGTTTTTTCCACTTTTATATATCCCCCTAATAAGTTTACGAAGCCTATCCATTATATCGTTTTTGGTTTCATCTATACTAGGCTTGTTAAAAATACAGTTAGCATCAGGAGACAAAATAGTGAATAGCCTAGTTTTTAAATCTGAAATATAATCCATTAATAAAATGTCTCTTATTTCAATAAGCATGATTAATGAACCCGATATTTTGTCATTAACTTGGCTCCATTGGGAGAATCTTGGCAGCAAGTGCATGATGTAATACTGCCTATTCTTTTGTTCCCAACTCGTATATTCCAATGCTTTCCGTTTCCACGGCACAGCCCTCTTTTCGCAGGGCTGTTGTCGCTATGAGTGCTACACCCGCCACCAAATACAGAGAATGCCTCATGCCAGTTATTAAAGTTGTAGCCATATAAAGAAGAGCAATTGATATAGCTTGGATACTTTTGTGCACAAGTTTCACCTTTTTATTGCCCTCCGTTGCTTCCACTGCTAAAGCATTTTCCCCACTAGGATCAATTAAATTTAAAGGACTTTGCCCCACATACCCATAAGTATTCACCCCGCCCGCCAGCCCAATCGGGTCACTGCTGATATAGCGCCCCAGGCTGGGGTCATACGTCCGGTGCCAGTTCTGGTGCAGGCTGGACTCGGCATCATAATACTGCCCCGGAAAGCGTAGGTTGACAATGGTCTGCTTGCCGTCGCCATCCGGGTCCTGCTGCGGGACGGTGGAGCCGAAGGCGTCCGATTCCCACTTCCAGATGATGCGCCGGTTGCTGTCGGTCGCCATGCGCGGCGTGCCGAGGTGGCCGGTGTGCAGGTACACGGCCTGTTCCTGCGCGGTCGCATTGTAGGGGCTGTTGGCTGCCTGGACAATGACCAGTGGCGTACTGGCATCATCGTAAATGTAGGTGATAAGGATTGCCCCCGCACCGTCGGTTTCCAGCAACAAGCTGCTCTGCAAAGTAGGTGTAGGCCAGCCTGTTGCCGTTCGGAGCGGTCAAGGTTTCCTGTTTGCTGGTGGCTCTGAGTTCTTGCCCGAATTTTCTACCTTCAACCCAAAATAAGCCAAAATAAATGCAATAGAAAAAACAACCAGATTGAATGGGAACGCCAACATTAACGTCCCCATAATTTGATCTATACCTATACAACCACATGTTGGCCTGAAGAATAGGTAAAACCACATTGATAGTACTACCGCACCAATCAAGAGTATATTTTCTCAGTTTTCACAATTTTTCTAAAGACTAAGCGCACCACTCCAAAAATACAATCGGAAGAATCATCCATATTATTAATTCCATTTTTCATGCCCATCATTTTTACAAGAATTATTAGGCGCCCAAGGAAATGGAGACACAATCGCTGAATTTAGCGGAGTCTTTGGTAAATAAACCACATACCCATCGTATCCGCTCACACTTGTAGGTGTATCCATTAAGTTCGCTAGCTGTTCGGCAATAGGATAATCTCCAGACCCTGCATTGCAACTCATCAACTGAATAGGCATCCCATCTGTATAATTCGCGTCATTTATGATCTTCTCTTTCAATGCTTTCGAGTCCATTTTATTGGTTGCTTCGGGTGTAGAAGACACTACACTTTCATTTCCATGCGTATAGACCGTCAATAAGCCCGGAGTATCTGGAACAGATTGTGCGGCCAAATACTCAGGTGTTTTCTGAGGAAACAATATAAGTTTCTCCAATCCTAACGAGCCAGACCAATTGATAAGTTCATTTGCCACATACCCATAAGTATTCACCCCACCCGCCAAGCCAATCGGGTCACCGCTGATGTAGCGCCCCAGGCTGGGGTCATAGGTGCGATGCCAGTTCTGGTGCAGGCCGGATTCAGCATCATAATACTGCCCCGGAAAGCGCAGGTTGACAATGGTCTGCTTGCCGTCGCCATACGGGTCTTGCTGCGGGACGGTGGAGCCGAAGGCGTCCGATTCCCACTTCCATACGATGCGCCGGTTGCTGTCGGTCGCCATGCGCGGCGTGCCGAGGTGGCCGGTGTGCAGGTACACAACCTGATCTGCGCCAGTAAAACCGGACACTGAGTTAAGCGAGCTTCAGTTTCTCAAAATTCACCGGGCTAAGATAGCCCAGCGCACTATGTCTGCGGTTACGGTTGTAATCGACTTCAATGTATTCAAACACAGCCTGACGCATTTGCTCCCTGTTCATCAAGGGTTCGCCATGGATGGCTTCCACCTTGAGTGAATGGAAAAAGCTTTCCACGCAGGCGTTGTCCCAACAGTTGCCTTTGCGGCTCATGCTTTGCTGCAATTCATGCCGAGTAAGCAGGTTACGGTAAGCGGTCGAGCAATACTGGCTGCCCCTGTCGCTGTGGACGATGACCCCAGGCGGAAACTGCCGCCGCCATAAGGCCATTTGCAGGGCATTGCAAACCAGGTCAACCGTCATCCGAACNATAGCCCAGCCGATGACACAGCGGGAATACAGGTCGATGATGACGGCGNNGTACAGCCAGCCTTCGCTGGTCAGCAGGTAGGTCATATCACCAGCCCACTTCTGGTTTGGGGCGGTTGCTGAAAAATCCTGTTCCAGCAGGTTGGGCGCTATGGGCAGGTTATGCTGGCTATCCGTCGTGACTTTGAACGGACGGGCTGCCTTGGCGACCAATTCCTGACGTTTCATGCTGTCGGCGATGGTTTTGACATTGCAGGCATGGCCGCCTTCGGCCAGCGCCACCTGGATACGCCGTGAGCCATCACGCCCCTTGCTTTGCTGGAATGCGTTGCTGACACGTTCATCCCGCTCCTGCCGGACAAGACTACGTGGGCTTGACTTGTCACGTGAACGGAGCCAGCCGTAATACCCACTTCGCGACACGCCCAACACCGACGCCATACGGCCAAGGGAAAATTCATCCCGGTGCTTGAACATGAACTGGTACCGTCCTACTTTTGGTTTTGTGCGAAGTGGGCTGCCGNNCCTTTTTAAGATGGCCAGCTCCTCAGCCTGTTCGGCCAGTTGGCGT
This sequence comes from Candidatus Thiothrix singaporensis, assembly GCA_013693955.1. Classification (GTDB taxonomy): domain Bacteria; phylum Pseudomonadota; class Gammaproteobacteria; order Thiotrichales; family Thiotrichaceae; genus Thiothrix; species Thiothrix singaporensis. The sequence continues at coordinate 3,896,404 of CP059265.1, read as the reverse complement.
TTCAGGCGGGCATTCTCGGTGGCCAGCGTGGCCTCCCGTTCACTCTGGCTGGCTTTGCGGTTGGCCGCAGCACGCCAGTTGTAGAGTTGCGATTCCTGCAAGCCCAGTTGTTTGGCTGCTGATGGCACGCTGGTTTGGGTTGCCAGTTTCAGAGCTTCTGACTTGAATTCCGGGCTATGATGTCTACGGGTTGTGGCTGTCTTCATGGTTCACCTCGGTTGTGGGGTTTACTCACTTAACCGGGTGTCCGGAATTACTGGGGCAGATCAACCTGATCCTGCGCGGTCGCATTATAGGGGCTGTTGGCCGCCTGGATGATGGCCAGCGGCGTCCCGGCTTCATCGTAAATATAGGTGGCGAGCACGGCTCCCGTACTGCTGGTTTCCCTCAGCAGGCGGCCTTGCAGGTCGTAGTGGTAGACCGTTGTCCCCAGCGCGGTGGAGCCGTTCCTGGGTTCTTGTGGGTGCGCTGGTGCTGGTAGTTGTAGAAATAGGTCGCTTTCTGGACGCCGTTCAGGCTGAACTGGCTGAGGTGGCCGTGGCCGTCCCAGGCGTAGGTTTGCCCCAGCCCGTTGCTGGTGTGGTTGCCAGCGGCATCACGACCGAGGGTGATGCCTTTGCGGGTATCCATGCGGTTGCTGTTGGCGACGTAGGTATAAGCGTTGCTGCCGTTGCTGAGGCGGTTGCCGTTGAGGTCATAGCCAAAGCTTTGATTGGCGAAGGCGTTGCCTTCCAGCTTCAAGCGCCCTAGCTCATCGTACTGATACGTGCCGACACTGCTGCCAAGCGTGCGCTTTTCTACCTGATCCTACGCTGTTGAATTTATGAAATTTGATAGACATTCCTACATAAAAACACCGCATTGCAGCCATATGAGGAATCTAGCACCACCAAATATTTATCTCCATTTATTATGGATATACTATTTTTTCAATCATATCTTGGTAGTGCTCATCATTCACATCATATATAGGATAAATATCATATAATAGATTTTTAGCAAAATCCTTTCGCTTTTCAAAGTAAATATCTAATATAATATTCCCTTCTCTAAAACCATTACAGAGCATCCTTTCCAGTTTATCGAAACATATACTTGTAACCTCTCCCGATATTAACTTCATTGTTATTATAGAAATCCCCTTATCAACGCTAATACCCGACATATAAGCATCATGCACCCCAATATTATTAAAAAGTCTTCTTCGATAGGTAATTGTGGATTCATTCATCTTCTCCTTCTTCCAAGGAACGTCCGTTACCGCGATTATCACTTGTGGGTGGACTCCCATCTGACGGGCGATCCCAATCATGTGCATGTGGCTGCAGGCCACCATGTGCATGATCATAGTCTATATCGAGAGAAGGTTAACCATCTTCTCCATAAAAACGCTTTTGTTTTTCTTTCCTTTGGTATTGTTACAGGTACTACAACTCCCCGGTTCTCCAGTCAAAGGATTGGATGTTTTGGGGTTATCTGTATCAAAAGAGTCACCTGATATACTACAAACCTTATCAATTATATCCCCTAGTGGTTCTGCAATATGAGGATATATTAACGTCCCTGCCGCCCATCCTGTAACACCAGACAAACCTAACCCACAAACTGCTGGATTAGCTGAACAAACTTCAAGAGCCGTTGGTATAGCAGTGACCCCAGCCAATGTTTCAGCATCCAAACCTGATCGGTCTCTATATACCAGCGGACTCTGCCCCACATACCCATAGGTGTTCAACCCGCCAACCAGCCCAATCGGGTCACTGCTGATATAGCGCCCCAGGCTGGGGTCATAGGTGCGATGCCAGTTCTGGTGCAGGCCGGACTCAGCATCATAATACTGCCCCGGAAAGCGCAGGTTGACAATGGTTTGCTTGCCGTCGCCATCCGGGTCTTGTTGCGGGACGGTGGAGCCGAAGGCGTCCGATTCCCACTTCCAGACGATGCGCCGGTTGCTGTCGGTCGCCATGCGTGGCGTGCCGGGTGGTCGGTGTGCAGGTACACAACCTGATCCTGCGCGGTCGCATTATAGGGGCTGTTGGCCGCCTGGATGATGGCCAGCGGCGTCCCGGCTTCATCGTAAATATAGGTGGCGAGCACGGCTCCCGCACTGTTGGTCTCCATCAGCAGGCGGCCTTGCAGGTCGTAGTGGTAGACCGTTGTCCCCAGCGCGGTGGAGCCGTTCCTGGGTTCTTGTGGGTGCGCTGGTGCTGGTAGTTGTAAGTACATGAGCCAAAGTTTTCGTGCATTCAACTCCTGTAACTCATTGAATTTCAACGCAGCGAATGCGTGAAAACTTTTGTTGATTACTTAGAAATAGGTCGCTTTCTGGACGCCGCTCAGGCTGAACTGGCTGAGGTAGCCGTGGCCGTCCCAGGCGTAGGTTTGCCCCAGCCCGTTGCTGGTGTGGTTGCCAGCGGCATCACGACCGAGGGTGATGCCTTTGCGGGTATCCATGCGGTTGCTGTTGGCGACGTAGGTATAAGCGTTGCTGCCGTTGCTGAGGCGGTTGCCGTTGAGGTCATAGCCAAAGCTTTGATTGGCGAAGACGTTGTTCTCCAGCCGCAGTCGTCCCAGGTCGTCATACTCGTACAGAGCCGGTTGGTTTAGGCGAAACTCATACTAAATCAAATGAATGAATAAAGTCTCTACAATCAACAAAACTAGAATAATATTTGCCATCTGGGTCAACTTCTTTTTAAAAGGAAAGCAGTAGATCATGTTTTTGCATTGAGATAAACTTAATTAGACTAAAAATTTCTATAGAAAACCTTTGAACATAAAACTCTTTTACAAACAATGCCTTCCTTGCAAAAGCTTCTGGTCTAATTTCATCAAAATAATATATGTTGTTTTTGTAAGCAAGAAAATGTTCACACAAAATTTTTCAAAGTTCACAATATTATGATCGTTGGGTAATTCTTTTTTCTTTTCTTTAAAAAACTGATAGCTGCAACAAATGAATTGAATTTACCCAGAGTTCCCGATTCACTAGAATCCTCTTCACTTATTTTACGCTTGTATAGGCATACATCTCCACAACTTGAGTCTAATTGCAAGATAATGGTTTCAGATAATGTACATAATGCATACATTTTTAATATTCCATGGTTATTAGCCGCCCAATAATAGGCCGGCTAAATTATTGTGGCATCAATAACCCTGCACGGGATAGCCAAATCTATAGCCTCAATTAATTTCCACATCAGCTTCTTGGTTATACGGGCATGGATGGCTTTTAGCAGCCTTTACTAACTTAGCTAAAGATTCTTTCGCGGTATTATACCTTGTAATATGAGTTTTATCATAATATCTATTAATGGAAAAATTCATCTGTAAATCCCAACGGTCGTGATTTAGAAGGGTTGAAAGAACTCCCTGTTGATAAACTCGCCGATGATTTTGTCATGCATTTCCACTGACTTTGAGAAACAGATGGTCTTGCGTTGCAGGCGCTTGATCCGGGTGCGNGTTGTGAGGTTCTGACGCTCAATGCTTTGGGTGAACTTCGTGGTGACCAGGTGTTTGTCTTCTGGCAACAGGCGCTCATAAGCCCCNCAACCATCGGTGCAGAACAGACGGAAGTTGAAATGTTTCACCCTATCCAGCAGTGTTTTCAACGTTTCATCGGCNCGGGAGCCAAACGCATAGGCAAAGACCCGTTTGAAATGGGGCGACCAGGCATACCAGAGCCAGCGTTGCTGGGATTTGTTGCCAACATACGGCCACTGTTCATCCATCCCGCACACCAGCTCTATTTTGGTCTTGCCACTGGCTTCGTTGAACGGGATGGGGAGACGGTCGGTGGGGTGAGTTTTTAAGTGGGCGATGACCGTGGTGATGCTGATCCCCAGCACACGCCCGGTGTCCCGGACACCGGAACCGTTCATGGCCATATCGCTGATCTTGTCCGTCACACCCGGTTTGTTGGCTTCATACAGGTAGTCCAGTTGGAAGCAGTGATGACAGTCCCGGCAACGGTAACGCTGGATACCGCTCGCGCTTTGNCCATGACGGTAGACCCGTTCACTTTCACAGGATCGACACTTGACCAGGATGCCTGCCATCATAACCTCTCAGGACAAAAGGCCAGCATACAGTTTTGCCGCTTTCAACTCATCTAAATCACGACCCGGCTCGCCAGTTGTAGAGTTGGGACTCCTGTAAGCCCAGTTGTTTGGCTGCCGATGGAACACTGGTTTGGGAGGCAAGCTTCTTGCTTCCCCATTGCCATACATTTGCGCGCTGAGCTGCCCGTCCGGGCGGTAGCCCGTGTGAGCCAGGCAAAATTGGGCGCATTGCCAAATAACCAATCGGGTCTGACCTTTTATACTTCAGCTCACCAATCGTACTTCTGCATTTCCAGGGCATCTATCCATTCCCCGAGCTTGTAATCCCGGCGAATAAGCTCCCCGACGAATTCAAGGAAATCTTTCGACATGGCCGCGAAGACCGGCTCAGACCGAGACAAGAAGTAAATGCGACCAGAAGAGTCGAAGGCGTAGAAATTGCCGCGAACATCCTGTGCGAACCTGACGCCGCCTTTCAGCTGCCCCTTCTCTATGGAAGCAAACCACTCCTCGCGGAAACTTATTTCCTCATCAATGTCCCCATACCCAACCGCAAGCAACCAATCGCGTAGAGGGGCAGGCACAGGAGTTCCAACGTTTGTTTCCACACGTTCCAGTTCATCAGGCGAAACTGCCTCGTGCGCATTAAATACCGGCTTGTGCCGGAATAGCCCCTTCCGGCTCGCTGAGAGCACAGTCTTGACAAGCCCGTCGATACCCATACTCATCTATCACACCCGCACTCGTTCATTGCAGCAGAAGCAACTCCATAAATTGCAGCTCCTGGAACGTAGGGCATCCGGTTCATAATCCGACGCCAAACCGGCCATGTCACATAGTTTCCGCCGGTGCGCGCAGCAACTGCGTCCATCAAATCGTGCAAGTCGGGACGTGGNTAAGTGGGTATGTAATCTCCATTCATTCGATTTCCAACCTTGTCCAACCAGCGAATGGCAGGATTTCCAGAACCCTTCATTGCTGAGTGCGGAACCAAGCTGTGAGAGAAGTTTGCCCAGTTGTTCGGACTAGCCGCCTTCGCTGCTGCCTTCGTCCCTTGTGCCCAACCAAGCATCAACCCGGTTGCAAAACCGAAAACTTCGCCACCCTTGTAGGACGCCGGGCACTTGTTGACCGCACCAATGTCGAACCCCTCCCGAATTCGGGCAGTGAGACCGAAACTTAACATATCTCCCCACCCAGCCGAGAAGTTCGCCGAGTCATCGATGAACTCATCGAAGCCATAGAGTCCATAAGGATCAGTGTTCATCAGTGGACTCTGCCCCACATACCCATAAGTATTCACCCCGCCCGCCAGCCCAATCGGGTCACTGCTGATGTAGCACCCTAGGCTGGGGTCATAGGTGCGATGCCAGTTCTGGTGCAGGCCGGACTCAGCATCATAATACTGCCCCGGAAAGCGCAGGTTGACAATGGTCTGCTTGCCGTCGCCATCCGGATCTTGCTGCGGGACGGTGGAGCCGAAGGCGTCCGATTCCCACTTCCAGACGATGCTCCGGTTGCTGTCGGTCGCCATGCGCGGCGTGCCGAGGTGGCCGGTGTGCAGGTACACTACCTGTTCCTGCGCGGTCGCATTGTAGGGGCTGTTGGCGGCCTGACGTTTACCGCGCCAAAGTGCTGTTTGCCTGAATTCTTTATATGCGGTCACCCTGAATGTAGTCTGGCTCAATTTGAGCTTTGATGTTTGTTTGCTCTTTTAATTTTTGTCGAACATGAGCAGCCATTCCAGTGTCTGGTTCAAGATAACTTAATTTTATTAATACATCATATTGGGACTGATTTTTAATCTAGCTATCCACCATAGAAAAGCCCCAAAACGAGTATGCTCAGGGCTTTCTTCATGACCTTTTATACTCAGACATTTGGATTAATGCAAGTTCATCAGGATACATATCCCATAGTTTCCACTCGTTAGGAAAGCGCATCAATTCTAGAAATTTTTGTTTTTCATTCGCATGAATCACACTTAGCTGGTTCTATGTTAACCTGAGTTTTGTTTAAGCAGGCAGGCTTCCGTTCCTGGATGTATGTTTGAGGTTCCTACGCCACCAAACAGCCAAAGGAATGGAAGACAGTTTACTGGAATTATTCTACTACATAGACGATTTTTGCCACCAGTTCGCGCCGAAGTGGAACCCCGCCAACTGGAAAGCCGGGAGCACCAGCGTAACCGGGAAAAACGGTTGACACTCAGTAAAAGCATGACAGTCCTGATTATGCCTTTCAAGGTGACTTTTTGCCCTTCCGCTGGCTGAGTAACCTTTGAGTTGAGACATGGGGTTTTGCCGAGCCATTTTTCTGGTCGGTGTTGATTTTTCTGTCCGCGTGGATGCTTGGTGTATTTGCGCAGTTGCGCCCTCCCGGCCAGCAACAGCAACCATTTAGCCAATACCGTAACCGATGCCTCCCTGATGGGTTGCCAGTCTTCCGGGTCAATGATGGTGTCAAGGCTTTCTGCCATGTTGGCCATTTCGTTGGCAATGTAATAGGTGGAGATGTTTGCCTGGATGTCTGGGGTGTGCGGCCGTAAGGCCGCCATCACCACCGCCACCGTGTTGAAGGCGACGGCTGCCACGGCAAACCCGAACAGGGCGGCACGTGGGTATCCCAGGGTATTGATTTCACAGCGTAGCTGGACAGTCATCTGGAGGAACGCCACCTCAATCCGCCAGCGTTTCCGGTACAGTGCCGCCACGCTTTGGGCATCCGCTGTCTCCACCGGAAGGTGGGTCAGCAGGGAAATGATGCGTTCACCGTTGCGCTCAGGGGTGACCAGTTCCACCCGGATACGGCGCAGGATGATGCCCGGTTCGCCATCCGTCATGAGTTGTACCCGTTGCTCACTGATGCTTGCGCCCTCAATCCGCACCGCATCGCCCACCGCTTCCAGCGGGCGGTAGCGGATTTGGCCATGTTCACGGATCAGCCCCATGGCGTTGCGTCCGCCCAGCCCGGTGAGGAATTCCGTGGTGCAGAAGTTGCGGTCAGCCACCACCACATCACCGGCTTCGACTGTCCCCAGCACCGCCGGAAGCAAGGCGCGTTCCTGGGTATAGGCATCCTCACACGGGAAGGAGTGGGTGATCAGCCCCAGTTCCGGCTCATAGATGTCGAGGGTCTTGCCTGGTAAAGGCGCCGCAGTGCTGTGGCGGGTTTCCGCCAACCGGTGTTCCCGTTTGCCCAGCGCATTGCCGTCCAGCATCTTGACCCGCAAGCCCGGCAACAGAGCCGCTTCTGTGCCGCCAACTTCCCGGATCAGCGCTTCCGCCTGTTGCGCACTGTGACTGACCAAGGCGGCGCTGGTGGCGGGTTCGATACCGTTGAGTTTGTTGTGAATCGATGTCAGCGACACCCCAGCGGTTCAACGGCATTCTGGTAGGCGGTGTTGATTGACGGCTGGTGGCGGAAGACTACCTGCGTCATCAGCCCATACACTTGTGAGAACAACAGCTTGCGGGTGTATTGCTGGTCGGCCACAGACTCAAACCATAAGTCCAGTTGCGGGGCATCCAGACAGCGTTCCAGGATGCCACGGGCGAGGACAGGCAGCGGGGTGCGTTCGGCAAAGCGTTCCAGCAAGGGGGTGAGTTTCAACATCGGGGGCTTCAGGGTGAAATCCCTATTGTCTGCTTTTTCACCTTGAAAGGCATAGAGCGCCAACGTAACCGGGAAAAACGGCTGACGCTAAGTGAAAGCATGACGATCCTGGTGCATTTCCACCGTTCCGGCTACCGTTGTTTCAAGCATTACTGCCTGTATAACCGGGCATGGCGGCATCCTGCCTTTCCGGAACTGACCAGTTATTCCCGGTTTGTTTGCCTGATGCCCACCACCCGGATACCGCTGTGCGTCTGCCTGATGGGGCGGCGGGGAACACAGACCGGGATCAGCTTTGTCGACGCCACCTCCATTGCGGTGTGCCATAACCGCCGCATCCACAGCCACAAGGTGTTCAAGAAGGTGGCCAAACACGGCAAGACCTCAACCGGTTGGTTTTATGGGTTCAAGCTGCATTTGGTGATCAGCGACCAGNGGGAGCTGTTGGCGTTTCAGGTCACACCAGCCAACACGGATGACCGTGCGTCCGTCCCCAAATTGGCGCGTGGGCTGGTGGGCAAACTGTTTGGCGACAAGGGCTACATCTCCAAAAAGTTGTTTGAAACCCTGATGGGGCAAGGCTTACAAATGATCACCAAAGTGCGCAGGAACATGAAAAACCAACTGCTGCCCTTGGAAGACAAACTGTTGCTACGCAAGCGGGCGCTGATTGAAACGGTCAATGACCAACTGAAAAACATCTCACAGATTGAACATGCCCGGCATCGTAGTGTCGCCAATTTCATGGTCAGCCTGATTTGTGGTTTGATTGCCTATACGTGGCAACCGAAANAACCGTCGCTGAAAAAGGCGATGGAAGACGGCTGCCTTGTCGCGGCGTAGGGCTTAAACAAAACTCAGGTTAGTTACTTACGCCAGAAGCATATATATGCAAGTCTGATGGAAAAATTTTTATGTTTACCCAATCCCCAACGCTTAACACAGCTTCTATATCATCCATCATTACAAGCCCATTTAAAGCCATAAGATTACACACAAGTCCTATACTTCCGTAAGCACATGAGAAACAAGGAAGTAATGCCATGGATTGGGTGGTTGAAGAATTACAAGGAATTGACTTGGGCGATGAACGCCTGAACAAACGAACCTATCGGCTGGTGGGTGACTTCTTCGCCAATGCCAGCCAAAGCATCCCGGCCTCCTGCGGTGGCTGGGCAGAAACGCAAGCGGCTTACCGTTATTTCGCCAATGGGCAGGTTGATTGGCAAAAATTCTCTCCCCCATTTCAAGCAGACGGAGGGGCGCATCCGCACGCAGGAAGTGGTTTTGTGCATCCAGGACACCACGGAACTGGACTTCAACGGCCGCCATTGGCGGGATGGGGCGGTTAAGCCATGACCGCCAGCGCGGCATGTATTTGCACCCGACCCTGGTGGTGACGCCTGACCGTGAAGCCCTGGGCGTCACCGACGCCTGGATGTGGGCGCGTGGCGAGAGCAAGGCGGCAGACCTTGCCAACCCGGCGGTGGCCGAGAGCAGCCGCTGGCTGGAAGGCTACCGGCAAGTGGCGGAGATGGCCAGCCGCTTGCCGGGCACCCGGCTGGTGTACGTGGCAGACCGGGAAGCTGACATTGGCGCACTGATTGGCGGCGCAGACCAGCAGAAAACTCCGGCTGACTGGCTGATCCGTTCCACCCATAACCGCAAGGTGGCCAGTGAAGACGCCAAATTGTGGGACGGGTTCACGCCGGATCATCAAGTGGGCAGCGTTGTTTTCAGCCTGCCCGCCCGAGACAATCAGCCCTGCCGTGAAGTCGAACAGACCCTTTCGGTACGCCGTTGCCAGATCAAAACCAAACAGGGCAATATCCAGGTGACCGCAGTATTGGCGGAGGAAGAAAACCCACCCACGGGTTGTCCACCGGTCGAATGGCGGTTACTCACCAACCGCAGTATCGGCAATGCTGAACAAGTCGCTGAGTTAGTCGACTGGTATCGGGCGCGTTGGGAAATCGAAATGTTTTTCCATGTGCTCAAAACCGGCTGCAAAGTCGAAGCCCTGCAACTGTCCACTATCGACCGGGTGGAGCGCGCCCTCGCCCTGTACATGCTGGTGGCATGGCGGGTGCTGCGCCTGATGCGGCTGGGGCGAACCTGCCCTGACCTCAGTTGCGAACTCTTTTTCAGCCGGGAAGAATGGCAGGCCGCCCATTGGGTCGCCCGCAAACCGTTACCGGCAGAACCACCGGCACTCAACGCCATGATCCGAATGGTCGCAGGTTTTGGCGGCTTTCTCGGGCGTAAGCAGGATGGGGAGCCAGGGGTGAAAACGCTCTGGACAGGATTACAGCGCTTGATGGATTTTGCCGCCGGAATTCAGGCATTCAGGGAGCAACAGACTTGTGTGTAATCCTATGCATTTAAAGCAAGACGTAAAAACCAAACCATCATCATCAATGGAGTCAACAATTCCATTTATATAAACAAAATGGCCATCATTTTTAATAAAAACAAGTGTTCACCACTATTAACTTTGTTCGATAAGGCTGAAAAATTTTTCCCAATATCTAACTCCACATCATATAGAAGATCACAAACTGGCTTATCCCTACTTTTCCAACAAGCAATACCACTACCTATTTCAGTTTCAAAATTAACAAACAAATTATCTCTATAATTCATTGAAGTCATAATTTTGGCTTTCATTGAGGAATCCTTTGTAAAATATTGTCTAAGTAACTGGCAAAAAGTTTTCGCGCATTCGATGCATTGAAATTCAATGAGTTACAGGAGTGGAATGCACGAAAACTTTGACTCATGTACTTACCCAATCAGGCTACCAAGTTTCCTGATGGTAATGATGATTTCGTGGAGTACTACTCATTTCGTGATCACCATATCGAATACTTCGCTTACCATCCTCTGACCAAATTCTATCTGGGTCAGGCAAGCCATCTCGTGGATCGATATTTGTTTGATTAGACCCCAAAAATTTATCCCATTCATCGACTGCATTTTTTGTTTGACGGCTCTACCTGTTTTGGTTTCAACTTCTCGGCGATCATATGTTCTACTTGCTATCTTTTTAACAAACCTGAGTTTTGTTTAAGCAGGCAGGCTTCCGTTCCTGGATGTATGTTTGAGGTTCCTACGCCACCAAACAGCCAAGGGAACAGAAGCCATGGAAGACAGTTTACTGGAATTGTTCTACGACATATTCTTAATATCAACAGAACCTAGCCAATCGCCATACTAACAGTACTTGAAAAAACCTAACACGGTTACCAAAGACAACATGGCGGCCGGACTATTCAGCAGCCATGGACTCGATAGAACAAGTCCTTCCATCAAAAGAGAAGATGGAAGGGTTACGGTACCCATGACAATGAAAGGAAGCAGATGTTCCTCCATAGAGCCGCTGTAGAAGAAGTGCGTGACCCATGCCCACAACGTAGCACTACCGACCACAATGGAATACAACGCGACGAGATAAGTAACCAGAAAAAGTTTTCACGCATTCGGCGCATTGAAATTCAATGAGTTATGAGAATGGAATGCACGAAAACTTTGGCTCATGTACTTACTTCATATTCTAAATGCTTCCCATGCAAGCTTTAATGGAGCCGACGTATGTCATTTCCACTATGCTTCTGAAGATTATTTGCGAAAAATCCCGGCATAAGAGTTCCATTGGTAATTGTAGTAATTTCCACCTCCCCTTCTTCCAACACTCTCGATGCAACAGTTGAACATTGTGTAGTGAATGTCGAAGGGTTCCATGACCANAAGACCCAAGGCCGCTCTCGTGCTGCAGCCTGATCAAACGCATTGTCATTCGGAACATAGACCTGCCAGATCTCAGATGGAGGGCGTGCTTCTTCAGCCATTGTACTTGCAAAGTCTTTAGTTTGATTCCAACCCCAAATGAATCCGTTACTAGGGAATTGGCTAAGAATTACCTGAGTTGAATTTGCTTCCGTCACCATTACATGTCCCACGCTCAAACCTTCAGCACGCCATATATAAACATCGACATCACGCAGTCCATAAGGATCAGTCATGTTAATGGAATCATTCAATACATACCCATAAGTATTCACCCCGCCCGCCAGCCCAATCGGGTCACTGCTGATGTAGCGCCCCAGGCTGGGGTCATAGGTACGATGCCAGTTCTGGTGCAGGCCGGACTCAGCATCATAATACTGCCCCGGAAAGCGCAGGTTGACAATGGTCTGCTTGCCGTCGCCATCCGGGTCTTGCTGCGGGACGGTGGAGCCGAAGGCGTCAGATTCCCATTTCCAGATGATGCGCCGGTTGCTGTCGGTCACCATGCGCGGCGTGCCGAGGTGGTCGGTGTGCAGGTACACAACCTGATCCTGCGCGGTCGCATTGTAGGGGCTGTTGGCCGCCTGGATGATGGCCAGCGGTGTTCCAGTCTCATCGTTGATATAGGTGGCGAGCACGGCTCCCGCACTGCTGGTCTCCATCAGCAGGCGGCCTTGCAGGTCGTAGTGGTAGACCGTTGTCCCCAACGCGGTGGAGCCGTTCCACAGGGTCTTGTGGGTGCGTTGGTGCTGAGCGTTGTAGAGATAGGTGGCTTTCTTGACACCGATCAGGTTGAACTGGCTGAGGTGGCCGTGGTTATCCCATACGTAGGTTTGACCCAAGCCGTTGCTGGTGTGGTTGCCAGCGGCATCACGGCTGAGGGTGATGCCTTTGCGGGCATCCATGCGGTTGCTGTTGGCGACGTAGGTATAAGCGTTGCTGCCGTTACTGAGGCGGTTGCCGTTGAGGTCATAGCCAAAGCTTTGATTGGCGAAGGCGTTGTTCTCCAGCTGCAGCCGCCCCAGATCGTCATACTGGTACAGAGCTGGGCTGCTGCTGCCGACGGTGCGGTTTACCAGTTCGCCTTCCAGGTTCCATGTCAGCCACTCACGGAATCCACTGCTGGTTAAACGCAGCGTAGCGGTGCGGTGGCCGCTTCGGTCGTCGTAATCATGACTGATTACGTCTCCATTGCCATACATTTGCGTGCTGGGCTGACCGTCCGGGCGGTAGCCCGCGTAGGACAGCACGTCCGTATAGGCACCCACCAGTGTGCCGATGCTGCTGACCCGCCTTTCGTTGTCACGGTCATAGGCAATGTAGTTCCCGCCGGGCAAGGCGATGGCCATCAGCTTGCCCACCGGGTCATAGCTGAATGAAGTGGTGTAGGTGACGCCGTTGGTCTGGTAGACCCGCTTGGTTACATTCCCCCGCGCATCGTAGGCAAAGGCGGTCACACCGCTTTGGTGCCACCTTGCACAACCGGCCTTTGCCATACGTGCAGTTGGTCAGGCTGGTGTTGCTGTCGTAGGTGTAGGTGGTGATGTCGTTTACGTCAGTCCTGGGGTCGTTTTAGGTTGGCATGTTCCGGCACGGCTCACGCCAAAGCCCCCAACACCCCGCCCCTTGGATATACCCCAACAATTCAGCATAACGCGGCGCAGTTTTCCGGTACGCCCCCACAAATGCCTCCGCCAAAAACGAATGCTGCCCACGCTCATAAAATGCCAGCAACCCGAACATGTAATCCCGCTTGCGCAAGTCCGTGAATGAAAACGGTGCAAGGAAATTTTTCAGCAGCGGAATATTCATCGCCAGCCGCGAAGTCCGTTTGTTGCCATCCTGAAAGGGTTGCAGGTAGGGGATGAATGCCATGCAGAAAAATGCCTGTTCATAAGGGTCTGCTATCAAACTTGCCTTGCTGCAAAAAGTCTCAAACGCCTCGTTCAGCAAGTGGGGNTTATCCGGTGGCATATAGCGGCTATCCGAAAACCGCACCACCCGGCTGCGCAACGCGCCAATCGCGCCAATCGCGCCAATCGCGCCAATCGCGCCAATCGCGCCAATCGCGCCAATCGCGCCAATCGCGCCAATCGCGCCAATCGCGCCAATCGCGCCAATCGCGCCAATCGCGCCAATCGCGCCAGTTTCCGCAATCAGCCCCTCGGCAATCAAGGCGTGCAGGTCAAACAAATCCCGCCGTGAAACACGCATTTCCCCCGCGTAGGCTGTCAGATGGCTGATCGCCGCCTTGTGGTTCAGCACAATCCGCAGTTGGGTTTCATCCAGCCCATCCGGGCGCTCGCCAAACTCCAGCAAGGTCTTGGTGTCGAGCCACGAAATCGGCACGTTTTCCAGATTGGACGATGCATGCGCCAAATCAATCAGCAATGTGGAAATCAGGCGCGTGTAGTTTCTCCCTGGTTCCAGCTTGCCAACTTCCGTAATATTACCCACCCGCATCAGTTCTGAACGTTGCCCAGCGCTCAACAAAAANGTCTGGTTTGGCTGATAGCCTTCCAGCAATACGGGATTGTAGGCAACTGCCAGACGCTGCTGGGGTGGGCGCCCCAAATCCCAGCGCAAATAAGCGCTGGACAAGGGGTTGAGCCGATAAGTACGGGCGCGGGTCGGCGCATCCGGCAACAACAGGCCAACTTGNACCATCGCGCTCAAATCACGGAACAGGGTGGTTCGCCCGACCTCAACATAAGGGAGCAAATCCCCCACACCCAAACTGGCCTCAGGCTCCCGCAGGAACAGGTTCAGGATGGATTGCCGCCTCTCTGTCAGCATGATGGGCACCTTCGGTGAATGTTGCTCCAACATTGTTGCAAACATTGATTCATGAGTGCAACAACAGGTGAAACCAAGCAGCTGAGTCCTGTACACAGCAAAGGTGGCCCATCCGGTTGGTGTTGGCAACGTAGGTATAAACGTTGCTGCCGTTGCTGAGGCGGTTGCCGTTGAGGTCATAGCCAAAGCTTTGGTTGGCGAAGGCGTTGTTCTCCAGCCGCAGCCGCCCCCAGGGCGTCATACTGGTACAGAGCGCGCTGCTGCCGACGGTGCGGCTTTCCAGTTCGCCTTCCAGGTTCCATGTCAGCCACTCACGGATGCCGCCGGTTGATTTAGGCGAAATTCATACTAAATCAAATGAATTAATAAAGTCTCTACAATCAATAAAACTAGAATAATATTTGCCATCGGGATCAACTTCTTTTTTAAAAAGGAGAGCAATAGATCATGTTTTTGCATTGAGATAAATTTAATTAGATTAAAAATTTCTATAGAAAATCTTTGAACATATACAGAATTTATTGCGAATGCTACGTTTGCAAACGTATCTGGCCTAAATTTATCAAAATAGTACAAGTTATCCTTGTAAGTCTTAAAATGTTCACATAGTACTATTTCGAAATTGATAAAATCATAGTCATCTATCGATTCTTTTTTTTATTTTTAAAAATTTGATGGCACTAGCAAACGAATTGAAGTTACCCAGCAAAGTTGGATGACCAGAAGACTCTTCACTTATTTTACGTTGGTATAGGCATAAACCTCCAGAACTTGAGTCTAATTGTAAGATAATGCTTTCAGATAATGTGCATAATGCATACATTTTTAAAACTCCATGGTTATTAGACTACCCAATATCAGGGTGGTTAGATTTATTGTAATGTTAATAGCTCTTTACTGGATAACCAAACTTATAACCTCGATTAATTTCCACATCAGCTTCTGGATTATAAGGACATTCATGGCTTTTAGCAGCCTTTACTAATTTAGCTAAAATTTCCTTCTCACCATTATATCTAGTGATATGGTCTTGGTCATAATATCTTTTAGTAGAAAAATTCGTCTGTAAATCCCAATGTCTAAATTTTAAGTCTCTAACAATAATATCGATGCTCAACGCTAATCTATAACAATAATTACCATCTCCCGTATTAGTGCACTGTCCAGCCTCTCTAACTTCATCATGTTCTGGGTGCGTGACTCCCGGCCTCGGCTCCCATGAAGGTATATCGGAGGCATCCCCTGGTAAAGCTGAAACTGCAAGACCGCCTCCAACTAAAGCACCAGCACCCCAAAATGTCCCAAAAAAACTTGTGCTGGTGGCTGCCGTTGTTGTTGTCGTACCAGCCCCTCAAGAAAAGCTAAACCCGCAGCACAAATTGGACACAACCCACTAGGGTCAGTGTTCATCAGCGGACTCTGCCCCACATACCCATAGGTATTCAACCCACCATCCAACCCTATCGGGTCACTGCTGATGTAGCGCCCCAGGCTGGGGTCATAGGTGCGATGCCAGTTCTGGTGCAGGCCGGACTCAGCATCATAATACTGCCCCGGAAAGCGCAGGTTGACAATGGTTTGCTTGCCGTCGCCATCCGGGTCTTGTTGCGGGACGGTGGAGCCGAAGGCGTCCGATTCCCACTTCCAGACGATGCGCCGGTTGCTGTCGGTCGCCATGCGTGGCGTGCCGAGGTGGTCGGTGTGCAGGTACACAACCTGATCCTGCGCGGTCGCATTATAGGGGCTGTTGGCCGCCTAGATGATGGCCAGCGGCGTCCCGGCTTCATCGTAAATATAGGTGGCGAGCACGGCTCCCGTACTGCTGGTTTCCCTCAGCAGGCGGCCTTGCAGGTCGTAGTGGTAGACCGTTGTCCCCAGCGCGGTGGAGCCGTTCCACAGGTTCTTGTGGGTGCGCTGGTGCTGAGCGTTGTAGAGATAGGTGGCTTTCTTGACACCGATCAGGTTGAACTGGCTGAGGTGGCCGTGGTTATCCCATACGTAGGTTTGACCCAAGCCGTTGCTGGTGTGGTTGCCAGCGGCATCACGGCTGAGGGTGATGCCTTTGCGGGCATCCATGCGGTTGCTGTTGGCGACGTAGGTATAAGCGTTGCTGCCGTTACTGAGGCGGTTGCCGTTGAGGTCATAGCCAAAGCTTTGATTGGCGAAGGCGTTGTTCTCCAGCTGCAGCCGCCCCAGATCGTCATACTGGTACAGAGCTGGGCTGCTGCTGCCGACGGTGGGTTTACCAGTTCGCCTTCCAGGTTCCATGTCAGCCACTCACGGAATCCACTGCTGGTTAAACGCAGCGTAGCGGTGCGGTGGCCGCTTCGGTCGTCGTAATCATGACTGATTACGTCTCCATTGCCATACATTTGCGTGCTGGGCTGACCGTCCGGGCGGTAGCCCGCGTAGGCCAAAAAATTGGGTGTCTTACCAGATAACCGATCAGGTCTGACACTTTTGGCAAGTCTGCACTTAAGTTTTGCCTCCATCCCCAGATAAATAGAGATCTATATCTAAAGACGCCCCCATGCTGTTTAACCAGGCAATGATCTCTTTCTCAAAAAATAACGGAGGCTCACGCTTATAATAAATAGCACATGAAAGTTGCACCTCGCAATTATAAAAATCTGACATAATCTTGAAATTATTTTCATAACCTCTTATAAGATTCCTGATATTATCAATATGATCTTCTAAATCCATGATTTTTTCTTTTTTGAAAAAGGAGCCAACCATTTTCTTTTTCTAAAATAGCCGCGTTTTTCCTCTTATCGCCAATCCTCCAAGTTTCATCTCCAAGCATACCGATTTGATTACTAATTTGTTCAGGAGAAATACTCTCACTGAGAACCATCAAACGAACGTAATTTTCCATTAGAGCACCCTAAAAATCATTTATATTCAAGCCTGTTGGATCACCAGGTAGTTTCCTTTTCTAGGTTTGACAATGATATCTCCATTCCTGTTTTTGAATAAATCAAATTTCGATCCACCCTTTTAGGTTTCAAATCATGGGGATTTATCCCTGCATCTTTAAGTTTGTCTATTTCACCCTCAGAAAGCTTTTTATCGTCTGGATTACCTTCATCAGGGCACTGGGCACCATCGTCGTTCGAATTTTCATTTATTACCCATGTTGTATCTGCATTTTCACTTTCCGGGTGAGTAATGTCATATGCCCAAGTACCCAAAGTTGCACCAGCAACACCTGTAGCAGTTGCAATACCCCAATTTATCAATGGAGCAACGGCTTTACTTCCAACAAAATAGCCAAATTCCTCCGCTGCTTCCACTGCTAAAGCATTTTCCCCACTAGGATCAATTAAATTTAAAGGACTCTGCCCCACATACCCATAAGCATTCACCCCACCCGCCAAGCCAATCGGATCACTGCTGATGTAGCGCCCCAGACTGGGGTCATACGTCCGGTGCCAGTTCTGGTGCAGGCCGGATTCGGCGTCGTAATACTGCCCCGGAAAGCGCAGGTTGACAATGGTCTGCTTGCCGTCGCCATCCGGGTCTTGCTGCGGGACGGTGGTGCCGAAGGCGTCCGATTCCCACTTCCAGACTATGCGCCGGTTGCTGTCGGTCGCCATGCGCGGCGTGCCGAGGTGGCCGGTGTGCAGGTACACAACCTGATCCTGCGTGGTCGCATTATAGGGGCTGTTGGCCGCCTGGATGATGGCCAGCGGCGTCCCGGCTTCATCGTAAATATAGGTGGCGAGCACGGCTCCCGTACTGCTGGTTTCCCTCAGCAGGCGGCCTTGCAGGTCGTAGTGGTAGACCGTTGTCCCCAGCGCGGTGGAGCCGTTCCACAGGTTTTTGTGGGTGCGCTGGTGCTGGTAGTTGTAGAAATAGGTCGCTTTCTGGACGCCGTTCAGGTTGAACTGGCTGAGGTGGCCGTGGCCGTCCCAGGCGTAGGTTTGCCCCAGCCCGTTGCTGGTGTGGTTGCCAGCGGCATCACGACCGAGGGTGATGCCTTTGCGGGTATCCATGCGGTTGCTGTTGGCGACGTAGGTATAAGCGTTGCTGCCGTTGTTGAGGCGGTTGCCGTTGAGGTCATAGCCAAAGCTTTGATTGGCGAAGACACGCTGGGCTGGCCGTCAGGCGGTAGCCCGCGTAGGCCGGACGGCCAGCAGCAAAGTCGGATGCCTTACCGGATAATCAATCGGGTCTTGACACGTAGCCATGCACCGAGGCTGTCGCGTTCCACGTTAAGAAGGATCTCACGGGGCACAACATTCACCATCAAATTATTGGTTTACGTCCAAAGAAAATAAGTCGGTGGATCTTTCTTCCAATAAATCTTCAAACTTACTCCAACCATTTAAATCAACATAATCTGCTTCGCTGGTGTATATAGGGATAGTCCAGACAATAACTGTAGGTGGTTGCGAACCGTTAAAAGTTGCAAAATCATCTTCCAGAAATACCGGAATTGCACAATATACCGCATCAAATCCAAGCTTTTGAGCCATATCCGTTGGGAAGCGTATTACCTGCCCCCAGTAATGCCCTGTGATCTTTCAGGATCAAATCACAAATGAAGAGTAGAAATAAAACTACAATTTCCGCCTTTCCCGTACTGGATAGATGAAAAAGTAGTTCCTGACGAACTTTCTTTACGTTAGATACCTCCAATTCATGGTAGCTCAAACCCACTGTCAGAAAAGTATCAACAGATTCAAACGGGTTATTCTTGAAGCACACCACTTGCAATCCACTAAATGCAAGCCTCTCTTTCCATCCTTGTGAAACTTTGCCGAGAAATAATTCAGCGTGTTCAATAATATTCATAGATTGACTCATCAGTTATCAGAACGGTTACAAGTTGGACAACGTAACCGTACATCCTTGTTGTATTCATCCAACACTTGTTTTCTATCCATACCGCTCAAATCCCTATCCTTCCATTTAGGTTGATGATCAACATCAATCTCGACGTCCTTGACCGGAGCAACTTCAACATCTTTCCCACAATCGGGGCAGGCTTTAGTTCTGGTCTACTACCATCAGTAGCATTATCCTAAGCATCTTGAACAGTTTTTCCTAAAACCGGCGGGTCGCTCCGTTGTATTTTTATGGCAGACTTAACGATGTTATACCCATGCTGCCCACGACTGGTAGGCCAGTATTCTCCGACCACTTCTGCGACATGGTAAGTGTCGCTGCATTCATTCACACCACCATCCACATCCAACATGTCACGCGCGGAACTGGTGAGGCCTCCGGTCAAACCATCACCAAATCCGGCCGCAGCATCAACCACACCTTGAGGCAGAGAAGGCAGATTACCCTCTAAATCCATCAGATTGACAGGGTCGTTTAACACATACCCATAAATATTCACCCCGCCCGCCAGCCCAATCGGGTCACTGCTGATGTAGCACCCTAGGCTGGGGTCATAGGTGCGATGCCAGTTCTGGTGCAGGCCGGACTCAGCATCATAATACTGCCCCGGAAAGCGCAGGTTGACAATGGTCTGCTTGCCGTCGCCATCCGGATCTTGCTGCGGGACGGTGGAGCCGAAGGCGTCCGATTCCCACTTCCAGACGATGCTCCGGTTGCTGTCGGTCGCCATGCGCGGCGTGCCGAGGTGGTCGGTGTGCAGGTACACAACCTGATCCTGCGCGGTCGCGTTATAGGGGCTGTTGGCCGCCTGGATGATGGCCAGCGGCGTCCCGGCTTCATCGTAAATATAGGTGGCGAGCACGGCTCCCGCACTGCTGGTCTCCATCAGCAGGCGGCCTTGCAGGTCGTAGTGGTAGACCGTTATGCCGAGGGCGTTTGCACCGACCCAGCGTTGCAAGCGGCAGGCTGCTGTCGTAGGTGTAGGCAGCCTGTTGCCGTCCGGAGCGTCAGGGTTTCCTGCTTGCTGGTGGCTCTGAGTTCTTGCCCGAATTTTCTACCTTCAACCAAAAATAGGCCAAAATAAATGCAATAGAAAAACAACCAGATTGAATGGGAGCGCCAACATTAACGCCCCCATAATTTGATCTATACCTATACAGCCACACGTTGGCCTGAAGAACAGGTAAAACCACATTGATAGTATTACCGCACCAATAAAGAGCCATACCTTCTCAGCTTTCACAATTTGTCTAAAGACTAAACGCGCCACTCCAAAAATACAATCGGAAGAATCATCCATATTGTTAATTCCATTTTTCATACCCATCATTTTTTATAAGAATTATTAGATGCCCAAGGAAATGGAGATACAATCGCTGAATTTAGCGGAGTCTTTGGTAAATAAACTACATACCCATCGTATCCGCTCACACTTGTAGGTGTATCCATCAAGTTCGCCAGCTGTTCGGCAATAGGATGATCTCCAGACCCTGCATTGCAACTCATCAACTGAATAGGCATCCCATCTGTATAATTTACGTCATTTATGATCCTATCTTTCAACGCTTGCGCGTCCATTTTATTGGTTGCTTCGGGTGTAGAAGACACTACATTTTCATTTCCATGCGCATAGACCGTCAACAAGCCCGGAGTATCTGGAACAGATTGTGCGGCCAAATACTCAGGTGTTTTCTGAGGAAACAATATAAGTTTCTCCAATCCTGACGGGTCAGCCCAATTGATAGGTTCATTTGCCACATACCCATAAGTATTCACCCCACCCGCCAAGCCAATCGGATCACTGCTGATGTAGCGCCCCAGACTGGGGTCATACGTCCGGTGCCAGTTCTGGTGCAGGCCGGATTCGGCGTCGTAATACTGCCCCGGAAAGCGCAGGTTGACAATGGTCTGCTTGCCGTCGCCATTCGGGTCTTGCTGTGGGACGGTGGTGCCGAAGGCGTCCGATTCCCACTTCCAGACGATGCGCCGGTTGCTGTCGGTCGCCATGCGCGGCGTGCCGGGTGGTCGGTGTGAAGGTACACAACCTGATCCTGCGCGGTCGCATTGTAGGGGCTGTTGGCCGCCTGGAGGATGGCCAGCGGCGTCCCGGCTTCATCGTAGATATAGGTGGCGAGCACAGTACCCGTACTGCTGGTCTCCATCAGCAGGCGGCCTTGCAGGTCATAGTGGTAGACCGTTGTCCCCAGCGCGGTGGAGCCGTTCCTGGGTTTTGTGGGTGCGCTGGTGCTGGTAGTTGTAGAAATAGGTCGCTTTCTGGACGCCGTTCAGGCTGAACTGGCTGAGGTGGCCGTGGCCGTCCCAGGCGTAGGTTTGCCCCAGCCCGTTGCTGGTGTGGTTGCCAGCGGCATCACGGCTGAGGGTGATGCCTTTGCGGGCATCCATGCGGTTGCTGTTGGCGACATAGGCATAAGCGTTGCTGCCGTTGTTGAGGCGGTTGCCGCTCTGGCCGTAATCATGGCCGATTGCTTCCCCATTGCCATACATTTGCGCGCTGGGCTGCCCGTCCGGGCGGTAGCCCGCGTAGGACAGGCAAAATTGGATGCCTTACCAGACAACCAATCGGGTCTGATTCTTTTGATCTTCATTTTCAGAGGTCAACGATGCCTAGAGCGCAACAAACTTAGCGTCTCCAATGCTCTATCAATCGAATTATCAGAAAATATTTTTCTTGATTTGAAACAAGCCAGATCAACCATTCTTCAACCACTCCGTATTCTTCCTCAGTTAAGTTTCCCAATCTGTCAATAAGAGAGCTATTCCAATATTCTAGTGAAAGACTCCTATCTAGCTCACTGACAATTGAGTGGTTTACAAGTAATCCTCGGCAATCGTCTTCAATACCACACCGAAAAATCCCCGGCAAAAATACAAAAATACATCAGAAGGAATAAGGAAAAAATATCATAATTATCTTCCAAAAATCAGAATTTAATCCTTCTCTAGTTTGTTCATCTAGCGTTTTTACAGCGCCAATTTCATAATCATCCATGCCAAAAAATTCAACGGTAAGTTTGGTTTAGTTCGATGCTTAAATCGCTTCGGGTCTTATTCCCCGCCCCTTGGGGCGATTTTTCAAACAGCGTCGAAAGGCGCTGTTGAACGTAGCGAGCCACACCGTGTGCGAGCGGAGTGAAGTGATACCCCGCTGCTTGCGGCGGGGATGTTCATTGCATTGAAAATTCTTGTGATTTCTTTCGTCATCTCAATAGCTCATCACATTTTCCAACATGCGTCCATGCTTTCCCGGTTTCATCTTGGTGGTTCTCATCTCCCCCATGCCAACAACGTTGGATACTTTGCGACCGAGCCGCTGCAAAGTTTAACCAAGCGGTGGCCGTTCTGGCCGTAACCAGAGCCTGTCAAATATCTTCCGCCGCCAGCCAAATAACTGCTTAAAAGCTTGCCACAGGAAAAAGTTCTACTCATCGCTTTTCGCCCCTGCACCAAACCTGCACCCCGCTCCACCGTTTTTCCACAGCCCGCCCGCCAATTCTCAATAATCATTTTTTATGATTGAGGCAACCAGTCACTTAGAACAAGGAGCCTCCCGTGCCAAACCAGCGTTTCTACCTCAAACTCGCCATCATCGCCTTTTTGACCCTGCTATTGCTGATCCGCAAGCCTTCATGCTGGGGCTGGTGGGGGAACGCGCCAGCTGGCGTGAGCAAGCCTACCAGAGCATCGGCCAGAGCTGGCCGGGGGCGCAGACCCTCGCCGAGTAGGTGCTGGCCGTGCCTTACCAACGCACCTACAACACCCGCGAAACCGTCAAGGACAAGGACGGCAAGGAACGCGAAGTGCTGCGCGAAGTGACCGACGAAGACGCCCTCTACCTGCTCCCCAGCCAGTTGGCCATCCGCAGCAAACTGCAAAGCTCGCTGCGCTACCGGGGCATTTACGCTGCGCCGGTCTACGCCAGCGCCTTGCAGGTTGCGGGCGAATTCAACACCCAGCCGCTGTTTGATCTGCTGGCCAGCAACAAGGATGCGCAAATCCGCTGGAAAACGCCGCAACTGTCGGTCATGGTGCGCGACCAGCGCGGCGTCGCCAGCCCGCCCGCCTTGCAATGGAATGGCGCGCCGCTGGCCTTCCAGCCCGGCAACGACCTGCCCGGCAGCGCCAGCGCCGGGATGCACGCCAAACTGCCCGCCATCGACCTGACCCAGCCCACCCGCCTGCCGTTTGCCTTCGACATGGAATTGCGCGGGATGCGCGCGATGAATTTCGCCCTGCTGGCCGACAACAGCGACGTGCAACTCAGCGCCAACTGGCCGCATCCCAGCTTCAGCGGCGAATTGCTGCCGGAAACCCGCGATGTGACCGCCAGCGGCTTCAGCGCCCATTGGAAGGCGTCCGCGTTTTCCTACAACGTCAGCGGCGCGCTGGAACAATGCGGCAAGGGCGAATGCGCCGGGCTGCTGGAGCGTGCGGTCGGCTTCGACCTGCTCCAGCCAGTGGATGTGTACCAGCAGTCGGAACGCAGCATCAAATACGCCGCGCTGTTCATCGTGCTGACCTTCGTGGCGCTGATCCTGTTTGAACTGCTGAAGAAACTGCGGGTGCATCCGGTGCAATACACCCTGGTGGGGATGGCGCTGCTGGTGTTCTACCTGCTGCTGATTTCACTGTCGGAACACATCGCCTTCCTGGGGGCGTATGGGGCGGCGGCGCTGGCCAGCACCGGCCTGCTGACACTGTATTTCGGCGCGATCCTGCGCAGCCGCAAGTTGGGGCTACTGCTCGGCGCTGGGCTGGCGGTGTACACGTTGCTGTACGTGATCCTACAAGCGGAGGACAACGCCCTGCTGATGGGCAGCGTGCTGGTCTTCGCCGTGCTGGCGGCGCTGATGCTGGCGACCCGCCATTTCGACTGGTATGCGCTGACGGCGGGCAATGGGGTCACGCCTCCCCGTACAGCTTCCGGTACAGGCCATCCTGCGACAGCAACTCCTGATGACTCCCCTGCTCACTGATGCGCCCGTCCTCGAACACGAAAATGTGATCCGCCTGACGCACTGCGCTCAGGCGGTGCGCCACGATCAGGGTGGTGCGCCCTTGCAGGAATGCGCCCATGGCGGCGTGCAATTTCTGTTCGGTTTCCATATCCAGCGCCGAGGTGGCCTCATCCAGGATGACCACGCTCGGCTCGGACAAAATCATGCGCGCAATCGCCAGCCGCTGCCGCTGCCCGCCGGACAGGCGCATGCCCTGCCGCCCGACAACCGTATCCAACCCNTGCGGCTGCCCACGGATCACGTCGTCCAACTGGGCGATGCGCAGCGCCTCCCACAGTTTTTCATCCGCCAGCCCGCGCCCCAGCGTCAGGTTGGCGCGGATGGTGTCGTTGAACAGCGCCGGATGTTGCAGCACGGTGGCGACGTGTTCGCGCACCACATCCAGGCCGATTTCCGTCACCGGCATTTCATCGAAATACAATTGCCCCTGCTGCGGCTGGTACAGGCCNAGCAGCACCTGCACGAACGTGGACTTGCCGCCGCCGCTGGCACCGACCAAGGCGATTTTCTGCCCGGCGCGGATGGTCAGGTTCACATCCTTCAGCACCGGCGACCTGCCGCCATAGGCAAAGGTGATGTTTTCGGCGCGCATGCTGACCGTGGCCTTGCCTGCAAACGGGTTGCAATGGTGGGGGTATTGCGGCTCCGGGCGCATCGACAGCAAGGTGTTGATGCGCTGCAAGGCCGCTTTGGCACCATACCAGTTGTACTGGATCGCCAAAATTTCCTGCACCCCNATCATGAACCACAGGTAGCTGAACACCCCNAGCATTTCGCCAATGCTGAGATGGGAATACACCACCATCAGCATGCTGACGGCGCGGAACACGTCAAAGCCGGAAATGAACACGGTGAACGACAGCCGGTTGGCGGCGTCGCTGCGCCAGGCGAAGCGTCCGGCATGCTGCTTCACCTCGGCGGCGTGNCTCCCCACCCGCCCGAAAAAGCTGCTGGCGCGGTTGCTGGCGCGGATTTGCTGGATGGTGTCGAGGGTTTCGGTCAGCGCCTGCTGGAACAGTTCAAACGCGCTGTTTTCCTGCTTTTTCAGCTCCTTGACGTATTTGCCCAGCTTGGTGGTGAGCAGGATCACCAACGGGTTCAACAGCAGGATGAACAGCGCCAGTTGCCAGTGCAGCCACAGCAGCACGGCGGTGACGCCCACCAGTGACAACACCGCGACAATCAGCTTGCTGATGCTGGCACCGAGAAAGGCATCGATGGTTTCCACGTCCACCACCAGCCGCGAACTGACCGTGCCGCTGCCGAGGGTTTCGTATTCGGTCATGGAAATGGTTTCGATGTGCCGCAGCAGGCGGTGACGGATGCGGTAGGTGAGATCCTTGCTGATCAGGGTGAACTCGCGGGTCTGCCACACCATCGCCACCAGCCACAGCAGGCGCAGCGCCATGGTCAGCAGGGTGATGCCGGTGATGTACAGCACNCTACCATGCCACGCGGCGGGGAACAGGCTGTCCATCATGCCGGTCATCGCCGCAGGCTTGTGCAGCAGGACTTCATCGACCAGCAGGGGAATCAGCAGCGGAATCGGCACGCTGATCAGCGCCGCCAGCACGGCGACAGCATTGGCGGTGAGCAATTCCTTGCGGTGAGCCAGCGCCTGCCGGAACAGGTCTTGCCAAGTATATTCGGGGGTGCTCATGTTCATGACGCCATACTACCCGGAATCAAACGCCGCACCAAAGAAAGGCGCTGTACCAGCGGATTACGCCGCCTTTGTATTGGCCGGTGGAATCCTCGCCACCGCCCACCCGGCTTACTGGGCATTGTTTGGCGCGGACTGCGAAAGCGGTTTTGCGGGAGTGGCCTCACCACCCAGTTTCTGCAAAGCCTCTTTGGCCGGTGCATAATCCTGTGCAGCAGCCTTGCGATACCATTCCAGCGCTTCGGCTTCACTTTTTGCGACCCCATTCCCTTGGGCATACAACTCCCCAGACTGAACTGGGCGTCAGGATAATCCTGCTCGGCAGCCTGCCGATACCAAGCGGCAGCAGTGCCATAATCCTGTTTGACGCCCATGCCTGCCGCATACTTGGTGGCCAGATTATATTGCGCCACTGCCAGACCCTGCTCCGCTGCCTTGCGGAACCAGCCCACCGCCGCCGTGTCGTCTTTCAGGAACCCGTTGCCTTCGTCATACAACACCCCAGATTGTTTTGGTATCGGCACCGCCTTGTCCTGCTGCCTTGCGGTACCACTTGCCCGCCGCTGCATAGTCTTGCTTGACGCCATTTCCTGCTCATATAGATACCCCAGCTTAAACTGGGCAGAAGCATGCCCCTGTTTCGCTGCCTTGCGAAACCATTCTGCCGCCGTTGAAGCATTTTTCTCCACACCCTCACCATCCAGATACAGCCGCCCCAGGCTATATTGGGAATAGGCATTGCCTTGCTTGGCGGCTTTCTGGTACCAGTCCGCCGCGATTGCCAGATCTTTTGCAACACCCTGCCCGTTGTAATACATGTCACCCAGATTGTCCTGGCTGACAGCCTCCCTTGTTCTGCCGCCTTCCGATACCACTTCACCGCTTCAGCGGCGTCCTGCACAACTCCATCACCCGTTTTATAGAGCAGCCCCAGATTATTCTGGGAGGCGGCATCCCCGCTTCCGCTGCCTTCCGATACCACATCGCGGCCTCAACAGTGTTTTTTCCACCCCTTCCCCTTGAGCGTAAGCTACCCCCAACTGGTACTGGGCAGAAACACTCCCTGTTCTGCCGCTTTGCGCCACCACTCCACTGCCAAGGCATCGTTTTCTGCAATGCCTTCACCTTGCGCGTACATATTCCCCAAATTGTGTTGGGCGGCTTCATACCCAGCTTCTGCCGAGCGCCGATACCATTCGACAGCGGCAGCGTTATCCTCATCCACCCCATCGCCTTGGTCATACATAAGCCCCAAACTGAACTGGGCGGGCGCATCCCCTTGATCCGACGCGGTCATGTACAAGTCCATGGCTTTTTTGACATTTTTTCAACGCCATCACCGTTGAGATACAAGCCGCCCAAAAATACTGGGCGTTCACATCCCCTTGTTCCGCCGCTTTTTGGTACCACTTGGCGGCAACAGCCGTATCCTTTTAACGCCAGCACCCTGCTCATAGCTGAACCCCAGCAGAAACTGGGCAGAAGCATTCCCTTGTCGGCAGCCTGCTGGTACAACTGCATGACTTCGGTATCCTTTCCCGGCACATCAGCGAGCTTCGACGCCAGCTTCAGCATGGCGTCAGTGTCACCTTTGCCACCAAAGCATTCAGCTCTTCCTGGCTGGCATTATCCAGTGTTTCATCAGCAAAGCAGGCCATGGGGAGAAAACACAACGAGGCAAGCAATCCTTGCATTAGCAGCTTTTTCATTTTTACACCTGTCCAATATATCAACCATCATTGTATGGCCATACGATGCAATAACATAAATAGGGTTAAGGGCAGGGAACGTGGATTCAGGCATAAAAATAAAGACAAAAAGCTAAAAAAACTTAAAAATGCTACAAATAAGTATTGCCCAGAGTTCAACCCATGAATTTTTTTATCGATCAATTGCAAGATTTACCTTATTTTCATTGCTGGCATTAACAGGCTCCATGTGGGCAATGGCGGATACCCCAGCGATGCACATAACCAAACCATCACCCACATTACCCAAACCATTGGGCAAGGGTTTGCTGAACTGAATAAAAGCCAATATGAGCAAGCCATTACAACTGCAACCGCAGCTGGACAAACCGCCCAGCAAGCGCTAGCCGCTTTGCCCACCGCCCCGGATGACCCTGCCCAGGCAAAAATGCGGGCAGAACTGAATTTGGGTTTGGCGCTGGCTTACCAGTTACAAGGGCAGATTGACTGGCGGCACGGGCTAGCACTGCAATTCCAGAGTGAACACGCCAAAGCGGAACCTTTACTCAGGCACGGGCTGGAACTGGCACAAAAAGCCTGGCGTTGACGCAGGACAATGCTGCCCAAGCGGCCTCAAGATTGGCAATACGCCCTTGTTGGTGAGCGGGGAAATGCTGGCGTTGGCTGCATCCTACCAACTTCAAGGGCGGCATAACGAAGCTTCCGTATTGCTCGAACAATGCCGCCAACTGTTGGGAACCATGCCGGACAACTGGAGGACACATGGGCATCCCTGACCAGTCTTGCCGATTTATACCAGAAGCAAGGCAATCCAGCACAAGCCGAAACCCTGTTGAAAAGCATCATTGATGGCGGGCTACCCCCGCACACCCCGGCATTGCCACTACCCTCACCTACCTGGGGCAACTCTACCAGTCGGAAGGGAAATACCAAGAAGCCGAGCAGTGCTACCAACAAAGCATTGAAAAATCGCCAGACAAAGCGCGTGCCGCCCTGCCGCTGGCCTCGCTGTACGAGGCGCAAGCCCATTACGACAAGGCGGAACCCTTGCTCACGGCGGCGCTCGCAGAAATGACCCAACCGCCTGCGCAAGACAGCACGCAAACCGAACAGCAACTTGATGCCACCGTGCTGGCAGGCATCCTCGACATGCAGGGCAGGGTCAACACCGCACTGGGCAATTACAGCGCCGCCCGCACCAGCTTCCAGCAAAACCTCGCCAACAACCTGCTCCCGCCAGCCCCGGCAGCAAAGCCAACGGCTGGCCGGGCTGGCCAAGGTTGACGGGCTGCAAAAGACATTCCCGCCGCCCTGCACCTGATCCAGCAAGCCTGGGAAGAGTATGCGGCACACCCTGCCGCTGACCGCGAACAAGCCAGCAGCCAGCGGCAACTGGCTCGCCTGCACTTGTGGCTGCTCCAGCGCGGGCTGGCATGGCAACAGGCCAACGCCGACACCGCGTTGCCGGAAGCCTTCATCGCCATGCAACAAGCCCACGGCGACGAACGCACCGCAGCACTCCGGCAGACAGCCCTGCGCCTGACGGCCAACGCCCCCGAGATACGGGATGCACTGCAACACCTGTGGCAACAGCAAAACCACCTGCAACGGCTCGACACACAGTATGCCGAATCCCTGGCTGACACAGCTTCATCCCGCCATACAACGCTGGACGACCTGCAACAAGCCATGCAGCAGACCAGCCAAACCATCCGGCAACTGGACCAGGAGCTGCAAACCCGCTTCCCTGCCTATGCCAGTTTGCTGAACCCCACACCCTTGACGCTAGCCAAAGCCCAATCCCTGCTGCAAGCCGATGAAGCCCTGCTGACCTGGGTATTGGGTGAGGGCAACAATAACGACCATTCCTGGCTGCTGGTGCTACGCCCTGACAAACCACCCAAACTGTATGCACTGGATGTCAACCCGTCCGTCTTGCAAGCCAGCCTGAATGACCCTGCCAGCGGTTTGCTGGGCGCGATGGGCAACCCGCAGCAGCCTTTCAACCTCAACACTGCCCATGCCCTGTACCAGCGGTTGCTGGCTCCGGCAGCAGATGACCTCGTGGGTGTGAAACATATCCTGGCAGTGCCGGATGGGGTGCTGCTCAACCTGCCCTTGCACCTGCTGGTCAAATCCAAACCGGAAGCCAGCCCACCCAACCAGCACGGTGATTATGCACATGCCGACTGGCTGGCCGCCATTACGCCATTTCCTACCTGCCATCAGTCCATGCGCTGGCTGACTTGCGCACCCACCCAGCACCTGTTCAGGATGACGCCGCCCAACCCTTCATGGGCTTTGGCAACCCTGCGTTAACTGGCAGCAACGCTGACTTGCCCGACCTGTTCCAGCAATTGGGCAACCATCTGCAACGCGGCAGTGATGGGCTGGACTTCCTCAGCACTGCCTCCTGCTGACACAATACCTCCAGCCGTTGCCGGATACGGCCACCGAACTGGCCAAGATTGCCAGCTTGCTGCACAGCGAGCCTGACAAATCGTTGTTCCTGGGCAAAGACGCCAATGAAACCCACCTCAAGCAACTGAGCCAGTCCGGCCAGTTACGCCATGGCCGCATCCTCAGTTTTGCCACCCATGCGTTATTGCCACCAACCAATCAGGGCAACCCCTGCTTGAGCGGCTGGAACCCGGCCTTGTCCTGACCCCACCAGCACAGGGTTCTGCCAATGACGATGGCTATTTGACTGCCAGTGAAATCAGTGGGCTGGAATTGAATGCCGACTGGGTGCTGCTGTCAGCCTGCAATACCGGCACACTGACATCACAGGACACGGCCAACGGATTATCCGCCCTCTCCAAAGCCTTTTTGCCGCCGGAGCGCACAGTGTACTGGCGTCGCACTGGGCAGTCGATTCCAAGGCAACCACCCGGCTCATGACACAACTCTTTACAGCATTGCAGCAGGAACCGCACCCACGCAAGGCAGAAGCCCTGCGCCACGCCATGCTGGAGGCGCTGGCGACACCGGCAGAGTGCGGCTTGCTCTGCTGGCTGGGTTGGCAAGATGCGCCGCAACCAGCACACCCCGCCTATTGGGCTGCCTTTACGATGTATGGTGAATGATGAAAAACCTTGTTTATTGCTGCCGACAGGTATCTTGTTGGCATTGTCCTCCCTGTCATCCAGGCGGAAACCCCAACCGACCTGGAGATGGACGTATACGCCAACACCAAATCCAAAGCCCCCAAAATCTCCGGCTACGGGCGTCCTGCTGAACAGATTGCGCAATCCACTGCCCATATCAAGGGCAAGGATGCCGCCAAAACCGGCAGTGACCGGCTGGAAGATTTCGCCGACTACGTGCCGGGCGTGCAAACCGGGGAGGGCAGCGGGATCGGCAGTGCCGTCAACATCCGTGGCTTCCGCACTACACAGGCTACCCTGGATGGCCTACCGGATGTGCAGGGCTTTTACCTGCGTGACCCTGCCACGCTGGAGAGTGTGGATATTGTCAAAGGCCGCGATTCCAGCCTATCGGGCTTCGGCACGCCCGGTGGTACAGTTGGCTATACCAGCAAANAACCGTTCTTCACCCCCAGCCGCACTTTCAGCCTGTTGATGGGCTCACCCTCGCAGGTTCGCGGCCTCCTGGATGTCACCGGGGCATTGCGCAACCCGGATTGGGCAGGGCGTTTGCAGGTCAGTGGGCAGCAGGCCGAAACCGGTTATGCCAACGTTGGCGATGACCGTTATTCCATCCAGCCTTCACTGCGCTGGAACGGCGACAACCAGACCCTGCTGTTGAGCNTGGAGCACGGCTGGCAAAACCGCGAAGACCGTAACCTCACCATTTTCCACAACCATGCACCCATTTATAACGTCTCTTACGTTGACCCGCGCTCGACGGCTGACCGTCGCATGACGCGTGTGGCGGTTGATTACAGCCGCCAGCTCAATGAGCAGTGGGAAGCCAGCCTGCAAGCCAGCCATATCAGCGCCGCCAGCAAGGAAACCAATATCAGCATCGGCATTCCCAGTGATGACAGCCCCGATGAATGGTATGACTATTACAGAAAAACACGTACAGACTTGGATCAGACCGCCCTGCGTGCGGAACTCAGCCATCAGCGGCACAGCGGGCGGCTGGAACAGCAAACGCGCCTGGGATTCTTCGCCCAACAGGTTGAGTACTCGTTCCAGTCAGCCGACATCGTCGGCGAAGCCACCCTCAATGTTTACCAGCCGGTCTTCGGCTACGCACTGCCGGATGACCGTTTGTTGCTCAAAACCACACTGACCTCCACCNGCGCCAGAACAGCCTGGTACTTACAGCACTACACCCAGTTCAATGACAAACTGGGCATCAGTGCCGGAATCCGCCGCAGCCATACCACCACTGATGCCGCCATCCCCGGCTTTGCCGCCCGCAACCTGGATGCCTACGACACCAGCGCCTCCGCTGGCCTGTCATGGAAACTGACCCCACACTGGCAGTGGTTTGCCAGCCACAATGAATCCTTCCAGCCCAACAGCGGCTGGGACAAANACCACAACCTGTTTGCCCCCGAACAAAGCACCCAGCACGAAACCGGCCTCCGCTACACCCGTGACACGCCCAATGGCAAACCGCTCAAGGCCAGCCTCAGTGTTTTCAACATCAAGCAAAAGAATGTCACCACCCCTGATCCGCTAGACCCCAACTACAGCGTCCTGACGGGTGCCCAGCAAGCCAAGGGCATGGAAGCCAACCCGAGCNAACCCCTAACCCCCAAATTGCACCTGACTGCCGGTTACAGTTACCTCAATGCCCGCATCACCAGCAGCAACGATGGGCTGGCAGGCAACCACCTTGCCAACGTGCCAAGCCATAGCAGTTCCCTGCGGCTGGCCTACACGCCGCAAGCGGATACTGAGCTGGCATTAGGTGTGGTGCGCATTGGCAAGCGCCCCGGCAACAGCAGCAATAGTTTTGAGGTGGACGGCTACACCCGGCTGGATGCCTCTGCCCAATGGAAGCTGGACAAGCGCACCACCCTGAAAGCGGGTGTCGAGAACCTGCTGGACAAGGATTACATTGCCGCCTCGTCAGACATCCATGCGCTGGTGCAGGGGCGCAAGCGCACCCTGACCCTGGGGTTGGAAGTGGCATTTTGAAAGCCTGCCGGGAAGGTTCAGTGGGCAGGGTTCAGCCATGGTTTGAGTAGCGGGTAAGCCAGATCAAAACGGCCATAGACATCCTTCCCGGTAGGGTTGCTGCATGAAACATCGCCCTGGGACAACACACCTTTCAGGTAATGCACACCATCCTTGACAGCCCATAAGCCTGAACCGCTGCTGCCGTGTTCGGTCACCCCGTATGTCCACTGCACAACCGCCATCCGCCCTTCACTGACAGCAACCGGGTTGCCATCCTGCACCTCGGCNATGGCCAAAAAGTACCCTGCCGAAAACAGTTTTGGGGAAATCCCGCCATTAATCCCGTCATGATGGATGCCAACGACCGCTTCCTGGTAATTGAGTGGTGTCGCCGACCAGCCCGCGTAGGTGGTGTCGGATGGTGGATTGGCCAGCAACTGCACCAAGGTGATGTCCAGCCCCTCATCCGTCGCCAGCAACTTGCTGCCGCCCGCCGTCCATAGCATCCACTGGGCAGCGTCATTGCTGCCACAAGCAGAACCGGCATACCGCCAGAAAAACTCCATGCTGGCGGCATCCTGCGGATTGTCAATGCAGTGGTTGGCTGTCAGGAAATAAGGTATCCCGTCATTGGCGGTGTTGTTCACCACCGTACCCGAACACCGATAAGTGGAACCGTCCACTTTGGTGAACTGATAACCACCGACAGCCCGTNNGCGTTGCCATGCTGGGGTTGCACAAGCCAAACCAATGTAGCAGGCAGCATCATTCGACTCCAGCACCCCCGCTTGTTTCTGCCCGCTAGCCGCATCCATTGCCACATGCGAAAGCTGCGG
Organism: Candidatus Thiothrix singaporensis; assembly: GCA_013693955.1. Taxonomy (GTDB): domain Bacteria; phylum Pseudomonadota; class Gammaproteobacteria; order Thiotrichales; family Thiotrichaceae; genus Thiothrix; species Thiothrix singaporensis. The sequence goes on along the minus strand of CP059265.1, from coordinate 3,862,943 downwards.
GATGCCCAACTTGAGGTCTGCCGGTTGCACACCATCAGGCAGGAACACTTCCATCTTCAGCGTGTCGCCTGCCACGGAAGGCGACCAGAACAGGGTATTGCCACTGGCATCTTTAGGCTGCGCCGCCAATTCAGTGCGGGTGAAAGGNCCGTAAACAGTCTTCGGGTCTGCCGGGGCATAAAACTGCAATTCAACGCCGTCAGGCAAGTTGCCCACTTGCAATTTTACCCGTACCCGTTGTGCACCGCTGGATGTCAGGCCAAGGTAGGCAACNCTGCCCCCNTCCACTGCGACCCAGTGCCAGGTGTCGGGCTGGCCGAAGGAATCTGGCACATTACGCCCAACCCCTATCCGCAAGCCTTTGTCATGGCTGCCGTCCGGTTGTTGCAGGCGGGCGAGCTCCTGGGTGCTTAATGGTGGCAACACCACATCCCCTCCCTGGCTGGATGCCCCGCGTGCGGCGCGCACGGGAAGGCTGGCAGGGTCNAGATGCAATTTGGCGGGTGCGGCTTCCTGCGCAGCAGCAGGGCTGTGGAAAACCCGCCCCTCCACTTTAGCGGCCTCTTCGGCGCTGGCTGGGGCAGCCAACAATAGTGAAAGGGCGGCAAGGCTAATGGCAGTGGTAAAGCGTTTCATGTTTGATCTCCCGAATGGATGGACAATGGCTTAAGGTCAACCGTGAGGTTTCATTCCGTCATACGTCATCCGCTCACAAATGGGGTTAAATCAGCGTTTGATGGCGCGGATAGCTGCGGCGCGTTCTTCCAGTGGCTTGGCCAAGGCTGCCCGGTCGGTCTTGTTGTAGAGTTCCGCCAGGTTTTTAAGGCTTCTGGCGACATTCGGGTGGTCTGCCCCCAGTGTCTTTTCACAAATCGCCAGTGAACGCTTATACAGCGGTTCCGCTTGCGCGTACTGGCCTTGGGCAGAATACAGTAAGGCGAGGTTGTTCAAGCCCGTGGCAACATCAGGATGGTCTGCCCCCAATGCCTTTTCCCAAATCGCCAATGCACGCTTATACAGCGGTTCCGCCTGTGTGTACTGACCTTGAGTACGATACAGCTCCGCAAGGTTATTCAAGCCCGTGGCAACATCAGGATGGTTTGTCCCTAGTGCCTTTTCCAAAATCGCCAGCGAGCGTTTGTATAGCGGTTCCGCCTGCGCATACCGCCCTTGGGTACGGTACAACTCCGCAAGGTTGCCCAGAACCGTGGTGACCTCAGGGTGGTTTCCCCCAGTACCTTTTCCCCAATTGCCAGCGAGCGTTTGTATAGCGGTTCCGCTTGAGCGTACTGGCCTTGCTCACGGTACAGCTCCGCAAAGTTGTTCAGAACCGTGGCGACCTCAGGGTGGTTTCCCCCAGTACCTTTTCCCCAATTGCCAGCGAGCGTTTGTATAGCGGTTCCGCCTGCGCATATTGCCCTTGGGCACGGTACAACTCCGCAAGGTTGTTCAGGCTTGTGGCGACATCAGGGTGGTTTTCCCCAGTGCTTTTTCCAAAATCGCCAGCGAGCGTTTGTATAGCGGTTCCGCCTGCGCATATTGCCCTTGGGCACGGTACAACTCCGCAAGGTTGTTCAGGCTTATGGCGACATCAGGATGATCCGCATCGCTGTTTTTTTCGATAAGTGCCAGTGCTTGTTTCGCCACGATGACCCCATCGGCATAATGACCAGTATGAAGCAGTTCCACACTTTGGTTATTAAGCTGCTCCCATTCTGCATGGGTGTCGGCTGCTGCAAAAACAGGGGATGTTCCCAGTAACAACAGCAACACCAGTGCCGCCCGTTGGTTGCTGTGTTTTTCGTATCCATGTTGCCACTCCTAAATATTGGGTTACCCATCGTTCAGTTCACTCCGTTCTTCTGGAGTGTATACGTCAGCAGGATAAAAACAGGGTTCAGGGTCAAGTCCCCACAGGCCATCTCCTTGGTTAACAGGGCTGTCCTTACCAAAAACTGACAGATCAGTTTTATACGTCTTTGGCTTGCGCCAATCACTGCCATTGACCATATCCCAGTGGCTCACAAAAGATTGGCCTGACTCTTGGCAAGCATGGCCATACCGCTGTGATTCCCTGCCTAATATCTCCAGAAACAACGGATCATCCATCAAAAACAGCATTTGCAATACCGGTTCTTCAACACCAAAAATAACAATCGCCTCTCCGTGCGAAAGCAGGCTAACATAATCAAATGTATCAACCGAAATGAAAGCAGGTATCCCAAATTGATCCGCCTGTTTAAGTAACAGAAATACATTTTTACCAGCCCAATGACTCTCACAAATGGCAATGTAATTTTCATCCAGTGTTGCATTGCCAGTTAACTTATATCCAGCAGGCAGTATTGTTCTTCCCCACCAAGATTGGGATTTTTCTTGATAACTGTAACAAACCACACACAATTCACGTTGTTTCATATACCTCTCAAATGTTGCTGAAATAATGAAGGCCATTCCTCATCAATTGAATGGACATCGCCACCGCCATCCATTGAATAGTAATCACCAACATTGTTTTCACTTTTGCAGAAACCGTCATACAGAGGCCAAACTCTTAGCCACGGAAAGTAAACGCCATCGTTGGAGGAATCATTCTTATCAGACTTCACAGAGTCTTTTTCCCAAAAATGACCTTATCCATTATTTTCACACCTCAATCATGAAAAAATCCTTGGTAATCCCTTTTACATCAACGGATAGGTTGGCAACAATACATCGACATTTAGGCACACGCTTCCGCACCAAAATCAGGCCGTGTGCCGTCATTCCCGTGCTTAACTCTAATGCTCCAGACCCGACTCCCGGCAGGCCTCATTCATTGCAAGCCTACTGTCGCAGACTTTAAATGTCCAATCCCGGAATATCCAGACTCTTACGGCCTCACCAGCCGACCATCCCCATAAAGCCGCCTCATCACGTAATGGTGGCCTGAGATCATTAAAGGGATGAAAAACCTGGGTGGCCATATATTTTCCATCCTTGTCACCAATCACCTGTACTTTGCCTGGCTCTGTAGGTGTAAGCGCAATATTTTCATTAATAACCTGCTTGAGCTGTTCAACCGGATCCAATGCTTGTGAATTATCCGGTCATAATGCAAGTCAAGCTTGATATTTTGCGCATACTTGAACAGGAAAAAGGAAAAACTTCGCTGAGGTTCAAGATAAACCCGGAAGCTATGCCCATTTATTTCTCCAGAAGATTTTTCTGCATGGGCAACATCCGTCAAGGTGGCAGGCTTGTTACGTTCTGCTGTCACTGTGACCGGCGTTGGCGGATCTCCAAGCCATGCGTTTACCGCACCTTTTTCCACACTGACCACCATATCCACCTTCACTGCACTAACACTGTCAGGCAATGAAAATTCAATGTATTGGGAATCTCCTCCACCTCTCATGGATTCAACAGTCGTTACGCAGGAAACTCTTCCTTCTTTTGACGTATGGCAATCGGTAGATGAATGCATTGATCTAGCACAAGCTGAAACACCCAACATCAGAAAGATTAAAAAAATAGGATGTATTGATTTGCACATGGCGCTCAAACCTCCAAACAAGAACAAGCAATAGTGAATTTATGATAGGCCATCACGAATGGCAGGCAAACAAAGTTTTAAAGCCATATTATTGCTTCAACATCTTTAAAGCCAAGTCCAAGTTTTCCTGAACAACATTGGTGTCTGGATGGTTATCGCCCAATTTCGCCACGTAAATTACAATAGCCCGCTTCAGATAATCCACTGCCTTTACATAATCCTGCATATCGTAATATGACATCCCCAGATTATTTAGCGTATTTCCTGTATCAAGGGCATCCTTGCCCAAGGTCTTTTCACAAATTTCCAATGAACGCTCCAGCAGGGGTATTGCTTTGTCAAAGTCCTTTTGCGCATTATAAACCAACGCCAAATTATTAAGCACTGTTGCCACTCCAGGATGGTCTTTTCCCAACGTATTTTCGCGGATGGCCAATGCACGCTTATACAAAGGCAAGGCATTGGCGTACTCGTGTTGACTGCTATAGAAAAATGCCAACTCATTCATTGCTTTGGCAGCCTCAACACTGTCATCACCCCAAACCTTTTCCTTAAGCTCCAGTGCACGCTTATACAGAGGCAACGCTTCCGCATATTCGCCTTTTGCCAGATAAGCTCTTGCCCGCTCAATGAGTATATCTGCAACAACAGGTGTTCCTTCACCGAGCATTTTTTCAAGTGTGGCTGAATCAAGATTATCCATATTTATCACTTCAACGCTCCCTGCACCCGCACCAGCATCCTGGCAAGAACAACAGGTGCCGTGAATAAAAGCGGAATAACAAAATAAATTTTCATAAACTTAACACGCATTTTACTGCCTCCATTCTTTCGTCTATGCACGGTTATACGTTCTGGAAAAGATAATGGGGTTAAATGCACTCACCGGACATGAGCCATTTTTTTGACAGTTGCCCAACGTCAACTAACCTTGTCCATCGGGCAGAAAGTCAGCCCAAAGGTCATAACCCTGCGCACCAACCGTAACCAAAATCCCTTTGGTGAGTGAGCCAGTGTTCACAGCCTCTGCAACCAACTCAACAAACTTGCTGATGACAAGGTATTGGGCAATTTCATATTGGTCATTCAGACTGTGGTCTTTGTATAGCTTGTTAGCATGGTAGGTTTTGAAATGCGCCTGTACAGCCTCCAAGCCGGTTAATATCCGCAATGGGTCGTCACAACGGTAATTAGCCAACCAGTCAGGGTCATCCATGTCGTACCCGTTTTCATCATAAGCAAATGGCTGAAACCACCAAAGATGGGGATTGATTGAAAACGCATTCATCGCCAAATAAACGGCCTTAACTTCAAAATCATGGCTGCACCTAGCAATAAAGTCATTGATTGCACACAGAATTTCTTCTGGCAAATTACTGAATTGATTGCCAATCAAGTCTTTGAAACCCTCCCCNTCTTCTGCTGCCAACAGGCTTCCCAATTCTTGCACAATGTCAGCAAAACGCTTTTCCCGAAACGCTTTTTCAACCAGCGGTTCCAGCATGAAGTCCATCAGCGCATCTCCTGTAAATGCCTACTTCCCCTCAGTTCTGGGGGTGGGCATTAAGGGCATCGATAAGACGNGCGGTCGCATCCTCAGGCTTGATCCCAAGCCTTAACCGTGCCTCGGCAGCAAGGCGAGCCTTCTCTGCATCTNNGAGGCAGCTTGCTGATTGCTTTCCTGCTTTTTGCGCTCCTGCTGTTCTTTGNATGCTCTTGTAAATCTCATCATTTTGGCGTCGGATGCGCTGTTGCTGATCATAAAATATCAGCCCTTCCCGATAACCTTTGTTGAAAGGTTCCTCCAAACCTGGCTTGTCACACATCTTGCCGTGGAAAGCGCCTNNTCTTCCGACTGCCTTGCCATTGTCGTAGGTGCAGAAAGCTTTTTCCCCNCTGCCATAACCCTGCAGATACAGCCACTTGTTGGGGGTGATGCCCACTTTGCCACAATCTTGGCCGTAGGACGTTAACAGGCTGTCACTCCCTTTCATGGCATCGGCATAACCCAACTGTTCCCAATTCGCAGTCTTGCATTCCTCCGGTTGCAGGGAAGCACAAGATGCCAACACCAAACCCAAGCCCACAAACATTATTACCTGTTTCATTGACATATCCTCCTGAAAAAGTCTGTTAGCTTGCAGTACGGTTTTCCCAGGAAAAAGGGGTTAAGTCATGGCCGATAATTTGGGTACTGGAGTTCAAACGCCTGCAATTCCGCCCGCGCCTGCGCCACCTTGCCCTGCCGCAACAGTTCGGCAATCGCCGCCAGCCATTGCTGAGGGTTCTGGCGCACTTCGTCGGTAATGCCATTTTGCTCCCCCGCCTGTGTATCAGGGTGGGTGACAATGCCTTTGTCCACCTGACCTCCACGGGTCACATATTCCGGCTGCTGGAGGCTAGGGAGCAGGGTTGGCAACAACACACCAAACAATACCCCGGCCATCAGTGCTGCCGGGATACTGAACGCAGCCNNCGGTAACAGGGAGCTTGCCCAGTCAGCAGCCAACAACTTGCGCCACCAGGACTGCGGCTTGACCGGGGCGGCCTGCGGCTGGCGGCATGGCGGAACCATGTCGAGCATACGCGCCTTGGCAGCGGCAGAAAGCGTTTCCTCCTGCACAAACACCTGTTCCGCAGGCAAGAGTTCGGCCTGGACATTGGTGGGCAGGGCTTGCAAATCCTGCCGTACCTGTTGCTGGAACTGCTCATCCAACAACGCTGTCCGGTACAGTTTGGCAAGTTCTTGTCCGAAAGCGTCGTCGTCTTCCAACGGTTGTTGATTGTCGATTGTCATGTTCAAGCCTCCACTACCCTATCCAGGCTATGCGAGGCTTCCACCAGCACACGCTTGAGTTTGTTTTTGGCATAGCGCAGATGGGATTTGACCGTTTCATCCTTTTCCTGCATGTGTTGGGCAATCGCTTTCAGCGAATAGCCCGCCAGTTGCAGGGTCAGCGCCTGACGCTGGCGTTCCGGCAAACCCGCCACCGCCTGCTTGAAGGATTGCAACCGGCCTTGCGACTCGCGTTCGTCTTCCAGCGCCTCGAACTGTTTTGCCGGGTCGGCATCATGGTCAGCCAAGGCTGGCTGGTCATCATCTTCCAGATGGCCCATACCTTCACCGGGATTGCGTTTCTGTCGGGTATTGGCNCGGTAATCATCAATGGCCTGATGTTTGGCAATAGCGCACGCAAACCCCCAGAAGCTGCTGTCCTGCACCGGTTTCCCGCAATACTGCACCAGCTTTGCCCAGGTGTTCTGTACGCAATCCTCAGCGGCCTCGTAGCTGTCGTAAATGCAGCTCCGGCGGATATAACGCAACAACCGATCGCCCAACAGGTTGACCAATTCAATACTGGCGCGGTGGTCGCCCTGACAGAATCGTTCATACAATTGCCTATACTGGGCATCCACAACAGTATCGTTATACATGGCTAAACACTCTGGAAGAAAAACGGGGTTAAATGACACCATGCTACCCGGAATCAAACGCCGCACCAAAAGAAAGGCGCTGTATCAGCGCCTTTCCTGTGAGTGGTTACGGCAAGCAGATCACTCGGCTTGGCCGACCATGTAGTCAACCGCAGCCTTGACTTCATCATCGGACAGGGCGGGGTTGCCGCCTTTGGCAGGCATCGCATTCTTGCCGTGCAACGCGCTGTTGAGCAGGGCATCCTTGCCAGTTGCGATGCGGGGAGCCCAAGCGGCCTTATCGCCCAATTTAGGGGAACCGGCGACGCCTACGTCATGGCAGGAGAAGCAAATGCCTTTGTAAATTTTTTCGCCATCGATAGCCGCAGCGGCGGGTGCAGCCGGAGCAGTCTGCGCCGCCATGCCAGACATGCCGCCCATGCCTTCCTGCGCTGGGGCAGCTTGCGCCGCCATACCGGACATGCCGCCCATGCCTTCCTGCGCCGGGGCAGTTTGCGCTGCCATACCGGACATGCCACCCATGCCTTCCTGCGCTGGGGCAGTTTGTGCTGCCATGCCGGACATGCCACCCATGCCTTCCTGTGCTGGGGCTGCCGCCTTCACTTGGCTAGACAGGTCAATGCCCGCTTTTCCGGTCATGTAGACAATGGCGTTCGTCAATTCTTCATCAGTAATGGATGGGTCGCCGCCACGNGCCGGCATTGAGTTCAAACCATTGATGGCATGGTTCAACAAGCTGTCGAGGCCTTTGCTTGCACGCGGCTCCCACGCGGCCTTGTCATCAACCTTCGGCGCGCCCAACACACCCGCGCTATGGCAGGAGGTACAGACTGCATTGAAAACCTCTTCGCCGGAACGAGCCGCCTTGACAACGCTCTTATCAACCGCATTGACCGAACCGATCGGCGCAATATTGGCATCAGCCGCCGCCATCTGCATGGACGTGTCTTCCGCGCCCTTAGTGGAATTTTTCTCAATGGTGTTGATCAGACTGGAAACCAGTACGGTAACCGCCACGCCGAGCAGGACAAGGCCACCGATCAGTACCGGTTTTGCCATAGGGTCATTAGGTGTTGAGTGAGCCACATTTTCCTCCTGTAAACCGGACGACAACCTGCCCGGCAATCACTGAAACCAAGAAACCAGAAAATCTTAAACCGCCGGATTATATGCAATATCCCTAATACTGACCATCCATCCGGGCTGAAATCTTGACGTGAATCATACGAAAAACCGGAGTTTTTGCATATGAATACTAAGATGGACGCGGCCGCGAGGGTTGGGTATGATGCGACTTCTACCGCGCACCCGTAGCTCAGGGGATAGAGTGTTGGCCTCCGAAGCCAAAGGCCGCTGGTTCGATTCCAGCCGGGTGCGCCATTAAATCAATCGCTTACGTGAAAGAGCGTAAGTGATCTAGCCCTCAAAAGTGAACAGATCAAGAAGCGGATTGTTGCAGGTCACCCAAATTTCAACCCATGTTGGATGGGGGCTGCGGCGGGCATGATATCGGGTTCGCTACAAAGCCTGTTCAGGAAATCCACCACCGACAGCCCCAATTCATAAGCCATGTTGACTGGCACGGCGTTGCCAATCTGTTTGTATTGTGTGGTCAAAGCCCCTTTGAACAGCCAGTCGTCCGGGAAAGTCTGGATACGGGCATACTCACGCACAGTGAANGGCCGGGTTTCTTCAGGATGACAACGTTCGGTCTGTTTTTGGGCGGGCGCACACGTCAATGTCAAGCAAGGCTCATCCCAGTGCATCCGCCGNGCCATGCCAGTTTTCCCNCCACTCAAATGGAAGCTGCCTTTCATATAAGCCCGCTGCACATCTTCTGGCAAGTCACGCCAATAGCCACCGGGNGGAACCTGCTCCATGACAGCCTTCTTGCCAGCCGGGTAGGTTTGCCCTGAGGAGCTAGGGGCGTCACACGGGAAAAGTTCGCCAGCTTTCAAGGCATCACGCAAGGTATAGATCTTTTGGTAGGGGNNCGGCCAGAGGAATGTCGCCCTATTGGCCAAGTCGTTGCGGATGCCAATCAGGATCAGGCGTTCGCGTTTCTGTGGCACTCGGTAGAAAATGGCTTTCGTCAAATGGGGTTCAAGCAAGGTGTAACCAAGTTCATCAATGACAGAACGGATGTTGGCAAGGGTCTGGCCTCCGTCATGGGTGAGCAGGCCGCGCACGTTTTCCGCCAGNAACAGCTTGGGGTTGGTTTCTTTCACCGCCCGGGCAAACTCGAANAACAAGGTGCCACGGGCATCCTCAAAGCCCATTTTCTTGCCTGCATAGCTAAATGCCTGGCAGGGAAAACCACCCGTCACCACATCCACCTGATCCCTGAACGGGGTGAAGTCCAGCCCGCCAATATCGCCGCACCTGACATCCCAATGGGGGCGGTTGGCCATCAGGGTAGCGCAGGCGTCCTTGTCGATTTCATTCAGCAGGATGGTTTTCAGCCCGGCCTTTTCCAGCCCGATTGCCAAACCACCCGCGCCCGCAAACAGTTCAATGGTTTGGTAAGTGTGGTCAGGGGTAATGCTGGGGCGTTTGGAGTCATCAAAGATGAAACTCAGCTCCTCAAACTGCCGCAACTGGTCTTTGTGGTAAAAACGGTAATTGTTCATGGGGTTACGGGTTGAACACAGCTTCCCGCTGTTGTCCCAGCGGCGAAGCGTTTCCTTGGACACACCCAACATATCGGCAACTTGAGCCATGGAATACATAATTAACCTTATACAACCTTATGCATGGTTATCAATTATAGGTAATATCCGGTAAAGCAGGAAGGAAATGTTGGCTTTAACTGAGCAGCGGAAACAATATGACTGACCGAGTTGACAAAGCTACCCGTTCACGGACTATGGCGGCCATCCGCAGCAAGGATACGCAGCCGGAAATGTGGGTGCGCTCCGCATTGCACAGACAAGGGTTCCGTTTCCGGCTGCATAACAAGCAGTTGCCTGGTTCCCCTGATCTCGTGCTTCGCAAGCACAAGGCCGTCATTTTCATCAATGGCTGTTTCTGGCACCAACACCAAAACTGCAACATGGCGCATATTCCTGAAACGCGCCGGGAATTTTGGGAGAAANAATTTGCCCGCAATGTCGCCCGTGACCAAAAGACCCTCTATCAATTGAAGGTGATGGGCTGGAGGACAGCGGTGGTCTGGGAGTGTGGCTTACGCAAGAAACGAAGGGGGACTNCCTTATCCCAGCTAACAACTTGGCTCCACAGTGGGGACGAATATTTTGAAATCCCCGTCTACGATGAATTCAATGAGCTGTGATTACCCATATGCTTTCTGAAAAACTGACCCACAAATGACCGATCCGCAAAGCGGTAACTTGAACAGCTTTCAATGACATCTGGCAAGGCTGCAAAGAGTTGGGACAATGCATCCGACACCCCGGTTGCCGATGCATAAAAACTGTAACCATCAATTTGCCGGATCAATGGGTTGGCGGTACGTGGTTGGCCGGTCTGGTTATCTGGTGGAGTAAAAGGCTTGTCATAACGGGCAGCGGATTTGGGAATAACCTCAACATAATAGCCTGTAAACCCTTTGTACTGATGGCCTTTTGTCATGACAGCCCGTTCCATTAGGTCATAGACCTTAACCTTGTCCGACCCCTTGACCGTGTTATGTTTATTTTTAATTTCAGCAATAATTTTCCTGTCCGGGCAAATAATATCGACAACCCCGCCCGTGCCTAAGTCACTCCACCCNTCAATGTTTCCCAAAATGGCCTGATGGAATGTTCCAACATGATTTTGAAGAGTTTTNTGTGCTTGGCGATTCTTTTCTCCGGTTAGCCATGTTTCTCCATCTGTTTGAAAACCAGACATTTCAAACAGGACAGCAAAGGGGTCAATGACGTTGCGGTTGAAATCCTTATCCGCCTTTTTGCGGGCATTCGTGGCGACATCCAACAAGTTTTTGACGGCACGGGAAAGGACTTCATCGGAAATGAAACTGAGTTGGGGCATAACAATTTAGACCAGCATAAACCGATAGCTAACTTTACCACATGTTCGCTGTGAAATTTTGATCTCCCCTGCGAATAGTGGACAGCCTTTGCCTAACCGAAGCGACCCCGTCCGTGACAGGGGCAACCCCAAAAGCCCATAGTTGCCGTGGTTTTGCATATTGCGCTATAGATAAGCGGATGAAGGCTCCAGAACGATCAACGACAACAATATCCCCCAACCCAAAGGAAGGATTCATCCCATGAAACTGAACATCAATGACGCCGAGCAGGAATTCGATGTGTCGCCCGACATGCCGCTGCTGTGGGCTATCCGTGACCACGCCAACCTGACCGGANCCAAGTTCGGCTGCGGCATGGCGCAATGCGGCGCTTGCACCGTGCATGTGGACGGGCAGGCAGTGCGTTCCTGCATCACCCCGGTTGCCAGCGTGGTCGGCAAACGCATCACCACCATTGAGGGCGCAACCCAGGCGTCCAAAGTGACCCAGGCGTTGCAGGAGGCGTGGGAATATTTCAACGTCCCGCAATGTGGCTACTGCCAATCGGGGCAGCTCATGTCCGCCACTGCCCTGCTGGGGCAANACCCAAATCCGGCGGACGCCGACATTGACGCTTTCATGGCAGGCAATATCTGCCGTTGCGCCACCTATCAACGCATCAGAGCCGCGATCAAACGTGCGGCTGGCCAACTGGCATAAGGAGCGGATCATGACTGCCAAAATCAATGCGGGACGCCGCCATTTCCTGAAAACCTCCGTCGGCGCGCTGGGCGGCCTGATGTTGGGCGTGTATTTCACCGATGCGGCGGCAGATGAGGCCGCGTCGATGGCCGNNGGATGGCCGCCAGGGCTGGCGGGTGCCGCCGGACAGAAAGCGGCGCTGGTCGAGCCGCATGCTTTCGTGCGCATCACACCTGACAATATCGTGACCGTCATCATCAAACACCTGGAGATGGGGCAAGGCAGCCACACCGGGCTGGCCACGTTGGTGGCCGACGAACTCGACGCCGACTGGAGCCAGATCCGCACCGAGGGCGCGCCTGCCGACCCGTCGAAATACGCCAACCTGACCTTCAGCCCGATGATGGGCACCGGCGGCAGCACTTCGATGGCCAATTCCTTTCAGCAGATGCGCAAAGCCGGGGCGGCCACCCGCCTCATGCTGCTCGCCGCTGCCGCTGAACGCTGGGGCGTCCACCCGGCGGAAATCACCATCAAGGCAGGCGTGCTCAGTCACCCTTCCGGCCAACACGCGAACTTCGGCGAACTGGCTGAAGCGGCGGCCAGACAGCCCGTGCCGGAAGACGCCCCGCTGAAAACGCCAGACCAGTTCATTTACATCGGCAAAAGCAACCTACGGCGGGTGGACGCCAACGCCAAATCCACAGGCGTAGCGCATTACACCCAGGATGTGAAACTGCCCGGCATGCTGACAGCGTTGGTGGCGCATCCGCCGCTGTTCGGCGCGACAGTGAAAACGTTTGACGCCGCCGCCACCAAAGGCGTCAAAGGCGTGGTCGATGTGGTGCAGATCCCCACCGGCGTGGCGGTGCTCGCGCAGGATTTCTGGAGCGCCAAGCAAGGCCGCGACCTGTTGCAGGTGGAATGGGATGACAGCAAGGCTTATCAAGGCAGCAGCGAGCTGCAAATGGCGCAGTACCGCGAACTGGCCAAACAACCCGGCCTGGAGGCCAGGAAAGAGGGCGATGCTGACGAGGCCTTGCAACAGTCCGCCAAAGTGCTGGCCGCCGCCTATGAATTCNCCTATCTGGCGCATGCGGCAATGGAGCCGCTCAACTGTGTCGTGCAATTGCAGGATGACGGCTGCGAAATCTGGAACGGCGAACAGTTCCAGTCCATTGACCAGCCTGCGGTCGCCGAACTGCTGNGCCTCAAGCCCGAACAGGTCAAAATCAACGCGCTGTTTGCAGGCGGGTCGTTTGGCCGCCGCGCCAACCCCAAGGCCGATTACGTGCTGGAGGCGGCCAACATCGCCAAGGCGTCCCCGCAACGCCAGCCAATCAAGCTGGTGTGGACACGCGAAGACGACATGCGCGCCGGTTATTACCGCCCGGCTTATTACCACGAAATCCAGGCCGGGCTGGATGCGGATGGCAAGCTGACCGCCTGGAAACAGCGGCTGGTCGGCCAGTCGATCCTGAAAGGCACGATGATGGAAATGCTGATCAAGGATGGCGTCGACCCCACTTCAACCGAAGGTTCCGGCGNNCCTTACAGCATCCCCAACCTGCGGGTGGAGCTGCATACGGTTGAGGATGTGGGCGTGCCGGTGCAATGGTGGCGTTCGGTCGGCCATACCCACACCGGTTTCGCCACCGAGTGCTTCATGGATGAGCTGGCGCATGCCGCAGGGAAAGACCCGCTGGAGTTCCGCCGCGCCTTGTTGCAGGACGAGCCCCGCCATTTGCAGGTGCTCAACCTCGCCGCGGAAAAGGCGGGCTGGGGCGAAAAGCTGCCGGAAGGGCGCGGGCGCGGCATCGCCCTGGTTGAATCCTTCAACTCCTATGTGGCGGAAGTGGCCGAAGTCACCGTGCATGCCGACCGCAGCTTCTCGGTTGACCGGGTGGTGGTGGTGGTGGATTGCGGCGTGCCGGTCAACCCGGATGTGATTTACGCGCAAATGGGCGGCGGTGTCGGTTTCGGCCTGTCGGCAGCTTTGGGTGAANAAATAACCATCAAAGATGGCAAGGTCGAGCAGGCCAATTTCGACACGTATCCGGTATTGCGCATGCCGCAGATGCCATCCGTGGAAGTGCATATCGTGCCATCCAACGAAAACCCGACCGGGGTGGGCGAACCGGGTGTGCCACCATTGGCCNCAGCGGTGGCCAATGCGCTGTTCGCCGCCACTGGCAAGCGCATTTACCAGTTGCCAATCGGGCGGACGGCATAGGAACTTTGCCCCCTTCCCCTTGTGGGGGAAGGGTTGGGGATGGGGGCGTCACCTTACAACAGCCAGCCCATGACCCACGGCAAGATGATGGAGGCCAGGAATGCCGCCAGCGCCATCGCCAGCCCGGCGAAAGCACCCATTTCCGCGTTGACCTGAAACGCCCGCGCAGTGCCGATGCCGTGCGCGGCCACACCCAACGCGACACCACGCACGCTGTCATCACGGATGCGCAGCAGGTCGAACAGGCGCGTTCCCAGCACGGCACCGATAATGCCGGTCGTGACCACCAGCACGGCGGTCAGGGAAGGCAACCCGCCGATGCGTTCTGAAATCCCCATTGCCACCGGCGCGGTCACAGATTTNGGNGCCAGCGACAGCAGTGTTTGCTGGTCAGCCCCTAGCCATTGCGCAATCTTGACCGCACTGACGCCGCCAATGGTGACACCGCCCAGCAACGCCGCCAGCACCGGCAGCCACAGNTTTTTCAGTTTGTCGAACTGCCGGTACAACGGGATCGCCAGCGCCACTGTTGCCGGNCCGAGCAGGAAATGCACAAACTGCGCCCCAGCGAAGTAATCCTTGTACGGCATCCCGGTCGCCAGCAGCAGGATGATCAGCAGGATGACGGACGTCACCACCGGATTCAGCAGCGGGTTGAGCCCTACCCGCCGATACACCCGGACGGCGATCCCGTAGGCGATCAGGGTCATGGTCAGACCGAACAGCGGCGACGCCGACAGATAGACCCAGACTTCAGCGAAACCGTTACCGCCCATGGGTTTTATCCTCCTGATGACCGAGCAGGCGGCTGACGCCTTGCATAATCAGCGCCGTCGCCGCCAAGGTGATGAGCGCACTGAGCAGCAANGCCGCCGAGATGGGCAGCCATTCATCTCCGATGCGCCCGAAATGCACAATCACCCCTACCCCTGCTGGCACAAACAGCAGCGACAAATAGCTGAGTAGGGCGCTGGAGGCNGGTGTCCAGAGTTTTTCCAGGCTGCCGCGCCACACCAGGGTGCAAAACAGCAACAGCATGCCGAGCACTGGCCCNGGCACGGGCAAATGCAACAAACGCGAACTCACTTCGCCGACCAGTTGGTAGACCAGCAGGATGGTGATGCCGGTAAGAAAATCAGGGGACATGGCAAGCTTCTCCAATAATAATTTCCCATTCAGGTGAAGTTGCTATTGTAACGGGCTGGGCAGGCCTGTAGTGAAACTGGCTAACAAAAACGGCTTTGGCCGCCATGAAACCGGGTTGATGTCATATCAGGGCGACATTTTCGCTGAAAAAAGCACGGAGGTTGCAAAAAGTCACCATTTAACCCCGTCAGTCATTTATCGTTCAGGTTTCTTGGCTTAATCTGATTTTTCAATAATCCCTCGTTATTGATCATCACGTATTTTTCTTCACTTATTGTGCATAAAGGGGCTTTTATGAACAAATATGCAGCTGAGTTTTTGGGCACTNTTTGGCTTGTCCTGGGCGGTTGTGGCAGCGCTGTGCTGTCGGCCGCATTCCCTGATGTGGGCATTGGCCTGCTGGGCGTGTCGCTCGCCTTTGGTTTGACCGTCCTGACCATGGCTTACGCCATCGGCCACATTTCCGGTTGCCACCTGAATCCGGCGGTTTCCATCGGTTTGTGGGCTGGTGGACGCTTTCCCGCCAACCAATTGCTGCCTTACATCGCCGCACAGGTGGCGGGCGGCCTGGTCGCCGGGGCGGTGCTGTACCTGATCGCCAGCGGTAAGGCAGATTTCAATGCCGCCGCCGGTTTTGCCGCCAATGGCTACGGTGAACATTCACCAGGCGGTTATTCGCTGCTGTCTGCGCTGGTCACCGAAGTTGTCATGACCATGATGTTCCTGCTGGTCATTATGGGGGCAACCGATGAACGCGCGCCCAAAGGCATGGCACCAGTTGCGATCGGTTTGTGCCTGACCCTGATCCATCTGGTCAGCATTCCGGTCACCAACACTTCCGTCAACCCAGCACGCAGCACCGGCGTTGCCTTGTTTGCGGGCGATTGGNCCATTATGCAGTTGTGGTTGTTCTGGATTGCGCCAGTTGTCGGGGCGGTGCTGGGCGCTGTGGCTTATCGCTTCGTCAGCCAGAGTCGGAAGCCAAAGTGGCTGTTTCCGCCACCGCCTGATTTTTCTCTCCGTTGCGGGCAAGGCCGTGCAGGTTTACGCTTGTGCGGCTTTGTTATTTTTAAGCTTCATTGGCGGCAAAATCCGGGAAGCGATGAGTTTCCATCAACAAACACAACCGTCAGCCTGCTGTAGTAGCGTCCATCTGATAAACAGGGTATAAGTGTTTCCACCAATTTACCAACCCTCATGGCCGCCGCATGCTCAGATTTTTATCAGCTTGTTTCCTAACAGTATTTGTGTCCGGTTGCGCGCTCATCCCGAGCCAGCAAGACGCACTGCTAAACCCGCGTGAATCAGGCAAGGCGTTTGCGGCAGTCGCCCGGCAGGTTTCGCCATCGGTTGTGTCAGTGCAGACGGAATACCCGGTTGACCCAGCCTCCATGCAATTTCCATTTGATGAAAAGCTGTTCAAACGTCTGTTTGGCGATTTGCCGGAAGGGCTGATGCCGCCTGCTGACCTGCCGCCGGAAGCGCAGGTTGCGACCAGCCAAGGGTCAGGGTTTGTGTTCCGGAATGGTGCTGGGTTTAGCTATGTCCTGACGACTTATCATGTGGTGAAGGATGCCCGCACCATCCGCGTGATGCTGTTGGACGGGAAAGAGTTCGATGCGACCATCAAGGGCGTAGACCCACATTCCGACATTGCGGTGCTGGAAGTGCCAGCAGCCAACCTGCGGCCTTTGCCCTTGGGGAATTCGGCCAAACTGGAGGTTGGGGAATGGGTGCTCGCCATCGGCAACCCGTTTGGGTTGCAGCATACCCTAACGGTCGGGGTGGTCAGCGCCAAAGGGCGCACGGAACTCGGCATCAACGATTATGAAGATTTCATCCAGACTGACGCCGCCATCAACCCGGGCAATTCTGGCGGCNCAATGGTCAACCTGGATGGGCAGGTCGTCGGCATGAACACCGCCATCATCAGCAGCAGCGGCGGTTACATGGGGATTGGTTTCGCCATCCCGATCAATTTCGCCAAGACAGTCGCCGACCAGCTGATTGCGCAAGGCAATGTGGTGCGCGGGCAACTGGGCGTCCTGTTGCAGCCGCTGACGCGTGATCTCATCAACCGTTTCAAGTTGCCTGCGGAGCAGAACGGCATTGTGGTGGTGGAGGTGAAACCCAACACGCCCGCCGCCAGCGCCGGTTTCAAANAGGATGACCTCATCATCAGCTATGCGGGCAAACCGGTCATGGACGTTGGCAATTTCCGCAACCAAGTGGCAGCGGCCAACCCCGGCAGCCGTAAGGACATCGGTATCCTGCGCAATGGCGAACGCAAAACCTTGAGTGTGGAAATCGGGCAGTTGCCCTAACAGGCTGCCCCAAAAGCTGCCTCAGGCCAGTCGGGGCAGCGTGACTTCAAACAGTGCGCCGCCTCCGTCGCGCTGTTCGCACACTACGCTCCCCCATGCTCAGGCCAGTCGGGGCAGCGTGACTTCAAACAGTGCGCCGCCTCCGTCGCGCTGTTCGCACACTACGCTCCCNCCATGCCGTTCAGCGATCTGTTTGACCAAGCTCAGACCCAAACCCCAGCCGCCCTGGCTCTCACCATGTCCCGCCGGGCGGTAGAACGGCTCGAAAATATGTTCCAGCGCCACTGCCGGAATGCCTGCGCCGCGATCCAGCACTTGCAGCAACACGCTTTGCCCCACTCCGACAGCAAGGCGCGCCTCTACTTGCCCGCCGCCATGCCGCCGGGCGTTTTCCAGCAGGTTGCGCAACAGGCGGCGCAGCAAACGGGGNTCGCCGGTGATTTGCAGGGCTTGCGCCTCGCAATCGGCGTCGATCCGGGCGCATTCCTCCGCCAGCAATGCGGCGGGNTCGACCGGCTGGCGCTCCAGTGGAATTTCTGGGGTGTCCAGACGGCTGGCGAGCAGGATTTCCTCCACCAGTTGGTCAAGTTCGCGGATGTCCTGCCGCAATGCGGCCAGATGCGGCGAGCCTTCGCTGTGGGTGGAATCCGCCAGCAACGCCAACCCCATTTGCATCCGCGCCAATGGGGAGCGCAGTTCGTGTGAAGCGTTCGCCAGCAGTTGCCGGTGGCTAGCCAGCAACGCCTGGATGCGGATGGCGGAACGGTTGAAACTGGTCGCTAGCGCCGCCACTTCGTCGCAGCCTTCCACCTTGACACGCACGCTGAGGTTGCCTTCGCCCAACGCATCCACACCCCGTTTGAGCCGCTCCAGCCGGTAGGTCAGGCGGCGTGAAATCGGGTACGCGCCCAAGGACACCACCAGCGCGGCGACCGCCAGCAGGGGGAAAATCGGGAGGTGATGGCCTTCGCCGCGAAAATGCAGCAGGATGCCGACCAGCAGTGACACCACGATAACATTGCCGACCACCACCACGTAAATCTGCCAGAACAACCGCTTGCGCAAGTGGCTGCCGTGATGCCTGCGCCAGTGACGGCGATGGGAATGCAGATGGGGATGATGGCGCCATCTCATGCCATGTCCTCGCCATCCTGATGGCGGGCGAACACGTACCCCGCCCCACGCAAGGTGAGGATACGGCGCGGCTTTTTCGGGTCATCCTCAATGGTGGCGCGCAGGCGTGAGATGTGCACGTCGATGGAGCGGTCGAAAGCTTCCAGCGATTCTCCCTTGACCAGATCCAACAATTGTTCGCGGCTGAGTACCCGCCCGGCGTGCTCTGCCATCGCCACCAGCAGGTCGAACTGGTAGCCGGTCATGTCGCGCACGACGCCATCGACACGCGCCTCACGGGCTTCGCGGTCGATTTCCAACCGTCCGAAACGCAGCGGCGGCAAGCGTTGCGGGTCGCGCAGGCCGCGCCGCAGGATGGCCTTGATGCGGGCGCGCAGTTCACGCGGCTCGAAGGGTTTGGGCAGGTAATCGTCCGCGCCCATTTCCAAGCCGATAATGCGGTCGGTGGCATCGCCACGCGCGGTCAGCATCAGGATGGGGATATCCGCCGTCGAGCCGTTGCGCAACTGACGGCACAAATCCAGCCCGTCGGCGTCGGGCAGCATCAGGTCGAGGATGATCAGCGCCCAGCCGCTTTGCCGCGCCTGCGCCATCCCAGCCTGCCCGGTGTGGGCGCAGGTCACGGCGTAACCGGCATCGCCCAGGTATTGCGCCAGCATCGCGCCCAGACGCACATCATCATCAATCAGCAGCAAGCGTTCCTGCACGTTTTCTTCCTCATGCGCGCTGGCGGAGCAGGTTGAAGGCTATCGCCATTGGTTTTGGTTAAACTGTTGCTCTCGCCTTCAATTTGAGTAAATTCGCCTGATTTATCCAATTTATATTCGGAAAAATCACCAGCCATATAAAGGCCGCCACAATAAGCACTTTTCGCCCCCATATAAATGTCCATAATGGATGGGGAGATTTCAGTATTCGACTGGTATCGAGGGCTAAAATGCGTCAAAACCAAATGGGGNAGTTCAATTGATTGGGCGAACTGCGCAACCAGCTTTGCGTAACTATGCCCAACACCCTCACCTACTTTTTCTGCCATGTCTTGTGTGTATGTTGCTTCATGCACCAAAACATAACTGCCATCACAGGCCTGTGACAACAAATCTGGCCGGTCATTGTCTCCAGCGATCACTATTTTTCTGGGTTTGGTATCGTATATTAAATATTCGTTGCTATTTATCGTTTTACCATCGAGCTCAATATCAACACCCTTTTTTATCTTGCTCCAAAGCGGTTGGGGAACGCCGTCCAGCCTTAACTTTTCAACATCNAAACGTGACCCGACATTTCTCTCAACAAAACTATAAGCATACGATGGAACCCTATGTGATAGTTTTGTAATCGTCACCCTCATGTTTTGGAATTCGACTTCGGGTAAGGTATCTGAACAGATAAACTCCAACTCAAACGGCAAAAACAATTGCGTGTTTTCCTGAGTTGAGGCAAACCATTCTTTTATCCCTTTCGGTGCTATTACCTTAAGAGGGTCTCTGCGTCCGCCCATTCCCGCACTTGCCAAGATACCAGGCAACCCATAACAATGATCCCCATGCACATGCGTGATAAATATTGCTTGCAAGGTGTGAAGCGACAAGTTTGTGTGTAGCAATTGATGTTGTGTACCCTCCCCACAATCCACCAAACACCATGATTTTCCCTCACTTGCCCGTAATGCAATACCTGTTACATTCCTGGATTTTGTGGGGACTCCAGACGACGTCCCAAGAAACAGTAAATTCATTGACTGTTCTCGTCGCTATTTTGCTTAACCTCCCTCTCACCCGCACCACTGCCGACGGTTGAATATGAATCACCCCGAAGTGACTGCGAATAAAAGGGATGCGCATAGGCGGAGCAGCCCACAAGCTGCCCTGCCATTGGTTTCAGGCAAGTGTTCCACATCGGGTGGGGCAAGCACGCAACACCCTGCCCAGCTTTCAAGCCGCAAGGATTTCCTCCGCTGCATGCAGGCCGGACAGATAAGCCCCATGTGCAGTGCCGAAATAATCTTCATGGCAGGCTTCACCTGCAAAAAATAACCGCTTGCCCAATGGCTTGGCCAGCGCCTTGCGCATCTGTGGGGTGGAACCGACGGCATTGTAGGAATATGACCCCAGGGCAAACGGATCAGCCGCCCAGCGTGTTATCTGGTAGCCAATAGGCTCGGGTATATGGCTGCCAAACAGGGTTTTCAGGGTTTGCATGGCGCTTGCGACAATTTGCTGATCCGGCCATTGCTCGATCTCCCGTCCCCGGTCAGCAGCATTGAACCCCAGCAGGATGGGCATATTGGCGACCCGCATGAAACTTACCCATTCCGCCCAAGCTCCTGGGGTTGCGGGAATGTATTCCAGCCAGTCAACGTCGTCAGGCCAGAAGGCTTCCTGAAAGCGTAAACAGCATTTGTTCAGCACCCCCATGCCGAGCTTGGCAATTGCCTGCTGCTGTTCGGGCGGCAATGCGGGTGAAAAGCGGACGTTGCCAGCCTGCAAGACCCCNAGCGGCAGTGTCACTACAACATGGTCGGCCAAAAACACGGATTTTTGCGTCATCACCCGCACAGGCGATGAATCCCATTGTATCTCGTGGACAAGCTGGCCAAGCCCGATGTTCAACCCCTCCGCCAGAAACGCCGTGACGAGGCCAAAACCGTGCGCGAACAGGGCGTCATCGCCCCCAAATTCCTTGTCATTGTCATACCAATGTGCGGAAAGCTTTGCTGTACTGCCGGAATATTCCTGCTCCATTTCACTGTTGAGAAGAAAATGGATAAAGCGGGTTTCCTCTGATGAAGCTGAAAATTCCGCCAGCAACGGTGCAATCGCCTGCTGGATTGAAACGTCATTGTCCTGCTTTTGTGCCAGCGTCAGCGCTTGTGCGATGCGCGCCCCAAGNTTATCCAGGCGGTTTTCTTCAGCTTGGGAAAGCGGTTGCCCCCGTGTGTTGTAGGTGATCGCCTTCCCGTAATGGGTGACCAGGCGGTTGGCCTGGATTGCCTCGGCAATGAGGGTCAGCGGGTTGCCTTTCACACCGTGAATCCAGGATGCGCCTAAATCCAATGGCATGTCAGGCCACTGGCGGCTGCTCCAGATGCGCCCGCCAATGCGGTCGCGCGCTTCGACGACCAGCACCTCATGCCCTTGCTTTTTCAATGCCTGCGCCGCAGCCAAACCAGCAAGCCCGGCTCCAATGACCACAATGCGTTTCCGGGATTGCGGTGCAAGGTTGGCGTCCCCATTATCGCCATGGCCACCCCCGCATACCCCAACAGCATTGCGCCAAACAACCTGATCAGATCGCGTCTGTTCATTCGGTAACCTCAAAACTTCATGCAGGCCTAGTCATATACGCATAGGCGGAACAGCCCGCGAGCTGCTCCGCCATGGGTTTCAAGTGAGTATTCCACATCCGCTGGTGGGATGCAGCCTGCTTAACGGAACAGTTGCACCGCTTTGGAGCGCTGTTGCGGGGTGGCTTCGATGCCGTCGAGGATCACGCTCAACGATTCAGAGCGGCTGGCGCTGGCGTCAGATTGCATCTGTTGTTGTTCGAAACGCTGGCCGTAATGCCCGTAATCGCAATGGTGATGCCCGCTGGCTTTGCCGAGGACGAAGCCGAACAGCGCGATCAGAGCCACTGCACCAAAGATTTTCCAGCGACGCGGCCTGCCATGGCAGTGGTGATGCCGCCAGCAGCCACGGTCATGCGAGTGGTGGTCTGCGCCGCCGCCAGCTGTGGCAGCGTTGTCGGTTGCAGGGGTTTCGGTAGTCGGGTTCTGTTTTTCGTCTGTCATGATAATCACTCCATAAAATAGTTGGGTATCAACAGGTTGATCCTGTCTGCCGCCGTTTCCCGGCTGGCATGTGCTTATCATGCAGGGCTTGTATTGCTGGATTGCGGCTCGTTTGTAAAGTTTTGTGAAGCAGCACCCCGTCCGTGCCGAGGACAGGGGACTGAATGAATCGCCAGTGAAAACCTGTAAAATCTGCTTGTCTTTATTGCGCAATCCTCTATCATCGCTGTACCATTAATCGCACTACAAGTGACATTAACACAACAAATCGATGCGGGGGCTTCATGAACGTACAAAAGCATAAGATTGCGCTGGTCGCTCACGACAATCTCAAACCAGCGCTTATTAACTGGTCAAAAGAAAACCACCATGTACTATCCAATTATGAACTGTACGCAACCGGCACCACTGGCAAGCTGATTGCGGAACAGGCGGATTTGGACATCATCTGCCTACGCAGCGGCNCTTATGGCGGCGACCAGCAAATTGGCTCCAGAATTTCGGAAGGCCTGATCGACATCCTGATTNTTTTCTGGGATCCACTTTCAACCATGCCTCATGATGCGGACGTCAAGGCATTGTTGCGGCTGGCGACCCTGATGAATATCCCGGTGGCGAACAACCAAAGCACGGCGGACTGCGTGCTGGCCATGCTCCAATTGGGCAGGACTGAATCCCGCCCTTGGGTGGTCAATTTCAGAAGCAACGAAGGCATGCAACGGCTTTGGCCTGACAATTACGCCTCCCAGCCGCAGACTAACCCCTTGCAACAACAGGCATACGCCAGCACGCTGAAACAGGCGGCCATCCGTTACGGGAAAATTGAGCTGGGGGCAAAGGCGCGCTACAAGTCTGCGCCAATAGCGCTGGCGAACCCCGTGTACCAGCAAAAGGCGTTATGAAAAGCCAGCATCCTGACACTGGCCCAGATAAAACACTGCCCGCATGCAGCGGGCAGGTTATTTTTCTTTCTATCAGGTGGGTGGGTCTTTCTGGATTTATTTGTTTGGGAAGCTCGATCACAACAGCTTGGCTTTTTCAATTTCGGGCAGGACATTTTTGCGTCCTTCCCCGTGGTGCAGGCAACAGGTTGTGTAGCATGCCGCCAATACGATGATGGCGAAAACCACCAGGCCAACCATACTCATACAGCACCTCCTTCAGGCCTCAAAATAAAAATCATTGTGGCGTAATCGCAACTTTGTTGTACAAATAACATATTGAAGCTCAAGGGAAAACTGCCACAACAGCCCGATTATATTACACTTATGAAGTTTGCTTCTGAAACAACAATTTTTTGTGGAGGCGCGGGTTGCCCCTAAGCCTTGAAATTCGCAGCTTACGCCCACAAGCTATACCCCTGATAAAAATCTGGAGCCGCAATGGAACAATACAGAGGAACCACCATTCTGAGCGTGCGCCGCGACGGGAAGGTCGTGGTGGGTGGTGATGGACAGGTCACGCTGGGCAACACCATGCTCAAGGGCAACGCCCGTAAGGTGCGCCGCCTGTATAACGACAAGGTGTTGGCGGGCTTCGCAGGCGGCACGGCGGATGCCTTCACCCTGTTCGAACGTTTTGAAAGCAAGTTGCAGGCGTACAACGGCAACCTCACCCGGGCGGCGGTGGAACTGGCGAAAGACTGGCGCACTGACCGCATGCTGCGCCGCCTCGAAGCCCTGTTGATCGTGGCGGATGCGACGGCTTCCCTGCTGATCACCGGCAACGGCGATGTGGTGGAGCAGGAAAACGACCTGATCGCAATCGGCTCCGGCGGTGCCTTCGCCCAGGCGGCGGNNCGCGCCCTGCTGGAAAACACCGGGTTGCCCGCCCGCGACATCGTCGAAAAAGGGCTGCATATCGCCGCTGACATCTGCATTTACAGCAACCACAACCTGACCATCGAGGAACTCTAAATGGCTGTTGCGACCATGACCNCCCGCGAAATCGTCCAGNAACTGGACAAGCATGTGATTGGTCAGGACAAGGCCAAGCGTTCCGTCGCCATCGCCCTGCGCAACCGCTGGCGCCGCCAGCAGCTGGATGACACGCTGCGCCATGAAGTCACGCCGAAAAACATCCTCATGATCGGCNCCACCGGCGTGGGCAAAACCGAAATCGCCCGCCGTCTGGCCAAACTAGCCAACGCCCCCTTTATCAAGGTGGAAGCGACCAAGTTCACCGAAGTCGGTTACGTCGGCAAGGAAGTCGACTCCATTATCCGCGACTTGGCCGACATGGCGATGAAGATGCTGCGCGAACAGGAGGTTTCCAAGGTCAACTACCGCGCCCAGGAAGCGGCGGAAGAACGCATCCTCGACATCCTGCTGCCAGCTCCGCGCAAGGAGACGCCAGTCAGTGAATGGCTCGCCACCGGCGAAGAGGAAACCGCCAAACCGGCGCGCGATGATTCCGCCACCCGGCAGAAATTCCGCAAGAAATTGCGTGAGGGCGAGCTTGATGACAAGGAAATCGAGCTGGAGGTGGCGGCCAGTCCGGTCGGCGTGGAAATCATGACGCCGCCGGGGATGGAGGAAATGGCCAGCCAATTGCAGAGCATGTTCCAAAATATCGGCAGCAACCGCAAGCGCAAGCGCAAGATGAAAATCAAGGACGCACTCAAGGCGCTGACAGAGGAAGAGGCCAACAAGATGGTCAACGAAGAGGAGCTCAAGCAGAAAGCCTTGTTCGCCGTCGAACAGACCGGCATCGTGTTCCTCGATGAAATCGACAAGGTGGCGCGCAATGGGCAGGTCAGCGGTGCGGACGTTTCCCGCGAAGGCGTGCAGCGCGACCTGCTGCCGCTGATTGAAGGCTGTACAGTCAACACCAAATATGGCATGGTCAAAACCGACCACATCCTGTTCATCGCCTCTGGTGCCTTCCACGTTTCCAAACCCTCAGACCTGATACCGGAATTGCAGNGCCGCCTGCCGATCCGTGTGGAAATGGATGCCCTCAGCGCCAACGATTTCGAGCGTATCCTGACCGAGCCGGACGCCTCCCTGACCGAGCAGTACCAAGGGCTGCTGGAGACCGAAGGGGTGGCGCTGACCTTTACCGCTGATGCTGTGAGCCGGATTGCGGAAATTGCTTTTGAGGTCAACGAACGCACGGAAAACATCGGCGCGCGCCGCCTGCATACCGTGATGGAGCGCCTGTTGGAAAATGTGCTGTTCGACGCCCCCGATTGCGACGCACGGATGACCGTGGACGCCGCCTACGTCGACAACACGTTGGGCGAACTGGTCAAGGACGAAGATTTAAGCCGTTACATTTTGTAAAGGGACACCACATGACACCGATCGACATTACCCTAAACCCGAAAACCCGCGAACTGCTGATCACATGGCCGGGTGACGAAGTGCATGCCATGAGTTGCGAATACCTGCGGGTCAATTCCCCTTCCGCCGAGGTGCGCGGGCATGGCNCAGGGCAGGAAAAGCTACAAATCGGCAAGGAAAACGTGAACATCACCGCCATTGAGCCGGTCGGGCATTACGCCGTGCAATTGTTCTTTGACGACAACCACGACAGCGGCATTTATGACTGGAACCTGTTGTACAACCTGGGCAAGAACAAAGAGCAGAACTGGGCGGAATACNTGGCCAAACTGGATGCAGCCGGTTACCAGCGCAAAGCGCCGGGGCAGGTGATCTGATGACGCCTGTCACCCTGTCCGCAGCCCTTGATTCCTTCAAATACAACGCTGATGGGCTGATTCCCGCGATCGCCCAGCAGTATGACAGCAACGAAGTGCTGATGATGGCGTGGATGAACCGCACCAGCATCGAGGAAACCTTGCAAACCGGACGCGTCTGCTACTGGTCGCGTTCGCGCAATAAATTCTGGCGCAAAGGCGAATCCTCCGGGCAGGTGCAGATGCTGAAGGAATTCCGCTATGACTGCGATGCCGACACCCTGCTGCTGCTGGTCGACCAGATCGGCNCTGCCTGCCATACCGGGCGGCGCTCCTGTTTCTACCACAAAGTGGAAGGCGACCAAGTCGTCATTGACCGCGACGTGCTGATTGATCCGGAAACGCTTTACGCCTGAAGGACGCGGCTGGCGTCACAGCCGTTTGCGCTCCAGCACATCCAGCAGCAGGTGCATCAGTTCGTCGGGGCGGTTGGTGATGCCGAAGGCGCCGACCGGCACACCGTCTTCGGCGTTGAAATTGCCAATGTAAAAAATTGCTGGCAGGTCAGGGTAATGTTCATGCAGGGTCTGCAAGGTGACAACACCGTTTGACTGCCCTTCCGGGCGGGCGATGTCCGAAATCAGCAGGTCGAAATGAGCCTCCTTGAGCCTGGCCAGCGCTTCGCTGCTCAGGGATACGGCCTCAACCTCGATGCCCAACTGTTGCAACATGCAGATTTCATTGAGCAACGTCTCCGGTTTGTCATCGAACACCAGCGCCCGGCAGCCTTGCAGCACATCCCAGTTGCGGCGGATGCGGTGCATGACGCTTTCCTTGTCGCTGGCCGCCATTTCCACCTGCCATTGCGGGTTCCTGCGGGCGAGTTCGACTGCCTGCTCCAGCAAACGCCCGAAGCGTTCCAGCGCAGCGTCAATATTGGCGCTCCTGACCGCAGACCCGTAGGGTGGAAAAACTGCATGAACNGGTTCATAAACCAGCGCCAGCGCCACACAAGCGAGCAGCAGCCATAACAACGACGGCGTTATTCGAATGATTTCGATCCAGATTGCCTGATCCAGCATAATGTAGCCCCAAATGCCCCTGCTTATTTTGCAGAAAATTCTAACACTTGTGGTGTGACATTGGCAGGTTTAAAGTGACGGCATGAAACACCTCCTGCTCCTGATCATCCGTGGCTACCAGCTGTTCCTAAGCCCCCTGCTGGGCAGCAACTGCCGTTTTTACCCCACTTGCTCCCACTACGCGCGCGAAGCGATTGAAACACACGGCGCACTGCAAGGAAGCTGGCTGGCGCTCCGCCGCATCGGGCGTTGCAATCCCTGGCATGAAGGCGGCTTTGATCCGGTGCCGGGTGCCCATTCCCATGCCTGCTGTGAAGAGCGGCAACAAGGCGGCGAACCCGCGCAAAAACCTGACAAACCTTAATCCATTGGGAAATCCCCGGCTCTGCCGGGGAGACCTGCATAGTTTGACATTTCCAGAAGCCCACCCCGAAACTCTAAAGCGTGAGCCGCCAAGCACATGCAAAGGAGAATCGGAGTGGACGAGTTTGAAAGCCTAAGTGTCAAGACCCGCCAAAACCAGAATAAGTTATTGAACATTTTTCATTTCAAGCGGCTTGGGCTTCAATGTTAGGCTGATTCCATATGGCCTCCCGGTCGTTATCGGGGCAATAGGTTTTCATGTTTTGGTTTTTATTTTCTTATAGGAGTGGCGGCAATGCGTTGGTTATTGGCAAATATGGCTTATTTTATAACGCCATTAAGCATATTGGCGGTTATTATCAGTCTCCTGCAGGGTGGGGATTGGGTTTGGTTCGGCGTCGTATTATTTGGCGTCAATATTATCATTGACACTCTGCTTATCTTCCATACGCATGGAGCCCCACGTAATCAAGAGGGAAAATCTTTAGGTTCAGCTGTATTGCTGACGGTCTTATTATATTCCTCTTTCCCCTTATTCGTCCTCCTGCAAGCCCTATTGGCTTGGCGTGTCTGGCAATATACGCAAGGTGTGCCAGTGACAGAAGCGGTTTGGCATGGCTATGCCTATATTAATGGCATTACCGGACAACAACTGATTGGGGCAACCTTATCCGCAGGCATTTTCCAAGGGTTGGGCATTATTTTCGGGCATGAATTGTCCCATACCAAAGGTTTTGGCTTCCTGTTGTCACGCCTGATTATGGGTTTAAGCGGCGCGGCGCATTTCAGCTATGCGCACGTTTATAATCACCATACCGATTTGGGTGATGAAGTGGATGCTGCGACCGCCCCGCGTGGCCGCAGCTTGTATACCCATGTCATCTTGTCGCACATTGGCCAGTCTGCCTTTTCTAAAGAGCTGGAAATCAAGCGCTTGACAACACAAGGCTATTCTTTCTGGAGCTGGCGTAACCGCTGGTTGCGCGGGTATTTGATCAGCGTGCCCAGCGTTGCCGTGTTTGCCTGGGCTGGCGGCTGGCTTGGTGTGNGGGTATTGCTGGCGATTTGGGTAATAGCCAACTTTGAATTGGAATTGCTGAATTACGTCGAACACTACGGTTTGATCCGCGCCAAAGGGGAATCCATTGAACCGCGCCATTCCTGGGAAAATGACACGGCATTCACCAGTTGGGCGTTTATTGAAATTGGCAAGCAACCCGACCACCATGTCCATGGCGAAACCCATNTTTGGGAGTTGCGCTCATTAAGCGCCGAACCGGAANAAACAGGCAATTATGGGTTTGGTTATTATAGCGCGTTGGTGTTGGCGCTGATCCCGCCATTATGGCATGCCGTCCTTAAACGCAAACTGGCACGCTGGGATGCGGAATTCGCCACACCCGAAGAACGCCGTTTGGCGCACATCGCCAATATCCGTGCAGGTTACGCCACACAAGAAAGCCTGCGCAATTCCCCACTTGCCCAATCTGTTTAAACTTCCGGAGATCCCTATCCCATGACTGCAATAACTGCGACGCCTTCTTTATATGAACGTCTTGGTGGTTTTGAAGCAATCCAAGCCATTACCGAAGACATTTGGCTAAACCACACCAGCAACCCGGCAATTAAAGCGCTACGTTAATAGTGACCCCGAAAAATAAAACGGTTGGTGGCGGAATTCTTCGCTGCGGGGATTGGCGCCGCAAACCTACACCGGCAAAGACATGGTCGCCGCGCACACAGGCATGAACATCAGTGGCGATGAATTCATTGCCGTCATCGATGACGTGCTGGATGCCCTGGCAAAACATGATGTCGGCAAGCGTGAACAGGATGAGATACTCGTCATCCTGTATGGCCTGAAACCGGAAGTGGCTGGCATTTAGGGGGCAAGCGATGTTAACCACCTTGCGCCAATGGTTTGGGGCAACGCCGCCGTGCAAGTCACCTTGCAGCCTGACGCCGTGCAATTCACCGTTGCCCCCAAACAAACCGTGTTGCAAGCCGCGACCGCCGCAACGGTCAAACTGCGCCATAAATGCAAAGTTGGCAGTTGCGGCACTTGCCGCTACCGCGTGCTGTCAGGGCAAGTCAGGTTTGTCCAGGATGTGACCTACACCTTGAGTGCTGATGAAATCAACGCGGGTATCATTTTGGCCTGCCAGACGGTGCCGGTGACTGACGTGGTGATTGAAAGCATTGCCCGTTAAACCCGGCATCCCCCTCCAAACAGAATAAGCAAATGACATTTTCTTGGTTCGTAATGCCATTTGGCTTTGTTAGCTTGTAATGCAATTTCATTGAAGGAGCCACCCTGTGAGCGAAGCACTCAAAGCCAATTACCGTTATGAAACCCTGCAAGTCCACGCTGGGCAGTCGCCTGCACCGGGCACCAACGCCCGGGCTGTCCCCATTTACCAGACCACCTCTTACACCTTCAACAGCGCCGACCACGGTGCAAATTTGTTCGCGCTGAAAGTGTTTGGCAACATTTATACCCGCATCATGAACCCGACCACCGATGTTTTCGAACAACGCATCGCCGCGTTGGAAGGCGGGGTTGCTGCGGTGGCAACCAGCTCCGGGCAAGCGGCACAATTCCTGGCCATCACCACGATTGCGCAAGCGGGCGACAATATCGTCTCAACCAGTTACCTTTACGGCGGCACCTATAACCAGTTCAAAGTCACCCTGCCCCGTTTGGGCATTGGCGTGAAGTTCGTGGACGGCGATGACCCAGAAGCGTTCCAACAGGCGATCGACGCGAAAACCAAAGCAATTTACGTTGAAACCATTGGCAACCCACGCTTTAACATCCCCGACTTGGAAGCATTGGCGCAAGTCGCCCATGCTGCGGGCATCCCCTTGATTGTTGACAACACCTTTGGGGCAGCGGGTTTTCTCGCTCGGCCGATTGAGCACGGGGCGGACATTGTGGTTGCCTCCGCCACCAAATGGATTGGCGGGCATGGCACCTCGATTGGTGGCATCGTGGTGGATTCCGGCCAATTCAATTGGGGCAATGGCAACTTCCCGCTGTTCACCGACCCGGCCNCCGGCTATCACGGCCTGAATTTCTGGGAAGTGTTCGGCAGTAACGGCNCGTTCGGCAATATCGCCTTCGCCATCCGCGCCCGCGTGGAAGGTTTGCGCGACATTGGCNCCAGCCTGTCACCGTTTAATGCCTTCCAATTGTTGCAAGGGGTGGAGACCTTGTCCCTGCGGGTCAAGCGCCATCTGGACAATGCGTTGGCGCTTGCCCAATGGCTGAAGTCGCACCCGCAAGTCGCCTGGGTTGAATACAATGGCCGGNAAGACAGCCCGTACCACGAATTGGCANAANAATACCTGAAACACGGTTTCGGCGCGGTGCTGAATTTTGGCATTGCCGGTGGTTCGGTGGCAGCACAAAAATTCATTGATAACGTGACGCTTGCCAGCCATTTGGCGAATGTGGGCGATGCAAAAACCTTGGTGATCCACCCGGCGTCCACCACCCACCAGCAATTGTCTGAAGCGGAACAGCTCCGTTCAGGCGTGCGCCCCGATTTGATCCGGGTGTCGGTGGGCATTGAACACATTGAAGACATCAAGGCGGACTTTGGCCATGCCTTGCAGCAGGCAACGGCGGCATGACCCCTTTCCACCTTTCGGAACAGACGCGCCGGTTGGCATTTAGCCAGCCGTTTGTGTTGGAGTCGGGCGAAACGCTGCCTGCGGTTGAAATTGCCTACCGCACTTGGGGCACATTGGCCGCCAAAGGCGACAATGCGGTCATTGTTTGCCACGCGCTAACCGGCTCCGCAGATGCGGACATCTGGTTCNTGTTTGGCAGCGGCAAAACCCTGGATCCCAGACAGCACTTCATTGTATGCAGCAATGTGCTGNGGGGATGCTACGGCACCACCGGCCTACCCAGCCACGCGCCANATGGGCGGCTCTGGGGAGGGCAGTTTCCCGCCATCACTATCCGTGACCAGNTGCGCCTGCAAATGCGCTTGGCTGACCATCTGGGCATCCGGCGCATCCGTTTTGTGATTGGCGGCTCGATGNGGGGCTTGCAAGCGTTGGAATGGGCGGTGCTTGATCCGGAACGGGTCGCCATGGTCATCGCCATCGCCGCCAGCGGACGGCACTCGTCCTGGTGCCTTGCCGGANGTGAAGCCCAACGCCTGGCTCTGACGGCAGACCCCTGTTTTGTANACGGCCATTATGACCCTCTCCATCCGCCCATCCAGGGTTTGGGTGCCGCCCGCGCCATCGCCATGGTCACCTACCGCAGCCCGCAATCCCTGGGGGCGCGTTTTGGACGCGCCACCGGGCAGCCTGTTTTCGCGGCAGACACCGCCGCGCCGGAAGGGTTCGCCGTGCGCAACTGGTTGCGGTTCCACGGCACCGCCCTGACCAAACGCTTTGACGCCAACAGCTACCTAGCGTTGCTGAACGCCATGGACACCCATGACCTCAGCCGCAACCGGGGTACTTATGAAAAGGTTTTGCGCACTATCCAGCAGCCAGTGCTGATAGGCTCCGTCATGACGGATTGCTTGTACCTGCCTGCGGAACAATATGAGCTGGCAAGATTTCTACCTTATGGAAAAGTCCTGGGCATCCATTCCGAGCACGGCCATGATGGCTTCCTGATTGACGCCGCAAAGTTTGAACCCAATATCCGCCATTTTATTGGCCACCCGACCTTCTCTAGCTGCGCCATGTGAACCGCCACGGTGGAGCCAGCTTCGCCAGTGGACGCCCTGCCAGAGCCAACAACCAGTCCCAGGGTCAAGTCGCCTGGTAATACAGGTTCTGCGGATGGTTCGCCTGTGCAAAGAAGAACCAGCGTTCCGCCAACAGCCCGACATATTGCACCAGCACCGCCGCCGCCAGCAGCGCCAGCATCTGGTTTGACCAGCCAATCACCACCAGCGTCACCGGCGCGATAAAGGCGGTGATCAGGAANAACACCTTCACCGCCTGCACAAACTGCGGGCTTTTGTGGTGGAAGAACTCACGGGTATTGAACGAGCCACCCATCGCCCCCTGCGAAATCTGGCGGATATTGGGGTGGCGCACACCAATTGCGGTGCTGAGGGTGGTCTTGCGCTTGAGGTTGGCATTACGGCGCAGTGAAAACATGCGCATGACAAACCCCGCCAGCGTGAACACCAGCGCCCAGCCTGCATATGCATTGGTCAGGCTGCTGTTGAAATAAGCACCCAGCGCCGCCGCCAAGGTAAAACCGGAGGCCAGCCCCAACAAGGTATAGTTGATGATGGTCAGTGGTGACGCCCATTCCTGGATGAACTTGATCGCCGCATAAACCATGCCGGTGCACAGGTACAGCAGCAGTGACAGCAATCCCGCCAGCAAGCCAACCACCAGGGTCAGCCTGATTTCGACCGCGCCGGTGGTGGCGATGACCGGGTCTATGCCGAAGTAATGCAGCGCGCCCCAGATGAAAGCCATGCCGCTGAACGCGGGCAGCACAATAACCTCGCGTGCCAGCCAGGAGGTTTTCCACTGGGTCGCCGCCCGNCCGGCACGTTCCGGGCGGCCNAGATGGAAAAAGGAGGCAAACAGGCCNAGCCCCATCAGCGCCAGCACGACCAGGGTGCCGGTGAGGTACAGGTTCAGCGGGGCGGCATCACCCACCACGCCGAAGGTGTTGTAGACCNNGCCAGTGTACAGCGCCAGAAACAAGCCCTGACCTGCACCAATCAGCGTCGTCAGGAAAATGACCGAAAAAGCAGGATGCATGGGTAAAGTCTCCTTAGAACAGGAAGTCGTCCAGCGTTGGCAGGTCGGCATTGGCCGGAGCACGCTGTTCTTCTTTCTTCAACGGGTTATCAACGCGGTGCAGGGACTCCTCAGTCACATGCGACTTGGTTTTCTGCCGGGGCAGGTAATGGTTGGCCGGGCGGGTGCCCCATTCTGGCTGCAACTGATAGCCACCGCGCTCGGCAATCGCCGTGGACACTTCCGAATCCGGGTCATGCACATCACCAAACAGGCGCGCACTGGTCGGGCAAGCCAGCACACAGGAAGGCTTGCGGCGTTCCGGCGGCAGGCTTAGGTCGTAAATGCGGTCGACGCACAGGGTGCACTTTTTCATCACCTTCTGTTTTTCGTCGATTTCGCGTGCACCGTAAGGGCAGGCNCAGGAGCAGTATTTGCAGCCGATGCACTTGTCGTAATCGACCAGCACAATGCCGTCTTCCTTGCGCTTGTAGCTGGCACCGGTCGGGCACACTGGCACGCACGGCGGGTCTTCGCAATGCAGGCAGCTTTTCGGGAAGTGCACGGTTTCCACTTTGGGGTATTCGCCGACTTCAAAGGTTTGCACGCGGTTGAAGAAGGTGCCGGTCGGGTCTTTGCCATACGGGTTCTGGTCGACCATGCCGCCGCCGCTCAAGCCGGAGGTGTTCCATTCCTTGCAGGAGGTGACGCAGGCGCTACAGCCCACACATACATTCAGGTCAATGACCAAAGCCAACTGGGTCATGTCACTTGCCCCCTTGAAACGGTTCTTGAACAGGCCGGAACCCCCGATGAAGGTCTGCCATTTGCCGACCGGTTTCGCCATGCCAGGGTAACGCGGCTGGGTCGGGAACTGCGGGAAGGTGGAACCCTGTTCCTTTTTGTCCGCCTTGTACACTTTCACGCGCACGTCAAACCAGGCTGCCTGACCGGTCAGCGGGTCGGAGTTGGAATAGTGCTGGCCTTCCGGCTGGTTGGGCAGTTCCTCGCCGATGAGGTGGTTGAGCAGGAAACCGCGCTGGCATTCGTTGGCGTCCTTTTCCAGGCCNCAAGCGCCGGACGCCTTGCCAATGGCGTTCCACGTCCAGACCGTATTCGGCTCGACCGACTGGGAGAAGCGCGCTTGGCAACGCACACGGCCATGCACGGATTCGGCANNGATCCAATCGCCATCCTCGAAGCCGTACTTCGTACCCACGCTCGGATGCATGTGCAGGTAGTTGTGCGCATGAATCTGCCGCAGCCACGCATTCTGCGAGTCCCACGAGTGGTACATCGCCATCGGCCGTTGGGTCAGGGCACTGAGCGGATAATCGTGCTTGTTGATCATCTCGTTTTCCAGCGGCTCGTAGTAGAACGGTAGCGCATCAAAGAAACGTTCCACCCGTTTGCGCAGACGGTCTGGCGGCTGTTTGCCGTGGGAAATGCCTTGTGCGGCGCGGCGGAATTTGTGCAGCACTTCGGAATACAGGTGGATGTGGATCGGCTCGGCGTAACGGGTCAGGCCGTTTTCCTTCGCCCAACGCAGATAGCCCATGTTCCAGTTGCGCATGTACTGGTAGGACTTCGGCAGCACGTAATGGTGCATGCAGTTGTTCTTGGCGTAACGCTCCCACTGGTTCGGGTTGGGCGCGCCGCGCATGGTTTTNTCGCCGCTTTGCCCACGCCAACCGCTTAAAAATCCGATGCCGGAACCGGGTGCCGTTTCAAAGTTGACGATGAAATCCGGGTAATCGCGGAATTTGCGCTTGCCGTTGGCATCGACGAAGGCCGGGAATTGCAAACGTGAGCCCAGCTCGATCAGCACTTCCTGGAACGGTTTGCAATCGCCCGTCGGCGGCAGGATCGGGATACGCACGGAATCGACCGAGCCGTCGTATTCGGAAATTGGCCGGTCGAGCATCGACATGACGTCGTAACGTTCCAGATAAGTGGTGTCCGGCAGGATCAGGTCGGCGAACGCAGTCATTTCCGAATGGAACGCATCGCACACCACCAGGAACGGAATCTTGTACTCGCCGTTTTCGTCCTTGTCCGCGAGCATCTTGCGCACTTCGCTGGTGTTCATGGACGAATTCCACGCCATGTTCGCCATGAAAATCAGCAAGGTGTCGAGCTTGTACGGGTCGCCGCGCCACGCATTGGTAATGACGTTATGCATCAGGCCATGCACGGATAGCGGGTATTCCCAGGAAAAGCCCTTGTCGATACGGACTGGTTCGCCCGGNTCATCAACAAACAAATCATCCGGGTCAGCAGGCCAGCCCAGCGGCACACCTTCCAGCGGCGTATTCGGCTTGACATCATCCGGGGAAGTCGGTGTTTTCGGGCAAGGCGGAATCGGGCGCGGGTACGGTGCCTTGTGACGGAAACCACCTGGGCGGTCAATCGTGCCCAACAGCGACATCAGGATGCTGAGTGCGCGAATGGTCTGGAAACCGTTGGAATGCGCCGCGAGGCCGCGCATGGCATGGAAAGCCACCGGGTTGCCAGTCACATGATCGTGTTCATTGCCCCATACGTCTGTCAGNGCAATCGGCAGTTCGATTTTCTGGTCGCGCGCGGTGATGCCCATTTCGTGCGCCAGCCGCTTGATGGTGGCAGCCGGGATGCCGGTGATGTCTTCCGCCCATTCAGCGGTGTAGGCTTCGACACGTTCGCGCAGCAATTGGAAGGACGGTTTTACTGGGGTGCCATCCTTCAGTTTGAATTCACCGGTCAGGAACGGGTCAGCACCCGGCGTATGGGTGGAAATCGGTTTGTTGAGGTCACGATCCCACCACAGCTTGTTTTGTGGGTCGAAACAGCCTTCTTCCAGTGGCACTTCAAAGCGCAGGAACATGCCGTATTCACGGTTTTTCGGACCNATATTGACCAGTTCCGGNCCATTGGTGTAGTTCACCACGAAGTCGCGGTCGTACAGGCTCTGCTCGATGATTTCGCGGATGATCGCCAGCAACAGCGCGCCATCGGTGCCGGGGCGGATCGGAATCCATTCATCCGCAACCGCTGCATAGCCGGTACGCACCGGGTTGATCGCAATCATGCGCCCGCCGTTGCGTTTGAACTGGGAAAGCTCAATTTTCAGCGGGTTGGAATGGTGGTCTTCCGCGGTGCCTATCATCACAAACAGTTTGGCGTGGTGCAGGTCAGANGTACCGAATTCCCAGAAGGAACCGCCGATGGAATAGATCATGCCCGCCGCCATATTCACCGAGCAGAAACCACCATGAGCCGCATAGTTGGGTGTACCAAACTGTTTGGCGAACAGGCTNGTCAGCGCCTGCATCTGGTCGCGGCCAGTGAACAGGCCGAATTTNTTCGGGTCAGTTTCGCGAATGTGCTTGAGGCGGGTTGCCAGCGTGTCGAAAGCTTCTTCCCAAGTGATCGGCTCGAACTGGCCTTCGCCCCGGGTCGCATTGGCTTTGCGACGCAACGGCTGGGTCAGGCGTGCAGGNGAATATTGCTTCATGATGCCGGAGGAACCCTTCGCACAGATCACACCCTTGTTGAGCGGATGATCCGGGTTGCCTTCGATGTATTTCACCTCGCCATTCTTGAGGTGGACGTTGATACCGCAGCGGCACGCACACATGTAGCAGGTGGTGCTTTTGATCTCGGTAGCTTGGCTAGTTTGGGTAGTCATAATCAGTATGTAACTAAATAAGGATTTACTGAAATACAGTGTGTCCCGATAGTGCTTGAGATGGGTCAAGGAATCAATAACCCATTTTATCTATATGAATAGAAATTATTTATTTAACAATAGATTACCCTGCCACGAATCGTGTGCTTTAATCAAAAGTGTGCTGATGAGGAGGGAATATTATGCAGCGTATACGGACTATAGGTGAGTTGCTGGGGAAAGTCGGCGACTTTGCGGTGGAGGTTTTCCATATTCTGGGGCTGTTTGTGATTGGTGGCACCATCGTCTGGACGGCGATCCATACTTATATCGCCGACATCATGAGCAAGCCTTATGCAACCCTGGATGACATTCTGTTGCTGTTCATTTATCTGGAACTGGGGGCAATGGTGGGGATTTTTTCCGCACCCACCGGCTGCCGGTCATTTTCCTGCTGTTTATCTCCATGACCGCGTTGACGCGTTATCTGGCAATCGATCTGAAAGGTTTCGACAATATGAAGATCATCACCATTGTGGCGGCGATCCTGCTGCTGTCGCTGGCGACGCTGGTGCTGCGTTTCAGCGAAAAGCGCTTTACGTCGGACATGGAAAGCCCTTCTGTTCGGCAGGACGTGAGCGATCACGGGGAAACACTGTCATCATGATGAATGAAACATGAGGCAATCGGGACAAAAGTAAAACAAAACAACCAGAGGCAGTGTCTCATGATTAGCTGACAAACCTAACCATCGGGGAGACCCCTCATGAATACAGCCGACCGCTACCACAGCATCCTGCAAGCGACCGAACAACGCTACACCCAACGTTTCCAGGAACGCGCAAACCAGCCAAACTTGCGCCCAAACGCATCTTGGGAAGCAATGACNTGGTTCCCATCCTGTACCTGCATCAGGCGCTGGCCGCCGCCCGCGCCGTGGCGCGGATTCACATCTACTCGGCGGATGGCCTCCGGCTGGGCTACGGCACCGGCTTTCTGGCATCGCCTCGCCTGCTGCTGACCAACAACCATGTGCTGGGCAATGCTGCGGATGCGGCCAAATGCCAAGCCGAATTCCATTACGAACTGGGTGCAGATGGCNAACACAGGCCCAGCGCCAGCTTTCCGCTAGACCCGGACAGCCTGTTCCTGACCAATGAGGAACTGGACTATACGTTGGTGGCGTTAGGTTCCGACCCCGCACTCGCCGCCTACGGCCGGTTGCCGCTGATCGAAACGCCCGTCAAGCCGATGCTGGGCGAATGGGTCAACATCATCCAGCACCCCAATGGCGAACCCAAGCGGCTCGCCCTGCGCGAAAACCAGGTGATCGATGAACTGGAACAGTTCCTGCAATACCGCACCGACACGGCTCCCGGCTCCTCCGGCTCGCCGGTGTTCAATGACCGTTGGGAAGTGGTGGCGCTGCACCATTCCGGCGTGCCGCAACGCGACGGGCAAAACCGTATCCTCACCACCGACGGGCAGGTATGGGAACCCTCCATGGGCGAACAGCGCATTGCCTGGAAAGCCAATGAAGGCGTGCGCATCAGCCAGATCGCCGCCCACATCAAGGCGCAACCCCTCACCCCGGAACAGCAGGAACTATGTGCTGGCCTGTTTACGGCCACGGCTTCCCAGCCGGATACGGCACCCGCCAACCCCGCACTGGAGGCAGCGCTTGCAACCCTGGCCGAAGCCGCCGAGCGCGATTATTACAACGCCACGGAAGACCAGGCGGCGGCGCAAGCCTATTACCAGGCTGTCAGGCCGATGCGCAGCCTGCGGANNCTTTACGCCCAACTCAGCGAACTGGTACGCACCACACATACCCGCACATTCACCTACAACCCCAGCCAGAACGTTTACCCGTGGGTGGATTTACACCCAGACCTGAAAATCCGCAGCATTTATTCCGGCCAGGATTTTGATCCGGCAGACCTGATCCGGGAAGACTTCCGTATCGATCAGCAGCGTTCGGAGCGCTTGCGTGAAACCATGCTGCACGAAGCCAACCTGGTANTGGAGCGCCTGGAGCAGGAANTGGATCTGCTGGAAGCCTCCCTGCCTTACAACTGCGAGCATGTGGTGCCGCAATCCTGGTTCCAGAAANAAGAGCCGATGCGCGGCGACATGCACCACCTGTTCGCCTGTGAAAGCGGTTGCAACAGTTTTCGTGGCAATACGCCGTATTACGATTTCCCTGATTTCGAGGAGGCGCTGCGTGACGCCTGCGGCAAGCGCAATGAGGACAAATTCGAGCCGGTCAGCGGCAAGGGGACAGTGGCGCGCGCTGTCCTGTATTTCCTGCTGCGCTACCCTGGCGTGGTGGGGGATGAGGCGCGTGAGATGCAACGGGAACGCTTGCCCATGCTGCTGGCCTGGCACAACAGCTCCCCGCCGGATGCGTATGAACGGCACCGCAATGCGGCTGTGCACGCCCAGCAGGGCAACCGCAATCCGCTGATTGACCACCCGGAATGGGCGGACAAAATTGATTTCACAGCAGGCATGGCCTGAAACGGCAAGGGGCGCATTCAACATGCGCCCCTGTGCCTGCCCCGTCAGCCCAAGATATTAGAACTTCATCAAATAATAGCCGTCGCCTTGTTGCAGGATGGCGTAATGCTCCGTCCCGCTGGCGTTGAAGAAGGCAAAGCCCGCTTTGATGGCTTCATCGCCGCCACTGAGGGTGACGCCACTCAGCGACAGGCTGCTCTGCAAATTGAGCAGCGGGCTGGTGTAGGTTTTCAGGCTGTACGAACCGTCATCCCCGGCTTCCACCACCACAAATTTGGCGGCCTGTTGGGAATGGTCGGCAAACACCAGATGGCTAGTCCCATCCGCATCCGACAGGGTGCGCTGGTAGCGCATGTCGGCACCTTGCTGGTCGGCGGTCTGGAACAGGGTTCCACCGGCGGTGAGCAGATACATGCCGTCTTCCGTCGCCCACAGGTTGCTCTGGGTTCCGCCCAGTTCGTATTCACCATCATACGGGGAATCATTGCGCCAAACCGGTGGCGTTGTGCTGACATCATAATGGTTCAGGTCTTCGGGCGAGTGTTTGGTGTCCAGTGTGTAGACCGCATCCAGGCTGCTGACCAGTTGCAGGTGCGCTCCGCCGTACAACAGATGGTTGCCAACGGCAGATTCTTCTGGACTGCACCGGTGGCGGGTCAATGGCGTAGAGATAACTCCACTGCATATTGGCCGGGCGTGGCATAGGCCACCCCGTTCTCCCCATAAGCGATGTCAAACACGTCAAAGCCGAGGCCGTCATAAAAGTTCAGCACAGTCTCCCCGGTCAGGCTGACCTGCGAAATGGCGCCCTTATGGCCAACCACGGCAATCTTGCCATCCGGGCTGACGGCGACGCTGGTTGGCGGCAATTCCAACGGCACGGCCTGCTGGGCACCAGTGGCCGGATTGATAATGTTAAGGACATTGTCCGGCTGGCTGCCCACCGTCACCAACCTGTTCAGCTTATTGCTGTACGCAGCGTCCACCACACTGTAATTGAGCGGGCGCGCCAAACCCAATACGGTGGTGTTGGTTGTCGCCAGATTGGCGTTGCCCAACGCATCGGTGACTTTCAGGCTGAATTCATAGGCACCCTGCTTGTCAGGCGTGAAGGAGGCGTTGGCGTTGTCAGCATTGACGATGGCGGCGGCGCTGCCTGCCGGGGCAGACTCCAGCGTCCATTGATAGCTGAGGAAGTCGCCTTCCGGATCGGTGCTGTGGCTGCCATTCAGCGTCAGTGTGCCACCCAACGCAATGGATGCGTGGGTGGAAGCAACCGCCGTGGGCGCTGTATTGACGGTGACAGAGAAATTTTTAAGTACGGACTCGCTACGGCTGGACAGCGCTTCATACATGCCATCCCCATTGCTGTCCACATTGACCCGCAACTTGCGCTGCGGCGGTGTGACGGAATAGTCATAACCATCAGCAATCACCTGGATTTTGCTGTTGGCAGCACCATTCATGAGCATTTCACCTTCCAGCGGGACACCATCATCACCAAACTGGAAGGGCGTGACGGTTGCCGTGTTGACGCAGCCGTCCGCACCGTCGCAGAACTTGCCGCTGATCGTGGTCGAGCCAGTGGTTTCTGCCACCATTTTGACATTTTCCGCCAACTGCTGTTTGCCTGTGCTCAAATTGAGTTGGTACTGGTTGACGGTCAGGGTTTCCTGACCCATTTCCGGGTTGGCATCCGTGCGTAACGTGCCAGTGACGGAATAGGGGACGTTATCCACCCGGACGCCCAACCCTTTCATGCTGACCGTATAGGCGGACGGCGTCTGCCGCACGATGTCAAACGTGTGGATCACCAACAGNGTAGAACCACTGGTCAGGACGTTTTCGCTTTGGCACTGGTTGTATGTGACCTGCAAGGTGCCGGTGTAATCCGTATCACTGAGGTTGCCGGACGCCGCGACAGAACCGCCGCCAGGACAAGCCTGCGACAAGCTGAAACCGCGTGCTTGGTAACGTTGCTTTGCGATGGTGTCCGCCGCCAGCGCGGAAAGCACCCGCTGCAATTGCAGCACGCTGCTGCTGGCGGCAGGAGCCGCACCCGCAGAGTCACCCTGTGGACGGGCGGAAATATTGCCGTTGATGTTTTCGGTGCCAAACACCAGGTTGACAAATTCCATGCTGTTGGCAGTGGTCAGCAGTACGGTGTTGCGGCTACCGGAATAGACGCTGCCCGCATCCGCCAGGACAGTCGTGTTGTTGTTGGTGGTGGTTCCGCCGCCGCTGGTGGTGGTCCGCCCGTACTGGAGGAGGAAGACCCTCCTCCCCCGCACGCCGTCAGCAGTGCTGCCGACACAAAAAGCGGCAAAATATTATTGGTTTTCATGATTAGCCCCTATTGTAAAAATACCAGCCCTTGGTGATTAAAGTGTCATCAAATACGTTCCATCCCCTTGTTTCAGCACCACATAGCGTTTGCTGCCATCACTGTTGAANAAGACGAATTGTGGCGTTACCGGGTCAGTGCTGGTTGACGGTTTTAAATTTGCCAGTGTTTTNTCCTCGACCAGCACAAGGTTTGGCATCGCATAGGTTTTCACACTGTAATCGGAACTGGCTCCCGTGACCCCTTTGTTTAAAATGACTACAACTTGCCCCGCTTCCTGGGAACTGTCGGCATGTGTCAGCGTGGTGTTGAAATCGCCATCGCTATCCGCCAAGCTGCGCTGGAACAGCATGTCCTGGTCTTCGCTGGTGGCCGTGCGGAACAGGGTTTCACCAGCCGTCAGGAGGTAAGCCCCATCTTCCGTTATCCAGAAACCTTTGGCGTCAGCNGCCCCCATGTCGTAATCGCCATTGTACGGGGAATCATACAACCCAACCGGCGGCGTCACCGAAGCGTCAGCCTTCTCCAAATCCACCACGGTGCCTTTGTACAGGATGTACAGCGCCTTTTGCGCAGGCGCAAACTGCAAGTAGGAACCTGCCAAATCATTGATTTGGGAACCTGTCTGGACTTCCCCGGTAGTCAGGTTAATGGCTTTCAGGGAGCCCAGNCTCACGTTGTCCGTCGGGGTGGCGTAAGCCATGCCATTGGCGTCCAGCGCAAGATCAAACACCGAGAAACCAATGTTGTTGTAAGCATCCACCACACTGGCGGTTTGCAGGTTGATGTAGGTGATGCCGCCAGCATGGCCAACTGCCGCCATTTTTCCATCCGGACTGAGCGCCAGGCTGGTAGGCGCAAGGTTCAACGGGACGGCCTGCTGTTCGCCGGTAGTCGGGTTGATGATATTGAGCGCATTATCGGGTGCAGAACTGACCGTTATCAGCCGTTCCAACGCATCACTGTAATCAGCATCCACCGCATTGCGCGCCAACTGCTTGACCGTGCTGGTGGTGGAGCCAGAGCCAGAGGAACTGCCGGAACCTGTATTACTGCCGGAAGAGGAACTGCTGCCTGAGCCTGTGGAAGAACCACTGCTGGAGGAAGAGCTGCCGCTGGTGCTGCCGGAGGAAGAGCTTCCACTTGTGCTGCCGGAAGAAGTGCCCCCGCTTGTGCTGCCGGAAGAGGAGGAATTTGCCGTTACGCCTGAAAATGCCGCGCCAGTGCCGCCACCGCAAGCCGCCAGCAAGCTGGACAACAGAACTGCCGGAAAAATTTTGCCTGATTTCATGAAAGCCCCTTGTTATTTATCATTGTTGCCGGGAAAAGTGATTACCCTAAATTATATACATATAATCACAATAAATTAAAATGATAAATTAAGCTTGTCGATTCCGGAACAACCCAAAAGCCGGATTGACGCTGGTATACTGCACCCATCCACAAAAAGAGGAGATTCCATCATGCCAACCCTCCTGATCACCGGTGCCAACCGTGGCATCGGGCTGGAAATCACCCGCCAGTATGCTGCTGACGGGTGGGACGTGCTGGCCTGTTGCCGTTCCCCGGAAAACGCCCATGAACTCAACAAACTGGCCGCCACCAGCAAAGGCGGGGTCAGTGTTTGCCTGCTGGATGTCGCCAACGACGCCCAGCGCCAGGCGCTCGCCGCCCAGCTCAGGCCAACCTATCGACATCCTGTTCAACAGTGCCGGGGTTTCCGGCAACTGGGCGACACAGAGTTTTGGCCACTGCAAAACCGACGAATGGTTGGACGTCATGCGCATCAATGTCATCACCCCGATGCTGATGATGCAGGATTTCGCCGCCAACGTGGCCTCAGCGAACACAAAATCATCGCCAACATGAGCAGCAAGATGGGCAGCATTGCCGACAACACCTCCGGCGGCAGTTACCTGTACCGTTCCAGCAAGGCCGCACTGAATATGGTCACCGTGAGCGCGGCGCATGACCTTGCCCGCCGGAAAATCGCCGTGGTCGCCCTGCATCCCGGCTGGGTGCGCACCGATATGGGCGGCCCAACGGCGAGCTGTCCGTGGAAGAATCCGTCACCGCCCTCAAGCGCAACCTTGCCAAGGTCGCCTTTGCCGATTCAGGCCGGTTCATTGACATCGATGGCGGCGACATTCCGTGGTAAACGGACAAGTCATCCTCAAAACCGGGCGCGATAAAAATGTCCGCGCCCACCACCCGTGGGTGTTTTCCGGCGCGGTGGACACGCTCAAAGGCAAACCGCAATCCGGCGAAACCGTTGAAGTGCGCGCCGCCAATGGCGACCTGCTGGGTCTGGGCGCATGGTCGCCCGCCTCGCAAATCCAGGTGCGGCTGTGGACGTTTGCGGACACCGTGGTCGACCGCAGCTTCTTTCTCGGGCGCATCCGGCAGGCGCTGGCCTATCGCCAGCAACTCGGCATCCCTGAGCACAATTCCGGCTACCGGCTGGTCAACGCCGAATCCGACGGGCTGCCCGGCGTGGTGGTCGACAAGTTCGGCGACTGGTTGGTGATGCAATGCCTGACCGCCGGAGCGGAATACTGGAAACAGACGCTGGCGGACGCCCTGCTGGAAGCGGTTCCCGCCCATGGCGTCTACGAACGCTCCGACGTGGATGTGCGCA
This sequence comes from Candidatus Thiothrix singaporensis, assembly GCA_013693955.1. Classification (GTDB taxonomy): domain Bacteria; phylum Pseudomonadota; class Gammaproteobacteria; order Thiotrichales; family Thiotrichaceae; genus Thiothrix; species Thiothrix singaporensis. The sequence continues at coordinate 3,818,702 of CP059265.1, read as the reverse complement.
AAAAGGAGGGGCTGGAAAGCGTCACCGGCACCCTTCGGGGCGCAGCGCCGCCTGTATGCATCGACATTGAGGAAGCAGGCCGCCGCTACCGGGTGGATGTGCACAACGGCCACAAGACCGGCTTCTACCTCGACCAGCGCGACAACCGCAGCCAGTTGCAGCAATACGCCAGCGGCAAAACCGTGCTGAACTGCTTTGCCTACACCGGCGGGTTCGCCATCGCCGCGCTGCATGGCGGGGCGGAACGGNCCGTCAATATCGACGCCTCGCAACCGGCGCTGGAGCTGGCCGCCCAGACCGCCGCCCTGAACGGTTTCCAACCCGCCCAAATGGAAAACGTCTGCGGCGATGTATTCAAACTGCTGCGCGAATACCGCAACGAAGGCCGCCAGTTCGACATCGTGGTGCTGGACCCGCCCAAATTCGCCGACAACCGCAACCAGCTGGAAAAAGCCGCGCGCGGCTACAAGGACATCAACCTGCTGGGCTTCAAGCTGCTGAAACCGGGCGGGTTGCTGTTCACCTTTTCCTGCTCCGGTTTGATGGAGAGCAACCTGTTCCAGAAAATCGTCGCCGACGCGGCCGTTGATGCCGGTTGTGACGCCCGTATCCTGCGCAAGCTGGATCAGGCCGCCGACCATCCGACCCGGCTGGCGTTTCCCGAAGGCTATTACCTGAAAGGACTGATATGTCAGAAGTAGAACAACCCGCCACCACCCAGCCTGCTGATGTGAAGGAACGGCTGCTGGACATTTTCACCCGCCTGCTGCCGCTGGTGGACAGTGTGTCCGACAAGATCCGCTTCGCCGCTTTATTGGGCGTCGGCCTGGATGTGTGGATTTTTATCTGGCTATATTTCCTGAAGCATTTCTCCCTGGGCAGCGCGCTGACCGTGGCGGGGGTGGCGTTGTTGCCGATCCTGATCCTGCTGCGTTTCTGGTGGGCGTTGGAGGAACTCAAGGATTTGCCCAATATCGCCGGGCGCATGGTGGATGATGCGAAGGGCGAAATCCGCGAGACCGTACAAGGCATCCAGGCAGGCAACACGCCGAAACTGGGCTTCATCAGCTCCGCCAAAAGCCTATGGAGCATCGGCTCGATGGCGTCAGAAGCCCGTGAACTGCTGGGTTCCTACCTCAGCATCGGCGCGCTGGTGAACCCCTTCTCATTGGTGCTGGGCGTGTTGTCGCTGTTGTTTGTGCTGCTGCTGGCCGTGATTGGGCTGGTCTTGCTGGTGCTGGCGTTATTCTGATGAACGCGCGGGTTTTCCTGACAAGCCCGCGTTATCCAAAAAATATTAATCACTCGAATTTTTTATAAATTTCAATAAATAAAAATGAGCTGCTACGCTCATTTTATGAGAGAAAATGATTATCTGGCTCTGGATGGGCATTCCATGCACATATTCCTGACCGTATTGGAACAGGGTTCCATCGCCAGTGCCGCTGATAAGCTGGGGATCACCAAAACGGTTATTGGCAACAACCTCACCAAACTGCGCTCCGTATTCCAGGATCCCTTGTTTGTGCGCACCGGCGGGCAGGAAATTGTCGCCACCGCCCGCGCCGAACATTTGGCGGAAGGCATCCGCTCAGTGCTGTCCGGCATGCGGCAGCTGACTGTCGAGCAGGATTTCAAACCCAAGCAGGCGTCCTTGCGTTTCACGGTGGGAACCAATGATTTCCAGCGCGATCTGGTTCTGCCGGAGCTGTACCGGCAGGTTTCCAACGAAACCAAAGAGTTCTCCTTGCGCACCATCATTGACGAATACCCGTCCGTTGAGCTGTTGCGCACCGGCAAGGCGGATTTGTTGCTGTCCCCGGTCGCGCCGGAGGCTGACATCCTCTACAAACGCCTGTTCATTGACCAGTCGTGTTGTTTCTTCGACAGCAGCGCGCGTGAGCAGCCGCGCACGCTGGCCGATTTCCGGCAAGCCCGCTACATCGGCCTGAACCTGGTGGATGGGCAACGCGCCGCGCCGATAAGCGCGCCGATTTCCCGCGAACTGGAACAGCAGGTCGCCATCCGCGTGCCCAATTTCTCCGACATGGCCAGCTTCATGCGCGGCAGCGACCTGCTGGCGCTGGCACCGGGCATGTTGCGGTTGGGTGCATTGTCGGCGTTCAAGGCCATCAAAACGCCTTTTACCCTACCGTCCATCTTTATTTTCATGCTGTGGCACAAGCGCCATCAGGGCGATGTCGCTCATCAGTGGGTGCGCTCCCAACTGGAATCGGCGGTGGGCAACGTCATGCAACGCGTCAAACTGGCGGAAATCTGATTATCCAGGCAGACATTGCCCTCTTGACAGCCGTGGCGGTTAGGCTACACTTCCCGCCATTATCAACCTCATTTACGGAGACATTTGACATGCTGAAACACATAAGGAACAACCAAGCAAGCTAAGTGTCTCCCGCACTNGCGCCGGGAGACTGATTGATCCAGTCATCCGGTGTAAAAGATATGCAGCACGTATACGCTGCCTGCTAAAACCAACGGGGTTTNTTATGCCTATCAGTTTTATGCTCAACAAGGGCAAGGTTCCGGTGAAAATTTTTACCGCCGACGTGGACAGCGCCTCCCTCACGCAACTGGGAAACCTGTCGCAACTGCCCTTCATTCACAGCCACATTGCCGCGATGCCCGATGTGCATGCAGGCATTGGCGCAACCGTGGGTTCGGTGATCCCCACCCGAGGCGCGATCATCCCGGCGGCGGTCGGGGTGGATATTGGCTGCGGGATGAACGCCGTGCGCCTGTCGCTCAAGGCCAGTGATTTGCCGGACAACTTGTACGCGATACGCAGCGCCATCGAACAGCGCGTGCCGGTCGGTTTCGACGAACACCAGAAGCCATCCACGCAGGGCGCAACCCTGAAAAACATGGAAAAGCATCTGGACGTCATCACCGACAAACATCCCGGCCTGGTGAAAATGGTGAAAAACTTCCACCGCACCTGGGGCAAACAGCTCGGTACGCTGGGCAGCGGCAACCATTTCATCGAGCTATGCATCGACGAAAGCGATGACCTGTGGGTGATGCTGCACTCCGGCAGCCGTGGTATCGGCAATGCGATCGGGCGCTATTTCATCGCAAAGGCCAAANAGGATGTCGGCCGTGAACTTGGCCAGTTGCCGGACAAGGATCTGGCCTACTTCACCGAGGGGACGCAGCATTTCGATGATTACGTGGAGGCGGTCAGCTGGGCGCAGGATTACGCCCTGGTCAACCGCCGCGAAATGATGCGGCTGGTGCTGGATGCGCTGCAAACCAGCAAGCACCTGCCTGCGTTCACCACCACGCGCGAGGCGATCAACTGTCACCACAACTACGTGCAACAGGAAAAGCATTTCGGCGCGGAAGTGTACGTCACCCGCAAGGGCGCGATCAGCGCGCAGGCAGGGCAGCTCGGCATCATTCCCGGCAGCATGGGGGCGAAATCCTACATCGTGCGGGGATTGGGGAATGCGCAATCGTTCTGCTCCTGTTCCCACGGTGCGCNNCGCCGCATGAGCCGCTCCGAAGCCAAACGGCGTTTCAACACCCGCGACCTGGAAGCCCAGACCACCGGGATCGAATGCCGCAAGGACAAGGGTGTGGTGGATGAAATTCCCGGTGCCTACAAGGACATCGACGTGGTGATGCAGAACCAAACCGACCTGGTCGAGGTCGTACATACGTTGAAACAAGTGATTTGCGTGAAAGGGTGACCAATCATGGAAAAAACACAAGTCGACATGATCCGCGAGTGCCTGGGCGGCAAGCGCAAGGTGTTCCGTTATGCACCGGACAGCTACGCCCTCCAGTTGCTCAAGGACTACATCGGCGATGGCATGNGGGTCGGCGCGCTGCGCCGCTCCNCTTACGCCAAACTGCTGAACAAACCGATTGTCATGGAAGCCTTGGCGCTGGCGGGCAATGGTCAGTTGGAAGCCTGGCACCTGGAAGCGGTGCTGGCGAAATACCGCGAGCATACGCCGCTCAATTTCATCCTCACGCTGGATGAATGGGGCACGGATGACAAAACCGACCGCCACTGGAAACAGACGGTGCGCACCGGCTATGAACTGGTGCTGCAACTGAATTTCGCCAGCGACCACCAGAAACATTTCAAGGAACTGATCAGCACGGAGCATATTGCCCCGTTTTCCTACCACGGGCACCCGGTGCGCCAAGATGGAGAACTGGAAACGCTGGCCTGGGCGCGGATTGACCTCGATTTCTCCACGAATCAGGCGCTGATCGAGGAATTGCAATCCGATTGGGTGAAAAACGTGGCTGACCGGGAGCAGGACTGGAATTACGGCGCGGAGAATATGCGGCAATACCGCGAAGTGCTGCGCCCTTACGCGAAAGTGTGGGACGAAGCCATCCTGACCGCCGTGCTGTGTCTGATCCGGCGCGATCTGGGCATCCGCGAGGTGTTCTACCACAGCTATGACACCGGCAACCGGCTCAAGGGCATCGAGCGTTACTACCAGCACGGCAAGCCGCCGCGTTACCTGTACACCGAATTGCCGAAANAGTTTTGCTTCGCCAAAACCAGTGAGGCGCCGGACTTCCTCAAACAAGTCCGCTACGTGCATTACCTGCAACGGCACGGTAAGGCGCAATGGTTCAAACTGCCAACACAGGAGACTTCAAATGGCAAAAAGCAGCGGCGTAGCCGCAACCCCGTCGCCCGCAACCTGTTCATCCATCGGGGGCGTGCATGAGAAAAGCAATTCTGCCAAACGGCAGGCAGGCAAACAGCAACTGCGCCGGTTGCTGGACAAGGCAGGAGCCGGATTTTCCGGCTCCGCCGACTGGCTGGCAACATTACTGCTTCCAGCACAGCATATGCTGGTAACGCGCCAGTGAGCGCCACGGCTCCTGCTGCGAATACTCCCGCTCCAGCGGGATGACTTCCACCAAATCCGCCTGTTTGCGAATGCTGTGATGCATGTAGTCGTAAAAGCAGCGGATTCCAGACCACGTATCCACCCGCATCCCCATCTCCAGCAGCCAACCGAACACCTCATCCGGCTTTAGCGGGGAAATGGGCGCCAACCCNCTCTGCCCATTACTGGCGATAGCGCCTTTGCGCAGCGTTTCAAAATCCCCTGCAATCAGGCGGCGCATGACCGTTGAATGGTAGTTGAAGAACATCAACGACAGCCAACCGCCCGGCTTCAGGCAGCACAACAACTGCTCCAGCACCTCACGTGGCCTGGCCAACCATTCCAACACGGCATGAAACACAATCAGGTCAAACNNGGCGCAGCCTTTATCGGCCAGCTCCTGCACACTGTGCTGCACCAGATGGATAGAATCCTGCAAACCTTCCTGATCAATGGCGGCTTCCGCCCGTTGCAACATTTCGGCAGAAGGCTCCGCCAGCACTACCTGATGCCCCTGTTGCGCCAGCCAGATGGACATTTGCCCCAACCCGCCGCCAGCATCCAGAATCTGCAAAGGCCGCTTTGCCTGGATTACCAACGGCTCCAGATCATCCTGCAGAATGGCCAAACGGATTACACCGCGCGGATCATCGTAAATTTTTTGCTGGAAACGTTGGGCGAGCCCATCAAACATCCTATCCTGCTTGTTGTCCGGCATGAACTCTTCCTTTGATTATCAAGTACCTGTGCTGCACAAAAAGAATTATGCAAACCAATAACCCCGCCCATTCACCACACCTATGGCTTCTCCTAGGTGAGAGCGCAATTTTTTTAAAAATTGTACAAAAATTTTGTTGTGTAAACCCCCGTTTACCTTTTCTTTGTTAGGATGTCCATAAGTCGCAATTATTGACGCACAGCCAACCAGACAGGGGGCAATGTTTCACTATTTGCTTCTGTGCGCCAGAGGACCCTCAACTGACCATTTCATCTGGTGCATATTTCACTGACCGATAGATACACAATGTCTGTCGGCCGGTTTTTATGCCTGTTGCTCCAGCGCTTCCCAACGGACGAACGCCTGTTCCAATTCATCCTCCAACGCCTGCAATTCGGCCTGCCGGGCGGTGATCACTGCGCTGTCCTGCTGGTAAAACGCCGCTGACCCCATCGCCGCCTGCAAGGCATTGATGTCAGCCTCCAGTTTTTCCAGGCGGGCAGGCAATTGCTCCAGCTCACGCTGTTCCTTGAAGCTGAGTTTTNNTCTTGCTGGCGGGTTTGGGCTCGGCCTTAGGCTTTTCCGCCGGTTTTTCGGGCTTGGCGGCGGGNNCTTGTCCACGGCGGGTTCCGGGCGTTGCAGCAACCAGTCGTCATAGCCGCCCGCGTATTCGCCGATTGCGCCATTTTCAAATACGAGGCTACGTGTCACCACTGCATTGAGGAAACTTCTGTCATGCGAAATCAGCAGCAGGGTGCCCGGATAATCAATCAGCAGCTCTTCCAGCAGCTCCAAGGTTTCGGCGTCAAGGTCGTTGGTCGGCTCGTCCAGCACCAATAGGTTGGAAGGCTGGGCGAACAGGCGCGCCAACAGCAGGCGGTTGCGTTCGCCGCCGGACAGCACTTTCACCGGCTTCTGGATTTGCAGCGGCGTAAACAGGAAATCCTGCAAATAGCTGATGATATGCCGCTTTTGCCCATTGATCTCGACATAATCGGAACCGGGCGCAAGGTTGTCGCGCAGGTTCTTTTCATCCTCAAACTGGGCACGGTGCTGGTCGAAGTAAGCCACCTGCAAACGTGCGCCCAATTCCAACTGGCCAGAATCCGGTTTGAGCTGNGCCAGCAACAGCTTGATCAGGGTCGTTTTGCCTACCCCATTAAAGCCAATAATGCCGATCTTGTCGCCACGCAACACCGTGGTGCTGAAATTGCGGATCAGCGGCTTGTCGCCCCAAGCGTAATCCAGTTGGGTTGCGTCGATCACGATCTTACCGGAAGCGTCCGCCTGCCCGATCTGCGCCTGCACCTTGCCTTGCAGGTTGCGGCGCTGTTTGAATTCCTCGCGCATCGCCTCCAGGCGGCGCACACGGCCTTCATTGCGGGTGCGGCGCGCCTTGATGCCTTGGCGTATCCACGCTTCCTCTTCGGCCAGGCGCTTGTCGAACAGGGCGGACTGCTGGGCTTCGGCTTCCAGGGCAGCCTGCTTGCGTTCCTGGTATTGCTGATAGGTTCCGACCCAACTGGTGAGCCTGCCACGGTCGAGTTCGATGATGCGGGTGGCAAGTTTTTGCACGAAGGCGCGGTCATGCGACACAAACAGCAAAGTTCCCTTGTAACCGAGCAGGAAGTTTTCCAGCCATTCGATCGCCGGGATGTCGAGATGGTTGGTCGGTTCGTCCAACAGCAGCAAATCGGGTTCGGAAACCAGCGCGCGNGCCAGCAGGGCGCGCCGCTTCCAACCACCGGAGAGGCTGTCGAAAGCAACCTCGCCCTCCAGTTGCAGCCGGGAAAGCACGGTGTCAACCTTCCATTGCACCTGCCATTCGTCTTCCGGATGCAAGTCGGTCAACCCCTGCGCCACCACGTCAAACACTCGGGCATCGCTGCCATGTGGCACGTCCTGTTGCAAGCGGGCAATTTTCAGGTCGGGGGAATGGATGATGTCACCGTCATCCGCAATGACTTCGCGGCATAACAGTTTCATCAGGGTGGATTTGCCGGTGCCGTTGCGCCCGACCAGACACAAGCGTTCGCCCTGCTCAATCGTCAGGTCGACACTGTCGAATAGGCGATTGTCGCCGTTTTCGAGATGGATATTGCGGAGATGCAGTAAAGCCATGATACCCGTCGGAATAATGCAAAATGGAGCTGTTTGTGGACAAGCAACAGCCCCATTTCCTCATGAGCCTGTGCGTGTCCGCGTATGTTGATAGTGCATGGATTGCACTTCTTTATCCAGTTGCCGGATGCATTTCTGGAATTTTTGGTGCGGATTTGCAGCATCTGCAAGGAGTTATGGAACTGCTGCAATTGGTTGGCCAACTGGCCAATGTCTTGCAGGTCAGCACGGGTGATGGCCAGACGGGGAACAAATGGCACAATGTTCGCCACCACCGCATGGGGTTCCGGCGCAGTTTCCTGCGGTTCCCCGGCAATAGTGACGGGAGCCATCACCTCCGCCTCCATTTCCGGCAATTCCAGTGCGGGCTGCCCGGAAACAGTGGGGATCGTTTCTTCCGCCACCGCGTCCACCGCACTCTCAGGGACGGTGGCAGGAACCATTGCCGCTGCCGGAAGCGCTTCCACCACGATGGCGTCAACGGCTTCCTCCACCGAAACAGCGCCTATCTCTGGAACAGCTTCCGCCTCAACAACTTCGGTTTCCTCAGGAGCAATTTCCGCCTCTTGCGCCGCCTCTATTGCAGGCGCTTCCGCCGCTTGCGGCTCCGCCACCAGCGGGGTTGTTGCTTCAACCGGCTCGGTAGCCATGACCCGCAGGGCTGCCTCCACCATCGCCACATCCACTGGCGCTGTTTCCGGCGGCGTAACGGCATCCAATGGGCTGGCGCTGACCGGGATGCGCGGCTGCATGGCTGACAGCGGTGTAATGTCCGACGCCTCCGGCTCTTTCGGCAAAGTGGCGTGGAACAGCATCAACCGTTGGTTGGCCTCTTTCCACGCTGTCGGCCAGTCATACCGGAATTGCCGCTGGTAAGCCTCCCGCACCCATTGTGGCAACCAGAAACAGCGCCCGGTCAGCGACAACAACCCTAATTCCCGCAATTGCAGGGTGGCCTCGTAACGCTTTTTCTGCCCCAAACGCCCAAACGACGCCACCAGGCTGTTGTAATTGTCCTGATGCTTTTTCTGGAACAAGCGCTGCAACGGCCAGCCGCGTTTTGCTCCAAGCAGGTTTTCCAGCCTGCTCCAGTGGGTCGGGCGATACAACATACTGAGCAGGTACAGCAAAGATTCGCCAGGTTTCCCCGCCAGCTCCGTCGCATTGGCGACCAGGATGCGGCGCGCNCGGCGGCCATCCTGCTGCTGATCCATCAACACCGGAATCCGATCCATCCGCCGCCAGTCACCGCCATGCCAGACCGCCAGATAGCCGCCCAGCAAAGTCAGCGACAGGGGATTTTGCCCGTAATCCAGCGCCATCTGCCGCAACCTGTCATCTTCCCCNTGCACACCTTTGTAGCGCAGCAGTTCGATGCAATCCTCTTCTGGCAGATTTTCCAGGCCATACCGCTGCACGCCCGCCTTGGCGGCAAACCCGCCCTCCAGCGGTTCCCGGCTGACGGCGACACACAAGCCTGGATTGCGTTCCGCCAGCCGCTCCAGCAAGGTCAGCATGCGCGGGTCGCCCAGCTTGCCTACGCTGCTGCCGCTTCTGGCTTGCAAGATTTCCAGCCCGTCCAAAATCAGCAGGGTATGGTGGGATTGCACCAGCCTCGCCAGCATTTCCCCTTGCAGCAAATTGGGGCAAACAGCGGCTTCCTCCCCACCAAACCAAAGCAAGGCATGGTGAAAAAATTCTTCCACCGGATCCTGAATGGAGTGGGCGAGGTCGGGTGGGTAAAACGACCAGCAATAAACCGCATCCGCATCAAGCCATTGCTTGCTTTGCATCGAATGCAGCCATTTTTGCAATAGGGCGGTTTTGCCCACGCCAGTAGCACCGTTCAGCAGCAACAGATGCGATTGAGAGCTTGTCCAAGCCTGAGTGAGCAGCCCAATTTCCTCACTGCGGCCAAATACGCCAGCCATTTGCTGCTGCCTGACAGCATCGCGTGCGTCAACAGCCGCATTGCATCCGTCCTCATCCCGGATAAAAATCTTGATCATTCTTTAAAGTCCCCAATGCCCGTAAAATATTTTTATGTGGCTACAAAGTAGCAAATCATCCCCCGATGTCAAGCGGCTTGCCAGAGGCGATAGCCCAATCAGCCCCTGTCATTCAGTCATTCCCCGGTGCAAAAGTTCAGCAGGCCTGCGCTGTCAGCTGTGGCGCGGAGGTTTCCTTGCCGCAAACAGTCCGGGTGCGCTGCAATAGGAATGCGGCTTCACGCGTCCCGCCAGTCAGGCGCAACAGGCGGGTCAACAGTTTCATATTCTGCAATAGGCTGGGCTGGTCGCGGCTAAGTTCCGCATACGCGACCCCACGGCGGGCGCAGTACATGGCAGCGGACAGATTGCCAAGGATCAGGTGATGCTCGCACAGGTGGTTGGCGATAATGGAAGCCCGGTACCAATGCTTTTGCAAGGCGGATTTTTCCAGTTTCACACCCAGTGAACGGGTCGCCTTGATGGCAGCCTGCATGTCGGCAAACCCCAAGCGCCGTTCTACGCCTGCGCCAGGCAAAACAGGCGCGGCGGGCGGCAGGATGGCCGATAGGGTTTGCGTACATTTTTCAAGCACCGGTTGCAGGCGTTCCGGAATGCCGGGAAAGCGCCTGATCCGCTCACGGAAATAAGTCCGCAACAAGGCGTGCATTTCCAGTGCACCTGTATCCGGGGCGGATGAAATCAGGCGTAATTTATACAGGTGCCGCTGCACCCGGGAAAACTCACGCAGACTGAGTTTGCTCAAGGGCGCAAGGGCTTGCAGGGTTTCATCCGGCCGCAACCAGCGCTGAAACCACGCCTGCCGCTGGCTATGCAGCAGCAGATACAAGTCTTTCTGGGTGGCGGGGCGGTCAAGCAGGCTGACCAGATACAGCAATAGCAACTCCGGCGTTTGCCACAACCAGTTTTCCAAGATGGCCAGCGCCCGCCGGGTTTGCAGGCCTTCACGCTCTTTGTCGCGCCAGGCGAGGATCGCATTGACATCCGCCAGTTCCCCGCCATTGCCCAGGTAGGAGCCCAACAAATCCAACGTCAACGGATGCCCGCAAAAATCGTGGGAAAGCTTGCGCAAGATTGCTGACGGCAGCATCACCCCACGTTGGCGCAACAGGTCAGCACCAGCATCCATTCCCAATTCCGGCAAGGCGTATTGAATGATGTGCTGTTGGAATATTTCGCTGACGGGCAACGGCTCACGGGCGGCGATGACACAAAGGCCGGGGTTATAAGCAGCAAGGGAATTCAGCAAAACGCCCAAGGGATGGGCGTTTTGGGCGTTGTGTTCACCTTCAATCTCCAGCTCAAAACTGGGAAAATTATCCAGCACCAACAGTGTGCGGTGGCGTTGGATCAGCTTGCACAAGAAGTTAACCCGTTCAAGCGGATGGGTGGGGATTTTCAAATCACAAGCGAACCAATCCAGCGCATGCCCAATGAATTCATCTGTCAATGCCTGCACATCGACATCATCCGTGACATCGGGAAACGACCAACCGTAGACTTTGTCCGCTTCCCGCCAGCCATCCCGCTCCAGCGTGTTCAACCACGCTTGCAGCAAGGAAGTTTTACCGGAGCCGCCCAATGCATTGAGCAGGAACAGGTTGGCGGATTCATCCCGCCATGCCTGATCCAGCACAGCCAGATCCTGTCGCCGTCCGATCAGCTTATCCTGAATGGGTTCCTGCAAACCGTTTAGGGCGCTTTTTGCCTGCCGATGCCGCCAGAAGGTGACGAATACCCCAATCATTTGCGTTTGCCCGATAAGTTAATCAAATATACTTATTTATCGGCAATTCTGCAGCACAAGTAAAATAAAATATTTAAATTAATTTATTTTAATATTGATTAGATGAATTATTTACCAGCATTCAACTGCTCCGCTGCTGGGTCTGGTGTTTCAACCAATTCCCCTTGCACCAGTTTTTCAGGACTGTTGCGGTTAACCTGCTCAGAAGAAGGGGCTGCAACCGCTTCACCGCTATCTTCCGCCACCAACGGCAAATCTTCCTGAATGCCTTCGCTCAAATCGGTCATGCTGTTCAAACAAGCATTCAAGTAACCAGCTTTTTGTCGGCTGCGACGCCGTCTTCTTTCGCATAGGTATTACATAGGTCAGCAACAGCGGAAGCATTGCTTTCCGTTGCGGTGCCAGCATCAGCCGACTGCTGCATGGAAACAGCATCATCAGCCAGAACCAGTGGGTGAATCATCATTCCAGCCATTGCCAGCAGGGCAGTCAGGTATTTCATGGGTTCAACCTTTTTGGGCGTATTCGGTATGAATTGGGGAGGTAACATTTCTCTATCGACACCAGCTGTACGGATTTGTTCATTATAGACAATCGCACAATCCCGAATGGACAGGATTGCCAATATGAAACCAAGCAAGCGGAAACACAAGAGCGGGTGCCTGCAGGCTGAAATGATCCTGTAAACGGGGAGGGGTTAACGGGAACGCCACTCCCTAACACGTCTGGCAAACCAATGCAAATGCCCTGGACTAGCCAAATTTTAGGCCGACAAAGAAGCCCGCCACTGCGCTGACGCCCTTGCTGGTGATATGCGACAAACGCTCCATCAGAAAACCACCGGATTGTTTGGCAAGACCAGTGGCGGCAGTGGCCGCGCTTTGCAGCTTCTCATCTGTCATTTCTGTAATACCGTAATACTCGGTGACGAATAACAGCACAATCGCCGCCCCTCCCAGAAACAGNGCCAGCCGCAACATTTTNTTGGCGAAATAGCCGACAGCCAAACCAATGACAAAAGGTGCCCCCACATTTCCAAGCAAGAAAGCAGAAGACAAAATGTCACTTTGAGGCGACGAATGGATGGGGTAGTCGTTCATTATTTGCCCTTTATGATACCGTTTGGGTAATTTGAGTTTTAATCGCCGAGATGGTTCTGATAAGTTTACCGCTAATCATAAAAATATCATGGATAACCCCTCGGCATGAAGCACTCTGTCACGCTGACTTGCGTCCTGTTATGGCTGGCGCTGCCTGTTCACGCCGCCCAAATTATAGCACCCGCCCAGCCTAACCAATCGGCCAGCAGCGGCACTACCATTACCTTTACACCTGTCTATACGCTTTCCGCCCCACAAGATGGCACGGAAACCGGGCTAGGGTTGCGCGTCCACTTCAACGCCAACGCCTTGCAGTTAAGTAACGTAAGCAACCGTTTCGCTTATGGCCTCCAACCAGTTGGCGAGATAACGGCAGATACGCAGGATTTTGACGCCGACCCCACCACTGACAAGTATTTCATCATGCCGTGGGTGGATGTCTCTGCGCAATGGCCGGGGGCAGATGAATTGCCCCTCAATCTGGCAACGATTACCTTTGCCGTGAAATCTGGCTTTGTTGGCACAACCTACATCCGCACCTCGGCGGTGGACACCGCCGACGGAGCCGCGTTCCAGACCACGCCCATGACGGTCAAAATCGCAGCTGAAAGCGTCAGCGTCAACATCAAGGCGCTCCTGCAAGGCGCGTATGAAACAACCACTAGCCTGATGCGGGACAGCCTGCGCAGCTGGACCNTGATCCCCTTGGCGCAGCCTTACGCCGACCTTGGCTATACGGGCGCGGAAACCACCACTGCCAGCATACTGAACACCTCGGGTGCCAACGCCCCGGTTGACTGGGTGCTGGTGGAATTGCGCGACAAGGCCAACCCGACGACCCGGTTGGCCGCTAAAGCTGCCCTACTGCAACGCGACGGGGATGTGATGGACTCGGCCACCGGCAGCACCGCCCTGGTGTTTGCAAATACAGCATCGGGCAATTACTTCGTCACCTTGCGCCACCGCAACCATTTGNGGGTCATGAATGCAGCCCCCATCGCCCTCTCCAGCATCCCAAGACTGCTGAATTTCACCTCCNCCACACAGGCAGTTTACGGGCAAGACATCCGCATCCAGCAAGGCTCCATCCGGCTATTGCCAACCGGCGACGTCAACCACGACAACAGGTTGATCACAGAGNGTAGGGCANATGACAAAAACGCCATCCTGAGCACAGTCGTGACCAACGCCGCCAACCCAACCGCCTATATCAACTACCAGTTGGTTGGTTACAGCCCGGCTGACCTGAATTTGGATGGCAAAACGCTATACTCAGGTAGGACAATGATGTCAACACCCTCCTGGGCGACATTCTGCTGGCACCGGATAACGCCACCAACAGCACCAACTACATTATGCCCGGCAGCCTGCCTAATTAAGGGTAATACATCAATGAAAGCCGCCTCTCTTGCCTGTCTGCTCCTGCTGCTGACCAACACCGTAGTCGCCAGCGACAACCATTCCAGCCCGGCCAGGGCTGAACCGGAAGCCTTTCACGCGCCCCCAGCGGCACCGGTTGCAACGCAACCGACCTTACGCCTGAAACCTGCTACAGCAGCGGCACGTTCAGCCTCTGCCACCAGCGGCACCCCCGTCAACGCCACCACCTTACCGGCGTTGAGCGACAGCGAAATCCAGTCGCTGCAAAACACCGGCAACGAAAAAGCCTACCGGGCGGGTGTCGGGCGCAGCCTGCCGGATAGCCTCAGCCAGTCCATCGACTTGGACAGCTGGCAATGGACGCCGGTCAGCGGCGGCAGGGTTGCGCATTACAGCCTGACCTCCACCGGAGCCGCACGGGTGCGGGCGCAAGTGCAGTTGGATAAGGCTCCCGCTGGCGTTGAACTGCGCTTTTACGCGCCCAGTGACACCGCCACGGTGTTCGNNGCCTACACCGAAGCTGCCGAACCCTTCTTCCCAACCGTGACGGGCGAAACCTTAGGCATGGAGCTGTTCCTGCCGGATGGCGTCGCGGCAAACGAGGTGGCGTTGAGCGTTCCCCGCCTGTCACACCTGGTCGTCGACCCGGCCAGCAGCCAGATGAAAAGCAGCCTCAACATTTACAAGTCCGCCGATTACGCCAGCTGCCAAGTTGATCTCGCCTGCGCCAGCACCGCATGGCAGGAAACTGGCAAAGCCGTGGCGCGCTATGTCTTCTCGGACAGCAACGGCGCAAGCTATCTCTGCTCGGGAACGGTATTGGCAGATCAAGACCCGTACACCCAGATCCCGTATNTTTTCACCGCTTCACACTGCGTTGACAACCAACTGTCAGCCAGCAGCATGGATCTGTTTTGGCTGTATTCCAACCCCACCTGTGGTGGCAGCGGTGCCAGCGCTGTCCAGACCAGCGGCGGTGCGCAATTGCTGATGACCAAGGCATCACTCGACACCACCCTGTTACGTCTGAACAACAATCCGCCAGCCGGTGTCACGATGTCCGGCTGGACAACCACGCCATTGACTGAGAACCAGGAAGTTGTCGGCATCCACCATGCCCTCGGTTACCCCAAGAAATATGCGCAAGGCAAGTTCCAAGCCCATGCGCGCCTTTCCCTCAGCAGTGGCGGCTACACCATTATCCCCGACCCTGACGGCGACTTTTCCAAAGTGGTGTGGAGCACCGGCATCACGGCACCTGGCAGCAGTGGTTCGGGCATTTGGGTGGAGCAAAACGGCACCCGTTATCTGAATGGCGCGCTCTTGGGCGGCTCGTCCGACTGCTCCAACACGAATGCCCCCGACGAATACAGCCGGTTTGAAAGCACCTGGCCTNACATCAGCACCGGCNTGGGCGCTGCTGGGTCGCCACCTTCGCTACGGTTGATCGATTCCGGCAAACCCGCCGACGCCTTGGTGGAAGGCGTCATTATCAACCGCTACCTGCAAGGCACCCGAGGAGCGCTGCTGCTGGATGGCGTCACCAGCCAGACACCGAATATCGCCACGTTGGAATCCCGGCT
Source organism: Candidatus Thiothrix singaporensis (assembly GCA_013693955.1). Lineage (GTDB taxonomy): Bacteria > Pseudomonadota > Gammaproteobacteria > Thiotrichales > Thiotrichaceae > Thiothrix > Thiothrix singaporensis. Next base: position 3,803,164 of record CP059265.1, on the reverse strand, counting down.
TGATTCCGTCATGCAGATCATGGACATCGACAACGACGGCGGCAAAGACGCAGGCAAAGATGGCGTGCTGCTGTTGCGCTACCTGATGGGACTGCGCGGTGCCNCCCTATTGCAAGGGCTGGATGTCAGCGCCTCAGGACGCAACACTCCCGCAGCGGTCGCAGCCTATCTCGACCCTGTCCTAAATGCTTCAAACTGAATAAAAAAGCCCGGCCTATTGGCCGGGCTTCCCGCTCAGAACCATACGCAACCTAGCAATACTGCGCATGGCGACTACCCTCACTAGCGGTTTAAAACGGGTGTATAAGACTTTGTATACAATATTTTTGGATTCCCAAAATTCGCATAAAAGCAAACTTGCTGTCAACAAATAGTTGATATTTAAAATATTATTAAACACTCACTTTGCAGCGCACAAATCCGGGCGCTTTCCATGCAAATGGATTAATTTCCGGTTTGCCGTACAATCACCAATATTCATTCCCTCAAACCAACACTCATGTTTGACTACATCGACAACAACCAAAAACTGGCCGACCTGCTTGCCCGCCTCGACCACGCGCCATGGATTACGCTCGACACGGAATTCATCCGCGAGAAAACCTATTATCCCCGCCTGTGCCTGATCCAGATCGGCAGCGCTGATGTCCTCGCCTGTATTGACCCGTTGCAAATTGACGACTTGCAACCGTTCCTCGACTGGCTGAACGAGCCGCACCGCCTGAAAGTCCTGCACGCCGCGTGGCAGGATTTGGAAATTTTCCACTACCTCAGCGGCAAGGTTCCGGCACCGGTTNTTGACACCCAAATCGCCGCCGCCGTACTCGGCATGGGCGACCAATTGGGCTATGCCCGGCTGGTGGAGCACTTGCTGGGCGTGTCGCTGGACAAATCCCAGTCCCGCACCGACTGGGCGCGCCGCCCGCTGACCAGCAAGCAGCTGGAATACGCCATTGATGATGTGCGCCATCTGCGCACCGCCTACCTGCTGTTGCGGGAGCAACTGGAACAACTTGGCCGTATGAAATGGCTGGACAAGCCGTTCCAGAAGCTGACCGACCCTGCCAGTTACGCCATTGATCCACGCACCATCTGGCAGCGGGTCAAGGGCGTGCAAATCCTCAAATCCCGCCAACTGGCGATCTTGCGCGAACTGGCTGCTTGGCGGGAAGAACGTGCCTTGCACAGGGACATCCCGCGGCGCTGGATACTGTCCGACGAAATCCTGCTGGACATGGCCAAGATGCAGCCCAAAAACGCCGACGCCTTCAACCAGATTCGCGGCCTCAGCACGGAACAGATTGAGCGCAACGCCGCTGAATGGCTCGCCTGCATCCAGCACGGGCAAAGCCTGCCGCAGGAGGAATGGCCGCAACTGCCGCGCCGCCGCAAGCTGGACGACAATATGGGCGTGCTGGCCGACCTGCTGACCGCCCTGCTCAATCAGGTCGCCAGTGAAAATGACATTTCCGCCCAAATGATCGCCACCCGCCCGCAAATCGAAAAAATGCTGGAGGAAGGGCGCACGACGGTATCGGATGACTGGCGCGGCGCGCTGGTCAACGACCTGTTCACCGAAGTGTTGACCGGCGCGGCCAGCTTGCGCGTGCGCAATCAGCGGTTGGTGGTGGAGCACTAACAAGGAGCAATCCCTGGACATCCATTTATTGTTGATCCTGCTGGCGCTGGGCGCTGCGGTGGGCTTTTTCGCTGGACTGTTCGGCATCGGCGGCGGCGGCATGATGGTACCTGCGCTGACCACCCTGTTCATCGCCAAAGGCTTCCCCAGCGGGCAAGTGGTGCATCTGGCACTGGGGATCTCGATGGCGGCGATCGTCATGACCTCCCTGTCCAGCCTACGGGCGCATCACGCCAAAGGCGCGGTGTTGTGGCCGGTGGTGCGCCACATCACGCCGGGGATTCTGCTGGGGACATTCGCCGCCACCTTTCTGGCGACCTACCTGTCTTCACGGCATCTGGCGATCTTTNTTGCCTGCTTTATGGCCTATGTGTCCCTGCAGATGGTGTTGAACGTGAAGCCCAAACCGCACCGCGAACTGCCGGGTGCAACGGCGTTGGCTGCTGTCGGCGCGGCGATCGGTGCTGTGTCGGCGCTGGTGGCGATTGGCGGCGGCTCGCTGACCGTGCCTTACCTGACCTGGTGCAATGTCAATATCCGCAACGCCATCGCCACTTCCGCCGCCGTCGGCCTGCCGATTGCACTGGCGGGCGCGCTGGGCTACCTGCTGAACGGCTGGGGGCAAGCCGGGTTGCCAGCGCATACCCTGGGCTACATCTATTGGCCTGCGGTCGTGCTGATTTCCGGCGTCAGCTATTTTACGACGCCGTTTGGGGCGCATCTGGCGCATTCATTGCCTATCCCCACGTTGAAGAAAGCCTTCGCCCTGCTGCTGATCCTGTTGAGCCTGAAGATGCTGCATTCCGTGCTGTAACTTGCCGCCCGTCAGCAGGGTTGTGGTAATATCCGGGAGATTTACCACAACAGGCGCACCCATGACCGAACGCACCGCCAGCGTGGAACGCAACACGCTCGAAACCCAGATCCGCATCGCCATCAACCTGGATGGGACAGGCAAAGCCCGCTTTGACACCGGCGTCCCGTTTCTGGAGCACATGCTGGATCAGGTCGCCCGCCATGGCATGATCGACCTTGAAATCGAGTGCCGGGGCGACCGCCACATCGACGACCACCACACGGTGGAAGACATCGGCATTACCCTGGGGCAGGCGTTCGCCAAGGCAGTCGGCGACAAGAAAGGCATCCGCCGTTACGGGCACGCCTATGTGCCGCTGGATGAGGCGCTTTCCCGCGTGGTCATCGACTTCTCCGGCAGGCCGGGGCTGGAACACCACGCCGACTACCTGCGCTCGCACATCGGCGCATTCGACACCGACCTGTTTTACGAATTCTTCCAGGGCTTTGTGAACCATGCGCTGATAACGCTGCACATCGACAACCTGCGTGGGCGCAATGCCCACCACATTGCCGAAACCATTTTCAAAGCCTTTGGCCGCGCGCTGCGCATGGCGCTAGAACTTGACCCGCGCATGGCAGGCATCATGCCATCCACCAAAGGGAGCCTGTAATGCAGAAGATCGCCATCATCGACTACAACATGGGCAACCTGCACTCGGTGGAGCGCGCCGTCACCCATGTGGCTGGCGGTAAAGCCACCGTCGCCGTCACCTCCGACCCCGACATGATTGTGCAGGCTGACCGCGTGGTGTTTCCGGGGCAGNGGGCGGCGCGTGACTGCATGCGCGAGCTGGAAACGCGCGGCATGGCCGAAGTCGTGCGCGAAGTCATCCAGACCAAGCCGTTCCTCGGCATCTGTATGGGTATGCAGGTGCTGATGCAACATTCCGAAGAAAACGGCGGCATCGAATGCCTCGGTGTCTATGCAGGCAATGTGCGCTTTTTCCGCAATGTGCATCAGGAAATTGGCGTGCGCCTGAAGATTCCGCAAATGGGCTGGAACCAGGTCTGGCAACAGATGGAACACCCGCTGTGGCAAGGCGTCAAGGATGGGGCGCGCTTTTATTTCGTGCACAGCTATTACGTCGAGCCGGTCACGCCGGATTTGATCGCCGGGTCAACCGATTACGGCATCAGCTACGCCTCCGCGATAGCGAAGGACAACGTGTTTGCGATCCAGGCGCATCCCGAAAAATCTGCGGATGATGGCCTGAAACTGCTGGAAAACTTCGTCAACTGGGAGGTGTAAGGCTAGGTTTGCCCGAATTTCACTATCGGTGTGGCCTTCCTTATTCACAAACCCAGGTTTACATGACCACCAGCCATAAAAATCCCCGCCAGTCGCCCGGCGGGGATTTTTTGTCGCCAGCAACGGAAACGGTTTGCACCGTTTCCGTCCAATGGCTTGTCTTAGGATTCAGCAGCCTTCTTGCGTTCCTGGGCTTCCTTGATGACTGGNTCAGAAACGTTCCTTGGGCACGCCGCATAGTGCGAGAACTCCATGGAGAACTGGCCACGGCCGGAAGTCATGGTGCGCAGGTCGCCGATGTAACCGAACATTTCGGACAACGGCACATCAGCCTTGACGCGCACGCCGATAGGCGCAGTGTCCTGGGACTTGATCATGGCACGGCGGCGGTTCAGGTCGCCGATGACGTCGCCGGTGTAATCGCTGGGCACGAATACGTCGACTTTCATGATCGGTTCCAAAATCTGCNNGCCCGCTTTAGGCATGGTCTGGCGATAGCCGCCCTTGGCTGCGATTTCAAACGCAATCGCGGAAGAGTCCACCGCGTGGAAAGCACCTTCGCGCAGGGTCACTTTCACGTCAACGACAGGGTAGCCAGCCAATGGNCCNTTGCCCATGCTTTCGCGGAAGCCCTTGTCGATCGCAGGCCAGAATTCGCGTGGGACGGAACCGCCCACAACCACGGATTCAAACGCATAACCAGCGCCTGCTTCGTTCGGCTCGATGGTGTAGTCGATCTTACCGTACTGGCCGGAACCACCGGACTGCTTCTTGTGGGTGTAGCTGTCTTCCACCCGCATGGTGATGGATTCGCGGTAAGCAACCTGCGGCTTGCCCACTTCCACTTCGATGCCGTGGGTGCGCTTGAGGATGTCAACCTTGATGTCGAGGTGCAGCTCGCCCATGCCTTTGAGGATGGTTTCGCCAGTTTCCTGGTCGGTTTCAACCCGGAAGGACGGGTCTTCCTGAATCATCTTGTTCAGCGCCATACCCAGCTTCTCAGCGGCGCTCTTGTTTTTGGGCGCAACCGCGATGGAGATGACCGGGTCAGGGAACACCATCGGCTCAAGCGTGGCAGGCTTGTTCACATCACACAGGGTGTGGCCAGTCTGGACGTTTTTCAGGCCGATCAGCGCAATGATGTCGCCCGCCTGCGCCGTTTCAATTTCAGAACGGTCGTTGGCGTGCATTTCCACCATACGGCCAACACGCTCGGTCTTGCCGGTGAACGTGTTCAGCAATGTGTCGCCTTTNTTCAGGGTGCCGGAGTACACGCGCACGAAGTTCAGCGCACCAAAGCGGTCGTCCATGATCTTGAACACCAGCGCACGCACCGGACGNGCCGGGTCAACGATGGCGAATTCGCCGGTCGGGTTGCCTTCCAGGTCGGTCTCTGGCTGCGGGTTGACTTCGGTCGGGTTCGGCAAGTAGTCAACCACGCCGTCCAGCACCAGTTGCACGCCCTTGTTTTTGAAGGAGGAGCCAGGGAAGGTCGGGAAGAAGTCCAATGCGATGGTGCCTTTGCGGATGCAGCGCTTGAGGTCGTCGATGGAGGGCTCTTCACCTTCCAAATACATCATCATCATCTCGTCGTCCTGCTCAACCGCAGTTTCGACCAGCTTGTGGCGCCATTCCTCGACCTTTTCGGTCATGTCGGCAGGCACATCCTGAATCTCGTAGTTCATCGGGTCGCCGGAATTGTCCCATACCCATGCCTTACGGGTCAGCAGGTCAACCACGCCGACAAAGCTGTCTTCGAAACCGATCGGCAGAGTNATGACGACCGGCTTCGCGCCCAGCACTTCTTCCACCTGCTGCACGACGCGGTAGTAATCGGCACCGATACGGTCCAGTTTGTTGACGTAAATGATGCGCGCAACCTTGGATTCGTTGGCGTAGCGCCAGTTGGTTTCTGACTGTGGCTCAACACCGCCGGAACCGCAAAATACGCCCACACCGCCATCCAACACCTTCAATGAACGGTAAACTTCAATGGTGAAGTCAACGTGCCCTGGGGTGTCGATGATATTGAAACGGTGGCCTTTCCAGAATGCGGTGGTCGCTGCGGACTGAATGGTGATGCCGCGCTCGGCTTCCTGCTCCATGAAGTCCATGGTGGATTCGCCTTCGTGTACTTCACCGATCTTATGGATTTTGCCCGTCAGTTTCAGGATACGCTCAGTGGTTGTCGTTTTGCCCGCGTCGACGTGGGCAAAAATGCCGATGTTTCGGTAGAGTGTTAAGTCAGTCATTAGTCCAAATCTCAAAGAAAACGCATGAATTGCGGTAAGGGGGCGATTGTAAAGCATCTTGAAGCACGGAGTAAGAGGAATTTCAAGCCCAAATCCGTCGGTTCAATGATTTTTCGTTAAGGAATTGCTCATAACAACCAGTTTGCAGGAATCTCGCCTGCCAATGGCTCCACGCTGATTTCGCGGAACGCTTCCCCNGGCCTTGCCGTCTTGCACACGACAGTCGGTTCGCTTTTGCCCTTGCTGTATCTGGCGGAAATTTGCGCTGCCAATTCAATGTCATCATCGCTGACGCCGTCGCCATCCAGCAACGTCAGCGGCTTCNNAGCGTGGCTGGCGGTTTTGACCCAAACAAACTGGTTTTTATAGCCTTCGAGGAAATTGGTTTCCCCCTCCTCACGCGACACAATCATCTTGAAATGCGGGCGCGGGCGCAGGTGTCGGCCAATTTTAAGCAACATAATGTCATCCAGCTCATAGTCGCGGCTAGGGCGGTGTGCCCACAAATCTTTCAGTTTGTGGGTGTAATTGGCGTCAGTGAGGAAACAGCAGCCGCCCGCAGGCTGGGCGTATTCCTCAATCCCNCACTGCGCGGCCAACGCCATCTGCGGCTTGCGGCTGCGGCCACTGAAGCCGAACAACCTTTCCCGATCAACCCAGCCTTCCCGCTCCGGCAGGCTCGGCGGCAGGTTGTGGGCGGAAAGGGGGCGCAACAACAAATCTTCCGCCCCCGATTCCCGCGCCACAATCGGCATGGTGGCGGAACGCTGCGACATCGGCCTCTGCCCCACCACTTCGCCAGTGATAATAAAGTCGAACGCGTGTTTCCTGACCCACTCGTGCGCCTTTTTCACCATGAAAATCTTGCAGTCAAGGCAAGGGTTCATGTTCGCGCCATAACCGTGCTTCGGGTTCAGCACCACATCCTTGTATTCCTCCACGATGTCGACGATGTGCAGCTTGATGCCAAGCTGTTCCGCCACCCACAGCGAATTGTTGCGTTTCGGCTTGGCCTGGTCCTGTTTGCGGATGGCGTGGGTGTGGCCTTCCACACAAAAGCCGGTGAAAAAGTTGATGCCTTCCACATGTACGCCTTGCTCCAGCACCGCTTTGGTCGCAAGCATGGAGTCAAGTCCGCCGGAAATGAGGGAAACGGCGCGGTATTGTCGGGTCATGGGCGTCTCTGTGCCTATTGGGGAGGCGGTATTATGCCAGAAAGGCGTCATCCGAAATATTTTCCTGGATGATCATAACGGAAGCCTTGCCTGCGGCTGTCGCCGTATGCTGCCTGCAATCCAACCCACCCACAGGCGACACATGAGCACAGCCTTGCAACGCACCGTCCCCTGGCGTGACCTTGCGCGCTACAACACCTGGGAAATCCTCAAGGAACTGAGCCTGCCGTTACCCTGGCTGGCGCTGGAATGGTTCAGCATCGGGCAGGGGTGGCATGCGTTGGGCTGGCTGGCGGCCTTTTACTTTTTCCTCACCGGCTTGCGCGTCACCCACAATGCCTTCCATTACGCCATCGGCCTGCCGCGCCGGGTGACGGATGGCGTGATGTTTTGCCTGAGCCTGCTCATGCTCGGCTCCCTGCATGCCGTGCAGGTCACCCATTTGCGCCATCACCGCTTTTGCCTGGGCGAACAGGATGTGGAAGGCAGTGTCGCCCGGCAAGGCTTATGGGAAACCTTGCTGAAAGGCCGCTATTCCCTCTGCGCTTGCACCTCGACGCATGGCGGTTCGCCAGCCGCCGCCAAAAGCGCTGGATTCGCGCAGAACTGCTGGGGAACGCAATCATCCTGGGTGCCATCTGGGGATGGCTGGAGAATACCGTCCTGCAAACCCACAGCCTGCTGATGCTGGTGGCTTATTGCCTGTCCGCCTTCTTCGCGGTGTGGACAGTCCACCATGATTGCGCAACCGAGAGCTGGAACAACGCCCGCACCTTGCGCTCGCCGTGGAAAAGCCTGCTGTTTTACAACATGTTTTTCCACATCGAACATCACCTGTTCCCGGCGGTGCCCACCTGCCATCTGCCGGAACTGGCGCGGCGGCTGGATCAGACGGGCTATCGGGAACACCGCTGGGTTCTATAAAGCAGAAAATCGCATTCATAAAAGATACGGCAAGCTTGCATATTATCTGCAAAGCTTGCGCCGATAATGGCCGCCTGTGCTGACCCATTCGGCCACTATCCAGACCGACGAAGAGGGGACCCATGCGTTTACATTTACCCTGGCTGCTGGCTGCCATCGCGTTGTTTGCGGTGGAGGCCATCATTGCCACCCAGCTTAACCATCTGCATTTCATCCGCGCCTATTTCGGCGATTTTTTGGTGGTGATGCTGGTGTATTGTGCGGTGAAAGCGTTCTGGAACGTGGAGGCAAAACGCCTGGCACTGGGTGTTTTCATCTTCGCCTGTGCGGTTGAACTGGCGCAGCTATTCCGGCTGGCGGATGTGCTGCAACTGACCGGCTGGGCGCGGGTGGTGCTGGGAACCAGTTTCAGCGCCTACGACATCCTGATGTATGCCGCAGGCTGCCTCTGTATCTGGTGGCTGGACACCCGCTGCGCAATTATCAAGGCCAAGCGAGTTATCCTGGAATGATCACGAAATTCCTGAAAATCCTGCTATGGCTCATCAGTGGGAGTTCGCTGCTGATCGGGCTGGCCATTATTGGCTTTTACCTGTACTACGCCACCCCGATGCAGGCGCGTTTTCCATGGTAATCCCCCATTTCTAACCGCCGTCAACAGTAGAGGCTAATGGGTCAGCTGGGCTAACCGCTGTTTTGGTGTAATACGATTTATACATTTCATCCACACTGACTTGAAACCAACGTAAACACACTACAATATACACATATTACGTGTACACGGAGGCTGTGCCATGAACATCACCCTTTCCGTTGATGACAAACTGGTCAACGATGCCCGCAAGATCGCATCCGACATGGGCAAGAGCCTGAACCAGATCATCCGCGAGTATCTGGAAAACCTGACCCGTCAGCAAAAAGCCGAAACGGATTTTGATGAGTTTGTTGCCCTGTCAGGACAAGGTAATTCACAGGGTTGGAAGTTCAACCGGGATGAACTGCATGAAAGAACGTAGTTTTTCGACACCAATATCCTGCTCTATACCGATGACGGCAAAGAATCTGCAAAACAGGTACAAGCCATTGCCCTGCTGAAATCGGGTTGGCAAACCGGCAATGCCGTCATTTCCACGCAGGTGCTACAGGAATATTTTGCCGCTGCAACCCGCAAACTCTCTGTGCCAGTGGAAACCGCCCGCCGCAAGATCGAACTGCTTAGTTCCCGAATGGATGTATTCAGCATTGCACCGGAAGACATTGTGCAAGCGATTGATATGCACCGCCTGCACAGTTTTTCATTCTGGGATTCGCTGATCGTGCGCATGGCANCAAAAAGTGCTTGTACCATCCTGTTTTCGGAAGACATGCAGGATGGGCGAATCATTGGCAACGTGCGGATTGTGAACCCGTTTACCTGATCAGTAAGTCAACTCTGCCCAGCGCCCCTCGGCCTGCAACCGGCTTTTCAATGCCTGCCAGTTGGCCACCGAACCCGCCAGCTCACCCATCACCTTGTCCAGCACCGCCACCTGTTTNTTCAGCCCGGCGAGGTAGACGTAAGTGTTCGGCATCTGCATCAGCACCCAGGTTTTCGCGCCATTCTGTGACAGGCTTTTACCCAGCGTTTCCGCCACATCCGCATAGGAATGCGGGCTGATCGCCTGATACGCCTCGAAAGTGGCTTCGTCGTAGTAGTTGGCCAGATCATGGTTCTGGTCATTCATGTACAGGTTGTCCAGACCGCTTTTCGCGCCATAGAACAGCCGTACCTTGCCCTGCCAGCCGCCGTGCTGCGCATACACCGACTTGATCAGGCTACGGAACGGCGCAATCCCGGTGCCCGTGCCGACCATCAGCAGGTTGCTGGATTTATCGGCGGGCACCTTGAACGGCGCCTTGTACGGNCCGGTCAGGGTAATCTGCTTGCCAGGTGCTGCATCACACAGAAAGCTGGAGGCAATGCCGGGGTATTCCTCGCCCGATATTTCATCGATGTAGGAACAGCGCCGCACCAGAATCTCGATGTCAGTGCCTTCGCCACTCGGCTGCGCCGACACCACGCTGTAATAGCGGTGATGGAATGGGTTGCCGAACGGATGCGGCGGAACCAGCACGCCGACATTCTGCCCGGCCAATGCCCGGAACGCCGGTTCATCCACATTCAACACCAGTTCGCGCACCTCGTCCGTGTTGCCGCTGGTAATGCGGGTGCTGGCCTTAAGGGTCGCCTGGCAGGTGACGCCAACAGTTTCTTCAGTCATAAAGTCCTCTCCAAAATTTGTTAGTGTCCACGGTTCTTGCACGCGCCCTTGCCACTGCATCCGCATGACGAGCCACAGCCGCCGCCTTCTTCCCGTGGCGTCGAACTCGGGATGGCGCAAGGCGTATTCGCGCACAATCCGCTGCACCACAATCCACGCCAGCAACAACACCGGCAGCGCCAGCATGGCAATCACATAATCCCGCATCATTCCGCCCCCAACCCTGCAAAGCCCATGAACGCCAGCGACAGCAAACCGCCCAGGATCAGGCTCAACGCCGCCCCTTGCGTCACACTCGGCAGTTTCGCCAGCTCCAGCCGCTCACGCAGACCCGCCATCAGCAGCAGCGCCAGGGTGAAACCCGCGCCCGCGCCACCGGCATACGCAAACGACTGGATGAAGTTGTATTCCTTGGCGGTCTGGAACAGCGCCACGCCCAGCACCGCGCAGTTGGTGGTGATCAGTGGCAGGTAAATCCCCAGTGCGCGGAACAACGCCGGGCTGAGTTTCTTCAGGGTCATCTCCACCAGTTGCACGGCGGAGGCGATCACCACGATGTAGCTGATCAGGCGCAGGTATTCAATATTGAACGCCACCAGCAATTCATTCAGAAAATAAGCGCACACCGAGCTGACCAGCATGACGAAGGAAGTCGCAATTCCCATCGGCAACGCCGTATTCAGCTTGCCGGATACGCCGAGAAACGGGCACAGCCCCAGGAACATCGCCAGCACAAAGTTATTGGCCAGCACCGAATTGAAAAAGATGAAGGTAACGCTGTCAGTGTTCATGAGCCACGCCTCCCACGGTTTGTGATTGAGCCTGCCTACGGGTTTTCAGCCATTCAAACAGCAGCAGCCAGCCGCCCAGCACCAGGAACCCGCCCGGCGGCAGCACCATCACCACCCACGGCTGGAAATGCTCACCGAACAGCGGCAGGCCGAATAATGAGCCGCTGCCCAGCAGTTCGCGCACGCTGCCAAGGCTCAAGAGCGCCAGCGTGAAACCCAGACCCATGCCCGTCGCATTCACCATCGATTTCACCGGTTTGTTGCGTGAAGCGCAGGCTTCCGCCCGCCCGAGGATGATGCAGTTCACCACGATCAGCTGGATGAAAGCGCCCAGCGCGTGGTACAGCGGCTGGCTCACCGCCTGCATGGTGTAGTCGACGATGGTGACGAAGGTGGCGATGATCACGATGTAAGTCGCAATCCGCACTTCCGACGGGATCAGGTTGCGGAACAGCGACACCAGCAGGCTGGAGGCAATCAGCACGAAGGTGGTCGCCACCCCCATCGCCAAAGCGTTGGTGGCCGAGTTGGTGACGGCCAGGGTCGGGCACATCCCCAGCATCATCACGAACACCGGGTTTTCGCGCCAGACGCCTTCGAGGAAGGTGTCCAGCGTAATACGGTCATCCTGTTTGATCAGGCTCATGGCTTGGCTCCTTCACGCGTGGCTTTGCTTGCAAGGGTGGACAGCAGGGGAACGACCTTGGGCAACACTTCCTGCGCGCTGCCGTTCAGCCCCTTGGCGATGGCCTTGGAGGAAATGGTCGCGCCGCTGATGGCGTCGATTTCCCACGGATGCTGCTTGGAGCCATGCTTGACCGCGACAATGGCGTTGGCCAGCGCCTTGCCCGCCGTATCCAGCTTCGCCTCCAGATGCTCGAAGTTGGCGACGAAGTTCTTGTCGGTAATGGTCTTGTCGCCCAACCCCGGCGTTTCGGTCTGCTTGATGACCTTGACGCCAGTGATGCATTCGCACGCCGGGGTGTAGGCGTAAATGGCGTCGACCGAACCGGAATAACCCTGTGCGCCGCCTTCCGCCGCGACCCCCAGCAGTTTGCCCTGCGCATCGTAACCGGCGTACACATTGACGCCTTTCATGCCGGGGGCGGCCTCCAGCAGCTCACCTTGCCCATTGATGACGAAATGTCTGGCGGCGGTCGCGCCCTTGATCACCTCCAGCACGGTTTGCTGGATAGCCAGACGCTTGTTTTCCTCAATCGCCGGTTTGGTGGCCGGAACACCGTCACAATCAGGAAACCGGACAGCGCGGTCACAAACCCCAGCGTGGCGATCATCGCCATACTTGTTTTGCTGCTCATGCGGATTTCTTCCTCGGTAGCGCACCAAACAGCCTTGGCTGGGTGAAGGCGTCAATCAACGGGGTGGCGGCATTGCCAAGCAGAATGGCGTACATGATGCCCTCCGACAAACTGCCGTAGACGCGGATCACCACCGTCAGGCCACCGATCAGCAAACCGTAGATCATGACCCCGCGCGGCGTCAGCGGCGAACCCACCATATCGGAAGCCATGAACATCGCCCCCAGCATCAGTCCGCCGGAAAACAGCATGAACAGCGGATCAGCGCATTTGGCCGGATTGATCAGGTGCAACACTCCGGAAGTCGCCAACACGCCGACAAAAATCCATGCAGGAATCTTCCAGTTCATCATCTGGCGCACAATCAGATACAAACCACACAGCAGGATCAGGATGGCGGAAGTTTCCCCNGCCGAACCTGCCACTGCCCCGCTGAACAAATCCAGCGGCGCGGTGGCGACATGCTGGAATTTGTACAACGCCAGCGGCGTGGCACCGCTAAACCCATCCACCGCCACCTGTTTCGCCCACTCAGCTGTTTCCGGTGGAATCAGGAATGGCAGGGTCAGGGTGGAAGGCACAAACTCGGTAAAGCGCCCGCTGAAAAACGCTGGCGTNCCGGTGGTGATCGCCACCGGAAACGCCGCCTGCACGAACGCCCGCCCAACCAGCGCCGGGTTGAACACGTTGAAACCGATCCCGCCGAACACCGCCTTGCCGATGGCAATCCCCGCAATCCCGGCCAGCGCCCCCATCCACAGTGGAAAACCCGGCGGCAACGTCAGCGCCAGCAGAATGCCGGTAATGGTGGAAGACCAATCCCCCAGCGAATTAGGCTTGCCGCCCATCCAGCCGAAGAAACGCTCAGTACCAAGACAAGCCAGCGTGGTGACAATGACCAATGCCAGTACACTGATGCCGAACTGGTATACCGCATACGCCACAATCGGCAGCAACGCATACACCACATTGCGCATAATGGTCGGCACATCCTGCGGCTTTTTCACATGTGGGGCGGTGTGCAAAACGACGTGTTTATTCACCATCAGGCGGCCTCTCCTTCAGTTCGCGGTTAACCGCCTTGGCGATGCGGAAGTACTGCACCAGCGGAATATTCGACGGGCACACGAAGCTGCAACAGCCGCATTCAAAACAGCTTTTGAGGTGGAATTCGGTTTCCATCAGTTCGTACTGGCGTTTACCCGCCAGCCAGCCCATCTGCGCCGGGTTCAGATGCATCGGGCAGGCATCCACGCAACGCCCGCACTTGATGCAAGGGTAAACCGCTTCGGTATTTTCGCCATCCATGAAGGTTCGGCGAAACACCAACACGCCGGAAGTGCCCTTGGTAATCGGCACATCCAGCGAGGCCAGGGAAGCGCCCATCATNCTACCGCCGAGTATGACTTTCTCGTGATCGGCTTCCACCCCNATTTGTTCGAGGATGAAACGCACCGGCGTACCAATCGGCACCAAGTAGTTGCCAGCCCTGGGCATATCGACGTTGTAGCCAGTAATGGTGACCACGCGCTCAATCAGCCCTTCGCCAGACGGTAGCAGCCTACCCAGTTGCGCCAGAGTACCGACGTTATTAACGACGATCCCCAGGTCAATGGGCAGGCCGCCTTCCGGCACCTCCACGCCTAGCAGCGATTTCAGCAGCATCTTTTCCGCACCCTGCGGGTACTTGGTTTCCACCAGTTCCACCGTAATCCGGTCATCAGGGCGCAAGGCGGCTTTGAGTGCAGCAGCAGCATCCGCCTTGTTATCTTCAATGCCGACGATAGCCCGTTCTGCTCCGGTGATTCGCAGTGCGTAGCGGATGCCTTGCAGCAAATCCTGTGGTTGTTCCAGCATCACCCGATGGTCGCAGGTCAGGTAGGGCTCGCATTCACAGCCATTCACCACCAGCGTGTGCGCCGTCTTGCTGGCGGGGATTTTCAGTTTCACATGCGAAGGGAAAGCCGCCCCACCCAGCCCGGCNCGGCCGGTCGCCTGTACGCGCTGGATCAGCTCCGCCCGGGTCAGCGTTTCCGGCTCCACCGGCTCGCCGTACAGCACCTGCTGGGAGGCAGCCTTGTACACATCGATCACAATCGACAGCACCCGAGGNCCTGCCGCACTCGCCATCAGGCCGATGTCACGAACGATGCCGGTGGCAGGCGCATGCACCGGCACGGACAGAAAACCATCCGCTTCGGCGATCACCTGCCCACGCACCACTTCCTCGCCCACCTTGACGATGGGTTTGGCAGGTCTGCCAATGTGTTGCATCACCGGCACGATCAGGCGCGGTGGGAAAGCCAGCCGCTTGATGGCTTTCCCNTGGGTCGCTTCCTTGTGGTAATGCGGATGGATGCCGTGTGAAAAGCGGCCTTTGCGCAATTTGTCAAACAGAGCAAGCATGTTTTCTCCCCTTAACAACACTCACTGATACTTCGCCGCCCGTGCCACCAGCTTGTCGAGGCCGGGTTCGTTCGGGTTGTGCGGAGTGCCAGGGTGCAAGCAGCCTGCCGTGCATTTTTCAGCCGCTTTCACGATGTCCTTGAAAGGNCCGCCCTGCGGATTGATGACGATGGCTTTCTTGGCGTCGTTGTAAGCAAAGATGCCCGGATTGATATTGATGCACTCGTCACAGCCGGTGCATTCCGGCGTTTCCACCCAGACCGGCTCGTAATCGGCGGCATTGGCGGCAGCACCATTGGATGCCGCCGGAGCCAGTGCGCCATTACCGCCGCTGGCCAACAGATTGGCCGGAACACTGCGTGCCGCCATTCCCATCAAAGTAGCGGTCAGTTGCTGGGCGACTTCGGCCTTGGCTTGCAGTTTGATCGCATCCAGATCAACTACCTGATCCACACCTGTCAGCGATTTCAATTGATGCCAGAAAGTACGGCGCTCTTCGGTCGAAGCCACGATTTCCTGCGCCACCAGCACCCGCATCAGGCGGTTCTTGCCGTCCACTGCCCAGATGTACGGGAACTTGCCGTCGCGCTCGTCTTCGTCCAGTTCGATGAAGTCGTGCAACTGCACCATATTGCCGTTCCAGGTTTCCGGCGGCGCTTTGCGGAAGCTCTTGCGGAAACGGCCTTCAGTCAGGGCAAAATCGGCGAAAGTCATCGGTACTTTCATGCTGGCGGCCTTGCCTTTNTCGTCGGTGTATTCCAGCGCGTAGGTCGGCCAGTCTGCATCCACGAACGGGTTGCCTTCGATGCTCGCACAGTCTTTCAGGGTTTCACCGGCATCCGGGTCGAAGCGGAACAAGGGGTAGGCGCGCGATTCGACCGCCAGCTTGCTCTGCTGTTCGGCGGCGTCATCGGCCACGCCATGTTCCGGCTGGCACACGGCGTAGATGTTGAACAAGGCCGGGCGGCGGCTGTTCAGACCGTCAATGAAACCTTCGATCATGTGGGTCATATTGGAAATGGAGGCTTGCAACACGAAGGATGTGCGGTGCGCCATACCGATCAGGCTCATTTCCTTGCGGATTTCGGTCTTGCCTTTCCACGCCTTGCCGTAAGGCGCCATATCGGAAACCTGGCCGATAAAGCCGGAGGTACACGCCTGGCCACCCGTGTTGGAATACACCTGGGTATCCAGCACCAGCACCTTGATCGGCATCCCCGACATCAGCGCCCGTGACAGGTTCTGGAACCCGATGTCGTACATTGCGCCATCGCCACCGACAGCCACCACCGGCGGGCACAGCCGCCATTCTTCATCGCTGAAAGCTTTCCAGTTGAAGTAGGTCAGGAAGTTGTCGTGTTCAGCCGGGTCGTACTTGTCGGCAATGATCAGCTCGGCCTTGCGGATTGCCTTGAAGCCTTCCGCCATTTTCGCCATGTGGCCTTCGAAGATACCCATTGCCATCGATGGCGCATCCTGGAACAAATGGTTACCNCACGGNAACGGGTACGGGTTGAATGGGAAGGTGGACGCCCATACGGAAGTACAGCCGGTGGCATTGATAATGCCCATTTCGGCACTACCNTGGTTGGTCTGGCCTTCGGTGTACTTCCACTTCNNCAGGCTGCGCAGCGCATCCAGCAGCTTGGTAATGTCTTTCAGCCATGCCTGATTGAGCGGATGGGTATGGCCACCTGCCTCCAGTGAATGCGACAGAATGCCCAGTGTCAGGTCATGTTCCTGATTGTTGTCGATAGCGTTGCGGAAAGCGGCGGTGTTGCCGAGGTCGATATTGCTTGCCAGCTCCATACGCACCTTGGTTTCCAGCGCATTGATCAGCTTGTCGATCTTTTCCAGATGCACTTTGACTCGCGGTTGCAGCAAGGCCGTCACGGTAGCGGTGAACAGGTGGATACTGGTTTTNTCACCGCAACCCAGGCACGCGCCATCGCCGGACATCATGGCGTGGTAGTTGTGCTTGTCGAGCAGCAGGGTTTCCAGCGCACCAACCTTTTCGTCCAGATCATCGATACGGCTGAAATCCGGGCTGGTGGTAGGCAAGTCGAGCCAGAATTTCCATTCCTTGCGCATCCGCTCCACGCTTTCGGCGGTTTGCGGCTCGGCGACCAATGCGCCATCGTCACAGACTTCGATACATTCCATACAGCCTTTACAGGTGTAGGGGTTGAGGGTGACGGCGAACAACCCGCCGCTGCCTTTCTGCTTTTTCTCGCGGTTGGTGTAGTACGGCTTGGTGATGGCGAAACGGAAGTCGCCGATGACTTCGAGCAGACGCCCGAATTCGCGTTCCAGACTTTCCTTTTCCTTGCCTTCCAGCTCGGACTCGGCCAGCGTTTCCAGCACGGCATGGTCGATGAGCTGGTTGACGTTGGCGGCTTCACCGTTGTCGTCGATCAGGCTGCGCAGTTTCTTTTCGACCGTGCGGACTTCGCGGCGCAGGAAGCGGGTCGGATTGCCGCCGATTTCAATGCGGGTAATGGCGGCATTGAAGACTTCGCTGGCGGAGTTGACCAGCCCTGGAATCGCGCTATCCGGGCAGACGCTGTAGCAGTTGCCGCAGGCAGTGCAGTTTTCCGGCTTGAATTCGGGGTATTCGAAACGGATCTGGGTCATGTCGCGGTAGAAACCGGTTGCGACCGGCATCAAGCCGGTGGCCATGTACGGGTCGGCCAGATTGCCGCTGCCCTTGCCTGCGATATAGAAGCTGCCGGTCTGTTCCCAGAAACGGTGGATGTCAGAAACACGCCCGTCGCCTTCCGGCAGTTGCTTGAGCATGATCGGCAGACTGCTGGCCTGTTTGCGTACTGTATCCGGGGTGACGCCGACTTGCTTGTCGGTGATCTCGACGATTTCATCGAAGCCACGGCGCACGACTTTCAGGTTGTCTTCGACTACGCGCGCGCCCTTGCCGCCAAACTTGTCGCGCAACTGCTTTTCAATCGCGGCAAACAGGGTGTCGCGGGTCATGTTATTGCGCTCCATCAGCGGGGAAGCGGCGAAGAACGCGCCCTGGAAGGCGTTGCCCTGCATACGGAATTGCAGTTCGGCGTTGGAAGCTTCCTCACGCGCAATCCTGAAGCCATCGACGTAGAACACACGGATGCCATGATCGACGATGTATTTCTGCGCCTGACGCGGGATTTGCGCCCACACTTCCTGCGGCGAATCGAGGTTGCTCTGGATGATGAATACTCCATCCTTGTCCAGACCGTGCAACGGATTGGAATGCTGGAATACGTTCGGGTCAGGCGACAGCACCACGTCAACGTAGTGGTATTCGCAGTTGAGGCGGATCGGTTCCGGCGCGGCGGACAGGTAGTACGTGGTCGGCTGGCCNTTCTTCTCGGAACCGTATTTGGGGTTGGCGCGAATGTCGAAACCAAGCAGGTCGTACAACGTCATCGCCAGATTCTTGCCGGTGGTGATTGCGCCCCAGCCGCCGACGGAGTGCATCCGCACAGTGATGGAACCTTTCGGCATCAGGTTGGGGTTTTCGCTGCCGTAGACCGACAGATCCTTGATCTGCGGGTAACGGCTCAACAGTTCGCTGAAATACACTTCCTGACGCGGCGTCGCGGCGTCACGGAAGAAGTCGATGCCGAGGTAGAAGAAACGCTTGTGCTTGCCTTCCGGCAGCATGTTTTCGACCGCGCCGATAATGCCTTCCGGTTGCAGGTCGCGGCTGCCGAGGCCGTAGCAGCCGGAGTACAGCGCAGGTGCTTCGCCCGGTTTGTAGCTGGCGTACAGCGGGTAAGGCAGTTCGCCACGACTGACCGTGCCGTTTTCGATGCTCTTGGTGAGGGAAGCACGCACTTCACGCATGATGGGCAGGTCTTCGGCCAATGGCTGGTCGGTACGTTCCAGCACCACGCAGCCTTTCTTGCCTTTCAGTGCCTTGCTGACCAGATCGCCGGGGAACGGGCGGTACATGGTCAGGTTGATCACGCCGACTTTCAGCTTGCGGGTGTCGCGCAGGTAATCGGCGACGGCTTCAGCCTGCACGATCATGCTGCCCTGGCCGAGGATGACGTAGTCCGCATCATCGCAACGGTATTCGGCAATACGGCCATAGTAACGACCAGTCAGGCTGGCATATTCCGCCATCACTTTTTCGGAAAGGTCGCGGATATGGTCGAAGAAGTACGGNCGCTGCGCGGCAGTGGCCTGCATGTAGGCGTCCTGATTCTGTACCGTACCGGCAACCATCGGGTTGTCGACGCTCCACACTTCAGGGACACGGCGGCGTTTCGGNCCGTAGATCATTTCCTGCGCCGGGGTTGGGCAGTCAATCATGTCGGAAGGGCTGCCGAGGAATTCATCGATCAGCGCACGTTCCGGCACTTGCAGCGGCTCGATCAGGTGAGTAGTAAGGAAGCCATCCTGCGCCACGGCGGCAGGCGTCAGCGACAGTTCGGCAATCTTGCGCCCAATCAGGTTCAAGTCAGCGGCTTCCTGCGCATTCTTGGCAAAAATCTGGAAGAAACCGGTGTCGTCGATGCAGTGGTAGTCATCATGCCCGCAGTGCACGTTGAGGCTGGCCTTGGTAATCGCGCGGCAACCGATATTCAACACGTAAGGCAGACGTTTGCCCACTGCTGCATACAGCGATTCGTGCATGAATGCCACACCCTGCGCTGAGGAGAAGTTGGTGGCGCGCAAACCGGTCATGGACATACCGGCAGTCACGGCAGCAGCAGCGTGTTCGGACTCCGGCTCGACGAAAATCAGCGGCTGGCCGGAAGTATTGATGTGACCCTTCGCCACCTCTTCCGCCCAGTATTCGCCCATCTGGGTGGAAGGGGTGATGGGGTATGCGCCCGCCGCGTCAGATGCCTCGCGTTCACACATGATGACGGCGGCGTTGCCGTCCATCGCCATGCGCGTACCGGGGTACTTGACGGTAGGTTTTGCTGGTTTCTTGCTTCCGAACATTTTGACTGCCTCACGGAAAGAATTTTTAAAGGGTTACGCGTGGCCGACGACCGGCAAAGCCTGTTTTCTGATGACGGCTTTTGCCTTCTGGCCTTTTTCAATGTTCCCTTTGTCATCCAGCCAGACGATGGCACCGGTCGGGCACCGCTGAATGCTGACCTTGGAGGCCAGGGAATTCTTGCTGTAATCAATGATCGCCAGGTTGTCCCTGATCGTTATCAAGCCTTCGGGNGAATCATTGGCGCAGCGCTCGCAGGCGGTGCAGGCGACCCCGCATTCGGCTTCTGCCTCATTACCGTGGTGCAGGTTCTTGCAGGCCACCCATAACTGGTGGCTGATGGGGTGCAGTCCAAACAATTGTTTGGGGCAGACATCGACGCAATCGCCGCAAGCGGTGCATTTCGTGACGTCGACGACCGGCAGGCCGTTTTTGTCCATGCTGATCGCGCCGAATTCGCAGACATCCTTGCAATCGCCCATGCCGAGACAGCCCCAGGCGCAGCCTTTGCCGCCGCCGCCGACCATGGCCGCGCCCCGGCAGGATTGCAGGCCGGAATATTGCGCGCGCATGTAGGCGACATGGTTGCCGCCCGCACAGGCCAGCCGCGCCACCCGTTTTTCCTGATCACCGAGATCGACGCCGAGGAAATTGGCAATGGCGGCATTGTTTTCCGGCGCATTGACCGTGCATTGGGCGGGGCTAACTGCACCGGCAATCAGCTTTTCGGCGAAGACACGGCAACCAGCTTCTCCGCAAGCGCCACAGTTGGCGTGCGGCAGGGCGGAATCCACTTCGTCAATACGCGGGTCTTCGTAAACGAACAGAAACTTATTGGCGATAGCCAGTAATACAGCCAGGGTTACCCCTAAGACGAGCATGTAGCCCAACGCCACGCCCATATCGGCAGTAAAGAGAGCATTTACCACGGTGAAAGTCCTGCGATCCTAATATGACATTCACGTTACTAAGAATGGTGCGGCGCAATAATGACATGGATCAAACTTTTATATTGCATCGCACAACAAAAGAGATAGGGGCATAGCCGAAAAGGGATAGAAGAGGGCTATTCCATGCACCACAGAGGCGCATCACATATTGCGAATTATCAACATGTTGAAAATAAACTTATCGCTTAAGTCAAATATAGGCACGGAAACAGGGCGAAAAAAGGAACACGTCGGCGGCAGAGAGTACCAAAGTAGTCACCAATAAATAACAGGCCAAACGAAATTTCCGCTATACGCTATGATTGAGCCTGCCGTTAGTGTGACCAGGGCTTGCTCACATGCCGAAAGTTTTTATCAGTTACAGTCATGATTCGCCGAAACATAGCCAGCGGGTGCTGGATTTGTCCAACCGACTACGGGAAAGTGGTGTCGATTGCGACATTGACCAATATAATCCTACGCCAGATGAAGGCTGGCCGTTATGGATGTTGCGGCACATGCAGGATGCGGATCATGTCATTCTGGTGTGTACGGAAACCTACCAAAAACGCGTCGAACAACGGGAGGCAAAAGGCAAGGGGGCAGGCGTCAAATGGGAAGGCATGCTGTTGCTGAACCAGCTTTATCGCAACGAATCGCTCAACACTAAGTTTGTACCCATCGTTTTCGCTTCAGCAGACAAAGCATTTATTCCAGATGCCATTTTCGGTTTTTCATATTTTGATCTGAGTGAAGCGCAGGGCTACACACGTCTCTACAAACACTTGTGGGGCGAGTTGGCCGTTACCAAGCCAGCGTTAGGTGCAAAGCAGCATATTGCACTGTTTCACTCTGACCGCTTGCCTACTGTCAAAGGCGAATTCTTTGGGCGCGCCGCCGAGTTGCAATTGCTGAATGGGGCTTGGGCAGGCAACACCACCCGCATCATCCAGTTCATCGCCCCCGGCGGCACCGGCAAGACCAAGCTGCTGCGCCATTGGCTCGACCACACCTCAGGCATCGACGCGCTGATCGCCTGGTCGTTCTACTCGCAAGGCTCGGCGGAAGACAAACAAACCTCCGCCACCCCATTTTTCACCCATGCGTTTGCGAAACTCGGCTCCACCCGTGAGCGCTTTACCACTGAGGAAGACCGGGGCGAACACCTCGCCGAGCTGCTGCGCCGCCAGCGCTGCGTGCTGGTGCTGGATGGGCTGGAGCCGCTGCAACATGCCGGTAGCGGGATGCGCGGCGAACTCAAGGATCGGGCGATCCGCCAGTTGCTGAAAAGTCTGGCGGGGCACAACAACGGCCTGTGCATTATCACCACCCGCATCGCCGTGCATGAGCTGGCTGATCGCGCCCACGTCATTGCCCATGACCTGCAAAACCTTGCCCCTGCCGATGGGGTCAGGCTGCTGAAATCCCTCGGCGTGCAAGGTCAGCCAACCGAACTCAACAGAGCGGTGCGCGAATACGGCTGCCACGCCCTCGCCCTCAACCTGCTGGGCAATGTGCTGCGGCTACGCTATCAGGGCGATGTGCACAGGCGCGACACCCTCAAGGCGCTGGTCAAACCCTCCGGCAGTCAGGAAAGCCGCCACGCCTTCAAGGTCATGCAAGCCTACCAGAGTGGTTTACTGCTGACCCNNCGAGCATGGCCGGAACTGGCCTTGCTGCACCTGCTGGGTTTGTTCGACCACCCGATTGGTCAGGAAGTGCTGCAAGTCCTGTGGGATGCGCAAATCNCCCACCTGAGCGCAGGCATCGACCAGACGACTNGGCTGGACGCGATTGCCGGGTTGCGCGAAGAACATCACCTGCTGTCACAGCATGACGGCAGCACTGACCTCGACTGCCACCCGCTGATCCGCGAATACTTCGGCGGGCAACTGCAAACTCAGCAGCCCGAGGCATGGCGGCAGGCGCATGAAACGCTGTACGGGTACTACAAAGCCCTGCCGGAGAAGGAACTGCCCGACACGCTGGAGGAAATGCAGCCGCTGTTCAGTGCGGTGGCGCATGGGTGTGCGGCGGGGTTGCATCAGCAGGTTGAGGATGATGTTTATTGGCCTCGTATTGAGCGAAGTGGAGATAATTACGCTTGTAGTAAGCTCGGAGCATTTAGTGATGACCTAGCTGCTGTTTCTCATTTCTTTTCTGAAGTATGGAAAACCCCTTCAGCAAATCTATCAGAATCAGATCAAGCTGTGATGTTGAACCGCTCAAGCTTCGGCTTACATGCCCTGGGGCGGCTGCGTGAGGCGCTGGAGCCGATGCAGGCAAGCCTCGATATGCTGGTAAAACAGGAAGACTGGAAACAGGCAGCAGCACAAGCCGGTAACCTCAGCGAACTGCAACTCACCCTCGGCGAGGTGGCGGCAGCCCGCGAGAGCGGCCAACGCAGTGTGGACTACGCCGACCAGTCCGGGGATACATGGATGTCTGTTGGCCGTCGAGTTGGTCTTGCAAATGCTTATTGTCAGAACGGAAACAAAAAAGCATTTGATTTGTTTCGGGAAGCGGAAGGCATGATTCAGCAAGCTGGTATGGAAAAACTTTTTGGAATATGGGGTTTTTACTATTGTGATNTTTTATTTGGCCGGGAAGCCATAGACAAAATACTGGAGAGGNCCAATTTTAGCCTTAAAACTTCTATAAAACAGGCTCGTTTGTTAGACATTGCCTTGGATCAGCTCACCCTCGGACGCGCCCATCTGCAACAGGCTGTCGAAGAAACCCCTCCCAACCTCCCCTTGTCAGGGGAGGGGCAAGAGCAGGCTCGTTCCCTGAGCGCAGCCGAAGGGTGGCTGGATCAGGCCGTAGCCGGTTTGCGTGCAGCAGGAGCACAGCATCATTTACCTCGCGGGCTGCTCGCCCACGCTGCCCTGCACCGCCACACCCGCGACTTCGCCCGCGCCCGGCAGGACTTGCAGGAAGTGTTCGAAATCGCCGAACCCAGCGGGATGAGGCTGCATTTGACGGATTGGCATTTGGAGATGGCGCGGGTGTTGTTGGCGGAGGAAATCCCGGTTTACGCCGAAGAAACCCTTCCCCCGCCTTCCCTTGTCAGGGAAGGAGCCAAGCGGGACTCCGCTTCCAGTTCCTCCCCTGATAAGGGGAGGTTAGGAGGGGTTTCTTTCAAAGAACACATTGAAGCCGCAGCCAAACTCATCCAGGAAACCGGCTACCACCGCCGCGACAAGGAACTGGCCGAGCTGCAACAGTCGTTGGCCTAATCCGCTTCCTGGGCGCATTGCAGGGCAAGAGCCGCCTTTTCCGGCTCATCTTCGGAATACAGATAAATCAGCACAAGATCATTCCAAGCCCTGGCTTTGCAGGTATTCGTCGTAAGTGCCACGGTAGTCAACGATCACGCCATTGCCTTTCACATCGAAAATGCGGGTGGCGAGCGAGCTGACGAACTCGCGGTCATGTGACACGAACAGCAGCGTGCCGTCGTAGCGGTCGAGCGCGCCGTTGAGCGATTCAATGGATTCCATGTCCAAGTGGTTGGTCGGCTCGTCCATCAGCATGACGTTGGTGCGGGACAGCATCATGCGCCCGAAGATCATGCGGCCTTTCTCGCCACCGGACAGCACTTTCACCGGCTTTTTCACCGTGTCGCCGCCGAACAGCAGACGGCCNAGCGTGCCGCGAATCTGGGTTTCGGCGTCTTCGCCTTCGTAGCCTTCCTTGCGCACGTATTCGCTGATCCAATCAGTCAGNGACCGGCCACTCTTGAATTCGTCCTCATGATCCTGGTCGTAGGTGCAGAAACGGGCTTTTTCTGCCCATTTGATGCCGCCTTTCTGCGGTTCCAGCTTGCCTTCCAGCAGCTTGAGCAAGGTGGTTTTGCCGACACCGTTTTCGCCAATGATGGCGATTTTCTCACCTGCCTCGACCGTGAAGCTGAAGTGGCGGATCAGGGTCTTTTCCATGTTCTCGTAGGCGAAGGTGAGGTCTTCCACTTCCACCGCAAAACGGTGCAGGCGCTCTTTCTCGTCGTATTCGAACCGAATCCACGGATACTGGCGGCTGGAAGGCTTCACATCTTCCGGCTTGAGTTTCTCGATCAGCTTGCGGCGGCTGGTGGCCTGCTTGGCCTTGGATTTGTTGGCGGAGAAACGGCGCACGAAATCCTGCAATTCGGCGATGCGCTCCTTGGCCTTGGCGTTGGCGCTGGCCTGCCGCTCACGCGCTTGGGTGGCGGCTTCCATGAAGTCGTCGTAGTTGCCCGGGTACACCTGAATCTTGCCGTAATCGAGGTCGGCGGTATGGGTGCAGACCTGGTTCAGGAAGTGGCGGTCATGCGAGATGATGATCATGGTGGAATCGCGGTTGTTGAGCGTTTCCTCCAGCCAGCGGATGGTGTTGATGTCGAGGTTGTTGGTCGGCTCGTCGAGCAGCAGGATGTCGGGGTTGGCGAACAGCGCCTGACACAGCAGCACGCGCAATTTCCAGCCGGGTGCAACCTGGCTCATCAGNCCGCTGTGCTGTTCAGTGGGGATGCCGACCGCCAACAGCAGCTCACCGGCGCGCGCTTCGGCGGTGTAGCCGTCCATTTCCGCGAACTGGCCTTCCAGCTCCGCCGCACGCATATAATCCTCTTCAGTCGCTTCCGGATTCATGTAGATGGCGTCTTTTTCAGCCATCACTTTCCACATTTCCTCATGCCCCATCAGCACCACATCCAGTACCCGCTGGTCTTCGTAGGCGAACTGGTCCTGACGCAGATAGGCCATGCGTTCGTTCGGGTCTTTGGAAACATTGCCATGGGTCGGGTCTTGCAAACCGCACAGGATTTTCATGAAGGTGGACTTGCCCGCGCCATTGGCACGNATCAGGCCGTAGCGGTTGCCGTCGCCGAATTTGACGGAAACATTGTCGAACAGCGGCTTGGCGCCGAATTGCATGGTGATATTGGCAGCGACTAACATGGTCAATCCTTGGGCGAAATTGGGGCTAAAATCAAAGAGTGCGTACTTTAGCATTTTCTGGATTACTGAACCATGCTTCGCAAGGTTCCATTCCCACGTATAATCTGCGGCCTGAATAACCAAACACGCCAACCTATGCAGTACCTGACCATTCCCGTCACCGCCTTCGAACAAAATTGCAGTCTTGTCTGGTGTGAGGAAACCAACGAGTGCGCTTTCGTCGACCCGGGTGGCGACGCCGACAAGCTGATCGCCGCCGTCGCCCAACATGAGCTGAAACCCGTCGGCGTCTTTCTTACCCATGGCCACCTGGATCATGTCGGCGCAACGCTGGCATTGGCCGGGCATTACCAAATCCCCATTTCCGGCGNNCATACCGCCGACCAATACTGGCTGGACGCCTTGCCGCTACAAGCCAGACAGTTCGGGCTGCCGCATTGTGAGGCCTTCATTCCCGGCCATTGGCTGCAGGAAGGCGACACCCTACATTTCGGCAAACAAACACTGGACGTATTGCATACGCCCGGCCATACGCCCGGCCATGTGGTGTTTGTCCACCGTCAGGCGGGCGTGGTGTTCGCAGGGGACGTGCTGTTCAACGGTTCAATCGGGCGCAGCGATTTTCCAGGCGGGAACCATCGCCAACTGATTGACTCCATAAAGACTAAGTTGTGGCCATTGGGTGATGATATAATTGTCATTCCTGGTCATGGCNCAACANCAACCATCGGCAAGGAGCGCCATTACAACCCCTTTATTCCCTGATATGAGGACAATAAAGTGCGCAACGTTTCCATCCTGAGCCTCGCGCTGCTGTGTACAGCGTGCGGCGGCGGCTCATCTTCCGACACGAATGAAGCCCCAACACCCACCACAACGACCCTGACTGACCCGCCCGACATGACAGGCATGCTGGATATACATAACCAAGAACGGGCTTTGGTCGGTTCCATCCCTTTAATTTGGTCGGAACAGCTGACTGAATACGCAAAAAGCTGGTAGATCACCTTGCCAATACGGGTTGCCAATTAACTCACCGCACTTCAGCCGAAAATACCCTGAACACGGGTGAAAACTTAGCGTGGTATAGCAATTATGGTGGGGCTATCCAGGCAATCGATTCAGCTCGCCCGGCGCAGGACTGGCCGCAGAGAAAACGGATTATACGTATGCAACGGACACCTGCGCCGCTGGAAAGCCTTGCGGGCATTACACACAAATGGTCTGGAGCACAACGCTCAATATCGGCTGCGCCCGCACAGCTTGTTCAGATAACAGCCAAATATGGGTATGCAACTATAGTCCGCCAGGAAACTATATTGGAATAAAGCCATACTGACCCACATAGCTTTCTTTTCCAGCTACAATAGGGAGTTTTGCAACCAAACAAGGACGCCCCATGCCGCTTGTGAATATTGCCGCCGTCAAAGATTACCTGCTGACCTTGCAGGATGACATTTGCAGCCAATTGGCGGCTGAAGACGGCGGGGCAGGCTTTGCGGAAGATGCTTGGGAACGCCCCGGCGGCGGTGGCGGACGCACCCGCGTAATCAGCAATAGCGCTGTGTTTGAGCAAGGCGGCGTCAACTTTTCCCATGTATTTGGCGATAAACTACCCTCATCTGCCACGGCGCAGCGCCCGGAGCTGGCAGGACGCAGCTTCNAGGCCATGGGCGTGTCGCTGGTCATCCACCCGCACAACCCGATGGTTCCCACCTCCCATGCCAATGTGCGTTTTTTCATCGCGGAGAAACCGGGTGAAGAGCCGGTCTGGTGGTTTGGTGGTGGCTTTGACCTGACCNCCTACTACGGTTTTGAGGAAGATTGCGTTGCCTGGCACCGCACGGCAAAAGCCGCCTGCGACCCATTCGGGGAAGGTGTGTACGCCCGTTACAAACAGTGGTGTGATGATTATTTCTTCCTCAAACACCGTAACGAACCGCGCGGCATTGGCGGCCTGTTCTTCGACGACCTGAACGAATGGGGATTCGACAAAAGCTTTGCATTCCTGCGCAGCGTCGGCAATAGCTACATCACGGCCTACCGCCCCATCGTTAGCGCCCGCAAAAACCTACCCTTCACTGAAATACAACGTGACTTCCAGCTTTACCGCCGGAGCCGTTATGTGGAATTCAATCTGGTGTATGACCGGGGCACCTTATTCGGCCTACAATCAGGCGGCCGCACCGAATCCATCCTGATGTCCCTGCCCCCGCTGGTCAAATGGCGTTATAACTGGCAGCCCTCCGCTGGCAGCGCGGAAGCCAAGCTTTACACCGATTTCCTGCGCGCCCGTGATTGGTTGGCTGAAAAGGCTTGAGCCTTACCGGTCTTTTCGCCCGGCTGCGGCTTATGGCCGGAAAGCTTATAGAATTTCCACCCCAGATAACCCAGAAAACCCAAAATGAAAACGATGGTAAAGACGGACATGAATACAATGCCTTGGGTGCTGGAGAAAAAGTGTGCCATTTATGATGCTCCTTACGAAAAACTGCGGTCATCGTAAAGGCAGGCAGCGTTGATCTCTTTGAGCGAAATCAAAACGTTGCCGCATCACTAGGTTTTCTTGCTCCAGATCAAACTTTTGGGAAATAGGCTAATACGCTGACAGCACCCGTTCCGCATTGATCAGGCCGTAGCCGTAATCGCTATCCCTTCCCGGCTGGCCCAAATCAGTCGCGGTAAAGTTGAGCCACTCGGGATTGAACGCCGGATTCAACGATTTCATCAAGGCGATCAAACCACTGACATGCGCAGCCGCCATCGAAGTGCCGCTGGCGGTGCGGAAAGAATCACGCGGCGCAGTTGTCAAAACGCTGACCCCNGGTGCTGCGAGATCGATGTAATCACCCCGGTTCGCCCGGCTGAAGACATTTTCCGTCTGATCCACCGCAGTTACGGCAATAACACCTGGCAACGCCGCCGGATAAGCCGGTTGTGCTCCTGGNCCTCCATTGCCAGCGGAAGCAACCACCACAATGCCTTTNTGCACGGCAGCCTCCACCATTCTGTCCACCAATGGATCTGAATGGCCNTCAAAACTCAGGTTCAGCACTTGCACGTTCTTCTGCATGGCTATTTCCAAAGCTTTGGCGATCAGGCCTGAATTGCTGCGGCGTTCATCCGGATTGCTCGGGTTGGTGCTGAAAGCGCTGATGGCAACCAACAGCGCATCCGGAGCAATACCAATAAGCGAATTTCGGCTGATCAAGATACCCGCCACTTCCGTGCCATGCAGACGATTAAGCGCATCGCCTTGGGGAACCAAATCAATGCGGTCAATGGTGGAATGTAATGCAGTATGGTCAATGTCGATTGGCGTATCGATCATACCAATGATCACCCCACCACCCGCAGTACGTTGCCGNGCNGCGCCCACTCCCGTCAGCCCCAATGGCCAAATAGGCATACCACCGGTCTGGATTGCCGCAGTAGTGAAAAAGTTGCTGGTATTGGCGTCCACTTCTTTNTCATTATGCTTGATCGCCTTAACCAGATCATACGGATCCTGCCCATTGGTGGCCGCTGTAATCATGGTCGTGTTAATGGAATCTAAGTTGTCACTGCGTTTAGCCCGCAATTTGTATTTNTTCAATACAGCATCGGCTATTTCCGATGGCTTTTGGCTATTATAAGTGATCAACATTTCGTCTTTNTCATAATTAACAGGACGAAACTGATAAGTGGCAACACAAATATTTTCGTTAATTTGGCATGCCCCTGAATCTTCAGCAGTGCCTAAAACTTTATATTTGACGGAAGCACCACTACAGGCTACAAGCAGTAATGATAAAATAGACGGGATAAAAGAAGAATGAAAAGATTGCATGGTATATCCGGGCTACTGAATTGCGGGTAACAGTATAACGAGACCATGAAGAAAAAGCAGGCAGGAATTAGAACTCCCGTCCGACGAAACCAATCAACACCTGATTCTGTCGGATCTGCTGCAAAATCGACTCCGATCGCTGGTCAGAAGCAGGCACGTCCTTGATTTCAATCCTGAACAAGTTGCTTGCATCCGGCNNTACATCCACAATATGGGCATTCCATTGCTTCAGAAAATCCCGCACTTCCCGCATTCGGGCAGACTCATTGAAGCTTATCAACAGGATCATACCACTAACCACAGGTATTTTCGCTTTNTTATCAACAACATCTGCAGTAATATAAATATTGCTTTGCGAGCCGAAGTATGAATGGGTAAACCAACCAATCAAACCAGCTTGCGCCAGCAACAATACAGCAAAGACTGCCCTCGCCGACATCAACCCGCTGTCTTGCGGAAACAGGCTACGCCAAAACTCCCGCCAAGCAAANAGTTGCCTTTTTCTATCCGCCTGCCTTACCATTTGCCCCGGAAACGTGCTTTTCTTTGTCTGCTCCTCACGCTCAATACGCTTCATCAATTTATCCAAGCGCTGCTGGGTCGTATCAACCGCTGTTAACTGCAAAAGGCTGCTATTGGAACGAATCATATCCACCATTTTAAGTTCGCGGAGATATTCCTCTTTTAACTCAGCATTCTGCTCCAACATGCTTTCCACCAGTTTACGCTCTGGCTCGCTCAATTTTCCGGTAATGTACCAAGGAAGAAGGAGATGCGCCTCTTCGACGGGACTACCACTTGGATATAGGCTCATAATTGATTGCTTTCCTGACTGTATCAAAGGTCAAACCCGACTATTCCTGCTTTTTCCAGCAATTGCGCCAATCGCTTGCGAGCATAAAACATTCGGGTTTTGACAGTGTTTTCGGAAATATCCAGAATTTCGGCAACTTCCTTGACTGATTTGTCCTCAAAATAAGTTAGCCTGATAACCTCTCGATGCTCATCCGTAAGTTGATCCATCAGTCGCAACAACTGCTGTTTCATGTCATCCAATGCCAATACCTCATGAGGGTTGGCGGCAGGGTCAATCATAGCGTCCAGTATCGACTCGTCTTCCAACGTCAGCTCCGAGGTTTTGCGTAACCACGACACAACCTTGTTGCGGGCGATGGAATAAATCCATGTCGAAACTTTGGATCTGCCTGCAAAATTTTCTGCTGACCGCCAAACATCAAACATGGCCTCATCCACAAGATCAGCAGCCTGAGCAATATCATCCCGCAATACACGAGAACAATACTTAACCAACCTGGGTTGGTAACGTAAATACAAATGGCTGAACGCCTGTTGGTCTCCGCTGCTGATGAGTTCCATCAACACTTCATCACTGCGCTTGCCTACTACTTCCGCTTGCTGCTTGCTGCTTGGTGAATGGCCTTTCATCGTGTAAGTCGCTCTTGTTGGCTGTTTGGTTCTAAATTTCATTCGATTAACAAACAAAAAGTTTAAATGACAATTTTTGCAGTTTTGTTTGAACCGACGCGCTGGTGGCAGCGACTTAATCAGCACACTACACACTCAACTAGTAATTCTTAAAAGTTATAATACTCCCTCGCAAGTCTGGCGGGTCTTCGGATCCGCCTTTTTTAGTTGCAAACCATTGACATCACCACATCATCATTAACTTATACAGTATACGGCTCTTATCTAAATAAGAGTGTGTATCACTTTCAATTTTAAGATTTTTGCCTTTTGAAACCAGGGTTTTATGTGCCACAACCAGTGATGCCTTGACACAAGGCATCCTTTGAAGAAGGGCGCAACCATACAGGATGCACTAACTATCAGCCAGCACACTATATAGCCACTGCCTCGCAGCCATCTGATCCGCTGAATAGCTTCGCCAATATGACTGTGAATGTACCCATTGACATAATTTTTCCACCATCAAAACGCCTGAAGGTGGGGAAATCCCGACTGGTGCTAATTTCATTCAGCCAAGCGTCAAGATATAGCTGCGAGCCTCAAACGGTACGTTGCATTTGTTATCCGAAGCCAGTCTGATGAATTGCAATGCCAAACCAACAAACCGCCGGCAGCCATCGCCTGTCAGCCCATTACAGAACTTTCTGTTGGTCGGGATAGTTCAAGGTGTGTTGGTGGTGATGGATTCACGGAATGAACCAGCCATTGTGACGGAATATCACAATGCCACCTAATTCCACTGTATTGGAAGGATGGCCAGATATTCACTAGCCCTTATAGCTTTTCCGCATAGGAAACCGTATACGCCGCGCCCTGTTTCAACTTGTCGAAATTGCCGAAAACCTCTTTCAGATTGCGCTTCATGTATTCCCGCAACCCATTGATGGTGACAAGGTAAACCCGCCCNCCTGGCTTCAGACGCTGCTTCATGTCATGCAGCAGGATGCTCATCATCTCCTTACCGACTTTCGCCGGGATATTGGACGCGATCACATCAAAGCGCAAATCCCTGTCAATATGCTGAAAGCCATTACTGAGCATGGCNCTGGCGTTTGGCAACCGGTTCAGGGCGGCGTTGCGGTTGGCGTATTCCACCGCCATGAAATCCTTGTCCACCATCAGCGTCTGGCCTTGCGGCNNCAGTTTCGCCATTGCCAAACCAATCGGNCCGTAACCGCAGCCCAGGTCGAAACAATCGTCAGCCGGATTGATTTCCAGATATTTCAGCAACAACGCCGTCCCTTCGTCGATTTCGCGCGGAGAAAAAATTCCCCAGGTCGACAGGAAAGTGAAATGCTGCCCGCAAAGCTCTGCTTCCAAACGGATGTCTTCGCGCAATTTATCGGTGTAGGGAATATCTGCCATTACAATAACGCCGGAACCATGCCTTTGGCGAACAGGAAAGTATAGATGAACGCCGCCAGCCCCAATAGCCACAGCACAATGGCGATGGGTTTGTCCAGGCTCGGCTTCAATGCGATCACACCCAGCACCACATACACGATCAGGCCAATGGCTTTGATAATCACAAAGGCATCAACGCCATGGGTTGTACTGAAAAACGCCAGCCACAGGCTCGTTCCCAGCAGCAGCAACATGGAAAGCGATGCGCCCGCCAGCACCGCCTTGCCCATTACCGCCTGGCTGTTGGCCAACATCCATAAGCCCCTGAGCAGGTAAATGGCGACAGACAACAACGCGACAATGGCGTGTAACTTGGGCAAGAGAGTGTGCTTCCATGTGGCGCATCCTTATTGCAATTGTTGAAAAATCCGTTCCGCTTCGGCAGTGGCGGCGCCGACATTTTCCGCCAGCGTGCAGTAATGACCCATTTTACGGCCAGGACGGGCTTCGCGCTTGCCGTACAAGTGTAGTTTGGTGTTGGCGCTTTGCAGCAACGCCAGCCAATCCGGTTGCGTGCCATGCCAGACATCGCCCAGCAAATTGACCATCACCACCGGGGAAAGCAGGTGGGTGTCACCGAATGGCAACTCACACACCATGCGCACCTGTTGTTCAAACTGCGAGGTCAGGCAGGCATCCAGGGTGTAATGTCCGCTGTTGTGGGTGCGTGGAGCCATTTCGTTAACCAGCAATTCGCCCTGTTTGGTGACGAAGAATTCCACCGCCATCACGCCAATGAAACCCAGCCGCTCCGCCATACGGGTAGCGGCAGCCCTNGCCGCTTCCGCCAGTTGCACATCAATCCGCGCCGGAACAATGGTCTGGTGCAGGATGCCGTTGCGGTGCTCGTTCTCCGCCACGGGGTAACAACGCGCCTCGCCACTGACGCTGCGGGCGAGGATAACGGAAATTTCGCGCTCCAACTCCACCCGTTGCTCCAGCACACAATCCACCCCACCCAGTTTGGCGAAGGCGGCTTCGGCTTCAGCGGCGGATTTGACCGTCGCCTGCCCTTTGCCGTCATAACCGAAACGCGCGGTTTTCAGGATGGCCGGGTAATGGAGAGAGCCATCTGCGGCGGCAATATCCTCCAGTTTGCGGATGGCAGCGAATGGTGCGGGCAACAAGCCGCAGGAACGCACGAATTCCTTTTCCACAATGCGGTCTTGAGCCATTTGCACCGCGGTAGCGGATGGCCGCACTGGGCAATATTGGGCAAGGAACTCCAGCGTGGATGCCGGTATGTTTTCAAATTCGGTGGTGACGACGTCACAAGCTTCGCCAAACATCGCCAGCGCTGCCTTATTGTCGTAAGCGGCGGTAATGTGGTCGTCGGCCAATTGGCCAGCAGGACTATGCGGGTCGGGTTCCAGCACGATGACACGGTAGCCGAGCGTGCGGGCAGCGACTGTAAACATGCGTCCAAGCTGCCCGCCCCCGAGCATGCCGATCGTTGATCCGGGAAGTAGAGTCATAAAACAGAATCGGTCAAGAGGTTGGAGGTAACTTCATGTTCAGGGCATGCTGACGCTGCTCCTCACGGAATTGCGTCAGTTTTTCCAGCAGTTGCGGGTCTTCGTTCGCCAGCAATGCCACAACAAACAAAGCAGCGTTGGCAGCTCCCGCCTCACCAATGGCGAAGGTCGCAACCGGCACGCCTTTGGGCATTTGCACGATGGAATACAGGGAATCGACACCATTCAACGCACGGCTGGTCACTGGCACACCCAATACCGGCACCGTTGTTTTCGCCGCCAGCATCCCCGGCAGATGCGCCGCACCGCCAGCGCCAGCGATAATGCATTTCAGGCCGCGCTCACGGGCGGTTTCAGCGTATTCAAACAGTAAATCTGGTGTACGGTGGGCAGAAACAACGCGGTATTCGTGAGCAATGCCGAACTTTTCCAGCTGCTCAACGGCTTTGGCCATGACAGGCCAATCGCTGTTGCTGCCCATGACAACCCCACGACCGGCTGGACGGGTTGAGTCATGATGCTACCCTTGTTTGCTACAAAATCTGATATTATACCGTGATCTATACTTTCGCACTAACTAACAGTCACCAATGAATACAACCGGCACCCCTGCAACCGTTTTCGAGACGCGCATTTCCTCCCTCNCCTTGCTTGCGCGCGGCAAAGTCCGCGACATTTATGCCGTCGATGACCAGCACATGCTGATTGTCACAACAGATCGCCTGTCGGCTTTCGATGTCATTATGCCCACGCCGATCCCGCAGAAGGGCGTCATCCTTACCCAGGTCGCCAATTTCTGGTTTGGCTTGCTGCAAGAGGTGATCCCCAACCATCTGAGCGGCAAAACCTTGGACGGGCTGCCCTTGAGCGCGGAAGAAAAGGCTGGGCTGCAAGGCCGCAGCATCATCGTCAAACGCTTGCAACCATTGCCGGTGGAAGCGATCGTGCGCGGCTACCTGATCGGCTCCGGCTGGAAGGATTACCAGCAAACCGGCG
Organism: Candidatus Thiothrix singaporensis; assembly: GCA_013693955.1. Classification (GTDB taxonomy): domain Bacteria; phylum Pseudomonadota; class Gammaproteobacteria; order Thiotrichales; family Thiotrichaceae; genus Thiothrix; species Thiothrix singaporensis. The sequence goes on along the minus strand of CP059265.1, from coordinate 3,768,278 downwards.
CGGTATGCGGCATCACACTGCCTGCCGGGCTCCAAATGGCAGACCGCCTGCCTGAACCAATTTTCACCCCATCCACCAAGGCCGAAGTCGGCACACACGACATCAATATCAGTTTCGGGCAGATGCAGCAGCAGATCGGCGCGGAACTGGCCGGGCAGGTGCGCAGCGTCAGCCTGGAGCTGTATAACCGCGCCGCCGCATACGCCCTCAAGCGCGGCATTATCATTGCCGACACCAAGTTCGAATTTGGGTTGGATGCGGATGGCAAACTGGTGCTGATCGACGAAATCCTGACCCCGGACTCTTCCCGGTTCTGGCCAGCCGATCAATATAAACCGGGCATTAGTCCGCCATCCTTTGACAAACAATTCGTCAGGGATTATTTAGAAACACTGGACTGGGGAAAAACAGCTCCAGAGCCAGAATTACCTGCGGATATCGTCGACAAAACAGCGGCAAAATACCGCGAAGTGGCGGATCGGCTTACCCAATAATTAGGAACATAACATGCGTACATTGATTACGGGGGCGGCGGGTTTCATCGGCATGCATCTTGCCCTGAAACTGCTGGAACGCGGCGACGAAGTCGTCGGTATCGACAATTTCAACGACTATTACGATGTCAGCCTGAAAGAGCGCCGCTTGCAGCGCATCACCGATGCTGACAAGCAGGGCAGGTTCAAGTTCATCCGCCTTGACCTTGCTGACCGTGACGGCATGGCGAAACTGTTCGCGGCGGAAGGCCTGGATGCCGTGGTCAACCCGGCCGCCCAAGCCGGGGTGCGCTATTCCATCGAAAATCCGCTGGCTTATGTGGACAGCAACCGGNTTGGTTTTGCCCATGTGCTGGAAGGCTGCCGCCATCACGGTGTAAAACACTTGGTGTACGCATCCTCCAGTTCCGTGTATGGCGCGAACGAGTCCATGCCATTTTCCGTGCATGACAATGTGGATNACCCGCTGTCGCTGTACGCCGCCTCCAAANAGGCCAACGAACTGATGGCTNATACATACTCGCACCTGTACGGCTTGCCGACCACCGGCCTGCGTTTCTTTACCGTGTATGGCNTTTGGNGGCGGCCGGACATGGCGCTGTTCAAGTTCACCAAGGCGATGTTGGCGNGCCAGCCGATCGACGTCTTCAACTATGGCAAGCACCGCCGTGATTTCACCTACATCGACGACATCGTGGAAGGCGTCATCCGCACCCTGNACCACACCGCTGCGGCCAATCCGGACTGGAACGGCTCCAACCCCGACCCAGGCACCAGCAAGGCACCTTGGCGGGTCTACAATATCGGCAACCAAAATCCGGTCGAACTCATGGACTACATCGGCGCGATTGAACAGGAGCTGGGCGTCAAGGCCGAGATGAACCTGCTACCGCTGCAACCGGGCGATGTGCCCGACACCTATGCGGATGTGGAAGCGCTGGTGCAGGATGTTGGCTACCGCCCAGCCACCCCAGTAGGGNAAGGCGTGCGCCGCTTCATCCAGTGGTACCGGGAATATTATCAGGTCTAAAACCGGCAGGAGGGGCTTGAACATGCCAAGCAGTCAACATATGCGCCTGTTCAGTCGCTGGCTGGAACATGCGCCGGATTACGTCAGTTTCGGGCTGGTCATACTCTGCGGTTTCCTGCTGGCGCATTTGACGTGGCTGCTGTTTCCTGCCGAACCACGTCCGGCGCTGACGGAATCAACGGCCCTGCCTCCTCCCTCCNCGGCCTCTCCGACCCAAAGCCTGGGCGACAAAATTGCCGGTTACCACCTGTTTGGCAATTACCAGCCCGATGCAGGCAAACCCGTTGCAACCAATATCCAACCCACCCAACTGGCGCTTAAGCTGCAAGGCATATATGCCNCCTCCCACCAAAAGGGCTATGCCGTCATTGAGGAGAACGGCCAGCAAAGCATCTATGCAATTGGGGAAAATATTGGCAACTCCAACGCACAACTGGAGCAGATACTGGCCGATCATGTGCTATTGCGGCGCAATGGCTTGCTGGAAAAACTGGACTTGCCCAAGCCCGAACGCAGTGGCGGCGGTGNNACGCCCCCCGGCGGCTTCATGGATAGCAACAGCGGCGGAGAAGCGGACTATATCGCCTCTACCGACGCCTCACCGCCGGACAGCATGCCCCCGGACATGATCAACCCCGATTCCGCTGGCGCAGTCCCGCCCNCCTTAGCCATGGAAACGCAGGAAAACCCTCTTGTGCCGCCTGAAGGCAACAACCTGAACGAATTTCGCCAATCCGTATTGAACAACAATGCGCGGCTGCTGGAAGTTGCCAGCCCACAACCGTATGAACGCGACGGCAAGTTCCTTGGTTTCCAACTGAACCCAGGCAGCAACGTCGCCTTGTTCAACCAACTGGGTTTACAGGCAGGCGACATCGTAACCTCCATCAACGGCACCACCCTGGACAGCCCCGCCATCGCCATGAAGCTGTTGCAGGATGCCTCAACCTCCNCCCAAGTCACCTTGAACATCACCCGCAACGGCCAGGCAATCAGCCTGCCCATCAATTTCCAGCAATAGCCGCGCTTACCCTTTGCGCTGGGCGTCGATCACGGAAGAAAGCTGCAACAGCTTTTCCAACACATCGCCCAATTGCTCCACATCACGGATTTCCAGGGTAAAGTCCATGACAGCCAAGCATGGGTCGTGGATTTCCCGGGTGTGGAGGCTGTGGATATTGACCTTTTCCTTATCCAGCAGGCTGGTGATGTCGCGCAACACGCCGGTCTTGTTATAGGTCGAAACCGTAATGTCAGCGGCGTAAGCGGCGGCATTAGCGCCCCAATCCACTTCTTCGATAATCCGTTCCGGACGTTCCTTGCGCAAATTCGCCAGGTCAGGGCAGTCGGCACGGTGCACAATCACCCCGCGCCCTTGCGAGAGGTAGCCGATGATGGGGTCGCCATTGACCGGATGGCAGCAAGTCGCCATTTGCGTATAGAGTTTCCTGACCCCGCGCACTTCCACATCATTACGGACGGTTTCCCGGCTTCTGGCGGTGCGCAGCTTGAATTCCGGCTCATGCGAACGCAGCAAGAAATTGCGGATCTGCGCAGGGGAAATTTCATTCCTACCGATTGCTATCAGCAAATCGCGCTCCGTATTGCGGTTGAACTGGCGCGCAAGCTCCGCATGATCCAACTTGCCAAGATTGACCAAGTGGCGCTCTTTTTCCAGGATGCGCTCGCCGTCCCGGTAATTCTGCTCGTAGTTTTGCTGGCTGAACCACTGCTTCACTTTCTGCCGGGTGCTGCCGGAGCGGATGAAACCCAGTTCCGGATTGAGCCAGTCCTGGCGTGGCCGCTCTTCCTTGCTGGCCAGGATTTCCACCTGTTCGCCGTTGTTCAGGACATAATTGAGCGGCACGATGCTGCCATTGACCTTACCNCCACGGCAGCGGTGGCCAATACTGGTGTGCACATGATAGGCAAAGTCCACCGGCGTGGAGCCTTTCGGCATATCGATGATCCTGCCCTTGGGCGTAATCACAAACACCCGGTCACTGAACACCTCGGTGCGAAAATCCTCCAGCAATTCACTGTCGCTTTCATTCGACTCCAGCAGGCGGCGCATGGAATTGATGGCCTCATTCATCGCCTTGTCCTGCTTGCCGCCCTCCTTGTAATGCCAGTGGGCAGCCACCCCCAACTCGGCAAAACGGTGCATCTCACGGGTGCGGATCTGCACTTCGACATATTTGCCGTCGGGNCCAATCACCACGGTGTGGATGGACTGGTAACCATTGGGTTTCTTGTTGTTGATGTAGTCGTCATATTCTTCCGGAATATGCCACCATTCTTCGTGCACAACATCCAGCGCCTGGTAACAGGTGTTGGTGTCTTCGACGATGACGCGCACAGCACGCAAGTCGTAGAGTTCCTCGATGCCGACGTGCTTGCGGCACAGCTTTTTCCAGATGCTGTACAGGTGTTTGGGGCGCCCGTAGACTTCGGCGCTGATATTGTGCCGATCCAGCAATGCCTTAAGGGTTTGGATAAAGTCGGCGATGTACTGCTCACGTTCAATGCGCTTGTCCGCCAGGGAAGAGGCGACGCTTTTGTAGGTTTCCGGATTCAGGAAACGGAACGACAGGTCTTCCAGCTCCCATTTGACCTGGCTGATGCCCAACCGGTTGGCCAGCGGCGCATACAAATCCATGGTTTGGCGCGCCACGCAGCGGTGCAGGTCGGTGGTGTCCACCCGCGCCAGCAAACGCAGGTATTGCAGGTTCCAGGCCAGCTTCAACAGGACTGCACGGATATCCTTGATCATCGCCATCAGCATGCGGCGCAGCTGTTCGCCCTGCTCNCGGCGGGAAATGCCGGTGTCGGTCGTTTCCACGCAATCGCGGAAACGTTGCAGGTTGCGGATATCCTCACACAAGCGCCGCACCGGCTGGCCGTAGTATTGTTCGATGTCCTCCAGCGTCAGGAAGTCATGGAAACGCTTGTCGCACAACAGGGCAGCGAACAAGGTGGTCTGGTCAACGTCCAGATGGCGCAAGACTTCCGCCACATCCAGGCTGCAGGGCTGCATCAGGTCGGTGGGTGGAGGCAATTGCATAATACTTTCAATTATCTGCCCCAACAGATAATAATCCCGCTCACTGTCTGACACCCAGAAACGGTCAATCCAGGCCTGACGGGTACGGGACTCAGTATTGGTGGTTTTGCTATGTCGCATGTCGGCAAGGCATCCTCGTTGCCATATTTATTATTTATAGTGTTGTAATGACAGCTTCCAATTGCGCCAGATGAGTGATAATGGCGTCCGGTTCCTCTCCNCCAGCNCATTCCGCGCCTGCTGGATTAAACCAAACAGTGCGCAAACCTGCGCTCGCTGCCCCTTGTATATCCCTGATCGGGTCATCGCCCACGTAAACAGCCTGCCCCGGTGGAATGCCCACTTTCGCCAACGCCTGATGGAAAATGTCCGGGTGCGGCTTGGCGACCCCGGCCTCCTCAGCGCTGTGGGCAAACTGGAACAAATGTCCCACCCCGATGTGATGGACACTGGCGTTGCCGTTGCTGATAACCCCCAGCATGTACTGCTCCGCCAATCCATGCAGGACTTCCAGCGCGCCTGCAAANAAGCTGACTTCATTACANGCCAGCCAGAAAATTTCAAATCCCGGCTCCACCAGCGTCACAGGATAATCATGCTCCTGCGCTAAGTCCGCCAGCCAGTTTTTACGCAAGCGGGTGAGATTATACTGCAATTCAGGGTATTGCTGCATGTAGTTGATGCGCTTTTTGATGAGTTCCGTTGGCGTATGGCATTCGGTAATGCGCGGATAATGCCTTTCCAGCCATTCATAAAAGCGCTGTTCGGCGCGTTCGATCACCGGCTTACAAGCCCACAGGGTGTCGTCCAGATCAAAGGCGATACATCGTATAGTCATGATGAAACCCAACATTCACTTGCAGTAGAATCCAATATTAGCAATAGCTAACACACTTACATACAAACGGAGGTTTGCATGAAAATCCGTAGCCTGATAATTCTGGCAATAGGTTTGCTGGTATTTCCCGTTTCCCTATGGGCAAAAACTATCGTGCTGGTGCATGGCTTCCAAAGCAATGGGATGGGTTGGCGGATGGATGGCGTAACGCCGACGCTACAGCAAAATGGCTGGGTGGATGGCGGCAATTTCATCCCCACACCCCAAGGCNCTTATGACCCGGTTAACCCTCAAGGCAGGCCAGAACGGATATTCTACACCGTGGAACTGCCTTCCCGCGCGCCCATCATGGCACAAGCCAGAGTGCTGGACGCCTACCTGCAACGCATTTACGCCCTGCGGCAGGAACCGCTGACCCTGGTCGGGCATTCAGCAGGTGGGCTGGTGGCGCGTGCCTGGCTGGTCGCCGTCCACAGCGTTCCCGTGGAAACATTGGTCACCATCGCCACGCCTAATATCGGCACACCAACAGCGGATATGGCCTGCCCGGCCAATGACACCCCGCTGTCCATGTTCGCCGGAGCCATCATGGGAATGGGCAAGTGGGTCGATGGTGCCGATGATTTGTACCGCGACCTGCGCACTGAAAAGCCGNGCCGTTTCCTGTATTGGCTGAACCACCAGCCACACCCGCCTATCCGCTATGTTTCCATCGTGCGCGATGATCAGATGCGCCCAGACAGGTACGACTTTGTGGTTCCCAAAACCAGCCAGGACATGAACAAGGTGTTCGCCCTGCGCGGGCAGTCGGAATATTGGGAAGTGAAAGGCTCACACTTTCTGGGCGTCCCTGACGGTTATGCACTGGCGATGGTGTTGAACCACCCGTAAGCCAGCCTACAGCCAGCGCCGGATCGCCGCCGCCACAACACGGCGGCGGCCTGTTTCCACATAACCCTCTACTCAATTGCCCACCAATAGTGTTAAGATGGCTCCGATCACAGGGGTATGACCTTGAAAAAAGTAAGCAGGATAATATTAAAATCAACATCCTGTCCGTAGAATAAGCTGTCTGCGACCAAACACCATGCACGTATTACCCATGAACCTGGCGGATGAGCCACTGACCATCACTTTTCCGATTGCGGCTGTGCTGCACCTGATGCTGATTTTCGGCATTGGTTTCCTGCCTGCACCGGATCCTTCCAAGCAACTGGCGCCGGTGCTGGACATCACCCTTGTCCAGACCCACTCCGAGCAAGCGCCCGACAAGGTTGACTTCATCGCCCAGGCCAACCAGGAAGCCAGCGGCAGCAGCGATGAAAAGAACCGCCCGCAAAGCCCGCTGTCATCGCTGCAACCCATTGAAGCCACAGGGGAGTCGCCGGTGCAATCAGAAGCCAGCTCACCGGACAGCCCGCTCAAACTGAATCCGCAAATCCTCACCACCAAGGGTGAAACCTACAAGCACATCGACAAAACGCCCGAGCAACCTGAAGAAGAAGACGTGCCAGTAGCCGATGAGCGCACCGACTCCACCCAGGAAATCGCCCAGTTGCTGGCGGAAATGGATGAGGAGGAAGCCCGTTACGCCCGCCGCCCGCGCATCCACTTCATTGACGCCGTCAGCGCCAAANGCGCGGTGGAAGCCGAATACATCGATGCCTGGGTGAAANAGATCGAACGCATCGGCAACATCAATTTCCCCGAGGAAGCGATCGCCCGCAACCTCAGCGGCAAGTTGATCCTCAACGCCACCCTGGATCATGATGGCCGTGTCGTGAATGCGCAAATTAGTCTATCATCAGGCTATGACGTGCTGGACAAAGCTGCCTTGCGTATTGTCAGGCTCGCAGGCNCTTATCCGCCGCTGCCAGAAGAAATCCGCCGCAAGTGGNACCAGTTGAACATCACCCGCACCTGGATTTTCCATAGCGGGACTCTCAACACCCAATAAACAAGCCTGACTGCAAGCTGGTAACGCCGTGACTCAAGACATCCTCAATCTGCGCAACCATCTGCTGATCGCCATGCCCAACATGGGCGATCCGAATTTTGACCATACGGTCAGTTTGGTTTGCCAGCATGACGAATTCGGCGCATTCGGCGTCACTATCAACCGCCCGCTGGAGATGACCGTCGGTGAACTGCTTGAACAGCTTGACATCAACATCCATGACCCGCACATCGCCGGGCAGGCCGCCCTCAGCGGCGGCTCGGTGCAGGCCGAACAGGGGTTCGTGCTGCATGACGGCGAACGCAGTTGGGAAAGCACATTGCGCATTACCGACAATCTGGCGTTGACCTCTTCCCGCGACATCCTGCAAGACATTGCCAACGGCGCGCCCACGCNNCATTTTCTGCTGGTATTGGGTTGCGCAGGCTGGAGCCCCGGCCAGTTGGAGCACGAAATCAAGGAAAATGCCTGGCTGACCTGCCCATCAACCAGCCCAATCCTGTTCGAAACGCCTTACACCGAACGTTGGCGCGGTGCCGCGCTGACCATCGGCATTGACGTCAACCTGCTGGGAATCGCCGCAGGCCACGCATGAACCACTTGACCGCACTGGGATTTGATTATGGCAAAGCACGCATCGGCGTCGCCGTCATCAACACGCTGACTGGCGTTGCCACGCCGCAATCCGTCATCGCCGCACGGGATGGCGCGCCAGATTGGGATGCCATCACGCGCTGCCTACAGGAATGGAAACCTGCCCGGCTGGTGGTGGGCATGCCGCGCAAGCTGGACAGTTCCGCCAGCGCCATGCAGGAACCGATTGAACGTTTTATCCGCCAGTTGCAAGGCCGCTACCAACTGCCAGTGGATGTGGTCAGCGAACAACTTTCATCCCGTGAAGCCGAACAACGGCTCAAACTGGCGCGGCAAGCGGCCGCAAACGCAAAATACGCAAAGAAGAAATCGACCGGTGGCCGCCGCCATCATTCTCGAAAGCTGGATGCAGGAATATGCCCATGGACAACAAGAACCATAACGTCAACACACTGATCGGCCAACTCGAACAACAAACCCGCCAGTGGATACAAGCCAAGGGCATCACCCATCCGGTCATGGTTGGCATCCACACCTCCGGCGTCTGGATTGCGCAGGAATTGCACCAACGCCTGCAACTGCCAGAACCTTTGGGTGAACTGAACGCCACCTTTTACCGCGATGATTTCGACCAAGTTGGCCTGCACCGCCAGAGCAAGCCCTCCCACCTGCCATTTGACATCAAGGATCGCCATGTATTGCTGGTGGATGATGTGGTCTACACTGGGCGCACATTGCGTGGAGCCATGAATGAGCTGTTCGACTTTGGCCGCCCGGCCAGCATCACTGCCCTGGTGCTGATTGCGCGCGGTGGGCGCGAACTGCCGATTGAGCCGCAAGTCGCCGTGCTGCATGAAGAGCCAGGCCGCGCTNTCCGCTACGAGCTTTCCNCGCAACCGCTCGCCCTGCAACTGGTGGAACTGGCGTAAGCCACCCAAGGGGAAGCGATTTTCCGGTTTGGCCATAATTCCCCTCCAACTTTCAGCAGGAACCCCCATGCAAGCCCTCATCCTCGGCGGCGCACGCTCCGGCAAAAGCCACCACGCCGAACAGCTTGCCCAGCAATCCGGGCGCGAAGTCGTTTACATCGCCACCGCCGAAGCACAGGACGGTGAAATGCAAGCGCGCATTGCCCATCACCGCGCCAGCCGCCCCGCCTACTGGCGAACTGTCGAAGAGCCGTTGGCACTGGCAGCGGCCTTGCAACAGCATGCCGCCGCCAACCGTTTGCTGCTGGTCGATTGCCTGACCCTGTGGCTGACCAATCTGCTGGGCGTAGATGCAGGGCAACGTCTGCACACCGAAACACAGGCCTTGCTTACAACCCTTCCCAGCCTGCCCGGCGATGTCCTGCTGGTCAGCAACGAAACCGGCCTCGGCGTCGTGCCGCTTGGTGAACTGACCCGCCGTTATGTCGATGCGGCAGGCCGTCTGCACCAACAACTCGCCGCGCAACTGGACGCCGTCGTGTTCATGGTGGCAGGCTTGCCGCTTACCCTGAAAGGAACACCCACATGGAATGGTTGAACGCCCCTTGCCAAATCCCCAACGCCGCCGCCATGGAAGCTGCCCGCTGGCACCAGTCACAACTGACCAAACCGGCAGGTTCACTGGGGGAACTGGAAACCGCCGTCATCCGGCTGGCAGGCCTGCAAGGGCGTGAACGGCCAACCGCCGACAAAGTATTCATCAGCGTGTTCGCCGCTGACCATGGTGTGGCGGAAGAGGGCGTCTCGGCCTTTCCGCAAGCGGTCACGGCACAAATGGTGGCGAACTTCCTCAACGGAGGCGCCATCAGCGTGCTGGCGCAGGAACTCGGCGCAACGTTGGAAGTGGTGGATGTCGGCGTCAAANCCCCCATCGTCCACCCCGGGCTGATCAGCCAGCGGGCGGGCGATGGCGCGGCCAACAGCACCATTGAAGCGGCAATGGCACATAGCCAGCTTGCCCTCGCCCTGCAAGCCGGAGCGGACGCCGCTGAACGCGCCAAAACCGCCCAAGCCGACCTGTTCATCGGCGGGGATATGGGCATTGCCAACAGCACCGCCGCCACCGCCATCTATTGCGCCTTATTGGACACGCCGATAATGGAGGCCACAGGTTCCGGAACTGGCCTAAACGGCGAGGGAGTATTGCACAAGGCTGATGTGGTGCGGCGCATCCTCAACCGCCACCGCCAGCATTGTGGGCAACCGCTGGAAGTGCTGCGCCGCCTGGGCGGCTTCGAAATCGCCGCCCTGACGGGCGCGTATGTGCGGGCTGCGCAACTAGGCTTGCCAGTGCTGGTGGACGGGTTCATCAGCACCGCCGCCGCCCTGCTCGCCAACAAAATTCAGCCAGCGGTGGCGGACTGGCTGATCATGTCCCATACTTCTGCTGAACCGGGGCATCGCTTCGCCATCATGGAGTTGGGACAGCGTCCCCTATTGGATTTGGGTCTGCGCCTGGGAGAGGGCAGCGGCGCTGCGGTCGCTGTCNCCCTGCTGCGCATGGCCTGCGCCCTGCACAACCGGATGGCGACCTTCGCTGAAGCCGCCGTCGCCAGCAAATTGTAAGCGAATATGGATCAAAAAAGACAATCCCGAACAGGACAACCGGCTGGAATCCCCCTGAACAAAAGGCGCAGGAATCCGCCCCCTTACGGCTCCCACCACCATTGACCTGCTGCGCCACGGCCGGNTCGCCACCCCCAACCTGTTCTGCGCCCCCAGCAACGAACCGCTGGGCAACAATGGCTGGAAACAGCTCACCCGCGCCACCCAAAGCGGACGCTGGGACGCCGTCATCACTTCCCCCACCCGCCGCTGCCATGACTTCGCACGGCTGCTGGCGCAACGGCAAGGCTGCCCATTCACCATCGATGAACGCCTGAGTGAAATGAATTTCGGCGACTGGATCGGCAAAACCCAGGCGGAAATCTGGGAGCAAGACGCCGAACTGATGCAACGCCTGTGGCGCCAGCCGCGCCGCTTCATCGCCCCCAATGGCGAAGCGATGGAAGATTTCATCATCCGCATCCACACCGCCGGANATGACCTGCAAGCGCAGTACGCCGGGCAACAGGTGCTGGTGTTGACCCATGCTGGCGTCATCCGCGTGGTGCTGGCGCGGGTGCTCGACATCCTGTACCAGAAAAGCCTGCGCTTTGAAGTCGGATACGCCCAGTTGAGCCGGGTGCGCGTTTATCCGGATGGGGAAGCCTCCTTGGTTGGGCACGGCCTGCCGCAAGCCTGATGTGGAAACACGCCCTGCTGGCGGTTGCCTTCCTCACCCGCCTGCCGACGCCGGATCTGGGCAAGCTGGAAGCGGAAGATTTCGCCCGTTCCGCGCTGTTTTACCCCTGGGTTGGTGCGCTGGTCGGCGCATTGCTTTGCCTGCCGTGGCTACTGTTTCCCCACGCCCCAGCGTTGTTGTTGGCCGCCATCCTGACTGCATTGTGGGCAGGGCTGACCGGCGGGCTGCATCTGGACGGCTTGGCCGACAGCGCAGACGCCTGGCTAGGCGGCTTTGGCGATGAGGAAAAAACCCACCGTATCCTCAAGGATCCGCTGACCGGCGCGGCGGGCGTGATTGCCGTCGTCAGCGTCATGCTGCTGAAATTCGCCGCCCTTGCCGCATTGCTGGAGGGCGGGCAAGGGTTCCTGATTTTATGCGCACCCATCATGGGACGGGCGTTGATCCTGCTGTTATTCCTGACCACGCCGTATGTGCGGGCAGGCGGGTTGGCCAGCGCCGTCACAACGCATTTGCCGCGCGCCGCCGCCTGGGGAACAGCGTCAGCCTGTCTGCTGGCAGGGATGGTTGTTTCCTCCTGGGGAACGGCGGCCATGCTGATGGGATTCTGGTTGCTGCGGCGCCTGATGTTGCAACGGTTGCAGGGCTGCACTGGCGACACCGCTGGTGCCACCGTTGAGAGCGGTGAAATGATCTGGCTGGTGGGCGCAGCCTTGTCCATGCCGTAAAGCAAGCCATACCCGATCAAAGCTTTCATTTTTAGACAAAGCGTCATAATCCGCCGAAAAAATTGGCGTAAACTGACTCACCCATCTAACTTTATAAGAATCTGTCGATCTATATAACAACAACACTGGGCAAACAATAATCTGTGGGGAGCACCGTTATGCCACAAACCATCTCCGTCAGCGCTGACAACCGCACTGCTGTCAAATCCAGGATTCAGGAACTCAACCGCTTGGCGCAGGACGCCGATACGCAGATGCGTAACGCCCTCACCGCCCGTAACCAGGAAGCAGCCACCCAATGGCGGCAACGCCGCGACGCCTACAATGCCGAGGTGAAAAAGCTGACGGACTGGCTGAACAATCCGACGGGTAGATGCCCGACCGGGCAACGGCAGCGCCCCAAACGGCACCGCCGCCGGGCTGACGGCAGCGGAAGCGCAACGTCTGGCCAAACTGCCTTATGACATCCAATACGCCGAGCAACAACTGGCCAAAGGCGACTCCCGCTATCAGGCCATCCTGCAAAACCTCCAGGCAGAACAGGCGGCACTGCTGCGGAAACAGACAGGTGGGGCACCGGATNNCCAGTCAGCAGCATGACGCCGGACGAAATCAGGAAACGCCTGGGCGAATTGCCTTACAAAATCCAATACGCCNGAAAAATGCTGGCGGAATACCGCCGCTACAACAACAGCCCCAAAATTGCCGAATGGACACAGGAACTGCAAAACCTGCAAGCGGAACAGGCGCGGCTGACCCAACTGAGCGGCAGTGCAGGCAATACCGGCACCACGGGCGCGGCTGGCAACAGCGGAGGCACATCCGGCACAAGCGGTGGAAACGCTGGCAATTCGGGGGCGGCCAGCAACAGCGACTTCATCACCACCACCGCCGACACGTTCAATGCCGACGGCAACCAGGATTTCGCCCACAACGCCATCCTCAATGAATTGTTGGCGAATAAATACAGCGTGGCCAATGTGCGTAACGACGCCAATGCGCGCGCCTATGACGCAGTCCGCCAGAACAGCGGCCAGCCGTTGCACTGGATCCGCAACCAGCAGCAGGCGGATGCGCTGTCCAACAGCCTGCCTGCGGCTGGCGACNCTGAAAGGCACCGTTTCCCACGCCTGAACTTGGGTGGCAGACGCAGCGGGCAGGCATTTNTTATCCGCGATTTCATGCAGATTTACAGCGCGGGCAACCTGAGCGTGGTCAACTTGGTGGCCGTGGATGACACGGTTTACTCCGCATTCGCACAGGATTTCGACAAGCTGGTCAGCAGCATCAACGAACGCCAGCGGCAACGCGGACGCACCTACCGGGTGTTCCCCTTCATGCAGATGAGCCATCGTGACGCTTTCCAGCTGATTCCGGAGCCAGCCAACGGGGTTGACCGTTTCGGCGGCGTACAGATGCGCAATGTCAGCGTTTCCGGCAACGTGGTCTATTCCGACGGCGCATTGCAGGGTGTTTTCGCCTCCGACGGCGCATTCCGCAACCTGCACATCCGTGACAACAGCTTGCAGATTGGCGGACAGCACACCATTTCCATCAGCGGCATGTTGAGCGGCTCCATCATGGGCAACACCGACATCAGCAACAATCCGTTGGCGGACAGCAAAATAGCCCTGTATCCTTTGCGTCTGGGTGGCGGAGCCAATATTTATGTACTAAGTTTCCGCAATAAATCCACGTTGAGGCCAACGGACGACAATTATTACCAGTATGAGGACATTTTGGGCGTACCGGCCTCACGCGATTTCCGGCGGCAGGTCACGCCTGAAACGGCGGGGCGGAACAGCGTATTTTACCGCAATGTGGACATGCTCGAACTGCATGCCCTGTTGAAGCGCCAACCACCCCAGACTGCGGCTTNNCAATGGCGGAGTATCATGACAACGCTGGCCAGTCAGGGCTTCGCCCAGTCCGCCAGCAGCTAGAGGTGACCAGATTGATTATGGAGGATCGGCCAGACCATGGTGTGCAACAACAAGATCTTTGCCCTGTTACTGTTGGCTGGGCTTTCCTGCGCCGCCAGCGGCGACAGTCTGGCCGACAGTTCCCGGCGCACCAGCACACTCCCTTCCAGTTGGTACAAGGCCGCTTTTGAAACCCGCTTTCCGCCCGTTATCCCCAGCCTGCCGCCCGCCAATGGCTGGGCTGTGCTGTACAAGAACAAGGCGGACACCATGGGCAAGGAATACGAAAACATCTTCCAGCCTGTTGGCAAGGAACTGAACGCCGCTTTATCGGCGACAAACACTGAAAACCCATTCCGGCAACTGTTTTCCGCCATTTATGCGCCCGCCAGCATCGAAAAACGCCAGCAATGCCTGGTGTTGGGCACGCCTTTCGAACTGGATGACAAACCCGCCAGCAAGGAATGGGTCGTATCGTTTTCTGCTGCGCAATGCCTGAGCGATGATGAAAGCCTGAAACTGCGCCAGGGCGACAATGACACCCACAAATGGGTGGTGCAGAAAACCCCGCAGNGCAAATACCGGGTGCTGGCGGAAGGCGACGGCTCCTTGTACGTGACCAACCACAACAAGGAGCAGGGCTATAAGGAAATCCGCACCCGCCTGCTGCTCAAATACACCTTTCCGGACAATCCGCTGCAATGTGGTGGGGCTGAATTCACCTGGCGCTACCGCAACAATGGCTATTATCTGGCCGACACGGCCTACATGGCGCAGGATTGCCAGCCGCTGCATTTCCCCGAGCTGACCGGCGAAGCGTGGCAAAACGCTTACGATGAATACGAGCGCCGCGCCAAACTGCTGGTGGATGAATGGCTGGAGCCATTGAAGAAAGCTGACTGAGGCAACGGGGCAACAGGCGCTTTCCCCTACAGGTCGATGCCNCTTTGCGCCTGGACGCCGCTGCGGAAGGCGTGTTTCACATCGGCGATTTCCGCAACGGTATCAGCCAGTTCACACAGGGCGGGACTGGCGGCGCGCCCGGTGACAACCACATGTTGCAGCAGCGGGCGGGCGGCGATGGCTTGCAACACGTCCTCAGCATCCAGATAACCGTAGTTGAGCAGGTAGGTAAGCTCGTCCAGCACCACCAATGCGTAGTGGGAATCGGCCAGCATCTGCCGGGCGACCTCCCAGCCGCGCCGGGCGGTGGCGATGTCCTGCTCGCGGTTCTGCGTTTCCCAAGTGAAGCCGTCGCCGAGCACATGCCATTCGCAGCCGGGCTGGCGGCCAAAANNGGCTTCCTCGCCGGTGTCGGTGCGGCTTTTGAGGAACTGGCAGACGCCGACCTGCATGCCGTGCCCGAGCGAGCGCCCAACCATGCCGAAGGCGGAAGAGGATTTGCCCTTGCCATTGCCGGTCAGCACGACCAGCAGACCCTTGTCCTGATTGGCGCGGGCGATGCTGGCGTCGATGACGGCTTTCTTGCGCTGCATACGGGCTTGGTGGCGGCCGGTCATGGTGGTGAATCCTGTGTGAAGCCGTAGGGAGGGAAGATCATAGCCCCTTTAATTTCTGCGGGCAGTTTCAAGCGTTTTATGTGTTGGAAAAGGGATTCAGCTTCCGGGTATTGGCGGCGCAGGTAGGTGAACCATTGCTTGATGAAACTGGCGGCGTATTTGGGGGCATGTCCCGTCAGCGTGTCGGCATAGCGGATAACCAACGGCAGGATTTCATGCCAAGGCATAGGCTGGTAGGCGGCACCGCCCTGTTGCGCCTTGATTGCCAAGGCCAAATCGGGGAAGGCGAGCGCGCCGCGGCCNAGCATCAGGTCTGTGCAGCCACTGTCGGCTTGAGCCTGAAGCGCGGCGGCCGGAGACCAGATATCGCCATTGGCGATGACCGGGATACGCAATTTGGGCTTGACCTTGCCGATTTCCGACCAGTAAGCAGGCGGCTGGTAGCCTTGCTGGCGGGTACGGGCATGGATGCAAAGTTCGTCGGCNCCAGCTTGCTGGATGCCCAGGGCAATATCTTCGAACAGGCTGCTGTCGTGAAAGCCGAGGCGGATTTTGGCAGTGACGGGAACCTGCGGGTCAACGGCAGCGCGCACGGCGCTGACAATGGCGCACACCCGTTCCGGTTCACGCAGCAGGGCGGAGCCGCCGTCACTGCGGTTGACGGTTTTGGAAGGGCAACCGAAATTGAGGTCAATGCCAGGTGCGCCCAGTTGTTGCGCGACGTGCGCATTGGCCGCCATGACAGCAGGGTCGCCGCCGAGCAGTTGCAGGAAAACCGGCGTCCCGGCGGGCGTTGCGCCACCTGTGAGCAATTCCGGGCAGGCGCGGTGGAACACACGCGGCGGCAATGGCCGGTCAATCACGCGCACGAATTCTGTCACGCACCGCTCATAGCCGCCGATGCGGGTCAGAATGTCGCGCAAGGTGTGGTCGAGGACGCCCTCCATCGGGGCAAGAATTAGGCGCATACAGGTAAAGCGGAGGCAATCATGCTTCAAAGATTGGTAAAAAACAGCGTGCTGCCATTACAGGCGACGCACTCCCGGTAAAAATCATTCCCATCCTTACGGATACGCGCTTTGCAGCCATCCTTATCGCAAGCCGCCTTGAGCGGCGTATTGCCATCACAGTCAAAGCATTTGAAATAATAGCCGAATCTCCCGTATTGGATGCCAATATTGGCGCTACCGCACTTACGGCAGACCGATGCATCCGATTGTGGTGCCTGGCCAGCCGCCTGCTGATCTGACAAACCCAATTTTGCTTGGTAATCAACCGTAATGGGTTTATGCAAGGCAACCAATTGCCTGGCGATGGCTTCCAGGGTTTCGGTTGAAACCATCCGGGCAGCCGCCCCCAATGTGTCCATCACCCCCAGTTTGTCGAATTTCTGCATGATGGTGTGCTCCAAGACATCCGCCTTGATGATCTGGCTGGTGTCCAGATGTTTGGGGCGGTCAATCCTGGAAGAAGCGGAAACCAGCACATAGGGGACAAACGCAGGCTTCAACCTAATCCCTAAGCGGACTGGCATATCCAGCAAATTGAATGCATCGCTCAAAACCATAATATGGCGTTCATTCTGCGCGACTGGCGATGGCATGCCTTCGAAGGTTTTCTTAAAGTCATTCCAGCGTAAAAATTCAGCGTTCTCGTTAATTTTAATGCCGCAATTGAAATGCTTGGTTTCCAGCACAAATACCATCAGGCTACGGTTAATTAACAAGTGATCAATTTGTGCAACCCGGTCATTGATCTCCAAACGCAAATCATGGATCACCGCATTGTTTTTGGAGCCTTTAAAGTGGAAATCAATCAGATAAGCCGCTTCCTCTTCGCCTTTTATCCCCGCCTTCAACAGGCGTATTTCTTTNTCAATGGCCTTTTGCTGGGGTTCCGTAATATTTGGATAGTGTTTAAACCGCTCAAGAAGCTTCCAAGCACCAGTTTTGCTGTCAGCAGATTTGATCAACATGTTTTTGCCCTGTATTTTGTGTAGATTTTATTGATTTTCTGTCAAGCAAGAAGAAGCCATAGACAGACCAATACGATCATAAATCAAACAGATTGTTCCCTCAAATGGTCTACGGCCAAAAGAACGGCCAGGTATTTTAACCCCTACCGCCACTTCCGCCTTTCATAAAGGGGTTCATCAAGGCAAAAGCAAAGCTGCCCGCCACCGGAGCCGGATACAACGGGCAGGTTGTGTGGGGCATACCACCCCACACAAAGCCAGCAATGTTCAGACAGCAGCATGCCCCGTCAAACGGGACACTTGCATGACAGCCGCATGCGCCAGCGCAGCGATGCTGGCGTAGAAACTGGTGACGCCCAGATCATGCGGCAGGTATTTAATCATGTCCTGCACAAAACCACCCCAACCTTCAGCTGCAAACCGTGGCGACATGGCGTAGAAACTGCCGCTGGAAACCGCTTCGCACGCCACAACGCCCACCAGCAAAGCCGCCGCCAACGGCAGCAGCGCCGACAGGTTGTTACGGTATTGGCCACCAAACCAACGCCCTGCCGCATACAGCGCGCCATAGGCCGGAACCAACGCCGCATACGCATCCGTCACGCAGAAACTGCTTACACCCATCTGCTTGATGGCAATGTAGTCAATCGCCGCCGCCGCCGCCATGAACGCGCCAAAACCCAGCCAATTGCGCAGGTAGAAACCCGCCAGAAANAACACCGCCCACGATGCATCCTGCAAGTGGTCGCCAACATGGATGCGGGTGGCCAGCATCGCCAGCAACAGCACACCGCCAACCAGCCATTGGTTTTTACGTGAAAGCACAAACATAAAATTTCTCCTTGTTACTTCGGCGCGTATTTCAGCGTCACCAAACCATTGACGCCATCCTGATTATAACCTTTGTTGGTCTGGTAATCTTTGTCCAGGACATTGCCGACCTTGACGCCAATTGTCCAGCCCTTAGCCAGCTTATAACTGGCGTGCGCACCCAGCGTGGCATAACCCGGCAATTTTCCACTGTCCGTGTTGGCTTCATCGGCATAGCGTTTGCCTTCGGCGTGCAGATCCGCACCCAGGCTGAGTTTGCCGAAATCACGGCCGACCGCCATATTGGCGATCCGTTGCGGGCGGTAAATCAAGGTCTTGCCCGCATTGATGCCATTGCGGTTCTGTGGCTGTTGCAAGGTCAGGTTGGCATCGACATCCCAACCCGCCAGACGGGCACCCGCACTGGCTTCCAGGCCACGGATGCGCGCCTGATCCACATTGGCGGGAACCCAGTCGCCGTTTGCATCCGGTGCCCAGGCGACNCGGTCTTCCACCCGGTTCTGGAACGCATTGGCAGACCAGTGGCCGTTGGGCAACCCGCCCTGTACACCCAGCTCCAGATTGCGGCTGGATTCCGGCCGTAAATTCGGGTTGCCGGAAAACGGGTAATACAGGTCGTTAAAAGTCGGCGCTTTGAAAGCGGTGGCGAATGACGCAGTGGCGCGCAAGCCATTGGCCAGATCGCGCCCGACAGCGACCCCTCCGGTGTTGTGGCCGCCAAACTGCCCGTTGTCATCATGACGGGCGGATATATCCAGCCGGTTGCCGCCCACTTCGGTCTGGTAGGCGGCAAACACGCCGGTATTGTTGCGGGACGTGCGCGCATAGGCACTGTCGCTGGTGACATGGTCATTCTGCTGATCCAGACCCAGCGAGAGGGAGCTTGCAACGCCCACGCTGATATCCGCCTGCAGGGACGCCGTATCCCGGCGGGTGTCGTAGGTGCGGAACATCGCCAGCGGTTCGCCATTGAGGTAATTGTCCGCCTCATCGCGCCCTTGCCCGACCTGTGCCGTCAGCAATACCTTGTCATTCAACGGCTGGCGTAGCTTCCCCGCCAGCACGGACTGGGTGAAACGGGTTTCATTGTTGAAACTGTTGTCGAAATGGTTGTTCCCGTCAGCCTGCAAAGCACTGACCTCCACTTCCGCGCCATTGCTGAAACGGCGTCCTGCGTGCAGNGAGACGCTGTTGCGCCGGTAGCCATCCTGATCCGGCTCCGAATTGTCCGCCAGCACGTTGAAGCCATCCGTCTGCTCGTGTCCGGCATTGAGGCTGTACCAAGCGTTGGCGTCGCCACCGGCCAGATTGACGTCCACCTTGCCGGTATTATGGCTGCCTGCGCCGAACGTGATTTCCGGCTGGAAACCGTGGCCGCCCTTGCGGGTAAATATCTGNACCACGCCGCCAATGGCCTCCGACCCATACAGGCTGGAGCGCNNGCCGCGCACCACTTCGATACGTTCCACCTGATCCAACGGCAGATCTTCAAACGCCACACTGCCGGTAGTGGCAGACCCAACCTTGACGCCATCCACCAGCACCAGCACATGGCTGGAATTACTGCCGCGGATGAAGACGGAGCTGATCTTGCCCATCCCGCCGCTGTTGCTGATGTTGACGCCAGGAATGCGTTGCAGCAATTCGGGAATGCTGGCGGCTTGTGAGGTTTCGATAGCCTGACGGGTAATAATGCTGACCGGGGCAAGGGTTGCATCCACAGTGCGCGCCTTACGGTCAGCGGTTACAACCACATCATCCAAGGGCGTGGCGTCTTCCGCCAGCGTTGCCGCCGATGCCAACAAACCAAGACAGGATACGCCGCAGCAAGCGGCCACAGACAATATTTTCATGGGGTAAGTCCTAACGGTGCGCCCACCGCGCACGTTGAGTGAATGTGATGTGGGGTGACACCACGCCTGGGTCAGGCCGGTATCCGGGCTTGCAAGTGGAAAAGTCCCTTTCCGACGCCACGCCTTCCCATGCCTGCGCACAGTGGCTTTGTGTGGCGGTTTGGCTTGCTTACCGTTGCGGGGGCAGCGCTGGCATTGCACCAGCTTCCCGTTTAACGCCTACCAATGCAGACGCACCTGAACGGCTGGAGAAACTACGGGATTCCAACAGGACTGTCAAATGGAAGCGGTAATAATATCCGTGAATAAAGTGCCCGGCAGGTAATGCACACGGGTTTCCACATCGCCATTCGCCAACAGCGCAATATCCCGCCACGCAGGACGGCTATGGTCGAATTCAATGTGCTTGTGCAACGGTTTCATTTGGACACAAGTGGCGGGCGTGCCGTAGACACCTACTTTTCGCCCATCCGCATATTCGTAGTGGCCGTTGAATTCCTGATGGATATGGCCGTTGAACACCGCCTTCACCTGCGGAAAATGCTCCAGCAGGTTCCAGAAATAGCCTTGCTCCCGCAGCCCCATGACATCCATCCACTCGCTGTCGATGGGCATTGGGTGGTGGTGCATGAAAACAGCCACAAAATGATCCTCAGGAATGGCGCTTAACAGCGATTCAAAGCGGCCAAACTGTTCGTCAGTAAGGCGCCCATTCGGCTTACCGTCCGCATGGGTGTCCAGAAACAGCAAATGCCAATCACCCAGCGTCACTGCTTCCGGCATTTGCACATTGCCATTGAGGTGCGTGCGCATCATTTCCGGAATGTCGTGGTTACCAGGAATCGTAAACACCGGCAAGGGAAAAGCATTCAACATCTCATTGATGCGCTGGTAGGTGGCAAACGTTTCTTCCTGCGCAAGATCGCCAGTCAGCAATAACGCACTGTATCCATCCCGCCGCCCTTGAAGATGGGACAGGACAGCCTGTAAGGAACGGTTGGGATAAATCGGCATATCCGTCCATGTCAGACGGGCATCATCACTAGCGTAACAATGACTATCGCTTACCTGAAACAAGCGAACGGTGTCAGGTACTTTTCTCATGTTCATAGCCCCCTCACGAGACTGGTATTAGGATAACTGACCATATAATTACATTTTATAGTGAATCCAGTTTCTTTGGCTAGTTCCTTTTTTCGGGTAATAATATCCTTGCCCTCGACAGGTGCCATTAAGTTTCACCCCGAAACACCGTTCACTACGTTATCTTACTGCAAATGAAACTGATCGATACACATTGCCACTTTGACGAACCTGACTTCGCAGATGACCGGGCATTATTAGTGGAGAAAATGCACAAAATTGGAGTGGGTGATCTTATATTACCCGCAGTAACAGCCCACTTTTGGCCTCGTTTGCGCAATATTTGCTCTATCTCGCCACATATTCATGCCACTTATGGCCTTCACCCTGTATACCTGACACAACACTCTCCCAAAGATATTGTGGATTTACGTTATTGGCTGGAACAGGAACAGCCCGTGGCTATCGGTGAATGCGGGCTGGATTTCTATCTGCCCGAACTGGACGTTGCACAACAAGAATGGTTCTTCACCAGTCACCTGAAATTGGCACGGGAGTATGACCTCNCCTTGATCATCCACGCCCGCCGTTCAGTAGACAGCGTCATCAAACATCTCCGGCGCTTTTCTGGGCTACGCGGCGTTATCCACAGTTTTGCTGGCAGCCAGCAGCAGGCTGATGCATTGATCCGGCTAGGTTTTTATCTGGGCGTCGGCGGAACATCAACGTATCCGCGCGCCCAACGTTTGCGAAAAATACTGGCGACCGTACCCTTGGAAGCCTTATTGTTGGAAACCGACGCACCTGACCAGCCTGACAGTGAGTGGCGCGGCCAACGCAATGACCCAACACGCCTACCCATAATCGCCGCCAATCTGGCAGAATTGCGCCAAGAAAGTTTGGAGCGGGTCGCTACGGTGACCACGGCTAATGCAATGCAATTATTCAACCTTACACGCACACCCATATGAAATATGCTTCCCTATCCTAATGGCTCTGGTCATCCTAGCCGGACTCAGCCTGATTGTTACCCCTTATATTGCCGAAGTATTTTTCCCAGCCCAGCAAACAACCCTGCGGACAGCCAACTCCCAGCAAGTTGCCGAAGCGCTGGCTAATTGGATGGAGACAACGCCTGACAAACTGACCGGGACGCAAGGCATTAACCAAACTTCCGCCGACGGCAAAACATCCTGGTTTATGTTTACAGTTGAACGGCAACCGGTTGAGCACTTCATCCGCNAAAACCGCTTGCAACAGCAAGATCTCACCCCTCAGCTCCTACAGGAGGTATTCACTGGGCAAAATCCTCCAGCAGAGTGGTGGCAACCCGCCTCACTGGAACGCAAAACCTGCTTTATTGGTACGGATGAAGGCCGTGAACTTGGCCTGATTTATGATGCCGAACGGCAAAAAGGCTTTCTGGTAATCAGAACTCGCACAAAGACCCGTAACTTTTAGTGAATCACCCAGTCTGCAATTGCTGGCATTTCTGCTGAAACAGGGAACGCGCGCTTTGAATCCATGCGTCTGGCGCTTGTGGGGCATCAACATCAATGATCCTTTGAACATTGCGCACATCATCCACAGTAAACTCGGCCAACTGCCGATAGCTCAGAATGCCTAACGCCTGCAACTTGCTTGCCAGTCCCGGATTGACGCCCTGAATGCAGGTCAGGTCGTCACGCTCATACAACTGCACAACGTCGTCAGCTTGTGAAGCTGCTGATAAAAATGAAGTTTGTTTATTACTTTCTACCCGCAGCATATCCAATTGCCGCCTGCTATCCTGCAAATCCCTTTTAGTCCGNGCCAACATTTTTTCCTGTTGGTGGAATTGCTCCAGTAAGCTTTCATACTGACGCCGATTTTTNTCCAACGCCTTACGGAGCTGTAAGAATTTGCCATAATCAGTCTCAGAGGGAGGAACGCTGGCGTTACGCACCACCTTTTCCAAACACCGCAACTTATGACGTAAGCTGATATTTTCCTGCAGCGAGTCATCATAGTTGCGGCGCAACCCAGCTAACTCAATCCGGCCTTTCACTGCATGCTGTTGATACAGGAATCTTGCAATCCACCAACCTGCCATTATTCCTACAGTCACAGAAACGGCCATAAAAGTAGCAACCTGGATAGCAAGATAACCCATGCCTATTCCTCGAGCACAGTAATTTCAATACGCCGGTTTTGCCTAGCCCCTTCTTCGTTGGCATTATCGGCAATCGGCCGGGTAGAACCATAACCTCGCGCCTTGACCTGCTTGGCATCTATGTCTTGCGATAGCAGGTAATTGCGGATCACCTCCGCGCGCGCCTGGGTGACAGCCATATTACCCAGCGCTGTTCCTTGGTTATCGGTATGGGCTGAAACTTCAATTTTCATGCTGGGGTTNTTCTTCAATTCAGCAATGACCTTTTCCAATGCATTAATGGCCTCAGCATTCAATTCAGCCTTGGAATATTCAAACTGGATAGCGCTAAGATCTATTTGCTCAATTGGATACTTTCTAGACGGTGCGTGCAGGCCACTGCTTGGAGCAGGAAGAGCTTCCGGTGTTCCTTGCGCCGTCACCACTATCGGGACATTAACTGCAATCAGCCGGTTGCTAACAGCCCTCACCCCATAGACACCACTAACGACCGCCAGCAGACGCTCGGCGTCAGCATCACTGGTGACAGTTCCGGTAAGGATTCCATCACGCCCGCTAAAATGGACAATATCCGCAGGCAATCCGGCTTCCACCAATGCCTGTCGGGTGCGTTGCAGCAGATCCGTTTCAATTACCGATTGTTTAAACAGCAAGCTCAACAGGGTCAACACACCCACTACAACCAACATGACCAATGCGGTTAGCGGCAATAATTGCTGTCTGTTAAAAGCGAGGATGGCCATGAAAAACTCCGAATCTCGTTACTCAAACCATTGAATATAGACCAATGGTTCAGCATCGAGATTAGAAACTTTGATGACTATCTGCTAGCAATGACTGGATGGAGGGAAAAATGACCGGACTAACAGAACAAGTCGTTAATTTTTAATGATTAACGGAGTAATTTAAGTAATAAATGACAATATTTCACGCGCCTCCTGGCGTTGTTGCTCACCACCTTCCACCAGAACATCTTGTAAAATATCGGCTGCCGCTTCAGAATCACGCAAATCCAAATAGGCTCGGGCAATGTTCAGCTTAAGGTCAGCATCAGGGTTACCTACTGTGGCCGCCGCCACAGTAACCTGATGCTGGTTCTCTTCGATAGGAGCTGCGTTAGACTCTTCCTCTTCCACCATTTGAGCAGTAGGAACAGGCGACGTGACCAGTGCAACTTCCCCTGGAGATTCAACCTTAGCCGCCAACGGAGCAGGCGCAAGAGCCTTCCCTTGCTTACGGCGTAACAACCAGATCAATGGCAGCGTCAGCAACGCCAACAGCCCCAGCAAGCTCCAGGGAAGTATGCTTGAGCCAGAGCCCTTATCTTCAGCTACTGCCGCCGCCGCCCGAATCTGCTGCAAATCGTTTTGCAGGGCTTCATTCTCATGCTTNGATCCAGCCAACTGTTCTTCAAGCGTTTTGGCTTTTGTTTGGCTGGCCTGCAGCTCCTGTTTAGTACTATCTAACTGTTTTTGTAGATCATTACTGTCTGTGCCAGCCGCCGCCTTAGCTTCCGCATACCCTTTAACCATTTCTTGCAAAGAAGCATTCTCTTCCTCCAGCATAGCGATGGTTTCTTTTTGTTCCGCAACCTGGGTTTTCAGGGACTGCAAAGTATCCTGATTTTCGTTGCCCGCGCTTCCTGCTTTTTCCGGTTTCGGCGCAGGAGCCTTAAGTTCAGGAATTTCATCAGGGGCAGGCAATTTCAAAGTTTTGCCTACAATCAAACGATTCATATCGTTATTCAGGAAAACATCCGGATTGCGGCTGAGAATTTCCTGCATGATGGCGGCACGATTGCTGTAGCCAGGGTACTGGCCAGCTACAACCTTGCCAAGAGAATCTCCTGCTTTGACTTCCCATGTCTTATCTTCAGCCTGGGCAACCTCAACCAACCCTACGCTCAATAGGGTGGCCAAAACCCATACGCTTGAAAATTTCAGGTACGCCCATTTGTTGAAAGGGATAGACATATTCATGTTCAGCCAACCAATGTATCCATCAAATCAATCATAAACTCAGTATCTTCCTGCTCCTGAATTTCCCAACCGTGCAAACCCAGGCTGACGAGCACGCTTTTACCTTTGGGATCCGTGCTCATGGCAGGCAAGATACGCCGCAAATCAGCGTGCTTGTCGCGAATGCGCGCCNNTGCCAGTAAAACATGACGAATAACATGAATCTCACTATGCACCAGTTCCCGTAATTGCCGCTGGATCATGGTGGACAGCCCTGTAAAAGCATCCCGCAAAAAGAAACCGATGTCCGCTTCCCCNTGCAATAATTGTTTGGCCACCAACACATAGGTATCAACCGTTTGTACCTGAACATTCTCCATGGACAAATCGGCAGGCTCCAGCATGATCATGGAAATCAGGTTCACATCCGGGTCGTCCGTTGCCGCAATTCGGGTTCCTGGAAGCAAGTCCTCCACATGACGCACAGACGAATCCTTCAATACGGCGATAATGGCCTCATCTGATTTGTGCTGTGGCGTTGCAATCGCCGTAAAGCCTTTTTCACGCACCAACATAGCCGCATCAAATGGGTTAGCATAAATCAGGTCAACGCCATCCATCTGAATGACCCTACGCTGGCTGGCGAAGTCTGGAAACAGCTCCATATGGATCTGTTCATTCAATTGACGTTGTAACCAAGTATTGAAAATATACCATCCGGCAATCTGGATGGGAGGAAAATCCGGGCTAACTGTCATGGTGTAACGCATGGCTTTATTCCTCTTCCTGTTTCATGCGAGCGTAAAGTGCCGTACATGCTTTCACTTGGGCGCGGGAAGGCTTACGTCGCACTGATGTGCAACTGATTGCCTTGCCATCACGAATATTAAGGATGATGGTGGCGTACACCCAGTAGTAACGTCCATCTTTACGCAAATTTTTGACGTATCCATGCCATTTCTCGCCTCTTGCCACCGTCTCCCAAGCATCCTTAAAAGCAGCCTTAGGCATATCCGGGTGCCGCAAAATATAGTGGGGCTTCCCTATCAGTTCCATCTCAGTGTAACCTGACATCTCCACAAACGCCCGGTTACAGTGAGTAATCACCCCTTGCAAATCCGTGCGGGAAACAATCAACTTGCCTTCCGGAAAAGGAACCTCTTCATCTTTAACAAGGACACGCCGAGAGCTGCCATCGTAATAATGTAAGAGATGTTCCGTATANGGAGCTTGCACATCCTTGCTAGTCATGTCTTCCATCGCGTCACTCCACAATGACCAGCACCATGTGTGACGCGCCACAACGCCACAACGCCACACCCAGTGACTGCATTCACTGATCAATTATTTTATTGTTTTCAGGTCATTGAAATTTCTATATATTTGCCTGATTTCTTATCAGAGTTCAGGCAACTAAATAATTTTGGCGATATTTTCTGCCGCACGTTTGACATCCAGGAAAATTATCAGGCGAGCATTTGGTTTCGCCAGGACAGTAACCACCGCTTCCTTACCTGCATGCGTCATCAGGATGTAGCCCCGATCCCCTTTGATCAGCACTTGTTCCAAAGCGCCACGCGCCAATTCTTCTGCAGTGCGGTCACCCAGCGACAACATAGCGGCGCTCATTGCACCCACACGGTCTTCATCCATCCCTCCTGGAAGCAATGAAGCCATCATCAAACCATCAGTCGACAGAACCGCCGACGCTTCGATATCTGCAGAAGAACCGTTCAAATCACTCAGGATGGAGTTAAGCATTTCAGAGCGCATCTCGTTTTCTCTCCTTGGTTATAGTTCGTCGTTCATATTTAAACAGGTATTTCAGTATCACCGTAACGCATTTCCAGCGCCCAGACCAAACGTTTGAAGCCTGGCTGATTGAATTGCGGAACACCGCCAATGATCAGGGTAAACCGGTTCTGCCCAATATAGAGCGGCCAGAACCCCACTTCACTATTGCCACTGGCATCTATCAGGCCNCAAGCATGTTGCCGGTAGCCAAGGTTGCCATGTAGCAACTCCTTGTGGCGCGCATATACCGAAGCCAAATTGGCACTGAGTGCCGCCAATTCCTCAGCCGCTTCATGGGTAAAACCGGCGCTGCCCAGATAAAGGCCACGACTTTCCGCCAGAATCGCCTTACCCTCATCTGACATGGTGCGTAACAATTGGGGCAATAGCCGTTCCAAGGTTTCTTCTGGTGCAGACTCGCTTTGATCCAACCCCTGAACCAGACCGGCTTCCTGCATCCAGTGCACGAACTCCAGCGCCCGCTTTTTCTTATAGCCGCTCAATTCACAAGCCACATCGACAGTAAATAGCGGCGTAGTCGGCTCCTGCAATAGACGGTGCAAAAACAACCGTCCAGGCTCTTCAGCACTATCCTGCACCGCATAAAANGTTCCTCCCGGCGTAATGCCCAGATGCAGGTTCTCCGTGAGTATGTATTCGCTCATCAGTTGGTTACCCCGGATCCAATGAGAACAGCAGNGCCTGAATCAACATGGTGACATCCCGGTGACTGCGGGCGTCCACATCAAACACAGGAGCTTGCAGAGATAACGATTCCAAATAGTGGCGATAATCTGCCAATCCAGGCTTACGTTGCAGATCCATTCGCGTCACGCCCACCACCATTTGCTGCTTTTCGATAAAGTCGCGGAAAGCATTGGTGTAAAAACGGATATCCTGAAATGGATCTTTGCGGGTATTGTCCAACAACAGGATCAAACCAATTCCGCCTTTGGTGAGGATATCCCACATGAAATCGAAGCGCTCCTGGCCTGANGTGCCGTACAAATGAACACGTTCATTTTCACTCAGGCGGATCAGGCCATAATCCATCGCCACTGTAGTTTGCGGTTTGCGGCTTTTGGTCATATCCGAAGCATATTCATCAGTCGTGATCGGTCTTATATCGCTGATAGCGGCTATGGCTGTTGTCTTGCCTGCTCCAACAGGNCCGGTAAAGATGATTTTGCGGTTGATCATACTCATAAAACTATTTCGCGCCCCTCCCAGCAAACGCTTCAACAGACGTGAGAAGAAACCCCTGCTCTCCTTCGGCTTCTCTTTTTCCCGGCTCTTGAGTTTGCTTTGATCCATTTCAAACAGGTTAAGTGCATTGGCTGCCGTGTGGAATGAAAACACGTAGCGTTGCGGTACACTCAGCGCTTCAGCGATTTCAATCGGGCTGGCCGGACGCTGATGCCATAATGCAGCAATACGCATAATGTGCGGAAACTGCTCCAGACGTGTCAGATTAGGCCAGTGTTTCAGGGAAATTTTCCGATCAATCTCAATGCTACGCCCCAACCGCCCCTTAGCGGCCAACAGGCAACTGACCCAAACAAACGCCTCCAGATCCAACAGGGTGTCAGCATCCTCTCCAGCCTGCTGTTCCAACTGATCCAGCTCTGTGCTGCTCGGTATATGTAGCGCAACTTGCCCGGTTTGTACGGGACTACTGCATAACACGGCGAATTCATCTGACCGAGTGTCAAGCGTGCAGAAGGCAAGATCCTGTTTGGGCATCAATAAAGCATAATCACTCGCCGAAAACTTGACTTGAACAGTCTGCTGAGAATCCATGGATAATCTCATGCCATCCAAAATGCTGGCCAGCACATAATTTTCCGGCGTAAACAGCACGACTTCAGCACTTGAGCGCACATCATCTTGCTCACCACAGAGCATCTTCCACCTATGTTCCGCCACATCCTGCGGAATAGATGGCTCAATCGGCCGGGCAACCTCTTCCAATGAAATATCGGTTTCCGCAGGGTCAAATACCTCAGGGGCAGGGGAGGCCTTAACTGCCGTTAGCTCAACAACGGAAACTGGCACGACAGCTTCTTCTACATCATCGTCATCATCCGGCAAACTAATCACCAGTGAACGCAATTTACGCTCAGGCCGGGCAGACACACCAAACGGAGAGGCCGGGGAGCTNTGAAATTGCTGCCCCGCATGTTTAACTAGATTTTTNTCAATGGCCGGTACAGGTGGTGGGGTAATGACTGGGCGGTTAGCCATCGACGCTTGCCCCTCCAATCTAGCCAGCACTTCATAAACCCGGCTTACTGCATCACCCAATGCACGGGATGTCAATGGCTTGGGGATCCAGACACAATCTGGCAAATCCGATTGGTGAACCGATAAAATAATGCCCGGCTTGTGCAGATCTGCATGTCTGTCCCAATCCTCTTTTGCATCCGGGTGATCATAGTCCAGAATAAAGGCATCTGCTTCAGCAGACTGCACCACCTTGAATAGGTTGCGACCGGCTCCTGAGAAAAANAACTCAAGAATCGCCCTGTTATGCGGGCTAATCGCCAACAAGGCAACCCTCAACNNGCCTGATTTGGAATGTTTCAGCATAAATCCATATCTCGTTATTTTTTTACCATTGCTCAGATTCTTGCTGCTTTTCTCGCCACATGGCGGGAACATTGCGGCCTGCTTCCTCCATATGCCTGATCATATTCGACAGGCCNTCTTGGTTGCGGGTGTACTGATAAATATTCACAAGTTCCTGCTCCATGGCCTCGTCCGACGTTCCAGCCAGCACTTCAGCCTCCAGTAATTCCCTCGCTGTATCCACCTGTCCATACTCCAGACAGGCAAATACCTCCTCCATAATATTCGAATATTGAGCGCTCTCTTGTGTACGCTCAATGTCCACCAGCTTTACGGCCGCACCCTCTTGCCCCGCAGACAATACCGATCCACTGCGCCAACGCTGACCCTGCCCAATCTCAATGTTGTCCTGCAACCATCGCTGAAAGAGCAACTGATCCTCATCACCCAGGTCATCTTTAACCAGGTTGAACAGATGTTCACGCAAAAGCTTGCCGCCATTGCCCAATGCAAGAAAAACGTCCTGGAGGCTACCAGCCAAATACTCACGCAACGGCTCACTCTGAGCCAACAGGATTCGTTGGGTATGCGCACGCAAATCCTGTGGATAGCGACGGATCTGATGTGAAAGAAAACGCCACGCACCAACTGGATCATAATTTTGGTGAACACGCAGTTGCCTATCAGACGCTAGACTAAAGGCAAAAGGCAAATCGGGTGGAGGATATTTGTTTCCTCCGCGTAATAACTTTCCTAACATGTTTTTAGGATATCAACACTCAACTCTTGTTTTATAGTACATTCTACACGGATACTAGAAGACTTTTTAATCATAGTCCATAAGTCTTTGGCAAAAATCTTTTCTGACAAAAGGGTACGTTCTCTATTTGCCAGAGACTGCGTACAATAATGCTGGCTGGACGATATGGCAGGAGGGAGTCTGAATGTTTTATCTTATTTTACAAATTGCTTTCCTTTTATTCATTGCTGTAGTGATTGGCTTGATTTTAGGTTGGTGGGTACATGGCAGAACATCCCAATCCATGCTGCCTGGCAAAGAATTAGGCGACAACCCGTTCGACGCCCGCTTCCGACTTGAACAATGCCATCGTGACAATGCCACTTTACGCCGTGAATTGAAGGAGACAGAGGAACGCGTTGATAAGCTGAATGCCCGCCTTGACCATACGCCTCAGCAAGATAATGACTTACTGGAGCGCCTAGAAACTTACGAGATCCGCCTGCAGGCGTTGATGGATGACCTGCAGATGCGTGACGACACCATTGCCGTACTGGAGCAGGAACTGGAAGAAATGCGTCAGGCGCAATAAAGCATGATGTTTTCTCGCACTCCTGCTACTATCAGCTCCATCCAATTTATGAACTCGAAAATCACAATAGCTTCATGGTCACTAGAAACACATCCTCCGCCTCCCTGCTCGAANAAGATTTAGGAATTGTTGGCGACATTTCCTTTCAAAATAATTTATACATCCATGGAAGAGTAAATGGCAATATTGTCGCCCCAACAGACTCACGANGTACTCTGTATATTCAAGAGGACAGTGAGGTTATCGGCGAAATCCGTTCCCCGGTCGTTATCATTGCAGGCAAAACATCAGGTGACATAATTGCCTCCCGTCATCTATCGGTTAAATCAACTGCTCAAGTAACCGGCAACATTCATTACATCGAGATGCAGATAGATGAAGGTGCCGAAATTAATGGCAGCCTTACCTGTATTAATGGCAAACGGCACTAAAACATAATCTATATTAAGGACTTCTTAAAAACTTGATACAAAAAGTCCAAAAGAGTGCTAGGATTACGTGCGAAGGAATCCCCTAATAGGGAAGCATGGATTGCTCAAACAACTCACGGTTTTCAAGGAAACTGGAAAATCGGTAAGTCTTGGTTATTAGTTTATAATATAGCCGACACTTAGAATTTATAAGTCAACATTTGTGGAGATGAAACAATGACTCAATATCGTCTGCTGATCGCTGCTCTGCTGGCTGCTTTCGCCCTGTCTGCCTGTGGCGAGAAAGCTGCCGAAGCTCCTAAAGCTGAAGCCCCTGCCCAGGAAGGCATGAGCGGCATGGCTGGTCAAGCCCCTGCCCAGGAAGGCATGAGCGGCATGGCTGGTCAAGCCCCTGCCCAGGAAGGCATGAGCGGCATGGCTGGTCAAGCGCCAAAGTAATCTGACAGCCACAAGCTGACTGATGATTACAACAGGGCGGATTTCCGCCCTGTTTTATTTTGTGGGTATCTAACGATCTGGCATAATCGACCGCTGAACCTCCTAATTAGCACACGGTAACTCATGAGTTATTACCACTATCACGTTTTTTGCACTAACCAACGCGAAGATGGTGAAGCTTGTTGCGCCAACTTTGATGCTCAAGCCATGCGTGATTACGCCAAAAAACGCATCAAAACACTTGGTTTGCACAAAGACGGCCGCTGCCGCATCAACACTGCTGGCTGCTTAAACCGTTGCGCTGAAGGCGGTAGCTGTGGTGTATCCTGAAGCAGTTTGGTATACCTGGGTCGATCAAGACGACATCGATGAAATCATTGAAAGCCATCTACAAAATGGCCAACCCGTCAAACGTCTGATGCTTGACCCACAATAATGGGGAAACTGCGCCATTATATCCGGTTGGTGCGGCTTGATCGTCCTATCGGCATTTACCTTTTGCTATGGCCTGCCTTGTGGGCGCTGTGGGTTGCCGCAAAAGGCATGCCAGATTTCAGCATCTTGTCCGTATTTGTCGCAGGCGTGGTGTTGATGCGCTCCGCTGGTTGTGCCATCAATGACTACGCTGATCGCCACTTTGATCCGCATGTGGCACGCACCAAGACCCGTCCGCTAGCAACTGGCGACATATCTCCACGGGAAGCATTGGGCGTATTCGCTGTTTTAACGCTGATTGCATTCCTGCTAGAGCTGCAATTGAACACGTTGACTATTATTTTATCTCTGGTCGCAGTATTACTGGCGATGACATACCCTTTCATGAAGCGTTTTCACCACTTGCCCCAAGCGCATCTGGGAGCTGCATTTTCCTNNGCCATCCCAATGGCATTCACCGCCGTCACCGGGGAAATGCCGCCGGTATCCGCTTGGCTGCTGTTTGTGGCCGCCGTATTGTGGACAACCGCCTATGACACGATGTACGCCATGTGTGACCGCGATGACGACCTGAAAATCGGCGTCAAATCAAGCGCAATCCTGTTTGCCCGACATGACCGCCTAATTATTGGCATATTGCAATTGCTGACCCTGCTGTTGCTGGGAATAGTGGGCGTCCTGAACGGGCTGGACGATTGGTATTGGCTGNGCCTGCTGGTCGCCGCTGGCTTTGCGCTCTACCAACAATGGCTGATCCGTGACCGTGAGCCCCTGCCAAGCTTGCAAGCCTTCCTCAACAATCACTGGCTAGGGATGGCCGTATTTGCAGGATTGGCATTGGATTATGCTTTCTGAGCGCCATTCCGTTACAATCCGCCCTTCGCCAATCAAACCCTGAGCTTTTTGCCTTATGTCCAGACAGTCCGCTTATAACCGTGAAGAACTCCTGCAATGTGGCCGTGGTGAAATGTTCGGCNCGGGTAACGCCCAGTTGCCTATCCCCAATATGTTGATGATGGATCGTATCTTGCATATCAGCGATGAAGGCGGCGCATACAACAAAGGCCAGATCCTGGCGGAATTGGATATCGTCCCCGACTTGTGGTTCTTCGAGTGCCATTTTCCGGGCGACCCAGTGATGCCAGGTTGCCTGGGGCTGGATGCCATGTGGCAACTGGTTGGTTTTTACCTAGCATGGCTGGGCAACCCGGGGCACGGACGTGCCTTGGGCGTTGGGGAAGTCAAATTTNTTGGCCAAGTCCTGCCAAAAGCANAAAAAGTCACCTACAAACTGAACCTTAAGCGCGTCATTACCCGCAAACTGGTCATGGGGATCGCCGACGGCAGCATGGAAGTGGACGGACGTGAAATCTACACGGCACAGGATTTACGGGTCGGACTGTTCACCTCGACCGATAATTTCTGACAGGCGACACTCCTGAACCCAAAGTATGAACTTCCTGCCTGGGCGTTGTCCAAGGCAGCAGGATGAACACTCAATTGATCAGGAGCGCCACCATGAAAAAACAACTTGCCGTCTTGCTGCTGGGGCTTTCCGCCTTGGGGATGGCCTACGCTGAAGACAAACCAACTTATGACCGGGTCAGCTTTTCCGTCAGCGCCGCCAAGGAAGTGGCGAACGACCTGTCAAGCGCTGTCCTTTACGCCGAACAACAGGGGCAGAATACGGTTGCGATGGCCGATACCGTCAACCAGGCCATCACCTGGGCGATGGACATCGCCAAGCAGGAATCCGCTGTAGAAAGCCGCACCCTGGATTACACCACCAACCCAATCTATACCGACGGAAAAATTACCGGCTGGCAAGTGCGCCAAAGCATCCAGCTCAAAAGCAAGGACAGCAATGTTCTCAGCACCCTGCTGGGCAAATTGCAGGAAAAACTACGCATTGAGGGCATCAGCTATAGCGTTTCCCCAGAAGTCCAGAGCAGTACGGAAGACGACCTGATCAACACCGCGCTGGCCAATTTCAAGAAGCGCGCTGACCGGNTCAAGGCCAACCTGGGTCGGGCGGAATACCGTGTCGTCAAACTGGATGTGCAATCCATCAGTGGCGAATACCCCCAGCCCCCAATGTACCGGATGGCCGCCATGGAAGCGCCAGCACNNCGGCTCCAGCCCCCGACATTGGCAAGCGGCAAACAGAACCTGCAAGTCAATGTGCAGGCTGAGATTGAACTTTCAACCAATTAGCGTTAGAATGCCGCCCTTTTCGCATATACCGAGTAACTTGAGGATTTCAACATGAAGCCCGGCATTCATCCAAAATACAGAGAAGTCGTTTTTCAGGATCTGACCAGCGGCTTCGCGTTCCTGACCCGTTCAACCGTAGAAACCCGGGAAACCATCGCTTGGGAGGACGGCAACGAATATCCCCTGATCAAGGTGGAAATTTCCAGCCATTCCCACCCGTTTTATACCGGCAAACAGGCGATGACAACCACGGCAGGCCGTGTCGAGAAATTCAAGAATCGTTATGCCCGCGGCAAGTAAGCGCTGGCAGGCTGTTCTAGATTCATGCATGATTGAAAGGCGTCCGATGGGCGCCTTTTTGTTTTTCAATGGAGAAGCAGAATGCGGCTGACCATTATTTTTTCANGCATGTTAGTTGGTGCCTCCGCGCTGGTGGGCTGCGCCGCCNACCCTGTGACCGGAAAAAGCGAACTCGCGCTGATGTCGGAAAGCGAGGAAGTGCAGGCCGGGCAGCAGGCTAACCAGGAAGTCCTCCAACAAACCCCGCCTTACCATGACCAGGCCNTGCAAGCCTATGTCAACCGCATTGGACAAGTGATGGCGGCGCAAAGCCCCCGCCAAAACCTGCACTTTTCCTTCACCGTGCTGGATGACCCCGCAGTCAACGCATTCGCCCTGCCTGGCGGTTATGTCTACATCACTTCCGGCCTGATGGCTTACCTCAACTCGGAAGCGGAACTGGCAGGTGTATTGGGGCATGAAATCGGTCACGTTTCCGCCCGTCACAATGTCAGCCAAGCATCATGGAGCGCAGTAGGCGGCATACTGGCCTCAGTCGCAGGTGAAAAACTGGGCAACAAGGACTTGTTCAACACCATTGGCGAGCTTGGCTTGACCCATTACAGCCGCCAACAGGAACTGGAAGCGGACGGCCTGGGCGCACAATTTCTCGCTAGCGCCGGTTATGACCCGGTTTACATGGCGAACGTAATCGCCACCCTGCAAGCCTATGACCAGTTTACCGGCGGCTCCACCGACCCTTACCGCGACCTGTTTTCCACGCATCCCAGCAATGACGTGCGCCTGCAACAACTCATCAACCAAGCCCGTCAGTATGGCCGGGGCGGACGCGACCCCGGCCATGAAGCCTACCTGCGCCAGACGAATGGCCTGCGCCTGCCGCTGGGCAACGGCGAAACCGTACAGATACGCCTGATCACCGCACGTCCCGGCGACACGTTCGAGTCACTGGCGCAATCCAGCCGTTTGCGCAACAACGCCGCCATGCATCTGCGCGTCTTCAACGGCATGTACCCCAATGGCGAACCCCACCCTGGGCAACTGATAAAAACCATCCAATAAACCAACCAACGCACACAGTTAGCACGTATTTTTCAATTGGAATACACCGAAGGAGGAGATATGTCCACATTAAAAGAAGATGCGTTGAAATATCACGCTGAACCACGACCTGGCAAAATTGCCACTGAAATAACCAAACCAACCCTGACCCAACGCGATCTGTCGTTGGCCTATACGCCANGTGTGGCCGAACCTGTGCGTGAAATCCACAAAGACCCGGAAGCCGCCTACCAATATACCGGCAAAGGCAACTTGGTTGCAGTCATCTCCGATGGCTCTGCGGTGCTGNGCCTTGGCAATGTCGGCGCGCTGGCGGGTAAACCCGTCATGGAAGGCAAGGGCGTGCTGTTCAAGCGTTTTGCAGACGTGGACGTTTTCGACATCGAAGTCGCCACCCAGGATGTGGAAGAGTTCATCACTGTAGTGAAAAACATTGCAGGCACCTTTGGCGGCATCAATCTGGAAGACATTTCCGCCCCACGTTGCTTTGAAATTGAAAAGCGCTTACAGGAAATGCTGGATATTCCGGTCTTCCATGATGACCAGCATGGCACTGCCGTCATTATCTCCGCTGGCTTGATGAACGCGCTGAAAATTCAGGGAAAATCCCTGCCTGAGGCCAATATCGTCTGCGTTGGCGCAGGCGCTGCGGGCATTGCCTCCATGAACCTGTTATCCGCATTGANNGGTAACCGGCAGAAGATGCTGATGGTGGACAGCAAAGGGGTGCTGCACACTGGCCGCACCGACCTGAACAGCTTTAAGCGCGACTATGCTGTCGAAACCGATAAGCATACGTTGGCGGACGCTTGTAATGGCGCAGACATTTTCATCGGATTGTCTGGCNCCAATGTGCTGAGTGTCGACATGCTCAACAGCATGGCCGCCAACCCGATCGTATTCGCGCTTTCCAACCCCGACCCAGAAATTGCACCCGCCACCGCGCTGGCAGCGCGCGACGACTTGCTGATGGCCACCGGACGCAGTGATTACCCCAACCAGATCAACAATGTGCTGGGTTTCCCTTTCCTGTTCCGGNGAGCGTTGGATGTACGGGCGCGTTGCATCAATATCGACATGCTGAAAGCGGCGGTCTATGCGTTGGCGGAGTTGGCACATGAACCCGTACCGCCAGAAGTGCTTGCCGCCTATAGCCTCGACAGCTTGGCGTTTGGCAAAGATTACATCATCCCCAAACCATTCGACCCGCGTCTGCGGNAGCGCGTACCGACAGCGGTTGCGCAGGCAGCGGTGGCCAGCGGCGTCGCCCGCTTGCCACTATAAACCATTGTAAGGGGTCAACTCCGGCAATTTGGTCGCCTGCGGGTTAGCCTGCGGGCGTTGCGTCGGCGTCAGGCTAAGTTTNTCCCCTTCACTGCGGATACAGTAACGCAAGCCCAGCCGGTAACAGCGCTGGGCGTTTTCCGGCTCCTTCATGGTTTCCAGCAATTCCGCCAGTTCTAGGTAACCTTCGGCATTTGGTGCCTGGTTGAGGCTGGATTCGTAGTAGCTTTTCGCCATTCCCCATAATTTTTGTTGGTTGTATAACCGCGCCAACAGCAGCAGCAGAGCCGGGTTGTTGTCAGGCTGGGAAAGTTGCCATTTTTCCGCCTGCTGGATCGCATTGCCCAGACTGTGGTGCTGGATGCTCCCGTACAGGCCAGCCAAACCATCATCCCAACGTTTGTTGAGGAGATTACTAATCAAACTGGCGCAAGCAAGGTCATCGCCCCCATCATGAAGCGCCTCAGCATACAGCAGAATGGCTTCCGGATTTTCCCGAACCGGAACTGGCAATTTNTTCCACATTGCTTGCAGCTTGTCGGTTTGCCCATCCTTGGCGTAGTGCTGGAACATGGCCTTCAGGGTCGCGCCCTGCACCTTGTGCATATCCTCGTTTTTCAGCAGGTTCTGTTTGACCAGATCAGGCAACAACTCCAGCAGCGCATCCCAGTTTTCTTGCCGGTACAACACTTTTGCCAGCAATTTAAGTACGTAAGGGTGTTTTGGCGACAGTTCGCGCAGCCGCGCCAAGGTTGCATACGCCTGTTCGAGCTGCCCACTGCCGAATTGCATATCGGCCTGGGACACCCCGACAGCGACACTGGCCTTACTGTCGCTTTCAATCGCCTGCTTGAGCAACTCATCCCGGCGTTCATATGCTTCGCGCATATGGGCGGCGCGCGCGCCAGCCAGATAATTAAGCAATGGCGTATCGCTAAACGGCGCATTGTCCACCAGCAGTTTNTCCGCTTTTTCCCAGTGCCCTTCGGTCAACTGGATCAACCCCTGGGTAAGCGCCCGGTTGGCCTTACTGCCTAACCGGGCGGCACGATAGCGGCTAAAGTTCCTGCGTATCCCTAACACATACCTCACCAGCGCCACCAGCAGGTAAAAACGNACACATATCAGCACAACCGCCGCGACCAGGGTGGCGGTTTTCATTTCAAANCTCCACACGCCCCAAGTGATAGTGGCGGCACCAGGATTGGACAACACCAGCTGCCCAAGCCATAACGCGGCGGCAATCAGGAATAGCAGGACGATTATGTAAAGGATCATTCGCGCCTCCTCTCTTGCTTTTCGCTGGTGCCTGTCTCGGGCTTGTTAGTTGCTTCGGGTTTGTCGGCTGATTGCGTTTTTCTTCTTGAGCTTGTGTGGTCTCAGTGCGGCGGGCGTTTTCCAGTTGTTTGAGGCTGGCTGATATATCCGGCAGTTTGGGTTGCAGATCCAGATTGTCAAACTCATTCAGCGCCGTCAGCAAAGGCTTATCCTGACCCTGCGGGTAATAGGCCTTGATGGCTTCCCTAATCAAACCCAGTTCGGCATGGAAACCTGCATTGTCGCGCTGGAGCGCCAGCAGGCGCAGGCTCTCCAGACGCAGACGCAACAACTGATAGAGGTTCAGGCGCGCCTCAGCGTCCAGCTCCAATTGGATTGGCCTGTCGTGCCGACGAATAACGATCGCCTCATCCAGGGCATTCATGAATTTTCGCTTGTAATCAGCCCACAAAGAATTCCCCTCGTCCGCCGTTTCGTCCCCTGTCAATTCCACCTGCTTGCCAGCGTCTGAAGCCAACGTAGGCAACGGCTTCAACTCCAGCATCAGCGCATTGATATGCTGGGAAATCCCGGCAACATCTGGGGCGGACGCGGCTTCTACGGCGGAAATGTCCCGGGCGATCTGCTGGCGCACTGGCAAGTACATAACGGAACCCACCTCTGCCAGTATGGAGTCTGCTTCCTTCAACGCCACAACCGAAGTACGCGCGTCCTGTCCAAGATGCAAGGAACGGTTGGCCAATTGCAACAGGAACTCGACTTCCGCCACCCGCCATTCCTTTGAGCTGGCCGGGGCGGCGTTTTGTTGCGCCTTTGCCTGCAAAAAGTGATCTGCTCCATTTGGGAGGCTACCGTATCGGCAAACTGGCGGGTCTGGTTTAGCATGCGCGCCATTTCTTGCTGCATCTGCGCGTTGTCGGCATGCGATTGCGTCGTTTTATCCTCCAACTCCTTCTGTAACTTGTCCAATGAATCGCGGGCAGGGGTCTCCTGCAATTGTTTGCGCAACTCAGCAATATCCGCAGCATTGTTGCGTGCCCTGTCATTCATACGCTGCCAATGCTTGTAACCGGCGGCGATGCCGATCAAGGTGAACAGCAAAGCCAGGACAGCGAGAAATAGAGCGAAGCGGGCGCTCCCTGATTTCGACGCCTTGCCTGCATCATTGTCCAGACTGTCGATGGCGTCGACCTTGCGATCGAATGTTGATGAATCTGTTGCTTCGTGTGTCGCTGGTTTATCGATCATTATTGGCGTTCCTGTACCCAATGCGAAAGCGCTTGCATCATGGCCTTATCACTCGGGTTATCTGCGATGACTATGCTGCCGGTAAAGCCGGTCTGCCGCGCCGTTTCCCTATCCTTTGGCTACCAACCAGTAAGGGAACCGTTTTTATCCAGTCAGGATTATCCAGCATGGCGAGCAGGTTCAAAAGCCCCTCGCTGCTAGTGATGGCAATTATATCAAGCTGTTGTTGTTTATGACGCTGTTTCAGGCAGTTGGCGTCAATTTTCGGGCGAACCCGCCGGTAGACTTCCACATAATCCACACTCGCGCCGCGCCGCTGCAAAGATTCCGCCAGCAACTCACGACCGCCTTCACCACGGAAAATCAGGATGCGCCGACCTGCCAGGTGC
Organism: Candidatus Thiothrix singaporensis; assembly: GCA_013693955.1. GTDB lineage: Bacteria > Pseudomonadota > Gammaproteobacteria > Thiotrichales > Thiotrichaceae > Thiothrix > Thiothrix singaporensis. The sequence continues at coordinate 3,728,273 of CP059265.1, read as the reverse complement.
TGAGTTTCCGGCAATGCCAAAAACGCTTCACTCGTGAATGTCCCACCAGGAACCCAGTGGACAGCATAACCGCACTGCCGCAACGCCTCGGCGGTTTGTTTACCGACAGCGCCAATGACAAGCCGCCGCAAACACTGTTGCAGTGCCTCATCCAACAATTCAAGACCAAACCTGACGGCGTTGGCGCTGATAAAAATAGCGGTGTCATAAGCATCCAACCCAGCCAGCACCGCCTTCACAACCGCTGGATTTTCAAGCGGAACAATGGTAATGACCGGAAACAAGACAGCCGTCGCCCGGCCTGTCCCAGCAAATGCTGAAAACCGGCAGCCTGTGAAGCAGGGCGGGTCACGACAACAGACAAACCGCGCAATATGTCAGGCATGGATGCCCAGTGAATTCAACACTTGGTCGCCGCCTTGCGCCAACAGATCCTCAGCTATTTCCAAACCCAGGGCATCCGGATCCACCACACAACCAAACCTTTCGCAGGCGTACAAAGCGGAACCATCTGGAAATCCGATCAGACCGCGCATCCGCAGGGTGCCGTCAACCAGTTCCGCAAAACCCGCCACCGGGATCTGGCAACCGCCATTAAGGCGTTGATTCATGGCGCGTTCGNNGCGCACCCGCACGGCGGTTTCCGGATGCAGCAGCGGAGCCAGCAGGTTTTCCACACGCGGATCATGGCGGCGGCATTCGATACCGACAGCGCCTTGACCGATCGCGGGTAGGCTTTGTTCAGTAGAAAGGTATGCCGTGATGCGGGATTGGAACTCCAGACGGATCAGTCCGGCAGCAGCCAAAATGATGGCGTCGTACTCACCGTTGTCCAGTTTGCCTAGGCGGGTGTTGACGTTGCCGCGTAAATCCCGGATTTGCAAATGTGGGTAACGCGCCCGAATCTGGGTCTGGCGGCGCAGGCTGGAAGTGCCGACAATCGCGCCTTCCGGCAATTCATCCAGATTACAGTAACGGTTGGAGACAAAGGCGTCGCGTGGGTCTTCACGTTCCATGATGACCGGCAGGTGCAAACCATCTGGAAATTCCATTGGCACATCTTTCATAGAATGCACAGCGATGTCGGCGCGGCCTTCCAGCATGCCCATTTCCAATTCCTTGACGAACAAGCCTTTTCCGCCAATTTTGGATAAAGGGCTATCCAATATCTTGTCGCCCCGCGTGACCATGCCCACCATTTCGATTTGGAGACCGGGATACATTTCCCGCAGGCGGCGAGCGACGTGCTCGGCTTGCCACATGGCAAGGGGGCTAGTGCGGGTGGCGATACGAATGGTGTCGGACATCAATTCCTCTGCGTGCCTGATCCAAATGGAATGCCTCACTTTACGGCAAAGCAGTCATAACTTCCATGGCCGTAAAATATTTATGACCAATCTTTGGTCTTAACCCTTGAATTTTTCACCGTTCAGGCTACATTAAGGATACGACCAACGGAATGAAAAAATAACATGGAAGTTATCCCTATTTCTTCCTTTTAACGTGGTTGTGCGGGGACAAGCGAAGTGATCAGCCCCCATAATGCTTCGTTTGCAAACGCGCCGGATCTTTAGCCCGGATCCGGCGCCTCCCTGTTTTATCCCAAGCATTCTTCTTCCCATCTGAAACATTGAACATTTGGCCGTAAATTGAACTGGCGTTGCCCGCCTGCTTGGCCAATGACATACCACCAAGAAATTTTCACAACCCTGAATGTGGGTTCTCTAGATAAGATAGCCTGCTGCTTGCAGTGGTGGCAGAGCTTGCGCTACTGTTCAGCCTGATTTCGGGAGCAACTGCTCCCCACCGTTCCCTACAAGATGGTTTCAAGGGTGTGAGATGAAAACACGGATTCTGTTGTCCATAATGCTGTCCGCCAGCCTCAGCCTGCTACTGACCGCCTGTGGCAAGGAAAAAGCTGACAACGCTGCCGCACAAGGCGACCTGCCTGCCAATGCGCCTGCGGTCGGCACCCCGATCCAGGACGTTGCCAAACAGGCCGATGGCAAACCCAAACAGGACGGTGAATACGCCACAACCGCCTGGGAAGATCTTGAGTTGCCCGGCCAGGGTCTAGAAGACATCGTCAAANAATATCAGCCGCAAATCGACTCCATTCCTGAAGGCGATCCAGCAGAAAACGCCGTGATGGAAAAGATGCAGACAGAACTCAATTCCGCACCTGTCAACCCCGCCTTGGATGGCAAANAGATCAAGATCGCGGGCTTTATTTCCCCATTGGAAGTGGATGACAAGAAGGGCATGGTCAAGGAATTTTTGCTGGTGCCTTATTTTGGCGCCTGTATCCATGTGCCGCCGCCGCCACTCAACCAGACCCTGTTGGTCAAACCGATGGAGGGCAAAAGCATCGGCATGGAGCAGATGTATGAGCCTGTATGGGTTTCCGGCACCATCCTGNCCAAACAGATCCACACCAATCTGGCTGAGGCCGGTTATCAAATCACGGACGCCAAGGTGGAAATCTACCAGGAAAGCGATGCGCAGCAGCAGAACAACTGACCATTAGCCATTGGCGTGCGGGAGATAGCGTTGCAGCCAGACCCTCCACAACAGCCAGTAGAGCAACAGACCGGTGGCGTCTGCTGCAAAGTCCGCCACAGAAAAAGAGCGCCACGGCGTGAACGCTTGCAATATCTCAATGAAAGCACCATAAAATAACAGTAAAGGTACTTTCCAGCGCCAGAAACTGCGGGTGCTCGCCAAATCCAGCAGGAAAGCGAAACCGAAAAAAACTGTGGCATGAATCAGCTTATCAGCGTGGTCGACATCAAGGTTAATGCCGCGCATAGGCATCAACGCCACCACCAAACCGACAAGGATCAAGCTGATGAACAGAAACTTCAGCGCCTTGCGGAGTTGTGGCTGCTCCGCCAGTAACCATGAGAGAATTGCTTGCATGGACATACCTGCTAGTGTTTTCAATGAAGACTGGTTGTTAGTCGCCAGTNTTTGCCTTTTAATGTTATTGGGAAACGCCTTGCGGCGTGCACCTTGGGGTTATGTGCGCGAACACACGCATGTTTACCTGGGTGCCATCGCATTTGCAAGCCTTATCTGGATATTAAGGGCTGGTATTGGCGACAGGCTCAATTTCCATTTCCTGGGCATCACGGTCATGACCCTGATGTTTGGCTGGCGGTTGGCACTGATTGCAGCCACGGCCATTGTCAGCATAACCTTCTGGCGACTGGGTTCAGGGCTCCTTGCCATCCCTATCAATACCTTGGTGATGNGGNGGATTCCAGTCCTGGTCACCTACAGTTTGCTGCGCTGGAGCCAGCGCCACTTGCCCACCAATATCTTCGTGTTCGTCTTTGTGAACGCCTTTCTTGCGGCGGCATTGAGCGTCATCTTGGCCGTCTGCGTCGGCAGTCTGCTGCTTTGGTGGACAGATACCTTTTCCGCCAATTACTTGCAGACCTATTATCTGCCCTACATTCCATTGCTGATGCTGCCGGAAGGGCTGCTCAATGGCATGTTGACCGTCATTGCCGTCGTGTATGCACCGCAATGGATTCCGCTGTTCGATGACACCCGTTATCTGCGCAAGCGCGGGGAATAACCGTCACAACTCCAGCAAGCCATTGATTTCCGCCTGCATCCGCCCCACCACAGCGCGGCCTTCGCTGATCGCCTCTTCAGCACGGAAAAACTCCAGCAAACCGATGTTTTCCAACCGTGGTGCCAGCAGGATTTCCGGCGGGTCGCCCGCCATGCGGCTACGGGTGATCTTATCCTGCATGATATTGATGGAAGCCGCCAACGCATCCATCAGACCAGGGACATATTCCTTGTCGCGGCCGCTATCCGGCAACAATGCAGAGGAATATTCACGCAAAGAAGCCGTCAGGCTATCCACCAGCCCCTCGGCTTTGGCACTGCCNCGGTTGGACAACCTTTTATCCACCCGAGCCTTTTGGGTGTGATGGGCGTAACGCCGGGCGACATTGCCATTCAGGTTGACGGCAATAACCACCTCTGCCCCCAAAGCACGGCAAAGTGAGACGGGCACCGGATTGACTAGGCCACCATCCACCAGCCATTGGCCTCGATGACGGAACGGTGGGAACAAGCCGGGCAGGGCGATGGAAGCCCATACCGCATCCATCACCAACCCCTCACTAAGCCAAAGTTCACGCCCATTCTCCAGGTTGGTGGAAACCGTGGCGAATGAGCGCGGCAACTCCCCAATCAACAGGGTTTCATCACACACATGGGAATGGAAAAATTGTTGCAGCTTGTCGCGTTTGACAAAACCATTCAGGGAGACATTAAGCTCAAANAAGCGCATCAATTCCAGCCGGGACAAGGAAAGCACCCAGCTTTCCAGCGCATCCAGATTGCCCGCAGCATAAGCGGCTCCGACAATGGATCCTACTGAACAGCCACAAACGATTTCTGGATAAATCCCCATCTCCGCCAATGCGCGCAGGACGCCGATATGCGCCCATCCGCGTGATGACCCGCTACCCAGGGCAATACCAATACGGGGGAAGGCATGGCTTAATCCATCGCCATGACAATGTTGTTATTGCTGCCGTTCAATACAGTGAACTCCCGCCGCCGTTCACGGCCATCCAAATTGGCGACGGCTTCATAATGGCCGGGAGCCACCACCAAGATAGCGGAATGCCGNTCGGGGGAAGCGACCTCCTGCCTGCCGCCGTCCAGCCGGTACAAAGTCCAGCGCATGGGGCGCATGGCGGGNGAATTTCCCAGCGTCGCCACCAAACTGACCGTGCCAGTTGGCACCGAGATGCTGGCGATGCTGACCTCCCCACGATTGACCCGCACCCGTTGCGTTTGGCTGGCACTGTTGACGGTCGCGATCACATCATATTCACCCGCTGGCAGAACCGTGTTGACNTGGTCGCCACTAGCGTGTTCCAGCAAATGGCGTCCAGCAGCCGGGCCGCTTGTAGCTATCACCCGCCAATCCGCCTGCATATTGCTGGAAACCCGCAAGCGGCCAATGTTAGCCGCAAAGCTGNNGGCCGTCAGTTTGCCATCTGCCACATCAACAAACGCCTGCTCCTCATACCCGCCAATCTGCAGATTAACCTCGTAACGTCCAACCGGCAAAGACAATTGCAGGGAACGCCCCGCCATCTGCCGGTCTTCCCCTCCATCCAGCGCATGAATGCCCCAGATCACATCCGCATTGCCAAGCTTCAGGGCGGCGGGGACATTCGCGGACAGCAGTAGGTTAGGCTGCTGGATTATCAAACCTTCATGCCCTTGACGCTGGGGCAGATCCTCCTTCAGTGCAGCCTGTGTATTTTCAACCCTCCGGAACATCCCACCTGGAGCCACCACCCGTTGCAGCTTGTCGGGCAAGGGTAGGTGCGCCAACAAATGTTCCCGTTTTTCGATGTTTATCTGCTGCAAGCGGGGATCATCCTGCACTGGCGGCGTTTCTATCCAATAGAATGCGGGGAATGCCCGGAACCCAAAGACGCAGCACTGTTTACCCNNAGCCTGCGACTTCTTCCAACAGGGTTGGTTTGCCTTTTCAGGTTCAGGTTGTTGATAAACTTGTGGATCAATCCCTGCCATGCTGACAGATCCCGCCAGCAACAAACCACAGGCACCTAATTTGCTTGCTGCACCAAGCCAAGTTTTCATGGAGTATTCCTCCGTCAGCACATGACGGGGCTGATTTCCGTTCCCCTGCCTGTTGTAGTCAAAAACACTCTTTTAGCCATTTTCGCAGAGGAAATGGTGAATTTTTATTATTTGTTGTCATTTAAATCTATACCGCGTTCCGACACATTCCCAATAGAAAGCGATTATGTATTCAATAACAATATTTGCCAGACAGGCCACCGCATTTTTACGGCTGATGGCAGAGGGACAAAGGAATTTTAGCGGGAAGTCGTAAACGGAAAATCAGCGCGATACTGTTGGCCATCGGCGGCAACCACAAGCACCGAAGCCTTCCACTGCATGGTTTGCATCGAGCACACCGGCAGCGTAAATTTACCCTGTAATGCTGTTGTAGAATTGTCCGCCTGCAAATCCGCCGATTGAAAACCCATGAACATATTCACGCCTTCGACCGTCAGATTGGCGGAAACAGGTTGCCCCAACCCTGCAGTTTCAACACTGGCAACCAGTTCCTGCATCAAGGGAATGCTATTGGGTGTAATGCTGAAACGGATAGATGCGCCTGCATCATTACGGGCGGTGCAGGCTCCCTGACGCAAGTCGCAAGGTTCCTGTAGGGACAGCAGGGTAGCGTGGGAAGCATTTGGAGCAGATGACGGCGGCAACAGAAAATACTTGCCCGCCAATGCCAAAATAAAGGCAAAAACCCCAAGCAGGATATAGGGCTTCACCCAACAAACTCCGCCACAACCGGAGCATGGTCGGAAGGCTTTTCCCAGGTGCGTGGCTCACGGTCAACGATGCAACTTGAACAGGAATCCGCCATCATGTTGCTGGCGAGGATCAGGTCAATACGCAGACCAAGATTGCGCCGAAAACCGCCAGCGCGGTAATCCCACCAACTGAACGACTTATCCGGCTGCTCAAACTGTCGAAAGACATCGCTCAAACCGATGGCTTGCAGGGCAGACAACGCAGCGCGCTCAGGCTCGGAGCAAAGGATCTTTCCAGCCCACGCCGCCGGATCGTGCACATCACGGTCTTCCGGCGCAATATTGAAATCACCCAGCACTATCAGTTTCTGATATTGGGCAGCCTGCTCCTGCAACCAGGCAGTGACTTTCGCCAGCCAGTCCAGCTTGTAAGCGTATTTGTCGGAGCCGACCTCGGAGCCATTGACCACATACAAATTGACTACACGCAGGTCGCCAACCGTTGCGGCGAGGATACGGCGTTGCGGGTCATCCAAATGGGGGATGTCGGTCACAACATCAGCCGCCGCTGACTTGCTGAGGATAGCGACGCCATTGTAGGTCTTTTGCCCTGAGAACACAGCCTGATAGCCAGATGCGGCAATTTCCTCTGATGGAAATTGCCCATCAACCACTTTGGTTTCCTGTATGGCCACAATATCCGGCTGCGCCGCCGCCAGCCACTGCAGCACATGCGGCAGCCGCACCCGCAGGGAATTGACATTCCAGGTAGCGACCTTCATCCGTTTTTTCCGTTAGCCCATTGTGGCGCAGCAGTGCGTCCACTGTTGGTTTGCGTCCCCGGAAAGCCGTGAAGGACTCCATCGCTTTCCGGGAGCCGCCCACTTCCAGCACTTCATGCAGGAATGCTTCCCCAACACCCGAGTCAAACAGCCCTTCCTCTTCAAAACGGGCAAAAGCGTCGGCAGACAGCACTTCCGCCCATTTGTAGCTGTAGTAGCCTGCGGCGTAACCACCTGCAAAGACATGCGAAAAACTGTGCGCCATGCGGTTAAAGGCGGGTGGCTTGATCACTGCGACTTCGTCACGCACTTGCTGCTGGATGGTTTCCAACCTGCCCGGCTCCGCCGCCTGCGGATCAAGATGCAAACGCATGTCGAACACAGCGAACTCCAACTGCCGCACCGTCGCCATCGCTGTCTGGAAATGGCGNGCCGCCTGCATTTTCTGGTACAGGCCTTCCGGCAATGGCTCGCCAGTTTGCCAATGGGCGGCGATCATATCCAGCACGCCGCGCTCCCAGCACCAGTTCTCCATGAACTGGCTAGGCAATTCAACAGCGTCCCATTCCACACCATTAATCCCCGCAATGTCGGGGTAGTCGACTTGCGTCAGCATGTGGTGCAGACCATGGCCGAACTCATGAAACAAGGTGACGACTTCATCATGGGTGAACAACGCAGGCTTGTCGCCAACCGGCGCACTGCTGTTGCAGGTCATGAATGCGACCGGAATTTGCAACCCATCATGGCGGCGAAAACGTCCACAGAAATCACTCATCCATGCACCGCCCCGCTTGTGCTGGCGCGCATACAGGTCGAGATAGAAACAGGCCTGCACTGTACCTGTACGGTCATGAACCAAATAGAAACGCACGTCAGAATGCCACAGGTCGATGTGAGCCTGCTGTTGTTCGATGCGGACACCAAACAGCTTTTCCACCAACGCAAACAAACCGCTGATCACCCGGTCGGCAGGGAAGTAGGGTTTGAGGTCTTCCTCAGAAAAATCAAAACGTGCTTGTTTCATTTTTTCGCTGATGTAGGCCACATCCCACGCTTGCACTTCCGCCAAACCTAATTGGCTGCGGGCAAACGCTTGCACTTCGGCAAATTCGATTTCAGCGAAAGGTTTGGCTCTCTTCGCCAAGCTTTGTAGAAAGTCCAGCACTTCCCGTGGGCTTTCCGCCATTTTGGTCGCCAACGACAAGGCGGCATAGTTGTCATAACCAAGCAGTTCGGCTTCTTCTTGACGCAGGCGCAAGATGTCGCGCATCACCTGGGTGTTATCCCAATCCGGATTAGCCCCAAGTTCAGAGGCACGCGTCGTGTAGGCTCGGTACATTTCCGCCCGCAGTTCACGATCGTCAGTATAGGTCATCACCGCGATGTAGGAGGGAAATTGCAAGGTCAGCATCCAACCTTCCAGATCACGCTGCTTGGCCGTTTGCGCCGCCATTTCAAGGGAAGACTCAGGCATCCCCGCCAATACCGTACCATCGGTAATGTGTTTGCCCCATGCATTGGTGGCGTCCAGCACATTATCGGAAAAACGGGAATTCAATTGCGACAGTTGCTGGCTGATTGCGCGGAAACGCTCTTTCTGTTCCGGNGGCAGGGCAACGCCGGACAGCTTGAAACTCAGCAGGCTGTCATCCAAGCTTTTCTGTTGGGCAGAATCCAAGTTTCCATCCTGTTCACGGATAAAACGGATGGCATTGTACAACTGCTCGTTCTGCCCCAATTCCGTGTGATAGTCACTCAGCCGCGGCAGGTTGGCGTTGTACTCCTTGCGTAATTCATCGGTGTTGACCACGGCATTCAGGTGGCTGACTGGCGACCAGCANCGATCCAACCGGTTCCCTGCCTCATTCAGCGGGGCGATCAAACTATCCCAGGCAAAGTGGCTGCCACTAGCCAAAGTTTTGGCCAACCAATCACGGTTTTCCTGTAACACCACATCCAACGCCGGAGTAATGTGTTCCGGCTTGATTTGGGAAAACAGCGGCAACTTGCCGATGTCCAACAAGGGATTTTCCTGTTTCACGTGGAACCTCAAATGTCCAGATTGGCAACGGACAATGCATTCTTTTCAATAAAATCGCGGCGCGGCTCGACTTCATCACCCATCAGGGTAGTGAAAACTTCATCGGCTGCAACGACATCCTCGATACGCACCTGCATCAGGCGGCGGCTGTTCGGGTCAAGCGTGGTTTCCCACAACTGATCAGGGTTCATTTCGCCCAAACCTTTGTACCGGCTGATTTGTAAACCACGGTTGGCTTCCTGCATCAGCCAGTCGACCACTTGATCAAAACGGCTGGCGTCCTGTTTACGTTCGCCCCGCAGAATGGTTGCGCCCTCACTGAGCAAACCTTCCAGTTCCCGGTTAGTTTTCAGCAACAGCTTCATTTCCGGAGTCAGAAAGAAATCGCGATCCAGATGGATGCGATGATCCAACCCATGTTGGCGGCGATTAATTTCGAGTGCCCAGGCACTCTCATCCACCTTGTTCAATACCGAAGAATAAGTGCGTGCGCCATTAGCCCCAGCATTCAAGGTGGCAATCGCAGCTTCCACCCAAACCGCAAAGGCTTCCGCCTTGATGGCAGCAGGCTCATCAACCGATGGCAGGGATTCAAACAACATGGCTTCCAGCAGGCTGCGATCGTAACGGCGCGCCAGACGGGCAATCACCTGCTTGACTGCGTTGTACTGCCGCACCAGGGTTTCCAGCGCTTCGCCGCTGATGGCTGGAGCCTCAGCATTGACGTGCAGGCGGGAGCCATCCAACGCCAATTGCAGCAGGTAACGCTCCATTTCCGGATCGTCCTTGACATACTGCTCCTGTTTGCCGCGTTTGACCTTATACAAGGGTGGCTGGGCGATGTAGATATGGCCGCGTTCCACCAGTTCGGGCATCTGCCGGTAGAAAAAGGTCAGCAGCAGGGTGCGGATGTGGGAGCCATCGACATCCGCATCCGTCATGATGATGATGCGGTGGTAGCGCAGTTTGTCAGGGTTATAGTCTTCACGCCCAATGCCGCAGCCAAGCGCGGTGATCAGGGTGCCCACTTCCTGTGAACTGATCATCTTGTCAAAGCGGGCTTTTTCCACATTCAGGATTTTACCTTTGAGCGGCAGGATAGCCTGAGAGCGGCGGTCCCGCCCTTGTTTGGCGGAGCCGCCCGCCGAATCCCCTTCCACCAGGAACAGTTCTGACAGGGCAGGGTCTTTTTCCTGACAATCCGCGAGTTTGCCCGGCAAACCGGCGATGTCGAGCGCACCCTTGCGCCGGGTCATTTCACANGCCTTGCGGGCGGCTTCACGGGCGCGGGCGGCTTCGATCATCTTGCCCGCAATCAGTTTGGCCTCGGTTGGGTTCTCCAGCAAAAACTCGGCCAACCGCGAGTTCATGGCGGCTTCAACTACGCTTTTGACTTCGGAAGAAACCAGCTTGTCTTTGGTCTGTGATGAAAACTTGGGGTCGGGCACCTTCACGGACAACACTGCTGTCAAACCTTCCCGGCTATCATCGCCCGTCGGGCTGACCTTTTCCTTTTTCGCCAGCCCAGCCTCTTCAATATAGCTGTTGAGGGTGCGGGTCAGGGCAGCGCGAAAGCCGGACAGATGTGCGCCGCCATCACGTTGGGGGATATTGTTGGTGAAGCAGAAAACGTTTTCCTGATAAGAATCGTTCCATTGCAGAGCCACCTCCACCCCCATGCCATCCTGTTCGGTGCTGAAATACACAATATTGGAATGGATCGGCGTTTTGTTACGGTTAAGGTGTTGCACAAAAGCGCGGATGCCACCCTCATATTCAAACACGTCCTCGCGGCCTTCCCCACGCCGGTCAATCAGGTTGATGCGCACGCCGGAGTTAAGGAAAGACAATTCGCGCAGTCGTTTCGCGAGGATATCGTAATGGAATTCGGTCTGGGTGAAAATCTTGGGGCTAGGGTGGAAACGCACTGCTGTCCCCGTCCCCTCGGTTTCGCCGACTTCAGTCAATGGCGCTTCCGGTTCGCCCAGATGATAAACCTGCCGATACAGCTTGCCGTCACGGCGAATGGTGAGCTCCAGATCATCCGAGAGCGCGTTCACCACTGACACCCCNACGCCATGCAAACCACCGGACACCTTATAGGAGTTGTCATCAAACTTGCCGCCCGCGTGCAGCACAGTCATGATGACTTCGGCGGCGGAACGGCCTTCCTCTGGGTGAATGTCGACCGGAATCCCACGCCCATCGTCCGACACTTTTACCGAGCCATCACTAAACAACTCCACCTTGACTTCAGAACAGTAACCGGCAAGGGCTTCGTCAATGGAGTTGTCGACAACCTCGAACACCATATGGTGCAGGCCAGTGCCGTCATCCGTATCACCAATGTACATGCCGGGACGTTTGCGCACTGCCTCCAGCCCTTTGAGCACCTTGATGTTCGATGAATCGTAGGTGTTTTTGTCAGTCATATCTTATCCATTTTTGTGTAAACGCTGCGTCTCTTGGCAGACCACCCCTGTTTCACGTGGAACACACGGGCGTCGGCAAACCATCTGCGCAAGGGTTCGTAATGAGCGCCGGTAATAATCAACTGCTGCTGCATTGTGCGCAGCGTATTGTACAATGCTTGCTGATTGGACTCATCCAGTTCTGAAGCAAGATCGTCAATCACAATTATACCGCGTTTTGCCTCCGTCTCGGCAGTCGTATGGCTTTGTGCAAGCAGCAAGGCAACAGCCAGCAATTTGAGTTGGCCACGTGAGGCTACCCGAACCGCTGGAACCCCATCCAGCAAGATATGCAAATCCGCCCGGTGAGCGCCATAGAGGCTGAAGCCCTGCTTTTGTTCCTGTTCTGATCTTTCCCGGAAGAATTGTTCCAGGTGTTGGCGGTTCTCCACCTCGACATGGATTGGAAAACCCGTACTGAGTTGCAACAAGGGCAAGCCTAAATTCGCCAGTAATGCCGAGCTGCTTTGCAAGGCATATTGCAGGCTATCTAATGCTTGAAGCCGGTACCGATACAGTATTGGTTGCAACGCAATTAATTGTTCTGTCCATTGGGGCAGGGCGTAGCGTTGCTTGGCATCACGCAAGCAAGCGTTCCTTTGTTTAAGGATGCGCTGATAGTTGCGCCAAGTTGAGTTGAAATCCGCAAAGCGGTAAAACGCAATCCAATCCAAGAATGCCCGCCGTATGGCAGGCCTCCGGTCACCAAATCCACTGATGCGGGATGAATCAAGGTAAGCGGAATATGGGCGCTCAGTTCAGCCTGTGGCGCTGCATCAGCATGGTTGATACGGATACGGGTAGCTTGGTTGCTTTTGCAGATACCCGCAGGATAACCGCCGCCTGCAATGCCATCTTCTATCCTGGCGCTGACTGTTAGCTCATTTGTGCCGCGTGTTATCAATTCGCTGATGCGCGGTGTGCGGAATGAACGGCCACGGGACAAAACCGCCAGCGCTTCCAGTAAGCTGGATTTGCCAGAGGCGTTATCCCCGTGCAACACATTGGCATGTGCCGCCAACTCCAGTTCGGCGCAAGCGACAATACGGCAATTGCTGACAGCGACTTTGCTTAACCACACGCACTATGTTTCCGTTGCTTACAAACGGATAGGCATAATGACGTTGCGTATGCTGTCATCATTCGGGTCGGTCAGCAATGCACTGCTTTCAGGTGAGTTACATTGCAGTTGCAGCGTGTCACTGGACAGGTGATTGACCGCATCCAACAGATACGTCACGTTGAAACCAATGCTGAATTCGTTGCCGTTATAGGCCACATCGAGTTCATCACTCGCCATCTCTTGTTCTGGATTATGTGCTTGCACTTGTAGCAGGTTGTCGCCCAATGTCAGGCGCACACCACGGAATTTTTCATTGGAAAGGATTGCCACCCGGTTAAGCATGTCACGGAAAGCTTTACGGTCCAAATCGACCTGGACTTGTCCACCGCCAGGAACCGCGGCGCGATAATCAGGGTAACGCCCATCCACCAGCTTGGTGGTGAAACGCAGGTTATCCAGTGTTGTGCGCAGATGATTTTGGCTCACCTGCACCTGCACGGGTGTTTGGGAATCAGCCCGCAATAAACGTGACAACTCCAACACCCTTTTCGGGGAATGATCATCTGCCGGGGCTGTTCTAGTTCTGGCATGCTAACTTTTGAAAACATAAGACAAGACGGTGGCCATCAGTGGCAACTGTCCGGATCCCTTCTTGTCCCACTTCCAGCAACATGCCGTTCAGGTAATAACGGACGTCCTGATTTGCCATTGCAAAGGAAGCGCTGTCCAGCAAATGCTTGAGGGCGTTTTCCGGCAGCTCAAAGCTTTGGACTTCCCCAATGTCATCCAGATCAGGAAATTCACTGGCAGGTAGGGTAGCCAGTTCAAACCGGCTACGCCCTGCGGTAATACGGGCGCGTTTGTCATCCTGAACGTCTAAATTGACGATGCTTTCAGCAGGCAAGGATTTGCAAATATCGGCTAACTTGCGGGCAGGCAAAGTAATTTCCCCAGCAACGCCATCCATAATGGGCGCATGGGTGGCAATTTCCAACTCCAAGTCAGTCCCTCTCCAGAATGACTGCTTGCCCTCAATACGAAGCAGCACGTTTTCTAGGATAGGGAGGTGTGCCGCTTTTCAATGGCTCCTAGGGTTGCTTGCAAAGACTCAAGCAGATGTTCACGGGTTTGGATTAATCTCATTATTTATCTATCTTAATATATAAAAGAAATCATAATAATAATAAAGCCTTCACAAGCTTGTGGATAAGTATACTATCTATCTGATTTACAGTCCTGATCACAGCTTTATGTTGTGGAAAGAACTTGTGTCTGCTTGGCCTGTCTTGTTGTCAACAAGCTGTGGATAACATTCCATTCAAAACTTATCCACAGCTTGTTAGCAGGTTTGTCCCTGGGGTTATCCTCAGCTTGTTAAGGTACGGAACAGGATGCGGTATTCCTCCTCCAGCTTGGGGTCTGATCCCCGCAATTCTGCAACCTTGCGTTGGGCGTGCAATACGGTGGTATGGTCGCGGCCGCCAAATTCATCGCCGATTTCGGGCAGGCTGTGATTGGTCAGCTCCTTGGCCAATGCCATCGCGATTTGGCGTGGCCGCGCCAGTGAGCGGGTGCGGCTTTTGGAGTCCATATCGGTTACCCGGATGTTGTAATATTGCGCCACCACCTTCTTGATGTTGGCGACCGACACCATTTTGTCTTGGCTGGCCAACTGGTCGCGCAAGGCGTTCTGCACAAAATCCATGGTCACATGAGCGACGCACTTGAGGCGCATGCTGGCGATTACCCGTTGCAATGCGCCTTCCAAGTCGCGGATATTGGAGTGGAAGCGTTTGCCGATGAAGAAACTGACATCGTTGGGCAGGCGCAAACCGGCGTCTTCGGCTTTCTTGCGCAGGATGGCGACACGGGTTTCCATATCCGGCGATTCGATCTGAACGGTCAACCCCCAGTTGAAGCGGGTCTTAAGGCGGTCTTCGATCCCTTCGAGATCGCGTGGGAATTTGTCGCTGGCAAGGATAATACGTTTCTGGCCTTCCAGTAAGGCATTAAAAGTATGGAAGAACTCTTCCATTGAACGGTCTTTGCCAGCAAAAAATTGGATGTCGTCAATCAGCAGCGCGTCGACGCTACGATAATATTGCTTGAATTCTTCCATACGCGAATTGCGGATGGCGGAAATCATGTCATTGACGAAGCGCTCGGCATAGACGTAAATCACCCGCGGCNNTTCCCGTTCCATGATGCGGTTGCCAATGGCATGCATCAGATGGGTTTTGCCGAGCCCGACCCCGCCATAAATGAACAGTGGGTTATACGTGGTGTCCGGATGGTCNCCGACCTGTTGGGCGGCGGCGCAGGCCAGTTGGTTGGATTTGCCTTCGATGAAATTGTCAAAGGTCATGCGTGGGTTCAAGGCATTGGTGAAACGCTCGCTGATCGGCGTGGGGGTGGAAGGTGCGGGAGTTTGCCCAGTGTTTGTGCTGGAGCCGGGCAACACCGCAGGATGGGCAGGCGTTGCGGGCGGTGTTTGGCTAACAGTGGATGGCGTCACCGTGGGCGGGGCAGAAGAGCCAATCTGCAGCAACACGTCAAATGCGTTGTCGCCGGTCAGGATGCGGGAATGGAACAGGATACGTGGCAGGTATTGTTCATGCACCTGTTGCAGGACAATGGTGTTGGGTGCCAGCAGATACAGGGCGTGCCGCTTTTCAACCGCATGCAGGGATCGCAGCCAAGTATTGATTTCATAGGCAGGGACTTCCTGTTCAAGCTGTTGTAAGCATTGTTGCCAGAGCATAGCAAAACGGTTCCAGGGTGATTGAAACGGATGGGAAATGCGGTGTTGGAACCCTCAATTATAGACGTCCCGCAGAGTTATCCACAAGCGCAAGCTAACGCAGCCACTTGATCACAGGCTTGACAAAACCAATGCAATCCCTTAATGTGCCTCACCTTTTTGGCTGGTCAGGAAGTTGAAATTTTTTCTGGACAGCACAATCAACGGTTTTATGAATCATCTGGTGTTTTGTCATGAAAAGAACCTATCAACCAAGCAAGCTGCATCGCGCCCGCACCCACGGCTTTCGCGCCCGCATGGCGACGGCTGATGGCCGTAAGGTATTGAGCGCCCGCCGCGCCAAAGGCCGCGCCCGTCTGATTCCGTAAGGCGCTGGTTACCGACCGGCAGGAAGTGGCGAGCTTCCCGCGCAGTGTGCGTCTGACCCGCCCGGAGCAGTTCCAGCGGGTTTTCCAGCACGGCAAGCGTCTTCATGTCAATGGCCTGGGAGCACGCGTAGTTTTGAACCAGGATGGGTTTCCCCGGCTGGGGATGGCGATCGCCAAGAAAACGTTGCGGCGGGCTCATGAACGTAACCGCATCCGGCGGCTGGTGCGTGAAAGTTTTCGCCAACATCAAGGGTTCCTTCCATCTGTCGATATCGTGGTCATGTGCCGCGCTGAAGTCCTCACCATGAGCAACACGGAGCTTTTCCAGCAACTGGAAGGTTTATGGTTGCGTTTGCACAAGCTATACTCTGCCGGGTCTGGGCAAACCGCTGGATCTGCCCTGCCCTAACCGTTAATAACCGGATTGCGTTACCCATGGATTCCCAACGTCCCCTCCTGTATCTCATGCTGCTGTTCGTCTTGTTCCTGACTTGGACAACTTGGCAGCAAGACCATGCGCCCAAACCGCCGACAACGGTGGCCACCCAGTCCAGCGCGCCTACTGCCAACGGCAATGTGCAGGATGTGCCAACGGCAGGTGCTGCCGCTTCGCCANGTCAGGAGACTAATGCCGCTGGCGGACAAACAGTCACCGTGCGGACGGACAAATTGTTGCTCAGGATCAATACCCGCGGCGGTGAAATTCTCGAGGCCGATTTGCCGACCTATCCGGTCAGTCTGGATGAGGCAGACAAACCGGTGAAAATTTTGGACTTGCAAGGCCGCAACTACGTGGCCNAGTCCGGCTTGCAGCACCAGGTGATGCCAGGGACAGACGCCAAGGCGTTAGCCCCTGACCATTTGGCCGCCTACACTGCGGCACAGCCTGAATACACATTGGCGGAAGGCCAGAATGAACTGGTGGTGCCGTTGACTTGGCAGGCCGNNAATGGCGTCACAGTGACGAAACGTTTTATTTTTAAGCGCGGCAGTTTTCTGGTAGGGGTTGAGCACGAGGTGGCCAACCATTCCGCCAATGTCTGGAGCGGCACGGCTTACGCCCAACTCAAGCACGGCGCCCCCGCCACGGNNACTGGCGGCATGTTGGGTGGTGTCAGCGCCTATGTTGGTGGGGCTTATTATCACGAAGGCAAATTCGCCAAGCTGTCTTTCAGCGACATTGAGAAACTGGCGAAGGAAAATACGCCATTGAATGAAACTGCCAAGAATGGCTGGGTGGCGATGCTGGAGCACTATTTCGTTAGCGCCTGGGTGCCGCCGAATGGGCAGGATGAACAATACTACAGCATGTTGACCCAAACTCAGGGAGTCCCTGGCTACGTGTTGGGGATGCGCAGCCCTGTCCAACAGGTCGCGCCANGTGCCACGGGTGTTTTCAAGGATAGCTTTTACGTGNGCNCGAAGGATCAGGACACCTTGGCGAAGATTGCCGATGGGCTGGACCTGACGGTGGACTACGGCATTTTCGCCTTCATTTCCAAACCGATTTTCTGGCTGATGCAGTTGATCCATAAGGTTGTGGGCAACTGGGGGTGGACGATCATCCTGTTGACGGTGATTATCAAAGGTGTGTTCTTCTGGCCTTCGGCCGTCAGCTACAAGTCGATGGCGAAAATGAAGGCGATTTCACCCAAACTGAAAGACATCAATGAACGTTTTGCAGAGGATCCGCAAGGCAAGCAGCAGGCGATGATGGAGATTTACCGCAAGGAANAAATCAATCCGCTGGGCGGCTGCCTACCGATCCTGTTGCAGATTCCGGTCTTCATGGGTTTGTACTGGGTGCTGCTGGAAAGCGTGGAGTTGCGTCAGGCCNCTTGGATCCTGTGGTACAAGGATTTGTCCATCATGNATCCGTATTTCGTGTTGCCGCTGATTTACGGTGCCTCCATGTTCTTCCAACAGAAGCTCAACCCGCCGCAGGTTGACCCGATGCAGCAGAAAATCTTCCAGTTCATGCCGATCATTTTCACCGTGATGTTCCTGTTCTTCCCGGCAGGCCTGGTCTTGTACTGGGTGGTCAATAGTGGGTTGTCGATANCCCAGCAGTGGTACATCAATAAGAAACTGATCGGCCACGCCTGAAGGCTGGCATTTTATGAGGGACAATCCCGACACCATCGTGGCGGTGGCCACTCCGCAGGGACGCGGTGGGGTCGGGATTGTCCGGGTTTCCGGCACGCTGGTTCCTCAGCTTGCTGTCAGTATCCTGGGGCTGTCACCTGCCCCGCGTAAAGCGTTGCACCGGGTGTTCCGCACCGCCGACGGGGCGCCGTTGGATGATGGCGTTGCCCTGTACTTCNCCCCGCATTCGTTCACCGGCGAAGATGTGCTGGAATTGCAGGGGCACGGCGGCTCCTTGGTGCTGGATATGCTGCTGCGGCGCTGCGTGGAACTGGGTGCCCGGCTGGCGCGGCCAGGGNAGTTTTCCGAGCGCGCATTCCTCAATGGCAAACTGGATCTGGCGCAGGCGGAAGCCATCGCTGACCTGATTGACTCTGGTTCGGAACAGGCGGCGCGTTCGGCGTTGCGCTCCTTGCAGNGGGAATTTTCTGCCGCAATTGACACCCTGTTGGCCGGACTGATTGAGCTGCGCGTGTATGTGGAGGCGGCCNTCGATTTTCCGGATGAGGAAATCGATTTCCTGGCGGATGCCGAAGTCACCCGACGGCTTGAAAACATCAAACAGCAATTGCAAGTCATTTCCGGCAAGGCGCAACAAGGCAGCCTGCTGCGTGACGGCATGCACCGGNTGATCGCCGGTCTACCANATGCGGGCAAATCCAGCCTGCTGAATGCGTTGGCTGGGCAGGAAACCGCGATTGTCACCGACATCGCCGGGACTACCCGTGACGTGTTGCGTGAACGCATTAATCTGGATGGGATGCCATTGCACATTGTCGATACGGCCGGGTTGCGTGATAGCGACGATCCGGTGGAAAAGATCGGCATTGCGCGCGCTTGGCAGGAAATCGGGCGCGCCGACCTGCTCCTGTTGCTGGTGGATGATACGAGCCATGAGGAGCCGGAAAATGCCGACATCCTCGCCCGGCTGCCGCCCCATCTGCCACGCATCACCGTGCACAACAAGATTGACCTCAGCGGCAGGGAACCCGGCAAACAGGGCGGACACCTCTACATTTCAGCCAAATACGCCCAGGGGATTGACGCCTTGCGCGCTGAACTCAAGACCCGCATGGGCTATCAGNGGGAAGCGGAAGGTGCCTTTATCGCCCGCCGCCGCCACTTGCAGGCATTGGCGGAGACTCAGGCAGCGGTTGGGCGCGCTGAAACCCAGTTGCGCACATTTAACGCGGGTGAACTGATGGCGGAAGAGTTGCGGGCGGCGCAGGAGGCTTTGGGGCAGGTCACCGGGAGGTTTACGCCGGATGATCTGCTGGGGGAAATCTTCAGTTCATTCTGCATAGGCAAGTGACCGCATGAAATTGGCCAGCCTCACCCAAACGCCGGTGACCACAGTTAGCCATAATGCGCATATCCGTAAACAAACCTTGTTCGCTTATGGTGAATTGCCGCCGCTGACCAATTTTTCTCAGGCGACTTTTCCGCCGGGTGAAATCGCCTATGCGCACGCCCATGCCGATATGTTGGAAGTGTTCCTGATCCAGTCCGGCGACGCCGTCATGACAGTGGATGGCGTGGAACATGCCCTCTTGCCGGGCAGCTGCATTGCGGTGGAACCCGGCGAAACCCATGAATTGCGCAACGCCAGCGCCACAGACCCGCTGGTCGTCACCTACTTCGGCATCCAGCTTTTCGCCAACGCTCAACGCGGCGCATCGTAGCGCGGACGTTGCCGGTTGCGCGGCCTGAGCACCAATTGGTACAACTGTAGCTGCCCGCTGCGGAACGCCCCGGCGCAAACCGACAGGTAATACACCCACATGCGGCGGAAGCGTTCATCATAGCGTTGCCGTAGTTGTGGCCATGCCGCCTCGAAACGCTGTTTCCACGCCAACAGGGTCGTATCATAATCCGGCTCGAAATTCTGCACATCATCAATCAGGAAATGCGCTTCGCAGGCGGAAGAAATTTCGGCCATGGAGGGNATCTTGCCGTTGGGGAAAATGTAACGCTCAATCCACGGGTCGGTGGCAACGTGNCGGTCATTGCCGATGGTGTGCAACGCAAACAGGCCACCCCGCTTCAGCGCCCGCTGCGCCACCGCGAAATAGGCCGGGTAGTTTTTCNNTACCACATGCTCAAACATGCCGATCGAGACAATCTTGTCGAACTGCCCTTCAATCTCGCGGTAATCCTGCAAGCGGATATCAACCGGCAAATGGCGGCAACGTTCCTGCGCCAGCGCCTGCTGTTGCCTGGACACCGTGACCCCGGTTACCCGCACCCCATAATGGCTGGCAGCGTAATAGGCGAAACTGCCCCAACCGCAGCCGATGTCCAACACATGTTCACCCGGCTGCAACGCCAATTTGCGGCACAGCAGATCCAGCTTGTTGGCCTGCGCCTGCTCCAGATCCGCCGCGCCTTTCCAGTATCCGCAGGAATAACACATATGGCGGTCGAGCATGGCGATGAACAGGTCGTTGCCGAGGTTGTAATGCGCCTCCGCCACTTGCCGNGCACGCTGGACGGATTGCAGGTTGAACAGGCGGGCGCGGCCAATAGCCACNCAAAAGCGCGGGTTGTGCTGGATGGCTTCATCGAGATTGGCCTGCAACAACCGGGTTGTGAGGGCATCAATGGCGGGGCAATCCCACCAGCTGTCCATGTAGCTTTCCCCCATGCCCAAAGACCCTTCCCGCAATACCCGCCGGTAAAAGCGTGGGTCATGCACCTTGAGGTCAAAGGGACGTTCGCCTTGCACCCCTACCCCAGCCAAAGCCAGCAATTCCCGCACACTTTGCTCGTAGTGGCCGGGTCGGGGCATGGCCGCACCAGACACCGCATTGTCAGGGTGGTGAAAGTTCAGTATTCCCATAAGCCAACCTCCTTCACCCTCTTACCATAGCAACAGGATGGCGCTTTTGCGAAATGATTAAAGCGATCATTAAAATCCATAAAATCAATAGCCTATTTTTAAGTTTGGAAAGCCATGCCACTGTACCGGTACGCTGTGGACATAACCGGCAAACCGTCCAAACACCGCCAGTAAGCGGGGTTTGTTCAAGTGGATTCTACCGTTCATCGGTAAAAACGAACAAAAAGCGAATCTACGGCAAGTATTTTTGATTTGCCTGATTCGGTTGTTGTTCGTATATTTGATTCGTGTTTTGTTCGGTTTGTTGGGAAGGAAATCAATATGCTCACACGACGGCAACAACAGATTTGGGACATCATCCAGAACCTGTACGCCCGCAACGGCTACGCGCCCACCCTGGATGAAATCGCTGTGGCCAGCGGGATCAACACCCGCAGCACCGTCCACCAACATGTGCAGGCGCTGATCCGGGAAGGCCGCCTGCAACCGGCAGCGGGCAAGCGCGCCTACCGGATGCCGGAGTCGGCAGCGGCGCGTCACCCGCAACTGGTGCTGGGTTTGCCATTGGCTGGGCGCATCGCCGCTGGCAAGCCGATTGAGGCCATTGCAGGCAAGGATGAAATCAACCCCAGTGATATGTTCAGCGGCAATGGCCGCTATGCGCTGGAAGTGCGCGGCGACTCCATGATCAATATCGGCGTCATGGATGGCGATTTCGTTGTCATCCAGCAACAGGACAGCGCCCGCAACGGCGACATTGTGGTGGCGTTGGTGGATCGTGAGGAAGCCACCCTCAAACGCATTTACCGCCTGCCGGATGGCCGTATTGAATTGCGGCCGGAAAACAGCGCCATGCAGCCGATGGTGTATCCCGCCGATAGCGTACAGGTACAAGGCAAAATGGTCGGCCTGTTCCGCAGCTATTAGGCGTCGGGGGCTGCCGGGGCGCAGCTACCCAGGCGTTTGCCAATCCTCTACTCAAACGGCGCAAGCCCGGCGGGTCGGCTCTTGGGCAGCCGCCACCCCGCGCTGCCCATTTTTTACTATCCAACGCAGATGAAGGAGCCATCGATATGAATGTGAATCCCGAGATGTCGGCCAGCGATCTGGCCACTGTTGATCCCGCCACCCACCTGCCCGTGGCGCAAGATATGCCGGATAAGCCGGAATGGGGGCAAGTTTGGCAAGTCACCCGCGCATTGCTGGTGGTATGGNCCGTCGCCGTATGGGGAGTGCTGATCCTGCTGCCGNGTGTGGAACAGATTGATGATGTGGCAAGCGCCACCTTGCATTTGCCTTACATGCTGATGTNNAGCCTGGTGCTGGTGGGTGCGGTAGTGGCGGCGCACAACCTGCGTGCTGACCGCCATCTGCTGTGGTTCTTGGCAGTGCTGCTGATGTTGGCGGGCTGGATGTAAAGAAAGGCGTGATGAAAGTTGCCGCTTTCACCACGCCGGATTCCCGTATCACTGGATAAGTTATGACAGGAGGGATTCATTATGACGGATTCCAATACAAATACCAACCTGGATACCGCGTATCTGGTTGAAGCCAAGTCATTGCACGACCTGTTGGCGGACTTGCGCAAGGCGGAGGCGTGGTTGTTGCTGGCGGCGCTGGCGGCGTTTTTGGCGTCGGCTNTTTTTGTCGTGAAATACTTCGTCGGCGGTGAAATGACGCCGNCTGGCCGGACGGGTGAACAGTGGNCCAACGCCATCCTGGGTTTGGGGATCACGGCCGTCATCACGGCGGCGCAGGCATTCCTGTACGCCAGCGGTTACAAGAGCNCGGCGGCGGTGGCGGCGACCTGCATTGTGGTGTTTTTCGGCCTGTTTTCGGAGGTGTCGCAATCGATGGAGCGGGAAGACGCCACGGTGCGCCAGCGTTCGGCCAGTTCGCCGGTCTTTCAGGCGGCGTTGGGCAGCATCCAGAACCTGAGCGCACAGGCCACTGCCCCGACCGGTTCCGGGCAGCTTTCCTCTGCCAGCGGCAAGGTGGCGCGGCATGAAGCGGAACTGGCGGCGTGCCGGGGCAAATACCGTAGCGCCAGCCGGGCCNAGCAATGCGAGCAATACGAATACAGCAAGATCGCCGAAGCCAAGGGTGAACTGGCCTCGGCCGAAGCCGCCGCCAATGGCTCCGCCGTGGTGATGGGTTCAGCCCTTACCGCCGCCATCAGCCGGNCCAAGACGCTGGAATATGACGAGGACAAGCATTACGCCATGATCCGCCTGCTCAAAGGCTTGTTTAATATTGGCGGCATTTGGGCTTCGTTCCTGTTTTCAATGATCATTATCGGCACATTTGAATATGCCTTCCATTTTGTGGGCGGTTATGTGGCCGACCATAAACGGGCACTGCTGTTGATGGGGCGCGACACCCGTGGCGAACTGATCCATCCGGAAGCCGGGAAACCAGCTGTGGCCGCAGTAACCGCCGCCATTTCCCGCGATGTTGGCAAGGTTGGGGAACGCTTGGATCAGGTGATGCCAAGGCGCGCCGCCGATGCAGGCAATGCCCATTTTCAAGCGCAAGAAACGGAAAAGGTGGCGGAAGCCGTTTCTGCGCCAGCAAGCATCCAGACAGCGGAGGCGCAACAGGCTTTGCGGCCAGAGCCGCCGCCATCTGGCGTCCGGGATCTGACCCGTGAACGCTTTTTCAAGCTGATTTACTTGGAAGTGCGCCCGCGCATCCTCAATGGCGAACTCAGGCCGACGGTGAGGCCGGTGACGGAGGCGGTGACCGATGTTATCCGGAACCACACGCAAACGCTTGGCTTGCAACCTTCCCTGATCGGCAAACCGGAACGGCAANAAATTGCTGAAACCATTCTGGAAAAACTGGAGCAGGAAGCCGTGCTGGAACTGAACCCCGACAGCGGTGTCGGAAAATCCAAGTACCTGTTGGCAAGCCGTTGGGTGAACCGGCCTCCGTCGGAAATCCCGCCGCCGGGTCAGGCTGTTCGCTAAACCGTGCATAACAGTCTGACAACGGGTTATTATTAACGCTATTGCCGATCTGGCTGCATTTTATGGCTGGATCGGCTATATATAACCATTAACCTTTGACTGTCTGCGCGGAAAAGTCATGAAACATACAACATTTGTCGCCACTGCGGGGCTGCTGCTGGCGGCGTCCATTGTCCTGCAACCTGTTCAGGCGGCGCNNGTTACGCCCGTCAAAAGCAATGAAACCCTGTGGGACATCGCCAGCCGCTACCGGCCTGACCGTAGTGTCAGTGTGGGGCAAATGATGGAAGCTTTCCGCACTAAAAATCCACATGCCTTTGTTCCCGGCCACCCCGGCTTGTTGAAGCGAGGCGTTTATCTGGAGATTCCTGCCCTGGCGGGGAACCGGAGAAACCCACCGNAAGCAGGGCAACAAAAGGCTGCGGAGCCACAATCCCCGCCTGCCAGTGAAAAACCTGTGGACAAGCCGGGCAAGTCCGCCAGCGTCGCCAGTTTGCAGGCTGAAATTGATACTTTGCGTGCCCAACTCAAGGAGGCGCAGAAACACAGCTCCGGCTTGGATGAGCAGCTCAAGCAATTGCAGGATTCGGCGAAAGCAACAGCTACGGCGAAAACCCCGGCTGACAATCAACAGGTGGC
Organism: Candidatus Thiothrix singaporensis; assembly: GCA_013693955.1. GTDB lineage: Bacteria > Pseudomonadota > Gammaproteobacteria > Thiotrichales > Thiotrichaceae > Thiothrix > Thiothrix singaporensis. The sequence goes on along the minus strand of CP059265.1, from coordinate 3,703,851 downwards.
GAAATTGCAGTCTGACCTATTGATTAAATTGCAGACAGATGTGGCGGATCTCAAACAGCAATTGGAANAAAAGGATGCGCGCATCACCGAATTGCAGGCTGCTTCCGCCAAGGCTGCCAAACCGGAGGCCGGTGAGGCAGGCGCGCCGGACTCCAAGGCGAAACAGGCCAACGCCGCCCTGCAAGCTGAACTGACGGAGCTAAAGCAGTTGCTGGAACAGCGGGACACCCATATCCAAAACTTGCAAGCCTCCCTGCGTGAAGCCAGCATTTCCATCAAGCGCCAGTTTACGGAAAACCAGGAACTGCATGACCAACTCAAGACGCTCAAGCCTGAAGCCGCCGCTGTTGAACCCAAACCGCCAGCGGAGCCGGGCGCGGCGGCTGCGCCCAGTCTGACCTTGACCGCCCAGGAAACGGAGGCTTCGCCTGCTACGGGAGAGAAACAGGCAGTGGAGACCCCACCGGTTTTTGCTGACCAAATTCCACCAGCCCCCACCAACACCGAGGATAAACCCCAGCCAGACAAGAAGCCGGTGTCCCTACAGAACATGTTGGAGCAACAGGTGGCTGGCAAGGGTGGTGTGAATGCGGATGAAAAGCCGCTTGCCCCGTCCCGCGTATCCGTAGCGGTGGCGTTGATTTCCTTGATGTTTGTCCTGGCACTGGCGTGGCGCTCTTACTCACAGCAACGTGCCTTGCGTCAGGAAGAAGCCCGCCTGCGCAATTCCTTGGGCAACGATGCCGGTTGATTCCCCGCACGCAACCGTGGTCTTGTTGCACGGCATCTGGATGCGCCCGCTGATGTTGCAATCCCTGGCAAGCCGGCTGGGTGCAGCCGGTTATGCTGTGAAAACGCCAAGTTACGCTTCCGTCAGTTGCACGCCTGCGCAGAATGCCGAGTCCTTATTCCGGTTTGTCCAGACATTATCCACAGACACCTTGCATATTGTCGGTCATAGCNTTGGGGGCGTCGTTGCCTTGCACCTGCTGGCGCAGCATCCGGAATTGCCGCCGANNCGGTTGGTGACGTTGGGGACGCCGGTGCAAGGCAGCCGGGTCGCCCGAATCCTGCAACCCTTGCCGGGCTTGGGGATGGCGTTTGGGCGCAGCATGACGGAGGGGCTTTCTGGGGATGGTGTCCCCACGGCCATCAAGCGTGAGTGGNGGGCGGTGGTTGGCCTTGCGCCGTTTGGCTTGGGTGCGCCCTTTTTGTGGGGTGAAGCAAATGACGGTGCCGTGCGGGTCTGTGAGGCGGAGCATCCCGCGCAGACGGAACGGGTTTATCTACGCCTTTCCCATACTGCCCTGCTGTTTTCTGCACAGGCTTGCGAACAGGTTCTGAGCTTTCTGCAAACCGGGCATTTCAGCCGCCAATCAACTCCAGCAAGCGGCGGGTAACAGCCGCTGCATCTTGCGTCTCTGTCCCACTCAGGTTTTCCAGCCGGTTATGGCTATTGCTGTTGCCCAAGATGCCAGTCAGCTCGGGTTCGGTGGCCGGGTAAAGCGCTAACCCTGGTTTGTCCAATGCGGCGGCAATATGCATCAGGCCGGTGTCCATGCCGATGACGCCGATGGCGCCTTGCAGTATGGCGGCCAGGTCACTCAGGCTGCTGCGCGGCAATACTTGTACGTTGGTGCCAGTTTGGAGCAGCCGTCCGGCGCGTTCCCGTTCACGCTGGTTGCCCCATGGCAACAGGATATGGATGCCATGTTGCGCCAATGTCTGGATCAGTGTCCGCCAGCAGCCTTCCGGCCATTCCTTGTCTATCCGGCTGGTGCCATGCAACGCGACAATGTAACGCTTGGGTAACGGCAGCGCCAGGTGCAGGTAATGTGTCTTGGCAACGCCATAGTTGAGCGGCAGGCTTTCGATCGTGTAGTCCAGCGCATGTGCCAGCAACAGGCGGTTGCGGGTAATGGCGTGCCGTTGCCTGGAGACACTGAACGTCCGTTGGTAGAGCAGGCTGGCGATGGGTTCACGGATGCTGTTGCGGTCATAGCCACAGCGTTTGCCCTGCGCCATCCAGGCCAGCAGGGCGCTTTTCAGCAAGCCTTGGGCGTCGATCACCGCGTCGTACTGCGTTGCTTGCAAGTATTGGCGGAAAGCGCCGATCTCCTGCCAAGTTGTTGTATTTAAAAGATGCTTTCGCCAACGCCGGATGGCGACCGGGATGACGTTCTTGATGGCCGGATGCCAAGCAGGTGCTTCGGCAAAGCCTTCTTCCACTACCCAGTCGAAGGTCAATCTGGGATGGTAGTGGATCGCATCAGTAATGGCGGGCAGCATATGTATGATATCGCCCAAGGATGAGGTTTTTATGATCAGAATTTTACGCATGTTGTCATGCTGGCTCCACGTGAAACATTGTCGTGACCTTACCGCAACGGATTGTGGATAAGTCTGGCAGGCTGTTGAATATCAGGTGGTTTGAATAGGTTTTACCGTTTATCAGGCCAGCGTATGTCTGGCTTAATCCACAATGAAAAACAGATTTTCCAGATGAAACGTAGTGTTTGTCAGACAATGTGAATATAAAAATAATTTGTAGAGATGCTGGGGTTTAAATGATTGGTTGTTTTTCCAGCACTTACCATGAATTATCACAAAGATTTCTCCTGTGGATAACTTCGTGGATAATTGTGGGGAACATGTTCTTGTCCATACCCACTGAAGTGTATCAGATTGCTGGGGTAATGCTGGAAAAGAAACCCTGGATAAGGTACAAGGCTTGTTTTATGTCATTGATGGGCAACTGGAAAGCAAATGAAATACGACGTATACGGCATCGGCAACGCGCTGGTGGACAAGGAGTTCGAGGTTACCGACGCGTTTTTGGCGGCGCACGGCATTCAGAAAGGCATGATGACGCTGATTGACGAAGCCAGGCAGCAGCAATTGCTGGCCGGGCTGAGTGAAACCTTCGGCATGAAAAAGCGCGCCAGCGGCGGCTCCGCTGCCAACAGCATCGTGGCGGTCAGCCAATTCGGCGGCAAGGCTTTCTACGCCTGCAAGGTGGCGAATGACGAAACCGGCGAATTTTACATGCACGACCTGCATGCGGCGGGGGTCGTCACCAAGCTGGATCAGGTGCGTTCCGCCAATGAAGGCGTCACCGGCAAATGCATGGTGATGGTCACGCCGGACGCCGAGCGCACCATGAACACGTTCCTGGGGATTACGGCGGATTTTTCCGAAGCGGAACTGCACTTGGAAGAGCTCAAACAGGCCAACTACCTGTATATCGAAGGGTATCTGGTGACATCCGAATTGTCGCGGGCGGCAGTGCTGAAGGCGCGCGCCGTGGCGCAAGAACATGGCGTAAAAACAGCCATGACCTTTTCCGACCCGTCGATGGTGACCTATTTCGGCGACGGCGTGCGCCAGATGCTGGGAAATGGGGTCGACATCCTGTTCTGCAACCGCGAGGAAGCCTGCACCTTCACCGGCAAATCCGACCTGGAAGAAGCGATCAGCGCCATCAAACCCTATGCGGGCAAACTGGTGGTGACTTTGGGCGGCAAGGGTGCCCTGGTGGTGGACGGCAGTGGCCGCACTGAAATTGCGGCGCATCCGGTCACCGCGGTGGACACCAATGGCGCAGGCGACATGTTTGCGGGCGCTTTCCTGTATGGGGTTGCGCAGGGCATGGACAATGCGCGCGCAGGCAAGCTGGCCAGTCTGGCGGCGTCCCGCATTGTCACCGTGTTCGGCGCGCGGTTAAGCAAGGAAGCCCATCAGGAAGTGCTGGCAGCGGTCTGAAACCCTGCCCTAGCCTGCGCCGCATCCTGGGCGATCTGCGCTTTCAGCTCGTCCAGTGAGGCGAATTTCATTTCATCACGGATAAAGGCGACCGGTTCCACGCAGATGTGCTGGCCGTAAACCTGCCGGTCGAAACCGAACAGATGGGCTTCCAGCCGGTTTTCCAGCCCATGTACGGTCGGGCGTGCGCCCAGGTTGGCCACGCCTGTGACGGGATGCGTTTCCAGCCCGTAGACCAGCACGGCGTATACGCCCCGGCGCAGCGCCACATGTTGCGGCACCCGCATATTGAGGGTGGGGAACCCCAGGGTGCGCCCGCGCTTGTCGCCATGCCGCACCCGCCCGGAAATGCGGTAAGGCTTGCCCAGCAGTTGCGCCGCCAGCTCCAGTTCCCCNGTGCTCAAGGCCAGACGGATGCGGGTGCTGCTGACGCGTTCGTCATCGTGCAGGAAGGTGGGCGTATCCACCACCTGCATCCCCTGCTCCGCCCCCATCTGCTGCAACAGGCGGTAATCGCCGCAGCGCCCTTTGCCGAAACGGAAATCATCGCCCACCACCAGGTAACGCACCTTCAGGCCATCCAGCAGGATGTGCCGCACGAAATCTTCCGCCTCCATGCTGGCCAGCCGCCGGTTGAAGCGCAGGCAGACGAAACGGTCGACATTCATCTCATTCAGGAGGCGCAGTTTGTCGCGTAGGGCATAAATGCGCGGTGGCGGCGGCGAGCGGAACAGCTCGATTGGCAACGGCTCAAAACTGATCACAGTGGCGGGCAGGCCNAATGCCTGCGCTTTCCATTCAACGTGTTGGATCACGGCCTGATGCCCTTTGTGCAGGCCATCAAAATTGCCGATGGTGGCGACGCAACCGGGGTCGGAAGCATGGGCTGGGAAGATGCGGCGTATCAGTTTCATCTCCGGAGTTTACCGCAAATCTGCGTTCAGGGGAGAGGCGATGCCCTGCCATTACAAGGGTTTTATGGCTATCTGTTACGCTATGCCAGCGCGCTTGGGCGCGCCCACCAAACAAGAAGGAGAGAACCCATGAACAGCAATAACGCCTCCACCGTCCTGCAAAATGTCGAACAGCTTGTCCGGCGGCAGGAAGGACGCATCGGCGGCAATCTGGAATGGCTGCAAACCGCCATGCACCCATTCTTTTTCAGTTTCAATGAGGATGAGGCCGAAGCGTTGGCCGTCTTGGCCAGCGCCCTCAACCGCATACACCGGCTGTCATACCTGCGCCTGACCGACCGGCCAGAACGCCTGATGATCGCCCTGCGCGGCTACCCCAATTCCCTGTATGACACCTTGAACCTGCTTAGGAACCGCAACACCGGCGGCGGCTTGTCCTACGCGGAGATCAACACCTCGCTGGCACCGCTGCCCGACGACGAAGCGCGTCTGGAAGTCATGCGTTTCGACTATGCATGCAAGTCGGATGCGGAAATCGCCGGGTTGATCCAGGCGCACGCCGATGAGGAACTGCCGGAGGCGCTCCAGCAGGCGGTCGCTGCCGAGTTTACCGGCCAGTTGGCGGATTTTGACCAGAGCAAATTGCACAAGCTGCTGAAACTGCTGTGGATCAACAACCCGCACTACGTCAGCGTCTCCCACCCGGAGCGGATCGCCCGCGTCATGTACCTGTACCAACAAACCTTGCGGCATGGCGGCATCCACCTCGACGTGCAGCCGTTCGACAGCGCTGAAACCGGCGAAACGGCGCGCCTCATGTTCGGCGTCAGCAACCCGCCGCAGCACGATTTCCTGTTGCAGGTGATGGAAGTGTTCAAACGGCTGGGGATTGCGGTCAAACGCGCCTTCATCGTCACCGTCAGCAATGGCGTGTTCCCCAACTTCCTCGCCACCTTCTATGTGAAACCGCGCCAAGAAGGTGTGGTGCTGGAGCGCGGCGCGGCGCTGTTCACCCAGTTGCAGCACGAGCTGTACAACACACAGATTCTGTCCTCAACCTCCAGCAGCTTCGTCAACCTGGTCGCCACCGGTGCCATGAACAGCNCGGACGCCAGCCTGGTGAAAGCCTTCATCACCTTCGCCCACACCAATCTGGCGCACAGCAACCCGGAACGCTTCGAACCGGCGGGCATCCAGCGCGCGTTCCACAACAACCCGGATCTGAGCATCCATCTGGTGCAGTTGTTCCATGCCCGTTTCCGGCCTGACTTCCCCGACCGTGAACAGGCCTATAACCGTCTGCTGGCGGAGGCGCGGGAGACGGTGGCGAATTTCAATACTGGCCGCCGTTTTCTGGATGAAACCCGGCGCATCATTTTCAATTGCACCATCAGCTTCATCACCCGCTGTTTGAAAACCAATTTCTTTGTCCATGAGAAACATGCGCTGGCGTTCCGCCTCGACCCGGCCTATCTGGATGACCGGNCGGCGGAATTCACCAGCGACTTGCCGCCGGAACGCCCGTTCCGCATCACTTTCTTCTCCGGGCGCAGCGGTTCCGGCTACCACATCGGCTTCTCCGACATCGCCCGTGGCGGCTGGCGCACACTGATGACGCAGGGGCATGATGATTACATCAACACCGCCAATACCCTGTTCCGCGAAAATTACGTGCTGGCACACACCCAGCACCTGAAAAACAAGGATATTTACGAAGGTGGCTCGAAAATGGTCACTATCCTCAGCACCCGCCCCGACACGCCGCACCCGACCGTGTTGCAGTATCTGTACAAGCTGCAATTCGCGTTCACCCACGCCTTCCTCGACCTGTTCGTGACGGAAAACGGCAAGGCCAAAGACCCGAACGTGGTTGATTACTACGGCGAGGAGGAGCCGATCGAGCTGGGGCCGGATGAAAACATGCACGATGTCATGATTGAGCTGATTGCCCAGCAGGCGATGGAGCGCGGTTACATCCTGGGCAAGGGCATCATGTCCAGCAAAAAGGTCGGCATCAACCACAAGGAATACGGCGTCACCTCGATTGGCGTGATCCGTNTCGCCGAAGTCACCCTGCAGGAAGTGCTGNGCCTCGATATGCACAAGGACGCCTTCAGTGTGAAATTCACCGGCGGCTTTAATGGCGATGTGGCGGGCAATGGCATGCGCCTGCTGCTGGAGCGCTGCCCCAAGGTGCAGGTCAAGCTGATCATCGATGGCACGGGGGCGATTTTTGACCCGCTGGGGCTAGACCATCCGGCGCTGGCGGCGATTGTGCTGCAAAGCGACCGGNACGCCTTTGACCCGCAAGCCCTGCATGTCGGCGGCTATATCCTGTACCGCAATGTGCAACGCACCGACGGCATGCGCAAGCTGCACAAAAAGCTGATCCAGACCAAAGATGGGCTGGAAGAGCACTGGATTTCCCCGGATGAGTTTTACACCACTTACAACCGGCTGGTGTTTACGGTGGATGCGGACTTGTTCATCCCGGCAGGCGGTCGGCCGNAAACCATTGCGGCGCACAATGTCGAGCAGTTCTTCAGCAGTGATGGCGCGCCGACGGCGCGGGCGATTGTGGAAGGTGCCAACTCCTTCATTACCCCGGATGCGCGCATCGCCCTGCAAAACCGGGGTGTGGTGATCATGCGTGACGCCNCGGCCAACAAGTGCGGGGTGATTTCCTCTTCCTATGAAATCATCGCCAACCTGATGCTCACGGATGAGGAATTCCTGGCCAATAAGGGGCGTTATGTCAGCGATGTCATCGCCATCCTCAACCGGCTGGCGGAGCAGGAGGCGNAACCGGTCATCCGCCGTCACCGTGCCGCCCAGGGCAGCTTGCCTTACACGGAAATTTCCAGCCAACTCAGCCGCGAAATCAACACGCATTACGCCAAGATGTTCGCCTACTTCCAGGCCAGCCCAGAATTGGCACAGGATGCGCGTTACGAGAAGGCGATCCTCAGCCACATGCCTGCGCTGTTGGGTGAAAAGGCGGAATTCCGCGAACGGGTCGCGCATCTGCCCGCCAAGATCAAGTCCGCGATCCTGGCCAGCAAGCTGTCGTCCGCGCTGGTGTATTTCAGCGACGACAACAGCGTGTACCGCGACATTATCGAGGCGCAACTGGCTCGCGTGGTGTAGTTTCGTTAGCCATTTTCCTATCCTACCCTCTCCATAGGGGGCGGATCGGCAGCGGCGGGGTGGAAAATCTCTCAGGCGTGATGGGGGTTACGCATGCTCATCCCGTAGCATCCATTGGTTCTGGAAACTGGCAAGGTTTGCCTGCATGCTGCCTCCAAGCCAACAGGAGTGCTGCCGTGTTGGCGGCGCAATGACCTTGACCACGATAGGCGCGGCCACTGCTGACATTTCCTTTTGCAGCCGTTCTGCCAGTCCAGCAATCATCGACCCTCCCCCACTNAGGATAATGTTGCTGTAAAGCTTCTGACGGTAAGCGCCATCACATTGCATGATGCTTTGGTGACTTGATTGATGAATGCCCTCCTGCTCCAACCCCATCATACTGGGTTGAAATAAGGCTTCGGTGGACTGGAAGCGCTCACTTNNCAGTAAAACATTATGGTTGAGTGTGTCCACCTGTAATTTTTTTATGAAAGTATGGTTCAAAATGGAATATAGGCCGCTCCAATCAGTCACCGTGCCATATTCGGTGGGATATGAAGGCGTCAAAATGCCCAGCCGCTCCAGGGCATCTTCACCCACATAAATATTCCGTGGATCCAACCCCACCATGACGCCCCCATGTCTAGGCTGCCCTATCAGCGACGGAACAACAACGGAGGGTTCCGTTTCGCCTGCAAAGCCAGTCTTGATTTGGCCGCTGCCAATATCGATCACAATTGGTTTGTTGTCTGTTTCGTTTGACATTGTGTAATCTCCTGGATTAAGAGTTGGGTTGGCGCGTCATTAGCCTGGTAATGTGGTTGGATGCCCAATTCCTGCGGCTGAAAGGTGGGAATGGGGAGCCTTCCCGATGACCTGTTAGAACATGCGCCAGCAGGTTTTCCTCTTACAACAAGCCCGCCCAACGGTATCAAGCCGTTACCGCTTATTCAGTTAAAGTCAAGGAAAGTGCGGGCAGTATTGCATGTAACATTCATCAGGCAGTGAGGTTGCCCCATAGGGGAAAACCTTCCCTGCCTTAGTCAGTGGCTGAGACTGATAATTAGGGCAATATTAAAATGAATAAAGCATGCCAAAATACAGCATTGGTGTTTATTACGCTGCTAATCTGGGCAATTCCGTTAAGGGCTTCGTTCGCCGCACCCTTTTCCTTTGAAGTCGTTCCTAAACAGACCATCACCGACAATGGTTGCCCCACAACCAATAACTTTACCATTAATGTGACCGATGACTTTAAAGTCAGTGATTTAAACGTAGGTTTGGCCATCACACATGCCTACCGTAATGACCTGGATGTGACATTGCGCTCCCCTGCTGGAACCACGGTGACCTTGTTCACTGACATTGGTGGCAGCGGCACCAATTTGGATATTCTGCTGGATGATGAAGTGGGGACGGATATTGGTTCGCTGGGCAATACACCAGCCCATACGATTGGAACCTCTTTTTACGAAAATGTTTTTAATCCCGAAGGAAGCGCCGCCCTAAGCGCATTTGATGGTGAGAATGCCATCGGTGCCTGGACACTCTCCATTTGCGATGATGCCAATCCGGATGCTGGCACTATGGAGCGTATTTTGCTTCAGTTTGATGGCGNTATCCAATATTGTCGCTGTTCCGGGGCATATCTTGGGGACGGTATTCCAGGATTTTGACAGCGACGGTGTCAAGGATAGCGCCAGCGCCACGGATCAGCGGACGGATGCGGGTGTGGCGGGCGTCACGGTCACGGCCTACGACGCCAATGGAGTACTTACTCCGCTGTCANCGGATAGCACAGGGGCTTACAACATTAATGCTGCTGCCGGTACGGCCTTCCGGGTGGAATTCACCACCTTGCCAACAAACTTCTACCCGACATTCCATCAGAGCAATAGCGGCAGCAACAGCAGTGCCCCTAACAGCACGGGCACGACGGCTGGCGCTACGGTGCAGTTTTTACCTGCCTCCGTGGTGAGCGCGGGGGCTGTCAATGTCAATCTGGGTGTCAATGAACCTTGCGATTACTGCCAAAACGACCCCTATATGGCCACGCCTGTTGCGATGGGTGGTGACCAGACATCATCAACCTATACGTTAAAAACTGCTGACGCCATCAAGGTTTTCAAGTCATCCGTTTCTGGCACGTCACCCAGCGTGGTGCAGGGGGCTTCCCAACAGGAAGTGGCGACGACATATGGGCAAGCGTATGACCGTATGAACAAAAAGCTCTATACAGCAGCTTATATTAAACGTCATTCCGGTTTGACAGCGGGTGGCGCTGGCCAGATTTTCCGTACCGATTTGAGCAATCCCGCCGTGCCGGGAGCGCCCGCTGCCTGGGTGACGATCCCTAATGTTGGCTTTTCTTCCTCAAACAGCTCGCGTGGGCTGCCTGCCAGCCCGGCAACGGTAGCCTCACGGGATACGCTGGTCATGAGCGCAGTCGGGAAAGCGGGTTTGGGGGATATTGAAATCAGCGATGACTTGTCCACCCTGTATGCGATGAACCTATATGACAAGAGCATTTATCCGGTCGACACCAAGACCGGAACGGTGGGGACGCCTATTGTGGTGCCTGCCCCGACGTGTACACAGGGGACATGGCGGCCATTCGCCTTGAAGGTGCGTCGAAGCACGCTGTATGCCGGGNGGNTCTGTGACGGTTCCGGTGCCAGCGCGACGACGCTGAACCTGAGCATGCAGATTTTCCCGTATGACCTTGTCGCCAAGACTTGGGGCACTGGGTTGTTTGCTGGCAATGGCGTTTCGCTGGATTATGATGGTGTTGCGGGCAATGCTGACCGTGGTTGCGGGTTGGTCTATTCCCAACAAGGCTATACGCCGCCCCCGCCCGTAGGGTGCAGCTGGGAGGTATGGAACGATAGCCTGACCACAACAGACACTTTTGGCATGTACGGGTTACGCCCTATGCCAATGCTCACGGATATTGAATTCGACCAGCAGAACAACCTGGTTCTCGGGCTACGTGACCGTTGGGGTGACTTGACTGGATACAAGCAATGTACGTTGAGCGGTTCAGGAAGCACTTGCTCCAGCCCCAACTTTTCCGGCATTTCAGTCGGCGACATTTTGCGCGCCACGCCTAGCGGCAATGTCTGGGCATTGGAAACACTGACGCCGCAACGGACGGAATTTTTCACAGATGATGAAATTGTCAGTACGATCATCAATAGCAGTGGCAATGAGCGCATTGAGCACCAAGAGACGGCTTTAGGGTCACTGGCTTACCAGCCTGGGGCAACGGGTGTGGCTTCCACCCTCTATGATCCGCTTAACCTGTATTCGGCAGGTGTCACTTGGTTTTCCAACGATACTGGCCAGGCGGTGCAGGAAGTTGAACTGTTGGCCAACACGGATAATTTGTCCTTGTTTGGCAAGGGCAACGGGTTGGGCGATATTGAATACCTGTGCGACCCTGCGCTTATCGAAATCGGCAACCGGGTGTGGGTGGACAGTGATGGGGATGGCATACAAGACCCTAATGAAGCGCCTATCAGCGGCGTCATTGTCGAGTTGTATAAGAATGGCGTTAAAATAGGTCAAACCACCACGGATGCTTTGGGCGAATATTATTTCACGAGCGGCACCAATGCCACCGATGCCAATACCAACGACAATGTCATCCATAACAATGGTGTTGGCATTATTCCGGGGACAGGCGTGGCAGGCGGCAATTCTGAATACGAAATACGGATCCCCAATGTCATTGGCGGCAGCAAGCAGGCGGTGTTGGGAACCAATGGGCTGACGCAGGCCAATGCCATGGCGAATGACAGCATTGATTCGGATGGCAGCATTCCTAGTGGACAAACCTACGCCAGCTACAGCATCCCTTACGCCGACTTAGGCAGCTTTGGTTACAACCACCATACCTATGATTTTGGCTTCGCACCGCCGCAAAACGTCGATATCGCACTGGTTAAGACACTGGATAAGACCACTGCCCGACATGGCGACACGGTGGTTTATACCTTGACCGCCAGCAATACCAGCGCCACGAATGCCAGCGGCGTACAGGTCACTGATATGCTGCCTGCGGGCTTGGGCTATGTTTCTGATGATGGCGCAGGGGCTTATGACCCTAACAGCGGATTATGGAACATTGGCAACCTGGGGGCAGGTGCCAATGCCGTGCTGCACATCACGGCACTAGTCCACTAAGTGGGGGTTTGCAGGGCTGCATGGCATTGGCGAATAGCGTCAGCTGTCGCCAAACTGCCAGGGCAGTGTTTCCCCAGCCTTGTACGGCGCTACCACCAAGCCACCCTCACCGATCACCGCAGGCACCTCCTGTGGCTGTTTCCGCAAGGTAACCTTCCGTGGATTGGTTGGCAGGCCATAGAACGCCGAGCCGTTCAGGGAGGCAAACGCCTCGAATTGGCCNAGCGCGTTTTCTTCATCAAATACCTGCACGTAGTTTTCCAGCGCATGGGGCGCGCTGAAAATGCCCGCACAGCCGCAGGCGCTTTCTTTGTCGGTGATGACATGGGGNGCGGTGTCAGTGCCGAGGAAGAATTTGGGGTTGCCAGAAGTCGCCGCTTTTCTCAGCGCCAGGCGGTGCTGCTCCCGTTTGGCGACCGGCAAACAGTACAAGTGAGGTTTGATGCCGCCAACCAATATGTCATTGCGGTTGATTTGCAGGTGGTGCACGGTAATGGTGGCGGCGAGGTTGCCACTGGCGGCAGCGACAAATTCCGCTGCATCCTGGGTGGTGATGTGTTCCAGCACCACTTTCAGTTCCGGCATATCATCCAACAGCGGCTGTAAAACAGCGTCAAGGAAAACCGCTTCGCGGTCGAAAATATCAATGTCTTTGCCAACCATTTCGCCATGCAACAACAAGGGCATGCCAATTTCCTGCATCACCTCCAACACTGGGTAGATTTTCCTGATGTCGGTGACGCCAGCGGCGGAATTGGTGGTGGCGTTGGCCGGGTAAAGCTTGGCGGCGGTGAAGATGCCTTCGCTATGCCCGTTTTTCAATTCCTGCGCGTCGATGGTGTCGGTCAGGTAGGCCGTCATCAGCGGGGTGAAATCCGGGTAAGCCCGGGTCGCTTGCAGGATGCGCCCACGGTAAGCCGCCGCTTGCGCTGCCGTGGTCACGGGTGGCTTGAGGTTGGGCATGATGATCGCCCGGCCAAACTGGCGTGCGGTGTAAGGGGCGACCTGATTGAGCATGGCACCATCGCGCAGGTGTACGTGCCAGTCGTCGGGCTGGGTGATGATCAGGGTGTCTACGGTCATGGTGGTTGCCTCCGCCAGTAATAGTGGGCATTTCAAGCCGTTTAGGAAAGCGCGTCCAGATTCAGCTTGCCGTCCCGCACCGGCGGGCACCAGAAATAGCTGCCGGTCACTGGCTGGGTGAAGCTGAACAGGCCGTCCACAATGCCGTCATCCGCGCCGACCATGTGCGCCAACAAGGTCTCGAATGCTGCAAAACTGTGGCCGAAGGCGACAAACACCAGCCCTTCGCTGGTTTCGTTTGACCAGGGCATGGAACGGCGCACGACAAAGGCTTCCGGTTCGAAACTTTCCTGCGCAGTGCGCTTGACGTGCGCGGATTCAGGCGCGTCTTCCAGTTCTTCATTGCTTTCCCGATCGCGGCCAAAGGTGTCGTTTTGTTCCTGCGGCGTTTTGGCTTGGAAAGCGTCCAGATCGTGTTCCCAGATTTGCACAGCGACGAAACTGGAGCCTGTCAGCGCACTATCTTTGGATTGCAGGAACAGGGTGTCGATGGCGTCCTCACCCTTGGGGTTTTCGGTGCCGTCTTCATAGCCGCTGAGGTCGAGGCTGGCGGCGTATTTGAAGGCGTCACAAACACGCCCGACCGTGAACGCCGGAGCCAGCACCGTGCGGACTTGGCGCGCCTTGTGCAACAGCACGCCCCGGTCAGACCCGCGCAGCCAGCACCACAGCGCGTAGGGTGTGGAAGGCGTGGCCACGCCGTTGCCTTCAAATATCGGCATGGTGGCCATCCCGGANATGCTGGCACCGATGGCGCTGAGTAGGGTCTGCCCCAAGCCGATGACAATATCATCACCGTTGGCGAGATCAGCCAGTGCGTGCAGGCATGGCCGTGGGTCGCTCCCCGGTTTCAGGCGAAAGAACAAGTAACGGGCGGTGGGAGGGATGTCTTCAAGGATACCGGCTTGATACGTCATGGTTTTCTTCCTGTTTTAAACACGGGCTTATTGTACGTGGCAGGGATAGGGTGTCCATGAGCGATAGCAATTCTTGGGCAAACAATTTTCGCCATCGCGGTATTGCGGAGGCGAGTGGCTTGACGAATGCCTTTAATGGGAATAAATTCCCATTTGAAATAAATCGAATGATGTTACTTATTAATTTGTAATTTTTATTTAACTGTTTGGCTGGACAGATAACGAGAGATGTCACAATGAACGAAAAATCTTTGGGTAAGGTAGAGCGTCGCCATGTATTGAAACTGTTGGGTGGCGGGATGTTGTTGGGCAGCCCCTTGCTGTTGGGTGCCTGCGGGTCAGGTTCCTCCAGCACCATGGTGTCCAGTGCTGATTCGGGCACCACGGCTACGACAGGCGGAGCCAGTTCCACCACTTCAGCAAGCAGTTCAACCACCAGCACGACGGCATCTGGCAGCACAACCAGTTCCAGTTCAGGCGCGGCCACTGCCAGCAAATGGGCGGCGGGCGGCACTAACCTGATCAGTGCGGCCTACCCGGCTGACAGTATTTTTTCCAGCAGTAATGTCTGCCAGATTTCCCTCACCGAGACGACCACGGAAGGCNCTTGCTACTTTGGCGTCACTACGGGCGAGGACATTTCCAGTGGCCTTTCCGGTTTGCCCATGCAGTTGTGCCTAAAGCTGATTGACAGCGCCTGTCAGCCGCTGGCGAATTACCAGATCGAAGTCTGGCATTGCGATAACCGTGGCATTTATTCTGGGGACACCAGCAAAAGTTTTGACAGCAGCCGCTTTGCAGGCTCCTTCTGTACCAATAATGACAGTGCGTCGTTGGCCAGCACTTGGTACCGGGGCATGTTGCTGACCGACGCCAGTGGACGCGTCAACTTTAAAACCTGCTTTCCAGGCTGGTACCAAGGCCGCACCATCCATATCCACTTTGCGGTGAGCGACACTTCAGGCAAGTCCCAGCTGATTTCCCAGTTCTGTTTCGCCGACACCTTGACCCAGGAAATCTGCACCACGCATGCGTATTACAGCAGCCGTGGGGTGCAGGACACGACCCTGGCGAGTGGCCGGGATACGGTGTTCCCCGCANGCGGTTATGAAAGCTTCATGCTGACGACCGCACAGAACGCCGATGGCAGCATGCTGGCTTACCATACGATCCAGATCGCCTGACGCCTGTATCCGCTGCCAGTCAGGGTTGCCCGAGCAAGGCTTTNTTCAGGCTGGCTTGGACGGGGTTTTCGCCCAACCAGATGCCGAAAAACGCCTGTTTGAAGTCTGCTCCGGCAATGCTGGCCGCCGGTTTGCCGTTCTTGATAATGACCAGATTGGTGGGCTGGTAAATGAAATCGTAAATGTCGCCCTCCTTGATCGCCTCCTTGAACACGGTGATCAATTGCTCAATACGCGGCTGGATGTTCGGGTCGGCAGTGGATTTTNNGAAACCTTCGCGCACGGCCTCCTCCATCTTGGCACTGGTGATCACGCCGGAGGTGATTTCCAGCCGCATCGCCATCGGCTTGGCGGCGGTGAGGATGGCGGCGGCGTCAGTGCTTTTCGCCTGCAAGTACAAGCCAGCGGTATACAGGTTGAACAGCAGCTTGGTGCGCACACCCTTGCCGTTGAGGGCTAAGGTTTGCCCCGCAAAGGTCTGCTTGGCGGGAAAATTGTCAGCGGCGGAGCCGGAAACGGGCAGCAGGCACAACAGCGCCAGCCAGAATTTCAATACAGTACGCATACCATCTCCTCCTTGTTTTTTGCTATGTGGCAACCGTTCATCTATACCACTTTGGTGCCGTTCCCGCCAGCTGTTAGACTGGATTCCTCCTCAAGCAACCCATTGATAACAATAAGGCCATGAATACCGGAATCCTGATTTTCATCTCCCTGCTGGGCGGTCTGCTGCTGTGGGGCGTCCTGCTCTACAACCAGTTGGTCGCACTGAAAAACAATACCGAAAAAGCCTGGAGCAACACCGATGTGCTGCTCAAGCAGCGCAACGCCGAATTGCCCAAGCTGGTGGCGGTGTGCAAGGAACACATGCAGTACGAACAAGCCACCTTGCAGAAGGTGATGGAGGCCNGCAACAAAGTCGCCAGCGCGTTGCAATCCGGCAATATGNGGGAATTGGGCACAGCGGAAAAGGAACTGCGCATCGGCCTTGGCAACCTGTTTGCGGTGGCGGAAGCCTACCCCGAGCTGAAAGCCAGCGATTCCTTCCAGCATCTGCGTGAGCGCATCACCAACCTGGAAGACAACATCGCCGACCGGCGCGAGTTCTACAACGATTCCGCCGCCATCAACAATACCCGGATCGAACAGTTCCCGGACGTGATCGTCGCCAAAGCCTTCAGCTTCAGGCGTTTCCGCCTGATGAGCTTCACTGCCGAGGAAACCCGCGATGTGGATGTGGCTGCGCATTTTACTTCCTGAGCTGGGCGGCTTCAGCAGCCAGCCGCAGGAGACCGCAACGGCCTGGACTGGCGTCAGGTGATGGACAACCAGCGCCTGTCGGTATTGCGCCGGGGCGGCATTATGAACNCCGCCGCCGCGCCGGGGTTCGCCGTGGTGTGGGTGGGTTGCGGTTACTGGTTGTACCGTCACGCTGATCCGCAGTGGCTGCTGGTGCCAGCCACGTTGAGCTTACTGTTTGCCCTCGGCCTGTTCCGCCGTTACCGCCTGATTGTGGATACGCCCACTTCCCGCCTCGGCAGCGGCGCACAGGGTTATGTGGAGCTGAACGGTGTGGCGGCGCTGCCGGATGGCGAAGGTTTCCGCGGTTTGCCGCATTTGCCCGTCACCGTGTGGCTGCCGGGGTATGTGGAGGATGAGCCGTTTGTGCTGGATGACGGTTATGGCCGCTGCCTGCTGTACCCGCGCCAAGCCGAAATCGTCACCCGCCCCGGCGACACGCACTTTTCCTGGCTGAAAGCCATTTACCCCGGCCAGACCTTGTATGTGCTGGGTGAATTGCGCACCCAGCGCGCCAGCGGCCTACAGCAGGAGCGGCGTGAACGGATAGCGGCGCTGTTGGCGGATTGGAAGCACAACCAGCGCCAGTTGTTGGAAAATTTCGACGCCAACGGCAACGGCCAGATTGATCCGGAGGAATGGCAGGCTGTGCGGGCGGCGGCGGAGCGTTGGGTGGAGGAAGACATCCGCGAACAGCAGCGCGCGCCGGGAACCCATGTGATGGATGGCGCGCGTGGGNGGCAATTGTTCCTGATCACCAACATTCCCCGGAGGAACTGGCGCCATTACCGTTGGGCGGCGTTCCTGCATTTGCTGGGTTGGCTGGCGGTGCTGGCATGGTTGCATCTGGGCTGAACGGGCTGCGGGAAATCCCTCAACAATTTACGCCAATTTTATGATGGGGCTGTCATGCTTTAAAGACGGATTTCATGACTCGGATCCGTTTGTTGCACACAAAGACATCTCTATTCTCCGGGATGTACGTCAGATGGCGACGGGCGACTCCTGTCCGTCGCCATATTTTTAAAGCCCCTCAGAAACGTTTCCTGCTTTTGCAAATTTTTTACATAGGTGGCGCCAAAATCCTGACACTACCCTTACACACGGTTGAGTGTCATGAAAAGCAGTTTTGTCAGGCTGTCTGCAAGCCTGGGAACGTTCTCCTATCTTATTCCTCATCGTTGGCTGGTTGGCGCAAGCATGCACGAATCTTTTTCAGAGCCGCCCAAACAAACCAAGCATGTTTCCCATCAAAAGTTGGGTGCCTTGACTTTGGGCGCGCTGGGCATTGTCTATGGCGATATTGGCACTAGCCCGCTTTACGCTTTCCGGGAGGCGTTCGCGCCTGAACACGGGCTGGCACCGACCCATGCCAATGTGCTGGCGGCGTTGTCAGCGTTGTTCTGGGCGGTCACCCTGATTGTTTCCGTTAAATATGTATGGCTGGTGCTGCGTTTCGACAACAAGGGGGAAGGCGGGGTGCTGGCCTTGCAGGCGCTGGCGCATCGGCATGCGCGCCGCACCATGCCGCAATGGTCTAACGCTGTCGCCGTGATTGGCGTGTTTGCTGCCGCCTTGTTTTATGGCGATGCCATGATCACGCCAGCCATTTCGGTGTTGTCGGCGGTGGAAGGGATGGAAGTGGCGACACCGCATCTTAGCCACTTGGTGATCCCGGTGACGCTAGGCATCCTCGTCAGCTTGTTTCTGATCCAGTCGTTTGGCACTGCGCGGGTTGGCAAGCTATTCAGCNCGTTGACCCTATTGTGGTTCATCACACTGGGAGTCCTGGGAGTGCTCAGTATTATCCAGACGCCGGAAGTGTTGGCGGCGCTGAATCCCTGGCATGCGCTGAAATTTACCCTGCATCATCCGGTCGCGGCGTTCATTTTGCTGTCAGCAGTGTTCTTGGCCTTGACCGGGNGCGAGGCGTTGTACGCCGACATGGGGCATTTCGGTGCCCGTCCGATCCGGTTAGCTTGGTTCTGTCTGGTCAGCCCCGCTTTGCTGCTGAATTATTTCGGCCAGNGGGCGTTGGTCATGCGGGATGCAACGGCGACGGAAAACCCGTTTTACCTGCTGGCGCCTGATGCTTTGCTGACGCCGCTGGTCATGCTGGCAACCATGGCGACGGTGATTGCATCCCAGGCGACCATCACTGGGGCGTATTCGATCACGCTTCAGGCAGTCCGCTTAGGGTATTTGCCGCGCATCCGTTACAGCCATACGTCAGACACCGAACGTGGCCAAGTATATGTCGGCAGCGTCAACTGGCTGATGCTGATGGGGGTGGTGTTGCTGGTGCTTGGGTTTGGTTCTTCCAGCGCGTTGGCGGCGGCTTACGGCATTGCGGTTTCCGGCACCATGATCATTACCAGCGTGTTGATTTTCGTGGTGGCTCGTGCCCGACCCAATCAACGGTTGCGTAAACTCATTATTCTGGTGGTGATGGTTTGCGTCGGTTTTGAGGTCATGTTCTTTGCTTCCAACCTCGCCAAGATTGGGCACGGTGGCTGGTTCCCGGTGCTGTTTGGCATCGGGGTGTTCGTATTGCTGACGACCTGGAAGCGCGGCAGTGAACTGGTGGCCGAATACCGCAAGAAGATCAATATGACCATGCGGCAATTTATCGCCAACCCCCGCCCGGATGTGCCGCGTGTGCCGGGAACGGCGGTGTACCTGACTTCCAATCCCAACCTGGTTCCCAGCAGGTTATTTTACAATATCCGCCATTATAAAGTGATGCACCAGCAGGTCATTTTCCTGCATGTGGATAATGAGGAAGTGCCCTATATCCCGGAGGATGAACGCCTGCATGTTGTCGGGCTGGCGCAGGGCATTTATACCGTTTCGGTGCGATTTGGCTTCCGCGAGCCGCCGGATTTGTCCGCGGCATTGCGCGGTACGGTGCGTTACCATCTGGAAATTCCACCCGACGCCACCTTCTTTGTGGCGCGCACCTCCATTATTGGCTGCGATGGTGTGTTGCCCCGTTGGCGTTGCCTGTTGTTTGGTTGGATGACGCGGCAGTCAGAAAGCGCCGCCACCTATTTCAATTTGCCTGCGGAACAAGTGGTTGAGATCGGCACGCAAGTCCTGTTGCGGCCTTCCTGAATAGCCGCTTTTTGGTGGGGCTTTTCCAACATTGGCTACACCACGTTTACACCTTTTTACAGGCTGGATGACATGATTGCGATTATCGGCAAGTTCAGCCCCTGAAAGCCCGAGGTTTCCGTCTGTTAATCCAGGCAGGTGTCCTTCATATAAAGGATTGTCGACAATTTCAAGAATACTGCTGATTAGTGCGGTTCTTCCGCACCACCGGATACCACAGCCGGGCATTCTTTATGAGGAGTTTTTTCAGCAAACGGAGGAGTCAGTTAATGGCCAAAACCACCAATTGAAGCGCGATAGATCGCGACCCGCGTTTTCAGGCGTTACACAAGAAGAAAACCACCTTCTTGTGGAGCCTGATGATTATTTCAGTTATTTATTATTTTCTGTTGCCGATCGGCGCAGCTTACTACCCAGATATGTTCAAGATTAAGGTATGGGGCCTATTAATTTCGGCATCCTGTTCGCCTTGTCTGAATTCATTGTGGCTTGGACTATTGCTGCTGTTTACGCCCGCCGTGCCAACCGTCAGTTTGACGCCATGGCGGCGGAAATCGTCCGTGACGTCGCCTGATTTACCGAGGGAGAGATACATGAAGAAATCTTTATGGGCAAGCTCTGCCCTGTTGCTGTCATTGTTCGCAAGCCAGGCTGCTTTCGCTGAAGGCGGCGCGGTTGCGGATGAGTTCAAATGGCTGACGTTTTTGGTGTTTGGCGCCATTATTTCCATGACCATGTACGTCACTTATCGTGCCGCCAAACAGACCTCCTCTGCGGCTGACTTCTACGCGGCCGGCCGGTCGGTTACCGGCATCCAAAACGGTTGGGCGATTGCTGGTGACTACCTGTCAGCGGCTTCTTTCCTCGGCATTGCCGGTCTGATCTCACTGTACGGTTATGACGGTTTCATGTACTCCGTAGGCTGGCTGATGGCTTATATCACGGTATTGCTGGTGATTGCGGAGCCCTGCCGGAATATCGGTAAGTACACGCTGGGCGACATCCTGGCGTTTCGTAATAACCCGAAAGCCTCCAAGACTGTTGCGGCGATTTCCACTGTTACCGTTTCCACTTTCTACCTGACGGCTCAAATGGTAGGCGGCGGCGTTCTGGTGAAAACCCTGATCGGCATCGACTATGAAGTTTCCGTTATCGTGGTGGGCATCCTGATGCTGACCTACGTGGTTTTCGGCGGTATGAAAGCGACCACCTGGGTTCAGATCATCAAGGCGATCCTGCTGGTGACCGCATCCATCCTGCTGGTGCTGTTTACCTGGNGCCAGTATGGCTTCTCCCTGCCAGGCTTCCTGCAGGCGGCGGTCGACAACCCTGACATCCAGAAACAGGTGGCGAAACTGGTGGGTGACGCAGCGGCCAATATGTCCCCGGCAGAACTGNGTAAGCGCTTCCTGGAGCCAGGCCTGTACCTGAAAAACCCGATTGACCAGATTTCCTTGGGTATGGCGTTGGTGTTGGGCACTGCGGGCATGCCGCATATCCTGATGCGTTTCTTCACTGTGCCAACTGCACAGGATGCGCGCACGTCCGTTATCTGGGCGATGGCCATTATCGGTGGTTTCTATGTTCTGACCCTGTTCCTGGGTTTGGGTGCTGCCATGCACGTAACCCCTTCCGCGATCGCTGGTCTGGATAAGGGCGGCAACATGGCTGCTCCGCTGCTGGCGCAGTTTGTTGGCGGTGGCGCTGATTCCATCCTCGGTAACCTGTTCCTGGCGTTCGTTGCGGCCGTCGCTTTCGCCACTATCGTGGCGGTGGTTGCTGGTCTGGTGTTGGCTTCCGCCTCTGCCATGTCCCACGACCTGTACGTTGGCGTATTCCGTGGTGAACACGCGACCGCCAAAGAACAGATCACCGCTGCCCGTATCTCTACCGGCATCGTTGGCGCGCTGGCGATTTACGTTGGCATCGCGGCCAAAGGCCAAAACGTTGCGCACTTGGTGGCGCTGGCGTTTGCGGTGGCGGCCTCTTCCAACCTGCCTGCGGTCTTCCTGACCTTGTATTGGAAGAAAACCAATACCTATGGCGTGGTTTCCGGCATGCTGGTGGGTGCTTTTACCGCCATCTATCTGGTGATGATTTCCCCGAACATGACTTATCCGCTGGCGAAAGTCGCTGATGCGAAGAAAGTCCTGGACGGTGAGCCTGCCAAACCTGCGGTGGAAGCAGCGCCTGGCCAGTGGGGCTTCATGTGCGAACTGTTCGCCAGCGCCGATTGCAAGAAGGAAGTGAAAGCTTCGCCCGCCAAGGATGCCAAACCTGGTGCCCGTGAAAAGCTGGCGAAGGCTCAGGCTGAACTGGCAACGCTGGCAGACGACGCCAAGGCCGCCAAGGAGAAGGAAATCAAGGGTCTGGAAAAATCCATTGCGGCTGCAGAAACTGACCTGAAAACCTTTGAAGGTCAGACTGTCAGCATGATGGGTCTGGAAAAACCTTGGTTCCAGTTGAAAAACCCTGGGTTGATCTCTATCCCGCTGGGTTTCTTGGTGACCATTTTAGTATCCCTGTTCACCCGCGACCGCCGTTCGGAAGAAATGTGGGATGAGCTGTACGTGCGCCAGAACACCGGCATCAACGCCGAAGGCGCGCACGCCCACTAACGGGGTTGCCTTCCCGTGAAAAAGCCCCGTCTGGTACGGGGTTTTTCTTGTGTATCATGCGTAAGAGATTGATCATGGCGGCATGATGGATGCGATGAGGAATGCGTCAATGACAGGCAGCGGTTCATGGTTTTTCCGCTTGCAGCTGGACAATCCCGGCAGTGTGTTGAGTTATGTCCTGGCCTGTCTGGTTACAATTTTGGTTGGGGCGGTGACGTTCCCCTGCGTGNAAGAAATGGGGCTGGCCAATGTGGTCATGCTGTTCCTGTTGGAAGTGTTTTTATGCGCGCTGTGGCTGGGTCAGAAGCCCTCGTTGATGGCGGCGCTGCTGGCCGTTTTTCTGTTTGATTTCTTTNTTGTCCCGCCCCAATACGCCCTGCTGACCAATAGCCTCAAATACATTGTCATGCTGGTGGTGATGTTGCTGATCGCCCTGCTGACCGGGCAAATGGCGGCGCGGCTGTTGGCGCAGAACCGGGAGCTGCAAATCAGCGAGGAGCGCACCCGGTCGCTGTACCGGATGGCGCGGGAGCTGGCGGGGGCGGCGGATTCCCAGCAGGTGGATGCCATCGCTGCCCGTTACCCCGCCAACACGGCTGCCGGGTCTTTGCTCGAAATCGCCCGCCAACGCCTGCACTACGCGGAACTGGCGCAAGCCAGCCATGTGCAAGTGGAGTCCGAACGCCTGCGCAACTCCATCCTATCGTCGCTTTCCCATGATTTGCGCACCCCGCTGACAGCGTTGGTTGGCCTGACCGAAACCCTGCATCTGGAAGGCAAGGTGTTGTCGCCGACGCAGCAGGAAATGGTGGAAGCCGTGCATGAACAGTCCGTACGGTTGGCGGGCATGGTGACCAAGCTACTGGATCTGGCACGCCTGTCCGCTGGCAAGCTGAAGCTGAACAAGGAATGGCAATCCCTCGCAGACGTCACCGGTTCGGCGCTGGATTTGCTGGAGCCTTCACTGGCCAGCGTCCGGNTCAGCGTCCGGATACCGGCGGATTTCCCTTTGCTGGAGTTTGACGCCGTGTTGATGGAGCGCGTGATCGGCAACCTGCTGGAAAATGCCGCCAAATACACACCGGCAGGCTCCNCCATTGACATCACCGCCCAAATCAACGGGAAGTGGGCGGAATTCCGTATCTGCGACCGGGGCAACGGGTTTGCGCCGCCATCATCTGTGGCCGGATTGCAGATGCCGCCGCAAGGCTCAGGGTTGGGGTTTGCCATTTGTGAAGCTATCCTGAAAGCGCAGGGCGGAGAATTGAGGCTGGAGCAGCGTGAGGGCGGCGGAGCCTGCGCCTGTGTCACCTTGCCTTTGGGCGACCCGCCCAGCTTGGACGAAGACGTTGAAGAGGAGTTTCCAACATGAACAACAATTCCGTGCTGATTGTGGAAGATGAGCCGCGCATCCGCCAGTTCCTGCGCACTGCGTTGGAGGCGGAGGGCTGCAGGGTGCTGGAAGCGCCGACGGTGTCTGGCGGGCTGGGGCTGGCGGGGGAATATCGACCCAGCGCGGTTATCCTGGATTTGGGGTTGCCGGATGCGGACGGGGTCGAATTCATCCGCACCTTGCGCAGCTGGTCGGACGTGCCGGTGCTGGTGCTGTCCGCGCGCAGCCTGGAAAGCGACAAGGTGGTGGCGCTGGACATGGGCGCGGACGACTATCTCGCCAAGCCCTTCAGCGTGGCGGAACTGCTGGCGCGGCTGCGGGCGTTACGGCGGCGGCGGGAAAAGCGCCCGGAAGACGCGCACGCCGTGATCGGGTTCAATGATGTGGTGGTTGACCGCGCCAACCGGCTGATCACCCGCAACGGCGAACCTATCCACCTGACCCCGCGCGAATACCACCTGCTGACCGTCATGCTGGCGCAGCCGGGCAAGGTGCTGACCCAGCGGCAGTTACTGCGCGAAGTCTGGGGAGCCGGGCATTCCGAGGACGGCCACTACCTGCGCATCTACATGGGCAGGCTGCGGCAAAAACTGGAAGCCGACCCGGCGCGCCCCAAGCATCTGCTGACGGAAACGNGGGTTGGGTACCGTTTTGTGCCGTAAACGCTTGGCGTTGCTCAAACACATGCAGCGCTGGATCAGATTAACGCTGACAACCAGCCGGTTTCCATACCGCACTAACCCCTGACCAACCGCAGCAACAAACCCGCGCCCAGGATCAGCCCCGCGCCGACGAAAAANTTCCAGCCCAATGCATCCTGAAACAGGAACACGCTGAACAGGGTGGCGGCGACAACCTGCGCGTTCAGCCAGGGCGACAGTTCGGAGGCCGGGAGCAGGGAATAAGCCTTGATGAACAGGAAATGCCCGCTGGCACCGAGCACGCCCATGCAGGCCAGCAGCAGCCATTGTGTCAGGTCAGGCGTTTTCCACCACCAAGGGGCGGCGCAACTCAGCACCACAGCCCCGACCAGCGAGGAATGGAACAAGGAGGTGCGGGAGGAGTCGACCGCCGCCACCTTGCGGGTCAGCAGAAAATACAGCGTCAGCAGGAAAGCCGCGCCCAGCGCAGGCAGCATGGCCGGGTCAAAGGTCTGGAAGCCAGCNCTGATTATCACCAGCACCCCGGCAAAACCGGCGGCGACCGCCAGCAGATGGCGCGCTGACAGCTTTTCCCCNAGAAATACGCCCGCCAGCAGGGTGACAAGCACCGGCGACAAGTAGATCAAGGCGGTCGCTTCGGCCAGGCTGATGGTCTGGAGGGCGATATACAGCGAGGTGTTGACGCCCGCCATGCACAGGCCGCGCAGGAGCTGCATCTTCGGCGCACGGGTTCGTGCAAAATTCCTATGCCCTTGCCACAGGAACAGCAGCGACACGATCACCGCGTGGAACAANAAGCGCGCCCAGGTGACCTGGAACGTTGAAAATTCGCGCATCAGGATTTTGCCCAGGGAATCCATGCCCGCCAGGATCGACGAACCGGCGATGGTCAGGGCAATGGCGAGGAAAGCGGGGTTGGCGTTCAAATGCGGCAGCCGTTGGAAAAACGGCCAGTGTAGTGGAGTTGGGGGATTTCGGAACAATTCGGGCGCAAGCGTTATACTGCCTGCTGAAGCGCATGATGTGTGAATAGTTTATGAAATTGCCACGGCGGGAAGACTACCTCTACCAGTCCCGTTATTGTGAGGAAAACATCTGGCATCTGTGCCAGCAACCGGAATTTCAGGACAGCGATGTCGTCGTCATGGCGTCGNCGGGGGACTTTNTCCCCATACTCCGACAGCGTGCCGCGGAAACGCCGGACACCGCCGTCCTGTGGGACTATCACGTTGTGCTGCTGTGGCGCACGGGCGATGGCGCGCGTTTCATCCTCGACTTCGACACCACCCTGCCGTTTTGCACACCCGCTATCCGCTATTTCCAACAGTCGTTTATTGATGACGCGCTGCTTGACCCGGCATTTGTGCCATTGTTCCGGTTAGTGCCCGCACGGGAATACGCCGCCCGCCTGTTGAGCGACCGCCGCCACATGCGCACGGCGTCCGGCTGGCTGGCGGAGCCGCCCCGCTGGCCGCCAATCAGCGCCAACACGAGCAACCTGCACCAGTTTTCCAACATGGCGGAACGTGAATTCGGGCGGATATTGACCTCCGCCCAATTGTTACAGATGCTTATGCGGGCTTGAGTTGCGCTTGGGGCGTGTGCGGCAGCCGTTTCATATCCGGCAACAAGACCGCCAGCAAACCCAGCAGCGGCAGATAAGCGCACAGCTTGTACACCGCTTCAATGCCCCAGTGGTCTGCCAGTTGCCCCAGCACCGCCGCGCCGATGCCTGCCAGCCCGAAAGCCAACCCGAAGAACAGCCCGGCGATGGTGCCAACCTTGCCCGGCAGCAGTTCCTGCGCATAGACAATCATCGCC
Source organism: Candidatus Thiothrix singaporensis (assembly GCA_013693955.1). Taxonomy (GTDB): domain Bacteria; phylum Pseudomonadota; class Gammaproteobacteria; order Thiotrichales; family Thiotrichaceae; genus Thiothrix; species Thiothrix singaporensis. The sequence continues at coordinate 3,677,770 of CP059265.1, read as the reverse complement.
GGGAACGCCGACGCCAGCATGAAACCGATAATGACCGTCAATACTGCTGACATCCCCAGCCCAACATACGGCAACGCCAGTGTGAACGGTGCCACGCCGAGTATGGACAGCCAAATTACTTGCTTGCGTCCAATACGGTCGCCAATCTACTCGCCCAGCAAGGTTCCGGCGGCCACGGCGAACAGGAAATAGAACAGGTGATACTGGGCGGTCGTGGTGTCAATGCGGTAATGCTCCATCAGGTAAAANATCAGGTAGCTGCTGATGCTGGCCAGATAGAAAAACTTGGAGAACATCAGCGCCAGCAATACGCCCAGGGTCGCCATCACCCGCTGACGTGGCAGTGTATGGCCGCTGGCGGTGCTGACCGGTTTCGGCTTGCGATGCTGCTCGCGGTACCAGAAGCCCACCCCGGTCAGCACGGCCATTGCCAGCAAGGCAATCAGTGAAAACAGCGCAAGGCTGCCCTGACCGTGAGGCAACACGATCCAGGCCGCCAGCAATGGNCCGAACGCTTGCCCGGCGTTGCCACCCACCTGGAAGATGGATTGCGCCAGCCCGTGGCGTCCGCCCGAGGCCATCCGCGCCACCCGTGACGCTTCCGGGTGAAATACGGATGAGCCGGTGCCGACCAGCGCCGCCGCCAGCAACAGCACTGGGAAGGAACTGGCTATGGACAACAGCAACAGGCCAACCAGGGTGCAACCCATCCCCACCACCAATGAAAACGGCTTGGGGTGCCGGTCGGTATAAAAGCCAACCGCCGGTTGCAGCAAGGACGCAGTGAACTGAAAAGCCAGCGTGATCAAACCGATCTGGGCAAAACTCAGCCCAAAACCGCTCTTGAACAAGGGATAGCTGGCGACCAGCAACGACTGCATGGTGTCGTTGAGAAAATGGGAAAAGCTGATAGCCCCCAATACTTTGAAAAGGGTTCGTTCGCTCATGTCATACCTGTTATGGATTCTGGATTGGAACGTCAGTTTAGGCTTATGATGAATGTCCGTCTTACGCTATTCAGGCAGTTATCTTCGCAAAATGGACACGCATCCGCATTATGGCTTTTGCCAAGGGCAAGGCTTGGATCAGGGCGTCACGCCGGTGAACGGCAAAGCCATCGATTACCCTTCGTATCATCAAGTGGCGGAACATCGCCACCCGACCGCGCAACTGATCCACGCCGTGCAGGGCGTGATGGTGGTCGCCACCGGCGACAGCCGTTGGATTGTGCCGCCGACCCGTGGCCTGTGGATGCCTGCGGACACGCGCCACCGCCTGCGCATGGTGGGCGAAGTGAAAGTCCGCACTGTTTATATCCGCCCGGACGCCAGTGAGCACCTGCCGACTGCCTGCTGTGTGGTGGGTGTTTCGCCCCTGTTGCGGGAACTGATCCTGGCCGCTATCAAGGTGCAACAGCCGTATGCGCCTGATTCCCGCGATGGCCGCCTGATGAGTTTGCTGTTGGATGAAGTGGCGGTCTTGCCCCATTTGCCGCTGTGTTTGCCGCAACCCTCCGACCCGGAGTTGCTGGCCTTGTGTGAAACCTTGCTGGCCGCGCCGGATGATGATTCCACCCTGTCCGGCTGGGCGGCGCAACTGNGGGTGGACGCCAGAACCATTCAGCGTCGTTTCGCCCGTCAGACCGGTATGACCTTCGGCCAGTGGCGGCAGCAGGCGCGGCTGATTACGGCGCTGGAACAACTGGCGGGCGGCACCAAGGTCATCGACGTCGCCCTCAATCTCGGTTACAACAGCCCGAGTGCATTCGCCACTATGTTCAAGCGCCAGTTCGGGACTACGCCGAGTGCCTATTTCCGCTGATCTGTCGGTCATACTGTGGCTCATGCAGTTGCCAGCTGACGTTTGGGCAGCATGGAAATACTGACGCCATTGAGCACGATGACGCCGCCCAACAATTGCATCTGGGTCGGGAGGGTGCCGACCAGACTGCCGCTAAGCATGGCAAATACCGGCACCAGATTGAGAAACAGGGCAGTACGCCCCGCGCCAAGATGGGCAATGCCGGTATTCCAGAACAGATACGCCAGCACCGTGCCGCCCAAGGCCATGATCAGCAAAGCACCACCCGCATTCTGCCCTGGTAAGGTGAAATGCCCGCCATCCAGCATGGCAACTGCCAACAGCAACAAGGCACCTGCCCCCATTACCAGCGTGGTATTGCTGATCGGCGAAGCCGCAGGCATGTAACGGCGACCCAGCACATTGTACAAAGCCCACACCAGATTGGCGGCCAGCATCAGCAAATCGCCTTGCGCCACCTGCAAATGACCCAGCCGCGCCAGACTGCCGCCGGAAATCACGATTGCCACACCGAGCAAAGCGACTGGCAAGGCCGCCAGATGCCGTGCACTGGGGCGCTCCCGCAGGATCAGNCCAGCCAGCAGGGTGGTCAGCAGCGGGTTGGTCGCCATAATCAGCGCTGCATTGGCCGCAGAGGTGGTTTGTAAGGCAAAGAAAAACAGCAGGTTGAAACCGCCGATACCGATCAGCCCCAGCAACAGATAGGCNCAGGCATTGCGCCGCAACGGTTCCAGCAACGGTTCGCGCCGCCATTGTGCCAGAGCGAACATAACTGTCGCGCCCAGCATGAAACGCAAGGCCGCCGCCCATAATGGCGACAAATCGGCCAAAACNCTACCAGCCAACACAAAGTTGCTTCCCCAGAAAAAGGTGGAAACGACCACCAGCACATAAATGCTTGCCGTGTTCATGGTAAATCCTCGTTTAGCAGAGCTATTGATGTGTGAGCGTAATTGACCTTGTGCTGCTGAACAAACGAGAATATCTGCAAGGATACTTTAGGAAATCTAATGTCGCGTCGTCTTCCGCAACTGACTGCCCTGCGTGCTTTTGAGGCTGTTGCCCGTCACTTGTCTTTCGCCCGTGCGGCGGAGGAGTTGCATGTCACGCCCGGTGCCATCAGCCAGCAGATCAAGCAACTGGAGGATTATCTCGGCATCACCCTGTTTCTGCGTGGCCGCCAGCTGCGGCTGAGTGATAGTGCTGCTGCCGCTTTGCCCTTGTTCAGTGAAGCCTTCGATCAGCTGGAACGGNCCGTGACACGCTTGCGGGCAGACCTGGATAATGGCNCGCTGGTGGTTTCGCTGCCGCCGGTGTTCGCTTCCCGCTGGATGATCATGCGGCTGGAGGATTTTCAGGCGCGTCACCCGGATATTGAGTTGCGCCTGCACGCCAGCAGACGGTTGGTGGATTTTGCGGTGGATGAGGTGGATGTGGCAGTGCGTTTTGGTTCCGGCCGTTTACCGNGCCTGCATGTCGACCGCTTGACCACGGAAGCGGTGGTGCCGATAGCATCCNCTGCGTTGGCGGCGCAGATTACCGAGCCTGCGGAATTGCTGAATCATGCGTTGCTGCATGATGAAGCCAAGGATTGGGATACCACGTTTCCTGACTGGGATACCTGGCTCAGTTCGTTGGGGGTGAGCGGCAAGCCGCGTATCCGCCATTTCAGCGATACCAATCTGGTGATCGAGGCGGCAATGGCTGGCTTGGGTGTGGCTCTGGTTTGGCACAGCCTGGTGGCGGCGGACTTGCAGGCCGGGAAGTTGCAGCGCCTGTTCGACAATACCTTGCCGTACAGCCATGGTTATCATTTGGTGATGCCGCCCAATCGCTTGCAGGTGCCGAAGATTGCCGCGTTCCGGGCATGGATGCTGGAACAGATGCAGCAGCAGGCGGCGGGCTGAACTTGTGTTCTGTCCGGATTTGTGCGATTAGAAATTAAACTACACAGGGGAGGCCGATGTTCAAATTCCTGCACGCAGCTGATATTCATCTGGATAGCCCATTACGCGGTCTGGCTCGGCATGAGGCCGCGCCGGTGGACATCATCCGCAATGCCAGCCGCCGGGCATTTACCAATCTCATTGATCGGGCGATTGAGGAACAGGTCGCCTTCGTGCTGTTGGCGGGCGACATTTACGACGGCGATTGGAAGGATTACAGCACCGGCATTTTCCTCAGCAAACAAATCGGCAGGCTCGGCCAGCATAATATCCGGGTGTTTGCGGTGGCAGGAAATCATGACGCCGCCAACCGTATGAGCAAGGCGCTGGACAGCCCCGCCAATATGCAGATCCTGTCGCACCGCAAGGTGGAAAGCATCCGCTTGGAGGAGCTGGGCGTGGTGATCCACGGGCGCAGTTTCCCCACCCAACATGTGCATGACAATCTGGCGGCAGGGTTTGGCGCAGCGGAAAAGGACCTGTTCAATATTGGCCTGCTGCACACCAGCCTGAATGGGCGCGAGGGTCATGAACCTTATGCGCCATGCAGCGTCGATGACCTGTGCGCCAAAGGCTACCAATACTGGGCGTTGGGGCATGTGCATCAGCAGGAAGTCGTGGCGGAAGACCCCTGGATAGTGTTCCCCGGTTGTATCCAAGGCCGCCATAGCCGCGAAACCGGTGCCAAGGGCTGTGTGCTGGTGACGGTGGAAGNNGGGGCAGTCAGCGCTGTGGAACCTGTGCCATTGGATGTGGTGCGTTGGGCGGTGCAAGATGTCGATGTGAGTGAAGTGACCGCATTGCGGGAGGTGCTGGAACGGGTGCGTGAGGCGCTGGCGNGGGCCTTGGCTGCCGCAGAGGGATGTACGCTGNGCCTGCGTATCCGCCTGCAAGGTGCCAGCACGTTGGCCGCAGCGTTGGCGGCCTACCCGGAACGGTTGGAACAGCAAATCCGCGCACTGGCAGCGGAAATGGGTGGTGACGCCGTGTGGCTGGAGCGGCTGGAAAACCATACCACCGGCAAGCAGGATTTGGCGGCGGCCTTGGCGGCGGACAATGCCTTGGCAGGCTTGCTCAGTGACATTCTCGTCATGCCGGAGCAGCCGGGCAGCATCGATGGCCTGTCAGGCATTCTCACCGAGTTGCGCCAGAAACTCCNNCCCGAAGTCTTTGCCGAAAACTCCTTGCTCAATCTGGAGGATGCGCAGACCTTAAGCCGTTTGGTGAATGAGGCCAAACACCTGCTGGCAGGCAGGCTGCTGGAACAGGGGGATGCCGCATGAGAATAGACCGTCTTGACCTGCTGGCCTACGGCGGCTTTACCGACAAGTCCCTGGATTTATCCCACGGCTCGCAGGGTTTGCACCTGATTTACGGCGACAATGAAGCCGGGAAAAGCACGGCGTTGCGGGCGATCATTGCCTGGTTGTTCGGCATCCCCATGCGCACCACTGACAATTACCGGCACGAACATGCCCAGCTGCGTGTTGGCGGCAAACTCCGGCTCACCAATGGCCAGGCGCTGGAATTCATCCGCCGCAAAGGCAGCAAAGGCACCCTGCTGGCCAGTGATGGCAACGCCCCGCTGGATGACGCCGTGTTGGCGCCTTTCCTGCCCAATGGCATCGATGAAACCCTCTTCAGCAAACTGTACGGCATCGACCACGAACGCCTGGAAGCCGGTGGCCGGGAATTGCTGAACCAGTCCGGCGACCTGGGGCAAGCCTTGTTTGGCGCGGCCTTGGGTGTCGCCAGCCCGCGTGCGGTGCTGGCCGGGTTACAGGCGGAAGCAGAGGGGCTGTACAAGCCTAAGGCGTCGAAACCGGCCGTCAACCGGNCGCTGGCCGGTTTCAAGGAAGCGCACAAACGCACCAAGGAATGCACCCTGCCCGTGGGCGAATGGGTCAGCCTGCAAACCGGGCTGGCGGATACGCTGGCGAACATTGCCCAAATTGAAGCGCAGATTCAGGCCAAAAGCCGGGAANAAAACCGTTTGCAACGTTTGCAGCGGGTCNAGCCGCTGGCCGAACGCCACGGCATTCTTAGCCAGTTGACGGCGTTGGACGCGGTGCAATTGCTGCCGGAAGATTTCGAGGCACAACACCAAACCGCCGCCAGCAAACAGCAAACCGCCCGCGAAGCACACGACAAGGCGCAGGCACGGCTGGCAGGGCTACAGGCCGACATCCAGGCGCTGGATGTGCACGATGAACTGCTGGCCAAAGAAGCCGAGATTCTGGCCNTCTACAAACAGCTGGGGGCGGTGGAGAAAACCTTAAAAGACCGCCCGCAGCAGGATGGGCAACGCCGTTTGCTGCGCAATGAGGCGCGCAACCTGCTGCAAGCCGTGCATTCTGACTTGGATATTGATGAAGCGGCCAAGCAACTGCGCCCGTTGCTCAAAAACAAAAGCCGGGTGGGGGAACTGGCCNGTCAGCATGGCCTGTTGGTACAGCGCAGGNAAACGGCCAAGCGCGCGCTGCTGGAGGCGGAAGAGGAAAAGCAGCAGGTGCTTCAGCAACTGGCGCTGCTGCCCGCCGCCCGCGTGGATGTGCGCGCCTTGAAAACAGCCGTGGCGGCAGTGCGCAGGCAGGGCGATCTGGAAGAACGCTTGTCCGCCGCGCGCAAACTGGCGGCAGAGAGTCAGCAGGCGGCGGAGGATGATTTCCGCCGCTTAGGGCGTTTTGCCGGAAATATGGAAACACTGGCACAGACTGCCATGCCACTGCCTGCAACGCTGGATGATTTCGAGCAGCAACTCCAAGAAAGTGTGGATACGCTCAGGAATTACACCCTCAAGCAGCAGGAGCTGACGGCGGAACAGGCGCAGACCAAGCGCGAACTGGACGTTTTGCTATTACACAGCGACGTGCCAACCGTGTCGCAATTGCAGATTTCCCGTGCCGCGCGGGATCAGCTATGGCACAGGATCAGGCAGCACTATATCGACGGCGAGCAAGTCTCGGCACAAGCAGCGGATACCAGTTTGCCCATGCGGTATGAGCAGCAACTTGAAGAAGCTGATCACCTGGCCGACCGCTTGCGTCTGGAGGCGGAACAGGTCGCCCGGCGTAGCGAACTGGAAACACGGGTGCAAACACTGGCCGCACGTCTGGAGCAGTTACAACAGTCGAGGGAACAAGCCCAGGCCACTCAGCAGCGTCAGCAACAGGCCTGGGAGTCCGTCTGGCAGCTTTTGCCTGTGGAGGTCGGAACACCCCGCGAAATGAAACAGTGGTTGGTTCGGGTGGACAAGGTTTTGTCTGGCATTCGTGTTGCCAGGGATCAGCAAAACAATGCGGTGAATCTTTCGAGTGAATATGACTTCCACAAGGCCGCGATTGCCATGCACCTTGCCGGGTTTGATTCGGTACTTGATCTGCAATACATGGGTTTAAGCGCAATGCTGGCAATCTGCGAGCAGCGGATTGAGCAGGAGGAACAAGCTGCCAACCGCCAGCAGCAGTTACAGACAGCACTGACGGAAGCCGACAGCCGCATTGCTCGAACGCAGGAAAGCAGCAAGCTGATTGCGGAGGATTTGTCTGTCTGGGGGCAGGCGTGGCTTCAGGCAAGCGAGGGTTTAGGCGTGAAAGCGGACGCTTACCCTGAGTATGCGGTGGAAACCCTGACGCAACTGGAAACGTTTTTCCACAAATTCGATGCCGCTACGGAAAAGCACAACCGTATCCATGGCATGGATAAAGTGGAGCGGGACTTTGAACAGCAAGTTTTTGCCTTTATGGACGAGATTGGCCTGGATAGAGCCGGGCATAGTGCCAGCATCCTTACCACCCAATTGCATCAGGATTTGAACAAGGCGCGCGAAGCCAAGGCCAAACTGGAAAAAATCCGGGACGCGGAAAAAGCCGAACAGGAAACCATCCGGGAGGCGGAGGTGACTTGCGCCAGTGCTACCGAGCAGCTTGCCAAGCTGAAGGCACTGGCTGGGGTGGAAAGTGAAGCAGCGTTGCTCAAGGCCAGTGAAGATTCCCGACACAAACGCACATTGCAGCAAACGCTGGTGACACTGGAGCAGGAACTGATACGCAATGGCGATGGCTTGTCGCTGGACGAGCTGGAGCAGGAAGCGGCTGCCGCTGATACCGATGCACTGGAACCCAGCCTCACGACGGTAACGGCGGAATTGACCGAGCTTTCCCGTCAGCGTGATGGTTTGCGGGATCAGCGTCGAACCTTGCAGGATACGATTACCGCCAAAGATGGCAGTGCTTCAGCTGCGATGGCGGCGGAAGAAGCGGAACAATACCTCGCCAGCATGATTGCCGGGACTGAGCAATACCTGCGTCTGCAAATGGCCGCGCTGATGTTGGGGCAGCAGATTGAAGATTACCGCCGGAAAAATCAGACGCCGGTTTTACAGCGGGCAGGCGGCCTGTTTCAGCGACTGACATTGGGTGCGTATGCTGGTCTGCGCGACGAATTGGGTGATGATGACAGGCCGATTCTGCTGGGTGTGCGCCCGGACAATACCGAGGTGCTGGTGGAGCGGATGAGTGACGGCACCCGCGCCCAGCTTTACCTGTCACTGCGGCTGGCGGCGTTGGAGCAGCATTTGCGCCAAGGCGAACCGATGCCGTTTGTGGTGGATGACATCCTCATCAGTTTCGACGACCGGCGCACCCAGGCGGGGCTGGAGGTGCTGGCCGAAGTGGCGGCCAGCACCCAGGTGTTGCTGTTTACCCATCACCGGCGGGTGCTGGATCTGGCCGGGTCGGTTGATGGTGGTGCAGGTGTTTACACCCATGAGCTGGCATCATCCGGTGGCCGCTGATGGCGTTACGGCGGCGTATTGGCCTGCACATTCCTGAACACATCGGCCAGCACCCGCACGGGCAAGGGCTTTATTTCCTGGGCGGTCAGTTTGGCGAAGGTGTTGCTGACAATGGGGATTTACGGTTTGCCTCAACCGCCGCCGTGAATGCCGTTGTCTGCGTGGCGGTGGCGGACAAAAAGCCGCATTCAGGTTTTTACGGCCATGCGCGACCGTGCTTTGGGAAAAATTGCGCCCCTGATACTGGATTTGGACGCCTTCGGATTCGTCGAGCACACTGCGGTAGCTTTCAATCTGGATGCTGCCGTAGCAGGTTCCTCGCGTGACCGCGAGCCTTGGGCGGTAATGATCAGGTTGCTGGAAAGCGGCGACAGGATCAGGAGCGGTTCGTCGTAGACCGTGAACCCGCTGTGTTCCAGCGTCTGTTGGGTCTGCTTCCTGACTTGCTCGGCATTGCTCCAGCAGCCATCCGCCGCTTTGTTGTCGATCAGGAGGAAGACATTTTTATCAGCCCGAGTGATTGTGTGACGGAAAGGAACCTTTCCGGTTGAAGATCGTTGTTTTGCGCTGACGCCTGACTGGAAAGTGTTGCGCCCACGAGCAAAACGCCTGCCGCCAGCAGGCTGTTACTGTACCCCATAATGTATTTACTCCCTTGCTTTTTATAAGCTCAGTTTAATACTTTTTATAGATAAAGTAATGGATAACGCTGCAATCCAGGTTGCTGGCAAGCCTGAAAAATTAACCCGAATGGAGACAACCGATATGCAATTGGTCAACGCAGGCAAGGAACATTTTGCAGCCATCGCCCGGCTGGTTTCCTCACCCGAGGAATTGTACTGGGTTCACCCAGGCGGCCAGTATCCGTGGTCGGCGGCGCAACTGGGGCAGCTGGCGGAGGCCAGGNCCAATTTTACCGTGGCGGTGGTTGACGGCGAGGTGGCCGCTTTCGCCAACCTTTACAATATCGAGCCGGATGAGTCCGCGTTTATCGGCAATGTCATTGTGGCTGAGGCTTTCCGGGGGCGGGGCATTGGCGGGCGGTTGATCCGGCACATGGCCGCTCTGTGTGTGCAGGCGTATGCCGCCGAGCCGCGCCTGTCCGTCTTCAGCGCCAACACCNGCGCGCTGCTGCTGTACACCGGGCTGGGGTTCGAGCCGTATGCGGTGGAAGCACGCACAGGGTTGCAGNGGGAGCCTGTTGCCCTGGTGCATATGCGCCTGCCGGAACAGCGGCTGACGCAGCGGCAGGCGGTGCAGGCCATTCTCCATTACCATCCGGTGAATGGGCGGATCAGCAGCTCCGGCCAGCCGCTGGCGGGCGAGTTCTCTGCCATTGCCGGGGCTGGTTTTCAGGCTGTGATCAATCTGGCCATGCCCGACTCCCCGCGCGCACTGGCGGATGAAAGTTTCCGGGTCGTCAGTCAGGGGATGGATTACTGCCATATTCCAGTGCCGTTCGACGCGCCGACCGGGGAACATTTCCAGCGTTTCAGCGCCCTGATGCAGCTGTTGCAGGCGCGCAAGGTGTGGGTGCACTGCGCGTTGAATTATCGTGCCTCCGCCTTTTTGTTCCGCTATCACCGCGATGTTTTGCAGTGGCCGGAACAGCAGGCTGAGGCTNTGCTGTATCCCCATTGGCAGCCTGATCCGGTGTGGCGGCAATTCATCCAGCCCACAGGAACAACCTTATGAGTGTGGAAACCAGACCACTGCGTGCCAGGGAAAGCCTGGATGCCGACGGGCAAACCCGTTAAGGATCAGGGTTGTAAGCAGCGTGTGTTTTCCTTGCGGGGCGTTGCTTGTCCTTGCGGTGAATAGGTACCATAAACGCCGCAACAGGAGCGGTGAATAGGCAGTGCGGAAACTGCGCTGGAATCAGTGTTGCACAAGGCGCGCGTGTGGGAATGCGCCAACCGTTACCGCATCAATGAGCGCCAGCGGTTAGTCCTGAACCGGATGCTGGATGATTTTCAGGGGTATATGAACAACGCCAAATACGCCACCATCGCCAAATGTTCGGGCGACACGGCTTTGCGTGATATTCGCAGTTTGCTGGAATGGGGGCTTTTTATTCAGAATGCTGGCGGTGGCCGTAGCACCAGCTACCGCTTGGCGATGGCTAAGGAGCTTGGCGAAGAAACGCGTTGATCATGTGTATCACCTTATTCCCGCTGCAATACCAGGAAGCGGGCAAACGTCCTGGCCTTCAGCACAGCGGCCAGCCTGAAGTCGCTGTTGGCCAGCAATGCTGGCTTTGATTGGCGCTCCATCGATAGTCTTTGACAGTTATAGTGTCTTTATGTCACTATAAGGATGCTTACCCGGATAGACCGGGTGGGACACACATCAGTAAGGAGTTTACTGACATGAAACAAGCAACCAGCGCCAACGAGCGCTTTGACTTCCTGGTATTCATTGGGCGTTTCCAGCCCTTCCACAAAGGCCACCAGCAAGTGCTGATGCATGCGCTGGAAAAGGCGGAACGGCTGATTGTGCTGGTCGGTTCCAGCCATCAGCCACGCACCAGCCGCAACCCGTGGCGCTTTGCCGAACGCGAACAATTCATCCGCGCTTCCTGCCTGCCGCAGGCGCAAAACCGCGTCGTGGTGTTGCCGTTGCTGGATGAGCTTTACAACGACCAGAACTGGATCAGGCGTGTGCAGGAAACGGTGGCTGGCGTGGTGCATCAGTACCCACCCAAGGTCGGGGTTGCCGCGCCCAAAATCGGCANNCTGGTTGGGCATGGCAAGGATCACACCTCCTATTACCTGTCGTTGTTCCCACAATGGGGCGCGGTGGATGTGGCCGCCTACAAAGCCGTTTCTGCCACGGCATTGCGCGAGCGTTATTTCCTGCATGGCGAGATCAGCGACGAATTTCCCACTGCCGTACAACAGACTTTGCAAGACTTTCAGGCAAGTGACGCTTACCGCGAGGTGGCAGAGGAATGGCGCTTCATCCAGACATACCGGCAAGCCTGGGAAACCTCACCTTACCCGCCGGTGTTTGTGACGGTGGATGCGGTAGTGATCCAGTCCGGCCATATTTTGCTGGTCGAGCGGCGCGCGCGCCCTGGCAAGGGCTTATGGGCATTGCCGGGCGGTTTCGTCGGCCAGCATGAAAACCTGTTGACGGCGGTACTGCGCGAATTGCGTGAAGAAACCCGCCTGAAAGTGCCGGAACCGGTGTTGCAAGGTTCGGTGGTGCGTGCGCAGGTGTTCGACCATCCGCAACGTTCCGAGCGCGGGCGCACCATTACCCATGCCTGGCTGGTCAATCTGAAGCCGGATGCGCACGGTTTACCCAAAGTGAAAGGCGGCGATGACGCCAGCAAAGCTTTCTGGCTGCCGCTGGCGGAACTCGACCCGGAAAAACTGTTCGAGGATCACTTCCACATCATCAAAACTCTGGTGGGGTAGTGAACCGTTCAACCCGATGTGGCGGAAAGACCGCCGTTTCAACCCAACCAGAACAGGAGGATTTCCATGTTCAACAATAGCATTCTCAATACCGACAGCTACAAAGCCAGCCACTATTTGCAATACCCACCTGGGGCAGAAGTGGTGTCATCCTATATTGAATCGCGCGGCGGGCAATTCCGTGAAGCGCTGTTTTTCGGCTTGCAGGCTCACCTGAAAGAAACCCTGTCACGCCCGATTACCGCAGCGGATATTGATGAGGCCGAAGCCCTGTTCCGTGCTCACGGCGAACCCTTTAACCGCAGCGGCTGGGAGGTAATCCTGCACGAATACGGTGGCTATATGCCGGTGGAAATCAGCGCGTTGCCGGAGGGGATGGTGGTGCCAACCGGCACGGCGCTGGTACAGGTGCAAAACACTGATCCGCGCCTGTTCTGGCTGACGGCGTATCTGGAAACCGGCTTGTTGCGGGCGGTCTGGTATCCCACCACCGTTGCCACGGTTTCCTGGCAGGCCAAGCAGGTGATCCGCCGTTATTTGCAGGCAACCAGCGAGCAGCCCGAGGCGGAATTGCCGTTCAAACTGCATGATTTCGGCGCGCGTGGCGCATCTTCGCAGGAAAGCGCGGCGCTGGGCGGCATGGCGCATCTGGTCAATTTCATGGGCACGGATACGGTCGCCGCACTGGTGGCGGCAAGACGCTACTACGGCGCGGACATGGCCGGTTTTTCCATTCCTGCGGCGGAGCATTCCACCATCACCAGTTGGGGGCGGGAANGCCGGGCGGAGGCCTACGCCAATATGATCACGCAGTTTGGCAAGCGCGGCGGCCTGGTCGCGGTGGTGTCGGATTCCTACGATTTATTTCACGCCGTCAGCCAGATATGGGGCAAGCAGTTGCGCTGGCAGGTAGAGGAAAGTGGTGCCACCTTGGTGGTGCGCCCGGATTCCGGCCAGCCGGAGCGGATTGTGCCCGAAGTGCTGGAACGCCTGTATGCAGCATTTGGCGGGCGGGTGAACGCCAAAGGGTATCGCGTGCTCAGTGATTGCGTGCGGGTGATTCAGGGCGATGGGGTGGATGTCACCACCATTCCCGTGATTCTGGAAAGCGTTAAGCAAGCCGGTTTTTCCACGGAAAATGTCGCCTTCGGTATGGGGGCGGGGCTGTTGCAGAAGGTTGACCGCGACACCCTCAGCTTTGCGATGAAGGCTTCAGCCATCCGTGTGCATGGGCAATGGCGTGATGTCTACAAGCAGCCGGTCACTGACCCTGGCAAGTCTTCCAAACGCGGGCGGCTGGCAGTGGTGCGCACGGATAGCGGCATTGAAACCATTCGGGAAGATGCGCTGGCGGGGCGGGAAAACCTGTTGCGCCCGGTGTACCGTAATGGTGAACTGTTGGTGGACGATGACTTTGACATCGTTCGGCAGCGCAGTGGCTGACGGCCTGTTCAGTTATCGGGTTTGGCAAAGAAAGAAATCGCAATCTGGATCAGGCATGATTTTGCCTGATACCAAAACACAAACAAGCATCCCAGGGGAACCACAACATGGATCAAAAAAGAAAAATACAAATCGGTAAATTCATCAGCCTGGTTTTACGCCACGAACCGCAGAAAATCGGGTTAGTGCTGGATGAGTCTGGCTGGGCATCCGTCGACGGACTGTTGGCCGGGCTTGCCAGCAAAGGCAAGAAATTAAGCTTTGCGGAACTGGAGGAAATTGTCGTCACCAACGACAAGCAGCGTTACAGCTTTAATGAGGACAAAACCCGCATCCGGGCGAATCAGGGGCATTCGCTGGAGCTGGATCTGCAACTGGAGCCGCAAACCCCGCCAGATGTGCTGTATCACGGCACCGCAACCCGTTTCATGCCATCCATTAACCAACAGGGTTTGCAAAAACGTAATCGTCACCATGTGCACCTATCGGCGGATCGTGAAACCGCGCTGAAAGTTGGTTCACGCCACGGCACGCCGGTGGTGCTGGTGATTGACGCCGCCGCCATGCAAGTTGACGGCTGCTTATTCTACTGCAATGGGGTGTGGCTGACCGATACGGTGGCTCCGCATTATTTCAGCCCCGAGGTTCAGTTGCAGGAGTGACAATGAATATGGCTATCCGCTATCAGACAAACACACCCCTTTCCACCGACCAGTTTATTGATGTGCTGCGCCGTTCCACCTTGGGTGAACGCCGCCCCATCGATGACCACGAATGCATGGAAGGTATGGTCAACAACAGCAATCTGTTAGTGACTGCCTGGGATGGTGACAAACTGGTTGGTGTGGCGCGTTCCATGACCGACTTCCACTACGCTTGCTACTTGTCTGATCTTGCAGTTGACCGCGACTACCAGCGACAGGGTATCGGCAAGCAACTGCAAGCCCTCACCCGGCAGCAATTGGGCAGGCATTGCAAACTGATATTGATTGCGGCACCAGCAGCGAATGCGTATTACCAGCAGCTGGGGTATACGGCTATGCCGCGCTGTTGGGTGCTGGATGCGGGACAGGCATTGGAACCATCCTAATTTACCCAATTCTCCAGCTTCAGCCCCTTTACCCGTTTAAACTCCCTGGTGTTATTCGTCACCAGCGATATGTCCAGACTGAGCGCATGGGCTGCGATCATCATGTCCAGTGGNCTGATCGGCTGGCCGCGCTGTTCCAGTCGNGCACGCAGTTCGCCATAGAGAAAGGCGGCGGATTCATCATAATCCACAATACGAAAGGGCAATAGAAAGTTGTTCAGCGCCTCCAGGTTTGTAGCTACCTGCTGGCTTTTTGTNGCGCCGTAATACAGCTCTGAGGTGGTAATGGAGGAGATAAAAACATTACCCGGCTGCAATTGCCGAAAGCGCTGGATCACTTCGGGCGGTTTGCGCTTGATCAGGTAAATGCAGATATTGGTATCCAGTAGGAAATTCATACAAACAGCTCTTCGCGTTGTTGCTGCTCGGGTTGTGTGCGGCCATCCGCCATGAAGTCGTCGGAAAACTGCTCAAGGCTTTTGAACATGCTTTCCCATGAATTGCAGACTGGGCGTAGAATCAGGTTATTACCGATTTTCTTCACTTCCACCTGCTTGCCTTCAAAACGGAATTCTTTCGGGATACGCACAGCCTGACTTGCGCCATTCTGGAATAAGGTTGTGGTTTGCATAGCGTTGCTCCTACCTAAAATATATATCAAAAGTATATATTTCGAATTCATCAAATTGCAAGCGGGGACTTGCTGGCAAAGTTGATTCCCGGTCTGTATTCTTACGCTATTACGGATAGATAATGGAAACGTAAAAATGCAAACAGCCACCCTCTCCAGCAAATACCAGTTAGCCATCCCTAAAGCCATTCGTGAGCAGATGAACCTGCAAGCAGGACAACAGTTTACCGTTCTGGCCAAGGGCAACACGATTGAATTGGTGCCGATACGTTCCCTGCAATCCATGCGAGGCCTGCTTAAAGGAGCGAATCCGGCAGACTATCGTGATCGGCAGGATCGCTTCTAATGGCCTGCGTAGTGGATACCTGTGGTTGGATTGAGTGGCTGACCGATGGTGTGTTGGCTGATCAGTTCGAGCCATGGTTGAGCGATCTGGCAGCGGTGTATATGCCAACGGCGATTCAGTTTGAGCTGTATAAATGGGTTAAACGTGAAAGCAGCGAGATCCATGCACTGGAAGTAGCAGCTCTGACTGAACAAGGTATCGTGACGCCGTTGAGCACGCCGATCAGCTTATTGGCAGCAGACCTTGCGCTGCAATACGGATTGTCATTCGCTGATGCCATTATCTACGCTACTGCGCAATACCGTCATGTTACCTTGGTAACGGCAGATGATCACTTTGCGGAGTTGCCGGATGTGGTGTATTACCGCAAAGGCAAGCAGCCATGAGCAGCCACATCCAGTCACTGCAACGCAAAAACTGCTACCCGGCGCCGGATATTCTGGCCGGGNCCGTGCAGTACGAAGTCATCATGGGTTCGGTGGCGTATGGCGTCAGCAACGACAGTTCGGACATGGATATTTACGCCTTTGCGATTCCACCCAGGCAGATGATGTTCCCGCATTTGCGCGGTGAAATTCCGGGCTTTGATGCGTATTCGGTGCAATTTGAGCAGTACCAGCAGCACCACATTCACGATGCTGACGCACTGGGTGGCAAGGGGCGGGTGTATGACGTGACGGTGTTTGCGATTGCCAAATATTTCCGCCTGCTGATGGACAATAACCCCAACATTATCGATAGCCTGTATGTGCCGGAAAACTGCGTGTTGTATGCCTCGCCGATTGGCAAACTGGTGCGGGAACGGCGGCAGTTGTTTTTGCACAAGGGCTGCTGGTNNAAGTTCAAGGGTTATGCCTACGGGCAGATGCACAAAATCCGCACCAAGGAACCGGAAGGCAAACGCAAAGCACTGGTGGAGCAATTCGGTTATGACGTGAAATTTGCCTACCATGTGGTGCGGCTGCTGGGCGAGGTTGAGCAGTTGCTGATGCATGGCGATATGGATTTGCAACGCGACGCCGAGCAGATGAAAGCGATCCGCCGGGGCGAATGGTCGTTGCCGCAACTGGAAGATTACTTTGCCCGCAAGGAAGCTGATCTGGAACGGGTGTATCTGGCCAGCCACTTGCCGGATGCGCCGGATATTGATGCTATCCGCCAGTTATTGGCGGATTGTCTGGAACAGCATTTCGGCTCGATCAGCGAGGTGGTCAGCCGCCCACACGCTGCGGAACGGGCGTTGGATGATATAGAGAAAATACTAAAAACCTACCGGGGGAATGCGTAAATGCAGGGGATTGACGCTGCCATTGAGGCTGAGGTGCAAGCCAAACTGGGTGCACTGGCCAGCCAGCATCAGGTGACGATTATCAGCGCGATTGAAAGCGGTAGCCGTTCGTGGGGCTTTCCGTCGCCGGACAGTGATTATGACGTGCGTTTTGTGTATGCCCATGCGTCGGAGTGGTATATCCAGCTTAATCCCGAACGCGATGTCATTGAGTTGCCGGTCAATGCAGTGCTGGATATTGGCGGTTGGGATGTACGCAAGGCGATGGCGCTGGCCAATAGTGGCAACAGCGTGATTCAGGAGTGGATGATTTCCCCGCTGGTTTACCGGGAAGATGCAGCGCAGGCGGCGATGCTGCGTGAGATGGTGGCGAGCACCTTCAACGCCAGAGCCAGTTTTCACCATTACAGTTCCATGGCGAAAAGCATGGTTGCTGCACTGGATGCACCGGACATCAAACTGAAGCGGTTCTTTTACATTAGCCGCGCCACCTTGAGTGCGTTGTGGATTGCGCGTGAACACAGTATGCCCACGACCGTATTCCCGGATTTATTGCAGGCGCTGACGGATGATGCGGCAGTGCTGGAAGCCTTTCAGCGGCAGATTCGGGATAAAGCAACGAAAACCGAGGCGGAAACGGGAGTGGTTGATCCGCTGTGTCTGGCGTTTGTGCGGGAGGCGTACCGGGAGGTGATGGCGACGGATATTGAGCGTTTGGCACCACGTCGGGAAGCGTTGGGGAATGAGGATTTGCGGGCGTTTTTGTCTGTGTGTCAGGCCGTTATGCCAATACCTCGTTTGGGTTCATTGGTTGCTTCCTCTTTTGCTGAAAATAGTGAGGCAGCCAATGGCTTATAACTACACCAAGCTCAATCCCCAAAATGCTTTCATCTGGCGCATCGTCCACCGTTAGAATCTCCCCTGGATTTTGGAGAATGGCTTACACGCTGGTAATAGTCCCGTCAGATCAACAATATGGATCAATATCGGCAATGAAGACCTGATCAACCGACGGGCAACCCGAGCAGTACCGTTGCCTCCGGGTGGAGTGTTGAATGATTATGTGCCGTTCTACTTCACCCCATTTTCACCGATGATGTACAACATCCACACCGGGCGCGGTGGCGTGCGTCAGGTAGCCAATGAAGACATTGTGATTCTGGTTTCCAGTATGCGCAAAGTGGCAGAACTGGGTTTGCCGTTCCTGTTTACAGACCGTCATGCTTATCCGCCTACGGCAACTTACTACAATAATCTTGCTGCCTTGGATGCAATAGACTGGCCGATGCTGCAACAGCGCAACTTCCAGCGTGATACCTCTGACCCGGAAAAAGTTGAACGTTATCAGGCAGAAGCACTTATTCATCAGCACCTGCCGATTCAGGCATTAATGGGGGCAATTTGCTATACTGAACAAGCGAAACAACAATTACAACAACAGGTCGGGCAAGTCGGGGTAGCACTGGATATTCATTGCATACCTGGATGGTNNATTTTTAGGAGGCGGCACATGATTACTTACATACAAGGCAACCTGCTAGAAGCCGATGTAGAAGCATTGGTCAATACCGTTAATACCGTCGGCGTAATGGGCAAAGGCATCGCGCTGATGTTTAAGGAACGTTTCCCCGCCAATATGGCTGCCTACGCCGAAGCCTGTAAAAAGCAACAAGTACAAACCGGCAAGATGTTCGTCACCAAAACTGGTGAACTGATGGAGCCACGCTGGATCGTCAACTTCCCCACCAAACAACATTGGCGTGCCCGTTCACAAATGCAGTGGGTCATTGATGGCCTTGCTGACCTGCGGCATTTCATCGAACAGAATGAAGTACGTTCTATCGCCATCCCGCCGCTCGGTTCCGGAAATGGTGGCTTGAACTGGGCAGAGGTTAAGCCATATGTTGAAAAGGCTTTGGGCGATCTGGCAGATGTAAATATCTTGGTCTATGAACCAATCTCAAAATATCAAAACGTTGCCAAAACTAAAGGTGTTGAAACGCTAACGCCTGCCAGAGCCATGATTGCCGAACTGGTACGCCTGTACTGGGTGCTGGGTATGGAATGCAGTGTGCTGGAAATCCAGAAACTGGCATGGTTTTTAGACCGGGCAATCGAATCCGAACACCTGGAGAATCCGCTCAAACTCCGCTTCAAAGCGCATAACTATACTCNNTATGCCGACAATTTGCGGCATCTGCTGGATGGCCTTGATGGCAGCTACCTGAAAAGCGACAAGCGTATCAGCGATTGCGCCCCTCTGGATGTGATTTGGTTCAATGACGCTAAAAGAGAGGAGGTCGCCATTTATCTGAAGACTGAAGCTAAAACATGGTTGCCAGCACTTGAGAAGACTGCTCGCCTCATTGACGGCTTTGAATCCNCCTATGGGATGGAACTGTTGGCGACGGTGGATTGGTTGCTTAACAAAGACGGGGTTGAGCCTGATACAACAGCTTTACAGAATGGTTTACGTCACTGGCCAGCAGGCCAGCGTTGGGCACAGCGCAAGGTAAAACTGTTTGATGAGGCGCGTCTTGGGTTGGCGCTGGATCGTTTGCAGCAAGTGCCGCTATGAGGTTAAAAGTGCTAACGCAACCCCCAAAAACCCTTGACCAGATATTCGCGCAGGCGCTGGGTCGCCCACATGCGGAACTGGGTTCCCCGGTGCGATTTGACCCGGTAACCGACGGAGATGATTACATCCAGATTGAAGTGTTCCATCTGATAGGTTTTGCCATCGGCGGCAGTTGTTGCAAAATTTGCAATAACTGAATCCCACACCAGTTCGCCTTCCGCGAAGATGTTGCGGAGGCGGCGGGAAATCACCGACTTGTCGCGCTGGAACAGGTTGCTCATGTCGGTGAGGGAAAGCCATAGTCTTGCAGGTGGACTTCAAGGCGGGTTTCGCTGTCGGAGGGTTGGTAGAGGAGGAATGATGTGCTTTGTCCTTCCATAATTTCTATTGCTCCTCAACTTCTGCCCGCAGCATTGAAAAAGTCCTCAATGCCATACAAATCTAGCTGCAAGAGTTGGTCTTGTAAGCTGATAACACGACTAATTAATTCCCCATCATCTGTTTCATCAGCTTCTCGTAAAAGGGAGTTTAGTGCTCGAATCAATGACTTCCCATCATAAAGCCGCCTAGCAGATTCTGCTGACAACTTATCCGCCAAAATTTCCAGTAGTTCTAATGAAGCTAAAGGATCCCGGCTGGATAAATCAGCAAGCCAGTCCAGCAGGTGTTTTATACTCCAGCGGTCTTCATTAAAGCTGGCTTTTTCGATGTATAATTTGGCAAAGTCATTTCCAAGATAATTACCATGTTTTTAGGATCAAAAGCATCTTCGATTTCACTAATTACCTTTGGCATACCTAGTTCAAGCTCTAGAATATGAGTCATTCCATTGATACACATACCGTCGCGAGTATGCTTATCAATATTGGCTTCAAAAACTTGGGCAGCAGCTATCCAAGCCTCTTGTTTATTTACTTCCATTAACTGTTTGAAAAGCTGGTCTTGAGTAAGGTGACCAACCAAGTGGCACATAGTTGACAGAAGTCCCCAACCTTGTAGGGCTTCTGTCTCGTCTGACTGTAACATTTTTTCTAAATAAGGCGCTGTATATTCAAAATTATCATGATATTGGTAATACAAATGTTGTTGTGCCCATCCCCATGGGCAAGCAGGTACTTCTATGTCGTAAATATCACTAAAAGTTGAAAACCCCATTCTGGCTTTTTGTATGCCATATAGGGAATGCGATCAATGATTGTTATGGTTGCCTGCTCCGATGCTTTGATTAAATGGCGTAACAATGGGTACAGTAGCTCGGGGGTTCATGCCCTGCTTCTAATAGGCGATTACATAGTTTTGTAACTCCTCTACCTATGTGCCCCCAATCACTATTAATCGCGTCGAACTGCAAATGACGTTCAGATGTATCCCCAGAGACTTTACGTGGAGTATGATTGACTTGGCTTTTTCGTAACTTAAATAAAAGCTGGAACAATAGAAAAACCAGTCGCTCTGTTTGTTTTTATTGGTTAGCACATCACAGCAGGCTTCTGGAATGCTAAATATGTTAAACTGCCTAGTATCTGCCCATAACCATTCTGCGGACTCCAGCAAATTCAGTAATTGTACTGCTAACCATTCGCCATCTACTTCGGGCTTTTTCCACTTGAATTCTCCCGAAGCTGGCTTGACATTGCCAAAACGATAGCGGATATGACTGGCAATGCCATAAACAATATTTTGAGCATATCTGACATCCAGTTCACTGGATATGAACAAGGAATAAGTTTTAAATAGCGTTCTGGGTCATAAGCTGTTGCTTCGCTTAGTAGGTGTTGAACCTGACCTTGACCGCCGCGCAAATAATCAGCAGGATGACTGTCATCCATGTCGCCATATCCCTCATAATGTTTACAATACCTAATTAAAGTAGTATTGCTGAGATTTTGCATCTGCTCTAAGGTCAAGGGGTAGCCAACAGTGCCTCCCCTACTACTGATTTTTGGTTCTGGTAGGGAACTTCCAAAATCAGGGGTATATCGTTCAACAAAAATTTGACTTTCTGAAGAGCGGTAGATCACTGGTATCCACAAAGGTAGTAATACTGCTTTCTATAAACCCATATAGGTAATTCATCGACGCATCCATTTAGTTCACGCCAATCATCATCTTTGTATAAGCTCAGGATGATTTGCTGATTTTTCAGTTGGATGGATTCAGGTAATACGAAATAGCTCACCTGCATAAGCCGCCCCAGCTCATAATCTAAGTGGCCGTATCTTAAAAGCTCTGGATTTGTTAAGAGAGTGCTGATTCCATCTGCATAATTTTCGGGGAATTTTGAGTATGGTTTGATGAGAAAGTACCGAAAAATTAATAAATTTGAAGTTTTTAGTTTTGGTTCATTCTCTTTCCACCATTCGGTATTTTCTCTCGCATGACGGCAAATGGCTTTTTCCAAGGCTTGCGTAAGCCTACCTAGATTCTCAACGTGATACAGGTCATGGCGACTATGTCTGCGATGATACGAGGGGCAGCTGTGGATGAATGCAGTATTTAGATGTCTACCGCTAGGCTCTTCTTTATACGCCCATGTTGTTAAACTCTGCAATACGAGGTCAAGAAAGTGATTGGAATTTTCCAGAGCATGTTGCAGAAAATCTTTGTTTTGAAAATCACAAGCCATTTTATTTTGAAGATCAAAGTGATAGATGTCATCATTAGTCACATTTCTGATCATAAATTGCCATAGCAAGTTGTATCCTTGATTGGTTGAAGTAACATACTGGCTTAATGTGTTTAGAAAATTGTTATGCTGACCTACCTCCTGTTGGCTCCTCAATTCTTTGCTTATCAGTTCTAGGAGCGGGTATATTTTTCATTATGCCATTCAGTGAATTGATCTAACTGCCAGATAATTGTATCAAGAGTGTTCTCATCTCCCCAGCGTTCATTAATGGCTCGAATTCTTAACATAGTCACTTCATCAGGCAGGTCGTTTGCCCATTGACCGAGGCGGTTTAAGAAATTTCTTCGCCATTTTTGATCATTATCTCCTAATAACGGAAACCATTGATCTAATAATAATCTGAACCAACCAGCCCCAGTTGTCTTCCAGAACATCCGTTCAAACAAAGAAGGATATTGCTGGAAAATGCGTCGAACCAAAGGCCAATCACCAGCAGGATCAATACTCAGTGTCCCAATAGACCTCTTGCGAAAGTCGCCCAAGCCACCATATTGGCGAGATGAGATACGTTAGCTTACAAAATTTACCGCCTGATGCCTTCAAACGGTTGGTGGGCATCCCGCCGGACTTGTTCGCGGAACAACTGATGGTGCTGGAACAAGCGGAGCGCGCCAAGCGCAAGCCAGGCCGCCCGAGTCCCCTGAGCCTGGCCGACCAGCTCCTGCTGACGCTGGGTTATTGGCGCGAGTACCGCACGCTGTTCCACCTGGGCGTGGCCTACGGCGTGCACGAATCGACCGCGCAGCGCATCGTGACGCGGACAGAGCAGCGTTTGTTGGCGGCGCAGGCGCTGGACCGGGAGCGGCTGGCGGCAACGGAGAACCTGGCTGCGGACACAGTGGTGGTCGTGGACGCCAGCGAAAGCCCGATTGAACGCCCAAAAAAGCAAGGCGACTTTACAGCGGGAAAACACACGCACACGCAAAAGTTCCAACTTGTGATTGATCAGGCCAGCGGGCATATCCTGCATGTCGCCCAGGCGGTCAGCAACGAACACGATGTCACCTTGGCACGCCAACACACGGAAGCCTTTCCGCCGGGTTGTTTATGCCTTGGGGATCTGGGCTACCAAGGGCTGNGAGATCGAAGGTTGCAGAATCCTGATCCCCTTCAAAAGCCCCGGCTGCGGGAGTTGGAAGCGGAACAAGTTGCTTTCAACCGGTGTNTCGCACGGTTTCGGGTCAAGGTCGAACACAGCATCCGGCTGTTGAAGGTGTTTCGGATCCTGAAGGAGCGCTACCGCAATCGCCGACGGCGCTTTGGGATACGGCTACAGTTGATTACGGGTTTCGTCAATTGGATGCTGCAACAACGCAGTTTGTGACTTTCGCAAGAGGTCTAATGGTTTCGACAATGAGCCTTTTTAAATGATACGCAACTCGATTATTTGCTAATGTTTTTGTGATCTGTCGAGAAAACAAATCAGGACTATGTGTTCGTAAATGAAAAATAAATGTTTGTACCGAGGCTCTTAAAAAGGAAATGGCGGATGTGCCAGAACAAATGAGAGCAAATCCTCGCCATTAGCAAGAGCATGTTGTACAACCAAAGCATCGAAGAGTGTCTGATGAGTAAACGCAATTTTTCCAGCATCTTCGAATAATACATTTTGACTAATTAAACTGCGTTGTATCGGTTCTTCCGCAGAGAATTGAACAGCAGGTAAATGATGTACTCTTGATTTGAGTAACTGGTACGCAAGCTGTTGCAAACTTCGTAAGCCGGGAGTTCCAATATCAGGGTGTTGCCTGACACATTCGTCCAGAAAAACACTCTGAAGCTCGAATGCGTTGCGAATTTCGAGGCCACGATCTAAATTGGCAATTGATTCAAATAAACGTAGATTTTGTGGTAAGCATAGTAACTGTTTAAGCTCTACGCTTAAACTAGAAGCATCCACCCCCATTTTGATAGCATAGGTGCAACAACTTCATCAAAATCGAAATCAGCAAGCTTGATCTTTTGCTGCCATTTTCGGTCACGGAGTTTCGCATCATATTGCAAATCGAATGTGCGACAAGCGGCAATGATTGTAATATTTGCCAGCCCGCTCAAACGGTCGATCAAACTTAGGAAGTAGCTTAAGCTACCTGAATCACGATTCAGAGATAAAACATCCAGAGAGTCGATTACGATGATGAGATGCTTTGATTCTGCAAGACGGGCACACATCTCAATCAAGTCGGTAGGCAGGGATTTTCTAGTTTCGGTATCAATGAAACGATCACCTTTCAAGAAAAGCAATACTTTTCATCATCACTTTCTATGTGCTCTGCAATGTCCAACAGTAGGCATGTTTTACCACTTCCGGTCGATCTACTATGAGAATAGTATTTTTCGCTGTTCGATATTTTGGATAATACTTGTAAGTTCGGGGCGACTTATCTGCTGACCACTAACAGTTCGATTCCAGTCGCGCCCAATACGTGAAATTTCAGTGAACTTATCTAGTATTTCTTGATCTGCGTAGTTTGGTGCGGCAACTATCCCATGCTTGCGCAGCTCGACAAGAATTTGCTTCTTGGTAATCTCAAAGTTTGTGCCAGATTGCTTTGATTGATGGGCAGTGGTAAATCTTTCAAGGATAACTAATGCCGTATCGGGCTTCGTAACTAGTCGCCCTAATTCCTGCAAGTTCTGTCTTTTCCATTCATCATAATTAAGATGAGAGCCAAAACTGATTCGCTGAACTAATTGATAACTGTAATCTGGTGGTTCATTCCACCTTTCAGCAAGATCAATCAATGTAGCATTTGATTGCTGACCAGCCTCACGCTGGAATGCCATGAAGTCAGGATATTCACGGCAAGCATCAGCTAGAGACTTAAAGGCTCCAAATGGGGTTGCTGAATAAAAGTCAACCAAACCAGTATTATCTGAACAGAGTTGTTCTTTGCTTTTAATCAACTCATCACCTAAGTCAGCAAGTGACCAAACTCGATTTTGAGACTGATTTTTCTTGGCCTGTATATAACGTCGATGGTTGTTTTTATAGACAATTACCACATCATCGACTGTTACTCTCTCGGAAAATTCACGTATACCATTTGATTCAGCTTGGATGTAGTCAATGGTGTCATCAGATAGAAGACGGATGATCCAGTGGATAGCTACTGCTATTTGGTAATCATCGCCTTGACTGGATTTTGTTCCTGCTCTACTCAAGATAACCTCGCTACACTAAAGTTTGTGATGCCCCAGCCCCATAAGGGCACTTTTCACTCCATATAATGCTAGAACATTTCTTAGCCACAACCGGCACCCTTTCTCTTCAACCCTATGATCCGCCGAGCAATCCACCTGCCATTGCCGCAGCACATACCCCGCCATCGCCGCTCGTAGTTTCAGATGCAGCACGCCATCCACCATGCCGTAATCACGTTCGGTGATTTCGGGATGCTCACGGTCAGGGTGCGGCACGATGTCGAGTTCCACAATGCGGTTCCACTGGATGTCCTGCGCGGGCAGCTCATGCTTGGCGGGGCTGCTGTCGAGCAGTTCGGTGGATTCCATGCGCGTGAACACAAAGTCGCGGAATTCACCGGATTTGCGGTCAAACGCCCGCACATGCCAGCGCAAACCGTCATTCGCCAGCGCAAACGGCACGATTTCCCGCTCTGACATGCCGCTGGAATGCGAGAAATAACGCATCCTGACCACTTTCTGCTGATGAATCGCCCGCGTGACCGGCGCAAGAATCTCCACCGCAGGCCGGTTCAACACCAGCGGCAATTCACACGGCAGCAACGCATCCTCCATCTGGCTGAGACCATCGCCAAACCCACGCGACAGCATCATCAGCACCCGCTCGACATTGTGCGCAAACGCAGGCCGGAAGCCGGAACCCAGCACATACGTCTTGCTGCTGCCATCCAGGCTGAGGTTGTCGGGGAAAAGCTCGCGGTATTGCGCGAAATCGCGGGTCGCAGCGGCAGGGGCTATGCCAAAACGATCCATCAAATCCTGACGGCGCACATCACCCAAAAAGAACAGGCGGAACTCAATGTACGCCAGCCGTTCGCGCTGTGGCAGGCTCAAAGCTGCCAGGGTAGCAGCGTTGGTTTCAAACATATCAGGTTGTTTCATGAGCTGAATTATGATCTTGTCTATTTTAGATTTCAATAAACAAGACCATTATATGTCATCATTATGATGATCTAATGGGCATTACATGAAGACATAGCCTGATAAAAATAGAATGCAGATTCTTGCTATAACCAGGCTCTTATTTCAGAAACCAAGCAACTTTCTGCAATAAGAAAATCCATATTGCAGTTTTACTCCGGCAAACATCCCCCAGCCATGCTCAGCCCGTCTTCACCTGAGGCGGTTCAGTCAGCGTCCGGCTTGCTGTTGCGTGCCCGCCAGAAATGCAGGGGCATCAACAGAGCCAGCAACAGCAGTTCCCAGATGACCGCCGGTTCCGGGGTGGAACTGCCGACAAAATTGTGGCTGACATCCGCGCTCGCATAGGCCAGTTCCGAAACACCTTCCACCATTGGCAGCGGCACGGCGGCATCCTTGTTGGCAGCCGGATTTTCATTCACCACCTTGCTGGAAACGGCGAGGAAGGATGTCCATTGCGTCATCAGTGAATAATCCAGCCCCAGTTGCGTAATGCGCTGCTTGAGCTGGTCATCCTGCATGTCGCTGTGGCGGATAAGCCCCGCAGGCACATTGAAATCCCGCATCCAGTCAGCAATCTGGCTACGCGCCCAGATCAGCGGGATGGCGGCGCTGTGCGTGTTGTCCGTTTGCCCCGTCGGCAATTGCAGCGCCATAGCGGCCTGTTGCCCGTTGACCTTGCCGCTGACCTTGATGGTGTGCGCCTGCCCCGGATTCCGGTACTTGCCCAGCACCCGCAGGGAATCGCCGGTAAACAGGTCGGGCAGCACCGTAGGCGTGACACCTTCCACCTGCATGTCGCCCCAGTCAATCTGGATGTCGGTCATGACCGGCGTTTCCAGCCGGTTGGCGAACTGGATGGCCTGATCCTCAATATCTGTGGTCGGGTCGAGGTGGCGGCTGAAACCACGCCCGGCCAGCGCCATTTCATCCAGCAAATAACGGTTGACGCCAGCCCCTACACCCAGTGCGTAAATGCGCCTCATTGCGTGACTGGTGGATACGNNCTGCAATACATCCGCTTCGTTGCCGATATAACCGTCGGTGAGGAACACCACGATACGCAGGCTGCCATCCGGCGTATCCGGCGCGAATGCCTGGCGGATGGCAGGTTCGATTTCCGTGCCACCGCCAGCATCCAGCGCGTTGATATGCCGCAGCCCTGCCTCCAGGTTGGCGGACGTTGCAGGCAATGGCTGGCTGCTGAATTCACGCGGGGAATTGCTGAAATCAATCACGCGGAACGTGTCTTCCGGGCGCAGGTGCTTGAGGGCGTGCAGCATGAACGCTTTGCTGGCGTCCAGCGGCTGCCCGGACATGGAACCGGAGGTGTCCAGCACGAACACCATTTCCCGTGGCGTGATCTGTGCCGGTGTGGGTAATGCGGGCGGTTCCAGCAGCAGGCTGAAAAACTGCCCGCGCTCATCCTGATGGGTCAGCACGCCTGCCTGTACTGCTTCGCCAGCCAGCCGGTAGTGCAGCACGAAATCCCGGTTGTCGATGGTTTTGCCCTTGCTCAGGGTAATCTGCTGATGGCGCTCGTCCACTTTGCCGATGCTAATGGCGTGCGTCTGGCTGCTGACAGCACTAATGGGTATCCCGGCTTGCAGGCGAATGTCGATGCCAACCCGTTCGGCTTCCACGCTGGCGGGAAGATCCAGCCCGGCGACTGACGGATAAGCAGGCAGGGATTGCAATTCCCACTGACCGAACGCGGCTGTGCTGTCAGGTTTGGCATTGGCAGTAGCGGCGGCGGTTGGTGCAGGCTGGTAACGCGGCTCGACTACCAGCGGCAGCACCAGTTCATATTGCCCGTCCTGCCGTGGCACATGCTGGATGTAACTGAGGTTGACGGTAATCGGCTTGCCTGGCATCAGGTTGGCCAGATTCTGGGTGAACATGTTGGGGCGGTGCTGTTCCAGCATGGAAGCGGCTTTGCCTTCCTGTTTGGCCTGCTCAAACTGCTGTCTGGCTTCCTCGACCCGGTGAATTTGCGCATTGATGGTTTCATCCCCGACCTGCATCTGCATGGCGTAGACGGCGGCATCCTGGTTCAGCGGGAACAGGTATTGCGCATTCAGTGGCGTTTGCAGCGGGTTGGCAAATTGCTGTTGCACCTGTACGGTCGCCAGATCCCCNTGAATGTCAACCGAGTAATGGGAAGACAGCAGGGGNAATTCCAGCGTCTTGCCATCCTGTTGTGCCTGTACGCTGCCACCCTGTTCAGGCTGCGCGGCGGCGGGTGAGCAAAGGGGATACAGCACAGCAGGCCAGCCATCCCGGTAACCATCGTTTCATCATGATTGATCTCCTGTTCTTGTTGGTTGGTTTGAAAGTGGCAGGTCGAACGCCCGCAGCACTGCCTGATCCCAGCGCCGGTCTGCCTGGAAGCTGCTGTCCCACGGCGCAATCCGCTGGATGCCGAGCCATTGCCCGCCGGGGCGTTGCAGCCAGTGCCATACGGCTGCCGACACATTGCTGGTGGTGTAACCATCGTCAGCGATGAAGCTGACTGCGACTTTCCAGCTTTCCCCTGTCGGGCTGGTGGCGCGGTAGACGGCGCTGGCAATGGGCGCGTCGATACTGCCGAGGTATTGCACCTTGAAACCTGAGCCGCGCAGACACTCATCCGGTGAGTGCAAATGCCGCAGCGGCGAAGTGGTCGGNGTCAGCAACAGCTGGCGCGCGCCGTAAAANGCCTTGCGGGCGCTGCCGCCATACTGGGTGAAATAGGCCTGCTCGCTAGGTAGCAAGGTGGCTGGGCGGGCGTAAGCACCTGCAATCATGGCGGGCATAACCGGCGCGGGTAATGGCTTGCCGGTATCCAGCGGTTGCGCGGGCAACAGGACGATGAACATTGCCAAGCCAGCGAATAGGGTGGCAGGCAAAAGCGGGTTGATGCGCCGGGTTGCGTGAGTTGAAACCTTGCTATTGGCAAACGACAGATTAGGTGAAGGGCTTTCCTGCCTGCCGTGCACGAATCCGGCATAACGCAGCAGCATCCAGGCAGCAGGCAACAGCGCGGTCAGGCCGATCAGGTCGTGCCAGGGCTGCTCCATGACATGGATGCCGAACGTTTCCAACGGCCATACGGAGCCAGCCACCAACAACAGTATCCGCAGGGTATTGGTCAGCAACCCGGCCAGTGGGATCAGCAGCATGGCCAGCACTCCCCAGCCGAAAGACGGGCGCGCAAACGCCATGAGTGCACTGGTCAGCATCGCCAGCAGCACCAACCCGTTGGAGCCTGAGCAAGGCAGGTCGATCAGGAACTGTTGCCCATCAACCGCGATGCGTGTGCCGTGACAACTGGCCTGCAAAGTAAACATGCCCAATACACTGCAAACCGTTTCGGCGGAAATTTCCTGCAAGGCGAAGCCGATGCCGCGTTGCAGGATGCGTTCCACCGGCAGGGCGAAGGCGAACAACACCGCCAGCCACAGGGGAAACAAANNGCGCTGGCGCTGGCCGGTTCCCAGCAGCAAAGCCAGTGCGTACACATCCACCATCAACGCCAGTGCGCCAAGGGCATTGATCGCCAGCCACTGCCCCAGCAGTCGCACCAGCGCGGTCGCCGCCAGCAGGCCGACAGGCAGCAGGGTGTCAGGTAACCGGGTAGCTGTGCGCGGGCTGCTGACTGACCAGAGCAACAACCCCAGCACCAATAGGAAAGCCCACAATCCGGCAGAAGCGTAAGCCGCATCCTGCCAGGTTTGCGCTAGCCACCAGACAGGTTTGGCGGCCAGCAATAGCAGGCCTGTTGCAAACAGCAGATGGGGCAGGGTGATGGGTGGGCTACGTATATCCATACCTTTATTGTGCCGACTGGCTTTGCATTCGGGATGCAAAGCTTGTGGTATTTATAAGTTTATTTTGTGCAAATTATGTGGATGAGTATGAATGAGTGACGCTAACAGGGCAACCGCGCCGAAAGCCCTAATTTACTGCTGTTTTTCGCTGGGGGTGTTGATTGCTGGTGATTAATTTTTACTATGGTTCGACGGAAAGGCTCGATAAACAGGGCTGGCAGAAGAGCGGAACCTGGTTAAATCTGCATTGCATTTCAGGCTGGTCTTGAACCTGCGTTATGAAACGCTGAAAACGGCATTGCAGCCGCTTCAGAATGCCCGTGTGCAAGTGAACCCGTAAGGGACTGTCGGTAGCATTTATCACTACCTTGCTGGTTTTTCTGGTCTGGCAAAAATCTGTGGGTATAGAGTAAGGCCAGGCTTCATTAAAATGACAGCCATGACATTCTCATCACGAGGTTCCACAACGATGCAAACGTCCCCCGCTTGCCGTCACATCACCCTGTTGGGCACTGGCCATGCCGTACCGGCGCAAGCGGTCACCAGTGCGGCGCTGGATCGTCGCCTGGGCTTGCCGCCCGGAACCATTCAGCACGTCGGAGGGGTCAGGCAGCGTCATTTCGCCGCTGCACACGAAAACGCCGCCAGCATTGCCGCCCAAGCTTGCCAGCAAGCCTTCAGCGCCGCCCGTCTTCCGGCGGGCGACATTGACTGCCTGATCGCCGCCAGCGGTACCTTGGATCAGGGCATGCCGTGTAACGCCGCATTGATTCACCGCGAACTGGGGCTGGGCGCACGCATCCCTGCGTTTGATGTCAATATGAGCTGCCTCAGTTTTCTGGCAGCGTTCGATACGCTTTCCTGGCCGATAGCGGCGNGTAGTTACCAGCGTGTGCTGGTTGTGGCTGCCGATATTGCTTCCTGCGGCCTTGACTGGCGAACCCTGGAAGCCAGCGCCATTTTCGGTGACGGTGCCGCTGCCGCCATCCTGGCTCCCAGCCCGTCGGGAAGCGCCTCCCGCATCCTCGCCAGCGAGCTGCTGACCATTTCGGAAGGCGCGGAGCTTTGCCAGATACCGGCAGGCGGCAGCCGTTTCCATCCCAGCCGCATCGACCAGCCCTTTGAGCCACTGACGCTGTTCAGGATGGATGGCAAGCGGGTGTTCAAGCTCGCTTCCCAATACCTGCCGGGGTTTCTGGAACGCCTGTTGCAGCAGGCCGGGCTGACCCGCAGGCAAATCGACTGGGTGGTGCCGCATCAGGCCAGCCATCTGGCGCTTGCCCACCTCAGCAAACGGCTCGGTTTCCCGGCGGAAAAGGTCATCAATATCTTTGCCGATTATGGCAACCAGATTGCGGCGTCGTTGCCGACGGCGCTGGATGTGGCGATCCGTGACGGGCGTATCCAGCGCGGCCACAAACTGCTGCTGCTGGGCACCGGCGCGNGCCTGTCGCTGGGCGGCATGGTGCTGGAGTACTGATGAAAATCCTCATTACCGGCGGCACTGGTTTCCTTGGGCGGCATCTGGTGTGGCGTGCAGCTGCCGAAGGTGCACAGGTCGTATTCACTGGCCGCAATCCCGCCGCTGCACAAGAAGTCATGCGCCTTGCTCCCCGCCCAGTGGCATGGCAAGCGCTGGAACACGGCTCGCCTGACGCCGCCGCCCGCCTGCGCACCCTGGCGCAAGGCGCGGACGCCATCATTCATTGCGCCGCCCTTTCTTCACCGTGGGGAACAGCAGAAGCCTTCCAGCACGCCAATGTCGCCAGCACCCGGGAAGTGCTGGATGCAGGTCATGCCGCCGGAACCCGCCGCCTGATCCACGTTTCCACCCCCAGCCTGTATTTCGGCTTTGCTGACCGGCTCGACATCCGCGAAGACGATCCGCTGCCGCTGCCCGCCAATGAGTACGTGCGCAGCAAAACCCTGGCTGAAACACTGGTGCGGCAAAACCCCTTGCCGGAAAGCGTCATTGTGCGCCCGCGTGCGCTGTTCGGCCNNTGGGACCAGACACTGATGCCACGCCTGCTGCGGGTCATGCAACGTGGTTCCCTGCCGCTGATGCGTGGCGGTAATATCAGCATCGACCTCACCTACATCGACAATGCGGTGGACGCCATCTGGCTGGCGCTGACCCGCCCGCTGCCGCGTGCGCTGGCCACTTACAATATCAGCAATGGCGAACCACGCTGTTTGCGGGAAGTGCTGGCAGTGATGGCGCGGGAATTCCGTCTGCCGTTACGCACCCGCCGTGTGCCGTGGCCACTGGTTTCGGTACTGGCGCGCCTGCTGGAATGGCACGCAACCCTGGGCGCTGGCCGTGAACCGTTGCTGACCCGTTACAGCGCCGGAGTCATGGCTTTCAGTCAGACCCTCAACATTGATGCACTACGTCATGAGCTGGGCTACCAGCCGCAGGTCAGCATTGACGAAGGCATCCACCGCCATGCCGCATGGTGGCGCGAACATGGGAGCACACACCGATGACAAGCCCTGTCGAATTGCACCTGTTGCGGGTTGGCGCCTGCCGTCACCTGGAATGCATGGCGGCGCGGGGCGGGCGCTGGGCGCTGATGGATTTCCCCGCCTTGTGCGGCCTGATCCGGCATCCTGCGCACGGCTGGATTTTGTATGACACCGGTTACGCCGAACACTTTTTACGGCCACGGAACAATTGCCGGAACGCCTGTACCGCAGTTTCCTGCCGGTCGAGCTGCCGCCGTCCGAACGCCTGACAGCGCAATTGGCGGAACGGGGGCTGACGACCGCCGATATCGGTACGGTGATCGTTTCGCACTACCATGGCGACCATATCGCCGGATTGCGTGATTTTCCGCAGGCAAGGTTTTTCGCCCTGCGCAAGGATACCGAACAGTTTTTGGCGCTGACCGGCAAACGCTGGCGGGCGACCTTGCAAGCGTATCTGCCGGGTTTGCTGCCGGAGGATTTCCCGCAGCGTGTGCAAGCTGCCGATGATTGCACGCCGGTTGGGTTGCCATCGTGGCTGCAACCGTTTGCCAGCGGCTTTGACCTGCTGGGCGATGGCAGCCTGATTGCCGTGCCGCTGCCCGGCCACAGCCATGGGCAAATGGGGCTGTTCCTGCCGGATGTTGAGGGGCGGCCTGTGTTCCTGATCGGTGACGCCGCCTGGTCGCTGCCATTCCTGCGTGAGGGGCGGCTACCTTCCCGGCTGGTGGCGATGATTACGCCGGATCGTCGCCGTTATGCGCAAACCTTCCTGGCCTGCACGCGCTGGCGCTGCGGGAACCGGCGTTGGCGCTGTTGCCTTCGCATTGTTCGGCCGCCTGGCGGGAATACCTGCATGACGCCTGATGCTGTCATTATGGCGGCGCATTTCGCCCGCACCCGCTGGTGGCTGGATTTTCGTGAGCGCGACCGGCTGGAACGCTGGCAACAACAGCGTTTGCAACGGTTTTTCCGGCAGGTGTTGCCACGGGCGCAAGCTTTCCAGGGTTTGCGCCCGACTGCGCTGGCGGAACTGCCAGTGATGGACAAAGCGACCATGATGGAGGCATTTCAGGCGTATAACACACGAGGCGTGGCGCTGGATACGGTTNTGCCCATCGCCTTGCAGGCGGAAAGTAGCCGTGATTTCAGCCCCACCTACGCGGATTTGACGGTGGGCTTGTCCAGCGGCACTTCGGGTAACCGGGGCGTCTTCCTGGTCAGCAAGGCCGAACGCCTGCGCTGGGCGGGCATCCTGCTGGCGCGCACCCTGCCGCCGCCGTTGCTGGGGCAATTGTTGTCACCATGGCGTGCACCGCTGAACATCGCGTTTTTCCTGCGCGCCAACAGCAACCTTTACACCACGCTCAATAGCCACCGCATCCGCTTCAGTTTCCACGACCTGCTATTGGGAGTGGACGCCGCAGTGCCGCAACTCAACGCCAATCCGCCGGATGTGCTGGTCGCGCCGCCACCCGTGTTGCGGGCGCTGGCCGCAGAAGCCGCTGCCGGACGCCTGCACATCCACCCCCGCCACGTTATTGCAGTCGCGGAAGTGCTGGAAAGCCGGGATGCGGAAACCGTGCGCTCCGCTTTCGGCAGGGTTCCCCACCAGATTTACCAGGCGACTGAGGGCTTTCTGGCCTACACCTGCGAATGCGGTTCGCTGCACCTCAACGAAAGTTTTGTGCAGGTGGAGCCGGAATGGCTGGATGCCGGGCACACCCGTTTCCAACCCGTCATTACCGATTTCACCCGCGAGACGCAACTGATCGTGCGTTACCGCCTTAATGATGTGCTGCGGGTGGACGTGGAGCCGTGCGCCTGTGGGCGGGCGGAGCGCAGCATCGCCGCCATCGAGGGGCGGGCGGACGAAGTGCTGTGGCTGCCTGCGCCGGATGGCAGGGCGGTGGCCGTGTTCCCCGATTTCATCCGCCGCGCGCTGTTGCTGGCCGGGTCGCAGGTACGCGAATTCGCGGTGCAACAACAAGGCATGACACTGCACACTGCCTTGCTGACTGATGGCGACCCCAGTCAAGCCCGGCAGGCTGTCGCCGCTTGCCTGGCCGGTTTGTGGCGGGAGCTTGGCGTGCAGGCTCCGGCGACGCATTTCACTGACTGGCAAGCGCCCGCGCTGGGCGCAAAACGGCGGCGGGTGCGAATGCTTACCATGCCGGAGGGCTTGTCATGCACGTTCTGATTCTTGGCGCCCGCGCCCCGGCCTGCCTGGAATGGGCGCGCGCCTTTGCCGCCAGCGGCTGGGACGTGACGGCGGCGGATTCGCTGTCTTCCCCGGTCACCCGCTATAGCCGCGCCATCCGCCATTACCTGCGCCTGCCGGAGCCGCGCAGCAATCCAAACGGCTGGGTAGATGCCCTGCGCCATGCGGTGCAAACCCGCTCCATCGACCTGGTGCTGCCCACCTGCGAGGAAGTCTTCTATCTGGGCTATGGGTTGGAACGCATTCCCTGCCGGGTGGCGGGTATGCATCTGTTGGAATTGCAGCCGCTGCATCACAAATACCAGTTTGCACAAATGACGCAAGGCTGGCCGCTGACCGCGCCGGAATCTCACCTGCTGGAATCCGCCGCCGCTGTGGCTGCATTGGCGGCAAACGCGGGTGACTGGGTGTTCAAACCGGCGTATTCCCGCTTTGCCAACCGCACGCTCATTCGCCCAGGGCGGAAACAATTGCTGGATGTGCAGCCCACCGTGCAGCTGCCGTGGGTGGCGCAGCGTTGGGTGGGGGAAGGAGCATTGCAGTTACAGCCTGCTGGTGGATGGCAGGCTGACTGCTCACGCCTGTTACCACCCACGTTACCGGGTCGGGCGCGGTTCCGGCATTTGGTTTGAGCCGACTGACCCGCCTGCCATCCGGGCGTTTGTGGCGCATTTTGGGCAAGCCACCGGCTATAACGGGCAGGTGGCGTTTGATTTCATCGAAACCGCTGGCGGGCAGTGTTTTGTGCTGGAATGTAACCCGCGTGCGACCAGCGGGGTGCATTTGTTTGATGACCAGCCGCAGGCGTTGGTGCAGGCATTGCTGGGGGAAATGACGCCGTCCTTACGCCTACCACGGCACCCCGCATGATCGCGCTTGCCATGCTGTTGTTCGCCCTGCCCCGTTATGGCCTGCGCCGCGCTTTCTGGCAGGATTTTGTTGCCGCCCGCGACACCATCGTCCGCAGTGGGGACTGGGGCCACTGGGGGCGCAGTTTCCGGCACTGCTGGAAATTCTCTGGCGCGTGGTGTCGCGGCGGCGTGGCTTGCTGGCGGCGACCACCGCCGACATTGAATGGGATGGGCAGCCGATGCAGGAGGCTTTATGCAGTTGATTGAACCTGGGCAGATTCCGGCTGACGATGGTTCGCTGGCGGCGAAATTCGTGCTGCATGCCGCAGACAAAATCAACAATGCGGTCACCCGGATGGCGCTGCTGGATATTGGTGCCCACCGTTTTCCAGTCAGCATCAACGATGGCGGCGAACGCCCGGACAACAGCTATGTGGTGTCGCCGCTGACCGCCTACACCGGCTATGCCGATTACGAACTGGCGCACCTGAACCGACCGTGGCTGGCGTGGCCGTTGCAGAAACTGGCGGCAGGTGTGGGCAGGCATCTGCAAGAGCAGCGCATCGACCGTATTGTGCAGGTCAATAACTGGCTGCTGTCAACCAACCTGTATCCGCCGGAGTGGCAGGGCGCGGAGCTGGAGGCCATCACCCGGCTGCTGCGGGAACGCTTCCCTGGGCATGCATTTGGTTTCCGTTCCNTCAACCGTTTCAGCAATCCGTTGCTGCTGGAAAAGTTGGCTGCACTGGGGTACGTATCGGTGCCGAGCCGACAGGTTTACCTGTTCGACGGGCGTGCCGGGCGGCAAGCGCCTTTCCTGTACCGGCACAATACCCGCATCGATGCCGCCTTGTTGCGCAGGACGGATTACGCCATTGTGCCAGGGTGCGAGCTGGCCGACAGCGACTACCCACGTCTGGAACACCTGTACAACCTGCTGTATCTGGAAAAGTATTGCCCGCTGAACCCGCAGTTCAGCGCCGACTGGTTGCGCCTAGGGCAGCGCGATGGCTGGCTGGAACTGCTTGCCCTGCGTACGCCGCAAGGCAGGATTGACGGGGTGCTCGGCTGGTTTGGCAATGGCTCCACCCTGACAGCACCGGTGGTGGGTTACGACACCGCCTTGCCGCAGAAAACCGGTTTGTACCGGCTTCTCACCCAACTCTGCCTGCAAGCAGCGGTCGGGCGCGAATGCCTGCTCAATTTCAGCTCGGGCGCGGCGCATTTCAAGCGCTTGCGCGGCGGTGAGCCGGAAATCGAATACAGCATGGTGTATGTGGCGCACTTGCCACCCGCACGGCAGCGGGTCTGGCGGATACTGGGCAGGCTGTTGCACGGGATCGGTGTACCCCTGATGCAGAGGTTGAAACTGTGATCGATTTGCGTACTTACTGGCATCCGCTGGCGACCGGGGCGGAGCTGGCGCGCGGCAAACCGCTGGCGCGCACCTTGCTGGGCGAGCCGCTGGTGCTGTTCCGGGATGCGTCCGGGCAGGTGGCGGCTCTGCATGACCGTTGCCCTCACCGTCATGCGCCGCTTTCCGGCGGGCGGGTGCGCAACGGTGAGCTGGAATGCCCTTACCACGGCTGGCGTTTCGCTGCTGATGGCTGCTGCGTCGCCGTGCCGGGGATGGCGCTGGAGAAAACCGGCAAACCGCTGCTGGCTTCCTTTCCCTGCCAGCTGGCGCACGGGCTGGTGTGGGCATGTCTGGTGCCGGATGCCGGGACGCCGCCGCCCGTAGCGCCTGCGATCACTGCTGAGGTTGATCATTTCTTCATGACGGATACGGTGAATTGCACACTGCAACAGGCGGCGGAGAACTTTCTGGATGGGTTCCACACCCATTTTGTCCATGCAGGCTGGATTCGGCGTGACAATCGCCGACAGCAGGTGCAGGTCAGCGTGCATCATCTGCCGGATGGGGTGGAGGCGCGCTACAGCGGGGAAGGTTTGCAGGCGGGGCTAATTTCCAGCCTGCTGGAAGGTGACCGGCAAGGCAGCATGGGGCGTTTCCGTCTGCCCGGTGTGGCGGAAATCGAATACCGTGGCCAGCATGGGCTGAACCTGTTGGTGACCGCGTGGCTGACGCCGGAAAGTGCAGGCCGCTTGCACATCCATGCCCGGGTGGCTACCCGGCGCGGCTGGTTGCCCGGCGGGCTGAAGCGGCTGTTCCTGCGGCAACTGTTCGGCGTCATTTTGCGCCAGGACAAGCAGATTCTGGAGCAAACCAGCCGCAATACCGGGCATTTTCGGGAGGCGGGGCTGGAGACGCCGGTGCTGGATAGCCGGTTGGATTTGCTGGGCCTTCCATCCGGCAATTGCTGGCGGGCGCAACGCCGACGCTTGAGGATGGCTGGACAACGCAGTGCTGGCTTTAATGAAAGGATGATTGGACTTGCGCCAATATTCGCGCGGACAATGCGCTTTTTATTCCGGGATGCCTCTCATGACGCCGCGTAACCTGTTTGACCTGCTGCTATTGGCCGCTTTGTGGGGCGGGTCATTCCTGTTCATGCGCTATGCGGCTCCGGCTTTCGGGGCGATTCCGCTGATCTGGCTGCGGGTGGCGATTGCGGCCGCGTGCCTGTTGCCGCTGCTCTGGTGGCGTGGCCAGCTCGGGTTGTTGTGGCGGCACGCGGGTGCCCTGCTGGTGGTCGGCATATTCAATTCGGCGTTGCCGTTTGTGCTGTTTGCGTGGGCGTTGCTGTCAATTAGCGCCGGGCTGGCGTCAATCCTGAATGCGGTCACGCCCATTTTCACGGCGCTGATTGCCCTGCTGTGGCTGGGTGAACGGCTCAACAAGTCGCAGACGGCGGGCTTGCTGATTGGGTTTGCGGGCGTCCTACTGCTGGCGGCGGACAAGGCTGATTTCAAGCCGGGCGGTTCGGGCTGGGCGATCGTGGCGATGCTCGGCGCAACATTGAGCTATGGGTTTGTCGCCAATTACATGCGGCGGACTTTGGTGGGCGTCCCCTCGCTGGCGGCGGCGGCCGGGGCGAAACTGATGGCGTCACTGGTGTTGGCGCCATTGGCGTATGGGTTTTGGCCTGCGGTGACGCCTGACCTTAAGGCATGGCTGGCGGTGGCCTGTCTGGGCGTGGGTTCCACCGCATTGGCGTTCGTGCTGTTTTTCCGGCTTTTGACGGAAATCGGCACCGCAAGGGCGGTGACCGTCACGTTTCTGGTTCCGGTGTTCGGGGTGTTGTGGGGCAAGCTGTTTCTGG
Source organism: Candidatus Thiothrix singaporensis (assembly GCA_013693955.1). Taxonomy (GTDB): domain Bacteria; phylum Pseudomonadota; class Gammaproteobacteria; order Thiotrichales; family Thiotrichaceae; genus Thiothrix; species Thiothrix singaporensis. The sequence continues at coordinate 3,639,025 of CP059265.1, read as the reverse complement.
ACGAAACTGTCAGTACGCCAATGCTGCTGGGCGGGGCAGTGACTGTGCTGGGGACGGCGCTGGCGACCGGGATAGTGCGCTTGCCTGCCCGTTGATTGGTGCCGCTGTGGGCTATCCTTGCCTGGGCAAAACTGAAGGATAGCATGCCTATGACGACCCAATATCCCGTTCATCCCTGATCCAGGCTGATGGTAGCGTTGGTTGGCTGGTTTGCTTCTATTCGGCGTAGATAATCATAGTGGTCAAGTGATGATGCCCAACTGGTTGCAGCCTAATTTAAAAGGAGAGAAATTATGATTGGCAACACCTCAATACCAGCGTCTGTTACGCAACGCGGCAATGCTTCGGCAGCGGCACATCAGAGGTTTTCGTCCGGTAACGGGCGCGCTTTTTCATCCAGCCGTCCATCTTCTGGGATTCCGGCAGATTTGCTGCAAAATTTGTTGCAACTTGTGCAGAGCTTGATCCAACAACTGGGTGGTGGAAGCCAGCAGAGTGGTAAAAGTGCTGAATCCACGCTGCAAGGGGACAATGGTTCTGGCGAAGGTGACCAGGCTGGGGGCACCGCAGTCTGATGAGGGCACCAGCACAGCTCCGCCACAAACCACCTACCCGCAAGTGGCGCTTACCGATACCGAGAGACAGGCGTTGGAGTCACTGACGGGGCTTACTGGTATTCGTGTGGATGATCTCGACAATTCGGGCACGCTAAGTGCCGGTGATGTTGTGGTCGGCTCCGACCCCACGGCAATGAAACATGATTTGACGGCGGAAGAGATTGCCGCGACACAGCCCAAGCCGTCGCCTCAGCCATTGGAGCTTTCAGTTGATCAGCTCAATGCCATTGCCAATTTCTTCAATGACGGCCGACTGCCGAAAACCCTGGCCGTATCAAGACCGAGTTCACTGGTCAGGCTACGGACAACAACGGCGATGGTCAGTTGGGTGTAGGCGACAGCGTGCAGCTGAAAGATTCCTCCGGGGTTTCGAGTTGGTGCACGACTATGTGCTGACGGAAAGTGAGCTGAAGGGGATCAATGAGTTATTGGCCGGAAGTGGTGATGTAGTGGTCGGCTCCGACCCCACGGCACAGCCCAAGCCGTCGCCTCAGCCATTGGGACTTTCAGTTGATCAGCTCAATGCCATTGCCAATTTCTTCAATGACAGCCGACTGCCGAAAACCCTGGCCGTATCAAGACCGAGTTCACTGGTCAGGCTACAGACAACAACGGCGATGGTCAGTTGGGTGTAGGCGACAGCGTGCAGCTGAAAGATTCCTCCGGGGTTTCGAGTTGGTGCACGACTATGTGCTGACGGAAAGTGAGCTGAAGGGCATCAATGAGTTATTGGCCGGAAGTGGGTTGCCAGCTGGCTGATGATGTGGACGTTAAGCCCCGCTTGCCGCAAGCCCGAATTCAGCCAAACACATGATGTTCCTGTATTTACGTGGTGAAATTCCGGAGATTGACGAATACGCAGTGCAATTTGAGCAAGACCATATCTGTCCATTAAAAATGGCATGGCTAACCCGGGAAGGAAAAAATGCCGTCCCCGGGGAAACAAGGACGGCATACAGGATGTTTGGGCGTTTGTTGTTTTGCCGGAGCGCCCACACTCTATCCGTCAAGGGGTATAAATTCATATTATCACCATGGCATGTCACACCTGGTTGACATAAACGAAAAAGTTCCGCCAAAAAATAGATCAAAAACAGCATGAGTATCCATTTTTAATCAATGTCATTTGAACGGATTATGTCCAATACACGACTCACGTAGTGAGCGTTTGTAAACAAATAGACAAAAGAGAGGTCTTATGTCAGCAAAAGATCTCGCCGATTATCTTCGTCACCGTGTCGGCAGCCTTGGTTTTTCCAAGTCGGAGGCGGCGCGGCGGGCGGATATTTCCCGGCAGACCTGGTACCGGCTGTTGAATGCAGAGATCAGTGACGCCAAGCTGTCAACCTTGATCCGGTTGGCAGAAGCGTTGGAAACGACACCATTGCATATCCTGCAAATTTATTTTGGGGAAGAGGTTTTCAATAATTCGTCAGCTCAAGCCGATGATAACCGCCGTGCGCAAGCGTAATTGCCCGAATTGTGACATCTTGTCGAAATCGTTGCGGCTGATGGGCAAGTACTGGTTGTCCAGCGCGAACCGATAGTCAGTTTCGTTGATATAAGGGTCATGGATGTAGATGAAACGTTCATCCATGGCTGTCACCACCACCCAATGGGGCGTTTTCTTGTGATCGAAGCGATAGGTGCTGATTAGCACGAGTGGCGTTTTACCCTGTTCCAACGCGCTTTCCAATTCGACCTGTGTGATATTGACGTAATGCACAGGAGCGTGATGGCAGGCCAATTGTTGCAGAAAATCCTGGTGCACCAGTTCAATCACCTGTTTTTTCTCTTCATCCCGCACAGAATCGATAAAGGGCGTGTCGGTGACGGACAGGTAGGTGTCGGCGCGGAAGCCCCGCCGGATGGCGGCCAGCGCCAGCCCGACCGGGCTACAGCCGCCATGCCCGGCCATCATGTAAATGGTGGTGGCCTCACGCCAGATGCCGAGCTCTTCGTTCATGGTCAGCACAGTGGCGGGATTCAGGGAAGCCATCGCCATCATCAGCGCCGCTGGNCCGCAGGTGAAATCGGTATGTTGCGGGTAATACGGCACGTCGGCGTGGATGGTTTGGGCATTGGGGGACAGGATGCGCTTTTGCAGCCGCAACGCATCGGTATGGTCTTCGTAGTAATCCTTGTATTCACCGAACGGATGATAGCCAAGCAGCCCGTACAGGCGGATGGCGCGCGCATTGTCCTTGCGCACTTCCAGCCGCATGCTGACCCGGCCTTGGTCGGCGCAGACCTTTTCCGCCTGCTCAATCAGCCGGTGGGCGATGCCACGCCCCTGCTGGGAACGCTCTACTGCGATGGAGTAGATGCGCGCCAAATGGGTGCCCCGGTGCAGCAACACCAGGATATAACCGACGATATTCCGCTCCCCTTCCGCCACCAGGAAGCAGTTTTGCCCTTGTTGCAGGAAATAGCGGAAGCTGCGGCGGCTCATGCGGTCAGTGTCGAAACTGGCGTTTTCCAATTTCAGCAGCGCTGACAGATCGGCATTGGCGGCAGGGCGGATCAGGCTGTCATTCATACGGCGGCGTCCATCCCCAGCAGGCACCGCCAGCCGGTGCGGATGACTTGCCGCGCCCGCAGCAGCACACATTCCCGCCACAGCGCNCGAGCGGGGTTGAAAAATTCCCCCAAGTCCGTGCGGACTGATTGCGCCAGTTCGGTGCTGAAGTCGGGCGCGCCTTGCGCATACAGCCAATGGTCGTGGCGCAGGACTTCCAGCATGCGCATGACCGGGTAAGTGCCGTATTCCAGCGTCAGGTACATGCCGTCTGCGCGCATGGCGTCATGCCACAGGTAGTCCATCAGGCCGGTCAGGGGATANGAGCAGGAATCGCCGGTTTCCGGCAGGGAAACCAGCCGCTGGAACCATTGCCGTGCCTTGTGGCTGGCGGGGCTGTCCGCCGGGTGGTCGCACACCAGCTCACCATGGCCGAATGGCCCNAGCCCGGTATGCAAATCCAGCACCAGCGTTTGCCGCTGGTCAAGCCGCCATTCCGCCAGCTTGCCTTCCACCAGCTGGCGCGCAAAGCTGGGGGCGTTTCCGCCGAAGAACAGGCCGCTGGGATGCGAATATTGCCCACGGGTAATGGCCTCACGCAAACGCTGTGCGCCCCAGTTTGCGGCGTATTCCTGCAAACGCCGGTTGGCGGCAGGCCAGTCGCCATCAGGCGGCAGCACCAGATCCGCCAGCTCGGCGTAATCCGCCGCTTCCGGCAGGGGACGGCTGAAATCCACCCCATTGCGGTTTAAGTCAATACCGGCTTCATTCACCCGCCGCTGATGGGAAAAACCCCACGGATTCAGCGCATGCAACATCAGCACCGCCATTCCCGGCGGCAATTCAGTGTGCGCCAGCCGCAACAGCGCATCATGCTGGACAGCGGAGCCAGCAAAGCCTTCCACGCCATGGGTGGCTGAGATCAGCACCAGCAGATTGGTGGCGTTTTCATCACCCAGCCAAGCGATGTCGGTGAACAGCGCCTCCCCGTCCGCACCCATCGCGGGGTGGCGGATGGCCTCATGCCGCACCAGGCAAACCTGCTGGTGCAAGGCGGCCAGGAAGTTGGCGCGGGCTTGCGCATAGCTCGCCGGATAGTGCTGCAATGCGGGGGAAATCAGTGGTTCAAACATGTCTGCGAGTCTCGCCTGGATTGCTGGAAATTAACGTGTATCCGCTGCTGGAAAACCGTATGATGCACCAAAAATCATTATGACATGAAGCACAGGGGCACCGCATACATGCCTGACTATTTATTGTTGGTCGATGACATCAAGCATTGGAAAAAACACTATCCCGACCACCCGGTCGCCGCTGTCAAAGATTATTTGACCGGGGAAAACTGGNCCAGGCGCCCGCACCTGCACGTCATCAACCTGTGCCGGGATTTGTCCTACCAAAGCCTTGGCTACTACGCCTCACTGTTGGCGGAAGCCCGTGGGCACAAGGTGATCCCGACCGTCAGCACCTTGCAGGATCTGACGCGCAAAACCCTGTATACCNTAATGCTGGACGACCTGGATGACATGGTCAACAAAGCGCTGGGGCAAAAATCGCCGGAAGTGGACATTTCCCGTTTCGAAATCGTGCTGCAATTCGGCAAATGTGAAAGCGAAACCTTGCGGCCACTGGCGCGCAAATTGTTCGAAGCCTTCCGCGCACCGCTGCTGCGGGTGGAGTTCCGCCGCAATGGCCGCTGGCGCATCAGCCGGTTGAAAGCGGGTTCCTTCGACAAACTGAGCCATCCGCAGGAACAGTTTTTCCTGCAAGTGCTGGACAAACAGCTGCGCCAGCGCTGGAAAATGCCTGCCAGCGCCAAGCAGGCACGTTACGACTTGGCGATCCTGCACAATCCGGAGGAAAAGCTGCCGCCTTCCGACCAGAAAGCCCTGCAAGCCTTCATCCGCGCCGCCGCCGAACACGGCATCGAAGCGGAGCTGGTCACGCCCAAGGATTTCGGCCATCTGCTGGAATACGATGCGTTGTTCATCCGTGAAACCACGGCGCTGAACCACCATACCTACCGTTTCGCCCGCAAGGCCGCCAGTGAAGGCATGGTGGTGATCGACGACCCGGATTCGATCCGCCGTTGTGTGAACAAGATTTTCCTCAACGAACTGCTCGCCACCCACAAAATCCCCACCCCTGCCGGGCTGATCCTGGCGAAGGGAGAATTGGNNGGCGCCGAACAGCAGCTCGGCTATCCGCTGGTGCTGAAAATTCCGGACGGCTCGTTTTCACGCGGCATGTACAAGGCCGCCAACCGGGAGGAAATGGAGGCGGCGGCAGCGGAGCTGTTCAAGCATTCCGAGCTGATCCTGGCGCAAGCCTACACCTACACCGAATTTGACTGGCGCATCGGCGTGCTTAACGGCGAAGCCCTGTATGCCTGCCGTTATTTCATGTCGCGCGGGCATTGGCAAATCATCAACCACAACGCCGCCGGAAAGGTTCAGGAAGGCAAATGGGAAACCTTGCCGGTCGACGCAACGCCGCCGGATGTCCTGGCGACCGCGCTGCGCCNNGCCCGCCTAATTGGCGATGGCTTGTATGGCGTCGACCTGAAGCAAACGGATAAAGGCGTGCTGGTGATTGAAGTCAATGACAACCCCAGCCTGGAATATGGCGTGGAGGACAAGGTGTTGGGCAAGCAGCTTTACCAGCGTATCATGGGCGAATTCCGGCGGCGGCTGGAGCAAAACTAAGCAATAAGGAGACAATATGGACGCGGAATTCTGGCACGAACGCTGGCAACGCAATCAGATTGGTTTTCACCAGCATGAAATCAACAGCCACTTGCAAGCCTTCTGGGGCAACTTGGCAGCGCCTGCGGGTAGCCGGATTNTTGTGCCCTTGTGTGGCAAAAGCCGCGACATGCTGTGGCTGCGTTCCCAAAATCTGAATGTCACTGGCGTGGAAATTAGCCCGGTCGCCGTCCGTGATTTCTTTGCCGAAAATGCGCTGGAGCCAACCGTCACCCAACAGGGTGATTTTGAACGCTGGGAAGCCGATGGCCTGATGATCCTGTTGGGAGACTTTNTTGCCCTGGCTGCGGCGGATGTGGCCGACTGCGCCGGGGTGTTCGACCGCGCGTCACTGATTGCGCTGCCGCCCGCCATGCGCGCCCGCTATGCGCAACACCTGTTGGCGGTCTTGCCACGCGGTGTCCAGACCTTGCTGATTACGCTGGAATATGACCAGCAGCAAATGAACGAGCCGCCATTTTCGGTGCAGGAAGCGGAAGTCCTGGCCTTGTACGCGGAACACTGCCAAGTGGATCGGCTGTTGGCGATCAACGCGCTGGAGGATGAGCCCGGCTTTCGCCAGCGTGGGCTAAACCGTCTGGAAGAAAAGGTTTACCTGCTGACGCCGCGTTAAGGCTGTCCGGTCGCCATGGTCTGCTGGTATTCGGCCTGCGCCTGCTCCACCCGGTGTTGCAGCTTGTCAATGAACTCGGCCAATTTCTGACGTTTGGTTGGGTCTTCCACCTTTGGCAAGAATTTATTGGCTTCCGCAAAATCGGTGAGCGTGGCATAGCCAGACGCTATCTGGATGTAACTGCTGGATCGCGGCTCAAGTCCGTTGGGGAGCGTATTGGCCAATCTGCCCGCCTCCTCCAGCACCTGCCGGGCGGCGATCTGGTTGCCGAACAGGGCTTGCTCATTCGCTAGTCTGGCCAATAGTCCGATTTGTTCTGGCGGTTGCGGCAGGGTACGGGCTTTTTCTATTGCATCTTGCAGGCTTTGCCCGGCCTGCTCCCACTGGTTTTGCAACAGGTAAGCCTTGCTGATGCAGCCCATGATCAGGGCTTGTTGGGTAACATCCCGGCTTTGCGCCAATTCCTGCTGGATACGCTCGAGCGCTTGCTGGGCTTTGTCCGGTTTCTGGTGCTGTGTATGCCATTCGGCAATGTCCAGCAGCAGCAGGGTGCGCGGATAGGCTTCCTGGGTTTGTTCTATGACCGCGTCCGTCAGATCGGTTTCATTCAACTTCAGGAATTGCTGGATACGGTGGCGGTTTTCTGCATGTTCGTCCTGTGAAATCTGGAAACGGGGTGTCGTCAGCTGTGCGCCTTCCATTTCCGTGACGGCGGCGGCGGAAACCTTGGCTTTGACCTTGCGCTCTGCCACCTTCGCTGGCGTGTCAGGNCTCTTTGGCATCGTCCTGCAACGCTTGGGTGATTTTGGCTTTGCGTGCTTCCGGGGTTTCCTTGATGTCGGGTTTGCTGGTGTCACTCTGAGGTGCTGGAGGCGTCTCGGCTTTAGGTTCTGCCGGATGATCAGCCTTGAAGGGGGACGGGCTGGCGGCTCCTTCGCCATCCATCATGGCGTCAATATTTCCGTTTAGCCTGACGCTCCAGATGGAATCATGTTCTGTATGCGTCCGGACATTTCTGCAACCTTCTGCACGGTCTTGGCGAGCGCTTCCTGCTTTTTCTGCTCGGCCTCGGCGGCGGCTTTGGCGGCTTCTTCTTCCTGCTTGGCCAGCTCTTCTGGCGAAGGTTGGTTCAGGTAGTAAACGGCACCGAGGCCGATGCTGATCGCTGCGACCGCAGCGGCGATCTTGAGGCCGATGCGGTTGGGTTTTTCCGTCAACCCCAGACGGCGGCGNGCCTCTTGCTGCAATAACGCCTCTTCTTCCTGCTTGGCGCGTTCAAGGACTTCGCGGATACGTTTGGAGCGTTCATTTTCATGCCGGTGTTTTTCAGACTCCATCACCTGCTGCAAGCGCTGGCCTTTCTGGTAACGCTCACCGACGATGCCGCAAGCTTCGCACGCTTCCAGACGGCCATCGCTGGGTGGGCGTTTGGGCTGTTGATGGCCGCAGGCGGGGCAGGTATACACAGCTGTTTCAGCGACGCTTATTTCGGCTTCCTTGGGCACGATCTGGAGGGTGGGGCGAATGTCGCAATCCACATTCAGCGTCAGCAGTCGCTGGCGGATGTCCTCGGCTTCTTCATGGGTGACGCCGTCGCGGATGGAAGTCATGCCGTTATTGAACAACAACGCATCCGACAGTTTGAATTCCAGGTGGGGGCTATGGTCATCCAGCAGGGTGAGGATCTCACGCACCAGCGCTTCAACTGGCTTGTCGGAACGGTGTCCGGTAACGACGAGGTCAAATAGTTGTTGTGATTCTGACATGGCCTTTTCCAGTGTCCATTCTTGTTGTCTGCCTGAGCAAGGCGATATTGCGCAAGGGTATAAGCGCCGGGGCGCACTGTAAACAACCGGCGGATAAGCGTAAGCCCTACAGCCGGGGCTTGCCCCAATGCAGGTGGGCTTTTAAACTGTCACACAGCCCGCTGCTGCGTTCCATCATGCCCGCCCGCTTGCTTGGTCGTTGGACGTGTGAGGGGGACAGTGTTGGAAGCTTGGCTGCCATTAGTCCGAGCAGAAATAACAAAAATAAGGAAAAAGTATGAATTCCATCATGAGGAATGTTTTAAGCATCATTGCCTTCTTGCTGATTTCCAACCCACTGTCAGCCAACCCTTGTGCGTCGGGTAATAATGTAAGCGCAGGGTTCCAGCTGAAGTCGTCTTCAATCGCGCTTGGTTCTGGCTTAGGGGCAAGTGGCTTACATACCTTTGACTCCAATCAAAATGGATTGAACGAAATCATTTTCGGCACTGGCTTTGGTTTTGGGGGAATACCAGTTTTGTTGTAGCGGAATACAACCGTGTCTCAAGAGGGTTTGACCTGCTATGCCAATCAGAACCCTATGGCAGTGGTATTCGTGTGATTTCCCCATTTTCGAACAAGAGCATTTCCGCAGGAAGTCTGGTTGCCGGTGGTGATGGCAACATTGAGGTGATAGACCATACTACCGGTTCCAAAGTCCGGCTAATCCAGACATCACTCAGCGATATTGAAGATGTCACGGTTGGTGATATTGACAATGATGGCAAGGCAGAAATTGCGGTATTGTCGAAAAACGTGATCGCCATTTACGATGCAAACACCTATGCGTTCGAACAATCCCTAAATTACGGTGGTCAAGCGTTCGCGTTAGGCCATTTCACCACTAAAACGAAAACACAAATAGCCATCAACACCGGCTATGTGTTTGAACTGAATGGCGAGGCATTAAGCACTGCCGGAACTACTCGGTTATAGGTTTTTCCGACCGCCGCCTTAAGGCTGGTGACATCGACAATGATGGTTTGGATGAGATTGTTGGCGTAAATGCTTGGTACAATATACGCGCGTTCAATGCTGATAATAAAGGTGTTCTCTGGGAACACAATGCAGACGTGGGTATCGACGCTGTTGCGGTTTACGATGCAACGGGTGACAGCATTCCGGAAGTCATCTATGGGGATGGCCAATGGGGTAATATCTACGTCCTGAGAGGCAATAATGGTACCCCGCTGTGGTCGGTTGCCAACCCCGAACATGGCGTTACCAATGTATTGATTGGTGAGGTTGACAGTGACGCTAGTTTGGAGCTGATATGGGGAGCCGGGCACAGCTCAACAGAGCCGGATTATTTGTACATTCACGATATCGATTCTGGCATGCGTCAGTGGCAGAGTCCTGAAGGCAGCGAAGGGGGATCACAGCCGTCAGTTTTGGTCTCTTAAATTCGGACACAATTCCAGACCGTATTGTCGCTTCCTATAAAAGCCAAAATGATGACGGAATCCTTACCGCATATGACGGCGCAACCAATGCAATTCTTTGGCGAACCACTACATCGACGTTTGAGCGTTTTGCCGGACGGGTATTCATGATGTCACTATTGGGGACATCAATGGTGACAGGATCAGTGAAGTGTTGGTTGCTACAGACAGGCTCTATGATGGAAGGGTTTATGTATTGGATGCAGCCAGTGGTACAGTTACTGGGACTGTAGTATTAGAAAGTGGCTCACCCATCTATTCTGTCAGGATTGCCGATATTGACCGCGACGGCGATATGGATATTCTTGCTGGTGGAGGTAAAGAGCATACCGGCGCAAAAGGTGTTTATGTCTATGTCATTGACTACCAACTTTAAAGCGGACAAAAACCCTACCCAGCCTTGGCAATGTCTGGACAGATCTGTGGGCTATGGACATTGCTGATATAGATCAAGACAACCACCCGGAAGTGATTGGGCTGCTCTCGGGTGCCTACATTATTGATCCTGACAACAATGGCCTGCTGCGTTCGTCATCAGAAACCGCATCCTCACTCGCAATAAGCACGGATGCCTTGAATGGTGACCCTGTTGTTTATGTTGGAAGTAAAACAGGCGTTTTATCCCGTTTGGCTGCTGATGCGAGCCTAACCCCGGTAAACAGCTTGTGCGACAATGATATTGTGGCGCTGGAAGCAATATCACCGGTGAAACTGGCTTTTGTTTGTAACGGGACACTTGGCATTTACGATGTTGTGGCTGGCTCCGTCGCATGGGTCACCAATCAGGGATTTGATGGAAGTTTAGGCAATTATGACCGTTTAAAAGTAGAGAAAGTTAACGGAAAAATACAAATACTTGTTGGCGGTTCAAGCGGCTATTTATTTGAAGAGTTGGAAGCGGGTAGTTCAGACAATATATTGAATATCCAGGTGCGTGGTTTGCTTCAAGGAGCCTATGATGCTGGCTTAAAACTTATGCACCAGCGTTTGGCCGAACGCCAGGTTTTGCCACTGAAGCAACCATATTCTGATCTGTTTGCCTATTCCGGCAGTGAAACGCTGGCACTGTCGTTTATGGGTGCTGGCATGATGGGTAATGCAACGGTTGACTGGGTGCTGGTTGAATTGCGTGACGTTGATAACCCGGCAAACCGTGTGTTCTCCTCTGCGGCCATTCTTCAACGTGATGGTGATGTTGCTGAACCGCGAAGCAATCTCACAACGCTGGCCATTCCGAATATAGACGCTGGTGCTTATTATGTGAGCTTGAGGCACCGAAATCACCTAGGTGTGATGACTGCTGAACCGGTTACGTTATCGGCAACTCCAACCCTGATCGATTTCTCAAACCCAACAACTAAAGTATTCGGAACCCATGCCAGAAAGCAGGTGGGTTCGGTGAGCCTAATGTGGTCGGGTGATGTGAATAAAGACAATAATGTCATCGGGGCGGGGTCGAATAACGACACTAATAGCATCCTGAGCAGTGTCCTGACTTATCCAGCCAATAAAACGGCCAACACTAACTTTATTTTGCCGGGCTATTACGTTTCTGATTTGAATATGGATGGGAGAACCATCCAGAGTGGCTGAATAATGATGCCAACCTCGTTCTGTCGAATGTTTTGTTGCATCCTGGGAATGCCCAGTCTGCGAGTAATTTTATAATACGGGGAAGCCTGCCCTGATGACCCGGTTGCTTGACAGTCTGACGGACTGTCAAGAACAAGGGGATGGCGATTGGGAAGGATAAAGTATGCCGGTGAAGGGGATAGGTTAAGCCCGCTATTAGCCTGTTACCAAAAGGCTTAACCTTTTCAGCCTGTGGCAGATACCGTAATCAGTACCGGACTAAAAATTAACCAGATTTCTGGCGAATGCAGAAGAAAGAAAAAAGTTACAACAATTACAACAATAATAATATATACACCTCTAAGCCTTATACAGCCTAGCTTTGGCGCGTTGTAATTCTCTTACAACATAGTTACAACAATTACAACAAATCAGGCAGGCACAAAAAAGCCGGGTATCTCTCCCGGCTCCTCGGCATCCCATCACCCAATGGGTTCATATGCTGCATCCTTGCTTCCCGCCAGTCGGTAAACGCTGTTTCGCGCAATGCCGTACTTGTCGCCGATGGCCTGCATACTGAGAATGCCCGCCTTCACATCGGCTTGCAGGGCTTCCACTTGTTCACTGGTGAGCTTCTCTTTCCGTCCGAACTTCACTCCCTTAGCTTTTGCTGCCTGTCTGCCCTCTGCCGTCCTGGCGTTGATCAGGTCGCGCTCAAACTCGGCAATGGAACCCAAGATATTGAACATCAGCTTGCCGGTAGGTGTAGTGGTGTCCATGCCAGCCTGATCCAACACTTTGAACCCTACCCCTTTGCTTTCCAGGTTGCGGACAATTGCCCACAAGTCGCCCATGGATCGCGCCAGCCGGTCAAGCTTGGTAATCACCAGCACGTCACCCTTGCGGGCATATTTCAACGCCGCCTGTAACTGTTCCCGGTTCTCTGCTGATTTGCCTGACTGCTTTTCTGAAAAGATTTCCTCGCAGCCTTCGGCCTTGAGCTTGGTCAGTTGGGTTTCGTAGTCCTGTCCAGTGGTGCTAACCCGTGCATATCCGATTTTCATATCATGTTCCCCATGTAGTTCTGTAACTGTAACAAATCATGCTGACATTGTACTAAAAATCTTAAGATATACAAGGATTATTTTGTTACAAGTTTTAGTACAGCGATGAACCGCCATAACCCGCATAAAGCCGCATGGTTCATCGGCACGATAGAATGTACTAAATATTCTAAGTTATAGTACAAACAAAAACCGAACACGGCAGGCACAAAAAGCCGGGAACTTGCCCGGCTCTTGGTGATCAGGCCACCAACCTTAGCAACTTGCCCTTGCTGTTGCCCGCCGCGTCGAACTCCTCAGACTCGCCCACAATGCCCTTTTGAATCAGCCTGTCGATTGCCTGCCCGATTGCCGCCGTTGGCTTCACAGCCTCTCTGAACGGCTTGTGTCGGTGGCGGTCTTGCTGTACCTGCCGACGTGTTGCCGTCCGCTTATCGCCAAGGTAGGCAATAATGCAATCTTCTTCCGAGTCAGTGCCTACCACGCCAATTGTGAACAGCAAGCTCAGCGTGTAGTCCAGCATGTCTTTCATGATGCCGATTGCAGCATCAACAAATCGGGATTCAATCAACCCAACGGGGCATTCATGCAGGCAAGACAGCAGCGCCGCCAGTTTCATGACGTGCATGTCCACCTTGGACGCCACGCCGCGCATGGTGGCTGTGCTGTACTTGCCGCCGTCTGCAAGGTGCGGTTCTATTTCGTTGCGGAACAAGTAGATTTTGTGCCAGTCGCTGGAACTTATCCGGTATGCAGGAAGGTCTTCAAAGTCCTGAGGCTGTTCAATCGCCAGCTTCGCCACTGCGCCCACAATGCGGTTGTAAGTGTTCTGGCTGAATTCCTGCGGGTAGTGCTGCCGGGTGTGGTCGCGTGTCCCCTGCTTCGTTGGCTCGTTTATCATCAANAAGCGTTCAGCCATACCGGTGTTATCCGACTTTGAAAGGATAGTCTCGATTGCTGCCGGTTGTGCAAAGCAGGTAATGGAGCCGACAACATTACCCGTATAGGTTTTTCTGCCAACGCTGGAACGGCTGCTGGAGTGATATTCCCCGTTGAACCCCTTTAACGGCAAATCATTGTTATTCTTCCGCCCTTCACCTCCATAGCTTGCGCCTATCAGGGTATTAATTACAGCCTGTTCTGCACTGACAAGCGAGAAGTTGCCGCCCGACTCGGCAAGGATAGGTTCCAGCGCCTCAACAGTGGAGTCAGTAACGAAAATGCGTGTCGGGTAAGGCTCTTTGAACTTTTTCCCTTCATTTTCAGGGTCTTCCTTGAATTCGGCTTCGCGCTTATGCCAGTCCTGCACCGCTTTTTTGTGCGCCTGAAAAATTGGGTACTGAAAAGCCTTTAGTGCACGGCTCTTGCCGTCGCCAGANACGCCACCGCCTGCCACGTACTCGCTTGACGGCAATAAATCACCATTTGGGTATTGAATGGCAAATGTGCGGCTGGCTACGCTCGACACAATGCCCAGTCCAACAAGCATGGTGGTGCTTTGGTTGATGCTGCACATCTTCGCCACGTCGCCCACGTAGGTCTTGAAGCTCCCTTCTGGCAGGTGTTTCAATAAGTCCAGCTTGTGGCTTGCCGGTTCCGGCTCTTTGGATGGCTCGGCCTGCTGGCGCTTGGAGCCTGCCGGAAATTCAAAAACGGTTCCGCCCAGCCCTGCCGATTTTGCATTGATATTTTCTGTTGTCATGGTACAATATGACCTCACTAAATGATTTTGAAAGCCCGACTCTGCTACAGCAGGTCGGGTATTTTGCCCGCGATTTGTGCTGTATGCCAGTCGTTCCAATCTGATTTTTCGTTGCCTGGGGGCGTAATCACTGCGCCGTTTACTGCCAGCGCCGCCCGCTCTGCGTAGTATTTGCCTGGGTTTTCGATTTCCGCGCCCCTNACCCTGATCTTGCTGCCAAGGTCGTTATCGACTGCAAAGACAATCTCTGCATTCTCCCAACGGTCACGCGCCCACTTGCCAGCAGCCAGTAAATTGCTTGTCGCAAACGCCACTACAACAGGGTTTCGGGTGCGCATGTGTACCGCTACGCCGGTAGCCCAGCCCTCAGCGATGTAAAGCCGGTTTGGAACCTCACCAGTAGACAAGCCGCCGCCGATCCATAAAAGCCCATCCTTGAAGGTTCCGCGCATCAGCTTGTAGCCGGTGCTGGTAATCTGCTGGATGCCCTGCAATGCCCCTGTGTGGCTGTATACCGGGATCAGCAAATCATCCGGGGTGATGTACTGCGCCCTTCCCTCTGTAGTCGCTGGGGCAATCTCATAGCGTTTTGTGGCCTGCCTTGCCCCAATGGATAGGATCAGCTTGCGCTCAATGTACGTGTGGCCGTGGCTTGCGGGCGCTGACTCGCTGATGATGGTTTGCAGGATGCCCAGTAGCCGCGCCCGCTCTGCTGCCTCAATTGCTGCGGCTGCGTCTGCCTTGGCTTGCGCTTCCTGGCGTCGCTGGCGGTATTCGTCCGGGTCAATGTATTCACCCTGCTCGTTTCCCCATTCCTTCCAGACAAAACATTCCTCGCCGGATTCTTTCCAGTGGCGGTATCTGACAAGCAAACCTTTGGGTAAGTGATGCCCGACGTAGGAAATCTTATCCTTACCCTTGCCGCGCCCGGAATGCCAGCGCCCATCAATAACAGGGTTATCAATGGATGCGCTGATGTTGGCCTGCATGTGCTGCTGTAGGGTTTCGCGGATCATGGCAACACCTCGCCGATATGGATTGCACCAGTGTTAGGCTCATAGTCAAATTTGCGGCCTGTCGCCTCACTGACTGCGCTTGTATTGATTTCGTGATCGTCATCACCCCGCATCCACGGATAGCAAGTGCAAAGTATTCTCGCGGCAGACCTTGGCGTGATCTCCCGCCCTTGATCACGGTCGCCAAAAATCTTATGAGCCATATCAACGATATTTGTGCATCCAGAATCTATTTCGTGCTTTACCCACGCCTTCTGCGCATCAATGCGCTTTCGAGCCTCTTCCGCCTCACGCTTCCGCGCCTCTTCACGGTATGGCTCCAGCAGTGGGCGCATGATTTTGTCAGTGATACAAAGCATGTCCCTTGTCGGGTTGCGTACCCCAAGATTGTGGCCGTTGCGGATAATAATCTTGTCGCCAAGCCAGTGTTTGCACTCTGGCATGTTTGGCTTTGCTGTGCGGATGTACATTACATTCCCGCGATTGTCCTTGAGGAATCCACCGGAAGTTACTGTGTATTCGCCCTTCTCGACTCCAGCAATTAGGTGTTCTGCCAGTTGTTGGGCTGCGCTGTAGTCGCCCGCCCATGTGATCGTTACAAGCTGCTGGTTCATGCTGCACCCCACGGCGGGATTCAACCCACGCATCAATTTCTGATTCGTACCAGCCAACGGTGTGCGGTGTTGGGCGGACTGGCTTTGGGAAGTCAGACGCCGGGTCATTGCTAAGGCGGTATATCGTGGTTTTGGATAAGCCGGAACGCTCCATTGCCCCACGCAAACGGATGATTTTCTTTGGTGTTCTGGATTCAGGTTGCATATCTATGGCCTCTTTTGGCGCGGCATAAAAAGGCCGCTGGATAACTGTTGCTGCGCATCCCATTGGGGATGGAGCGGTTATCTGCTTGCGGCCTTGCTGACTCCCGTAATGGGTTGGTCAGGGTTGGATTTTGGCAGGTTACGTAACACTTGCTGACAATGTGGAGTTCCGATCTGGATTGTTCCGCGCTGCCCGCTTGTGTTGCGCCTATGAACTGATAGTACGCCGCGCCCCATGTAGTGTCAACTTTCCCTTTAAAATGAGACATTTAAGGCTCATTCCTCACCAGTCATCCCGCCATAAACGCGCCACGCCCGCGCACAATGGCAGAACCACCAACGCGGAACATAAACGCCCCNTCACCCGGCAAGCCCTCTGCACCAGCGTCATCAATCGCCACCAGTGACGCCTTGCTGTCAGGCACGCGCATTGCAAGGCGCACGTCCAGCATGTCGCGCATCTCCGTAGGCAACTCTGTTGCCTTTGGTTTNTGGATGCCAATGGTCAAAAACACGCCAGCAGACCGATGGACACGCAAAATCTCGCCAACAAGCGCCTCCACGCCATCCTTACCAGCCAGCGCCCTGAACTGCGGGTATTCGTCGATATAGACAAAGATCGGGGAAGGGCAGGTATCAGGGCGCTTTTTGTGGTACTGGAACCAGTTGTCACAGCCATTAGAAACAATCTCCTGCATACGCTCCCGCGCACGCTGGTTGATGTCGGTCAGCATCACAAGCGCCTCCTGCATGTCGCTGGTAAAGCTGGCGCATTGCTCCCGGCGCAAGGTGGCCTTTGCGTCAATGATGTGGATCTCAGGATTTAAACCAGAAAGCCGCATAGAGTGCATATCCGCCCGGATCGCTTCCGTCTTGCCCGCGCCGGTAGTGCCGGAAATCAGCATGTGGGGCGCATCCTTGCGGTCATAGGTGACGGGATTGCCCATTACATCCTGCCCGACATAGCCCATCAGCTTCCCGGGTTGCAGGGCGTCAGCATCAAATGGCACGGCTTCCCACTCTTCACGCGGCAATGGGGCAAGGATGATGCTCTTGTCTTTACCGGCAGTCGGGATAAAGCCCAGTTCATCAGGCGCNAACCCCAGCACTGACGCAACACGTGACAAAGCCTTGGCTATCTGTTGCGGGTCGTCATTGGCTACTGTCAAAAGCCGGAATTGAGCGCTACGGGATTCAAACGCCGTCAATTCCTGATTACCGGTCGCCATCCGTAGCCGTTCTGTAGCCGCGCTATTGATGGCAGGCGATACGCTGGTAAAGTCCGGCAGTATGTCGCCATCCGCATAAGGCGAATCAAACAGGAACCCGTCACGCATCCAGCGCGTGCGGTGCAGCTTCCACAGCTTGAACAAGCCCATCACTGAAAGCCCTGTGAATGCCGTTGCTGGCGCGTTTGCGAATAACCCAAGGGATGCAGCCAGCCCAACACCAACGGCTCCTGGAAGTGTCTCAGGCGCGAAATACGCCGGGTTGAATTTGCCAATCATGATTTCCATTAGATTTTCCCTTGTGCCATGGCGACACGTTGCTGTTTCAGTTCATCAATCATCTGTTTGCGTTGCGCTGCCGGGATGCGCCCCCACTTGTCACCCATCTGCAATTTGAGGATGTCTTCATCGGTCATGGTGTTGTAGTCCGGGGCTGGTTCAGCCGTTGCCGCCGATGCCTGCTGTGCCGGCGCGCTGCCCTGATCTGCGTTGTTGTGGATCAGGAATGCACCCAGCACAAGCGCCGCCGCGCCAGCCGCCCACATGGCGGGCTTGTTCGGGTTCCCCTGGTGCAGCGGCTTGATGGGATGCTTCAGCAATTCCGCCTCATTCTCGGAATGCAACTTGGTAGCCTCGGCTATCAACTTGCTGTTCTGCTTGGCCAGCAGTAACCGTCGGTTGGCGATGTCATTCAGGCGATGCTCTGCGGCAAGCTTGCGTTGCTCCTCCACCAATTCGGGGTTTTCCGGTTGCGCCATCCCTGCGGCTTTGCTGATTGCCTGCTTTGCGGTATCCAGCATGGATGGCGCTTGCAGGTCTGCCCACATCCAGCCGTTCGCGCCGTTGGATTTAGGGACAAACAAGCCAGCCCGTTGCAGTGCTGGAAGCAGGTAATCACGGACAAACCGCCCGCTTACCCCGTCAACAGAAACAGAATCTTCCAGTTCGCGCATGTTGGCGGCTGCGCCCGGTTTGCACTGGGTGGCGATTTGCTGGATAGCCTGCTTTTGTAATGCGGGGGCGCATACATCCTTTGTCAGTGCGATATGCTGCATCAACGCTTGCTTCACAGGCGGCTTGTTAAANAATGCCTTAACAGCCTGAATGCGCTGTTTTTCCATCATATTTTCATCGTTCGCGGCATTCTCGATAATTTCCAGTGCCGGGATAGTGAGTGATTCGCTCATTTCATCGCCTCATTTTGATTAAAAAGTAAGCGGGTTGATACCCCATTGTTGAGAATAATTCTTGGCGGAATTGCGGCCAAAACGCGGCCAAACTGAAAAACGCCAAAAACAGGGGTTTTCCCGGCATTTTTTCCGTTTTCCGAAGGATTCATCCAATCTGTTGAAGTCGTGTTTTCCATGTCTGATTTTCCCTATGAAAAAGCTTTTTGTTGGGTGCTTTCCGGAACCCCAAAACGCGGCTTTTCGGAAAGGATTCAACACTCACCTTGTCGCCCTGGTTGCCGCCAAGAATCTGCACATTTCCTTGCTGGTCAAAGCCAGCGAAGAAACCTACATGGCCTTGCCAGCCGTTCGGGTTGCCGCGATACAGCACCACCACGTCGCCCGGTTGCGGGTTGTTGGTGGCTGTTCCCCATTCCAGGAAGGAACGGGCATTCAGTGCGCCAGTGCCTTGGATCCCATTGGCATGAAGCACGGCATTCGTGAACCCTGCACACCATGCGGTTGAATCCGGGTTGACCTGCAAACCAGCTTTCTGGATGAATGCCGCCAGTTCCTTGCGGTTGGCGTCCTCCCGCATCCCGATGAAGCGGGTAGCGGTCTGCATCACGCCAGCATCAACAGAGATTGCACCCTCACCCAGCGCCGCGTATGCGCTCACCTTTGCGCCGTTGGCGTCGGCATCATCGTCATGGTGCAGATACCAGTCACCAGCCGCGCCAGCGCCCTTGAGGTGGCTTGCCGCGATATATCCCGCTGTACGCTTTGGGTTGTCAGCACGCAGCACGCCACGCTTGAAACCGGACTCAACATTGAAGTTGGCCAGCGCAATGAAAAAGGCGTCCTGCACCATTGGGGTGTTAATGAACTCAGCGTAGGAATGCCCNCCTGTCCAGTTTTCAGGGTTCTGGATGAACGCCAGATGCGCCTTGCCGCAAGTCCCTTTCTGGATGCACTCCTCGGCTTTGTCGTAGGCATCACGCTTGATGTAGCCGGTCTGGGCTAGTGCCGCCGCGCCTGCCTGATACGCCCCCACGTAGCCGTAAGGGTTCCAGCCATCATAGCGCCCGCTGTTCTCCCGCTGGCGGATCGCTGCCATCAGTTCGCCGGTCTGGCGGTTGGATAGGCCACGGATCGCCTGACCGGAAACCATGACCGGCATTTCAACATTCAGACGTGCCAGCCATGCGCCCACGGTTTCGCCAGCGTATTGCACCTTGCTGTAACCAGCATCCACATACGGGCTTATCTCCATGCCTGCGGTGCGCAATGGGTTGACGATCATCAGGTAAGCGATTGCAGCCACGGGCAGGGCGAAATAGAACGGCAGTTCTGGGCGTAGCATGTTAGCCGCTGCTGTTGCTGCATCATTGGCAGACTTCACGGCGTGTCCTATAGCGTCAACCTTGCCTTCTAACCGCTTGAAATCCTTGTCAGTTACCACGGCAACAGCCCCCGCAATTCGTCCACAAGCTGTTGCCAGTATTGGGCAAGCATGTCACCTGCCCATGTGGTCAGCAGAGGGTTCAGGAAGGCATGGGCAATGAAAATAACGGCAATCCAGCGCAACACTGGAATGCAGAAATAGAACCAGATTGTCGTTACCATATTCATTGCGCCTTGCTCCATACATGGCCTGACGAACAGTTGCGGATACCTGCGCTTGTGTTCGTCCAGGCTGCGCCAGACTGGCAAGCCGCCAGTTCTTCCGCCGTCAGTTTCCTGCCTTCCGTGTAACCGTAAAACAGGGGATTATTGGCCGTGTTGGTTGCGCCAGTTGCCCCACGCACGCCGCCTTGAACTGCTGTAGCGCCCTGAACAAAGCCGTTGTATGCGCCTTTGGTTACTCGCCCGAACTGGTCAAAATTGAGGCTTACGCCGTTGGCCAGCAGTGATGCAGTCAGGGCAATGGCCATAATGCCGCCGATGGTTTCCTTGGATTTAATCAGGGCGACACCTACGCCCACGCCAACCACGGCAGAAACCGCGCTCNNGGTGGTGCTTCCGCCCACTTCCAGAACTGGCACGTCGGTCAGCAGGCTGGAAGCAAGGCTAACGCCAGAAACGGCAGTAACAGCCCAGCCGATAAAGGTTGAGGCATTCGCCCCGTAGTAACGATCACCGTACATATTCATTCCCCGGTAATTCTTTTCGCACCATGCGTTCAGGAATTGCCGACCTTCCGCGCTCACAGGCGCATCAGATACGGCAGTATCAGCTTGTTGAATTGGTTTATCGTCGTGGCTGGCATACAGGCACAAGGCGACACCAGCCGCCATTCCCCAAAAGAAGGCTTTCAAGCCTGCCCCTGTCAGCCCCCACCATTCGTTTACGATTCGGCTGCTCATTTGACTGCCCTCAGCGCTTGTTCTGGGTAGGTGTAACGTGCGTTCCTGCCTTCGCCGGATTTCTCCAGGTGGCCTTCCTGCACGGAAACGCCCATGGCGTACACGGCGTCTTGCTTGTTGCAATTTGCGTAATCCATGACTGCTTGCCTCGTGACATTTCCGGCTTCGGTCGTGTCCACACGGCGTCCACGGATGCCAGCAAGTGCCGTTTTCCATGGGTCAGCGTAACGGTAGGTTTCCCCTTCCGTGTCCGCGTCGTTTTCGTCCGTGTCCACGTCCGTGGCCAGCGTGGCCGGGAGCGTGGCCAGCGTGGAACCCGCGCCAGCGCTTGCTTTCAGGTTTTGCGTGGCCGGGAGCGTGTCCACGTCGTGTCCGTGAGCGTGTCCGGTGGTTTCGGTAGCGTGGCCAGCGTGGCCACGGCGCGAAAACATGCCCGCCAGCAACAACAATACAGGGGCAAACACCTCATACATTCCCGCCATTGCCCAGCGATAAACGCCGCCGGTATCTGCCAGCCCCTGGGTAACTTGTGAGGCGGTTGCCTGCCGTGGCGATGGGGTGGAAAGCTTGTCGACTTGCTTCTGTAGCGCCGCGTATTCGCCCGGATACTTGCTCTTTTGGGTGGCGCGTAATTCGGCAGTCACGGCAGACAATGCAGCCATGCGGGAGGATTCCTGCTGCTGATACAGTCTGTCGGCCTGTTGCGCCGCGCCTGTTGCGTCCTGGGCGGTTTGCAGATCGCCAGACGCATGGATACCGGCAGCCATCGCGCCCGCAAATGCCAGCGCCACAGCGCCAGCAATGAGGCGTTTGTCGGTGTTCGTCTCAGTGCTTGCGATATGCCAGCCTGCCAGCGTAATAGCGGAACTGCACACCAGCCCCAGCGAACCGGCCACAGCACCAGCCAGATGCAGGACTGCCGGTGATGCCGCTACAGCAGACGCCGCGCTTGACGCCGCCGCCAGTGTGCGCAAGGTGTAAACGGTGTACTTGCTCATGACAGCACCGCCGCGATGACGATAATCAGGCAGAAAACCAGCGTGGAAACTTTTAGGTCTGCCATTGCCGCTTTCAGGTCTGAAATGGCGCTATCTGAGTGGGTTTTGGTAATATTGGGTTGCATTTGATCGACTCCTGTTTAGTCGTTTAAGTGAAGTCCTGCCGCTGGTGCTGGTAACACTGCGGTGGGGCGGTTTCTGGTTACTTGTTCCGCTGTTCTGCGGCTTCCTTCGATTCCCGAATCAAACGGTTAATCTGTGCGTTTATGCTGCGGTCGCCAGCCTTTGCTTGTGCCTTTACCCATTGAGAAAGATCATCTTCCAGGCGTAACGGGTATGGATTTGGCCTTGATTCCTGATTCATGTCTAATTCCGTTGGAGTTATTTGGAGTTATGAATATAACCCTTCCAACATTATGGAGTCAACTGGAATTATCTGGAATGATTGGCTTATGTGGAGTCATTTGGAGATAATGCGCGAATGACTGAAGACACCAGACCACAGCCCTACTCATTGCGGCTTGAACCAGAAACACGCGCCAGAATCGAAGCCCTAGCCAAGGCTAACGGTCGGTCGCTGAACACCCAAATAGCTTTGATGCTGGATGAATGGCTTGCAGGTGGTCATGCTGATGAAGGCAAGGGCTTAACTGTTGAGGATGTGCGCCGGATCGCTGCCGAAGTCTTCCAGAACTCGGCAATCGCCATAAATAGTGACCGCTGTCATTTCCTGCGCACACGACAAGCGGTATGTTGAAGGCTCAACACAACAAAGGGCTGAAATCATGAAAAGGGCTTTGATTCTTGGCGTCCTGCTGTTGCTTGCAGGGTGCGGTGCTAAACAGGATTTCGCCTCTTGCGAACTCGATGCAATAAAAATCACATTGATGGATACACAGGTAATGGAGGATTAATCCAGAGTAATATATACCTGCGCACATGCATGGAAAGCAAAGGATGGAAATACCGCAGTGGCGATAGCCTGACTGTGCAATTATGCGATATAGCAGTAACGGAACATTGTTTTGTATACGGTTTTGTGTTTTGGGATGACATCAAACTATAAGAAGCATCACAATAACCGTGGCTGGTTCGGGGCAGGTTCCCCAATGTCTGCCGGTTCCGTAGGCACTGCATCTGTGAAATGCCGTATCAGGATTTGGAGTGGTTCCGATTCAGCATCAACGCTTACCGCCTGCGTAGGCTTGCCCCATGCCCGGTTCATGATGTCGATACATGCCGCAAGCCGTGTGGTGTGGGGTGCTTCCAGGTCGCGCATGATGTCCACAGCCGTCTGCATGGCCTCTGCTGCGAAGCCAAGGGCAATCTGGCGGCCTTCAAGCGTGGTTTTGTTCAGGGAGCCGGGTTGCCGTCCGCCTACCTTGTTGTGTCCTGGTTCAAATGCTGCCATAGGTCACTATCTTAGTGGGATAAACATAATATATTGTGTCTTGCACGGGCTTTTGTGGCAACCATACGCAAGATGTTGTAGTTGTTGTTCTGCGTTTTGAAACAGCATAACCATAGGCAAGGATGCTGTCTTACCCCGTTCCATGCACCTGTTGGTGTAAATCCTGTACTTGCTGTACTTCCTGTACTTTGAAAACTGCCGGGGAGGGGGTCAAAAAAATGTTGGGTCAGTCACGGCCAAATATAAGCAGCGCCTAATATTCTTCCTTGGTTTTTCGTCAACACTTTCAGTAGAAAAAGACCGTTTAAGTACAGCAAGTACAGCCGCCCACAAAAAGCCGGATCAGAGTCCGGCTCTTGCAGTTGGTTTGTGGGTGGATTATGCCGACTTATGGAAGGGAACCACGTTGCTTGCTGCCTGCCCGAAGAGGGTTTCTTCAAGTTTCTGGCTCCACGCATCCAGCGCCGCCAGTAGCCCATAGCGCCCCGTTTCCGTTTTCTGGTGTGATAGCCGCGCTTGTTGGTGCGCTGCTTGTGGAGCGTCTGGTGCGTTGGTTAGCCGTGCTGCTGCACTTACAACAACAGTTACAACAGCATTCTCACGACAACAGTTACAACAACACTTACAACAATCTTAACCAATTGATTATATTGCAATAAAGCAGGAAAAACAGGGCTGTGTTGTTGTAACTGTTGTAACCGTGTTGTAAGTCAGTTACAACACGAAAAATCCTTTATATTCATGAGCTTACAAGCGTTTTTCGGCTTTGTTGTAAATGTTGTAACTATCCCGCCCCCGCACCCATCAGACCATCAAGATAATCCGCCCATTCCTGCATCATTTTTGTGCGTTCCGGTAGGTACTGGCTGCGGTCATAAACTCGCCGCACCTTGGAACCAACATTGTGGGCAAGCTGCTTTTCTATCACGTCGGAAGGGTAGTGCAATTCCTCATGTAACAGGGTGCTGGCAGTTGAGCGGAAACCGTGCGCCTGCATCACGTCGGGCGGGTAGCCCATCCTGATAAGCGCCTGCCTCACCACGCTATTGCTTGCCGGTTGCCTCGGGTCGTTCCTGCCGGGGAAAACATACTGCCGGTGTCCGGTAAGTGGCCTGATGTCATCCAGTAGCGCAAGCATCTGGCGGGATAATGGAACAATGTGTTCNTGGCGTAGCTTCATGCGTTCTGCCGGGATCAGCCATTGGGTGCGGTCGGGGTTGATCTCTGCCCACTGCATCTGTCTGACTTCGCCGGGGCGCGTGAACATATAGGCGCTTGCCTGCATCAGCAGACGGGTTTCAAACCTGCCGGAATACTTGGCTATGTCCTGCATCAGCTTACCGACTTCCTGCGGGTTGGTGAGTGCTGCATAGCTCTTGTTGATTACGGGCGGGATAGCGCCTTTCAGGTCGGGCGTAGGGTCGCGGGTAGCCCGTCCAGTTGCCACGGCATAACGGCATATCTGCCCGATGTATTGCCGCGCCTTGTGCGCCGTTTCCAGCTTGCCGCCTGCCTCCTGCCTGCGTAGCACTGCCAGCACGTCGGGCGGCTCAAGTTCCCCAATGGGTACGGAACCAATCCAGGGAAACACGGCACGGGCAAGGATGCCGGTTATCTTGTTGTAGGTGCTGCCAGCCCATGTATGTCGGAACTTCACCAGCCATTCCAGCGCCACGGCCTCAAAGCTGTTTCCTATCTGGTCGCGTTCTGCGGCTTCCTGCGCCTTCCGGTGTTCCGCTGGGTCAATGCCACGCGCCAGCAGGTCACGCGCCGCCTGGTGCAGGTCGCGGGCGTCACGTAGCGACAATTCAGGGTAATGGCCTATCACCATCGTGTTGCGGCTTTTCAGGATCGGGCGGGCGTAGTCGTATCGCCAGACCTTGGCCGACTGGCTTACCCAAAGGTACAGGCCGCCGCCGTCGGTGTGCTTGGCTGGCTTGCCGTCTGGTTTGGGTTTGGCGTTCTTCACTGCGGTATCGGTAAGGCGCAATTTCACGGTATCGGCTCCTATGGGGGTGGATACCGGGAGGATACCGCAAAAGGGCGTGCTGCTATGGTGCGCTTGGTACGTCATGGGAATATAACTAAGCCATATCTGGCTGTTTTCACTGGCTTTCCGCTACGGATGGAACCATTGGGAAGCTGAAAGTGTGCCGGTGAAGAGAATCGAACTCCCGACCCCATCATTACGAATGACGTGCTCTACCAACTGAGCTACACCGGCATTGAAGCTTAAATCATAAGCGGGTGCTATTGATTGTTCAAGACAGAATGGCGCAGCACGCTGAATTTTACTGGTTCGGTATTTTGGATAATGTTGCCTTTGGCGTCGTTGAGGACAGCAAACACGCTGTGTTCACCGCGCTCCACCTCGGTCAGATTGAACGACAACGACTCGCCAGCGGCCACCTGTTTGGAATCCAGGTACAGCACAATGCCATCGCCCGCCTTCAATTTTGGTTTCAGCGACAGGCTGACGGCAACAGCGCCATCATTGCTGCGGACGGCGTCCTCAGCGGCAGGCGAGGTGATCTTGAAATCGGAATAGGCTTCGCTTTCATCCTGCCCTTGTTTGGGTGCTTCCTCTTGCTGCGCCTGTTGTTTGGGCGCGAAGCTATCCGCCACCGTCAGTAATGGCAGAGCCACCGGCTTGGCAGCTTCCTTCTTGGGNGGATTGTCGCCGTACATGACATTGCCCTGCGCATCCACCCAACGGTAGATTTCCGCCTGGGCTGAAAAGCAGGACAAACCGAATACGAGAAGCAGAAACAGCAAACCGGTACGCATAATTGATTCATTGGGTCTGGTTGATACGCTTCTGATTCTACGCAAAATTACCCTGGCGATAATAAGCAGGTGGACAAACGGCGGCTATTGCCTGCCTGCATTTATCAGCGTCGCCCATGCCTCCCGCACGTATTCACGTTCAGGGGCGAATTGTTCCACCGCCACCACCGCCTCCTCTTCCTGCAAGGACAAGGCATGAATCCGGTCGCGCAAGGTGCGGTAAATATCCGCCAGCGTTTCCGCTTGCCCCTCCGTCAGGAGGCCAACCTCCCGCAGGGATTGCAACTGGCGCACATTGTCGCTCCAGCGCACCAGCTCCGGATATTCCTGGGCATGGNNTAGGATCAGGTATTGCACCATGAACTCAATGTCGGTAATGCCGCCCGGGTCTTTNTTCAGGTTGAAAACAGCGGAATTCTTGCTGCCCAGGCTGCCCCACATTTTCTGGCGCATGGCCGCCACCTCCTGGCGCAATAAGCTTCTGTCACGTGGGCGGCACAGGGTGTCGCGGCGAATCTGGTCAAATGCGGCGCGCAAGCTTGCCGGNCCGGTAATGGCGCGGGCGCGCAGCAGNGCCTGATGTTCCCATGCCCAGGCTTTTTCCTCCTGGTATCGGCGGAACGCCTCAAGNCTGCTGACCAGCAGGCCGGAGGAGCCACTAGGGCGCAACCGCATGTCGGTTTCGTACAAGCGCCCCGCAGGCGTGAAGGTTGTCAGCGTGTGAATGATCTTTTGTGCAAAACGGGCGTAAAACACCAAGTTTTCCAATGTCTTGCCGCCGTTGGTATGCTGCGCCTGCCCATGGCTGTCGTGCAGGAAAATGATGTCGAGGTCGGAGCCATAGCCCAGTTCCAGCCCGCCCAGCTTGCCATAGCCGATAATGGCGAAACCGGCCTCATGGGTGGAACCATCCTCCTCCTGATAGGTGGGAGCGCCGGTTTGCGCTGTCATGGTTCCCCACACATGGCGCTGGCTTTCTTCCAGCACCGCTTCGGCGATCCAGGTCAATTGGTCGGAAACCTTCATCAGCGGCAGCACGCCGGTAATGTCCGCCGCCGCCGCCCGCAGCACCTGCGCCTGCTTGAACTGGCGCAGGCGCTCCATCACCTGTTCAGTGTCGCCTTCGTCAATGCGCTCCAGCTCCTGCCGCAGCTCGGTGCCCAATTCCTCACGGTTGAGCGGTGTGTAAAGCTGGCGGGAATCGAGCAACTGGTCGAGCAAGATTGGGTGCTGGGTCAACTGGCTGGTGATCCACAAACTGGCGCTGACCAGCCGCACGAATTGCTCCAGCGCATTGGGGTTGTCGGCCAGCATGGCGATGTAGCCGGAACGCGGCGCAATTTTCTGGATGATGCGCAGGCAACGCTCCAACGCCTGTTCGGGGTCAGCCCGGCTCTGGCAAGCGTCCAGCAACGCAGGCAACAAGCGGTCGAGGCGGCTGCGCCCGGTGTCGGTCAGGGTGTTGTACAAACGGCTGTTGACCAGCGCCTGAATGGCGGGATGTTCCGGCAACGGCTGCCGGTTCTGCTGCTCCAGGGCGAAAATGTGTTGGAAAACGCCCGCGACCGCCTGCTGATGGCGGTTAAGTTCGGTGCAGAAGCTGGTCCAGTCGCCAAACCCCATGCTGACGGCGAGGGCAAACTGCTGTTCCGGCCTGTCGGGCAGGGAATGCGTCTGCTCGTCGTTCCACATTTGCAGGCGGTTTTCAGTGCGGCGCAGGAACAGGTAAGCGCTGCGCAGTACGCTGTGGCCGGTTACCGACAACAGCCGTTGCTCTTGCAGGACATCCAGCGTTTTCAGCAGGTTGCGTTCCCGCAATGCCGGAATGCGGCCACCGCGCATCAATTGGAACACCTGGGCGGTGAATTCAACTTCACGGATGCCGCCGCTGCCCAGTTTCACGTCCTGATATTTGCCACGGCGCTCGGCTTCACGGTTGATCATGGCCTTCATGTCGCGCAATTGTTCGACCGCGCCGTAATCCAGGTAGCGGCGGTAAACGAAGGGGCGCAGGCGCTCCAACAGTTCCGCGCCTTGCCGTTGGTCGCCCGCCATCACCCGCGCCTTGATCAGGGCGTAGCGCTCCCATTCGCGCCCGTGGGTTTCGTAGTAATGCTCCATCGCATCGAACGAAAGCGCCAGTGCGCCCGCCTCGCCGAANGGCCGCAGGCGCATGTCGACGCGGTAGGCGAAGCCGTCAGCGGTGGTCTGCCCGAGCACGCCGATCAGCCGCTGTCCCAGGCGCACGAAAAAGCCCTGGTTGTCGAGCGGGCGCTTGCCGTCCGTATCACCGTTTTCCGGAAAGGCGAAAATCAGGTCGATGTCGGAGGAAAAGTTCAACTCGCGCCCGCCCAGCTTGCCCATGCCGAGAATCACCATCTGCTGCGCTTCGCCCCCACTGTCACGCGGTTCGCCATGCCGGTCGGCCAGCTCGGCGTGGCACCAATTGAGCGCGGCATCCGTCAGCGCGTCAGCAAGGTCGGAAGCGTCAACCAGCGTTTCAGCCGTATCCGCCATGCCGGACAGGTCGCGCCAAGCGATGCGCACGGTTTCCCGGTGGCGGATTTGCCGCACCACGCGCAGCAAGGTGTTGTGGTCGGGAATGCCACGGATTTCGGCGGCGACTTTCTGGAAGAGTTCGCCTTCCGTATAGGGCTGGCTGGCTGCGCAGAACGCCTGCCAGTCGGGGTGGCGTTCGAGCTGGCGCTTAATATAGGGGCTAGCGGCGAAGATGGCTTCGGTTGGCATTGTTATTCTCCCGTTACTGGTTTAGCGCCCATTATAGGGTCTGTTCGGGGCACCAGGAATAATGCTTGATTTTCCCCTATGGGCATTTGAATGCCGCCAGCTTGTCTTCACAGGCGCTGACCCGGTTGTCGGGCAATGGCGTTGCGTCGTTCAGGATGTCGCAGGCCGCCTGCCAGGCTCCTTTGACCTGATGTTCATTTTCCAGCAGGTAGAGTTTGCTGATCGCCTTGCTGGTGTTGCAGTCGCGCTTGCGATTCACGCTCATGGCTTGCTGATAGGCGCTGAAGGCGTCCGGGTATTGTTGCTGGGCGAAATAGTGGTCGGCGATGGCGAGGTAGAATTGCTTGTCCAGCACCACCTTGTTGGCGGGGTTGATGGCGCGCGCGGCCAGGCAGGCAGGGTCATTCAGCAGGCTTTCCAGTGGCGCAGGCGCGCCCGCGTAAGCGCGGGCAATACACAGGCTGTTTTGTATCCAGTCAATGCGGTCGTTGATCTGGACGGCATATTCCAACGCCATCTGCGCCTGTTCCGGGCTTTGCAATGCCCCATCTGCCAGCAGCAGGACACCCATGTTCGCCCAAGCGAACACATTGTTGCAGTTCTGGTCGATAGCCTGGGCGTATTTTTGCAGCGCCTGTTCATTGCGGTTGTTGTTGAATAGTAGTTTGGCGTCGCTTTCCGTCTGGTTGGAGGCCATCCGATCCTGTGGGCTGGCCAGCGGCTTGCCGACGCAACCCGCCTGCAACTCCTGCACTGACGGCAGTTCAATCAGGGGNGCGCTGTCTGCGCCAACACCTGCGTTTTCAGCCCCGGCCATACTGATCATGCTGCGGGTGCTGATGGCGTTGGCGCGGAAAGCGCTGGCGTCCGGCAAGACGGGGTAAGGGGTGACGGGCGCAGGCGGCAATGCCGGTGGCGGCTGGGGAATGCGGATGGCAATGGTGGGTTGGGGGAGGCTGTCTGGCGTCTTGCATGTCTTGGTTTTGGGGTAATCCGGGCAGATCAGGTGGGTTTTGTCGATGGCGTTGCCGATGGTTTGCCCCAGGATATGCCGCAGGGTGTCGTTGTCATCGGCTGCGTACCGCAAGTCAGGNGAACGCAGCGCATGCAGCAGTTTGTCGAGGTCTTCCGGCGTGATCTGGCTGTTGTTCAACTGGGTGCAGTAGTCGAACCATTGGCCGAGCTTGCCGTCCGGGTGCTCGATGGTGTCGACCTCGCCAGTGCAGTAGTAATACAGGTTATGGCTTTCCGAAGCCACACTCAGCAATTTGGTGCGGCCTTCATGCAGCATGTCGGTGATCAGGTCGAGGTTCAGCGCNCTGGGGTCACGGCCTTGCAGGTCGCGTTGGAAAATGAAGGTGCGGCCTTCCAGCTCCACTTGCAGGAACAGCTTGCCTTGGTCGTAGTAGACCGAGCCGGTGATGTTGCGCCGCCCGAAAATGCTGCCGATGAATTCCACCACGTCGTTGATGGAAATGCCGGTTTCCGGCAGCTTGATGTTGGAGCCCAGCAAATAATCTTCCGACACGCCGGTGACGGCTTCAATATTGACCTTGCCGTTGCCATTGCTGCTGCGCTTGACCGTGGTGTAGATGCCATTTTCCGCATCCAGCAACTCTTGCTTGAGGTTGTTGGCGATGACCCGGCCAACATCGGCGTGGATGCCCGCCATGCTTTGGGGAATGGCGAAGGGTTTGACCAGCACCAATTGGGCGCTTTGAATNGCCCGATAGATGACGAAAGTCACAATCAGCAGCAGGCCNAGGCTGGCGAACAGGCGCAACAGCGCCATCAGCTTTTCCGTCAATGCGCTGATGCTGAAATTCTGTAAGATATTCCGCCCGCGTCGCAGCAGTGCGCCGAGACGTTCCAGCCGTGTCATGGGGGAAGGGGGCGGTGGTGATGGTTGCTCTTCACTCATGTCATGGTTTCCTTTGCAAGCCTGTTAACGATTATAGGCAAGATATGTGTTATGGACGGTATTATTGGATTGATTGCATCCAGGCCGCCTGTTCTGTGGCAGAATGAGGACATGACAACAAGCAACAAGAGAGAGCGATATGAATGTGAGGATTGATGTAGAGATCACGCCGGAAGAAATGCGCCGCCTGATGGGCTTGCCGGATGTGCAGGAGTTCAACAAGGAAGTGATGAGCTACATGCTGAAAAAATGCAGGAAGGCGCGGAAGGCTTTGACCCGATGGGGTTCTTCCGGCATGGCGTGGTCGGCAATATGGATGTGTTCCGGCAATGGATGGACGCATTCGGCAAATTTGGCGGCAAAAGCTGACGGCGACAGATGCTGGCGCAGGTCTGGTATGCGGTTACAGAGCGTGTTGGGGAGCTAACGTCCACTTTAGCAACATGTCCGTGATACGGGCGGGTTCGATCGGTTTGGTCAGGTAGTCATCCATCCCCGCAGCCAGACATTTCTCCCGTTCGGTAGAGATGGTGTGCGCTGTCATGGCGACAATCGGCAGGTGGCGCCATTCCTCATGGGAACGGATCTGGCGGACGGTTTCATAGCCATCCATCTGCGGCATTTGGATATCCATGAACACCAGTTGGAACGGGGCTTTCCCCAACGCTTCCAGCGCCTCCACGCCATTGTGCGCCACCGTCACATCGACCCCCGCCTGTTGCAGCAATTCACAAGCAAACAGTTGGTTGAGGAGGTCATCCTCAACCAGCAAAATGTGGNNGGCTGTCCGGCAACTTGATAGGCGAGGCGGCGGGGATAGTGTGGATGGGCGTGTGCTCTTGGCAGAGGCCAATTCGGCGCTAAAGATAAAGGTGCTGCCCTGCCCTGGCTGGCTGTCCAGCTGGATATTGCCATTCATGAGGAGCGCCAGGGTCTGGCTAATCGCCAAGCCCAAGCCGCTGCCGCCATGCTGTCGGGTGAAGGAGCTGTCCACCTGGGAAAAAGGCTTGAACAACTTTTGTTTCTGCTCGGCGCTGACGCCAATGCCGGTGTCGGCAACCTGGAATTGCAGCCGGACTTTGTCCGCCACTTGCGCCGACAGCGTAATGCCGATGCGGATTTCCCCTGATTGNGTGAATTTGACGGCGTTGCTGACGAGGTTCAGCAGCACTTGGGTAAGCCGTTGCGGATCGCCGATCAGGCAGGCGGGCATATCAGCAGCGACCGAAAGGTGAAAGCCCAGGCCTTTNTGCCGAGCCTGCCCTTCAAACAGGGAAGTGACCTGCTGCAAAATGTCACTGAGCCGGAAAGCCGTTGCATGCAACTTCAGTTTACCGGCCTCGATTTTCGACATATCCAGAATATCGTCGATAATCCTCAGCAGCGCCCGGGATGATGACTGCATTTTATGGAGGTAATCCGCCTGTTGCGGCGTCAATTCCGTCTGCTGCAACAGATACCCAAACCCCGTCACGGCGTTCAGCGGCGTGCGGATTTCATGGCTCATATTCGCCAGAAACAGGCTTTTGGCCTGATCAGCCTGCACAGCCTCTTCCTTGGCNCGTTGCAGCGCCGTGTTGAGGCGCNNCAGTTTGCGGTTCCAGTAACCGCTGCCTAACAGCACCAAAGCAGCCGCCAGCGCAAGTTTCCAAAGCAGGGAATGGTCGATGCTTTCAACGACCTTGACGGAGTTCCAGTTACGGTTAATGGTGTTGTGGTCGGCTTGCGTCAGGGAATCGACCGCCCGTTGCATGATGGAGAGCAATTCCGGGGCGTCATTGCGGACAGCGATGGAAATAGGGTAGTCGTAATCCAGCTTGCCAATAATCTTCAGATTGTACAGCCCCTGCTGGATGATTTGCAGGCCATGCGCAAACGCCGCAACCCCCGCGTAGGCATCGCCATTTTCAACCGCCTTGAACAATTCGTCCGGGGATGCGACATCGACAAACTGGGTCTCCGGGTAATCGCGCCGCAACATGTCGGCGATGGCGCCATCCTTTGGTACAGCTATTTTNTTATCGGCGATGTCAGCAATCGACTGGATGAACGGTTGGTCAGACTTGGCCAGCAGGACATGGGTTGCATGAAAATAGGGCGTGGTAAAAGCCAAATATTTTTCACGCTCGGGCGTTTTGACCACAGCGGTGATCAGGTCACATTTCCTTTCGCGGGCAAACTGGAGAGCCTCGCTCCAGCTATGGCTAATGACAGGCTCCAGGGGAACGCCCAAACGCCTGGACATGAGTTGCAGGTAGTCAGCGAAAATTCCCTTGTGCTGGCCTTTATCCAAAAAATCATACGGTTGCCAGATAGGGCTGAAACAATAGCGCAACGCTTGCCCACCCCGCCCTGCCAACCAAGCTTGCTCCTCCCCTGTCAGGGGAATGATGGCGGGATCCTGTGGGCGGGGCCGTCCTGTATGCCTGGGAGGCGGGAGGCTGGCCGCAAACGCCGCGTTGACTGTTTGAAAAAACAGCAAGCTGCAAACAAAAATGAAAAGAAATGCTCGCATCGTTGGATATCACACATGCTACCGGATCACACCGTAATAGAATAAACCGTCTCTATTACAGTAGGGAACCTCTAAAAATCCACCCTAGGGTGGATTGCATGGAATTTCTGGACACATCAGGCGGGATGCCGCCTCCGGTGTAATCTATACGCCCTTAACGGTTAGCCAGCTTCCGCCGGTAGTGTCCATGTCAAAAATAATATCCATAATTTCAACGGGCATTTAGAGCATGATCACCACCAGCTCTTTCTACCATGCACCCCATACGCCAGCGTCTGCTCAATATCCGCCGACTTCGACGGCCGGAAACCAGCAGTGCATTGGTTGGCAAGCCCCTTTCCACCCAGCCTTGTTCGCGCACAGCTTCAGCGAAGGTGGTGTACAGCTTGTCGGTGTCCAGCACGGCAATGTGCACGGGCGGAACCAGCGACATCTGGCGTGGCTCTTCCGCATCCGGCCACAGGATCAGCGTACCGGTTTCAGCAATCCCGCCCAGTGTGCTGGTGAAACCGGCATCAATGCCATAGAACATTTCCTGTTTCCAGCCATCGATGGGTTGGTCGTAATGGCGCAGTTCCGGGAAACGCTCGGCCTGCGCGCCAATCGCCTGCCCCCATTCGGTATGGGGGAAAGCAGCAGGTTGTTCAGCTTCTTTTCGCGGCAGATTTCCACCAGCTTTTCCAGCCGGAAGCGCGCCCAGCGTGATGGATTTCAGCACGTACTGCGGTCATGCGTTCGCTGAAACGGCGTACCCGTTCGGCCTTGTCCCAGTCGAAACGGCTGTAATGGTCGCGTTCGGCGAAGTCGCAGGCCGGACGCTGCGGCGCACGCAGGCGTTGCAGGATGTTGTTGCGGGCGGTAGGAGAATTATTCATCGTTGACTCCCAGTTCCTTCAGGCGTTCGTGCAGGGTTTTCTCGGCCAATTGGGGNGCGGAACGCACGGTCGTCCATGCATTCATGTTCATTGGCAGCACCCCGCGCAAACGGGAAACGGCTTTTGTGCCGAAATTGTAGATGGCAGGATGTGAGGCCGACCACGACCAGCTTTTCCAGGCGGCGGCTTCGCTGGTTTTGCGGCGGCTGCCGGTGCCAGGGGTGGTGCTCGCGTCCTTGCGCACGCCTTCGTAACGCAGGCGGTTGATCAGGGTGGGAATCGGGATGCGCACCGGGCAGACTTCCCCGCATGCACCACACAGGGTGGATGCCTGGGTAAGTTCGCCGTGCACGTCCAGCCCGGCTTTCTGCGGCTCCAGGATGGTGCCGATAGGNCCAGGGTAAACCGTGCCGTAACTGTGCCCGCCGATGCGGGTGTAAACTGGGCAATGATTCATGCACGCGCCGCAGCGGATGCAGCGCAGGGTCGCCAGCAGTTCCGGGTCGCTGTAAATATTGGAACGCCCATTGTCCAGCAGCACCAGATGCACTTCTTCCGGNCCGTCCTTTTCGCCCGGTTTGCGTGGGCTGCTGATCATATTGAAGTAAGTGGTGATCGGCTGGCCGGTGGCAGAACGGGTGAGGATGCTCAACAGCGGCGGAATATCGCTGAACTTTTCCACCACCTTTTCAATGCCGGTGACGGCGATGTGCACTTTGGGCACTGTGGTGGACATGCGCCCATTGCCTTCGTTTTCCACCNNGCACAGCGTGCCGGTTTCCGCCACTGCGAAATTGACGCCGGAAATGCCAACCGGAGCCGCGTAAAACTTGTCGCGCAGGATACGTCGCGCCGACTGGGTCATGTCGTCAATGTTTTCGGTGTAGGGGATGTCGGGAAACTTTTCGTTGAACAGTTTCGCCACGTCCTGGCGGCTTTTGTGGATGGCGGGGGCGACGATGTGCGAAGGCGGTTCGTGCGCCAGCTGGATAATGAATTCGCCCAGGTCAGATTCGAGGCAATCGATGCCGTATTGTTCGAGGAAATGGTTCATGCCCATTTCTTCCGACACCATCGACTTGCCCTTGATCAGCATTTTGGCGTCGTGCTGTTGCATAATGCCAAGCACGATATTGTTGGCTTCTTCGGGNGTTTCAGCCCAGTGCACTTGGATGCCGTTGGCAGTGAGGTTGGCTTCCAGTTGCTCCAGCAATTCCGGCAGTTTGCCCAGGGCGTTGGCGCGGATGGCCTGCGCCTGGGTGCGGATGCGTTCCAGCTCCACCGGGTCGGGGAACTGGTCGAGGCGGCGTTGCATCAGGCCATCCATTGCCTTGCGGAAATTGGCGCGGACATTGGGCTTGGCGAGGTTTTCGATGACGTGTTGGCGGAATTCGGACATCATGCGGCACCCCGGTGCGTTCCCACAAAAACTCGGCAATGTGCTGCTGTGGGATTGCATANCTCTGCTTTTCCATGGTGCCGCCGATATTCATCAGGCAACCGACATCCTGCCCGACCAGCCGGTCAGCGCCGGTGTCACGGATGGTGTCGACCTTTTCCAGCACCATCGAGGCGGAAATTTCCGGCTGTTTGAGCGCGAAAGTGCCGCCGAAGCCGCAGCATTCGGTCTTGCGGATTTGCTCCAGCTTGGTGACGTTGCTGAGTTGGTCGAGCAGGGATTCAATCTTGTCGGCCACCTGCATTTCACGGCGGGCGGAACAGGAAGTGTGCACTGCCACTTTCACCGGCGCACCCAGATCCTTCAGCTCGATATGCAGCACATCGACCAGGAATTCAGTGAGTTCGTAGACGCGCCCGGCCACCTCCAGCGCTTTGGTTTCCTCCGGCTGCCCGGCGAACAGTTCCGGGTAATGCAGTTTCATCATCCCGGCGCAGGAACCGGAGGGGATGATGATGGGGATGGGCTTGGGGAACAAGGCAATCTGGGTGCGGGCAACGGCGCGGGCTTCGTCGCGGTAGCCGGAGTTCCAGGCAGGTTGCCCGCAGCAGGTTTGCGCCTGCGGGAAGATGACTTTNACGCCTTCACGCTGGATCAGCTGCACGGCAGAGACGCCCGCCTGCGGGTAAACCAGNTCAATCAGGCAAGTGCCAAANAAGTAAACGGTATCGGGTCTAGCGGTCATGGATAGGCTCCAAGGGTGGTCAGACGGCGCATTGAGCGCAGTTTGCGGGCTTCTTCTTCGTCAATTTTCTTGAGGGATTCTTCGACAAACGTCAGGTGCTCCTGAGCGGCAGCACGGGCTTTTTCCGGGGCGCCATTGAGGATTGCACTCAGTAAGGTTTCGTGTTGGTTGCTGAGTGGCTCAAACACGCGTGGGATGGTGTAAAGCTTGTCCAGGTTGTGGGAAATGCTGCTTTGCAACAGGCTAAACAGGCCNTGCATGACGTGCAGCAACACCAGATTGTGCGAGGCTTCGACAATGGACAGGTGAAACGCGGCGTCGGCGCGGGCTTCCGCCATCGGCCCTTGTCGCCATGCAGCTCCAGCATCCGGTCGAAGTTTTTCNAGGATGTGCGCTTTGTCCTCATCGGTGGCGCGCAGGGCGGCGTAAAAAGCGGCGTTGCCTTCCAGCGCATGGCGTATTTCCAGCACATCAAAGCGGTATTCGGGGTTTTCGCGGAACAACGCCAGCATCGGNTGCACAAAAGCGGCATGCGGCGCGTCTTGGACGTAAGTGCCGCCGCCACGCTTGCTGGCAAGTATGCCCTTGCTGGCCAATTTCTGGATGGCTTCACGCAGGGAGGGGCGCGACACCTGCAACTGTTCCGCCAGTTGGCGTTCGGCAGGCAGGCGTTCGCCTGCTTTCAACCCCTGTTCGATTATCATGGATTCAAGTTGTTCAGCAATCTGATCGGAGAGTCGGCTGTGCTTCATATTACACTCTGGTCTTACCAATTTTGGTAAGACCGAGTGTAACACAGGGATAACCTCCCGATCACCTGTTACGGGATCATCCACGGGAATACATAANGCTTGCAGCGTGGTGATGACGCCCACAATGGCGGCGAACAGCAGGCTGTGCTTGAGGGTGAAACGGAACAGGTCAGACTCATGCCCCACCAGCCCCACCGCAGCGCAGGCCACGGCGATGGATTGCGGGGAAATCATCTTGCCGGTGACGCCGCCGGTGGTGTTGGCCGCCACCAGCAAGGTGTCATGCACACCGATCTGATGCGCGGTGTTCGCCTGCAAGCTGCAAAACAGCGCATTGGAGGAGGTGTCGGAGCCGGTCAGGAACACGCCCAGCCACCCCAGGAACGGCGAGAAGAAGGTGAACATTGCGCCGGTTCCCGCCAGCAACAGCGCCAGGGTCGCGGACAAGCCGGAATAGTTGGCGACAAACGCGAACGCCAGCACCATGCCGATGGAATAGATCGGGCGTTTCAGGTCATTCAGGGTTTCAGTGAACGTGCGCAGGGCTTCCGCCGGTTTCATCCGCAGCACAAAGATGGTGATCAGCGCGGCCAGGAAAATGGCGGTGCCGGTGGCGGAGAACCAGTCAAACTTGTAAACCGCCTCATATGGCTTGGCTTCCGCCACGATCGGCGGCATTTTGGTCACGAGCTTGTCCAGNAACGGCACGGAAACCTTGAACACCCAGCTTTCCAGTGCGCCATCCTTGCCAAACAAGGCTTTGAACGGCTTCAGGCTCCAGAGGGTCACCATGGCAGTGAGGATAATGAACGGCGACCAGGCTTTGAAGATTTGCCCAGCGTTGTAGGTTGCCGTCTGCGGCTTCTGCTCACTGCGTTCCTGGCCTTCAAAACGGAAAATATTGCGGGGATGCCACACTTTCAGGAACAGGGTCAGGCAGATCAGGCTGACCAGGGCGGAGGTGATGTCAGGCAGTTCAGGNCCAATGAAATTGGCGGTGAAGAATTGCGTCACGGCGAATGAGACGCCCGCCACCAGGATGG
The DNA here is from genome assembly GCA_013693955.1 of Candidatus Thiothrix singaporensis. Lineage (GTDB taxonomy): Bacteria > Pseudomonadota > Gammaproteobacteria > Thiotrichales > Thiotrichaceae > Thiothrix > Thiothrix singaporensis. Next base: position 3,601,135 of record CP059265.1, on the reverse strand, counting down.
CCGGGAAGGTTTCACGGATGCCACGCCAGCCGTCCATGATCGCCACCAACCAGAACGGCACAATCACTGACAGCAACGGCAGTTGGCGCNNCATTTGCCCGATATGGAACGGGTCGAGGCCGGTGACCTGCCCAGCGACCGTGATCGGGATGCCCATCGCGCCAAACGCCACCGGCGCGGTGTTGGCGATCAGGCACAAGCCCGCCGCATACAACGGGTTGAAGCCCAACCCCACCAACAAGGCGGCGGTGATCGCCACTGGCGCGCCAAAGCCTGCCGCGCCTTCCAGGAACGCGCCGAACGCAAAGCCCACCAACAACATTTGCAAACGCTGGTCTTCAGTGATCGACAGCACCGAGCTGCGGATAATGTCGAACTGCCCGGTCTTCACGGTGATTTTGTACAAGAAAACAGCCGCGACAATGATCCAGGCGATNGGCCACAGGCCATACATGAAGCCGTAACCGGCGGACGCCAGCGCCATGGGGATTGGCATCTGGTAGAACAGGATGGCCACCGCCAGCGCCAGCACCACTGTGATGGTGCCAGCCACATGCCCTTTCATGCGCAATACGGCCAGCGCAATAAAGAAAAAGGCGATGGGGATCAAGGCAATCAGGGCTGACAGCCACAGGTTGCCTAATGGGTCGTACACTTGCGCCCAAGTCTGCATAAGGTTCTCCTCCTACGGATAAAAAATTTTAAATATGCTCCTCCTGAAACTGGTAATTTGGTAATACCAAATTACCAGAGTGTTGCGATAATATGGGCGTATAGAGTAAAGTGTCAACGTTTTCATGCAGTAATCTATAAGTTTTCTTAAAATTGGCTTTACCAATTTATACCGCTCACTGAGGAGGAATATTCATGAGCCCCAATCACGCCGCATTCTGCGAGGCGTTAAGCCTTGCTTTGCCTGCAAACCGTATTTTCCGTGACCCTTTGCAACGGCTGGCCTACGGCACGGACGCGAGTTTTTACCGCCTGATCCCCGAGGTGGTGCTTAAGGTGGAAAATGAGGCGGAAGTGGTGGAAGTCCTGNCACTGGCCAATACGCACCGCACGCCGGTGACTTTCCGGGCGGCGGGCACCAGCCTGTCGGGGCAGGCGGTGACTGATGCGGCGCTGGTGGTGCTGGAGGGCAATAGCTGGCGCGGCTATGAAATCCTGCAAAATGGTGCGGAAATCCGCTTGCAGCCGGGGATCATCGGTGCGCAGGCGAACCAGTACCGGNCTCCGCTGGGGCGTAAGATTTACNCTGACCCGGCTTCCATCAACACCTGCAAAATCGGCGGCATTGCGGCGAACAACGCCAGCGGCATGTGCTGCGGCACGGCGCAAAACAGTTACCACACCCTGGCGGGCATGCGGGTGATCCTGGTGGACGGGACGGTGCTGGACACCCGCGACCCGGTCAGTTGCACCGCGTTTCGCCATACCCATGTCGGCCTGCTGGATGGCCTGACCCAATTGGCGGCGCAAGTGCAGGCAAACCCTGCCCTCAGCGAGAAAATCCGCCATAAATTCCGCCTGAAAAACACCACAGGCTACAGCCTGAATGCGCTGGTCGACTTCACTGACCCGATTGACATCTTGCAGCATTTGCTGATCGGCTCGGAAGGCACGCTGGGTTTCATCGCCGCCATCGACTACCGCACAGTGCCGGAGCATGCGCACAAGGCCACTGCGCTGGTGCTGTTCCCTGACATTGAAGCCGCTTGCCTGGCCGTGTCCGCCCTCAAGCCACAGCCGGTGGATGCGGTGGAGCTGATTGACCGTGCGGGCATGCGTTCGGTGCAGGACAAGGCGGGCATGCCCGAGTTTTTGCGCGCCCTGGGCGATGACGCGGCGGCGTTGCTGATTGACGTGCGCGGCGCAACACCCGCTGAACTGGAGGAAAAGGTCGCGCTGGTGCAGGCCACGCTGGCTGGGCAGACCTTGCTGCGCCCGGCGGAATTCACCACCGACAAGGCCACCTACACCAGCCTGTGGAATGTGCGCAAAGGTCTGTTCCCGGCGGTGGGCGCTGTGCGTCCGGTGGGGACGACCGTGATCATCGAGGACGTGGCGTTCCCGATTGAGGTGCTGGCGCAAGGCGTGCGCGACTTGCAGGCCTTGTTCGTCCAGTACCATTACCACGAAGCGATCATTTTCGGGCATGCGCTGGAAGGCAACCTGCATTTCGTCTTTACCCAGGATTTCAGCACGCCTGCTGAGGTTGAGCGCTACGCCGGTTTCATGCAGGCGGTTTCCGAACTGGTGGCGGTGAAGTACGGCGGCTCGCTGAAAGCCGAACACGGCACCGGGCGCAATATGGCTCCGTTTGTCGAATTGGAGTGGGGCACGGACGCCTACCAGCTCATGTGGGCAGTAAAACATTTATTTGACCCGTTTAACTTGCTGAATCCAGGGGTTATTCTTAACGAAGATCCAAATGTTCACCTGCACAACCTCAAACCCATGCCCGCCGCCGACGCGCTGATTGACCGCTGCATTGAATGCGGTTTCTGTGAGCCGGTCTGCCCTTCACGCAACCTCACCCTCACGCCGCGCCAGCGTATTGTCGCCACCCGCGAACAGGCGCGGCTACTGGCGGCAGGCGAAGCGGAAGCCGCTGCGCAATTCGCCGTGGCTGCGCATTATTCGTTGGAGGACACGTGTGCGCTGGATGGTTTGTGCGCCACCCGCTGCCCGGTCGGCATCAATACCGGCGAACTGGTGCGCGCGCGCCGCAGCCGGGAAACCACCGCGAAAGGCACTAAAATCGCCGCGCAACTGGGGCGGCATATTGGCGCGGCCACCGCCACGGCGCGCGCCAGTTTGCAAGCGGCCGACCGGNCGTATCGGCTCATGGGCGAGGCAAACCTGGAAAAAGCCAGCGCCCGTTTGCACACCCTCAGCNCAGGGGCGCTACCGGTCTGGCATCCGTATTGGCCGCGCAAGGTGGCCGTTTCACNNCCCAGCCACAACGGCGTCCACGGCAAGGTGGTGTATTTCCCCGCCTGTGTCAGCCGCACCATGGGGGTTGGCGCAAATGACAGCGAACAGCGCGATTTGCGCACGGTCATGGACAGCCTGCTCGCCAAAGCCGGGTTCGAGGCCATTATCCCGCCCAAAGTCGAGGGTTTGTGTTGTGGCATGCCGTTTGCCAGCAAGGGCTACCTGGATACGGCCAACGCCNCGGTGCAGGCGTTGGAGGCCGCGTTATGGGAAGCCAGCGGGCATGGCGAATACCCGGTGTTGTGCGACACCAGCCCGTGCATCTTGCGCATGGTGGAGCAATTCCAGCAACCATTGAAGCTGTATGAGCCCGCCGGTTTCATTGCTGAACATCTGCTGCCCCATTTGCCGCCGTTGCGCCAGCAGGAAGACACGGTTGCGCTGCATGTCACCTGTAGCGCGCGTAAGCTTGGCCTTGACGGCGCCTTGCGCAAGCTTGCCCAGCTTTGCGCCAAGCAGGTGGTCGAACCGGAGGAAGAAGGCTGTTGCGGCTTCGCGGGCGACAAAGGCTTCACCACGCCTGAACTCAACGCCGCTGCGCTCAGGCGCCTTAAGCAGCAATTGCCGGACAACTGCACCGAAGGTTTCAGCAATAGCCGCACCTGCGAGATCGGCCTTTCGCTGCATTCAGGGCGGCAATACCGCTCAATTGCTTATCTTGTGGAAAAATGTTGTCAGTAACCAGCTGAAAATTAAATTTTAATTTTTTGCCTTGTTTTTGAGCGCGCCAGCATTCCGGCGCGCTGCAGGACGTTGCCGCGACTGTGCCGGTTGGGCGGGGAAAACGGTGGCTTGCGCCTGCCAAAACCGTGCGGGGGACAAGGGCATCCCGCGCCAATTTGGTCGCGGAATCTGATTCATAAAAAGATAACTCTATAACATGCTGATAATTAAAATTATTTTTTAAATTTTAATTATTGAATAATTTAAACATGATTTCTGGATATTTTCTTGTAAATCTATAGTAGTATCCGCTCCCGAAAGAGATAGAGGGTGGCTTGTCAAATATCCCTTTCGGATAGGTAAGCATAAAACATAAGCATTTTGACCATCAATACATAGCTAGGAGGAACCATCATGAGTATGGATCACGTCGATTATGACCCGCAGGAAACGGCAGAATGGCAGGAGGCCATTGATGTCGTGGTCGAACGGGCGGGGCTGGAGCGCGCCCAGCACCTGTTGCAANAAACACTTGAAAAGGCTTATGAATCGGGGATCGAGCCGCCCGACATGCACACCCCTTACGTCAACACCATTCCGGTCAGCCAACAGCCTGCTTATCCCGGTGATGATGAACTGGAACGGAGCATCCTGCGCGCCCTGCGCTGGAACGCCACCGCGATGGTGGTGCGCGCCAACCGCAAACCGGCCTCCNCTGGTGGCCACATCGCCTCATTCCAGTCTTCCGCCATCATGTATGAAGTCGGCTACAACCATTTCTGGAAAGGCCATGACCACCCCAATGGCAGCGACTTGTTGTTTATTCAAGGACATACCGCGCCAGGAACTTACGCCCGCGCTTTCCTGGAAGGCCGCATCAGTGAAGACCAGCTGGAAAACTTCCGGATTGAGGCGGGCGGCAAAGGCGTTTCCTCTTACCCGCACCCCTATTTGATGCCGAATTTCTGGCAGTTCTCCACCGTCTCCATGGGCTTGGGCGNNATCATGGCCATCTACCAGGCTCGTTTCCTGAAATACCGGAGCACAGGGGCTGGCGAAAAAGCCGACAACCATGCAGAAGGGCGCAAAGTTTGGGCGTTCCTCGGTGACGGTGAAATGGATGAGCCGCAATCCCAGGGCGCGATTGCGCTGGCTTCCCGGGAAAAGCTCGACAACCTGGTGTTCGTGGTCAACTGCAACCTGCAACGCCTGGATGGCNCGGTGCGCGGCAACAGCAAGATCGTGCAGGAGCTGGAAGGCAACTTCCGTGGCGCTGGCTGGAACGTGGTCAAGGTGCTGTGGGGCGCTGGTTGGGACCGCCTGCTGGCAGACCCCAAATACGGCCACTTGTTGCGCAAGCTGATGATGGAATGCATCGACGGCGAGTACCAGAACTTCAAGAACAAGGGCGGCGCTTACGTCCGTGAAAAATTCTTCGGCAAATACCCGGAACTGAAGGCAATGGTCGCGGACATGACCGACGACCAGATTTATTACGAACTGGTGCGCGGCGGCCACGACCGGGCGAAGGTGTACGCAGCCTACCACAATGCGGCGCACAGCGTANGCCGCCCGACCGTGATCCTGATGCACACCGTCAAGGGCTACGGCATGGGTGAAGCTGGCGAAGGCATGAACATCAGCCACCAGCAGAAAAAACTGAGCACCGACCAGCTGCGCAAGCTGCGCGACCGCTTCAAGATTCCGGTGACGGAAGAGCAGGTGGAAAACGCCGAGTTCTACAAACCGGCGGCGGATTCGCCTGAAATGCAGTACCTGCATGCGCGCCGCAAGGCCTTGGGTGGCTACCTGCCCAACCGTCCGCACAATTTCGAAACGCTGAATGTGCCGGATCTGTCCATTTTCGAGGCGCTGCTGAAAGACACTGGCGAGCGCACCATGTCCACCACCATGGCGATGGTGCGGGTGATGGTGTCGATTGCGCGCCACAAAGAGTTAGNNCCGCGTTTGGTGCCGATTGTGCCGGACGAGGCGCGCACTTTCGGGATGGAAGGCATGTTCCGCCAGGTCGGCATCTATTCCCCGGAAGGGCAGAAATACGAGCCGGAAGACGCCAGCGACATCATGCCCTACAGGGAATCAGCAAAGGGGCAGCTGCTGGAGGAAGGCATCAACGAAGACGGCGCGATGTCCTCCTGGATTGCGGCTTCCACTTCGTATGCCAACAACCACAAGATGATGATCCCGTTTTATATTTTCTACTCCATGTTCGGTTTCCAACGGGTTGGCGACCTGGCGTGGGCGGCGGGCGACATGCTGGCGCGCGGCTTCCTGATCGGCGGCACCTCCGGGCGCACCACGCTCAATGGTGAAGGCTTGCAGCATCAGGACGGCCACAGCCAGTTGTTTGCCGGGTTCATCCCCAACTGCATGGCTTATGACCCGACCTTCGCCTATGAAGTGGCGGTGGTTGTGCATGACGGCATGAGGCGCATGTACCAGAATGGTGAAAACGTGTTCTATTACATCACCACGCTGAACGAAAACTACTCCATGCCAGCCATGCCGGAAGGTGCCGAGGAAGGCATCATCAAGGGCATGTACCCGTTCCGCAAATCCGCAAGCAAGGCCAAGCACCGCGTGCAACTGCTGGGTTGCGGCTCCATCCTGCGTGAAGTGATTGCGGCGGCGGAATTGCTGGAAAGCGATTGGGACGTGGCCGCCGACATCTGGGCGACCCCGAGCCTGAACGAACTGGCGCGCGACGGTGCCGCCTGCGCGCGCTGGAACCTGTTGCATCCGGATCAGGAAGCGCGCAAGCCGTGGGTGACGCAGTGCCGGNAAGGCGTGGAAGGCNCGGTGATTGCCTCCACCGACTATATCCGCACTTTCGCCGAGCAAATCCGCGCCTATGTGCCGCAGCATTTCCATGTGTTGGGGACGGACGGTTTCGGGCGTTCCGACAGCCGCGAAGCGCTGCGCGCGCATTTCGAGGTTGACCGCCATTACGTCACGGTCGCGGCGCTGAAAGCGTTGGCCGATGAGCAGAAGGACAGCAAGGCCAAACACAAGGTGACCGCCAAAACTGTGCTGGAAGCGATGGCGAAATACGGCATCGACCCTGAAAAGCCCAACCCACTGTACGCCTGATCTGGAGTCGCCCTTATGAGTATTGAAATTCGAGTTCCCGACATTGGCAATTTTTCCGATGTCGATGTCATTGATGTGTTGGTGAAAGCCGGTGACACCGTGGCGATTGACGATGCGTTGATCACCCTGGAGTCTGACAAGGCGTCGATGGATATTCCCGCCCCAGTTGGCGGCGTGGTGCAGGAAGTCAAGATCGCGGTCGGCGACAAGGCGTCCGAAGGTTCGCTGATCCTGCTGCTGGTGGATGCCGGTGAAGCCAGCCTCAACGTGTCGGGGTCTTCCGCCCAGCCGAAACTGTCCAGCGGTGCGGCAGGTGCCCGGCCAGTGACCGCACCGACCGGGCTGGAGGAAATCCATGTGCCGGACATCGGCAACTTCAAGGATGTCGATGTCATCGAGGTGCTGGTGCATGTCGGCGACAACATCCAGGCGGAAGATTCACTGATTACCCTGGAGTCTGACAAGGCTTCCATGGAAATACCCTCACCCAAAGCGGGCAAGGTCAAGGAAATCAAGGTGGCTGTGGGCGACAAGGTTTCCGAAGGCAGCCTGATCATCGTGCTGGAAGTGGCCGGTGCGGTTGCAGCCCCAGCCCCGGCTGAAGCGCCTGCCGCCACCACGCCTGCTGCTCCGGCAGCGGCGGCACCGGCGGCAAGCACTGTCAACGCGGCGGAATTCCGCCGTGCGCATGCCAGCCCATCGGTGCGCCGGATTGCCCGCGAACTGGGTGTGGATTTGAGCCAAGTGGCCGGTACTGGCCGTGACGGGCGCATAACTGAAAACGATGTGCGCAATTACCACGGCACTGGAGGACAGCCGGTGGCAGCTTCTGCTGCGCCGGTTTCATCAAGCCCGGCGGCCAGTACCCCAGCCACCCCTGCCAAACCGGCAGCCGGTGGCGAAATGGGCATCCCGCTCATCACCCAACCGAACTGGAGCCAGTTTGGTGCGGTGGAAACGATCCCGATGTCGCGCATCAACAAGCTGTCAGCCAAGCATTTGCATCGCGCATGGCTGAATGTGCCGCAGGTGACGCACTTCGATGAAGCCGACATCACCGAGCTGGAAGCCTACCGCAGCAGCATGAAGAACAAGGCCAAGGAATTGGGCTTCAACTTCACCCCGCTGGTGTTCATGATGAAGGCCGTGGTCGCCGCGCTGAAGGAATACCCCAAGTTCAACTCCGCGATGGACGATGCCGGGGAAAACCTGATTCAGCGCAAGTTCTACAACATCGGTATTGCTGTCGACACGCCGGATGGTCTGGTCGTGCCGGTCATCAAGGATGTCGATCGCAAAGGCTTGTTCGAGCTGGCGCGTGAACTCGGGGAAGTTTCCAGGAAAGCGCGTGATGGCAAGCTCAAAGCGGCTGACATGCAAGGCGGTTGCTTCTCGATTTCCAGCNCCGGCGGTATCGGCGGCACCAACTTCACCCCGATTGTGAATGCCCCGGAAGTCGGCATTCTCGGCCTGACCCGTTCGCAGGAACGCCTCAAGCGCGTGAATGGTGAAATCGTTGACCGGCTGATCCAGCCGCTGGCGGTTTCCTACGACCATCGTGTAATCGATGGCGCGTATGCGGCGCGTTTCGTCAGCCATATCGCGTTTGTCCTGTCTGACGTGCGCAATTTGATCCTGTGAGGGGGAAGTGAAATGAGTGTTATTGAAATCAAGGTGCCGGATATTGGCAACTTTTCCGATGTGGATGTGATTGACGTGCTGGTGGCGGTGGGTGACACCGTTGCGGTGGAAGACGCACTGATCACGCTGGAATCCGACAAGGCATCGATGGACATTCCATCCCCGGTTGCCGGAACCGTCAAGGAGCTGAAAATCGCCACTGGCGACAAGGCTTCCGAAGGCACGCTGATTTGTTTGATGGAAGTGGCAGGTGCGGCCACCACCGGCGCTCCGGCAGCCGCGCCTGCCGCTGCTGCCCCAGCGGCTCCGGTGTCTGCCCCGGCAGCGGCCAGCCATGCCGGTGGTGCGGATGTTTCCTGCCAGATGCTGGTGCTGGGTGCGCCTGGCGGTTATACCGCCGCCTTCCGTGCGGCTGACCTCGGCCTGCAAACCGTGCTGGTTGAGCGCTGGAGCACGCTGGGCGGTGTCTGCCTGAACGTAGGTTGTATTCCGTCCAAAGCTTTGCTGCATGCGGCCAAGGTGTTGGAAGAAGCGCACGAAGTCGCGGAATACGGCATCGAGTTCAGCAAGCCGAAAATCGACATCGACAAGCTGCGCGGCTGGAAGGAAAAGGTGGTCGGGCGTCTGACCGGCGGCCTGACCGGTCTTGCCAAAGGCCGCAAGGTGCAGGTGGTCAATGGCGTGGGCACGTTCCTCGACCCGAACCATGTCGAAGTGGTCGGCAATGACGGCAAGAAAACCGTGGTGCGTTTCGAGAAAGCGGTGATTGCCGCCGGTTCCGAAGCGGTCAAGCTGCCTTTCATTCCAGACGACCCGCGCGTGATCGACTCCACCGGCGCACTGGCGCTGGAAGGCGTGCCGGAACACATGCTGGTGATCGGCGGCGGCATTATCGGCCTGGAAATGGCAACGGTTTACGCCGCGCTGGGTTCCAAAATCACCGTGGTGGAAATGCTGCCGAACATCATCGCTGGCGCGGACAAGGATGTGGTGAAACCGTATTTCACCCGCATCAAAAAGCGTTACGCCAATATCTGGCTGGAAACCCGCGTGACTGGTGTGGAAGCCACCCCTGCGGGCATGAAAGTGACGTTCGAAGGCAAGAATGCGCCCGCCGAGCCGCAACTGTATGACCGCATCCTGGTCGCGGTTGGCCGCACGCCCAATGGCAAACGCATTGGCGCGGAGAAGGCCGGTGTGGCGGTGGATGAGCGCGGTTTCGTGCAGGTGGTGGATACGCAGATGCGCACCACCCAGCCTCACATCTTCGCCATCGGCGACATCATTGGCCAACCAATGCTGGCGCACAAGGCGGTGCATGAAGGTAAAACGGCCGCTGAAGTTGCTGCCGGAATGGCCAGCCATTTCGATGCACGGGTGATTCCGTCCGTGGCCTACACCGACCCGGAAATTGCCTGGGTGGGCGTGACCGAAGACGAAGCCAAGGCGCAGNGCCTCAAGATCGGCAAAGGCGTGTTCCCATGGGCTGCCAGTGGCCGCTCGCTGTCGCTGGGTCGTGACGAAGGTCTGACCAAGCTGATTTTCGATGAGGAAACCGACCGGGTGATTGGTGCAGGCATCGTCACTGNNAATGCCGGTGACCTGATCGCCGAAGTCGCCCNNGCCATCGAAATGGGCGCGAACGCGGCTGATATTGGTCTGACCGTGCATCCGCATCCAACGCTGTCCGAAACGGTGGCGATGGCAGCGGAAATGTTCGAAGGCTCCATCACCGATCTCATTCCGCCGAAGAAAAAGCACTAAAGCCATCAAGCTTATAGTGGGGGCAGGTGAAAACCTGCCCTTTTTATTGTTGGGTGTCACTTAAAGAAATGATAGATGACTATCAGGCAATAGCTAATTTCATGCTGCCTGATATTATGCTGATACCGGGAGCCTGTGCGGCTTACCAGAATGGATATTATACTGGAGCAATTGTCTCTGCGTCCAAAAAGTAGACGGAAAAACCCAATATTGTTATTGATGGTGAAGAGGGAATCGTAAGTGGAATGATGAATTTTTCAAGAAGTGAGCTTGAAAAATGGCCAAGAATAATGGCTGGGAGAGCCTTCCTTTTAAACTTATGGAAAAACATGAGAACTCTTAATTTAAAAACGAAAATTGGTAATATAATCTTCTCTCTCAGAGAAAATTATCCTAAAGAAAATTGGTTTGATTTTGATGCAAAATGTATTATGAGGGAGCAATATTCTCAATTCTACCCTAGAGAGTTTTTCTGTTCTTTACATTACAATGATTTAATCAGATTGGCTTGTGAAATTGAAAGACTATCTCATGAGGTAAAAAATAACGAATTTAGTCAAAACAATATTGATTATATGCCATTAGAAGCTGATTTTCAGTTAATGTTGTATGATGGATGGTATGAAGATGGATGCGGGGAATTTTCAATATGCTTCATGATACACATGGAAATATTAACTAATGATGAGGTTGAGCATTCTCATTTTGGCTTTAAAACATTAATTGATTTTAATGACATGCAGATACTATGCAATAATATTAGAGAATTAGTAGGTGCGTCTGAAAATCCTATGACATCAAAAAGCCTATAACTATAAAGTGTCAGCCCTGATGGTGGTGAAATCCCTAATGTCCGCTATGGATTCCCAAACGCAACACATCCCACCGCCACAATGAGAAATTGTGCTGCCGCGTTTGGTGAGTGTGGACTGCCACTACCCCCAGCAGATAGTGGCAAGCTAGAAAAGTTCATCCCAGCAATGATCACGCAAGGTACAACAACGGTAAAAACTTTTCGGAGTTTAGCCTCTTTGAAAGTCAAACACTTATATCATGATTGAACCGAAAACTTTCACTTGGGTTCTTATAACCAACTGGCTTGAAATGGACAAAAATATTGGCATAACCATTCCCTTGCAAAGGAAACGGACGCCCATGCATCAGACGGCCACCCTCGTAAAANACAACCTCACCAGGCTGCAAAAATACATGATGCTGCCGATAGTAATTATCTTCAATCACTAACGGCCATGCCTCCCTGACTTCCTGATCGACATTGATAATGGCACTGATAATATGGCTTTCAACCCGGTCACGATGCATTTTAAGNACAGTTTGGTCACGATAGATGCGGATGCCATATACATAAGTAGGTTCAAGTTCACTGTTGCTCCACTCTTCCAGCATCGGCTTTAACGTATCATGAATTTCATCCCGCAACGCTTGGCTAAGGGAAACCAATTCGCTGCCTTGCTGGGGTTTTTCTGAATTAATTTTATAAATAAAATCTTCAAGATCTTCCTCGCCTTCAGCAGACGTCTTGTTTTTTTCAAAAAACTCNACCGATTTTTTGAATAAAGGCTCTGGTAANGCATCTTTTTCAAAGCCGACTCTAGTGTAATTGGGAATATGCTCATTAACTGTTTTGCACTGCATATCTTGTTGTGAGCCGGTTAACCCTCGGAGGCGAAACCATTTAGTGATGATAGCCTTGAACCCTTTTTTCACCTGCATTCCCCAATGCATTGTTGCAGGATTAACTGTCCCATCAACATTCAGGCTATTCCAAATCACTGCCGTACCNTGTTTTAGGAAAAAAGTCTGGTCAATTTCCGTAAATTTTGTCTCTCCNCCTTCTTCCGTGTCGTTTAGGTAAATCAGGAAGGTGTAACTGCGCTGCCCTTGAACTGAACAGTGTTTTTCCCAATCCACAGCTTCAAAATAATCAGTATGTGCCTTGAACTCCTCCCCTACAGTGTAATATTGGGCTTGCAACCCTTCAGTAAAATGGCTGTTTATTCCTAGATACCGACAAATTCTCTGGTCAATTTCATCGATAAAAGGATTGTTTAACTGGCTTAAATTACATGTTTTGCTTATCCGGTAATACTGGTCTGGCTCAAGGTCATTGGTCAGGGTAGAGAACTCAAGGTGTTCACACATAATATCAACTATCTTGGAGCATTCTTCCTGTGACAAGAAGTTATCTACAATATACAGTTCCAAGCGCTCATCATCCAAGCGAACAGCATTAGGCAAAAACAATGGCTTTGGCAGCATATTGATGTCGGCATTCGCTGCCTCAACTTTCGGCTGATGTGTATTTTCACTCACTAATGGGTTGGGAACCAAGTAAGGGTTAACATCAGGGTGGTAGCCCAAACGTGCCGCAATAGTGTGATAATTGAAATCGTTATCCAGAAGAACCCTGAAAATGCCATCCCTGTCACACTGGCGGGCAAGGTTTTCTTCAATCCAGCTATCCCAACCCTGATCAATTGCCTGCTTCATTAACTGCACTCCAAGTGTTATCTTTCATAAATTGTAAGGCTCCATATGCCTACGGAAATTGAAAATCCTGTTTTCATATTTGGATGGCTCTAAACATGCAATCCAACATCTGTGTTATCCATGGCTATCCGCTTATCAGGGGCAGTTTGCTTGACCGAATTTTTAATTCGTCACCCAGATATATATGAGGTAATATCTTCTGACAAAATTAATCAAGCATCCTACGACCAAAATCTGATGAAAGGGGCAGCTGGCCTGATGTGTTAACCACTTCGGCGGCTACCCCGGCAATGATTCCCGGCCACGCCTCCGATAAATGCATCTCCTATGCACAGCCGTGAACTGTGCAGTCTCCGCGCCCAGTTGACCCGGTTTCCGGCTTTCCTTACCCCGAACTCAGGTTTGTCATAGCAATTGCACTTGACCTTGACCCAGGTCGTGGCGTAACAATCCCCTTGTCCGGCACAATCGTTGCCTGTCGTTGAAAAATTACAAAAGTACAAATATTCATCGCTATGAGGAGGATGCTATGTTCCAAATCCGCATACATGGGCGTGGGNGGCAAGGCGTGGTCACGGCTGCTGAAATGCTCTCCATCGCCGCATTTGTCGAAGGCCGCCATGCGCAGGCTTTCCCCAGCTTCGGCTCCGAACGCATGGGCGCGCCGGTGATGGCGTTCTGCCGCATCGACGACAAGGAAATCCGCCTGCGCGAGCCTGTCCTCACCCCTGATGCACTGGTCATACAAGACCCCGGCCTCCTGCACCAGGTCAACCTGTTCGAAGGTTTGCAGGAAAAAGGCTACATCCTGATCAATTCCAACCATTCCCTGGAGCAGCTCGGGCTGGGTGATTTCCAGGCCGGGCATCCGCAGGAACAGGTGCGCGTCATCCCCGCCACCGACCGGNCGCTCAAATACGTTGGCCGCCCGGTGCCGAACGCCGCCCTGCTCGGCGGTTTCGCTGCGCTCACCGGCCTGATTAAGATGGAATCGCTGGAAACCGCCATCCGTGAAAAATTCAGCGGCAAAATAGCCGACCAGAACATCGCTGCCGCGCAAGCCGCCTACGCCAGCGTACAGTNNGAGGAGGAAACCATGCTGAAACAGATCGAAGGCTCGCAAGCCGTCGCCGAAGCGGTCGGCCTGTGCCGCCCCGAAGTGATTTGCGCCTACCCCATCACCCCGCAGACCCACATTGTGGAGGGTTTGGGGCAAATGGTGGACAACGGGCAAATCCACCCGTGTGAATTCATCAATGTCGAATCCGAATTCGCCGCCCTGTCGGTCGCCATTGGCGCCAGCGCCGCCGGTGCGCGCGCCTACACCGCCACTGCCAGCCAGGGGCTGCTGTTCATGGCGGAAGCGGTCTACAACGCTTCCGGCCTCGGCTTGCCCATCGTCATGACCATCGGCAACCGCGCGATTGGCGCACCGATCAATATCTGGAATGACCAGCAAGACAGCCTCTCGATGCGCGATGCGGGCTGGATCCAGCTGTACGCCGAAACCAACCAGGAGGCGGTTGACCTGCACATCCAGGCGTTCCGGCTGGCGGAAGAGCTTTCCGTGCCGGTGATGGTGTGCGTGGACGGCTTCATCCTCACCCACGCCTACGAACGGGTCGACATTCCCGAACAGGCGCAGGTGGATGCGTGGCTGCCACCGTTTGAGCCACGCCGGNTGCTTGACCCCGCCACCCCGGTCACGATCGGCGCGATGGTCAGCNCGGAAGCGTTCATGGAAGTGCGCTACCTTGCCCACTACAAACAAATGCAGGCGCTGGCCNTGATCCCGGAACTGGCGGAGGAATTCCAGCAGCAATTTGGGCGCGACTCCGGCGGGCTGGTCAAGCCGTACCGCAGCGAAGACGCCGACACTGTGGTGGTTTCCCTCGGCTCGGTCAACGGCACCATCAAGGATGTGGTGGATGAAATGCGCGACGCGGGCGTTTCCATCGGCGCGTTGTCGCTCACCACTTACCGCCCGTTCCCGCACAAGGCGGTGCGCAGCGCATTGCAACACGCCAAGCGCATCGTGGTGGTGGAAAAGGCGCTGGCGCTCGGCATCGGCGGCATTGTCGCCACCGATGTGCAGATGGCGGTGGCCGGGCTGCACAAGCCGGTGCATACCGTGATTGCGGGCTTGGGCGGCAGGCCGATTACCCGCGAATCCTTGCGCAAGTTGTTCCGCAAGGCGGATGGAGGGCGTTTGCCGCTGCTGGAGTTCCTCGACCTCAAGCATGACGTCGTCCACGCCGAAATCGCCCGCATGGAAGCCGGACGCCGTTCCGGCNCGATTGCGGAAAACATCCTGCACAGCGTTGGCGCGGTCGCCAGCCAGATCCGCTAGGGGAAGCCATGGACACTACTGTCAAATTCTACCAGACCGACACCTTCACGGTCGGCAACCGCCTGTTGAGTGAAGCGGAACGCAGTGTGCAGGCCGGTATGCAGCGCACCAATGCGCTCAACTCCGGCCACCGTGCCTGCCAGGGTTGTGGCGAAGCTCTAGGTGCCCGTTTTGCGGTGGACGCCGCCATGCGCGCCGCAGGCAATGACCTGATCGCCTGCAACGCCACCGGCTGCCGGNAAGTCTTTTCCACCCCTTACCCGGAATCTTCCTGGCAGGTGCCGTGGGTGCATTCGCTGTTCGGCAATACGGCGGCGGTCGCGACCGGCGTGGCCGCTGCCTTGCGGGTCAAGGGCAAGCCTACCCGCGTGCTGGCGCAGGGCGGCGACGGCGGCACCACCGACATCGGTTTCGGCTGCCTGTCGGGCATGTTCGAACGCAATGATGACGTGCTCTACATCTGCTACGACAACGAAGCGTATATGAACACCGGCGTGCAACGTTCCTCCGCTACCCCTCCGGCAGCACGCACCGCCACCACCATGCCGTTGGGTCAGCACCATAACGGCAATGTGTTTGGCCAGGGCAAAAGCGTGCCGCTGATTGCGATGGCGCATGAAATCCCTTACGTGGCGACCGCTTCCGTGGCCGACCTGCGTGATCTGGAAGCGAAAGTGACCAAGGCGATGTCGGTGCATGGAGCACGCTACATTCACATCCATGTGCCCTGCCCGCTGGGCTGGNGGGCAGACCCCGCCAACACCATCAAGCTGGCGCGGCTGGCGATTGAATCCGGCCTGTTCCCGGTGTTCGAAGCCGAGCACGGCGAAATTACCGGGCATCGTGCCATCCGCAAACAGGTGCCGGTGGAAGAATACCTGAAGCTGCAAAAGCGTTTCGCGCACCTGTTCCGCAATCCCAAACAGGTCGAGGTGATTGCGCAATTGCAAGCCATCGCCGACCGCAATATCCGCCGTTTCGGCCTGCTGGAGACAAGCTTAAAGAGAGGGGAGCAGCCGCATGAGCACGCAAATCGAAAAACCGTTCGCCATCACCCTGGACAAGAACACCAGCCTGGCCAACCACACTGGCTCGTGGCGCACCAAACGCCCGGTTTACGTCGACCGCTTGCCGCCGTGCAACGCCACCTGCCCGGCGNGGGAAAACATCCAGAACTGGCTGTTTCACGCTGAATCGGGGAATTACGAAGCGGCTTGGCGTTCGCTGGTTGAAAACAACCCGCTGCCCGCGATCATGGGGCGGGTTTGCTACCACCCCTGTGAAGGTGCCTGCAACCGTGGCCAATTCGACGAAGCGGTCGGCATCAACGCGGTTGAGCGTTTCCTGGGCGATGAGGCCTTGAAGCAGGGCTGGGCGTTCCCCAAACCGGCCAGCGAAAGCGGCAAGCGTGTGCTGGTGGTGGGTTCCGGCTCGGCAGGCTTATCTGCCGCCTACCATCTGCGGCGGTTGGGACATGCGGTCACCATCGTCGAAGCCGAAAATGCAGCGGGCGGTATGATGCGTTACGGCATCCCGCGTTACCGCCTGCCACGTCAGGTGCTGGACGCCGAGGTGCAGCGTATCGTTGATATGGGCGTGGAGCTGCGCCTTGACACCCATGTGGATGACGTGCTGGCGATGCAGCAGGCGGAAGGTTTCGACGCCGTTTTCCTCGGCATCGGCGCAGGCATCGGCAAACGCGCCTACATCCCGGCGGGCGACGCCAGCCACATCACCGATGCGGTCAGCGTGCTGCATGAGGTGGAAGACCATCCGCCACTCCTGNGCCGCAAGGTGGTGGTGTACGGCGGCGGCAATACCGCAATCGACGTGGCGCGCACCGCCAAGCGGCTGGGGGCGGAAGAATCCATCATCGTTTACCGCCGCACCCGCGAGAAAATGCCCGCGCACGATTTCGAGGTGCAGGAGGCGCTGGAGGAAGGCGTGAAGCTGAAGTGGCTTTCCACCATCACCGAGGCCGGGGAAGGCAGCATCACCATTGAGAAAATGGCGCTGGATGAAAAAGGTTTCCCACAGCCGACCGGCGAATTCGAAACCCTGCCTGCCGATTCAGTGGTGTTGGCGCTGGGGCAGAACGTGGAGCAAACCCTGTTGGAACGCATCCCCAATCTGGAAACGAAGTGGGACAGCGTGCAGACCGATGAAATCATGATGACCAGCCACGCGGGCGTGTTTGCGGGCGGCGACATGGTGGTGGACAGCGAGCGCACCGTGACCGTGGCGGTCGGGCATGGCAAGAAGGCGGCGCGGGCGATTGACGTTTTCTTGCGCGGCGAACGTTACCAGCCAGCGCCCAAGCATGAAAAGGCGACCTTCGAACGCCTCAACACCTGGTACTACGCCGATGCGGAAAAGACCGTGCGGNCTACGCTGGACATTATCCGCCGCCAGTCCACCTTTGATGAGGTGGTCGGTGGGCTGGACGAAAGCAATGCGCTGTTTGAAGCGCGGCGCTGCCTGTCATGCGGCAACTGCTTCGAGTGCGACAACTGCTACGGCGTGTGCCCGGACAGCGCGGTGATCAAGCTGNGGCCGGGCAAGCGCTTTGCGTTCAACTACGACTACTGCAAGGGCTGCGGGCTGTGTGCGGAGGAATGTCCGTGCGGGGCGATTGCGGTGGAGTTGGAGGAGAAGTAGGGGGAAATCTATAGGTCAACCTTATCCTTGCTTCCACCTCAGTGTCTATCAGATAGCTTAGGTTTTAATACAAGTTGTCTTGTGGTGTTCTGTACACGACAAAAACCTAAGTAATTGATATTTTGTGGCATCAGAATTGAAAGCCCGTCGCTGATCTGTTCCTCTCTCCAACGACCAAGAAGGAGAAACCATGGGATTGAGCGACGGGCTGCGGGATAGTCTAAAAGTGCATCTGGGTTGGGGCAAGTGCCGCCTGGATTGTTTTGTGGGCATGTTGCTGGGCTTGTTGCGGCTGAAACAGGCCAACCTGACGCAACTGGCGGTGGCATTTGCCAGCGAAGCTGACCCCAAATCGCGTTACCGCCGCCTGCAACGTNTTTTCGCCCAAGTGGTGTTTGATTACGATGCGGTTGCCCGGCTGATTGTGTACAAAGGCGCAGCCATCCCGATGTGTTGGCTGGTGCTGAACAAGCGTGGCAACTCCAGCCAGACGGGACGGATTGCCCTGCTGAAGCGTTTCATCAGCCAGTTTGGGCGTGACGGGATTCAGGGGATGCTGGGCGACCGTGAATTCATTGGCGAACAATGGTGGCAGTGGCTGAGTGCCAACCGGATACCTTTCCTGATGCGCATGAAGGAAAACCAGCTGATGACAGACCAGCAAGGCCGGGAAATGGCGGTGCGTTCCCGCTTCCGCGACCTCAAGGCACGCCAGGCCNGCCGTCTGCGTAAAGCCTGCGAGGTGCAGGCGCGGGTTTGGCTCAGCGGGATGCGCCGGNAGGGCGGGGAATTGCTGGTCCTGGCGGCCAACCAGCGTTTTCGGGAACCGTTCGGCACTTATGCCCTGCGCTGGGAAATTGAGAACCTGTTCCAGTGCCTCAATGGGCGTGGCTTCCATTGGGAGGACATCCGCCTGACCCGCCGCTTCCGCATCAAGAAAGTCATGGCGTTGCTGTCCATCGGTTTTTGCTGGGCGCACAAGACCGGGGAATGGAAACACAAGGTCATCAAGCCAGTGGCGCTGAAGAAACATGGCCGACCTGCGCAAAGCCTGTTCCGCTATGGCCTGGATCACCGANCCGACACGCTGTTGCACGGCTTGCAAAAACCGATGGCGGCGATCAGGTTGTGGGTGTTGTTTTGGTGGCCTCCTCACCTGATAACTTGCCATCTGGGATGTGTGGTTCTCAATGTGAAATCAACAGGATGAGAAATTGTCGTGTACAGAGTACAATTACTCAATATAGAGCTTTAATTATTAAATAGTTATGGATTTATCTAAAATGAAAATAGGACTAATAACATTAACATCTTTGATGTTGCTAGTGCTTTCCTATTTTATTTTTTTGCATATACAATCCAGTAAGTTCAGTGAAGTCAGACGTAGTAAGAGAATCCATGCATAAAATGCTGCTGTCAAAATATTGGAATGCACTTATTGGAGGGTATTGGGAAAATGATCTGTGGGTACAAAATCAAAAATTACTGTCCCTCCCGCTTGCTGATCGTCAAGAGTTTTACTTACAAGTAATGCTTCATTGTAAATTAGATACATCTAGCGCAACTATGTTTGCAGAAATCGCGGGAAAAGATTCACAAAGCTTCAAAGCATTTTTAAATTCCTTTATGTTGCAAGAGGGTTATCAAATATTAGACGAGCCTAAAAGAAGAGGTTCGTTATTGGGCTTCATATTTTAGCCGTCATAACGAAAATTAACCTATAAGGCGGAAAGGCAGCCAATCCATTCGGGTGGTTTTTCAGCCCTCTGTGACCCGCACTAAACCATTCAGATTTAGCTGGTGCGTCGTTCAGTCCGTATTGGCGCTTTCGCCGCCGGATCTGGGCGGATTGGAGCTGGCGATCAGTTTGTGCAGAATCCCCACCACCAACAGNGCCGCCAGCACCAGCCCATAATGCAGNGGCGGAAAAGTCCGTCATTTTTCACTGGCGGTGGTGGCGACCTGCACCGGCTCGACGATCAACTGGCGCAACAGGGTAATGATGGCGACCTCAATGAAGACCAGCAGATGAAAGACGCCGTTCTGGACAAAATTGATTTCAGCCGAAATGAGGCTGGACAACGTCCAGACGATAAACAGGGAGCCCAGCGCCTGCAAAAAGCCGTGGGCGATGTTGCCCTGATGGATGGCGGCCAGCACCGAGGCGGAAAACTCCCATATCACCATCAAACTCGCCATGACCAGCGCGACGGCGAGCAAGGCGTGCAATATGTGGTTGAACCATTTCAGCGCGACGACGAGCTTGCTTTCAAAGGATGCGAATACAGGCATTGGATAATCAATGGAAACCGTGTTGTGGGAATTGCGAATCCAGCCTAGGTCAGATTCTGATATGAGTCAACTGGTTAACCGTGTCGGCTTCTCGCCCCTGCCCTGAACACCCGTTCATACTGCCGGGCAGGCTGATTGGCTGTGGCTGTGCTATGCTTGACCATCCCAAGTTTCCGCCTTACCAAGGATGAATAACAATAATGAATCACAGTGTTTGGTTCGCCGTGCTGCTGTGGTGGTGCAGTTTCCCGCACTGGCTGGCGCAATGACGCCCGCGCCGCCCACCGTCAACCTGGAGGAATGGCAATCACTCAGTCTGTTGCCTTCCAGCCAGTATCTGCTGGATACACACAACAATTTGAACCTGGATAATGCCAGAGCCGCCTCCGGCTGGTCGCCGCTGGCCNGTGAGCAGTTGCGCTTTGGCATGGAAAAGAGCCCGGTGTGGCTGGCCATGGAGTTCCACACCGAGGGCTTGGTGGGCAAAACGGCGTTGCTGGAGTTCAACCGGGTGATCGATCAGGTGGCCNTGCGCGCCTACCAGGATGGCNGTCCTGCTGGGCGAATGGCGGCAGGGGGCATTCCTCGGCAAACCGGCGGGCATGACCGGCACCAACAAAAACGTGTTTNNTCCCTGCCGTTGCAGCCCGGGAAAAATTACCAGCTGCTGGTGCGCGTGCAGGGGCATAACGCGGTGACGGGGTCAGTGAAACTATGGGATGAGGCGGCCTATCGCGCCGAAGATGAGCAGACCCTGTTCTTTTTCATTGCCTACGCGGTGGCGGTGCTGGCGATCGCGTTGTACAACGTGAGCGTTTATCTGGCGACCGGGCTCAAGGCGTTTGTCTACCACGCCCTTTACGGTGCCGGTATTTTGTTGATGCAGGCAACGCAGTATGGCTATCTGGATTCCTTGCTGCAAAACCGGGGCGGGGCGGACAGCAAGGGCGTCATCGTCCTGTTCGCCTGTTGCGCGGCCTATAGCGCGGTGCTGGCCNTGTTTGACGCGGTGGTCGCCCACGAACGGGAGCCGCTGTTCAACCGTGGCCTGCAATTGANNTTTTTGGGAAATTTGCTGATTGTGGTGCTGGCTCCGTTTATCGACCTGNCATACGGGGCTGAGTTTGTTTGTGGCCAGCGTCAGCTTGGGGCGCTGCTGGGCGTCACGCATGGCGCGTATCTGGCGCACCGGCGCGATCCGCGGGTATGGCCGCAATTGTTCATGCTGCTGGTGTTTTCGCCTTCCAGCGGTTTGCTGATCCTGAGCCGGTTGGGGCTGATTGACGACACTTTCTGGGCGGAACACTGGATCGTGGCCACGGTCATCGCCGAAATGCTGTTGCTTTCCGCCCTGCTGTTCAGCCGCATCCGCCAGATGCGCCTGATGTCTGGCAGGCACNGTTTCCAGGATCCACGCAACAACCTGCCCAATATCCTGGCCTTGCAGGAAGCGCTGCGCCAGGCCGCCGCCAAGGGGCGCCCGCATGCCCTGACCTATTGCTGGGTTGCCGGGTTGGAGAAAATGGAAATTGCCCGTGGCTCGGAATTCCGCAACCAGTACCTGGGCAGCTTGGCCGCCCTGCTGGAGCGGCGTTTGCAGCAGGAAGGCTTCAGCCTGCCGCCGTGGCGGCGCAAACAGGCGGCGGTGGCGGTGTTTTATTGCGAAAACAATACGCTGGGCATTCTGAGCTTGCCGCTGGACACGGACGAGCACGCCCGTTTGCAGGTTTTGCTGCGGCAGGCGTTCGAACAGATGAAATTGCAGGACGGTTGCAACATGGATGTCACCCCAGTCATCGCCAGCAGCAATGCGCCGCCGCAGGCACGGGACATCGAAAGCGTGATCCAGAACGCCAATATGGCGCTGGCGCAGTGCATCCAGACCGGCAACACCCTGCTGCTGTACAACGATGACGTGGGCTACAACGAGCGCCGCCAGATCACCTTGCTGAATGATTTCGAAACGGCGCTGGCGCAAGATCAGTTTTACCTGCAATGGCAGCCGCAGCTTGACCCGCTGCAACAGTCACTGTCCGGGCTGGAGGCGCTGGTGCGCTGGCGGCATCCCGTCTATGGGGAGCTGTCGCCTGTCCAGTTCATTCCGCTGCTGGAGCAGAACGCGGTGATCACCCGGCTGTCGTTATGGGTCGTCAGGCAGGTGTTCACTGTTTCGCCGGTGTTTTTCCACAAGTTTCCGCATCTGGACATTTCCATCAACCTGTCGGTTTATGACCTGATGTGCGAGNGCGTTTCTGCCGTCGCTGACCAGATGCTGGGCAATATGCCCGCTGAGGCGGTGGCGCGCATCACCATGGAGGTGACCGAATCGGTGTACATGGAGGACAACCAGCGCGTCCGGTTGGCGGTGGAAGGCTTGCAGGCGCGGGGCTTCCGCATTTCCATCGACGATTTCGGGGCGGGTTACGCCTCGTTCGGCTATTTGCAGACCTTGCCCGCCAATGAGCTGAAAATCGACCGCCGCTATACCGAAAGCTGCCATGAAGCCAATTCGCAGGCCATCATCCGCAGCATCATCGACCTTGCCAACCGCCTGCACATGCAGATTGTGGTGGAGGGCATTGAAGAGCAGCACCAGCTGGAGCTGTTCGCCGGTTGGGGCGTGCACCGCCTGCAAGGCTGGCGGCTGGGCAAACCCGCGCTTCAGGAGGAAATCCTCGCCACTTACTGACGCCGGGGCAGTGGCCTACGGATGGTTTATTTT
Organism: Candidatus Thiothrix singaporensis; assembly: GCA_013693955.1. Taxonomy (GTDB): domain Bacteria; phylum Pseudomonadota; class Gammaproteobacteria; order Thiotrichales; family Thiotrichaceae; genus Thiothrix; species Thiothrix singaporensis. The sequence goes on along the minus strand of CP059265.1, from coordinate 3,578,423 downwards.
TATCAATAAATATTTTCAATAGTTTAAGGAATATGGTTTTCCCACGCGCTTGCCGGTAGCTTTCAACCCAGCCCCTTTCCTCCTCACGCTACAAAGAGTTACCCGGCATGAACATGGAACAATCGCTAGGTCTGGGTGAGGCGCGCCCAGACGCTGAAGCGGAACGCCGCCGTCTGCAACTGTACATCAACCTCAAGCTGTCCTCTTCCGGCCAGCCTGCCGCCCACGCTGGCGACAATGAATTCCTCTCGATCGCGCACGACCTGCTGTCCAGTTACCGTGAANAAAACCGCTTGCTGATGAATTACCTGTGCCCGCCTGACCGGCGCATCCAGGATTTCCTCGACAGTTACCTGGAAGATTGCCCGGAGGTGGGCAAGGCGCACCTGCCGAGCAACAGCATCGTGCTCGACCGTTACGGCGTGGCGCGGGAATTGTCCCTGCCCGCCAATGGCGACGAATTCCGCTCCGACATCGTGTCCAGTTACCGGGTGAAACAGGGCATCCTGCATAATCCGGCCAACGACCGCCGCACCACCAAAGGTTCGTTCCACATCGCTGAAGGCGGCCTGCCGATTCCCGGCGACAAGAAGGCCGTGCCGAAAACCGCGTATGCGCGCATGCTGGCCNATGCCCTTAACCCGCCGGACGACCTGTTGGCATTGCCGTTCACCGCCAACGAGGAGCAAGCGGCGCGCCTGTTTGTGTCCCTGCTGCTGCGCCCGGTGGTGTGCCCGGAAATCCCCGGCGTGGAGGCGGAAAAGAGCATGGAAATCCGTTTCTTCGCCCCCGGCAACCTGGTCAGCAATCTGGATTTCGTCGAAAGCATTTTCGGCAACGCGGGCAACCCCTACTTGCCCCGGCATGACGCGGCGCTGGATGTGGAGCACTGGACGAGCCACACCGGCTGCGTGATCCTGGCCNCACACCTGACCCGCCTGACCAAGCAGGAGNCAGGCCTGCCGCATTACGGGCAGGCGACCGAACGCCAGCGGCGGGACGGCATGTGCTGGCGCGACGAAAACGAGCGTTACAACGATGGCAACGCCTTCAAGGTGACGGNNCGCGACACACGCGGTGTGATCGTCACCATCCTGGCCGACAACTACTACGGCTATTGCAAGAAAGAGGTCAAAACCCAGATCAGCTATTCCGCCAACCTGTTCGGGCTGGCGGAGGAGGAGCATGCAGGCGGCGCGCTTGCGTTCCAGCGGCGTAACCATGGCGAAGAATACGGCGCGGACAGCCGCACCCGCCAGCAGCCCGAAATTTACAATTTCGCCAATACGGTGGCGCAGTTCGGGGAAATCATGGACGTGCAGCCGGAAGGTTACGCCATCGACAAACAGTTTCCGGATGTGGTCTACCTGCCGCTGGACGTGCGCATGGATTTGCGCACCCAAACCGTCCGCTGGCGGAACGGTTCCGGCGAACAGGTCATCAAGCTGCGCCCAGGCAAGGTCTACATGCAGCCGAATGGCTACAAGACCGAAATGCAGCGGCACCCGGCGGCACCCAGCTGGCGCATTATCGGCACCGACCCGGAAGGCACGTTCTGCCACAAGCCGTGCACGGTGTCCGGCGGCGGCAAGTCGGAAATCTCCAAGTCACTGGACGACGCGGTGATTTATGGCNCGGTGTTCGTGCAGGATTTCGAGACGGACATGGATCAGGTGGAAGCGATTTTCAACCGGGATTACAGCACGCGGCTGAAGCCAGAGTGTGCCCACGAAGACCGCGACCCGCGCCGCCAGCCCTTGAGCAAGGAACGCAGCCTCGGCTCCTTCATCAAGCTGCTGACGCCTTCGCCCGGCAATACGGACGCCTACAACGACTGGCTGGCAGGCATCCCGCCCCGCATCCTGTCGCAGGCGTTCATCATCAAGCGCATGTACAAGCCGGAATGGNCTGATGGCTGGCGCAGCCATTTTTCGGTGGATGTGATCAACGGCATGCCAGGCCATGCGCTGAAATGCGAAGGCCGGGATTTGGTCGCCTCCTACCTGCGGGTGGGGCTGGGCAAGTCGGGCAACTGGCATACCTTCAAGGTGCGGCAAGATTTCATCGCCACCGAAAAGGTGCAGATGGAGGATGACATCACCGCGTCGGTGGTGGTCAATGCGGCGGTGCTGCCCAACCGCTCGCCCAAATCTTCCAACCCCAGCGTCAAACTGGCGAAAAACTGCGAATACCGTTTGTTCCAGCGTCCGGACGAGGCCATCCATCGCGGTTTCGACAAGCAGACCGAAAGCGATATGGCGCAGCCGGGCAACTTCATCGCCAACTTCGAGCCGCTCCACGGCGATGGCTTGGCCACATTGGTGGAGGATGTCGTCGAGTTCCAGCTCTACACCGCGCCGATGCGCAACCTGTTGCAGGCGGCGTGCGCATCCGGCGAATATGTGGTGTCTTCCGCCAACCCGCGTCTGGTGGGCGGCAAGCCGAGCAAGAACCCGCGCTATTTGCAGGTGCGCCCGGATTTGCAGCAGCCGATGCGGACGTACATCGCGGAAATCGGCGCGCGTTTCAAGCGGCGCATACCGTTGGGGCAGCCTTTGATCACGGAGGTGAACGGTGTCCTGAGCGGGCGGCGCAACAATCCGCCGGAGCCGGGCATCCGTCCGCTGGCGGTGTTCAACCCGATCCATTACCAGGAATTGCCGGAACTGTTCATGGACTTCATTTGCAGCGTCACCGGCAAGTCGCCCTCCACCACCGGCGCGGGCAGCGAAGGCGCGCTGACCAAGNGGCCGTTCAACGCCTTGCGCGCCACGGCTGACCTGAACAATACGCTGGTGTCGTTCCTGATCAGCGGGTATGCAGGCTTTTCCAGCGCGGCGGGTTATATCGGTGCCAACCAACGGGTCGACCATGACATCAGCCTGCTGATTCCGGAAATCTGGGCGCGCCTGAATGAAAGCGAACGTGACCCGGACTACTTGATCGGGCATGGCTACCTGGAAAAGCTGGAAGACTTTGACTACGACGGCAAGCGGGTGCTGGCCAGCCGTCTCGGCTACCGCATCACCGACCGTTTTGTCGCCGCCTTCATGGGCAAGATTTTCGACAATCCGGCGGTGGTGTTCGGCGAAGACATCCTCAAGCCGGAAACGCAGGGTCTGGACGTGTTCGCGGATGGCGTCAACAACATTGTGGAGGCGCAGCAGCAAGCCGCCCAGCGCTATCTGGACGACGGCAGCATCGACGACGCCTGCCCTCCGCTCAAGGCGCTGCTTTACATCATGGCGACCGGCAGTTTTGAGGGCAAGGACGTGCGCCATCCTGCCATCCGCGCCCTGTTCACCCGTGATTACCTGCTGGCGTCGCGCTGGTACCAGCAACGCCTGGAAACCAAGCAGCAGCGTGATGTGGCGCTGTGGGAACGGCATTGCCGCTATTTGCAGCATTTCCTGGAGCTGGAAACGCACCGCGACGTGGCCGAGCGCCTGGACATCGCCGGGAAACTGCATCAGGCGCAGGCGAAGCTGGCGGCCATCCGCACACCGGAATACCTGCGCAGCTTGCGCGGCACCATCGGCGCGGATCTGTTGGGCGCGTACTGACGCCTGGGCAAGGATGGCCGCCGGTTCGCCCCGGCGGTTTCCCCTTGAATCTTCCCCCGTTCTCCCCATCCTTGCCCTTATTATTCCTCAATAAGGTTACGCGCCGCCATGACCGCCAAATCGCCGACCATCCCTGTGATCAAAGCTCCCNTGACCGCCCAGATCGAATCCCTGCGCCCACACTACACGCCGGAACAGAAGGCCGCCGTCAAGGACGCCATCAAGCAGAAACTGAAGGAGCAGGACGCGGTGCTGGTCGCGCATTATTACGTCGACCGTGATTTGCAGGAGCTGGCGGAAGAGACCGGCGGCTATGTTTCCGATTCGCTCGACATGGCGCGGTTTGGCAACGAACATCCGGCCAAGACGCTGGTGGTCGCCGGGGTGCGCTTCATGGGCGAAACCGCCAAAATCCTCAACCCTGAAAAGCGCGTGCTGATGCCGACGCTGGAGGCGGAATGTTCGCTCGACCTCGAATGCCCGGCGGATGAATTCATTGCTTTCTGCGACCAATACCCCGACCACACGGTGGTGGTGTATTCCAACACCAGCGCGGAGGTGAAGGCGCGCGCCGATTATGTGGTCACGTCCAGCATTGCGGTCGAGTTGGTGAGCTGGCTGGATGAGCAGGGCAAANAAATCATCTGGGCACCAGACCGCCACCTCGGCAACTACATCAACCGGGTGACGGGGGCGGATATGCTGTTGTGGCAGGCTGCCTGCGTGGTGCATGACGAATTCAAATGGCGTGCGCTGGGCGATCTGATTGAAAAATATCCTGACGCTGCGGTGCTGGTGCATCCGGAGTCGCCGGAAGAGATCGTCAAAATGGCGGATGCGGTCGGTTCCACCACCCAGATCATCAATGCAGCGAAAACCTTGCCCAACAAGCGTTTCATTGTCGCCACCGACCACGGCATTTTCTACAAGATGCAGCAGGCCGCGCCCGACAAGGAATTCATCGCAGCCCCGACCATGGGCGAAGGCGCCACCTGCAAGAGCTGCGCGCATTGCCCGTGGATGGCGATGAATGGCCTGCACAACCTGTTGGAGGTGCTGGAAACCGGCAAAAACGAAATTTTTGTGGAGGAAAGCATCCGCGTGAAAGCCTTGCAATCCACCCAGCGGATGCTGGATTTCGCCAAAATGCGCCGGGAGCAGCAGGCGGTAGTTAACCCGCCTTTTCCACCGTAAAGATCACGCCGTCCACGCCAGTCACCCGAACCCGGGAGCCGGACGGCAGGTCAGGNCCGCGCACCCGCCACGCCGTGTCGCCGACCCGTATCGAGCCGCGCCCGTTGATGATGGCCTCGGTCAGGGCGTATTCCCGGCCAATGTGGCTGCGCAGGCGGTTGTTGAGGTCAGGGGTGTCGGAGGTGATGCTTTCCTCGCGGAAAAAGCGCGATTTGCGCCAGCCAAACACGCTGGCCAGCGACACCACGCCGAAGATGATGATTTGCCAGCCGATGGAAAGTGGGGGAATCAGCCACAGCGCCACGCCTGCGACAATGGCGCCGAAGCCGAACCACAGCAGCACCATGGCGGGGGCGGCGACTTCCAGCGCCAGCAGCAGCAAGCCGAAAATCAGCCAGTGCCAGAATTCGATGTGCAGGTTTTCCATGGCGCTCACTTGTCCTTCTGCATCGCTTTCCACAGTTCATTGATGCTGCCGATGGAGCCCATCAGGCCGCTGGTGTCCATCGGCATGAAAATGGTTTTTTGCTGGTTGGAATCGGCGAATTTGCCCAGCGCTTCGACGTATTTCTGTGCCACGAAGTAGTTGAGCGCCTGCACGTCGCCCTGCGCCACGGCCTGCGACACCATCTGGGTGGCTTTGGCTTCCGCCATCGCCTCCCGCTCACGAGCCTCAGCGCGCAGGAAGGCGGCGGATTTGGCACCTTCCGCTTCCAGGATCTGCGACTGCTTTTTGCCTTCGGCTTCGGTGATCTGGGCGCGTTTCTGGCGTTCGGCGGTCATTTGCAGGTTCATGGCGCGCACCAGTTCGGCAGGCGGCTCAATGTCCTTGATTTCGATACGCAGCACTTTCACCCCNCAGGCGTTGGTCGCCTCATCGACAATCGCCAGCACCCGTGCGCCGATTTCATCACGCTTGCTCAACAGGTGGTCAAGCTCCATCGAGCCGCACACCGAACGCAGGTTGGTCATGGTCAGGTTCAAAATGGCGTTTTGCAGGTTGGCGACTTCATACGACGCTTTGGCCGGGTCAAACACNCGGAAGAACACCACGCCGTCAATGCTGACATTGGCGTTGTCGGCGGTGATCACCTGCTGCGGCAGGATGTCGAGCACTTGTTCCATCATATTGACCTTGCGCCCGACCTGATAGATGAGGGGGATTAGCAAGCCCAGCCCCGGTTGCAGTGTGTAAACGTAACGCCCGAAACGTTCGACGGTGTAGTTGTAGCCTTGCGGAACCTTTTTGATCCCCATGTACATGAGCGCGGCGATAAAGACCAGCACAGCGATGGCGAAGGATGAGAACATGATTGGCTTCCTGTTTGATGATTGTGGTTGTTGTTTCTATTGGGCTTTAGTTTATCGCCAAGCAGGGCGGACAGCGAATATTTTCGGGTAATGTCGGGGTTATTGACGGAGTTCGCTGATCTCCTGTTCCACTTGGGCGAGGTCGGTGCGGTTTTGTTCGAGGATATATGCCATGCGCAGTTTTTCTTCGGCGCGGATTTCGAGGTCATATTGCGTCTGGATGGCCGCGTGGCGCTGATAGAGGCGTTGCCAGCGTTGTTGCAGGCCTTCCAGTTTCATTTTGGTGATGAAATCCGGCGGGGCGGCGATGGGGGTGGCGGTTTGCCTGCAGCTTGTTCCTAGGCTGGCGAGCGTCCAGTGTGTGGGTAATGCGCGGTCGCGGGTAAAGATGCCCCAATCCCAGGCGCTTGGCGTGTCCTGTTTGAGCTCGTCAATGTCGAGNGAGCGTGGGGAACGGTTTTTGCCCATTAGGGTGAGTGCGCCAGCACGGGTGTAGGCTTGTTCCAGCGTGGTTTTGTCCGGATCTGCCAGTAGCCCAGCGTAGAATTCGTAGGCGAACAGGGCGGCTTCCTTGTCATCGATGTAGTGGTGGGTGGCGATGATGCAGGGGATGCCAGCGTCGAGGAACAGGTTGGCCTGCCCGCCGCTGTTGCAGCCGTTGAGAAACAAGAGACAGGGTTTCTGTTCCCAGCTTTGCAGGATGGCGGCGATATGTTGGGCGTAGACCAGTTCGTCGTCAGTCTGTAGCTGTTCCGTGCCGCTGTGTCCGGCGAAATGCAGAATGCTGATCCGGTCGGTCAGGCGGCGTAGCTGCTCGGTGAGGATGGGGCGGGTCAGGTAGGGTTCGTATTCGATGGCGAGGCCGGTGTTGGGCGCGGCCTGGAACAGTTGCTTGAGGCGGCTGAGTTCAGCGGGGACGGATTCCAGCGGGTGATGTTTGCTTTTGGCGCCGAGAAGGAGGAGGGTCATGGTGTGTTCCTGAGTTGCAGGGTTACGTTTCTGGATAATATACCGTCCCAAAAGTGTGGTGCATGGGATTTTTGGAGAGAACTACGCAGTTTGGTATTATCATCCCTATTATTTTTGGCAAAAATGGCAGGATGAATGGAACGGCAGCAGTACACCGTGACAGCAGCGGAACTTCCCCGGCAGATTAAACGCTTGGGTGTGCCACAGCGCGCCATTATTCATTTTGGTATGAACTGGAAAAGCCTGAAATCCGGGATGGAGAAGGGAAAAAGAAAGTCCGAAAAAGTATGAAGGATACTCCGGCCTTCGGTATGTGGGCGAACCGTGCCGATATGCAAGACCCTTCCGCTTATGTGCGTGAATTGAGAAAGCCCCGTTCTTTTGGCTGATGGCAATGCTGGTCGATACCGATATTTTGATATGGGCATTGAGAGGGAGTGATAAGGCCTCCGAATACATTGATGGGCTTGATGAAATTTTTATCTCTGATGTCACTTACATGGAATTGGTGCAGGGAACTGCGAGTAAACAAGAGTTTCGCGCTTTGCAGAAAACGTTGGCAGAGATTGAGGCAGTAAGGATTCCCATCTCAGATGATATTTCTGCCAAAGCGGTCAGTTTGGTGGAGGAATTTTCTCATAGCCATTCTATGCAGCTTGCTGATGCACTAATAGCGGCGACAGCAATTATTTGTGACGTGCCGCTTTCCAGTGGAAACNAAAAACACTTTGAACAGATTCCATCGCTAAAGCTGTTCGTGTTCAAGAATTAAGTCCTGCATCAGGTGGATCATGGTTCAGGATAGGGGTCGGTTAACCGGTAGTGTATCTTCCGGCCACACACGCTTCTTGCCGTATTTCTCGCGGAATTCCTGATCCAGTTTGTTGTAGTGTTTCATCATCCGCGTTGTCCATTGCAGGCGTTCGAGGACTTCATCGTCGGGGTCGTCCGCTGTGATGCGTGGAGGCGCGCTTTCCAGTTCTTGTTGCCACGCCCACAATTCCTTGAGTTCTTTGTCTTTAGCGCCATCTCTAGGGTTGTTGCCGAGGATTTCCAGACGGCTCAGGCTATANTCAATGGCGCGGTAGGCGGTGTGGTGGAAAACGGGGTCGTCGCGGCGGGCTTCGCGTGCCTGATCCAGCTTTTTCAGCCATTTGATGTTGGCTTGCATGGCAAAGCCGGTGTATGCGCCCTGGCGTACGTCGGCGAGGTTGTGGGTGAGGAGTTCCGAGCCAATGTCGGGGTCGAGGCGGGCAAGTGCGTAGGCGTAGTCGAACGCGAATTGCTGGTTTTTGATGGCGTCTTTTGCCTGACGGAGTTCTTTCACTACATCGTCTTGTGCTTCGGTGGTCAGCCCGGAGAGCGGTTTGCTGTCACGCAATTTGCGCCAGTCGCGGAATTGCCCGTCCAGCGCTTCCAGCCGTTCTTGCAGGAGCGGAATGACACCATTGTCAGTGATCTGCAAATCGCCCAGCAGGCGGTAGGCAAGGTTGCTGAAGGCGTCTTCTTCTGGCTGTCGGATAATACGCAGGATTTCCTGTTTGGCAGTGGTGGGATCATCTTTTGCAAGGCGTTTAAAGGCTGCGAGTCTGGCGGAAAGTTTACGGGATGAGTCATGCATGATGTCCAGCGGCGGCAAAACTTTGTTTTCCAGTTCGGTAATGGTTTTGTTGAGTTGCGGGTGTGATTTTAAGGGTTGTAGGGATGCTACAAGATTGGCGTCTTTGCTATCGGCAAGTGTTTCTATGGCTTTTTGTCGGATGGAAATATGGGCATTTGTTTTTGGGCGAGTGTCAATAATTGTTGGTTGCGTTCAGGGGAAACAGGCAGGTTGAGGGCTTGCAGTAATGCCCTACGGTCATTGACCGACCCCATAATTTCACTCAGTTTTCTCTCTTCGCCATATCCGCCAGGAAAGAAGTCACCATTTGAATGCACCTTCTTTTGCGTGATCTCATCGACTTGAATCTGATGTGGGCTGCCGATTTTCCCGAGGGCTTCAGCGGCGTAACGACGCACGGATTCACTTTCATCCTTGAGGGCGTTGGCGAGGGCGGAGATGGCGCTGGGGTCGCCGATTAGCCCGAGGGCGGAAGCGGCGTCACGACGCACGGATTCATTTTCATCCTTGAGGGCGTTGGCGAGCGCCGAGCTGGCGCTGGGGGTGCCGATTAGCCCGAGGGCGGAAGCGGCGTAACTACGCACGGATTCATTTTCATCCTTGAGGGCATTGGCGAGAGCCGTGCTGGCGCTGGTGTCGCCGATTAGCCCGAGGGCGGAAGCGGCGGAAGAACGCACGGATTCATTTTCATCCTTGTTCTTGAGAGCGGCGGCGAGGGCAGGGATGGTGCTGGTGTCGCCGATGTTCCCGAGGGCGGAAGCGGCGGAAGAACGCACGCCTTCATTTTCATCCTTGTCCTTGAAGACGTTGGCGAGCGCCGAGCTGGCGCTGGTGTCGCCGATGTTCCCGAGGGCGGAAGCGGCGGCACGACGTACGTCTTCATTTTCATCCTTGTTATTGAGAGCGTTGGCGAGGACGGAGATGGCGCTGGGATCGCCGATGTTCCCGAGGGCGGAAGCGGCGGAAGAACGCACGGATTCATTTTCATTCTTGAGGGCGTTGGCGAGGGCGGAGATGGCGCTGGTGTCGCCGATATTCCCGAGGGCGGAAGCGGCGGAAGAACGCACGTCTTCATTTTCATCCTTGTTATTGAGAGCGTTGGCGAGGACGGAGATGGCGCTGGTGTCGCCGATTCGCCCGAGGGCAGAAGCGGCGGAAGAACGCACGTCTTCATTTTCATCCTTGTTATTGAGAGCATTGGCGAGTGCCGTGCTGGCGCTGGTGTCGCCGATGTTCCCGAGGGCGGAAGCGGCGGAAGAACGCATGGATTCATTTTCATCCTTGTCCTTGAGGGCGTTGGCGAGGGCGGGGATGGCGCTGGGGTCGCCAATTTGCCCGAGGGCAAAAGCGGCGTATTGACGAACATTTGTATTTTTGTCGCTCAAATAATGGGTAAGTTTATCAATGATGCGGGGGTCAGATGCGGATACGGAACCAATACCCTGTTGTTTGAGCTGGTTATAGAAAAATGGAAATGGCGTCAATTCGTCCAGTGGAAACAGGAGGGTGTTCTCTTGCAGTAGGGTGAGGTCGGTATCGCTCAGGGAGCTTGGCTTGTCTTCCCGTGCAGGCCGCTTGATCAAATCAAAGCCGGTTTCCGTTTTCAGCCCAAACAAACCCCGGATGACATCCCGCGAAATTTTTGGGTTGCTGCTGGTGTCCTTAAACGCCTTGTTTTTGAGTTTCACCACCTCACTGAAATTGCCGTGTTCGATATAGCCATGGATGCGCTCGGCAAACGGGCGATAACCGGTCAATTCATTCGTCAAGTCGCCATAATCCAAAATGCCCTGTTCATTGAAACGCTTGTCCACTTCCATGTCACGCTCTGACAAGAGCGTTTCATAGGCATATTGCTGCTGCCCGAACGGGTCAGGCCAGCCCTTTTTCCCTTGATACACCTCCACATGGCTGCCTTCCAGAACCGACAGCCGCAAATGATGGTTGAAATGGTTGAAGCCCCAAATCGTGCCGAAGGTGACGACAAAAAGCGCTATTGCTGCGGAACCACCAATGATCAGCAACCTTTTATTGCGCATCTTCTCCTTCTGCTTGGTGTTCCACCCTCGATGCTTGCCGAAAACATGTCGTGATAAAGCTCATACCAGATTTTGTCCACCCGTTTCTGGCTGCGCAGGATGCGGGCTTTGGCCAGCTTTTCCAGCACCGCGTTGAGTTTGCCGAAATTGGCGCCGGTGGCGGCGGCAAGGTCTTCCGGCGTGTAAGGCATTTTTGCGCCGTGGCGGCTGATCAGATGGTCGAAGGCGCGGGAAGCCAGCACTTTGTCTTTTCGGAAAAGCCTTGCAGTGTGTTGCGGATATAGTTTTCCAGCAGCCCAGCCGCCCCGCCAGCCGCCTGATAGGTCTTCATGCGCAGGATTTTGTCGGGGTTGGCGGCTTCCCGTTCCCACAATTGTGAACAGACAATTTGCAGGTAAGGCGGGTCGACGGATTCGGTCATATCCGCCAGCGGGCTGTTGGCGTCGCGTTTCAAATCGCGGCTGAGTAGGTCTTGCAGCAGTTGCGCCTGCAACTCCGGTTCATAACGGAAGCCGGTTGGTTTCAGCGGGGCGAGGATCGCTTCCTGCGCTGCCGCTTTGCCCAGCTTGTCCAGTCGGTACAGGTTGTTGAAAACGGAAAGCGGCACGAATTTCTTGAAGGCATCCAGTTCCAGCGCAAAGTCTTCGCGCATGGAAAACACCAGATGCACCGGCAAGGTGTTATTGGAAAACACGCCGGTCAGCTGTTGCAGAAACGGTTCAAACAGCGCGCGCCCTTTCTGGTAACGGAAAAACTCCTCAAACTGATCCAGCACCACAATCAGCGGTTGTCGGGTGAAAAACGAGCAGAACCCCAAAAATCACCCAACTTTTCATTGTCCGGATCGGATGGCGTATAAACAACCTCCTGCTGCCATGAGCCGCTGTATTTCAATTCACGCATGACCGCCTGCTTGAGGTTGTCGAGCGGAGGGGAAATCCAGTCGTTGTAGTAAACCACGTCCAGGTTTTCACCATGCGGCGATTTCAGATGTGGCAACACCGCAGCCTGCAAGAGCGAACTCTTGCCAACGCCGGTTGCCGCAAACAATAGCGTCAAGCGATTGACGAGAATCTTGTCAATCAACACCCTGCAATCAGCGTCACGGCCAAAGAATTTGTTCTGTTCGTCTTCCCGGTAAGGGCGCAGGCCGGGGTATGGTGTGTCAGGGGACGTTGGTGCCGGTTCGGGTTTTGGCGCTGGCTGCTTGTCCGCACCCTTGAGCGTGCCGGAAAAGCTGGGCTGGTTCTTGCCGTAATCGGGGAGGTCGGGGAGGTCAATCATGCTGTTCCCTCCGCCTGCAAATATTTGTCGAGCTCGCTGAATTCCATTTCGTATTGGCGCACGTTTTGTTTTTCCCAGAAAGCTTGTTGCAGCAGGTTGGCGCTCTTGCCAATGGTGTAGCAAGGTTCGGGGTGGTTTTGCCGCTTCATGAGCAGCGCGCGTGCCAGCAGCCGGTCTTCCCATTGCGCAGGCTCAAACCCGATGAACAGGAAGCTCCGGTCGCGGAACTGCCGGGTCAGGTAGTCGGGAATGATCTTGCTGGCGTTTTCGGCAAATACGAAGTAATCGCTTTCCGCCAGCGTCAGCGAGTCACGCCACGCGCCGCCGCCATTGACATAATGCGTATTGCAGCTTCCGCGAATCTTGTAAATGATGGAATGGGTCGCCAGTAAATCCAGCCGCGACAGGTCTTCCTGCGGTAGCAATTGTTCCCGTTCTTCGCCCGAATATTTCAGCACGGCGCAACCCAGCTTGTAATCGTCGCTGGGAATGATGATGGAGGCGATTTCCACAAATGGCTTGCCTGCCGCCCGAAAAGCGTTTTCCAGCAAGGTGTCGTAAGCCGCTGAAATGATCACCAGATGGGCGTCGATATGCGCCAGTGATTCGTACAGGCTCAGGTTCGGCGCTGCACGCGGCAGCGATTTTTGTAGGCTGTCCAGCAGGCTGCTGCGTCCGTAGCCAGGGGTAAGCTGGTAATACTCGGCAATTGACGACAAGCTGCCGGAAAAATTCTGGTATTGAATTTCTTCCGCCAAACGGGCAGCGAGGGTTTGCTCATTATCGTTGTCGCTGTTGTATAAATGCGGGATAGCGGAACCGAGGAACAGCACCGTGCGCCCATTACGGATGCTGTCCGCCACGCGGGCGTACTGATGGGTATTGTTGTTGCGGAGGTTGCTGGCTTGCAGCGAAAACAGGCTCTGGAACACCTGGATGAAGTCATGGGCTTGCATGTCTCCATTCAGGAAGTTTTGGGCAATGGTGGCGATGGTTTCCATTTGCTCGTGTTCATTGCGCGGATTCAACACATAAGCAAGGTCGGTCATGATGGGGCGAAGCGCATTTAGATGCTGGGTGAGGTGGGCGAATACCTGCTGGGCTTGTTTGCCTGCCTCGGCCTGGTGCTGCAATTCGCTGACATCCCGGCTGGCCTGTGGGTCATTGGGGCTGAGGGCAATAATCTGGCGGGCGACATCCAAGGCTTGGGGGTAGGCTTTGTTGCGGCGCAGGGTCGCTAGCTCAGTGCGCAGTTGCTGGATTTTGCCTTGATTGAGCTGCGTTTGTATGTCTTGAATTTCGGTTGCGACGTTACCGATTTCTACACTATTTTCATCCAGTAATGATTGCAGGCGGAACCGTTCTTCCGCACGTGTTTCCCGGTCATGATCCGTCTGCATCATTTGGCGTTTGCTGTAAAGGTTTTGCAGGCGCATTTGTAGCTGTTCAAGCCGTTGCCTGAGTTGTTCGTTGTCTGGCATATGGTAGACACTCCCTCCCCGATTAGCCTTACTCTTAAAAGATAGCAGAGGTGCTTAATTTTAGTTATTTAAAAACGTCTATTTCATTGGATTTATTGATTATCTTATTGGAAAAGTCAGGAAATCACGCCAATCCCTTAATCCTGTCAATCCTGCCCCAGACCCATTATCATTTCCCCGGACACAATCATTAAAATCACAGGGCAACCATGAAACACCTCGTCATCGACATCTCCGCCCACGGCTTTGGCCATGTGGCGCAAACTTCCGCCGTCCTCAATGCGCTTGATTGCGCCGACATCCGCCTGACCATCCGCTCAGTGGCGCAGGAACAGGTGCTGCGCCAGCGCATCCACCATCCGTTCACCCTGATCCCCTACCAGCAGGACGCGGGCATGCTGATGCATGACGCCCTGCGGGTGGATGTCGCCGCCAGCATGCGCTGGTATGCGGATTTCCACGCGGACTACGCCCAGCGCAAGGCGCAGGCGGCGCGGGAGCTGGAACAATTGCAGCCTGACTTGCTGTTCGCCAATGTGCCTTACCTGAGTCTGGCGGCGGCGGGGGAAACCGGCGTTCCGGCGGTGGCGCTGTGTTCGTTGAACTGGGCGGATGTGTTCCACGCCTACTGTGGCGACCTGCCGGGCGCAGGCCGGATTCGTGAGGAAATCCTCGACGCCTATGCGCAGGCCGCCGTATTCATGCAACCTACGCCGTCGATGGATATGCATCCGGCCTTGCGTACCCATCCGCTCGCCCCGATCGCCGCGCTGGGTCAGCGCAACCCGGCGTTGCTGCGGGAGCGCGCCCGGCAGCCGGGACACACCCGTTTTGTGTTGATGGCGTTGGGCGGGCTGGGCATGGATTACCCGCTGGCCAGCTGGCCGCACCTGCCCGGCGTGTGCTGGATCTTTCCGGATGCAGCCCTGACCCGGCAGCGCCCGGATTTTCTGCCGACCTCGCTGTTTGGGCTGGATTATGTGGATTTGCTCGCTTCCTGCGATGCCATTATGACCAAAACCGGCTATGGCGCGCAGACGGAGGCGGTGGCGAACCAAGTTCCCGCCTTGTGCATTGGCCGCCCCGGTTGGCCGGAGGAGCCGAACCTGCCGCGTTGGCACCAGCAACATGGCGAAGTGGTTTTCACCAGCTGGGCGGAGGTGACGGCGGGCGTATTCGGCGACAAGGTCATGGCCTTGCTGGAAACATCCTGGCGGAAGCCCGTCGTCGCGCCCAATGGGGCAGCGGAAGCCGCTGTTGTCTTGCAGCGCTGCCTACATGCTACCTGAGCCGTAATTTTTGTGGGGACATCGGCAGCCATGGCCGGAACTGCTATAGTTGATTGCCCAGTTAATGTTTGCAGGAGAGCAGTGATGGACGGCATGATCGATGAAAACATGAAAGGCATTTCCCATATCGCCAACAATCCTTATGCGCATTTGCAGAAAGTTTCTGCACAATTGGACAGCTACGACACCCGCGCCAAGATTGATGCGGTGCTGGATGAGCTGGACTTCGTCCACGAGCTGTTCGAGCCGGAAATGCAGCCACTGGTGTCACAGGTGCGGAATGTCCTGATGGAGCGTTACCGGGCGTTGGGTTGAGGCGGCGGGCGACTGCATGGAAAGCTACGCCAAACGTTTGCATAATCCGTTCCGTGGCCTGTTGCAGGTCATTGCCAACCAGCAGTTGCGCGCCCTCAGCTTTGACGGCAGGCAATGGGAACTGCAATTCCTCTGCGATATGTTGCGGGTGAAGCCTGGCCAGCCCGCCTTTGCGCCACGTTTCCAATATGCCCGCATTGGGCGTTGGGAAGCGTGCAGCGGCTTCAAGCCTTATCCGTTAGACCCCGCCATCAATTGCAATATCGTGGAAAGCGCCGTTGCCGAAGTGCTGGAGGCGCTGGCTCGGGCACAAGTTCCGTTGCCGCAGGATGACGCCTACGAACTCTGGCTACTGGATGAACAGCAACATCTTCCGTTGGCCTTGCTTGCCAGTTGCCGTCAGCCGGGTGAAATGGACGGGGTGCAGCTGCGCCGTCCTGCCTGGAAAGCTATCAGCGCCGCCCAGCTTGGGCTGGACAATACCGAAGAAGAAAACCAGCGGGGAATGCCGCCCCTCAATTACCGGCTCGAAATGCTGGTGAAAAAGCGCGCGGGGCAGAATCCTGCCGCCAAATGGTTCCGGCGCTTGGGTAATGGCGATGGGCAGGAGGTCAGTGCAGATGGCAATGTTGTTGGCGTGTTGCCGACAGCTGCGTTTCCGGAATGCCTGCTGCGTGAAGATTGGGACAATCCGGTTGCACAGGGTTTATGCGCCCGCTACTTGCAACGGCTGGCTCCACAACTGTTGGTCTTGCAAGGCCTTTCCCACGCTGGGCGGGATCGGCTGGAACAGATGGCCAGCTGCCATGTCATTGAAGTGGATAGGTATTTTCATCTTTATCCGGCTGTCGCCGATCTGCAGCGGATGACGGCTTTACGGGTCGAGGCGCGTTTGCGCATGGCCTGTGATTGTCCGGCGAAAAGGGGATGAAACGTTGTTAATCCGATTCGTGAATTGAAACTATCAGAATAATAACCTATTTATTAATAAATAATATTTATTTGCTAGTTGCTTATACTTTGCTTAAAAGCATTCCTCCCGATGAGTGTCTTTGGTTCGAGAGTAAAACCCCGATGAAACAGGTCATACCCTATCTGACCGGCGCAGTGCTGGCTTTCATGTTGCTCGCCTTAATGGCGGCGGATTCCGATAATGCTGAAGCGGCGGGCAAGAAAAACACGCCGGAAGCGGCCAAGGTTGTCAGACCTTGAGCCCCGCCAATCTTCAGGCAAAAGCCGACCCTTATCACGCCGCCATCCATTCGGCTGCCAACCAGTATGGTGTCAACCCCAGCTTGGTCAAAGCCGTGATTACGGTGGAAAGCTGTTTTCGCGCCCAGGCGCGCGGCTCGCTGGGGGAAAAAGGGCTGATGCAGCTGATGCCCGGCACTGCCCGCCGCTTTGATATCCGCAATGGCTACAATGCGACGCAGAGCATTCATGGCGGCTCCCGCTATTTGAGTTACCTGCTGCGACGTTATGACGGCAATATGCAGCATGCGGTGGCGGCTTATAACGCCGGTGAGGGGCGCATCAAACTGGGTGGCTACATTCCTAACAAAGTGTATGTCAGCAAAGTCATGAGCGCTTACGGGAAATTTGCAGTGGGGAAGCCCATCGAACCCAGCAGCCCAAGCCGCAGTCCAACCGCAAATCNNACATTGGCTGCGTATCTCGCGCCTGCGGCAGATGATGGCAGCGCCGCCGGGAAACAGGCCACCACGACGGCTTCGGCAGGCAAAACGGTTCAGGCAAAAATATCCCCGGATCAGGCAGGGGTGGTGATACACAAGGCGGCATGGAAGGCTGCGGTGGAAAAGACGTCACNNACAAACCCACCACGGTGGCGCAAAAACAACCCTGGCACCGCACTACCTTGGCCAGACTTGCAGACCCATTACCAAGTAAAACCGGGCGATACCGTCTATGCCGTCATGCGCCAGACAGGCGCGCCGGTCAAAACCCTCATCCGTGCTAACCGCCTGAAAGCGCCGTATGGCATCCAGGCTGGGCAGACGCTGCGCATCAAGTAAGCGCGGCGTCTGCCCGTTGCGCCTTTAACTGCTCAGGCTGGCGCGCCCCACGATCAGCGGGTCAATGGGGGCAAGGTTTTTCACATCCTTGCCCTTGTATGACAGCTTGTTCAGAACGTAGCGCATGGCGTTCAGGCGCGCCCGTTTCTTGCAGTCGGATTTGATGACAGTCCACGGAGATTCCGCCGTATCGGTGTGGAAGAACATGGCTTCCTTGGCCTTGGTGTATTCCTCCCATTTATCGAGGGAGGCAAGGTCGATCGGGCTGAGTTTCCACTGCTTGAGCGGGTGGATTTCGCGCTCCTTGAAGCGGCGGCGCTGTTCCTTGCGGCTGACCGAGAACCAGAACTTGAAGACATGGATGCCGCTGTTGACTAGGTTGCGTTCGAAGTCAGGCGTTTGGCGCAGGAACTCCAGGTATTCCTCATCGGTGCAGAAGCCCATGACGCGCTCAACGCCGGTGCGGTTGTACCANGAACGGTCAAACAGCACGATTTCGCCAGCAGTCGGCAGATGCTGGATGTAACGCTGGAAATACCATTGGCCGCGTTCGGCTTCGCTGGGTTTTTCCAGCGCGACGACGCGTGCGCCGCGAGGGTTCAGGTGTTCCATGAAACGCTTGATGGCACCACCCTTGCCAGCAGCGTCACGGCCTTCGAACAGGATGACCACACGCTGGCCAGTTTCGCGCACCCATGCTTGCAGCTTCAGCAATTCGACCTGTAGGAGGTATTTTTGCTTTTCGTAATTTTTGCGCGACATGCGGTTTTTATAGGGGTAAACCGCTGTGCGCCAGTTTTCCACCAGCTCTTCATCAGGGCTGACCGGCATTTTGGCTTCGGGTTCATGCCAGCGCAGCAGGGCGGAGCGCAAGGCGTCAGCGTCATCTGGCGATGCGCCAGCGAGGATGGACTCCAGGGTCTTGATGACGGCGGCGGCGTCTACCGGCGGCGGGTTGGTGTANGCCAGAATGTCTTCGGCAGCAGCAATTTTGGCGTCCTGCGCTTCGGCAACGGATTGAAGGACGGCAAAGGTCTCCACGCTCATCTCTGTCAGCGGGTCAGTGTGCTCATTGGGTTTGTTTGCGGTTTCATCTCTATCCATCGTTTGCTCCACATTGTTCATTGTCATTGAATCGTAACTTTCCGATTCTAATGGATAATGGGGCGCAGCATTACTGATAAATGTCAGCAGATGCACCCCGCCAGTGGGGAAGGCATCTTGCAGTATACGCCATTCTGTTGGCTCGCCCGCACATTTTAGTCACCAAATTCACGCAAGGTTTTGTTGGTCTTGGCCTCATTGGTGCGGTTCAACTGGCGTTTGGCTTCGTGTTCGTCACGCAGGGTTTTCGAGAGCATAATAGTGGCGCTGACAAGGAACAGGGAATTAAGCGCAAGATAGCCTTTGGTCAACAGGTTGCCATCCATGAAGAAGATAAAGGCGGTCATCGCCGCCAATGAAGCGCCGAAGGTCAGTTTGATGAATAGCAGCCAGCTGGCGGAATTGGGGAGTGCAAGGTTGTCGGTTGTGTTCATGGCGGGTTTCTCCGTTATTTAGGTCTAGTGATTGATCTGTGGGAAAGGTTAATGAATGGTTTCGCATGAGGCAACGTTGCTTGGAAGAGTTGAAGTTGATGTGCCTGCTGGTACTGGAATTCAATACCAATAGCGGGGCAGGGTGCGGCGAGTGTGTGGCCGTGACAATTTTTGCTGTAGGTAGGGTAAACTTTTCGTTTACAGAATGGGCAGGATTCAAGAAAATGTTTGCGAGGGGCATCAGCCTGAAAGGGGTAAAACCACCAATGGCGTCACTACCCACCGTGTACCCATGGGCAAACGAGGAGCTGTTTAATGCCGGATTATGCCAACGATATTTACCATCACCAAAAGCGTCACGCCAAGACACTCCATTCGGCCAATATTATCCTTTCCATTTTACTCAAACGATTACCTGAAATCCGTTCCGCGGTTGATCTGGGCTGTGGCGTTGGCACATGGCTGTCTGTTTTGCAGGAAAAGGGGTTGGCCGTATTCAGGGGCTGACGGTGATTGGGTGAATCCGGAGTTTTTGGTTATCCCCGAAGCCTCGTTCAAACAAATTGATTTTGGGCTGAAACCCATAAAAGTCCCCGGCCATTATGACTTGGCCATCTCTTTGGAGGTTGCCGAACATTTGCCGTCCGACAATGCCCAGGCATTTGTCCGGTGTTAACGGAGTTGGCTGATTTTGTGCTGTTTTCAGCCGCAATCCCTTTTCAGGGAGGGGTTGGCCATGTGAATGAACAATGGCTGAATACTGGATTGATTTGTTTTCCGAACTGGATTATGAGGTGCATGATTTTATCCGGCCTGTCATCTGGAACAATAAGCAAATCCCTGTTTGGTATCGGCAAAATATCCTGTTTTTCCCCACCGCCGCCGCTCGGCAGAGGTGGGCAGTATAGGCATAAGATTACACACAAGTCCTATACTTCCGTAAGCACATGAGAAACAAGGAAGTAATGCCATGGATTGGGTGGTTGAAGAATTACAAGGAATTGACTTGGGCGATGAACGCCTGAACAAACGAACCTATCGGCTGGTGGGTGACTTCTTCGCCAATGCCAGCCAAAGCATCCCGGCCTCCTGCGGTGGCTGGGCAGAAACGCAAGCGGCTTACCGTTATTTCGCCAATGGGCAGGTTGATTGGCAAAAATTCTCTCCCCCATTTCAAGCAGACGGAGGGGCGCATCCGCACGCAGGAAGTGGTTTTGTGCATCCAGGACACCACGGAACTGGACTTCAACGGCAGGCCATTGGCGGGATGGGGCGGTTAAGCCATGACCGCCAGCGCGGCATGTATTTGCACCCGACCCTGGTGGTGACGCCTGACCGTGAAGCCCTGGGCGTCACCGACGCCTGGATGTGGGCGCGTGGCGAGAGCAAGGCGGCAGACCTTGCCAACCCGGCGGTGGCCGAGAGCAGCCGCTGGCTGGAAGGCTACCGGCAAGTGGCGGAGATGGCCAGCCGCTTGCCGGGCACCCGGCTGGTGTACGTGGCAGACCGGGAAGCTGACATTGGCGCACTGATTGGCGGCGCAGACCAGCAGAAAACTCCGGCTGACTGGCTGATCCGTTCCACCCATAACCGCAAGGTGGCCAGTGAAGACGCCAAATTGTGGGACGGGTTCACGCCGGATCATCAAGTGGGCAGCGTTGTTTTCAGCCTGCCCGCCCGAGACAATCAGCCCTGCCGTGAAGTCGAACAGACCCTTTCGGTACGCCGTTGCCAGATCAAAACCAAACAGGGCAATATCCAGGTGACCGCAGTATTGGCGGAGGAAGAAAACCCACCCACGGGTTGTCCACCGGTCGAATGGCGGTTACTCACCAACCGCAGTATCGGCAATGCTGAACAAGTCGCTGAGTTAGTCGACTGGTATCGGGCGCGTTGGGAAATCGAAATGTTTTTCCATGTGCTCAAAACCGGCTGCAAAGTCGAAGCCCTGCAACTGTCCACTATCGACCGGGTGGAGCGCGCCCTCGCCCTGTACATGCTGGTGGCATGGCGGGTGCTGCGCCTGATGCGGCTGGGGCGAACCTGCCCTGACCTCAGTTGCGAACTCTTTTTCAGCCGGGAAGAATGGCAGGCCGCCCATTGGGTCGCCCGCAAACCGTTACCGGCAGAACCACCGGCACTCAACGCCATGATCCGAATGGTCGCAGGTTTTGGCGGCTTTCTCGGGCGTAAGCAGGATGGGGAGCCAGGGGTGAAAACGCTCTGGACAGGATTACAGCGCTTGATGGATTTTGCCGCCGGAATTCAGGCATTCAGGGAGCAACAGACTTGTGTGTAATCCTATGCAGTATAGGGCCTCAAATTGCCAATAAATATCGTCCATCCAACACTCTACCGGAGCGTCTCAAGAAGGCAGGCAATCAAAAATCTTA
The DNA here is from genome assembly GCA_013693955.1 of Candidatus Thiothrix singaporensis. Lineage (GTDB taxonomy): Bacteria > Pseudomonadota > Gammaproteobacteria > Thiotrichales > Thiotrichaceae > Thiothrix > Thiothrix singaporensis. Next base: position 3,557,393 of record CP059265.1, on the reverse strand, counting down.
GCCATGGGTTCCATATAAAGAAGCAAACAGTTTTTCCAGATGAGGGTCTTTAATATGGATGTTCGGGTCAATAGTGCGGAGGTTAGACCGAGGGTATTTCCAGTCAGTGGATATTGCCAGAAAGTGCCGCAGCAGGAATTTGTCTTGGGCTTTTATGCTGTTGGCTCCTGTAATGTGATGGTAGTTCCATTGCGTATGGGCGGCTGACTTTTCTGGAACCACGCAATATTTCGCGGGCGTAATTTTACTTTTTGCCAAAAGATACAAAAAGTCTGGTGGGTAGGAAGCNCGGGAACCATCCGTATACTTGACTGCGGTTGCTTGGGTGACGAATTCGCCATTCACTAAGACAGAGCCACAATCACTTTGCTCTGTAAACTCGTGGATGGAAGGCCATTCTGCTTGTGTTGGCACGATAAGTTCGTCAATATCAGCGACAATGACGGACTTTGCCTTGCTGAGAAACCTTTTTCTGGCTGATTCCAACGCCCCCAGCTGACAAAATCTTGAGTCCCATTTGGAAAGGATCTGCTCATCCTTTCTGAAGGCTCCAGTATAAGGATATTCCCATTTAACGATAACAACGGTCTTTAGCCCCTGAATTTTGGTAAGCTCCTGATAGAGTGTTTCCAACGGATAGGCGTCAGAACCATTATCGTAAATTAGGATGGCATCGGTTTTATGGACGTTGGCGTAAAACGTTGCCCAGGAAATAATCCACTCAATACGGTTGTTTTTTTGCAAGGTGAACAAAACCCTTTTGCCATCCAGCAAGCCTTCATTGTTGTTTATGGTTATACGACCATTGTCAACCATCGGCTGGTAGTGCGGGCGCACTTGCAAACATCCGTCTTCTGGCAGTTCAAGGGATGATGGGCATGGAATATGTATTGAATAAATGCCACTGAAATTCAAATATTGATAATCATGGGGCGGGGCGAACTCAAATACATCTACAGGAAATATAATGTCCTTTAAATTGAATAATGATACTGACNNTATAACCAATTCACCGCCGGACAGGAAGCAATCATATATTAAAGTATGGTAATCATAGGCTTCTTCATATTCTGGCTGTTTAAGGTGCTGGGGGCGTGCCTCAGCCCGGTGATGTCTCCAGATTGTTGCAGGCGTAAACCGCTGGATGCATATATTTTCATGGATTTCTCTTTCTACATCGTGAACTTTGTCCAACTTATGGAAAATATAATCCATGGGGCGGCCATTAAGTGTCAAGCCCCACGAGATTGGGGCTTTCATAAGGCTAGCGCGGCAGTTTTAGCCCATATTGTTTGGAAAACGTGAGCAGCGCCTCGGCGTTGCCTTTGGCGTCGTTGACCGGGTGATGGTCATGCTGGGTGGTGCGCAGGTGCTTGAAGTTCTGGAACAGGTCGCGCACCACGCCTTTGTAGAGCGAGCCAAGGTTGGTGGAGCTGTAGCCAAACGGGTTTGTCCCCAGGAAGTGATGGAAATACCAGTTGATGAATGACCAGTCGAAGCCATTGTTGTCAGCGATGAAGTGCGGTCGGCCTTTGGTTTCCCGTTTCAGCCAGTCAGCAAACTGTTGCATCACGATGGCAGGCGCTTCGAAGCTTAGTGTTTCCTCGCGGCTATGGCCGCTGATGGCCAATGCCCGNGGAATCCAGCGTTCGGAAATGGGCTTGAGTTGCCCGTAGAAGCTGCGTTGCAGGCCGGGTTCAACAATGACCGCGCCGAAACTGACCATTGAATAGTCGCCGGGAATTGGNCCGTCGGCCTCAATGTCCACCATGACGAAGCTCATGCAGTTTCTCCTATATATCAATCCAGATACTGTAGATGTTTGGAGGTTACGCTTCCATTTGTTGCCTCGATGACGCATATATGACGGGAAAGCGCGCTGACTCCAGTAAATGTGGCGAATAACGAATCTGGTTTGCCTGCTTCTGCTGTCATCCAGTTTGTTTGGCGTCTATCTGCGCCTGCTAACCATGCTTGCTCCAGTAAACCATCGGTTTTTTGTTTTATGGTTATCGTCTCACAGAAGTCCAGTGCTTTGGTGTGGGCTGTGTTTTCTACATGAGTGCTCCATACGATAAGAATTCCAAGCAGAAGGGCAATGACAGCAAGTGCTTTACCGGTATTGGCGATGATTGTTTTTATCATTGTTTTAAATTTCACTTGATTGTTTAGAAAAAGGATTTTATCCATGCAAGGATGTTTACAGCGCCCGTGATTGAACACACTACAACCGATAGAAACAGGAGTAGGGAGGGGGAACGTTTTGTTGAGGAAAAAGCTTCTGCAATGGTTCTCCACGATCAACATAAAATGTCAGACCAAAGTCTGTTACATCGCTGTACGGACTCACGATAGCGGGGACGCAACCAAGGCGGGAAAAGCAATGTTTTTGGGAAGTTGCTCCGGGCTGTCAGTAGCTTTCAGCAGCTGAGCAGCCAGTCTGGCCAATGTTTCGGGGTACCAATAATCGCGATTCCGCTTTCTTTGCCGGAGCTTATGTGTAGCCAAAGAGAATTGGATTGGTTGTTCATATGTAGTTAGCTGTTCTTATATTGTTTCTGCTTTATTAGCAGGCAGGCATTGTTGCTACAAATTTCAAGGTTCAGTGATCTGCTGAGATGTATATAAGGGGAACATGATCCGTCAGCCATACGCCGTTGGCAGAGAGGTANAAGATCAGGCCATCGCGCTGCATCTGGCCTGCTGCGACTTGCAGGATAACCGGTTTGCCATGGCGGATACCGACCTTGCGCGCCGTTTCCTCGTCCGCCGACAGATGTACATGCTGACGGGAACGTTTTTCCAGACCGGTTCGCAAAATTGATTCCAGGAAACGCTCGGCAGTGCCATGGTACAAGGTTTCCGGCGGTTCAACGGGGTGTAAGCCCAAATCCAGTGTTTTCAGCGAATGACCCTGATTGGCGCGGATGCAGGTTTTGTCTGCGTTGAAGCTGAAACGCTGCTTGTCGTTGACAGTGACGACGTGTTCCAGTTCTTGCATGGTCATGCTGCGATTATGTTCGGCCAGCTTTTCCAGTAAGGCAGGAACGGATGCCCAGCCTTCTTCGTCCAGTTCCAGGCCTATGGTTTCCGGCTGATGGCGCAGGATGAGGCTGAGAAATTTGCTTTGTTTGATTGTGGTTTTCATGGTTGTAGTTTTCATTATATGTATTGAATAAGAAGTGGCAAGCATACAGCCTGCCACGCCTGGTTTATTGTCAGGTTTAAACTGCCTGCCTACAAGCGTGGGTCGACCGGTTCGGATTCCAGCGCCAGCACCGCAAACACGCATTCATGCACACGCCGCAAGGGTTCCCCAGCAATAAAGCGGTGCAAGGCCTCATGGCCGAGGGCGAACTCGCGCAAGGCCAGCGAACGCTTGCGCCCCAGCCCGCGCCGCCGCAGCTGCTGGAGGTTGCCCTCCAGGTCGTATTCAGGNCCGTAGATAATGCGCAGGTATTCACGTCCACGGCATTTGAGGGCAGGCTGGAGCAAGTCGCCTTGGGGGTCGTGGGCGACGAAATCCGCCGGTTTGACCACCATGCCTTCGCTGCCCTGGGCAGTGATGTTTTCCCACCAATGGGTGGCGGCGGCAACTTGCCCGGCATCCGCCGGATCGAGCAGGCGGTGGTTGGTCGCCTGAAACAGCGGGTCGCCGCAGGTTGCCAGTTGTGCCAGGGTTTGCATGTGCCAGGGATGCGGCTTGTCAGTATGCGCCGCGCCTTCACTGGCCAGCAGGTGGAAAGGCGCAATCCGCAAATCCTCCACACTGGCGACATCCCAGCAATAATGGCTCCAGGCGCTGGCGTATTGCCGGGCGCATTGTTGGCGGGCAGCCACATGTTGGCCGAGCTCACCCACCTCCACCCCGCGTTGCGCCGCCTGTTGCAACGCGGCGGCCAGCGCGGCGGTGCTGAGGCGCGCCGCCGCGCCAACCGGGGCGTATTGCTCCTGGATCAGGCTGTGGGCTTTGGCCGACCAAGGCATGATTTCTGCGTCCAGGCAGACCCAGCGGCTGTCGAGCTGCGCCCACAAGCCGGTTTGCGTCATGGCGGCGTCGAGGCGCGCCAGCACTTGCGCCGTCAGTTGGGGGTCATTGAAAAGTGCNCGCCCGGTGCGGGTATAGATCGCCCCGCGTCCATCTGTCTGGAGGCCGAAGCGCTGCCGGACGGTTTCCGCATCCCGGCATAGGACAATGACCGCGCGTGAGCCCATGTGCTTTTCTTCGCAGATGACTTGCTGGACACCATGGTTCGCGTAATAGGCAAATGCTTCCGCCGGATGTTCCAACAGGCCAGGCAGGGTGCTGGTTTCGCTCGGCGACATGGTGGGCGGCAGGTAAACCAGCCATTTGGGGTTGATGGCGAAGCGNGCCATCACTTCCAGCGCGGCGGCGGCGTTTTCTTCATACACCACGATGTTGTGGTGCAGGCGGGTGTTGAGGATGCGCTTGCCGCCCACATCTGCGTGGTCGAGCATGTCGTCCTGCGTTTGTTGGGCGCTTAGTGGGGAATCTGCTGGTGTTTCTGCCAATGGGCGCAGTGGTTCTGCATAAACCTGGCGGGCAGGCACGGCTTTCAGCTCCAGCTCGGGGTAACGCAGAGCGCTCAGTTTGCCGCCGAACACGCAGCCGGTGTCCACGCACAGGGTATTGTTCAGCCATTCGGCTTCCGGCACGGGNGTGTGGCCGTACACGATGCGGGTTTTGCCCCGGTAATCCAGCGCCCACGGATACCGCACCGGCAGGCCGAATTCATCGGTTTCCCCGGTGGTGTCGCCGTACAGGCAGAAACCTTTGATGGTGCCGGAAGCGCGCGCCAGCATGTTTTGCTTGATCCCGGCATGCGCGACCGCCAGTTTGCCGTCATCCAGCAGGTAGTGGCTGATCAGGCTATTGAGGAAAGCAGCGGCTTCAGTGCGGAATTCGGCGTTTTCCTGCTCCAGCTGCCGCACTTTCNNCGCCAGTCCGTGAGTCAGATTGACCTTGCGCCCGTGCAGCCACTTGAGCAGCTTGGCTTCGTGATTGCCCAGGACGCACAAGGCGTGTTGTGCGCGGGTCATGCGCATCGCCAGCCGCAACACCTCGGCCACTTTNGGTGCATTCACCAGNTCGCCGACAAATATCAGCTTGCGCCCTGCTGGGGAATCGCCCAGGCCGCTTGCGTCGGTGCCAGTCTGGTAACCCAGGGCGTGCAGCAATTCCAACAATTCGTCGAAACAACCGTGGACATCGCCCACAATGTCAAACGGTAGTGTNTCGCCACGTTTGTCCGGCCACAGGGGTTGCCGTTCCAGTTGCACGCCATCGATGTCTTCGGCAGAACGCAATTCGATCACCTGACGGAAGCCTTCCCGTTCCAGGCCGCGTATCTCCCGTTTCAGCGCTGGTACTGGTTCCACCACATGCNNGCCGAATTGCCGGTCAGGCCGGGTGCGGTTGCGTTGGTGGCAGATGTCCTGCCCCGGGTTGAGCACGATGGCGACCGCCAGTGCGTAATGGCGNCCAGCCAGCGCCAGCAGGGCTTTCCGGTCTCCGGCACGGACATTGGTGGCGTCGACGACGGTCAGGCGGCGGTTTTCCAGCCGCTTTTCCACTATGTAATGCAGCACCTCAAACGCGGGGGTGGTGGCGTGCTGGTCATTTTCATCATCCGCCACCAGACCCCGGCAGGTGTCGGAGGCAATCACCTCGGTGGGTTTGAAATGCTGGCGGGCAAAGGTTGATTTGCCGGAGCCACTGGCGCCAATCAGCACGACCAAGGCGAAATCGGGAATGTTGAAGGTTTTCATCGGCTAAAGACTCCCATCTGGGTGATGCCGCCCGCTTGCGCATCNGCCGGGCCAATGAAGCTGATGCTTAACTGGTAGCCAAAGGTGTCCGCTACCCGTTGGCACCAGGCGGCGAATTCGGCGCGTGTCCATTCGAAGCGGTGGTCGGCATGGCGCAATTGACCGGCGGGCAAACTGGCGATCAGGGCGTTGTATTCGCGGTTGGGCGTGGTCACGACCACGATGGCCGGGTGGGCGAATTCAAACACTGTCCGTTCCAGGGCTGGCAGGCGGTCTGGCTCCAGATGTTCGATGACCTCCACCAGGGTGATGGCGTCAAAACCGCTGAAGCGCGCATCACGGTAGGTCAGGGCACCTTGCAATAACTGGAGGCGCTGCCGCTGGCGTTCCGGTAGCTGTTCCAGCTTGAGGCGGCGGCTGGCGATTTCCAGGGAGCGGATGCTGATGTCGACGCCGGTCATGCGGGTGAAGCGGCGTTCCTGCATCAGGCGCTGCAACAAGCGGCCTTCGCCACAGCCCAGATCCAGCACCTTTTCCGCACCGTGTTCCAGCAGGGTTTGGGTCACGGTTTCCAGGCGGGTGGCATGCAGGTTCAACGGTTGCTCCAATTGCTCCTCGGCTTGTTCCGGCGGACGTTCCGTTTCGTTGCTGGCGGATGCCGGTTCGTCATCGGCCAGCNNCGCCAGGGCTTCCCTGACCAGTGGCGCACGGTTCTTGAGGTAACGCCGGGTGATGAGTTCCTTGGCCGGGTGCTGTTGCAGCCAGGTTTCGCCCTTGCGCAGCAGTTTTTCCAGTTCGGCCTGGTCGATGTAGTAGTGCTTGCGGTTGTCCATGACCGGAATCAGCACGAACAGGTGCTCCAGCAAATCCTGCAAGCGCACGGTGGCGCTCAGTGTGAGGGTAATGTAACGGCTGTCGCCCCAGGCGGGCTGGCCGGGAATCAGCGGATGGGTTTCGCAGCTCACTGGNTAGCCCAGCGGGGTGAACAGCTGTTGCGGCAGGTCTTCCGTGCCGCGCACCGGCAGGGGCNNCAGGCTGGCCTCCAGCGGGATGGGCGTGTCGGCCAGCGCCTGACGTTCCTTGGAGCGCCCGGCAAAGGCGGTGTTCAGCGTCCTTCCCATGGCGACGGTCAGGAAGGATGAGGCGGCGTAAGGGCGGTCATTGACGTATTGGTCNAGCAGGCCAGCCTGTTGCGGTTTCCCCTTGCGGCGCACCAGGGCGACCGGGTCGATTTCCAGCGTCAGGGCAAACGTGCAGCGTCCTGTATCCGCCTGCGGATAGAACATGTAAACCTTGCCGTGTGATGTGGTGACTTCGTGCAATTTGTCCGGGTGCTTGTGCAGCAGAAAGCCGAGATCCGTGGCTGGCTGATGGGTGGTGGATAGGGTCAGCAACATGGCTTCATTCCTGGTGGTTGGATGTTTTTATACGTTTTGCCCAGCAAACTGGGGAGTTTGCGCCGAACCGGGCGGCAGATGCAGGGTCTGCCGCCGTTGTTGTTGGCGCATCAGGCGGCCTTGGTTTTGTCCGTCAGCTTGACCAGGTCATTCATCACGCCGTCCAGCCCGCCGTAAACGTTCAGAGTATTGATGCGTGCGGTGATCTTTTCCAGCACGTCCAGCTCTTTCAGGCGCAGCAAGACCGGGTTGCCTTCCATGACCTTGGCGGTGTTGTGCAGGGAACGGGTTTCCTGCGTTTCTTCCCGCCGCCGGATCAGGCTGGCTTCCGCCTGTTTTTCGGCGGCGACCACTTGCGCCAGGATCGCCTTCATGTCGCCGGGCAGCACGATGTCGCGCGCGCCGACGGCTTTCAGATCGATGCCGTAAGCAGCCGCTTTTTCTGCCACCGTCTGCTGGATGGTCTGGTTGAGCAGGTTTTTGTCTGCCAGCAATTCGTCCAGCGTCTGGGTGGAAACCACGNNGCGCAATGCCAGTTGCAGCTCTCGGTACAGGTAGTCCTGATGATCAGCCAGTGCGGTTTTCACCTGCTGCGGATCAACAATCTGCCACATGGCGGACAGGTTGATGCGCAAGCCGACCCGATCCTTGGTGAGGATTTCCTGGCCGTTGACCTCCATGTTTTGCAGGCGGCAATCCAGTTGCGTGACCTTGATGCTGTGGTTGAACTGCCACCAGACGTGGGTTCCGGCAGCCAGCACTTCACGTTGTTCGCCATCCACTTCCAGGAAGCCGGTGTGGCCTTCCGGGATGCTCGCCATGACCAACGCGTTCAGGGCGGCGGCGCGCAATGCCGGTTCTTTGGCTGCCAGCAATTGGCTGGCCAGCGCTTTCGGCAGCCTGGATTCCGTGCTGATGTCGAGCTTGCGCACTTCGATGCTCCGCTGGCCTTGCCAGTAGGCACCGCGCTGTGCCGGTGGTTTGATGTCTTTCAACACATTGCCCTGATACAGCAGGCCGACTTCCTGCTCGCCGGTTTCCCAGCGTTGGAGGTGGGCGGCAAATTTGTCAGGGTGCAACTCGGCCAGGGTCAGCACGTCTTCTGGCACACTGGTTTGTGCTTGGCCGGTGATGGCAACTTGCTGCACCCGGTATTGGCTTTTCCAGCCCCAGAACGTGTGTACGCCAGCATTCAGGACTGCCACGAACTGCTCGTCTTTGAACAACAGCCCGCGATGTGTTTCAGGAATAATAGTTTTGGTTTTGAATAACATGGTGTTGTCCTTGTCATAATAAGTTGGCATTCCTCCACACCCTTGCCGGTCTGGCGGCTTGTGTGCGGCGGAAAACCGGGCGGTGCCGTTACGGTTTCGCGTTGCACAAACCCACCGTCAGGGCGGTGCAGGTGTTGGCCGCTGCCATCCGGCAAGCCGCATCGAAACACATCTTGCCAGCAGGCGTTGGCCTGGAGGTCTGCCGTTGTTGCCCTTGCGGGCGATCATTAACTACCTGAGAAGGGTAGGTTCACTAGCCGGAGTCGAACCGGCGACAGCTTGATACCAAATCAAGTGCTCTACCAAACTGAGCTATAGCGATGGGGCAGCCAGCCGGATTCGAACCAGCGACATTCCGAATCTATCGGGTGCTCTACCAGACTGAGCTATGGCCGCACTATCTGATTCCTGTAGAACCGATACGCTTACGTGCCAGTGGCAGCAGCGTCAGGCAGGGTTTTGAACCTGCTCCACAGGTTGTACAGAAGATTCAGACAGGAATGTTATTGCAACGGTTGTGCCAGCCTGCGGTGTTTATGGATAAGATATTGTAAATAAAGTGATATTTTTGTTTAAAATGGGTTTTGTTTGGAGGCATTGAAATTGGATTTGTTATCTTAAAAGATAGGGATGTATCCAACTATAAAATCCAGCCGATTGTTTCAAGGCGGCGCTTGGGGAAAGGGGAATAAGCGTCCACACCCTCCCGATTACTGTCGGGGTGCTATAGTTGTTGCAATGCAATATTGCTGACAACACTGGAGTATCCCTATGGCGCGTAAATCCATCCCGACCATGACAGCTGAAATGGCACTTGCTGTGCCGCAAGTGGTCGCCCACCGTCTGACCCGCATGGCGCTGGCGGGCACCACACCTTCCGTGCGTGACCAAAAGAATTCCAACGCATGGGGAGGAAAAAGTCTGGGCGTTTTATGAATCTTGGGGCGCGATGTACATGCAGACCGCCAAGCTGCAACAGCAGTGGATGACATCCATGCTGTTTCCCTGGGCGGGCGTGCCTTCGGGGAAAAAGGTGGGCAAGCAGCTGGGCAACGCCGCCGCTGCGATTCTGGAAAGCGGCATGAAGCCGGTGCACAGCAAAGCGGTTGCAAACGCCAAGCGCTTGTCGCGCGCCAAATTGAAATAATGCCACGGTGACGCCTGCGCTTGCTTGTTGGGGCAAGCGTAGGCAGTTGCCTTTACGCTTTCAGGGGCTAGGAATGGGGGCGGAAAGACCTTGTGCCGGGTGGGGTAAGCACAATGCCGTTGAATTGCATTTGAAGGTCTTTGAACAAATTTTTGTCAATTAGAATGTTTGTTTTCGCAAGCAAATCTGGTTAAATTTGCAGCGCACAAGGAGGGAGCGACATATATAAATTTAATCTATTAATTTAGGGATATGGAGCTTGCGAAATGGTTACCAACGTAAAGCCTTGGTGTTGGCGTATTGTCAGCATTTGCACATTATTTTTAATGACATCGGTTGTGCATGCCAATATAAGTGGAAAAATATTCAATGATTTTAATGGCAATGGCACATTTGACTCCGGGTCGGGAGTGACTGAGACGGGCATTGCCGGTGTGGCTGTCAAGGCGTTTGACGCCAGTGGCGTACAGGTTGGCTCCACCGCCACGTCAGCCGCCGATGGCAGTTATACCTTGACAGGCCTGAGCAGCGGCAAGACTTATCGGGTGGAATTTTCGNTGGGGAAATGCCTGGCTAAAGGAGGGGTCGCTGGGGGAACCAGCGTGCAATTCGCCGCTAACGGTGCCACTGGCGTCAATGCAGCTTTAAGTAATCCGGCGCAATATTGTCAGGTGAACCCTAAAGTTGCCGTGACCCGCATGATCCCAGACAACCTGACAACAAAGCCGGTGGTCTTAAGCTTTGATTACAACAGTTCAGGCGAAAACCGCAGCACATTAACCGCCTTGGCGCGTGGCTCCGACCGTTTGGGGACAACCTGGGGTGCCGCCTATCGCCGTGAAACCCAAAAACTCTACGTGACTTCCGTGTTGCGCCGCCATGCTTCTGAGGGCAGCCTGGGGTTTGGCGGCATTTATGAGCTGGATGCAACCAACCCTACTGCGGCACCGGTGAAGTGGCTGACTATCGCCAATGCCGGTTCCTTGTCATCGGCGCGGGGCATTCCAGTGGGCGGGGTAGNNAGCCATGACACGGAGGCGTATCAGCAGGCTGGAAAAATATCGTTGGGCGACATCGACATTTCCGAGGATGGCAAAACCCTGTACGTCATGAACCTGAACACCCGTTCGCTGTTGCCGATTGATATTGATAGCAAGACGGTGGGGGCGGCCATTCCAGTAGGAAACCCGGGATGTTCCTCGGCGAGCGACGCCCGCCCCCAGNCCATCAAGGTGCAAAATGGCGAGGTGTACGTCGGTGCAGTGTGTTCAGAGGAAAGCGTTGGCTCCATCACCTCAAAATTCAAAGCTTATGTGATGAAGTTGAGTGGCGGCAGTTTCACCACGGTCGCCAGCATGCCGCTCAATTATGAGAAAGACTTGTCGATCATGGGCACCTATGCCAACAAGCTGGCCTGCGGCGCGTATCATGGGTGGTTTCCGTGGACTTCCAACACCAGCCTGTTTTCCAGCTACGCCGGTTGCCGTAGCGACGAGCCGAAGCTGACATCACACCCGCAGCCTATTTTGAGCGATATTGAGTTTGATGTGGATGGCTCCATTATCCTGGGTTTTCTGGACCGTTTCGCCCTGCAAAGCGGTGGGGAAGACTACGCGCCCAGCACCAGCGACTCTGCAACGTATNACGGGGTTTCGGGTGGCGACATCCGCCGCATCTGCAATGTCAATGGCGCTTATGTGGTGGAAGGCGGTACGGGCTGCGCTTTTAATGGCGGGCAAGATTACAGTAAAAGAATGAGTTCTATGTGGGCGATCACATACTTTATGNCCTGGATGGGCACATCGCCCGCAGAGTCGGCACATTCGGAAACCGCCATGGGCGGGTTGGCGTTGCAGCCGGGTGGTGGTGCTGTGCTCACAAATGTGTTTGATCCTATTGATGACCTTTCTGGCAGTGGGAACCGTTGGGGAACCGGCGGCGTCAGATGGCTGAACAACACAACGGGAGCCAGCCAGAAGGGCTTCGAAATCATCAGCTTTTCAGATAGGGATTTTGTCAAGTCTGCGAGCCTTGGGGATTTGGAGCTGATGTGCNGGCCCGCCCCGCTCGAGATTGGCAACCGTGTCTGGTTGGACGCCAATCAAAATGGCGTCCAGGATGCGGATGAAAGCGGGCTGGCCAATGTCAGTGTGCAATTGCTGTCGGGTGCAACTGTCCTGGCGACTGCGGTCACGGCATCCGATGGCTCCTATTATTTCAGCAATGCCACTGGCNCTAGCAGCGGTAGCAGGAAATATGGCGTGACGCAATTGCAGCCGGGAAATGCCTATAAGCTCAAGTTTCCAGCCAGCGTGATGGTGNGGGGAAACGTCTACAGCCTGACGACGACCGCCGCAGGAGCCAACCCGCAAATTGATTCCAATGCTGGCGCGTTAGGGNAAGTGAATGTCGCCGCCAGTGACATTGCTGTAACCGGCGCAAACAATCACTCCTTTGATGTGGGTTATACGTTGGTGCCGGAAGGTTGCAACCTGGAAGGTGGCGGCGACGGCGTGGCCAGCAACAATGCGCTGGGTTCAACAATCGTGTGCGCGCCGACGGAGACGGACTTGAAACTCAGCAAAATGGTGGCTCCGGGGACTGCACAACGCGGTGCCACGGTGACTTACACGTTAACGCTCACCAATGAAAGCGAGCTGGACGCAACCGGGGTTGTGGTGACCGATAAGTTGCCGGTTGGCGTCACCTATGTCACTTACGCCACCGCTGCGGGCGCGTATGAGCCGGGCACCGGGGTATGGACAGTGGGCGCGGTGGCCGCCGGGCAATCGGTCACGCTGACGATTACGGTGACCGTGGACTGATCAGGCGGTTACGTGCTCAGTGTGCCCACTTTTGTTGTGTACGGCGTTACTGGCCAGATCAGCTGGCATTGCAGGCACTTTTATGGACATCATGGTTGTACCTTACGAACAAGACAATATCATCGCCTTTGTGGCGCACCATGTGTGTGTCGAAATACACAAACACCATTGCTTTCAGGTATTGCTCAGTCTGACCGGTAGTNTTACCAGCACTATCCAGGGAGTGGCGCACAGTAGTCGTGGCTTAATTATAAATCAGTCGGTTGCACATTCCTGCCATGCGGCTGAGAGCAATACGCTGGTTTATTTTATTGACCCAGAAAGTCGCATAGGCTGGTATCTGAAACAGGTTTTGGATGGGCAGGCGTGTGCCCGGGTTGATCATCTGTGGCAACCAGAAGGCTGTTCAGGTTGGTCAGCCGTTGCTGCAGGCAATCATGCCGGGGAGTTTCCCCAGCTTCCTGCTGAACTGGGGTATGAGGCGCTCAGACAAGTGTTGGCAGCCGATCTTTTCCAACAGGTTGTCAGGCGGGATGAGCGTATTGTACGTGCCATTGACTGGATTGAAACTTCGCTACAACAACGCATCACGCTGCAGGATGTTGCGGATTATATTTGTCTGTCACCCGAGTACACCCGGCATTTGTTTGCACAGGAAACCGGGGTGTCTTTTTCCCAGTTTTTGCTGTGGAAGCGTATCAAACACGCCATTGCCCTGACGGTACGTGATGGCCAATCACTGACCAGTGCAGCCCTGGCAAGCGGGTTTGCTGACCAAGCGCATTTCTGTCGCCTGTTCAAACGCACGTTTGGCGTCCCAGCCAGGGGATTGTTGAAAAATAGCCGAAACATTCAATTCCTGAACCCCTCGCTCCAAACATAATGATACCCAGTCGGTGCCCTTCCAAACGCCTTCGTGTTCCCCTGGAAGGTAAGGAAGTTATCGGGCACCGACACCCTATTATCAGGAGTCAGGAGATTTTCCATGAACGGGAGATTCTCGAAATCATGTGCAGCGGCGACACGCTGCGCGATGGCAGGATCAGCCATACCTGCCACTTGCAAGACTGGGCGGCTGCCATGCAGCAATTGTCTGGCCATTGAGATTGGGAGAGGCATATGAAGACATTGGCTATTCTTGGCGCATCAGCAGGGGTAGGGTTGGAATGCGTACGTATTGCATTGGAACGCCATCAGGTCACTACATTGTCGCGCTCTGTTGCCAACCTGCCTGCCCATTCCAGACTCAATGCCATTCAGGGCAGCGCCACCAAACTGGATGATTTGCGACGTGCGTGCGCGGGCGCAGATGCGGTTTTGATAACATTGGGTACAGGCATGGATCGCAAACCGACCACACTCTACACCGATTTCGGCCAAGCCCTGCTGCAAATTCAGGATAGCTTGGGGGCAACTCCCATCCAGATACTGACTGGGTTTGGCGCGGGCGATAGCGCTGCGTATCAGGGGGTAATTACCAAAATGCTGTTCCGTCTGCTTCTGAAGGCAGTGTATGACAACAAAACCGAACTGGAGCGCATGGTGGAAAGCAGCCGTTTGAACTGGAGTCTAGTGCGCCCCGGATTGTTAACCAATGGTGCTTCCGATACCATGCCCCGGATACAAACTACCTATCACTCTGGTATGAAAGTGGGTAGCGTGAGCCGTAAAGCGGTTGCGCGGTTTATGGTGGAACAGGCGGAGAACCCGAGCTGTCTGCATCAAAAACCTGCGCTGTCCGCACATTGACGATGTGGTGTTGCGGACTTTTGTGCGCCTCTCCCTATGAGGAAAGGTGACTATTTATGTCAGCGCGGTTTGGACTTGCTGGTAGGTTTTGGTTTTTGTCATAGTCAGTTCGCGCCTTTGGCGGTAAGCCGGTGTGCTGGGTCAGCATTTTCTTGCCAGTTTGCGGTTTTCCAGCTTTTACGTTGTCGCGCATTTCCTCAATCTCGCGGAGGATGGATTCCTGTGAACGGTTCTGGATGATACGCCCTTCGTGTTCGGTGACGGAGCAGAAGGTGCAGCCACCAAAGCAGCCGCACATGATGTTGACCGAGAGCGGATCATTTCATAGGCAGGGATGCGCTCACCGTTGTACGCCGGATGTGGCAGGCGGGTTTAGGGTGGATGTTTGCCTACCATGCAAAGTACTTGCCGCATATTCACCAAACCTGCCCGATTGAGCTTCAAGGCTTCCACTGTGGTTCGTCCGGTCGCTGTCAAACCAATTATCCGAGTGTAATCTTCAGTCCAGCCAAAATGGCTTTCCCATTGTTGGTTGCGTGGGTTGAACAGCGTAACCATTTCACCTGTTGCGGGATCNAATGCCCCCCTGTTTGATTTATGGCGATTGCAGCCACCACAGGCCAAGGCGAGATTTTCAAGTGATGTTGCACCGGCAAGGCTGATCGAGTGGATATGGTCAAACTCAAAGGATTGCCCTGAGTATTGCATCTGGCTTTGGCAATATTCGCAGCGTCTGCCCGCGCGTTCGATAATGTTGCTTTGTTCCGCTGTGGAAAGATGGCGTCTAGACATGCGGTACAGGTGTTTGGATGCCTAACTGTTGCATCAGCGTATCCAGTGGCAGTTTACGCAACTGGGCGAGTTCAAACAGGTGTTGCATCCGTTCCGCATCAGCCAGCTCAACAGTATCTATCAGGCTTAACAGGCGTTCATGCTCGTCTGGCGTGATATTGTCATCATGCAGTTTTTGGCTGAGTTCCTGATATTCCGCCAGTGTATCCGCAGGTAAAGGTATACTGATCTGTTGCAGCAATACTGCTTCCCGCTGTGGAATACTGGGAGCTTTTCTGCGAGCTAATAGGAAAGCCACTTGTGAGAAAAACTGTTCCAGCTCCGGTGTATCGAGCTTTTCAACGCCCTTCAATACCTGATCCAGTTCGATGGCTGAGTTGACTTGAAGTACTGTCATGGTTGTTCAAAAGCCTGCATGGCATCAATCAATGCTGAACAGTATACGCCGGAACTGGGG
The DNA here is from genome assembly GCA_013693955.1 of Candidatus Thiothrix singaporensis. Lineage (GTDB taxonomy): Bacteria > Pseudomonadota > Gammaproteobacteria > Thiotrichales > Thiotrichaceae > Thiothrix > Thiothrix singaporensis. The sequence goes on along the minus strand of CP059265.1, from coordinate 3,541,962 downwards.
AAGGGCAAATTTCATGGGCGGGGCTACTTCCCGCGTGTTGGTGTGTTCGGCGTGGCGCGCTGGCTGAATGCGCACCGGCCTTTGATCTGGCTTTCCCTGTATGGCAAATCGAATGACCGTTTCTGGTTCACGCTGTTCCATGAAGCGGCGCATATCCTGCTGCACGGCAGGGAAAAGAAAGCGGTGTTTCTGGATGATCCCGGCAATGGCGAATCGGATTCTCCGCAGGAAAAAGAGGCGAATGCCTGGGCGCGGGATTTCCTGATTCCACGAGACAGGGCTGCGGCGTTGGCGGAATTGGCGAAAGCCAAGGTGGCGGTCAAGGCGTTGGCGGCTAAGTTGGGCATCCGTCCGGGGATTGTAGTGGGGCGGCTTCAGTATGAGGGGCTGATCCCGATGAGGTGGATGAATGATTTGAAGGTTAGTTTTCGTTTTCAGAAAATAGTTGGCAACACTTCAGATGTATTGCCATGACATTTAATAGTGACTTGGGGAATTGGCGAAAGTTAAAATTTTTAGTTCTTTATATCCCAATCAAGTTTTGAATCGTTGGTTATATATTGATGTAGTAGTGAAATGTTTTTNTCAAACCAATGTTTAACATCTAGAAACTGCTGCTTTGAGCTTATAAAGTCAGATAAACTCTTTTCAACGTGAGCTGAAAATCCATCTTCAGACTCTGATAACAATATTTCATTAATGCTTTGCTTGTTGTTGAGTTCTGTTTTTACTGATTCAAATTCTTTATGATTTTTGCTGATCCAGAATGTAAGAACTAATCTAGGATTATCTTTGTTATCTCCATTCATAGTTATACATGCTAGGATTTCTGACCATGCGGATTTATTCTTGAGTGGGTGCTCTCTCCATAAGGCATATCTTGATTTTCGATATAGTTGATTATAATAATGATTTGAATCTTTCTCGCGTGAATTCTTATCATTGAGAGACCGTGGCTCAATGTTGCCAAAATTCTCTTGAAATGCTGGTCTTATTTGGTCTAGGCATTCCTCTAACGATTTTAGGATGTCAGGAATACGATTTAGTGCTGATAAGTCTTCAAGTGTAAATTCAGGTGCTTTGCTCATGCCTTGTTTTTCCAGGTAAAATAAAAACTCTTTTGCTACTCCATTAGATTTTTGAGCTGCCTCGGTTTTTACTAGTGAAAATATTTCTCGCCATAGGAGCTGTTTAAATTTTATAGGGCTGTATTGTGATTCAGCTTTTGGTTCTGCATATTTTGTGCAATAGAGAAGAATTGTTTTCTTTTCGGTTTCTTGTTCAAGTATTTCAGCATAGGTGCCTAGTTGATTATCGTCGTTTTCATCCGAATTGACTTTGGCCTCTAGAAATATTAAATAATTGTTATTTTCAAAAACTATATCAATGCGTCTATTGTGTTGTGAAATATTGTGGAGGTATGTCTTTTCTGTTTCGATATTGAAACTATTCTCTTCTGAAATGCCTGCAAATTTTTCTAGGAATGCTTTCGTCAGGTTGCTATCAGATTTTAAGACTCCACACAGTACTTCACAGGAAAAGCGCTCCAAAGGTATTCTTGATGAGTGATTTTGATAGAGTTTTAGCAAAGAAGTAAACATATGAGCGCACTATGAATATGATGCCTAAATTTTAAGATTTTGCAGGGTAAATATCTATCACATTGTCATTATTTATTTCTTTTTTCGCCTAGTAGGTTTAGGCGGTAAGCCGGTATGCTGGGTCAATATCTTCTTACCAGCCTGCTGTTTGTTCGCAGGTTGATTAGATACAGCTTTCCCACTATTTCCTTTCCTCGCTGGCTTGGCTGAAGCATTCTCAGCCGCCTTCTCCACCCGCTTCTGATGCTCCCCACCCTTATTCTTTCGCCGATGCGCTTCATAAACGAGGTCTTCCTCCCCNTTCTGATAATGCGGAATCAACTGGTTNCGGCCATCGCCAATCAGCTCCTGCCGCCCCATATCCGCAATCGCCTTGCGCAGCAGCGGCCAGTTCTTCGGGTCGTGCCAGCGCAGGAACGCCTTGTGCAGCTTGCGCTGTTCCGGCGACTTGGCGGTTTGCACCTTTTCGCTTTTGTACGTGACCTGATGCAGCGGGTTCTTTTCGCTGTAGTACATGGTGGTGGCAGAGGCCATCGGCGAGGGNTAGAACGCCTGCACCTGATCGGCGCGAAAACCATTCTTCTTCAGCCACAGCGCGAGGTTGAGCATGTCTTCATCGCTTGTTCCGGGGTGCGCGGCGATGAAATAGGGGATCAGGTACTGTTCCTTGCCCGCCTCCTTGCTGTATTTCTCGAACAGGCGTTTGAATTCGTCATACGCGCCAATGCCCGGTTTCATCATCTTGGAAAGCGGTGCATCTTCGGTGTGCTCCGGCGCGATTTTGAGGTAGCCGCCGACATGGTGGGTGACCAGTTCCTTGACGTATTCTGGGTCGCGTACTGCGAGGTCGTAGCGCAGGCCGGAGCCGATCAGCACTTTCTTGATGCCGGGCAGGGTACGGGCGGCGCGGTACAGCGATTTCAGCGCGGCGTGGTCGGTGTTGAGGTTCTGGCAGATGCCGGGGTAGACGCAACTGGGCTTGCGGCAGGCGGCTTCCACTTTCGGATCCTTGCAGGCCAGCCGGTACATGTTGGCGGTCGGCNNGCCGAGGTCGGAAACCACGCCGGTAAAGCCCGGCACCTTGTCGCGCATTTCCTCAATCTCGCGCAGGATCGATTCCTGCGAACGGTTCTGGATGATGCGCCCTTCGTGCTCGGTGATGGAGCAGAAGGTGCAGCCGCCAAAGCAGCCGCGCATGATGTTGACTGAGAAGCGGATCATTTCGTAGGCGGGGATGCGCTCACCGCCATAGGCCGGATGCGGCAGGCGGGCGTAGGGTAGACCGAATACGTAATCCATTTCCGGGGTGGAAAGCGGGAACGGCGGCGGGTTGATCCAGATGTCCTGATTGCCGTGTTTCTGCACCAGGGCGCGGGCGTTGCCGGGGTTGGTTTCCAGGTGCAGTACGCGATTGGCGTGGGCGTACAGCACTTTGTCTTTGCTGACTTTATCAAAGGAGGGCAGGCGTACCACGGTGCGCTCGCGATCGAGTTTGGCGCGAGGGTGAAAGTGCAGCTTGTGTTCGCCTGGGCGCTTGATGCGTGGGTCTTCGTATTCAAACCACTGCACGTTGCGCTTTTCGACTTCGCATTCATCCATGTCTGTGGTGTTGAGGTACGGGTTGATGATGCGGTCGATCTTGCCCGGTTGGTCGACGCGGGTGGAGTCGATTTCCATCCAGCCCTCAGATTCCGGTGGGGTGTTGCGGCGGATGAAGGCAGTGCCGCGCACGTCGGTGATGTTTTCCACCGGCTCGCCGCGTGACAGGCGGTGGGCGACTTCGATCACGGCGCGTTCGGCATTGCCGTAGAGGAGCAGGTCGGCGGAGGCATCCATCAGGATCGAGCGGCGCACTTTTTCCTGCCAGTAGTCGAAATGGGCAATGCGGCGTAGTGAGGCTTCAATGCCGCCAAGGATGATGGGTACGTGCGGGTAGGCTTCCTTGCAACGCTGCGAATACACCAGTGAGGCGCGGTCAGGGCGCTTGCCCGCCATGCCGCCGGGGGTGTAGGCGTCGTCGGAGCGGGTTTTACGGTCGGCGGTGTAGCGGTTGATCATGGAATCCATATTGCCCGCCGCCACGCCGAAAAATAGGTTGGGTTCGCCCAGTGCCATAAAGGCGTCTTTCGACTGCCAGTCCGGCTGCGCGATGATGCCGACGCGGAAACCCTGCGCTTCCAGCACCCGCCCGATCACCGCCATGCCGAAAGAAGGGTGGTCAACGTAGGCGTCGCCGGTGACGATGATGATGTCGCAGGAGTCCCAGCCGAGCGCGTCCATTTCCGCGCGTGACATGGGTAGATATTCAGCTGTGCCGTAGCATTCCGCCCAGTATTTGGGGTGGTCGTAGAGGGCGATGGGTGGGTTGGGGATGCTGTTCGGCGGCATGGGGGCGGTTTTCGTCACGGGTAAAGGCGCTTATTCTAACCCAGCCTACGGCAAGTGTGTGATTTCTCCCAAATAGTTTAGGGCGTGTCGGCAAGCCGGGCTTCCAGCTCTGCCAGCCGTTTTTCCAGCGCTTCCAGCTTTTCGCGGGTGCGCAGCAGCACGGCTGACTGGATGTCGAATTCCTCCCGCGTGACCAGGTTCATTTTTTGCAGGCTGCCTTCCATGACGCCGCGCAGGTTTTTCCATGTCTTCCTGCAAGTGGCGAACAGGTTCGGGCAATGCCGCCGAAAAGCGTTTCACGATGTCTTCCAGATTTCCCAGAGCGGCCATGAAGGGTTCCTTGGTAATGAATAATGGGGATGCGCCACAGTGTAGCAAATCCTGCCGCTGCCCGCGCATATCCGTATGGAAGTGCATCAGCAGCTGCTTATGCATTATTTCGGTGCATTGCTGTGTTCCAAAACAGGGAAACTATTTGGCTACTGAGGTTTATTTACAACAGGTTGTGCATTTATGACGCAATTCTGTTGTTGGCATATCAATTGCATGGTTATTGGGCATACAGGAACATTTTCTTACTCAGGAGATATCGAGATGAAAAAGAACACTCTGTTGGCGGCAACAGTTCTGGCGTCACTGGTGGTCAGCACCCAGGCCATGGCGGGCGCCAGCGGCAATATCGGCGTCACCAACAATTACATCTGGCGTGGCGTTACCCAGACTGACAATTCAGCCGCTGTTTCCGGGNGATTGGATTATGAATCGCCGAATGGCCTTTACGTCGGCACCTGGGCGTCCAATGTGGATTTCGGGAAAAAAGGGACTGAAGTCGACCTGTATGGCGGTTACAAGAAGGAGTTGGCTTCCGGTTTGAGCTATGACGTGGGTGCCATCCGCTATGCCTATCCTGGTGATGCGGTCAGCGGTGACTTTACCGAAATTTACGGCAAGCTGGGCTATAAGGGCGTCAGCGGCGAGGTGGGTTATACCGTTGACAAGGAAGGCGACCCTGACAAGAAAAATGACGTTTACTACGGCCTGGGTTACGACGGTGAACTCAAAAATGGCGTGGGATATGGCGTCAAGGCCGGGCATTACAACTACGATGACCCGACGGTTGATGATTACAGCCATTATCAGGTCAGCCTGAGCAAGGACGATTTCACCTTCGCCGTTGATGATAACGACCTGCCGGACACTGACCCGATGGTTTCTGTTTCCTGGTCANAGTCTTTTGATTTCTAAAGCTGTTGCTTGCCCCATCGCTCATCCGGGCGGGGTTGCCAGCTTATAAGGAGTAAGTTCTATGAAAATGGTTACGGCTATTATCAAGCCATTCAAACTTGACGATGTGCGTGATGCGTTGGGGGATATCGGCGTCAAAGGCATTACCGTTACGGAAGTAAAAGGTTTTGGCCGTCAGAAAGGTCACACGGAGTTGTACCGTGGCGCTGAGTATGTTGTTGATTTCCTGCCAAAGATCAAACTGGAGGCTGCCGTGGCCGATGCTCAGGTTGATCAGGTGATTGAAGCGATCAGCAAGTCCGCCAATACGGGCAAAATCGGTGATGGTAAAGTTTTCGTCACATCCGTTGAACAAGTTGTCCGCATTCGCACCGGCGAAAGCGGTGAAGATGCGTTGGGGGAGCTTTTACATGAATATCCGTTTCGGTTTGATGCTGCTGGCTATTGTGCTGGGTTTTTCCGGCATAGCGATGGCTGATGAGGCCGCAGCTGCTCCAGTGCCTGACAAAGGCGACACCACATGGATGATGGTTTCCACGCTACTGGTCATTATGATGACGATTCCTGGCCTGGCGCTGTTCTACGGTGGTCTAGTCCGCACCAAAAATATGCTGTCTGTGCTGGCGCAGGTCTTCACCATTTTCTGCGTGATTTCTATTCTGTGGGTCGTATACGGCTACAGCTTGGCCTTTACCGAGGGCAACAGTGTTATCGGCGGCTTCAGCAAGCTGTTTCTGAAAGGTGTTGACACGGCTGCGCTGGCGGAAACCTTCAGCAAGGGCGTTTATATCCCGGAAATGGTGTTCGTCGTCTTCCAGCTGACCTTCGCCGCCATCACCACCGCATTGATCGTGGGTGGTTTTGCCGAGCGCATCAAGTTTTCCACGCTGCTGGTGTTTTCCGTGCTGTGGTTTACATTCTCCTACCTGCCAATGGCTNACATGGTCTGGTTCTGGGGCGGCNCTNCCGCGTATGACGCCCCGGCAGGCTTCCTGTTCTCCAAAGGCGCACTGGACTTCGCTGGTGGTACGGTCGTACATATCAATGCAGCGATGGCGGCCTTGATCGGTTCAATCGTGGTGGGCAAGCGTGTCGGTTACGGGCGTGACTCCATGGCTCCGCACAGCCTGACCATGACCATGGTTGGTGCTTCGCTGCTGTGGGTTGGCTGGTTCGGCTTCAACGCCGGTTCCAATCTTGAAGCGACTGGCACGGCGGTGCTGGCCATGTTGAACACTATCGTGGCGACCGCCGCCGCCGGTTTGTCCTGGATGCTCTTGGAATGGATGCTCAACGGTAAGCCTTCCCTGCTGGGTGTGACTTCCGGCGCTGTTGCCGGTCTGGTTGCGGTTACGCCTGCTGCCGGTTTTGCGGGCGNNATGGGTGCCATTGTGCTTGGCCTGGTGACTGGCGCGGCGTGTCTGTGGGGCGTGACTGGCCTGAAACACATGCTGGGTTATGACGATTCCCTGGACGTGTTTGGCGTTCACGGTATTGGTGGTATCATTGGTGCAATTGGCACCGGCATTGTGGTCAATCCGGCGCTGGGTGGTTCTGGCGTGTTCGATTATGCAACCAACTCTGTGGCTGCATACAGCAGCGCACAAATCCTCAGCCAGTTGTGGGGTGTGGGCACGGTGCTCGTCTGGTCTGGTACGGTCAGCTTGGTGCTGTTCCTGATCCTGAAGCACACCATGGGGCTGCGCGTCACTCAGGAAGAGGAACGCGAAGGCCTGGACACTGTTTCCCATGGCGAGCGTGCTTATAACCTGTAAGCCGCATAGGCCGGATTTGTTCCGGATCGTGTAAGTAAGTTTTCAGAGTCGATTTTTAGGCGGGAGCAACACTCCCGCCTTTTTCTTTGGATAAAAACTATCAATGCCGGATTGATTTCAATCGCAGGATATGGGTTAATGAAATCTCAAATTTGGGCTTGATAATAATATTTGATGAAAAAACTGATTTGGGCGCTGGCGGGCAGCCTGGTGGTTTTGTCTCTATTGGGGATAGTTTCAATCCATCATTNNTCGCGCCTGTCAGCACTGGTCGAAAGCATTTCTGCAAATGGGGCGCGGTTTACGCCAGTCGACTGCTGGTTCACTATTGGGGAAGGTGTCCGGGCGCAATGTGGCTGGTTATATACCGCGCCCGCGGCGGGCAGGCCATNNTCCGCATTCAAGCTTCCTGTCATCGTCATGCAATACCAAGGGCTAGACCGCCAGCCTGACCCGGTTGTGTACTTGGCCGGTGGCNCTGGTGCTCCGGCGGGGCTGGAGCGGAAAGCGGTGGAGGGTTATTGGCTGGGCTGGTTCCAACAAAAGTCTGGGCTGAAGCGCGACCTGGTGCTGTTTGACCAGCGCGGTGGCGGCATCAGCCGACCCGATATGGAATGCGATGGTTATCGTGAGTTGAGCGCCAGCATACTTTCCCACCCTGGAACGCCGCAGGAGAATGCGCGCCGCTACCGGGAAGTCGCCCGCCAATGCCATGACCAGTTGCAACAGCGCGGCCTGCCGCTGGATGAGTTGGGGACTGTTTATAGCGCCGGTGATGTGAATGACCTGATGCAATTGCTGGGGTATGGGCAGTGGAATTTGTGGGGCGTCTCGTATGGGACTCGGCTGGCGTTTGAAGTGCAGCGGCGCTACCCCGACAAGGTGCGCAGCATGAGCCTCGATTCCGTTTACCCGCCGGGTGAGCATCTGTTCCGCGCCTGGCCGGATTTGTTGCAGGGCAGTTTGCAGCGCCTGTTCGACTTTTGCCAGGCGGATAACCAGTGTGCGATGGAGAACGGTGACCTTGACGCGCGTTACCAGCATCTGATGGCGCAACTGCGGGAGCATCCGCTGGAGATTCCGGTGGCAGACTTGCATTTGGGCAACTTGCAGGAATTGCAGCTGAATGACGAAACCCTGCTGGCGATCCTGTTCGATTCCCAATACATGAGCGGCAGCCTCAGGGAAATGGCGGGTATGATCCGCCTATTGGATGAGNGGCACCCCGAGAGGGCGATGGGCTTCATTCAGCATTACCTGCGCCAGCAATTTGATGCGTCATTCCGGGAGGCGGCCTACTGGTCGGTGGAATGCCGGGACAATCCGCCAGTCGCACGGGCAGAGCGGGAGGCCAAGATCAACGCTTTGCCCGGATTGCGGGATTACCTGCCTTACGACTACGATTTATGCGACATTTGGGCGGCGGATGCTGACGAACCGCTGCGTTTGCAGGACGCTACAGAACCACGCCAGGTGCCGACGCTGTTGCTGGCGGGTCAGGATGACCCGATTACCCCGGCGGCATGGGCGACCAAGGTTGCCAAGCAAGGGTTTGCTGAACACCGAGCCTATTTGTTCCGTTTTGAAGGGATTTCACACAGTGTCATGGACAACAAGCCCTGCGCAGTTGATTTGTTCGTGAATTTCATCAATACACCAGACCAGCGCCCGAGTGCGGACTGCCGTCGGAGTTTCAGGGATTCTGAAAAGGGGGCGCTGCGTTCCCAAGGCGCTAGTTGACCCCGGCAATTGCCCCTGTTCCTGTATCAGGTAGCCGCCGTCAGCTTGCGGGCGGCCAATGAAGGAGGTGAGGATCTGTTTGGTGCCGTCATCGATGCTGTTGCCTGGTTTCAGGGTGATGCGGCTTTGGTAGTGGCCGTTTTGCTGCACCGTAACCGCGCCGTCCAATGTGAAGGCGGCGTCTGGTGCAGAAGCCAGCGTGATTTGCTGCGCATTGTCTGCCCCAGCATTAAGGATGGCGCTGTAGGTGCCGAAACGTTGCGGTGCCAGTTGTATCCCTGCTTCCCGCCATTCGCCGTGCCCGCTCAAACGAGGGAGGGTTTGCCGATCCCATTCTAGGTTGTTCAGGCTGGCTCGGAACGCGCCGCTCAGGGGCGGAACCATGAAGCGTTGCAGGTAGGGCGTCAGGATTTGGGCGGGAATGTCGTTCAGGTTGACACCGTTGCAGCTGATGGCACCGCCTATCCTGATGGCGCAGGTTCCCTCGAAGTGCCCGCCTTGCGCCAGATTGCCGCGCAGGTCAGCGGCCAGCTTGCCGGTCAGCAACGCTGCCGGATGCAAATCCCATTGCAGGTTGGTGATGGTTAGGGTTGCTTGGCGGATAGAGGCGACGCCGCCATGCCACAATGTCCCATTGACGCCCTGCAATTGGGATGTCAGACCGGCAGGCAGTATTTTCAGCAGCAGGTTGGCCGGAAGCTGGCCGAATGAGGCGAGCAGGAAACTGCCGATGCCTGCGAATATCAGGGTGCGTATTTTCATCTTTCCAGCGTAATCTGCGCGTCAACAGCGCCGGGTTTGGCGGCGGGTTTCATGTCCATGCGGGTGGCAAGGGCGGCATGTTGGGTTTCCATCAAGGCCAGGAATTGCGCCAGCGCGTCGAACGGTTTGCCTTCCAGTTTCAGGCTGACGCTGTTTTTGTCCTTTTCTTCGGAAGTCGCGCCTGCACCATCCAGTTGGAATTGCTTGAGGGCGGCGATCACGGCGGTGTGCAGGCTGCTGCCGGGAGCTGCCGCCGCTGCTGGGGATGCGCCCCGCAGGTTGAGGATTTCGGTGCGCCGGGATTGCATTTCCAGGTTGGCGGCCGGGCGTCGGCCAGATCCTGTTGCAGTAGCTGATGGTGGCTGGCGAGCGGCCGCCAGACAAACAGCCACACCAGTGTCAGGCCAATCAGGATAGCCCCGGCCATGACCAGTTGACGTTCGCGCGGGGCAAGGCTGTTCCACCAGGTTTTCATGATTGGCCTCCCAGTGTCAGGGTGGCTTTTACACTGTCGGCAGTACGGGAGGATTGCAGCTCGACTGGGTTGCCGAGGGATTTTTCCAGCGTCTCACGCAGGTTTTCAATCGATTGCTGGTTTTTCGCCTGAAGGTTGATGGTCAGGGAACCGCTTTGGGCGCGGATGTCTTCAACCGTCAGGCCGCCGGTTTGGTTCAAGGCTGCGGCAAATGAGGCGAGTTGTGGTAGGTGGCTGGGCGAACCGGCCGCAGCATCTTTGCCGCTGACACGCGCCAGTTCGGACGCCAGCCGGTTTTTCAGCCCGCGCGGATCAACATCAGCGGCGCTAGGGAATAGTTCGGCAAACAGTTGCAGGTTGGCGGCGTCGAGGGTGTCCAGTTGCTGTTGCAGGCGGTGGCTTTCAAACCCGTAGATGCCAATTGCCAGCAGCGCCGCCAAAGCCGCCAGCCCGGCGGGCAGCCGCCAGCGTCGCCATTGTTGCCGCCATTGGGTGCGGTTTTCATCTTCCAGGCCGTTGAGCAGGTTCAGCTTCAGCACGGGTTGCAGGCTGGTGGGCAGCAGTTGTTCGGGCTGGGTTTCCGGCTGGATGCTGAAACGCGGGTCGGCCGCCCAGGTTTCCGTCGTGTCACTGTACAAGCGCAGGCGCAGTGGCTCGGTTTTCCCGTCAACCATGCCGTTCAGCAGCAGGGGTAGGGCGCGGACGTTGCTGGCGTAGCCGGAAAGCAGGCCAGTCCGCAGCCAGGCGTTGTCGCCCTGCCGCCAGAGGGTGACGGCACCGTCTTCCCAGGGCAAGGCGAACAAGTCCGGCAGGATGTGGGTGGGGCGCAATTGCCGTTCCTGCAAGGCCTTGACCCAGGCGCGCAGGCGGTCACGGCGGATAATGGCGACATCCACCAGCGCCGAGCCGGGGCGGGCTTGCCAGACAATGTGTTGCTCTTCAAGGTCGTCAGCGATGCTGTCTTCCAGGGCGAACGGTATCGCCTGCTGCAACTGGCGCTGGTTGCGGGTGTTGATGCTGGTCTGGGTGAGCAGCACTTCCCGGCTGGGGATCAGCAACGCCAGATCCTGCCCGCGCGTTAGGGGTGGCAAGGCTTCCCACGAGCCATGCGTCCAGTCGGCGGCCTTGTTGCCCAGGCTGGCCCAGGCTGGCTCTGGGTCATTCGGTGTTTGCAGGCGTATTACTAGCATCGTCAGTCGTTGTTGGTTGTTCATTAACCCGGTCGAATTGCCGCATTATGACACGAACCGGCCATTCGGGGTGCGAAATAGCAGGCTGTTGACGAAAACGCGCGCCCGGTTGATCTGCACTTCCCCGCTCAGGCGGAAATATTGTGAGGTGACGTCGAAACTGTCCAGCAGCACGTCGTCCTTGCCGGGGATAAAGCCCATATCGCGGCTGAACTCCTCCTTGCTCTTATAGGCCTGTTTGGCCTGGCGCTTGTTCAGCACCGTTTGTATCTGGCTGTCATTCAGGCCGATGGCGGAGGACTTCCTTGCTGGCGGTGTTGGGGTTGAGGGTGCTTTTCTTGAACGGGAGCACGGTGACCGTTTGCAGGAACTGGTTCAGCGCCTTGTCTTTCAGTTTCGGGTCGAGGATGTCCAGCCGCACCAGCCGCAACTCGCTGGGGTCGGCGAACGGCATGTCAGCCGCCGGTAAGGCATGGTGCCGGACAGGTAGTAATCCCGTTCCGCTCCGTCCACCCCTTGCGGGATGACGTTGGCGTCCAGCCAGTCGGCGATTGCGTCGGTAAAGCCGGGGAAGCCCGGCGTTGGCGACAAAAGGTTTCAACTGGTTGAGGGCTGCCCCATCCAGCTTGCCGCGCTGTTCACCTTCCTGGCTGACCAGGTTATTGAGGTTGAAACGCCCCTGCATGTCTTCCAGTTTGCCGCTGAACCGCACGACCGCGCCGCTGTCTTCGGTCAAGGTCTGGGCGGGAAGCTCGTATGCCCAGCGGTCGGTGAGGGCGTCGTATTTGTTTGCCAGCGCATCCAGCTGCAATTGCAGCCCGGCGTATTGCTCCATGGTGAAGGCGTATTGCCAGGCGCGCTCCAGCGACTGGAAATTGTCGCTTTGCCGCACGGCGCGGCTTTGGCGGGCGAACACCACGGCCGCCAGGGTCACGATCAGCACCGCGATCACCAGCACGGTGAGGATGGCGATGCCGCGTTGCCGCCGGGGAACTGGATTGCATGGGTTGGGTCGCTGTGTTTGCATGTGCTGATTATACGGCAATCGCCAAGCCCGTGAATGAACGTGCCGTCACCCTTCAGTCCGGTTTGGCGACGGGAAGCGTGGCCGCCTGCGCGGTGGCGGCAGGTGGTGTGGTAGGCGGAACTGGCGGCAGGCGTTCGGACAAACGGCGGCCTTTGCTCGCGTTGAGCTTGTAGTCATAGATGGTGGTGTAGGTCATGACCGCCTGCACATAGTCGCGGGTTTCGGTGAAGGGGATGCTTTCCACCCACTGGTCGGCGTTGATCAGGCTCTCCGGTGCCCATTGCGGCGGGNNCGGGCCGGCGTTGTAGGCGGCGGTGGCCAGCGCGTAGTTGCCGGAAAATTTCCCCAGCATGTCACGCAGGTAGGCGCTGCCTAGTTGGATATTGGTCGCAGGTTGCAGGATGTCCTCCTTGCTGTTGACGCTCAGGCCNAGCTTGCGGGCGACGTGACGGGCGGTGGGNGGAATCAGCTGCATCAGGCCNAGCGCATTGGCGGGNGATTCTGCATTGGGGTCGAAGGCGCTTTCACGGCGTATGACGCCCAATATCCAGGCCGGTTGCAGGCCATTGCTGCGCGCCTGATCCTGCACCAGGTCGGTATGGATCAGCGGGAAACGCAGGTAGGTTTCATCCCATTCCTTGGCGCGGGAGATCGTCCAGATCGCCAAGTTCGGGTCGCCTGCGCGGGTGGCGAGGTCGGCGGCGGCCAGCATGCCTTCCTTGTCCATCTGCTTGAGGATACGGAACCATTCCTTGCGCCCTTGGGTGCGATCTCCCAGTGCAAACCATTCGAAAGCGCGCTGGATGGCGGCCAGTTTCTGCAATCCGGCGACCCGTTGGCTGCGGTCGACCGGGGCAGCTTGCAGGCTGCTGTAATCCTGCCCCAGCCGGTCGGCGGCGAGGAAACCGTAGAAACTGGCCTGTGGCGCAATGCTGGCGTACAGGCTGGCAGCTTCGCGCTGCTTGCCGGTTTGTTCCAGCGCCCTTGCTTGCCAGTAGCGCCAGCCAGCAGCGTCGCGGGGGTCATCAAATTTGAGCTGGCGGGTGGCGTCCAGCAGCTTTTCCCAGTCGCCGTAACGGGCGGCCATCCGCGCCAGCCACAGGTTGCCGTCCTGGGTGCGGTGTTCGGCGGGGATCGCCGCCAGCCGGGCGAGTGCGGCGGAGTCATGGCGCAATGCCTGATACATGCCAAGGGCACTTTCCACCCGGCCAGATTCTTCCGGGGTGAATTTGAATTTCTGCCGGGCTTGCAGCCAAAGGGATTCGGTGCTCTCCGGCTGTTTGCGGGCAAGGCGTTCCAGGCCAGAGACCAGCGTTTCACGCAGGTAAGGTGTGTCAGCCTGCTGGAACGCGGTTGGCAAGGCAGCCGCAGGGTTGCGGCGTATCTGTATCCAAACCGCGACAGTGGCACTGATTTCCGGCGGCAGATCAGCGGCCAGTTGGGATGCCAGGGTGGTTTGGTTTTTGTCGATGGCGGTGCGGATGCGCTCCCAATAGTCAGCGGTGGAAAGCTGGGAATGGCTGCGTAACAGTGTTGTGACAGGCTGGCAGGCGTTGGAAATGCTTTTGCCAATAGACATCCAGGTCTGTTTGCCGCTTGCCAGCGCTTCCTGCTGGCGTCCGGCCGCCGCTAACGCTTGGATGCGGTAGCATTGGGTGTCAGTGTCATCGAGGTCGGCGGGGATGGAGGCCAGCAATTGCCGCCAGTCCTGTTTGGCCGCCAGCCGTTTGGCCAGCTGTATGTAAAGGCTGTCAGCCATGAGGGAATTGGGGTTGCGCAGGGCGAAATCCAGTATTTGGGCATCGGAGGTGTTGTCAAAAAANCGGTTGAGGTAGGTGTATTCCAGCCAAGGGTACAAGGGGTAGGTTTTCAGTTCAGTGGGCAGCGTTGTGAAACTGTCGGTTTTACCGCCTTGCAGGTCGGCGTAGGCNCGCTGGAACAGCGCACGCTGGTTTTCCGGCGTGGCGGCGGAGCAGGCGGACGGAACGCAGAGCAAGGCGCAATAAATGATGGGCAGTAACAGTCGGCTCATGGGCACAGATCATAATTGTCAGTCATGCGCCAAGAATCTCATAAGTCCCGCAAGTTATTCAAATAATGCCATGTATACGGGTGTGTGGATGAAACTGTCAGGCGGCCTTGTCAAAAGTTTCATCCACCGTCAGAAAATTGCTTCTGAACAACAGGTAGCCATAATGTTTGACAGCACCATCCTTGTCATAGGCGGTGAAAAAGACGCCTGCATAAATCTGGCGGCCTTCGTCATTGCTCTGGCTTTCAATCATGATGATGTCGCGCATGACGCTGTTGGTTTGGTCATCTTTGCTGCTACGGTAAGCGATGTCGCCAAATTCGATGCCGTGGGTGGGGGCAAATTTGACAGCCGGGCTGCCGTTTTTCAGGTGGGCGTTGGGGTTGGCGGACAGGAAGGCGATTTTGACATGGCGCAAGACCAGATCAGGCCATGGGTTGGAGATTTCGATGCTCAAGCGTTCTTCCGGCATACTGGGAAGGCGCAGGCGGCGCATCTTGACTTTAGCNCAATAACACGCTGTTTCTGGGTGGGGNGACGACTCGCAGGGAATGCATTCCTGGAAGTTGGCGTGGATATTATCCGGCAGATGCAGTTGATGGACGTTCATGTTGTTACCTCTTTATTGGTGCTGGATAGGGTGATTCCCAGGAAACCAATCAATTATGTGCTTGACTTTATCTGAAAGCTCTTGACCTTAAAGTGACAGTCGTCACTTTGAAGGAAATTTTTCTGAAAAACAACCGCTTTTTCTTGTTGCCTTATTTTGGATTTGTATACGGGCATTATAGTTCCGTTGCGCCTAAACAACGAATGAATATGGGCTGCTTCCCTGATATGCGGCGAGTTGAGTTGGAGGAGTGGCGGGAATACGACGGCTTATGGCGGGTATGGAGAATGTGGTTGTGGCTTATCTGGGCAAGCTGGCCAGCAGGCTTTGATAGCGGGTAAATCGTTGCGGTGGAATTTCGCCGACGCTGGCCGCTGCCTTGATGGCGCAGCCGGGTTCATGGTTGTGGGTGCAGTTGTGGAAGCGGCATGCGCCCAGAAACGGGCGAAACTCGGGAAATCCGGCTTCCAGCGTGGCGAAATCCAGGCCNGTCAGGCCGAAATCGCGCACGCCTGGCGAATCGATCAGTGCGCCGTTGGAGGGCAGGCGGTAGAGGGTGGCAGTCGTGGTGGTGTGGCGGCCTTCGCCAGTGTCGGCGACTGCACCGATGCGGATGTCGGTGTGTGGCAGCAATTGGGCGGCGATGGACGACTTGCCAACGCCTGACTGGCCGACCACGATGGCTGTGCGTTCGCCGATGGCGTTGAGGATGGCGTCTATCCCCTGTGGCCGCTCTGCCGACACGTGCAGCACCGGGCAACCGATGAGCCCGAATTCGTGCAGGCAGGTTTCCGCTTCTTGGGCGGCGTGGGTGCTGCGCAAATCGGCCTTGTTCATCACCAACAGCACCTCGGCGGGCAGGCGGCGGGCGGCGATCAGGTAACGGTCGAGCATTTCCCAGACGGGAGCAGGCTGCCAGCTGGCCACCACGATCAACAGGTCGACATTGGCGGCGATGGCGCGTGGTTTGCCACGGAAATCGGGGCGCTCCAGCACATTTTTGCGCGGCAGCATGGCGGTGACGGCGGCGTTGCCCTGTACTTGCCGCTCCCATCTGACCCGGTCGCCGCAAGCAAGATGGTCAAGTTTGCGGCGGGCAGTGCAGCGTATGGTTTCGCCCTGGGCGGTTTCAATCAGGAATTCAGCGCCAAAGCGGGTAATGACCTGCCCGTCGCCGGAGGATGCNAGGTGTGGGGTGTTTTCCGTCATACATCCCTATTCTGACGGAAAACGGTTGGTTGCACACCCATTACTGGAAGTTGTGGTAATACTTTTGGGCGATGTAAGCGACGATGTCCTGGATTTGGTCTTCGTACCAGTAGATGTGGTTATCCAAGTCGCAACTGCGCACTTTTTGTCCAGTTGTGCGCGATTGGTGATTCCCGAGGTGGCGGGGTCGGTCAGTTCAGGCGTGTTGCAGGCTGAACTGGTGAACTGCGTGACGGAGTCTGGGTCGTTTGCCCATACAGCCTGCGTCAGCAGAAGCCCGGAGCAAAGGATGAGTACAGGTTTCATTTCACTACTCGTCTTGTCAGGTTTGTTGTTGTAGATGCGCAATCCGTATCGTTGCCGGTGGATGCGAGTCGTAGAACGCCGAGTATAACGGATCAGGCGTCAAGGTGCTGGCGTTCTCNCTGTACAGACCCACCAAGGCGGCAATCAGTTCCGTGCCGCTGGATTGTTTTGCGGCGAACTCATCCGCCTCGAATTCATGTTTGCGCGACCACCAGGCCATCACCGGNCCGATGAANAATGTGAACACGGGGCTGACCAACATGAACAGCAGCAGCGCCATGTAAGTGGATGGCTGGCTGATGCCCAGCGCGGTATAAAACCATTCCTGCCGCATCAGCCAGGCCAGCAGGGCGAAGCCCGCCAGCGTCAGGCTCATGGACAGCGCCATGCCCTTGACGATGTGCTTGCGTTTGAAATGGCCNAGTTCATGCGCCAGCACCGCCTCCACCTGCGCTGGGGTCAGGTGCTTGAGCAGGGTGTCAAAAAATACGATGCGCTTGTTCTTGCCGAAGCCGGTGAAATAGGCATTGCCATGGGCGGAACGGCGCGAACCATCCATCACGAACACGCCCTTGCTGTTGAAGCCAGTGCGTGTCAGCAGGGCGTTGATGCGGTCGGCGACCTCGCCTGCCTCCAACGGGCTGAACTTGTTGAACAGGGGNGCGATGAATTTGGGGTAGGCNCAGGTCATCAGCAGGGAAAAGGCCGTCAGCGCCGCCCAGGCGTACAGCCACCACAAGCCGCCAGCGGATTCCATCAGCCACAGGATCAGCATGATCAGCGGCACGCCGATTGCCAGCATCAGCGCCGCGCCTTTCAGCAGGTCGGCAATGTAGGTGGCGGCGGTCATCTTGTTGAAACCGAAACGTTCCTCCAGCACAAACGTGCGGTACAGCGATGCGGGCAAATCCAGCAGGCTGCTGATCAGAAGGCTGCTGATGATGACGGCCGCGCCTGCATACAGTTCGCTCCAGCCGAAACTGCGCCACAGGCGGTCGAGCCATTCCAGGCCGCCGCCCAGCGTCCACGCCAGCAGGATGAACACACCCGCCAGCAGCTCAATCCGCCCCAGGCCGCCCTTGGCGAGGGTGTAATCGGCGGCTTTCTGGTGCTCCGCCAAGGAAATCCTGTCGGCAAAGGCGGCGGGCACGCTGCCGCGATGCTGGCTGACATGCTGTTTCTGCCGCAACGACAGGTAGACCTGTGTCAGCGTCGACGCCAGCAGGAACGCCAANAAGATGTAAGTGAAGGTTTGCATGGTGTTTCTGTTATAGTCCTGATTCCCTAAAGTATCAGGCAAGTGTAACCGAATGAGCATTCATCAGGAAAATTTGATCTGGATCGATCTGNAAATGACCGGGCTGGACGCATTCAATGACGCCATTATCGAAATCGCCACCATCGTTACCGACAAGTATTTGAATATCCTGGCGGAAGGCNCGGTGATCGCCATCCATCAGCCAGAAGCGGCGCTGGCGGCGATGGATGACTGGAACCAGCGCCAGCACGGCGGCTCCGGCTTTATCCAGCGGGTGCGGGAAAGCGTCTGGACGGAGGCGGGGGCGGAACAGGCCACGTTGGAATTCCTCAGGCAATATGTACCGGCGGGCGCCTCGCCGATGTGCGGCAACACCATCTGCCAGGATCGGCGTTTCCTTGCCCGCCATATGCCGGAACTGGAAAAATTCTTCCACTACCGTCATCTGGATGTCAGCACCCTGAAAGAGCTGGCCAGCCGCTGGCGGCCAGGGCTGCCGGACGGGTTCAAANAGGATTCCAAACATCTGGCGTTGGACGACATCCGCGATTCGATTGAGGAACTGAAATTCTACCGGGAGCATTTCATCCGGCTGGAGTAGGCAAGCCGCCCGCCATTGTGTACAGTCATCCATGCACCCCAAATTATAACAATAACGGATAAAAACGATGACAATCGCAGCCNCCCAGTTGATTCAGGCTACGCTTGCCCAATTGAACAAGGTCATCCACGGTAAGGAACAGCAGGTCAAACTGGCGCTTGCCTGCCTGCTCGCCAACGGCCATTTGTTGCTGGAAGACCTGCCAGGTATGGGCAAAACCACCCTTGCGCATGCGCTCGCCGAGGTTTGTGGGTTGGAATATAAGCGCGTCCAGTTCACCAGCGACCTGTTGCCCGCTGACCTGATCGGCGCATCGGTGTTTGAGCCGCAAGTAGGCAAATTCCGCTTTCATCCCGGCTCTGTCTTCAGCCGGNTGCTGCTGGCCGATGAGCTCAACCGCGCCACCCCCAAAGCGCAGAGCGCGTTGCTGGAGGCGATGGAAGAGCGCCAGATCAGCGTGGATGGCGTCACCCATGCGCTGCCTGCGCCATTTTTCGTGATCGCCACCCAGAACCCGCAATCCCAGTCGGGCACCTTTCCATTGCCGGAATCGCAGCTTGACCGCTTCCTGCTGCGGATTTCGCTTGGCTACCCCGACCCGGTGGCGGAGCGCAGCCTGTTGCAAGGGCGTAATGGCCGGNTGTTGCTGGCCAGTTTGCAGCAGGTGTTGAACGAAAGCCGCCTGAAAGCACTGCAAGCGCTGGTCCCGCAGGTGAAAATGAGCGATACGTTGCTGGATTACGTGCAGCGCCTGATCGCCTGCACCCGGCAGCCGGATGTCTGTCACCTGGGGCTGTCGCCGCGCGGCGCGTTGGCGCTGGTGAAAAGCGCGCAAGCCTGGACGTTGCTGCAAGGGCGCGGGCATGTGTTGCCGGAGGATGTGCAGGCGGTGTTCGCCGCCGTTGCCGGGCACCGCATCATCGGTAGGCAGGAAGCGCAGGGCGAACAACTGGCTCGCCAGATCCTCGCCCGGGTGGATGTGGTGGGGAACGGCCATGCTTGAGGCGTGGCGGGCGCAATTGGACGGCTGGTTGCAGCGCCGCCTTGCCCCAGCCCGGGAAATCACCCTCAGCCAACGCAGGATTTTCATCGTCCCCAGCAAAACCGCGCTGGGGCTGCTGGCCATTATCGCCCTGCTGTTTCTGTTGGGCATCAATTTCCAGAACTCACTGGTGTACAGCATCTGTTTTTGGCTGTTGGCAATGCTGCTGCTGAATATTTTCTATACTTGGCGCAATCTGGCGGGCTTGACCCTGGCCACTGTTGGCGTGGAGCCGTGCTTCGCCGGGGAAAAGGCGGTGCTGGAAATGGAGTTGGGCAACGCCCGCCAGCAGCCCCGCTTCGCCATCGAGCTTGATTGGCCGGGGAAGACCAGGCGCAGACCAATTTGGTGACGACGCAGACGCAGCGGGTGAAGCTGTCGCACGCCAGCGGCGCGCGCGGCCGTTTCCAGCCGCCACGGTTGCGGGTGTCGACCCGCTACCCGACCGGGTTGGCGGTGGCGTGGTCGTATGTGTATCCGGCGGCGCAGGGGTTGGTGTACCCCGCTCCAGTTGAAAAGGCTTTCCAGCCCAGCGGTGGCGACCATCACGCCATGCTTGGGGACGGGGTGGAAATTGCCGGTGGCAGCAGCGATTTCAGCGGCGTGCGCGAATACCGGCAGGGGATGCCCCCAAACGCATCCACTGGAAGAAATATGCCCAGACGGGCGAGTTGTACACCCGCACGTTCGTCGATTACGCCAGCCATGACTTGTGGTTGGATTGGGATGACCTGCCGATGCCGGGAGTGGAGGTGCGCCTTTCGCACCTGTGCCGCCGGGTGCTGGACTTTCATCAGGAACAGCGCCGGTTTGGCCTGAAACTGCCGGGGGCATTGATCGAGCCTGGCAAGGGCGAGGCCACAAGGCGCGTTGCCTGCAAGCGCTGGCGTTGTTCGGGGTGGCGGATGTTTAAACAGGTCACTTATACCGGCATGATCTGGTTGCTGGCGGCGCAGCTGGCGGTGATGCTGCCGTTCGTGTTCGACCTGCCGGTGTGGCTGGTTCCGGTGCTGTTGTTTGCGGCGGGCTGGCGGTTGCGGGTGCTGGCGGGGCTGGCCAGCCAGCCGGGCAATGTGACCAAGCTGGCGCTGGTGTTGCTGGGAGGCGGGNGGCTGCTGTTGAGTGGGCTGCAATTTCCATCGTTGGATGCGATGGCGAGCCTGTTGCTGCTGGGGTTTGCGTTCAAGTCGCTGGAAGTGGTGCAGCGGCGGGACGCGATTGTGGTGATTTTTATCGGCTATTTTCTGGTGGCGCTGCATTTCCTGTATACGCAATCGATGCTGGCGGCGCTGTATGGCACGGTGTCGATGGTGGTGTTGACCGGGGCGCTGGTTGGGGTGCAACAGTCGGTGGCGGAATTTTCCGCCGCGCAGAATGTGCGTTTCAACTTGCGCTTGGCACTGATGATGCTGTTGCAATGCTTGCCGCTGATGGCGGCGATTTTCGTGTTTGCGCCGCGTTTGCCGCCGCTGTGGTCATTGCCGTTAGCCCATGTCCAAGCCAAAACTGGGGTTTCCGACCATATGGCACCGGGCGACATTGAGAAGCTGGGCAAATCGGATGAGCTGGCGTTCCGGGTCAGTTTCCAGGGCAAGCGTCCAGAGCAGAGTGAGCTTTACTGGCGCGGCTTGGTGTTCAACCATTTCGACGGGCGTGAATGGCGGCAATTCGAGCAGGATTATGACGCGACGCAGGTGGCGGGGGCTTTGCAGACCAATTTCCGCTGGCGTCCGGACAAGATTCAGTCCCAAGGTGAGGCGGTGGCCTATGAAGCCGTGTATGAANAAACTGGCCAGCCGTGGCTGTTTACCCTCACGCCCACCGTTGAGGTTAGCGG
Source organism: Candidatus Thiothrix singaporensis (assembly GCA_013693955.1). Lineage (GTDB taxonomy): Bacteria > Pseudomonadota > Gammaproteobacteria > Thiotrichales > Thiotrichaceae > Thiothrix > Thiothrix singaporensis. The sequence continues at coordinate 3,520,864 of CP059265.1, read as the reverse complement.
GGATGTGTTGCAAGGTGCCGATTACCGGGTAATGGCGCGGGAGGCATTGCAGGCACCCTTCTTGTTGAAGGCGGTCAGTTATCCGCAGGCGCAGCGCGACCTGACGCTGGATCCGCAGTTGCGTTCATTGGCACTGGTGCTGCCCGCCAACAGCGATCCGCGCAGCCGCGAGCTGGCCGGACGGTTGTGGCGGGAAACCGGCACGGCGCAGGCGTATATCGACAAGGTGCTGGCACGGTTTGGTTCGCTGGGCTACGAATACACCTTGAACCCGCCGACCTTGGGTGGCCGGGATACCATCGATGCTTTTCTGTTCGATACGCAGCGTGGCTTTTGCGCCCATTACGCGGGCAGTTTCGTTTTCCTGATGCGGGCGGCGGGGATTCCGGCGCGCGTGGTGGTCGGTTATCAGGGTGGCGAATGGAATGAAGCGGGGCAATATTTGGCAGTCCATCAGTATGACGCCCATGCCTGGGCGGAAGTCTGGTTGCCGGAGCGCGGCTGGGTACGGGTTGACCCGACCACGGTGGTCGCGCCCAGCCGCACTGAGCAAGGGCTGGAAGCGGCGGTGCGGGCGGAAGGCAGTTTTCTGGCGGATTCGGTGTTTTCTGTCCGCAAGATTGCCTGGCTGAACACACTCAACCAGCAACTGGACACCGTACAGTACGGCTGGCGGCGTTGGGTGTTGGGATATGACAGCGCCCAGCAGGCCGAACTGTTGAAAGCCTTGTTGGGGAGCCTGTCGGTATCGAAGGTGGCGCTGCTGGCTGGTGGTGTGTTCGGGGCGATTGCGCTGGGTTGGCTGGTGGTGCTGGGCATGACGCGGCGACAGGCGAAGGAGGCGCTGGAGCATCGGCTTTACCGGCAATTCTGCACCGCGCTGGCGAAACGGGGCGTGCAGCGGGAGCCGGGTGATACGCCGGGCGCTTTCGCCGCCGCCGCCGAAGTTGCCCTGCCAAAGCTGGCGGGCGTCATCCGCGAATTTACCCAAGTGTATGAAGGCGTCTGCTATGCACCGGACGCCATGGACGGGCGCAATGCCACCCGCAGGCTCAAGGTTTTGCTGGGCAAGCTCAGTTAGGCTGGCGGAACCTGCTGATGAGCTTGGAAACTGGTGCCACCACCGCCAGCGTCACGGCTCCGGCTAGGATGCCGAACAGGCCGTTAAGCAGGGTTGGCGTGATTGCCGCCAGCAAGCCGCCAATCCCGCCAACCTGCTGCACGAACAGTTCCGTGCCATGCAGGAACTCATGCGAATGCGGAATGCCGTGCAGCAGAATGCCGCCGCCGACCAGGAACATGGCGGCGGTGCCGACCACTGACAGGGCTTTCATCAGCCACGGCGCAAACGCCAGCAAGCCGCGCCCCAGCGCCTGTTTGAAGGCGGACGCCTTGTCGCGCAGCAAATAGAGTCCGGCGTCATCCAGCTTGACGATGCCCGCGACTGCCCCGTAGACGCCAATGGTCATGACGACGGCAATGCCCGCCACAACGATGGCCTGCATGAGGAAGGAGGCGTCTTTCACCGTGCCCAGCGCAATGACAATAATTTCGGCGGACAGGACAAAATCGGTGCGGATCGCGCCTTTGATCTTTTCCTTCTCAAACGCCACCATATCTGCTTCGGGATTGTGGGAAACCTGTAGCAGCTCGGCCTCCGTGTCGATCTCCTCTTCGCCGCCATGCAGCAGTTTGTGCAGGATTTTCTCGAAACCTTCATAACACAGGTAGGCGCCGCCCAGCATCAGCAGCGGGGTGATCAGCCAGGGCAGGAAGGCACTCAGCAGCAAGGCGATCGGCACCAGGATGACTTTGTTGAGCAGGGAGCCTTTGGTGACTACNCAGACGACCGGCAACTCGCGTTCCGCCTGGATGCCTGCAACCTGTTCGGCGTTCAGCGCCAGGTCGTCGCCGAGCACCCCAGCAGTNTTNTTCGCGGCCACTTTGGCCATGAGGGACACATCATCCAGAACAGTGGTGATGTCATCAAGTAAGGCTAANAGGCTGCCACCGGCCATGCAAACGCTCCTGATTTGGAATGGATTATATGGGTGCGTATGCTACATGGCGGCGGCGGGTGGGTCTATTGATGCCGGGGAATGGCGTATTTGGGGTTGTCTGCATTGCCCAGCCAGCCGCTGTCTCACGTCAGCCGAGACAGGCGGTGCCTACCGGGCGGCGCTTTCCGTGCGGAATTGCCCTGCATAGCTGAACACTTGCCCCAACGGGTGCGTCAGCCGGAAATCCATCGCAAATCCGCCGTCCTCCAACGCGGTTTCAACAATGGTGGTATGCCCCAGCACCAGCCACTCAGGAACCGGAACCAGCAGCCCGCCCAGCTTCAGCACCAGATGCCTGCCACTGTAATGCAGTTGGCCGCCCTCCACCCGCGCTGCCATGCGCAGGCTNATGAACGGGCTGACGTATTCGATCAGTTCGTTGCCGCCCGCGTATGTCCAGCGCGTCCTGAACAGGATTGCCTTGCCGTTGGGAAAGGTGATCGTGCGTTTCCAGTGCTGGACGCCGCCTTCCATCCACTTTTCCACCGTGGTCGGGACAGCCTTGCCGCGCCGGTTGACCAGTGCGCCCAGCAACCGCAGGAAACTCAGGTGGGGCTGCATGAAGCCGGGGTAATCAATGTCCAGCGCCCCGACATCGTGGTTGTCGCCGGACTGGTAGTGCGCCTGCAAACCGGGCGGCAATTGTTCCCACTGCGCGCCCAGTGCTTGCTGCATCAAGGGTATGTTGTCCATAGTCTGTCTCCTCAAGCCGGTTTGAAAACCATCATCAGCACCACCACCAGCATCGCCGCAAACGCGGGGACGCCCAGCCAAAACCAGATGCGCGCATACCGCCAGTATTGGGCAGGCAGCGCCTGTTGGGAAATGGACGCAGTTGCCGCAAGGTTGCGCATGCGGATTTGCAGCCACACCACCGGCAGCCAGCACGCGCCCGCCAGCGCATACAGCGTCAGGCTTGCCGCCAGCCAGCTTGCCGTCAGCGGGTAACCCAGCAGGTGCGCCATCCATAAGCCACTGATGGGCTGGAAAACCACGGTTGGCGTGGTGAACAGCCAATCCGCCAGCACCACATGGCGGTTGGTGGCGGCGATATGCGCCACGTTGCCGCTGCGATCCGCCATCCATTTGTAGAACGCGCTGCCCAGCCCAGTGCCGAACAACAGCACCATGCTGAGGATGTGCAGGTATTTCAGGGTAAGGTAGGTCATGGCGCTTCCTCCATGCCCAGTGGCATGCGCCCGAGAAATTCCGCCACCGGCTGTACATCGGCGGTATTGCCCCGTTGCAACATGCGCAGGTTGTCCGGGTGCAGCATCGGTGCGGCGAAGCGTCCTGCCTGTGCGGCGGCCATCAGCAATGGCAGCGGGATGGTCAGGGTGGGCGCNGGCCGTTTCCCCGCTGGNCGACGCAGAAGTTGCAGCCATTCGGCGAATGTCAGCGGGTAAGCCCCGACCACATCCAGCGTGCGCCGGGCGGAAGCCGTTTGCAGGCATTGCAGCACAGTCGCCGCCACATCGCTGACATGCACCGGCTGGATGCGCTGCCCGCCATCCCCCACCAGCGGGATCATCGGCAGGTTGGCCATGAAGCGGAACAGCGTCGCGCTTTTGCCGCCTTCCCCGACCACCAGTGAGGGGCGCAGCACGAACCATTCCAACGGCAGGCCGCGCAATACATCATCCGCTGCCTTCTTGCTCAACTGGTAGGGTGTGGACGCCTGTCCGTCAGCACCGAGTGCGGAAATTTGGATGACCCGCATGACGCCAGCCATGATGCAGGCACGGAACAGGGCGGCAGGGGCGCGATGGTGCAACACCTCGAATGTTTGCCCACGCGTCTCGGCGATGATGCCTACGCTGTTGATGGCGGCGTCCACACCTTGCAGGTGGGGCAGCCAATCGTCCGGCGTCAGCATCCGCTTGAAGTCGAAACCGTAATGGCGGAAAACCGGCGTTATTTCGTANCTCGCCTGTTGCAGTGCTTGCCGGAGATGCCCGCCAATGAAGCCATTGGCACCGGTGAGCAGTATTTTCATGCCATGCCTCCTGTGCTGTCGTGATGGCAACAGTATGCAGGCAGGCGGGCGGGGAAACCTCCGGTTTGATAGGACAGGAGCAATTGTCTGTTATGGAAAGATCAATCCGGAGCGTGTTGCTGGTTGATCCTGCGGAACTGCCCCGGCGTCATGCCGGTAATTTCGCGGAACGCCTGATAAAAGTTCGATTGCGAAGTGAAGCCGACGCTCAACCCTACCGACAACACGGATGCGGATGGTTCTTCCCGCAGCATGTCTTCCGCCGCCTCCACCCGGAATTCGCGCACATAACGGGAAAAGCCCTTGCCCAGACGGGTGTTGATCAGTTCCGACAACTGGTGGCTGCTGAGGCCAATTTGTTCGGCGAGGCCGGGCAGGTCAAGGTCGGGGTCGCGGAACAGCTCCCGTTCCTGCATCAGCCCTTCCACCTCCGCCAGCATCATGTCGCAATCGATATTGCTGAGGGTGGAGACGGCATAGGTTTCGCGGGCGGCTTCGCTGACGTCGGTCGACAGTTGCGCCATGCCGAGCGTGATATTGACCAGCAGGAAGGCGACGCCGATGGCGCTGGCGTACAGCGTGAAAAAGTGCTTNTCCGTCAGCAACGGCAATCCCAGCCCCAGCAGCATCACCACCAGCGCAGTGATGAAGACTGTGCCTAGGATGCCAAGTTCCAGCCGGAACCGGCTGCGTTGCGCGCGCAGGGCGTAAATGCTGCGCGCCAGCCACAACAGGTAACCGGCACCGATTGCAAACGCCAGCGGCAGCGCCAGTTGGAATGGCAAGAACGGCGCGGCCAGCACGGGTGCCAGATGCAGCAGTTGCGGGAGCGTCCGTTCGTTTTGCGCCTGTAACAGGGGCTTGCTGAACAGGTAAAAGGCGGGGGCGACCGCAAACAGCATGACCTGATAGTGTGGGTTGTGGAGGGAGCCCAGGCCGTATTGCAGCGCGTAGAAGTGGCTCAGTTGCAGGCCGGTCAGGATCAGCAGCAGGATGATCCCCATCGCTTGGGCNAAAAGCTGGCCTTTATAGTTTTCACAGCGGAAATGGATGACCCCTATCGACAGGGCGCTGAATATGGAATAGCCAATCAGCAAGGTGGCGAGCGTATGCATGGGGTCAATGCTGGTCGTCGGGGCGGCAGGCGGCGTTGGCTTGGATCAAGGCGTTGATTTGTTCCTTGCTTAACTTGCCGGTGGAGCTCATGGCTTCCTGGGCGATGTCTTGGATGCTTTTGCCCTCAGCTTCCTTGGGTGGTGGCGCTTCCGCGCACCCGGTCAGCAGGTGGGAAATGACCAGCACACTGGCGGTGGCGATTATGTTGAGGTGTGTCCTGTTCACGATAATGTACTCTCAAAACAATGGAATGCGTTACCAATAACATATTCCGCTGGGCGGACATACATAGAATCTGTCAATGCCGCCACTTATTGCCGATAGGCGGATGCGTGGCGGACGCTGATTGCTGTGGTTGTGGCAAGTGACTGGTTTCGCAAAATTATCGAAAAAGGAAATGGAAAATCCGTCTACGGTTGAAAAAATTTTCCGCCTTATTCAGGTTGGCACCAACACCGTACCTATGCTGGATTTTTTCCAGTTATCCACAGGCTGTTCACAGGTTTTTGACAATATGTTGTGCTTGACCATCCATAAAAACACATCCTATAGTATTTGCCTAGAAGAAATCCACTTCTGGGCTAACAATATTCTGCCGGCATTGTCAAGCTACTCCGGCCTTGTTTGAGGATTAAAAATGCAAGCCGCCAGTGTACAGGAATTAAAACCATTCACCCCTGCTTCCATCGTGTTCACCATGCCAGAAACTCATCCCTGTTCATGTAAGGTCATACGCCGCAATGGGCAAGTGACCGATTTTGACGGCAGCAAAATACAGGTCGCTATGGCCAAAGCTTTCCTGGATGTCGAAGGTAGTCAGGCTTCCGGCTCTGCCCGCATCCACGACACGGTGCGCAAGCTGACCGCGCAGGTGATCGAAACCCTGCTGCGCCGCACCCCGGATGGCGGCATGGTGCACATCGAAGACATCCAGGATCAGGTGGAGCTGGCGTTGATGCGCGCCGGTGAACACAAGGTGGCGCGCAGCTATGTGCTGTACCGTGAGGAGCGCTCACGCCTGCGTGCCGAAAAAGAGGCTAAAACCAGGAAGAAGGGCAAACGTCCCGAACTCCTCATCCATGTCAAAACCCTAGGTGGTGACCTGAAGCCGCTGGATGAGGAGCGCTTACGCAAAATCGTGGCTGAATCCGTCGAAGGTTTGGAAGGCGTGGATGCGCGGCAAGTGCTGAACGCCGCCATGCGCAACCTGTACGACGGCATTTCCGAGAAAGAAGTGGCGACCGCGCTGATCATCAGCACCCGTGTGCTGATCGACCGTGACCCGAATTATTCCCAGGTGGCTGCGCGCATGTTGCTGGACAGCCTGCGCCGGGAAGTGCTGACGTTCCTGGAAGGGCGGCCGGTTGAGGCGACGCAGTTGGAAATGGCCGGGCTGTACCCGGAAATCTTCCGGAAAACCATTCTGACCGGGGTGAAGGTTGAGCGTCTGGGCGAAGACCTGCGCAACTACGACNTGGACAAGCTGGGCGCGGCGATCAGGCCGGAACGTGATTTGCAATTCACCTATCTCGGCCTGCAAACCTTGTATGACCGTTATTTCTTGCACCATGAAGGCGTCCGTTTCGAACTGCCGCAGGTGTTTTTCATGCGTGTGGCGATGGGGCTGGCGATCAATGAGGTGGATCGTGAGGAACGCGCCATCGAGTTTTACGACCTGCTGTCCAGCTTCGATTTTATGAGCAGCACGCCGACGTTGTTCAACTCCGGCACGTTGCGGCCGCAACTGTCTTCCTGCTACCTGACCACGGTTTCCGATGATCTGGACGGCATCTACAACGCGATCAAGGACAATGCACTGCTGTCGAAATACGCTGGCGGCTTGGGCAACGACTGGAGCCGGGTGCGTGGCATGGGCGCGCACATCAAAGGCACCAACGGCAAATCGCAAGGCGTGGTGCCGTTCCTGAAAGTGGCGAATGATACGGCGGTGGCGGTCAATCAGTGTTTTGCACCGGATACCTGTATCCATACGGCTGATGGCATCAAGGCCATCCGGGACGTGAAGGCTGGTGATCTGGTGCTGGGCATCAGCGGCACGTACCGTGAAGTCAGGCGTGCCATGGTTTACAACCAGCATGACGCCATGGTGGCGCTGGATGTGAAACATGCCATTGAATCTGTGCAAGTGACAGCAGGGCATCCGTTTTACGCCATTCGCGGTGTGCCAATGGAACAGGCCAACAGCCGTACCCATGACTGGTTGGCAAAAGGCAAGGTCAAACCTGCATGGGTCGAAGCTGGTCAATTGCAGAAAGGCGATTACGTTGCCCAGGTGATTCCGACTGAAACAGTCATGGTGGATGGTTTTGATGCTGACGATGCCCGTTTGTACGGTATTTTGCTTGGTGACGGCCATCTGTCCAAAAATGGTGCGCAATGGNGGGTTTCCGGCAATCCGCAACGTGATTCCCACCTGCAATTCGTGCGTGGCTATCTGGCGGTGCGAGGTATCCATTGCTGGGAAACCAGCCGGGGTGACACGTATCTGCAAATTCACTGGGCAAGTGGGCGTGGTGTGGTACGTGATGGTACGACTGGGCGTATTGCTGGTGCGGGCGAGGCTACCCTGCCATTTACCTACGACGATTTGTACAATGTGCAGGGTGAAAAGCGCATTGCCCGCCGTTTCAGCCATTTGCCCCGCCCTCAAACCTTGGCATTGCTGCAAGGCTTGCTGGAAACCGATGGTGGCGTCAGCCGGGGCAGGNAAATCTATTTCACCAGCACCTCACGTCAACTGGCGGAAGGGGTACGTTACCAGTGCCTGCGCCTGGGGGTACCTACTGCAGGGCAATGCCGCGAGCGCGACAATGCCCATACCGGAACCCGTTCCGACGGTACGCAGATTGAATTCAATGGTGTCACCAAGGCATTCGACATTCGTATTCCTGCCGTCTCAGGCATTGCTGAACTGGTGGGTTGCCAGCCCATTGAAAAGCACAATTGGTTGGCTTACAACGGCTGTGTGTTCAGCCGGGTGCGTAGCGTGGAAGCCACGCCAACCCTGCCGTTTGTGTTTGACCTGATCGTGGAGGGAGATGAGTCTTACATGACCACGGCGGCACTGGTGCACAATGGCGGCAAGCGCAAGGGCGCGGTGTGTGCCTATCTCGAAACCTGGCACATCGACATTGAGGATTTCCTCGAACTGCGCAAGAACACCGGCGACGAACGCCGCCGCACCCATGACATGAACACCGCCAACTGGATTCCCGACCTGTTCATGAAGCGGGTGGCGGAAGAAGGCGAATGGACGTTGTTTTCGCCGGATGATGCGCCCGACCTGCACGACCTGAGTGGGCAGGCGTTTGAAGCGCGCTACGTTGAATACGAAGCCAAGGCCGCGCGCGGCGACATCAAGCTGCACCGCAAGGTCAAGGCCGTCGTCTTGTGGCGCAAGATGTTGGGCATGCTGTTTGAAACCGGCCACCCGTGGATCACATTCAAAGACCCATGCAATGTGCGTTACACCAACCAGCATGTCGGCGTGGTGCACAGCTCCAACCTCTGCACGGAAATCACCTTGCACACCAACGACAGCGAAATCGCCGTGTGCAACCTGGGTTCCGTCAACCTGCCTGCGCACGTCATCGACGGCAGGCTGGACATCGCCAAGCTGGAGCGCACTGTCACCACCGCGATGCGGATGCTGGACAACGTCATCGACTACAACTATTACAGCGTGCCGCAGGCGCGCCGCTCCAACCTGCGCCACCGCCCGGTGGGCTTGGGGATCATGGGGTTCCAGGATGCGTTGTATAAGATGAACCTCGCCTATGCCTCCGCCGAGGCGGTCGAGTTTGCAGACCAAAGCATGGAGGCGGTTGCCTATTTCGCCATCCGCGCTTCCAGCAATATGGCGGCGGAGCGTGGGCGTTACGCCAGCTACGAAGGTTCGCTGTGGAGCAAGGGCATCCTGCCGATCGACTCGCTGGAAATGCTGGGGCAGGAACGCGGCCAATATTTCATCGTCGACAAAACCCAGCGGCTGGATTGGGATGGCTTGCGCAACCTGATCAAACGGCAGGGGATGCGCAACTCCAATTGCATGGCGATTGCGCCGACCGCGACCATTTCCAATATCTGCGGCGTGTCGCAGTCCATCGAGCCGACTTACCAGAACCTGTTCGTCAAATCCAACCTGTCGGGCGAATTCACCGTGATCAACCCGTATCTGGTGGAGGATTTGAAGCAATTGGGCATGTGGGATGAGGTGATGATGAACGACCTCAAATATTTCGACGGCTCCGTGCAGCCACTCGACCGGGTGCCGGACGCAATCAAGGCCAAGTACGCCACCGCTTTTGAAATTGACGCCCGTTGGCTGGTTGAAGCCGCCAGCCGCCGCCAGAAATGGCTTGACCAAGGCCAGTCGCTCAACCTTTACATGCAGGAGCCGAACGGTGCCAAGCTCGACAACCTATACAAGTTGGCCTGGGTGCGCGGGCTGAAAACCACGTATTACCTGCGCACCTTGGGCGCTACGGGGGCGGAANAAACCTCAACCGACGAGCCGCCCAAAAGCGAGGAGGCTGTTGGCTTCAAGGCTGTGGCAGGTCTGGTGGCGGTTGGGTCGGAAGCACCAACGGCGTGCTCGATCCTTGACCCTGACTGCGAGGCTTGCCAATAAGAATTCTGGAGAAAGAAAAATATGATGCTAAACTGGGAAGACCCATTGGCCGCCCCGATTCCCCGGGTGAATGGCCATAGACCACAACTTAAAGTCGTTGATGCCGTTGATGAACCTGTTGTGGAGGTAGAAAACCGTGAAATCGTTGCTGAAACCCAAATTGCAGAAAGTACGCCAGCGCAGCCGCAGGCGCCTGCAACGGAGGTAACAGAAGCGGCTTCCNCCCTTACGGAGGAGGCCGCTGCGAAGGTGCCGCAACGCCGCGCCCGCACGCCCTTCACGGCTGAGGCCTTCAAGCCGCAACAGCCAGTACGCGCTGAAGACAAGCGCGTCATCAACGGCAGCGGCGACATCAACCAGCTCGCGCCCTTCAAGTACCCCTGGGCGTGGGAGTTTNTCATCAATGCCAACAAGAACCACTGGACGCCGTTGGACATCAACATGGCGCAGGATGTGCATGACTACCACCACAACCTGAAGCCGGAAGAAGTCCATGTGTACGAAAACGTGCTGGCCTACCTGACCACTTCCGACATTCTCGCCATGCGCAATATCGGCCTGGCGGTGATGGAAAAAATGACAGCGCCGGAATTGCAAATCTATCAGGCGCGCCAAGTGTATGAGGAGTCGTTGCATACCTGGACTTATCAGCATTGCATCGAAACCATCGGCCTTGACCAGNGGGAAATCTACAACCGTTATCGCGTCGTGCCGGAAATCAATGCCAAGATCCAGATGTCCAACCGCCGCCTGTCTGATGCCATGCGCCCCGACATCAACCTGAAGGACGCCGATGACCTGCACGATTTCGTGCTGTCCTACACGTTCTTCGCCAGCATTTTCGAGGGTTGCTGGTTCTATAACGGCTTTTCGCCGATTTTCGCCCTGCAACGCCGCGGCCTGATGAAAGGCACCGCTGAGCAGTTCCAATACATCATGCGTGACGAGGTGCTGCATTGCTCGTTCGGCATCCGCGTGGTGCGCCAGATCATGCAGGAGGAAAATGTCAGGCTTGACCCGCAGGCCGTGCGCGACATGTGGGATGAAGCCGAAGCTGCTGAAGCCGCTTATGCCCGTTTCCTGCTGCCCAACCCGATCCTGGGCTACAACGCGGAAGACCATACCCAGCAGTTCCGCTTCATCGCCAACCGCCGCGCGCGCCAACTGGGGATGGAAGAGCCGTTCCCAGGTGCACAGAACGCGCTGCCATGGCTGGATGAACAGTCGAATATGCGTAAAGAGAAGAATTTCTTTGAAACCCGTGTGACGGAATATCAGACGGGCGGTGCTTTGAAGTGGGATTAAGCTGCTTGTTTTTGGCGCTTGCCAGGTTACTCCGGTAAGGTGCCGTCAATAATGTAGTTGCCAGCGATGTGCGTATTGGCCGGGTAAAGCAATACGTTGCTTCTCAATAGGTTGATGTCGTTAGCGGGTAGCGTAGAGGCTGACGCCATCCAGGTTCAAGTCCGTGGTGCGGTAGCCCGGAAGCATAAAGCTGCTGTTCGCTAGGGAATTGTCAGGGTGCGCCAGTACTGCGCCGAGCAGGGCATTTGCGTCGTTGTCAGGCCTGTGGCGATGATGTGGTTGTTATTGTTGGCATCCCCGCCCATAACAACGCCCTGCCGTTTTCAACTGCGCGGGCATATGCGCCTGCTGTCGGTAGGGCGGGTGAAGTGAAATCCACCGCTGTGCTGGTTGGTGACAAAGCCACCGGCGCTTGGGTCATGACGCCTAGGTGGTTTCGGTGGCGCAACGCCACGTAATAGAGGTTTGCGGCTACCTGAGGGATCCGCAGTGTAGGCGTGTTGGTTTGTGGGTCAGCCACATCACCATCACGTTGCAGCAAAGCGGCAGCCGCCGCCAGCCGTTTGGCAGGATCGTCTTTGTCGCGCAATTCCACCAAAACCCAGTCCACTGGGGCATCATCGCCACTGGTCGCCAATATTGCAGGCGTGGTGGTTTCGTCCCCAGCGTAATGGTTTGCCGGTCATTGTAAGGCTGGGTCAGAGGAAGATAGGATTTTTGGCGTAAGTTATCACGCATGCGTCCGTCGCTGCTGGCGTAGGCTCCTTGTAGAAAGGCGCGCAGGTTCAAGCTTATGTAGGGTGGCTCACAGGCAAACACGCCAAGTCCGGCGATGGCGAGGTCATCCCCGTAGGAACTGGTGGCGCTGTCAACTAGCCGCAGGGTGGCGGATGTTTGGCCTGCTCCAGTGGTGAAGGTCTGTTCCAAGCGGGTCCAGATGTCCTGATCTTGATCGCTTACAGAATCCAGCGGTACATCAAAAGGCTCGCTAAGTGCGACGTCATCAGCGTAAAGCTGGATAATCGGGTTGTGGACGCCACTGAGGTCTGGGTTCACCACATTGCTGACATAGACGGCAAAACTGTACGTTGTATTGGGCTGCAATCCTGTCAGGGCGCTCTGCCATGCGGTGAATGGGCGGCCTTATCGTTACCATTCACATACAGAAAATTTGCCAGAGCGGGTATTTGATGCCCGGGATCTCCTGGGAAGAGCCATTGCAGGGTGGTGCTTTGGTAATGTCCGGTCGTGATGATGGAGGCATTGGTGGAGCCACCTGGGGAGCCGTCTGCCGGATACTGGTTGTCACCAAAGTAGTAAGCCTCGGTTTGCCATGAGCCTCCGGAAAGGGGCGTATTGGGTGGACTGGCCTCTCCGTTAAGGATGCTGAAATCATGGTTGGGAGCCAGGTTAGTTTGGGAATAGACAGTCTCTGCCGGGCAGCCTGTTTGATTGGAAGCGGGAATAATTTGTGCGGCGTGGATATTAGAACAGCAGACGATGCCTGCCAGTATTGACATTGTGTAAGTGGTTGAGACTGGAAAGGTCATGCGGTTGTCCGGATTTTTATGCTAGTTATACGGAAACTGTACCGGACAATAGTCTAAACAGGTTTAGGCGGAAGCAGGAATATAATGGATGAATGGTGCGCTGCAGAGGAGGCGGATCTTGGAACGTCAAGGGATGACGTTTGTAGTCACCCCTTGACGTGGCTCAAAGAAATGCGCCGGTCAAGTCGGTTTTGACGCTTATTGTGCAGGTTTCGCTTCAGTTGCAGGAGCCTGCGGCGCTGTGGTTGGGGCAACCATAGGCATTGCGTAGCCATCTTTGGCTGTGTTGCTGTAGCCGTAGCCATTGCCATAACCGTTGCCATAGCCGTAACCATTGCCTGCACCGTACCAGTCGCCGTTGCCTTTGCCATTGGCGGCCATGTCGCTATCCATGCTGGTGCGGCCTTTGCCTTTGAAATTGACAGTGAATTCGACTTCGCCATCAGCGTCGCCTTTGCCACGGCCCAGCCGTTGACATCGCCAGCACCGTTGCCGTAGCCGTTACCGTAAGCGTTGGTGGCGGCAGTGCCGTTGCCTGAGCCGTTGCCTGTGCCGGAGCCATTGTCAAAACCGTTGAAGAATTCTGCGGAAGCGGCAGTGGACAGGGCGATCAGGGAAGCGAATGCGATAGCTTGCAATTTCATGTTTCAGTCTCCTAGCAAATTTGTGTGAACTTCAATATGAGAGAATTCTAATATTAGAAGTTTCTAATGTAAAGGGTTCTTTTAGGTTTTTTGAACTTTTTGCAAATCATCTGACAATCGGGCGTAATGTTGAGAAAATGCTATGCTTTGCGTCATGAGTAATGCTATGTCCGATGCTTTGTCGCGCCTGTGCGGCGAATTGGTCGCCGCCGGGCAATTCTTCCATTCCAGAGGTTGGGTTCCTGCCACCAGCAGCAATTTTTCCGCCCGCTTGGATGCGGAAACGCTCCTGATCACCAGTTCCGGCCAGCACAAGGGGCGGTTGGATGCGGAGGCGGGTTTCCTGCGGGTGGATTTGCAAGGCGTTTCGTTGGATGCTGGCAAGCGCCCTTCGGCGGAAACCGGCCTGCATACGCTGATGTACCGGCGTGACCCGGCGATGGGGTGTGTGTTGCATACCCATTCGGTCAACGCCACGGTGTTGTCGATGCGTATGCGGCAGGTGGTGCTGGAGGGGTACGAGGTGCAGAAGGCGTTCCCCGGTGTGGAGACGCATGAGGGCAGCCTACTGATCCCGGTGTTCCCCAACAGTCAGGATATTTCGGCGCTGGCGAGGGAAGTGGACGCTTGGCTGGAGGCCAATCCGCAGACGGTGGGTTATCTGATCTGCGGGCATGGGCTGTATACGTGGGGCGCGACAGTGGCGGACGCCCAGCGGCATGTTGAGGCACTGGAGTTTCTGTTTGAATGTCATTACCGGCAATTATTGCTGGACAGGTGAAGGGCGATGAGCGAATTGAAAATTTATGCGGAAAACGACCCGCAGCAGGCGCAGGCCTATACGGACTACGCTTCCATCAGCGAATTGTTGCAGGCGCGGGGCGTGCGTTTCGAGCGCTGGCAGGCCAATGCGCCACTGACGGACGCTTCCACCCAGGATGAGGTGATCGCAGCCTACCGTGCCGACGTTGAGCGTTTGATGGCGGAAAACGGTTTCCAGAGCGTGGATGTGGTCAGCCTGCACCCGGATCATCCGGACAAGGCAGCGTTGCGGCAGAAGTTCCTCAATGAACATACGCATTTCGAATTCGAGGTGCGTTTTTTTGTGGATGGGCAAGGGTTGTTCTATTTGCATTTGGGCGACCAGNTGTACACGGTGCTGTGTGAAAAAGGTGACCTGATCAGCGTGCCTGCGGGTGCTACCCACTGGTTTGACATGGGCCGANACCCGAATTTCAAATGTATCCGCCTGTTTACCAATCCGGCAGGCTGGGTGGCCAATTTTACCGGCAGCGATATCGCCGACCGATTCCNNCGCGCCTGGAAAACTGNNATGACCATCAAAGCCATATTGACTGATATTGAGGGCACCACCACCAGTCTGTCGTTTGTCAAGGATGTGCTGTTTCCGTATGCGGATCAGCACATGCAGGAATTCGTGACGGCGCACCGGCAGGATCCTGCTGTCGCCAAGCTGATTGACGACGTGCGTCTGGAGGTGGGCAAAGCCAACCTGTCGCTGGCGGAGGCGATTGCCCAGTTGCGGCAATGGGTCGCCGAAGACAAANAGCTTACACCGCTTAAGGCCATTCAGNGCCTGATGTGGGAAGAAGGCTACCGCAAGGGCGATTTCACTGGGCATATTTATGAGGATGCGGTGCGCAATTTGCTGCTTTGGCATGATCTTGGCCTGAATCTGTATGTCTATTCTTCAGGGTCAGTGCATGCACAGAAGCTGTTGTTCGGGCATTCCGACGCGGGCGACCTGACGCCTGTCTTCAGTGGCTATTTCGATACGCAAATCGGCCACAAGCGGGAGGTGGACGCTTACCGGCGGATCGTGGCGGCGATTGGCTTGCCCGCAGAAGACATTTTATTTCTGTCCGACATCCGTGAAGAACTGGATGCAGCGCACCAGGCTGGGCTGAAAACCTGCTGCCTTGTCCGTGACAATCAGCCAACCGACGGGCTGCGGCATCCCTGGATTAGAAGTTTTGATGAATTAAACCTAACTGCTATGATGTAGCGAATTAAAATTTTTGACTATATTCTTCGGGCAATAATTTAAACAGTTTGGCTAATACTCAATGAATATTTTTCCCATCATTCTCGCAGCGGGTCAGGGCACCCGGATGCGTTCCTCCTTGCCAAAAGTGCTGCACCCGGTGGCGGGCAAGCCGATGTTGCAACATGTTGTGGATGCCTGTTCCTTGCTGCAAAGCCGCAATGCTTCCGGCCATCGCATGGCAGTGGTGTACGGCCACGGTGGCGAACGGGTGCGTGAACGCATCCAGGGCGAAAACCTCAGTTGGGTCTTGCAGGCGGAGCAAAAGGGTACGGGGCATGCCGTCAACCAGGCGATCCATCTGGTTGGCGCCGATGATGTGGTGCTGATCGCGTATGGCGATGTGCCGCTGATCCGTCCCGCCACTTTGCAGGCGTTGGCACAGGGTTTGCGTGATTCCTCCCTGTGCATCCTGACAACCGAGCTCACCGATCCTAAAGGCTATGGGCGCATCGTGCGCAATGCTGGCGGGCAGGTGCAGGCGATTGTGGAAGAAAAGGACGCCACTGCTGAACAGCGCCTGATCCGGGAAGTGAATACGGGCTTCATCGCCGCCCGGGGCAGGGATATGCAACGCTGGCTGCAACAGGTTACGCCGCACAATGCCCAGGGCGAATACTATCTGACGGATTGTGTGGGGCTGGCGGCGGCGGAAGGCGGCAACATCAGTACGGTATTGTGCATTGATCCGCTGGAAGTGGAGGGTGCCAACAACCGTGTCCAGCTTGCCCGCTTGGAACGCGCCTGCCAGCAGCGGCAGGTGGAGCAGCTGATGCTGGATGGCGTCACGGTGGCTGACCCTGCGCGCCTCGACATTCGTGGTGCAGTGGAAAGTGGCCGGGATGTTTTCATTGATGTGAACGTGGTGCTGTCCGGCAACGTGAAGCTGGGCGACAACGTGGTGATTGAAGCCGGTTGCGTCATCCAGGATGCGGACATTGGCGCCAACGTCCATATCAGCCATTCGGTGATTGAGGAAGCTGTGATCGCCGAAAACTGTGACATTGNNTTTGCCCGCTTGCGCCCTGGTACGGTGCTGGCGGCCAAGGCCAAGATCGGCAACTTCGTTGAAACCAAANAAGCCCGTATCGGCAAGGGCAGCAAGGTCAACCACCTCAGTTATATCGGCGACGCTGAGATAGGCGAAGATGTCAATATTGGCGCAGGCACGATCACCTGTAACTATGATGGGNCCAACAAGCACAAAACCATCATCGGCGACAGGGTGTTTATCGGTTCCTGCACCCAACTGGTCGCGCCGGTCAGTGTTGGCGATNGTGCCACCATCGGCGCGGGCTCGACCATCACTAAAGACGCTCCGGCAGGGGAATTGTCCCTGTCCCGCGCCAAACAAATCACCCTGCAAGGCTGGCGCAGGCCGGTCAAGGAGAAAAATAATGTGTGGAATCGTTGGAGCCATTGCGCAACGTCCGGTAGTGGAAATTCTGCTGGAAGGTTTGCGCCGTCTGGAATATCGGNGGTATGACTCGGCTGGCGTTGCAGTCGTGCGGGATACGGGCGACCGGNTGCGCAGCCGTTCCGTGGGCAAAGTGGCGGCGCTGACTGACAAGCTGGCGGTGGAGCCGATTGACGGCAAGCTGGGCATCGCCCATACCCGTTGGGCGACGCACGGCGTACCGGCGGAGCGCAACGCCCATCCGCATTTCAGCGGCGAATGGGTCGGCATCGTCCATAACGGCATCATTGAAAATCATGCGGAGTTGCGCCAGCGTTTGCAGAATGATGGCTACCGTTTCGATTCTGACACCGACACCGAGGTCATCGTCCACCTGATCGATGTGTTCCGCCGTCAGGGCGTGAGCCTGCTGGATGCGGTCATGGCGGCGCGCTGCGAATTGCAGGGCGCGTATGCGCTGGCGGTGATTTCCNCCAACGAGCCGGATACGCTGATTGTGGCACGCCAGGGCAGCCCGCTGGTGATCGGGTTGGGGATTGGCGAAAACTTTATTGCTTCCGACATTCAGGCGCTGCTGCCGGTCACCAGCCGTTTCATTTATCTGCAAAATGGCGATGTGGCCAAACTCAACCGCCACAAAATCGAGATCCTGGATGTCAATGGCGAGCGGGTCAGCCGTCCGGTGAAAGAGTCCGGCGCAGCCATGAGCTCCGCTGATCTGGGCGAGTACCGCCATTTCATGCTCAAGGAAATCTTCGAGCAGCCGCAAGCCGTGGCCGCCACGCTGGAAAATCGTCTGGCAGCCGATCATGTCCTGCCGGGCTTGCTGGGTGCGCCGGATGCGTTGGAAAAGCTGGCGCAGGTGGAGGAAGTCCAGATTATCGCCTGTGGTACCAGTTACCATGCCGGTTTGGTCGGGCGTTATTGGATTGAGGCGAATACTGACATTCCTTGCCAAGTGGAGGTCGCCAGCGAGTACCGTTACCGCCGTCAGCCGCCGCGCAAGAACATGTTGTTCGTGACCATTTCCCAGTCTGGCGAAACGGCCGACACCTTGGCGGCGCTGGAGAAGATCAAGGAAAATCAGGGCTGCATGGCGACTTTGACCATCTGCAATGTGGCGGAGAGCTCCCTGACCCGTGAGTCCGACATGGCGCTGATGACACTGGCGNGCNCGGAGATTGGGGTGGCGTCGACCAAGGCGTTCACCACCCAACTGGTGGCCTTGCAGTTGTTGATGGCCTTATTGATGCAGGCCAAGGGGGCGGATAAGGCGCGGGTCGCCCAGATCACGGCGGATTTGCGCAAGCTGCCTGCCTTGATCGAACAAGCGCTGGAGCTGAACCCTAAAATTGAGGTGTTGGCGGAACGTTTCCTCGAGAAGCACCATGCATTGTTCCTCGGGCGCGGCGAACTCTATCCGGTGGCGATGGAGGGTGCCCTCAAGCTGAAGGAGATTTCCTATATCCATGCGGAAGCCTATCCTGCGGGCGAGCTCAAGCATGGCNCGCTGGCGTTGGTGGACAGCGAAATGCCAATTGTGACGGTTGCGCCGAGCAGCCTGCTGGAAAAGCTCAAGTCTAATCTGGAGGAAGTGCGTTCCCGTGGCGGCGAGTTGTATGTGTTTGCTGACCGGGAAGCGCATATCCGGGCGGATGACAGCCTGCATGTGCTGGAAGTGCCACCCGTGCCGGAACTGTTGGCACCGATCGTCTATACAGTGCCGTTGCAATTGTTGTCATACCATGTGGCTGTGNCAAAAGGCACGGATGTGGACAAACCCCGCAATCTGGCGAAGTCTGTCACCGTGGAATAGTATTGAAGAATCCTATGGTGGATTCTTTACTATTGAATCTGTTGACTGTTGGCGTCACTGCATATTTAGTACAATCTTATATTCTAATGAACCAGCGGATTTCCGCTGGTTTCTTTAGGTGGGAAAAGTTTGTAATTCTTGAGGAGGAAGGCAACTCATGGGGAGTTGGCTGTTGTCGTTTCTGCATGACTGGAAGGATCGGTTCACTCCGTATAAAGATTGGGTCGGTGAGCTGAGAAATCCTGATGTGTTAAGGGCGGACTCGGTCGCCGGTTTGACGGTCGCACTGGTGCTGATTCCCCAATCGATGGCTTATGCGCAGTTGGCGGGTTTGCCACCTTACATCGGCTTATACGCGTCTTTTCTGCCGGTCATCGTGGCCGCGATGTTTGGCTCTTCCCGTCAATTGGGAACTGGCNCGGTCGCGATGGTTTCCCTGATGTCAGCGGCCGCCATGCAGCCGTATGCGGCTTTGNGCNCGGAAACGATGGTTGTTTATTCAGCCATGTTGGCATTGATGATTGGTGTTTTCCAGCTGTCACTGGGGTTGATGCGCTTAGGGGTGATGGTGGACTTCCTGTCGCATCCTGTAGTGGTTGGGTTTACCAATGCTGGGGCGTTGATTATTGCCACATCCCAATTGCCCAAAATTNTTGGGTTGCACGTTAAGGCAGACCAGTTTGAGCATGCCTATGAATTTTGGTNNGCCACGGTCGCTTCTTTACCGGACACGGATCTGATTACGTTTGTCCTGGGTGCTTTTGCCCTGATCACCTTGATGGTGTTAAAGAAATATGCGCCACGTTTGCCAGGAGTCCTGATTACAGTGGTGATTACGACGATACTGTCATGGGCAGTGGATTATAAGGCGCTGGGCGGGAGTGTGATCGGTGTGGTGCCGATAGGCTTGCCTTCCTTCTCGCTTCCGGAGATCAGTTTCGATTTTAAGACCCTAAGTTCGATGGCGATAACGGCGGCCATTATTGGGTTAATTGGCTTTGTGGAGGCAATATCCATTGCCAAAGCGATGGCCTCCCAAACCCGCCAGCGCTTGTCCGCCAATCAGGAGTTGGTTGGGCAAGGGTTGGGAAATATGGTTTCAGGGCTGTTCCAGGGCTATGCGGTTTCCGGTTCTTTCTCCCGTTCTGCGGTAAATTTTGCGGCAGGAGCCCAAACGGGGTTTTCTTCCGTGGTGACGGGTTTGTTGGTGGCGTTGACCCTGCTGTTCCTGACGCCGCTGCTCTACCATCTGCCACAGGCGACGTTGGCTGCCGTCATTATTATGGCTGTGATTAATCTCATTAAAATTTCCCCGATCAAGCATGCCTGGAAGGTGGAGCCGCATGATGGCGTGGTGGCGGTCGTGACTNTTGCCGCCACCTTGGCGTTTGCGCCCCATTTGGACAAGGGGATTCTGTTGGGTGTGGTGTTGTCCCTGGGGTTGTTCCTGTACCGCACCATGAGCCCCAACTTGGTGGAAGTCGCCCGTCATGAGGATGGCTCCATGCGGGATGCGTCAGCGCATGGGTTGCAAACCAGTGAGACGGTTTCTGTGTACCGTTTCGATGGGGATTTGTATTTCGCCAATACAGGTTATTTGGAAGGAAAATTGCTCAATAATGTGGCTAAGAAGCCGCATCTGAAAGTGCTGGTGCTGGATATGGAGTCGATTGACCAAGTGGATTCGACCGGTGAAGAAATGCTGGAAAAACTTGCCGACCGGCTAAGGTCTGTTGGCGTTGAGTTTTATATTGCACGCGCTAAATTGCGTGTCTATGAGGCGTTTCAGCGTTCAGGTTTGGCAAGGCATATTGGCGAAGACCGTNTTTTCCGCGAACGTAAGTATGCGCTGGCTCATGCCAAGGCTTTGCTTGGGGATGCGATCGATATAGAGCCGTTGCAGCGGTATATGCCCGCCGGCCAAAATAGGGTATTCTGAAAAGGCCGTGTTTGTGGCCTGCTGTTTTTTTGTTTGGTTTTGCCGGGAGAGTGCTGGCTGTATGTCCGTCAAGGTGTTGTTCTTTGCTAGTTTACGTGAGCGTTTGGGGGTGGGGCAGGTTGTGCTGGACGCTACTGAACCGCTTAGTGTTGCAGAAGTCTGGCAACGCAGCAGCGGAGGTGCGGCGCTTCCCGCCAATGTGTTGGTTTCCATCAACCATGAATATGCTGATGTTGGCAAGCAGGTGCAGCCGGGTGATGAGGTGGCTNTTTTTCCGCCTGTAACAGGAGGTTAAGTGGTGAAGGTTGAGTTGCTGGACATACCCTTCGACCCTTGGGCGTATTTGGCCGATTGGCAGGCTCGTGGGTTGCAAGAACCTGCCCGCTCGGGCGCTACGGCTGTGTTTGTGGGCGTCATGCGTGATTTCAATGAAGGGGATGGTGTGCGGGAAATGTTTCTTGAGCATTACCCGGGCATGACTGAGCGTCAACTGGAACAGCTTGCAACCGACGCCATGCAGAAATGGCTGTTGGATGATGTATTGCTTGTCCACCGGGTGGGAAACATTTCTCCCTCTCAGCCGATTGTGCTGGTTGCTGTATGGTCAGCTCACCGTGCGGCAGCTTTTGATGCTTGCCGCCAGATCATGGAGGTGCTGAAACACACCGCCCCTTTCTGGAAACGGGAGACGCTGACGGATGGTTCCGTGCGTTGGGTGGAAAATAATACTCCCGGCTGAGGGGTTATTTAGTCCAGCGCAATATTGACCACCCTGTCCACGTTGGATTCTACCCGGAATTCAGCTTCCCCACTTTTTTGTTCATTTGAACTCTGGCGCAGTAATGGCCAGCAGGCAAATCAATGATGCCGCTGTGCCGGGGCAGGGTTGCCACAGGCGTTTTGCGTTCCTTGTCTTTGGCAGTAAAAATAGCCCATGAAGCTGGCGCGAGTGCAGACTGTTTGTTCATGGTGACAACCAAAGTTATTCGGTTTGCAGATGCAATGCTAGATGCAACCAGTAGGGCTGCGCCAACAGCCAATGCAACACCTTGTTTTAGGCTGGGGTAATAAATAGTGGAACACAGACTCATCTTGCCCTTCCTTGATGATTAATTGTTGCTTTAGGAATTCTTGAGTAATAAAACAGCACAACAAATATAGTGTAATGCAATTATTGAGCAATAATACTACTGTTCAGGACGGAGCGTACAGGGGTTTGCCCTAGGATGCGGGGTTATTGGAAATCCAGTCGCCTGATTTTCCTCCAGCCTTGCGTAATAGGCGGATACTTTCCATAGTCATTCCTCTATCGATAGCTTTGCACATGTCATAGATCGTGAGTAGGGCAATGTGTACGGCAGTCAGCGCTTCCATTTCAACGCCCGTTTGCCCATGTGTCTCAACAGTTGCCTGGCAGTGGATGCAAGATCTGTCAAGGTGAGGGGTGAGTTCAATATCTACCCGTGTCAATGCTAAGGGGTGGCATAGTGGAATCAGGTCAGCCGTTTTTGCAGCCATGATGCCCGCAATTCGGGCAATGCCCAATACGTCCCCTTTCTTATTGTCGCCCTGCAAAATTTTGTTCAAGGTGGCAGCTTGCATATCGATGCGGCCTTCAGCGACTGCGATGCGGTGAGTGATCTGCTTTTCTCCCACATCAACCATGTGGGCTTGGCCTTGTGCATTGAAATGGGTCAGTTCCGCACTCATGGGCGTTGCAACGAAGCCTCCACTTGGTTCCTGGCGGCTTTTCCTTGCAGGATCTCAATCAATTGCAGGGTGAAATCCATGGCAACGCCAGGCCGCGCGACGTAATGACGTTGCCATCCACTTCAATCGGTTGGTTGGTGATGTTGACTTGACTGGTGTCAATGGCGTCCAGCGCGCCGGGAAAAACCGTTAGCTTACGGCCATTTAAGATGCCGTTTTCCACCAGGATTTTAGGGGCTGCGCAGATGGCTGCGACAGGTTTGCCAGTCGCAGCCAGGCGATTGATCAGGCGATGGATGCGCGCATCTGCGTTCAGGTGATCGGCTCTGGTTGGCCGCCGGGCAATACCAACATGTCGAAGTCATCATCCAACACATCGTCCAACGGGCTGTCGGCAAGCAAAACGGTGCCGCGTGAACAGCGTACTGGTGTATCTTCCAGGCTAGCCGCGATGACCTCGATCTGCGCCCGTCGGAGCAGGTCAATAATGGTGACGGCTTCCAGCTCTTCGCAGCCCGTCGCTAATGGAACCAATACCTTGGGCAATTACATCACCTTCTCATTGGCTGACGCAGTTGGTGGGGTTGCAGGCTTGGAGTGGTTTTGGACCAGATCCATGCCCTTGAGGATATTTAACGCCTCGAATAGTTGATAGTCCTCTTCCGCCAGCGGGGATTTTGCCTTGTCGGCTTTCACTTCCTGATCGGTTTTTTCAACCTGGACAGGAGCCTTGTCCGTCTGCTCTGGAACTTGTTCCTGCGTTTTGTTTTCAGGTTCAGCCTGCTGCTTGTCACCTTCTCCCGCTTTATTGTTCGGATTGCTCAGGTGCTTGCTCAGGTCAGCTTCAGATAGGGGNTCAAATGCATTGGCCTCCTCATCCTCGCCTTTGACTTTGAGAGGCTTGAGCTCAATGTCGGGCACAATGCCTTCGGCTTGGATGGAGCGCCCGGATGGGGTGAAGTAACGGGCGGTTGTCAATTTGACAGCTGTTTTNTCGTCAAGTGGCAATACCGTTTGGACTGAGCCTTTGCCGAAGGTTTTNTGTCCGGCAATCAATGCGCGCTTCTGGTCTTGTAAAGCACCGGCAACGATTTCAGAGGCTGACGCAGACCCCTGATTGACCAGGACGACAATTGGGGCGTTTTCAATGACATCGCCTTTNTGGGCGGTGTATTCCATTTTAGCGTCCGGCACACGGCCTTCCGTATAGACGATTTTGCCAGAATCCAGGAATGCGTCGGATACGCCAACGGCTGCATTGAGGACGCCGCCTGGGTTGTTGCGCAGATCCAGCACCAAGCCCCGCAGTTTGCCCTTATTCTCTTTTTTCAGGGTTTCGAGCCCTTCCAGCAGGGCTTCAGTGGTTTTGGCCTGGAAGCTGGTGATGCGAATGTAGCCATAGCCTGGTTCAAGCATGCGCTGTTTGACGCTTTTNACCTGGATAATGGCGCGTTTGATGGTGACTTTGAAGGGTTTGTCTTTGCCTTCACGCACGACCATCAGGTCAATGCTGCTGCCCGGCTTGCCGCGCATGAGTTTGACCGCATCGTTTAGCGTCATGCCTTTAACCGGGGTTTCGTTTAGGCGAATGATCAGGTCGCCAGCTTGTAACCCTGCTTTNTGCGCGGGGGTGTCGTCAATTGGTGAGATGACTTTGACGAAACCATCTTCCATGCCAACTTCGATGCCAAGGCCGCCGAATTCGCCACTGGTGCCGACCTGTAATTCCTTGAATTCTTCTTCGTCCAAGTACGCGGAATGTGGATCCAGGCCACTGAGCATGCCCCTGATCGCATTGGTCATCAGATCTTTGTCCTTGACTTCCTCCACGTAATTTTCCTTGATGCGGGAATACACTTCCGAGAACTGTTGCAGCTCATCCAGGGGTGGAGAGTTTTCAATGGTTTGCCGAAAGGCAAAGACATTCAGGCTGATGCTGGTTGTCGCACCAATCAGTACGCCAGCAATTGTGCCAGCCAGAACGCGATAACGTGTATGCATAGTATCGTTTCTCTCCAGTATCTTTGCTGCTTGCGTCCATGTAAGCAGAATTATTTTTAGTGGCTTTGAAAAAGTGTCCCCAGTTTACCACTGTGTGGCAAAAATGCACTTGATCGTTGTAAAAATGGTGCAATTGCCAGCTTTTTCAAGTGATCCAGGGGTTGTTTTGTCAACTAACCTATTGGCACCAGCGCGCCGGATTCTGTGGAGTTGTGCCCTGCCTGATTTCAAAGTAAAGCGCATCCTGACTCTGTCCGCTAGAATTTCCCACTGCAGCTATAGCTTCATTGGCGCTGACCACAGCGCCTTCTTTNTTGTAAACCGTGCGGTTATAACCATACAGGCTCATGTAGTTGTTGTCATGCTCTATTATAATGAGGTGGCCATAACCGTCCATCCAGCCGGAAAACGCCACCCGTCCGCGGGCGATGGCTGACTTTCGTTCCACCAGAGCCGCGATAACAACGCCCTTCCAGCGTTGTTTTTCATTCCGGGATGAGCCGTAGCTGTGGATGACGCGGCCTTTGACNGGCCAGAACAGCTTGCCTCTCAATGATGAAAAGGGTTTGTCTGGTGTAAAACCTGTTTTGATGGGCGTTCCACCATCATCCTCTTTGTCCGGTGTTGATGATTGNGCGGGCTGAGGGTTGTTTGCTGGTGCCTGATGAGGCGCTTTTGGATGTCTGTGAGCGAGAGTCAATGGCGCGATCCTGGTTTTTGCCGCTGCGCTCGCCAGCCGGTCAACCATGCCTTGCAGTTCAGTTTCCTCGGCCTTCAATTTGTTGAGGCGTTTTTCCTTGCTGCGGATGTCGCTTTTGATGGTGCCCAATGCGGTCGAACGCGCTTGGAGGGTGCTTTCTATGTCGGTTTTNTGTTGGGCTAGGGTTTGGGTCAGTTCTTGGAGGCTAGTGCGGTCTTTTTCAATGGTTGTACGGACAGCATCAAGTTCCCCTAGTGTTTTCTGAATGCCTTGGATGCGCTTGACCCGGTTTTCATTCAGATATTCAAAATAGCGGATGGTGCGGCTGATATCAGAAGGCTCATCTTGGCGCAGCAGCAAGCGCAAGTGGGATTGTTCCCCGGCAGAGTACAGAGCCTGCAATTGCTGGGCGAGACCAGCTTTNTGCAAGCTCAAATCGGCGTCCAGTNNTTGACTTTTTTGATTGGCTGTTTCCAGCTTGGCAAGTGTGGCGTCAATTTTNTTNTCAGTTTGATAACTTTTGCTGGAAATGTCACCCAGTTTCTTTTCAAGTTTGGTGACCTCATCCTGTATTGCTTGCGATTCAGTTTTCTGTGAGTTTAGTGTGTTGGATAGCTGACGGATTTCCTGTTGTAACTGCTTCTGTTGCTGGAGATCCGCTGCCTCCAGCCAGCCCCATGGCCACATCAGCAGGATATACAATAAATATGGATAAAGTTTCACCGCTTGTCAGAATTCCGGGTATTTATCATGGCGCAGAGTCTACCATAAGAAAAAGAGCAGGCGTGAATTGTGCCCTCTACCGCTTTACGCCAGTCGATTGTGGGAGGTAAATTCCCCTGAAATGTAGGAAATGCAAGGTTTCAGAGTGACATACTGTTTAAGAGTATATATTATCGTATCCATCTATACTAATATACTAAGTTGCCTGCGCGTGAAGCTTTGGGTATCAGGGGCGGGAAGATAAATTTTCAATGAGGATAAGTATGGGTAGCGTTGCTCTTGGTGGTGGCTGTGATTTCACGATTGGTGATATGTTGGTCAGGGAAGAGGATATTGACCGCGCTTCCCGTTCGCTGAAAGCCATTTCGCATCCACTGAGATTGAAAATTTTGTGTGTGTTGGGGGATAAGGAAGTCAGCGTACAAGATATTGTTGACAATGTGGGAACCTCCCAAAGCAATATTTCCCAGCATCTTGCCATATTGCGTGACAAAGGCATTCTTGCTTCCCGTAAGGATGCTAACCGTGTTTACTATCGTGTTGGCGATTATCGGACATTACGTTTGATTAGCATGATGCAGGAAGTTNTTTGCAGTACGCCGCACTGACCCATCCGCCAGCAGGCATAAAAACCTACAGCAAGGGGTTTACGTTATTCTTCCTGCTGTATATCTTTAGCTCCTGCTCACAGCTAAAAGGTTCGATGTGGAAGAGTATCTTGTTTTTGCCCGCAATCATCCTGTATTGATTCTAGGGCTGGTTGCAGTCTTGGGCATGATCATCTGGACTGAGATCGGCCGTCTTACCCGCAAATATAAACAGGTTAACAGCGCACAAGCCGTGCAAATCCTTAATCAGGAGGATTCTGTTGTGTTGGATGTGCGGGAAGATAATGAGTTGCGCGGTGGTAAAATCAAAGGGCGCCATATCCCTTTGGGGCAGTTANAAAACCGTTTGGGAGAACTGGAACAATCCAAGGGTAAGCCGGTGCTGGTGTATTGCCGAAGCGGCAACCGTTCGTCTTATGCTTGCCAGCTTATGACCAAAGCTGGCTTTCAGGACGTGAACAACCTAGCGGGTGGCATTATGGCCTGGGAGTCGGCGAACTTGCCGGTCAGTAAGCGATGAAACAGGTTCAGGTGTCCATGTATGCAACCCGTTTCTGCCCATATTGCCTGAGGGCGCGCGTTGTTCAGGCGTAAGGGCGTGGAGTACGAAGAAATTGATGTTGGCGATGATCCTGATCTGTGGGTGAGAATGGAGCGCCTGAGTGGTCGGGACACTGTGCCGCAAATTTTTATCGGCGGGCTTTCCATTGGTGGTTATGATGATATGGCTGCGCTGGATAGCGCAGGCAAGCTGGATGCCTTGCTGTTTGAATCTTAAAATTAATTGGATGAAGGGGTTACGATATGAATCAGGAACAACAAGAGCAGCAGTTCATTATCCAGCGCATCTATGTCAAGGATGTGTCTTTTGAGGCTCCTAGCTCGCCTGCGGTGTTCACTCAGGATTGGCAGCCGGACACCAATCTGGATCTGAACACTAAGGTCAATACACTTGCGAATGACAATTATGAAGTTGAATTATTCATCACTATTACGGTTAAAAGTGCTGATAAGGTAGCTTTTTTGGTGGAGGTCAAGCAGGCTGGGGTGTTTNTTATCCAAGGTTATGCGCAAGAACAGGTCAACCATCTGCTGGCTGCTTACTGTCCTAACATCTTGTTCCCATATGCGCGGGAAGTTATTGCCAGCTTGGTATCCAAAGGAAGCTTCCCTGAATTGCATCTGTCGCCGATTAATTTTGACGCATTGTACGCCCGCCGTCTGCAAGAGGAGCAGGCGAAAGCCAGCGTGTCATGATGCTGGCGGGCATTCAGTCTGTTGCGGTTTATGGGNCCGGTTCGTGGNGGACTGCGCTGGCTTTGCAATTGGCACGTAATGGACTGGATGTATCGCTGTGGGACATCAACTCCCAGCATATTGGTGCGATTAGCCGCCAGCGGGAGAATAGTTACTACCTGCCGGGAATTCCATTTCCTGATAATCTGTTTTGTTCCAATGACTTGCAAACAGTTGCCGCGTTTTCCAATTACCATTTGGTCGTGGTGCCTAGCCATGGTTTCCGCAGCTTATTACGTCAGCTCTCAACATTGCTGACGGATCAGGATGCCGTGATTTGGGCGACTAAAGGGCTGGAATTGGACACGGGCAAGCTGTTGCACCAGGTGTTGGAGGAGGAGTTGCCCCAGTGTTCCGCTTACGGTGTTGTTTCTGGCNCGACCTTTGCGGCGGAGGTGGCGCGGGGAATGCCGACCGCAATGACTGTGGCGGCCACTCATCATGAGTTGGCGCAGGTTGTGGCCGCAGCATTCCAGGGTTCCAATTACCGGGTTTATTTCAGTCGGGATATTGTTGGTGTGGAGTTGGGCGGCGCAGTCAAAAATGTGTTGGCGATTGCGGCAGGCATTTCTGACGGGCTGGGATTTGGTGCCAATGCCCGTGTGGCGATAGTCACGCGTGGTTTGGCGGAGATTATGCGCNTTGGTGTTGGAATGGGGCAGCCGGAAACTTTGATGGGGCTGGCGGGAGTTGGCGATTTGGTGCTGACATGCACCGATAATCAGTCGCGCAACCGTCGTCTTGGCCTGGCGCTGGGGCAGGGTAAGGACATGGAAACCGCCATTGCAGAAATTGGTCAAGCGGTGGAAGGTGCCAAATCGGCGCGCTCCATCGGTAAATTGGCCGCGCTGGCGGGTGTGGAAATGCCTATCTGCGAAGTGGTTTACCGCATCCTTTATGAGCAGCTTCCGCCTCGCAAAGCTGTCCAAGAGTTAATTTCCCGCGACATGAAAGCGGAATTCTAAGCATAGACAGACAGGGTTATTGCCCATGCAGCAAGCGCACTCTTACGCCGTCGGCGTCATTATGGATCCCATCAGCAGCATCAACATCAAANAGGACAGCACCTTTGCGATGATGTTGGAAGCCCAGCGGCGCGGATTGCCATTGTTTCATATCCGGCAGGGCGACCTGTTTGTCGATGATGGCGTGGCCTGCGCCAAGATGAATCCCGTCACAGTAACAGATGACCCAAAGGGCTGGTTCGAATTTGGCGCGGCAGTGGTCAGGCCATTGCATGAGTTGCCGGTGGTGCTGATGCGTAAGGATCCGCCTTTTGATATGGAGTATATTTACAGCACCTATTTGCTGGAGTTGGCGCAACGGCGGGGGACGCTGGTCGTTAACCGTCCGGACAGTATCCGCGCCGCTAATGAAAAATTGTTCGCTACCTGGTTTCCCCAATATTGTCCGCCAACGCGGGTTACCCGTGACATGGAACGTATCCGCGAGTTTTTAGCGGAGCAACAGCATATTGTGGTGAAGCCGTTGGATGGCATGGGCGGCTCGATGATTTTTCAGGTCAGGCAGGGCGACCCCAATAGTAATGTAATCTTGGAAACCATTACCACCTATGGTCAGCGCACGGTGATGGCGCAGCGCTTTTTGCCGGAGTACAAACAAGGCGACAAGCGGATTTTGTTGATAGACGGGGAGCCATTTCCGCATGCGCTGGCAAGGATTCCGGCGGAAGGTGAGGGGCGGGCGAACCTTGCGGCAGGTGGAACCGGGGTTGGTGTCGACCTGACGGCGCGGGAATTTGAAATCTGTGCAGCGATTGCTCCTGTGCTGCGTGCTATGGGGTTGATGTTTGTGGGGCTGGATGTGATTGGTGATTATATAACGGAAATCAATGTGACCAGCCCTACTTGTATTCGGGAGTTGGACAAGATTTATTCTGCCAACATCGCCAGCTTGCTGTTTGATGCCATTGGCCGCAAGCTGGCGCTAGCCGCTCAATAAGGCTGGGTTTTAGCCAGCTTCCCGTAACATGCCATATAATTCATCTTTCAGGTGCAGGCGGCGTAATTTCAGTTCCTCCACGAAGTCATCTGCGTGAACTTCAATTTCCTGTTCAATCCGGTGCAACTGCGCATCTACCTCATTATATTCGTCATATAAGCGGGCAAAGTGCCGGTTGTCCTGTTTCAGGGCATGAATTTGCTCCTTGTATTCCGGAAACTCAATCGCCAGNTCGTGAGACTCGCCAAACATTTATTACTCTCCTTCATTGAAATTGCCAGTTCAGCCTAGTTTGGAGTTTGATGGTTGGCGGGCGTTAAGTCAAAACTATTGTATGTTAACATCAGCCTTTTTCCAGGATAGGAGCGCAACGTGAAAGCCAGGGTCAAGTGGTTGGATAACATGAGTTTCGTCGGCGAATCCGGCAGTGGCCATTCAGTCGTGATGGATGAANCGCCGGAATTGGGCGGGCGCAATTTGNGGGTGCGCCCGATGGAAATGCTCCTGTTGGGTTTGGGTGGGTGCTCTTCATTTGACGTTGTGCTGATCCTGCAAAAATCCAAGCAGCAGGTAATTGACTGTGAAGTGCAGATTGAGGCGGAGCGGGCGGACAAGGAACCTAAGGTTTTCACGCGCATTCATCTGCATTTCATTGTCAGCGGGCGTAATCTGTCGGCAGACAAAGTGGAGCGCGCCATCAAGCTGTCGGCGGAAAAGTATTGTTCGGCTTCCATCATGCTGGCGAAAACGGCGGAAGTGACGCATGACTTTGAAATCATGGAGGCCGCTTGAAGCATTAATTTCACTTGCACGCATGGGCAGAGTTTTGCATAGTTCACTCCCATGCTGGTTGGGTGCCAACCAGCTATTTTTTATGCCCATTGAATGAAGAGGATGATGAGAATTGGTTGAGCGTCATCAGAAGCAGATTCGCCTGCACGGGTTCAACAACCTGACCAAGACCCTGAGTTTCAATATTTATGACATCTGTTATGCAAGGAGCCCGGCACACCGGGAAGAGTACCTTGCGTATATTGACGAAGAGTATAATGCTGACCGGTTGACCAGGATTCTCACGGATGTGGCTGATATTATTGGTGCCAATATCCTGAATGTGGCGCGCCAAGATTATGACCCTCAANGAGCCAGCGTCACGATTCTGGTGTCTGAGGAGCAGATTATTTCCGAAGAAAAACTTTCCAATACAGCCCGGCCTGGCNCTTATCCGGAGGATGTGGTGGCGCATCTGGATAAAAGCCATTTGACAGTGCACACGTATCCGGAAAGTCATCCTGACAATGGCATCAGCACATTCCGTGCCGATATCGATGTTTCTACCTGTGGGCGCATTTCTCCGCTGAAAGCATTGAATTATTTAATACATAGTTTCGAGTCCGATATTGTCATTATGGACTATCGGGTGCGGGGTTTTACCCGTGATGTGAAGGGTAAGAAACATTTTATCGACCATAAGATCAATTCTATCCAGAACTTCTTGTCGCCTGAAACAAAGCGCATCTACTCCATGATGGATGTCAATGTCTATCAGGAAAATATTTTTCACACCAAAATGATGCTGAAAGAGTTTGATCTAGATAACTATCTGTTTGGCTTGGGGAAAAATGACTATTTTGAGCGTGATATCAAGCAAATCGAAATGCAGTTGCGTAAGGAGCTGAAGGAAATTTTCTACGGGCGCAATATTGGCAGCCTGTAAGGCAGCGCGCATCAGACCATCTCGTTGCCGGGTGTATTTTAAAAAATTTTGATCGGATTGTTTTGGGAATAAAAATCAGATAACAATTCAAAGTGTAGTGCTTAAACAACAAAGTGGTGCAGTTAGAACAATTGAAACATTCAATGAAAGAATTGATTAAATGTCACTCTTTTATATTGTTTCCTTAATAGAAATGCGGTTAACTTCTCCCCGTTACTTCCCTAGTATGCTTAGTGAATATACTAGGTCCTGTTAAGGGAAACGTTCTGACTGGAACATGAATAAAAGGTTATAAACTAGATATGAGTAGTGTTAGTGCGAAATCGCTGGTTTTGTGTTTGATGGGATCAGCGGTGCTGTTACTGGCGGGGTGTAACTCTGAAACTGTCAAAACTTCGGATGCCGAAGAGAGTGGCAAATATAAAGTCCAGCTGGCGCATGCCAAAAATATGGAGCCTGTAGTCAGCCGTATACCGGTTGACAGCAGCAAGGAAGTGACCCTTCTTGACCGCGCTGCATGGGTCGCCCAGAAACAGCAAGGCAAAATGTACCGCTTCGGTGGTGAGAGCCCTAAAACTGGTTTTGATTGTAGCGGCCTTACCCAATTTGCTTTCGGCGAAGGTGCTGGTGTTTCCATTCCGCGCACAGCTGCCGAACAGTATGACGCTTCTGTCCGGGTTTCGAAGACACAAGCCGCCAAAGGCGACCTAGTGTTTTTCAGCACTAGGGGGCGGCGTGTAGGGCATGTGGGAATTTACTTGGGCGATGGCAAGTTTGTCCATGCACCGCGTGCGGGCAAGGCTATCACCACAGAAAAACTGGAAGGCTATTGGNCCGCTAGGCTAGTGGGCTTTGGGCGCATTCCAGGCGCATGTAAGCCTGCGTATTCTTGATGAGCTTCTAAAAAAGGCCGTATCTTCGGCCTTTTTTATGTTTGTCTGATTGGGGCTTGTTACTGCGCGCAATGGCGATTGTTTTTTGCCTTTGAGTTGTAGTCTGTTGGGTCACCTGTGTGGTGCCTTCGCTTCGGAGCGCCGACTCAGTTCAATGCGTTCGCATGGGTATGGCTGCCCATCCTTTGCAATCACACTTATCCTTTCTTTTACGGTCGGAAGCATCCGATCAAGTCCATATGGATATTCCAGCAATGCGGAATGAGGACGTAGCTGCAAGGCTATCCTGTAATCATGGCCGCCATCGTCCAGCGTGAGAATCTGACGTTTCGGATGGCGGCGCAAGTTTCAACGCCACAGCCTGTCTGCATATGTGACCAGGCATGGCATTAGATGCTGTTAACTCAGAAGAAAATATGATCCTGAGTTCATTTTTTTCTTCCGGTGTGGATGGTTGTTCGGTGGGTGTGGGCGTTGCCTGGTCAGAGTTGACCGATGGGAACGGTGGTGGTGCTGGAGTTGGTGCGGGCGCAGTTGGCGCTATCGGGGCTGATGCTGGCTCTGGGGCTGCTGGCGCAGGGTTGTTGGCACCGCTGGGGCTGGTTCCGGCGTTGGCGCAGCAGGTGCTTGCCCCGGAGGAGGCGGTGCGGCTAAGGTTTCAGGTTCAAGGGCATTGGTGGGTGGAGCTGCTGGGGTTGCCGATGCTGGCGTCACGGCAGTGGTTGCAGGTGCAGGGGTGTTGCAGGTGCTGGCGTCGCGGCAGGGGTTTCAGGCACAGGGGCTGTTGCCGGTGCTGGCGTCACGGCAGTGGTTTCAGGTGCAGGGATGTTGGCGGATGGAGCCACCACCGGTGCTGCTGGTGCGCTTTCAGGCGGGGTGGCATTGTCGGCAGCTGGAACGGCAGGTGTCGCACTGCTTGCTTGGGGAGTCTGGTTAGTTGGTGTTGCGGTGGGGGTTGATTGTGCGGGAGCCGCTTCCGCCGATGTGGACACTTCCACCGGTGGGCGCATAATCATCAAAACCAACACTGCAACCGAGGCGACCGTGTATAGGGCTGCGGCAGCTTTCATTAATACCTCTCCTTAGAAACAAAACAGCGCATTTGTTAAAATCGAATGAAACATTCAAAATATACGATTGGAAGGGCGTCGTACTTTTGCTTAGAGTACAACGCACTGATCAGTTTAATCAACCACACAACCGAGGAGTCCATCCATGGAACTGAAGGGAAGTAAAACCGAGGGCAACCTGAAAGCTGCATTTGCAGGCGAATCCCAGGCAAACCGCCGTTACCTGTATTTCGCAGCCAAGGCTGATGTAGAAGGCTACAACGACGTGTCAACTGTTTTCCGTTCCACTGCCGAAGGTGAAACCGGTCACGCCCACGGACATTTGGAATATTTGGAAGCTGCGGGCGACCCGGCCACTGGCCTGCCGATCGGTGCCACTTCCGATA
Source organism: Candidatus Thiothrix singaporensis (assembly GCA_013693955.1). Classification (GTDB taxonomy): domain Bacteria; phylum Pseudomonadota; class Gammaproteobacteria; order Thiotrichales; family Thiotrichaceae; genus Thiothrix; species Thiothrix singaporensis. The sequence goes on along the minus strand of CP059265.1, from coordinate 3,487,239 downwards.
ACCTGCGCGCAGCCATCGCAGGCGAAACCCATGAATACACCGACATGTACCCGGGCATGGCGAAAGAAGCGCGTGACGAAGGCTTCGATGAAATCGCCGATTGGTTTGAAACCCTGGCGAAGGCTGAACGTTCCCACGCCAACCGTTTCCAGAAAGCGCTGGACAACCTGGACGCTTGATGCTTCTCAAAAAGGGGTGGATGATATTCACCCCTTTTTCCTGTTGTTACGGAGAATAACAAATGGCAACCCCGAAACGCGAAGGCAGCCTCGAAGCCCCTACCCGCCATCCGCTCGACTGGAAAAATCCCGAATTCTACAACGAAGAAGCCGTCCTCAAGGAGATGGAGCGCGTCTTCGACCTGTGCCATGGTTGCCGCCGTTGCGTCAGCCTGTGCAACTCCTTCCCCACACTGTTTGACCTCGTTGACAATTCCGAGAGCATGGAGGTGGATGGGGTCAAGAAAGAAGATTATTGGCAGATCGTGGATCACTGTTACCTCTGCGATTTGTGCTACATGACGAAGTGCCCGTACATTCCGCCGCATGATTGGAATATCGATTTCCCACATCTGATGCTGCGTGCCAAAGCGGTGAAGTTTAAGAAGGGTGATGTCAAATTCCGCGACAAGGTGCTGAGTTCCACCGATATGGTCGGCAAGCTGGCCGGGATTCCTGTGGTTGCGGGTGTGGTCAATAAAGTCAACCAGCATCCGGCGTTCCGGGCGCAACTGGGCAAAGTGTTGGGCGTGCACCCAGACGCCAAGATTCCCGCTTACCATAGTGACAAGGGGCGTGACCGTGTTGCCCGCCACAAGACGCTGGATGCCGCCAAAGCGGTTCCGGCAGGGCGCACGACCGGCAAGGTTGCCATTTTTGCCACCTGCTACGGCAATTATAACGAGCCGCACATCGTCGAAGACTTGCGCAAGGTGTTTGAGCATAACGGCATTCCGGTCACGTTGCTGGACAAGGAGCAGTGCTGTGGCATGCCCAAGCTGGAACTGGGCGATCTGGAAACGGTGGCTGCCGCCAAGGATGTCAACGTTCCGGCGATGATGAAGCTTATCGATGATGGTTGGGATATTGTCAGCNCAGTGCCGTCCTGTGTGCTGATGTTCAAGCAGGAATTGCCGCTGATGTTCCCGGATGATGCCGATGTGCAGACGGTGAAAGGGCGCATCTTTGATCCGTTTGAGTACCTGATGCTGCGCCATAAGGAAGGCAAGCTCAACACCAGTTTCACCAAACCGCTGGGCAAGGTTAATTATCATACGGCCTGCCACATCCGCGTGCAGAATATCGGTTACAAAACCCGCGAACTGCTGGATCTGGTTCCTGACACCAAGGTGGAGTTGCTGGAACGCTGCTCCGGGCATGATGGCACGTATGCGGTGAAAAGCGAGTTCCACGCCATTTCAATGAAAATCTGCCGCCCCATCGTCACCAAGGTCAATCAGGCCAAGCCGGATTACTATGGCAGTGATTGCCCGATGGCGCNNCACCAGATTGAAAATGGCCTGGGTGATGGTGCGCAGGAGCCGACCCATCCTTTGACCATGTTGCGGATTGCCTATGGGTTGTGACAACCCGGGAGTATGAGAAAATGGACAAACTGACACGCGCAGACCTGATGGGTCTGGAACAGTATGCGGTGGAGCGTAAGGCTTTCCGCGAGAAGGTGATTGCGCATAAGGCCAACCGCAAGGTGCATATTACCANNAATGCGACCCTGTATTTCGAAGACCGCCTGACCATGCAGTACCAGATTCAGGAAATGCTGCGCATCGAAAAGATTTTCGAGGCGGCGGGGATTGAAGAGGAGCTGGAAGCCTATAATCCGCTGATTCCGGATGGCTCCAACTGGAAAGCCACTTTCATGGTGGAGTTTCCGGATGTGGAAGAACGCAAGCAGCAGCTGTCGAAGCTGATCGGCATTGAGAAACAGGTTTGGGTGCAGGTGGAAGGTTTCGATAAGGTTTTCCCGATCGCCAATGAGGATTTGGCGCGGGAAACGGATGAANAAACTTCTTCCGTGCATTTTCTGCGCTTTGAGCTGACACCGGATATGGTGGTGGCTGCGCGTGATCGTTCGCCTCTGCGTATGGGGATTGCGCATTCCCACTATGCTTATGAGGTGGAGGTGTCGGCGGCTATCCGTGATTCGTTGGCGGCGGATTTGCGCTGACACGCAAGCATACTTTCGCGGCGCTGAAATTTTCTACAATTTCCGCGCCGTGTGTCATTTGCCACTTTTATAAGACATTATTGTTGCGTAGACTGTAATCCAACCTTTCTAGTAATAACAAAAATTTAAAGACGGTTGGAAAATGATTGCAACACTCACATCCCCTCAGATATATGTCGATGACACGGGTAGCTGTGATGGTTTGTTCCAGCACATCGACGCCGCCATCAATGCCGGGGCGCAAAGCCTGCTGTTGTTGGCCTGTGATGCCAATGCCTTTTCCNCCTTGCAATTGGATGAGCGTTTGCGCAATACGCCGATTCCTGTGTTTGGCGGCATCTTTCCGCAAATCGTGGTGGGCGAGCGTAAGCTGGAGCAAGGCAGCGTCGTGTGTGGGCTGCCGGTTGCGGCTAGCGTCCATTATGTTGAGCGGCTGTCTGATCCGGATGAGGATTACCTGCTGCAAACCCAGGATTTGGCTGCTGACATTCCGCAAGGTTCCACTTTGGTCACCTTGGTTGATGGCTTGAGCAAGCGCATTTCCGCACTGCTGGAAAGCCTTTATGAAGTGATGGGGGACGGTTGCCAATATATCGGCGGTGGGGCTGGTTCCTTGAGTTTCGAGCAAAAGCCCTGTTTGTTCAGTAATCAGGGTTTATTGAAAGATTGCGCCCAAATTACGGTGCTGGAGTTGCCTGTCAGTGTTGGCATCAGGCATGGCTGGCACAAATTCGNNCCAGTTTTTGTCACGGGGGCGCATGACAACACCATTGTCACGCTGGATTACCGGCCTGCATTCGAGGTCTACCGTCAGGTGGTGGAAGCGGATAGCGGCAAGCGTTTCAATAAGNACAGCTTTTTTGACCTTGCCAAAGCTTACCCGTTTGGTCTGGATAGGCTGAAAGGCGATGTCGTGGTGCGGNACNCCTTGCTCCATGTGGGCGAGTGTTTGGTGTGTGTGNGGGAAGTGCCAGCCAACCATATGATTTACATCCTCAAGGGCGAGGACGAAAACCTGTTGGAGGCTTCCCGGCAATGCGCACTTGATACGGNNCCAGATGCATTCTGCAAGCTTGGCGNNCTGTTGTTTGACTGCATCAGCCGAACACTTTTCTTGCAAGACCGTTTTTCCGAGGAAATCCATAACATCCACTCACGCTTGCCGGAAGGCGTCCCATTGGTGGGGGTGCTGTCCTTGGGTGAAATTGCTGACGCGGGCAATGCTTGCCTGGAATTCTTCAATAAAACGATTGTATTGGGTGTTTTGGCCGGACAAGAAGGGTGGCGGCATGAATGGCGAGATGAATTCCACCTTTGAGCTGGTATCAATCCAGTATGCGCTGGCGTTGTTGGTTGGGAAAGACCTGGATTTGCGGGGCATGTTACGCAAGTTTCTGCCGCCAGCCCTTAAATTGCTGAACTGCCGCAGCGGTTATATTTGGCTGCACACTGGGGATGCGGCAGTGTGCGAACTGGAGCCGTGTTACAGCTATCCGGCGTTGAATGCGCCGCTGGTGGGACGTTGGCCGGAAGTGGCGGGACGTTTGCAGGAGATCGCTGCTGCTGGTTGGCGGGTCAAGCAGCTGGAGGATGTCATCCAAGTGCAGGAATCCTGCTTCCATTTCTTGCCGATAGGCTCCAGTGGCTTGCTGGCGTTGCAGCGCAATCCGCCATTGCCGTATTCACATTTGCTGGCGCTGGTTCCCGTGTTGCAGCGGTTGGAAACGGCTTGCCTGGCCTGCCAGCAGCACGCCTATGTGGAAATTGCCCGCAAAGAGGCCTTGCAGGCCAAGGAGGCGGCTGAACAGGCGCACCGGGATGCTTTGCAGGCAAAGGAAATTGCTGAACAGGCCAGCAAGGCCAAAAGCGATTTTCTGGCGATGATCAGCCATGAAATCCGCACCCCCATGAATGGGGTGATCGGCTTGACGGATCTGATGCTGTACAGCGAGGTTTCGTCTTCGCAGCGGGAGTACCTCACCATGATCCGCTCCTCCTCCAATGCGCTGTTGGACATTATCAATGAAATCCTTGATTTCTCACGTATTGAAGCGGGCACATTGACGCTTGCTGTGGCACCTTTGCGGCTGCGGNATCTGGTGCGGGACACTTTTGTGCCATTGGCGGTGCGCGCGCAGGAAAAGTCGCTGGCTTTCCATTGGGAAATTGCGCCGAATGTGCCGGATGCGCTGGACGGTGACGCGGGTCGCCTGCGGCAGATCATGATCAACCTGGTTGGGAATGCGATCAAGTTTACGGAAAGCGGGGAGGTGAACGTTTCCATTACCCAACAGAGCGGTGCGCCGGAGGGGCAGGTCTGCCTGCTGTTCGCTGTGCGGGATACCGGCATTGGCATTCCATTGGAGAAGCAGGCCGCGATCTTCCAGCCTTTCCAACAGGCGGACAATTCCATCAGCCGCCGTTATGGTGGCACCGGCCTGGGTCTGGCGATTTCATCCCAGTTGATTGGCATGATGGGCGGAAAATTGCTGGTGGAAAGCGACCCTGGCAATGGCAGCATTTTTCATTTCAGCGCGCCGTTCCAGAAAACCGTCCAGNTGCAAACCCCGCCCCCGGAAGGGCGGCGCCATGTATTGGCGCAGGCGGCGCGGCCACTTGACATCTTGTTGGCGGAGGACAACGCCGTCAACAGGATGCTGGCGGTGCGTCTGCTCAATAAGGTTGGTCACCAAGTGACGGTGGCGGAAAATGGCCGCGTCGCGCTGGATAGTTGGATCAATAAAAAGCCGGACGTTATCCTGATGGATGTGCAAATGCCGGTCATGGATGGATTGGAGGCCACGCAGCAAATTCGCCAGCAGGAGCGTCTGGTTGGCGGGCGCACTCCGATTATCGCGTTGACCGCCAACGCCATGAGCAGTGATCGTGAGAAATGTTTGCAGGCGGGGATGGATGATTTCCTTAGCAAGCCTTTCAATGTGCAGGATTTGCTTGATGTGCTGGAGCGTTGCGCTTCAGCGTCGGTAGTGGAGGCTGCCTGTGATCAGGGCGAGGATGCGATCGCCTCTGCGGCCTGAGCCGTGAAAAATGGATGAATCAGCGGGATTTGAAAGTGGTCGGAGAGACAGGATTCGAACCTGCGACCCCTACGTCCCGAACGTAGTGCTCTACCAGCTGAGCTACTCTCCGAGCGTAAAGCTTCTAGTGGCTGCGGTTGGTGGCGAACCATGCCAATGCTTCAAGCGCTTGCCGATGTTCGCTGTTGGGCAGGCATTGTAGGCTGGCGATCGCCTGCTCAGTTTCACCCTTTGCCAGCTCCAAAGTGTAATCAATCGCTTGGGTGTCGGCAATGGCCTGCATGATGACGGCGATGTGTTCCAGCCCGCCTTCTTCAATGGATTTGCGCAGTAGTGCGGCAATTTCTGTTGGGCTGCGCTGCATGGCGATGATGAGCGGAAGGGTTGGCTTGCCTTCGGCGAGGTCATCCCCAACGTTTTTGCCCATTTCTTCGGCATCAGCAGTATAGTCCAGCACATCGTCCACCAGTTGGAAAGCGGTGCCCAGGTGCATGCCGAAACGCGCCATGGCTTGTTCTTTTTCCTGGTCTAGCCCGGCCAATATCGCCCCTAGCTGGCAGGCGGCCTCAAACAGCTTGGCGGTTTTGGAGTGGATCACTTCCATGTAACGTTCTTCGCTGGTGTCCGGGTCGTGACAATTGAGCAGTTGCAGGACTTCGCCTTCAGCGATGGTGTTGGTGGTGGTGGAAAGGATTTCCATCACGCGCATGCTGCCCACATCCACCATCATTTCAAATGAACGCGAATACAGGAAATCGCCGACCAATACCGCAGCCTGGTTGCCCCAGACGTTGTTGGCGGTTTCCTTGCCGCGACGCATATTGGATTCATCCACCACATCGTCATGCAGCAAGGTCGCGGTATGGATAAATTCCACAATGGCGGCGACATCGACGTGTTTTTCGCCCTGATAGCCGCAAGCGCGGGCAACCAGCAGTGCGAGCAGAGGGCGCAGGCGCTTGCCGCCACTGCTGATAATGTAGTGGCTGAGCTGGTTGATAAGCACAACTTCAGAGTGCAGGCGGCGCTGGATCAGCGCATTGACGGCCTGCATGTCGGCGTCGGCTAATTGGCGTATTGAATTGAAATCCATGATAATGCAGGGTGCTGAAAGTCCCGAATGCTAGGAACACCCCTACGCCATGTCAAGCGATACCCTCAAACACTGATAATATTTTATTTCCCGTTTGCTTTTGGGTAGTGGTAAAGGTAGAATTCTGCGGCTCTTTAACAGGACATTTTTCTGGAGATTCGTCATCATGTATGCGGTTATCGTAACAGGCGGTAAACAATACCGCGTCGCTCAAGGCGACACGCTTCTGGTTGAAAAACTGGATGCGGAAGAAGGCGCAAGCATTGATTTCGAGAATGTCCTGATGGTCGGGGAAGGTGACGACGTGCAAATCGGCGCACCTTACGTTGCAGGAGGTAAGGTGACTGCAACTGTAGCACCAGACTCGCGGCGAAAAAGTGCGGATCATGAAATTCCGCCGCCGTAAGCACCATCAGAAATGTACTGGTCACCGCCAGTACCTGACACAGATCGAAATCACTGGCATTTCAGCGTAAGGGGAAACAGCAATGGCACACAAAAAGGCAGGCGGTAGTACCCGCAACGGTCGCGATTCAGAATCCAAGCGGCTTGGCGTCAAACGTTTTGGCGGCCAATTCGTTTTGGCTGGCAATATTTTGGTGCGCCAACGTGGCACCCAATTCCATCCCGGCGAAAACGTTGGCATCGGCAAGGATCATACCCTGTTTGCGAAAGCGGACGGCGTTGTGGTTTTCCAGCAGAAAGGTGAAAAAATCGCAGGTTTATCAGCATCCAGCCCGTTGAAGGCTGCGCTAACTGATAGACGCCCGTGAAGCGAATTGCCTTAAAGCCCCGCTGGTCGGGGCTTTTGCGTATATAGGCGCGGGAAGGTAGGAAAATATGCAATTTGTTGATGAAGCAATAATCCGCGTCAAGGCGGGCGATGGCGGTAACGGATGTGTCAGTTTCCGCCGCGAAAAATACATCGAATACGGTACTCAATGGCGGTGATGGCGGTGATGGCGGTGATGTCTATCTGGTGGCCGAGCGTAATCTGAATACGTTGGTCGATTTCCGGCATGAACGTTATTACGAGGCGCAGCGCGGCGAGAACGGCATGGGCAACAACATGACCGGCAAGCGCGGCGATGACAAGGAAATCAGCGTGCCGGTCGGTACGGTCGCTTACGATGATGAAACCGGCGAGCTGATCGGTGATTTGACCGGGTCGGGTCAGCGTTTGCTGGTGGCTAAGGGCGGCTGGCATGGGCTTGGCAACTTGCGTTATAAAAGCTCGGTCAACCGTGCACCGCGCCAGTCCAAACCCGGCACGCCCGGTGAGTTGCGGATCCTGCGCCTGGAGTTGAAGTTGCTGGCGGATGTCGGTTTGCTGGGGCTGCCCAATGCAGGCAAGTCCACCTTGATTAGTGCTGTTTCCGCCGCCCGCCCTAAAATTGCCGATTATCCCTTCACTACCTTATACCCGAATCTGGGGGTGGTGCGGGTTGGCGAATTGCAAAGTTTCGTCATGGCAGATATTCCCGGCCTGATCGAAGGCGCTGCGGAAGGTGCCGGTCTTGGCATCCAGTTTTTGCGTCATCTTGCCCGCACCAGTTTGTTGCTGCATGTCGTAGACGTGGCTCCGCTGGCGGAGGAAAATGAGCCTGTGCGTGCCGTGCGCACCATTGAACAGGAATTGGAAAAATACAGTGACGAACTTGCCGCCTACCCGCGCTGGCTGGTGTTGAACAAGATTGATGTGTTGCCGCCGGAAGAGCGCAGCGCACATTGTCAGCAAGTGGTTGATGCGCTCGGCTGGACGGGGCCGACATTCCGCATTTCTGCTGCTACGGGGAAGGCGTGCAAGACTTGTGTTTCCATATTATGCAGTATCTGGATGAACATGCAGAACAACCATCACCGCAGTGAATTCATGCCCAAAACCCAGCGCTGGGTGGTCAAGATTGGCAGCGCCCTGCTGACCCGCGACGGGCAAGGGCTGGATCGTGAAGCGTTGGCTGATTGGGCTGGGCAGATGGCGCGTTTGCACAAACAGGGCATCGAAATCGTGCTGGTTTCCTCCGGGGCGGTCGCCGAAGGCATGAGCCGCATGGGTTGGAAGGCCAAGCCTAAGGCGCTGTTTGAAAAGCAGGCCGCCGCCGCCATCGGGCAGATGGGGTTGATCCACGCCTATGAGTCTGTATTTCTGCAACATGGCTTCCATTCCGCGCAAGTGCTCTTGACCCATGACGATCTGGCCAATCGCCGCCGTTATCTCAATGCCCGCAGCACGCTTACCACGCTGATTGAACTCAAGGTCATTCCGGTGATCAATGAAAATGACACGGTGGCTTTTGATGAAATCCGGCTGGGCGACAATGATACCTTGGGGGCGCTGGTGGCGAATCTGGTGGAGGCCGATGTGCTGGTCATCCTGACAGATCAGCAAGGTTTGTACGACAAGGATCCGCGCAAGTTTGCCGATGCGCAGATGATCCATGAAGGCCGTGCCAACAATCCTGATTATGTGGCGTTCGCCGGTGGGGCGGGAACCTTGATCGGCAGCGGCGGGATGCGCACCAAAGTGTTGGCGGCGCAACGCGCTTCCCGTTCTGGCTGTGCCACGGTCATCGCATCCGGACGTGAGCCAGAGGTGCTGGAGCGGCTGCGGAAGGGCGAAATGTTGGGGACATTGCTGTTGCCGGATGCGGCGCCACTGGCTGCCCGCAAGCAGTGGATTGCGGGGCAGTTGTCCGCCAAAGGAACCCTGTGGCTGGATTCCGGGGCTGCGGACGCGATCCTGAAAACGGGTAAAAGCTTGTTGCCGGTCGGCGTCACACGGGTGGAAGGCGTCTTTGATCGGGGTGAAGTGGTCAGTTGTGTGGCTGAAGATGGCCGTTTGGTCGCCAAAGGATTGGTGAATTACTCCAGTGAGGAAGCCATTCGCATCAAGCGGCAACCCAGCAAATCAATTGAACAGGTTTTAGGCTATGTGGATGCGCCAGAGCTGATTCACCGCGATAATTTGGTCTTGTTGTAAAAAGTTTGCATTGGTCGGATTTTATTGCCGTGAATGCTGAAAGTGCTATATGTTCTGGCGCAGAGTGTGTGTATGGAGAAACAGGATATGGATGGCGAACGTTACAATATCCAGGTATCGGTGGAAACCCAGTTCATTGAAAAGGAATCCGACCCACNNCAGGCGCGTTATGTATTTGCGTATACCGTGACCATTGTGAATCAGGGCAGTATTCCCGCCAAATTGCTGACACGGCATTGGATCATTTCGGATGCGGAAGGGCGTACCCAGGAAGTGCGCGGGGAAGGCGTTGTTGGCGAACAACCGTATCTTCAGCCAGGGNAAGGCTTCCGCTACACGAGCGGCACTATTCTGGATACGCCGCTAGGGGTCATGCATGGCTCTTATCAAATGCTTGCAGACGACGGGGAGCGCTTTGATGCAGCAGTTTCCCCATTCCGTTTGGTTGATCCACGAGTGCTTCATTAAATCCAGACAGGCCGCCAATTGAAAAGTCCCTGCAACGGTGTGTAGTGTCTGTTGTGCGGTCGGCCTTGTTGCTCTTGTGGATTCCGCAAAATGGTTATGGAGAAATGCTTGCGGTTGAGTGGAAGGCCGGTCGAGGAAAAATCAATCGGCCACTCATCATTCGCTTGTGGACAGGCGTCAAAATGCCGGGATATAGTGATAATAGATTTAATGAATTAATAAATATATTGGATGATAGTTGTATCTGCCAATAGTCGGACAAGCCCATTAAATCAAAAGCTATAAGAACAAAAAGTGGTAACACAATGAAAACCCCAAACAAACCAGATTATGGAAAAAGTCTTCTGGCTTTGATGTGTGTGTGCGGTGGGGTCGCTTATAGTCAAGCGACACAGGCCGCAATCTATACCTATGTTGATAAAGACGGCACGCGCTGGTTAACCAATACGCCANAAAAAGGCAATAAATATAAGCTGGTCGCCAAGTATGGCGCGCCACAAAAAGGCAGCCACCCAAAGTCGTCAGCCANNGGCTCTACGCCGTCCAGCAGTGCTCCATTGCCAGTGACAGGCATTTCCAGGGGACATTGTGGCGGTTTGAGCCAGAGCAACNTGGAACGCAAACTGGAGCCACATCTGGATTCCATTCGTGCCCATGCGCGGCGTTACGGCGTGGATGAAAACCTGGTGCGCGCAGTCATGAAGCAAGAGTCCTGTTTCAATCCCAGTGCTGTTTCGAAAGCCGGAGCTGTAGGCCTGATGCAGCTGATGCCGNGTACGGCTGACATGATGNGGGTCGACAACGCCTGGGATCCGCACGAAAACATCATGGGTGGCGTCAAGTACCTGAGCCAAATGTTGCAGGAATTCAACGGCGACAAACAGTTGGCGCTGGCGGCTTACAATGCAGGGGGAGCTGTGCGTAAATACAATGGCATTCCTCCCTACCGTGAAACCCAGACTTATGTTTCCCGGATTATGGGTGAATACAACCGTTTGCAAGGCGTCGCCAGTGGGCTGGCGACTGGCTTCCAGCGTACAGCGCGGGTCACCACTGCGGCTACGCGCGGCTATGGTTGGGCAAAGCCGGTGCAGGAATTTACGGTTTTTCGCGGGCTTGAGCCAAGATAACTGACGTTTTTCTCGTTAAGTCTCATTGTGTGCTTTTCTCCAGCCCTGTTGAGTTTCACAGGGCTTCTTTTGCGGGGCGCATGTTTGCGTACACTGGCAACAATGCAATGCTGAGTGTATGCTCTATCGTTTCATTTTGACCTGTGGAGATAAGCAATGTCGATGTCTGACCGCGATGGCCTGATCTGGCTGGACGGTGAAATGGTGCCATGGCGCGAGGCCAAGACCCATGTGCTGACCCATACCCTGCATTACGGCATGGGGGTGTTTGAAGGCGTGCGCGCATACAAGACTGACCAGGGCACTGCTATCTTCCGTTTGCAGGAGCATACCGACCGCTTGTTCAATTCCGCCAAAATCATGCGTATGCCGATGCCATTCAGCAAGGAACAGCTGAACGAAGCGCAACGTGCTGCGGTGCGGGAAAATCAACTGGATTCCGCCTACATCCGCCCAATGTGCTTTTACGGCTCTGAAGGCATGGGCTTGCGCGCTGACAACCTGAAGGTGCATGCCATGGTGGCGGCCTGGACTTGGGGTGCTTACCTCGGCGCGGAAAACATGGAAAGGGGCATTCGCATCAAGACGTCTTCCTTTACCCGGCATCATGTCAACATCACCATGTGCAAGGCCAAGGCGAACGGCAACTACATGAATTCCATGCTGGCGTTGCGTGAAGCGCTGGATGATGGTTATGACGAGGCCNTGCTGCTGGATGCAGAAGGCTATGTGGCGGAAGGCAGCGGTGAGAATTTCTTCCTGGTGAAGGATGGCATTATCTACACGCCGGATCTGACCTCCGCGCTGGACGGCATTACCCGCAAGACGCTGTTGCAGATGGCGCAGGATTTAGGTTTGGAGATCCGTGAAAAGCGCATCACCCGCGATGAAGTTTACATCGCTGACGAAGCTTTCTTCACCGGTACAGCGGCTGAAGTGACCCCCATCCGTGAGCTTGACCGCCGCCCGATAGGCGAAGGCAGGCGCGCTNCGGTTACCGGGAAGCTGCAATCCCTGTATTTTGACATTGTGCATGGCCGTGTTGAAAAATACCGTCACTGGCTGACTTACGTCTGATACGCTGCAACAAGGGAGGCATCATGTCTGCACCGGCTCCAAGCATTACTGATTACAAACGTCTGGGCGAAAGCCGTGAAACCGTTGTGAAAGCGCAGGATTTGCCCCTGCATTGCCCCACGGATGAATCGGCCTTGTGGTGCGCCCATCCTCGTGTTTTCCTGGCGATTGACAGCAGCCCGGATAAAACCGCCCGCTGCCCTTATTGCGGAACGCTGTACCGTCTGATTGATTGACGGGATGGCGTTTGCCNCCCAGCGTTGCCTGATCGTCGGCNCTTCCTGGGTTGGCGATATGGTGATGGCGCAAAGCCTGTTCCTGGCGCTGAAGGGGCGTTTTCCCTTTNTGCAAATTGATGTGCTTGCTCCGGCCCGGAGCAAGCCGGTTCTGGCTGCCATGCCGGAAGTGCATGCCGCGTTGGAAATGCCGCTGGCGCATGGTGAGCTGAAGGTGGGCAAGCGCTACCGGCTGGGCAAGTCCCTGCGTGCAGGTGCCTATGACTGGGCGATTGTCTTGCCATCTTCCCTGAAATCCGCACTGATCCCGTTCTGGGCGCAGATCCCGTTGCGCACCGGCTACCNNGGGGAAATGCGTTACGGTTTGCTGAATGACATCCGTCCGCTGGACAAATCGGTGCTGACCATGACGGTGCAGCGGTTTGTTGCGCTGGGTTTGCCTGCTGGCGCGCCGTTGCCGCCAGCGACGCCGCAGCCGTATCTGACGGTGACGGATGAACAACGGGAGATGGCTGGAAAGAAATTTTTGGGCGATGAAACCGGGCAATTGTTGGCGCTGTGTCCTGGCGCTGAATATGGCGGTGCCAAACGCTACTCGNCCGAATACTTTGCGGAAGTTGCCCGTTACCATATTGCGCAAGGCGGGCAGGTCATTTTGCTGGGCTCCGGCAAGGACGCGCCGGTTACGGCGCAGATCGCCAGCACGGTCAATTCCCCGGCCTGTCTCGATCTGGCGGGTAGAACCAGCTTGCAGGAAGTGATGTCCCTGCTGGCGCTGGCTGACCGGGTTGTCAGCAACGACTCAGGTTTGATGCATGTGGCCGCCGCAGTGGGTGCGCCCGTGATCGCACTGTATGGGTCTTCCGACCCAAGCTATACCCCTCCTTTAAGCACCAGCGCCCAGGTTCTGCATCTTGGCTTGGCGTGCAGCCCCTGTTTCAAGCGGGAGTGTCCGCTGGGGCATCTGGATTGCCTGAGAAAGATCACGCCTGAGCAGGTGCTCGCCCGTTTTACTGGCGCGTAAACCTGCAATTCAAGGGGCTGATTTTCCCGCTGAATCGTGTATGCTGTCGGGCAGAGGAAAATTCGGAGAGAGAGCGTTTTTATGTGGAATTGGTTCCTTGGCCTGAGCCTGCATAGCCGTATTGCGATCATGGTTGCCCCAGTCATGCTGATTGGCGGTTACGGTCTGATGGACTTATGGTTGAACAAGGACAAACCCCAACAGGAAATGCACGTTGCGACGCGGCAATTGGCTGTCGATGGCCAATGCCTGCTGGCGACCAATCAGTGTAACCTCAGCTATAACGGCATGAAAGTTTCCATGATGCGTGGAGAGGCGAGTGCGCCTGGCTTGGTGCGGATTGAAGTCCGGGTCAACCAGCCGATAAGGGGTGTGCAGTTTGCGCTGGTTCACGGGGAGGAGGAGCAGCATGTCATGATTGACCGTCCGCCTGGTGAGGATGTTTGGGTTGGGGAATTCCCCGACAAACTGTTGCAGCCGCAACCGTCAGCCGTGCGTATGGCGCTGGCGCAGACAGGACGGATTTCCTACGCCGAGATTCCGGCTCAGTTTTGAAGGTTTAAAAATAATGGAAGTTGAACAGCTAGAAATTCGTGATTATCTGGCCACCTGCCCGCCGCTGACGGAGTTGCCTCTGGATTGCCTGAATGAAGTCACCATGGGGTTGGAGATCGAATATGCCCGCCGCGATAGTGAAGTGTTGAAAATTGGTGAGCGTAATGACCGGGTGCTGCTGATCCGTAGCGGGGCGGTGGAAGTGCTATTGGAAAATGGCCAGCTATATGGGCGTTTTTCCGAAGGCGACTGGGTTGGCTACCGCTCGGTGATTCGTGGCGCCGNNGTCAGCATGGCCGTCAAGGCGATTGAAGACACGCTGTTTTACTCGGTTCCCGCCGCCTTGTTCCTGAAAGTGGTGGAGCGCTTTGAAAAGGTGCGTAAATATTTCACAGATGGCAAGCCGGAGCGTCTGCGCAGCGCCATTCAGGAAATTCGTGGCAGTGATGGTTTTGCATTGGTGGCGATGCATGTGCGTGACCTGATGAAACTGCCCATGTTGGTGGGTAGGCATGACAGCATCCGGCAGGTCGCTTGCCAGATGAATGAGTTCAATGCCCAAACGGCGATGGTGACCGAAGATGACGGCGGCTTGTGTGGGATTGTCACGGATGTGGACTTCCGCAAACGGGTGGTGGCGGAAGGCCGCAATGTGGATTTGCCGGTGGCGGAGATTATGACACCCAACCCGTTGACACTGGCACCGCGTGATCAGGCGTCCGAAGCCCTGTTGCTGATGGCACGGCGGAATATCCGCCATTTGCCGGTGGTGGAAAACAACGACGTGGTCGGGGTGGTGTCCGCGACGGACTTGCTGCGCAGCCAAAGCCATAACGCCATTTATCTGGTGGGCGATGTGTTTGCCGCCAAGGATGTCGACCGTCTGGCCGAACTGAGCTTGACCCTGCCGAAAGTGCTGGTGAGCCTGGTGAATCAAAGTCTGCCCGCCAATGATATAGGGCAGGCGGTTACGTCCATTGGCCAGGCTATTGCGCGGCGTCTGTTGGTGCTGGCAGAGGAANAATTCGGCGCGCCGCCTATCCCTTACGCGTTCATTGTGGCGGGTTCCATGGNNCGGCGTGAGCAAACGGCACATTCTGATCAGGACAACGGCATGATCCTGTCGGATGATTATAACGAAGCCGAACATGGCGACTATTTCCGTAATATCGCGAAGTACGTGAGCGATGGGTTGAATGCCTGCGGTTATGTGTACTGCCCTGGCAATGTCATGGCCACCAACGATGAGTGGCGGCAACCCTGGTCAGTCTGGCATGGCTATTTCACCAACTGGATTGAAAATCCGCAGCCGAAAGCCTTGATGTATTCCAGCATTTTCTTTGACTTGCGTTGCCTGCATGGCGATAAAAGTTTGCTGACGAGGTTGCAGGAAGAAGTGCTGGCCAAAACCAAGGTGCAGACGCTGTTCCAGGCATTCATGGCGGGCAATGCCCTCAGCCATAAGCCGCCATTGGGATTCTTCCGCGGCTTCGTATTGGACAAGGACAACAAGGATGAGGGTGCCGAGAAGGGCATGGACATGAAAAAGCGTGGCGTGGTGCCGGTCATTGATATGGCGCGTTTGTATGCATTGGCTGGCGGGATTGGCNCTATCAATACCTGGGAACGGCTGGACGCGATTGCTGACGCTGGAGTGTTGACGGAAGGCACGGTAAACGATTTGCGGGATGCCTTTGAATTCATCAGCATGGTGCGTTTGCAGCATCAGGCCAAGCAGATTGAGCNNAGCCAGAAACCCAACAACTACGTGCCGCCGGAAGAGCTTTCCGCGTTGGAGCGCCGTCACCTGAAAGACGCCTTTGAAGTGGTTTCCACCATGCAGGACAGCATGGCCAGCCGCTATCAGGCGGATCGGTTCCGCTGATGCTGTGGGGTTGGTTTTCCCTTGAAGCGCAGAAACAGCGTCTGTTGCCGAAAGTAGGGCATCCGGTCGCCCGCCGTTATCTGGAAACGCCATTTGCGGACAAAAAGACACCAGTGGAGGATTTGGAGTATCTGGTGCTGGATTTTGAAACCACCGGGCTGGATGCGCGTAAAGACGCCATCCTCAGCATGGGGTATACGGAAATCCGCCAGGGTCGGGTGCAAATGGGGAGATGTGTCCACCGCATTATCAAGCTTAATATCACGTTGCCGCCGGAAACGGTGGTCGTGCACAAGATTACCGATGACCGCATGAGCCAAGGCATCCATTTGCATGACGCCCTGCATGAGTTGGTGGAGCGTATGACCGGCAAGGTGCTGATCGCACATTTTGAGCATATTGAGCGCACCTTCCTGCAAGCCGCAATGGCGCGTGTGTACGGGTGCAAAATGCCGCTGCAGATATTGGATACGCTGGAGATTGAAAAGCGCAAGCGTGAACAGCTTCAGCAGGTCATTATTCCCCGTCAGTTCCGCTTGGGCAATCTGCGCCAAGCCTATAACCTGCCGCGTTATGGGGCGCATAACGCTTTGCAGGACGCCATTGCCACCGCTGAGTTGTTCCTTGCTGAAATGACCTATATACAAAAGGAGTCAAAAGGGATTAGACTGACTGATTTGCTAGGTTAAAGCTTGAGGGTTGACCTCAACTATAATCGGGCTTAATGTTAGTCAATTGATTTTCAGAGCGGAACAACGATGGCGCGTATTACAGTAGAAGACTGCTTGCAGCATGTGGACAACAATTTTGAACTGGTTCTGAAGGCTGCGAAACGCGCCCGCGACATCTCCCATGGTGCCCAGCCGCTGGTGGATGAAGAGGGTGACAAGCCGACAGTGATTGCGCTGCGCGAAATTGCCGACGGCTTGTTGAGCCAGAAGCCCGTAGTGATTTCCACCGGTTTTATGGATGATTGACACTGATAAAAACGCCCGCCGGATTTCTGCGGGCGTTTTTATGTTGCAGGTTGTTTGATGGGGCGCTGATTTTGGTTCGCTCGGAAGGAGGTTAATATGTCAGAAGACAGTTTTTACCTAGAGCCACCTCCGAATGATCGCGGGCAAGGTTCTTTGTGGCCAGAACACCTGTATGTTGATGGATGTGTGGGCGATGCCCGTCAGGATGAGCCGGTGCCAGGGACTGCCCCTGATTCTGCAACTTCGCCGGATCCTTTGGATTCCTCCCTTTTCCAACTACCCCCAGCCCTGTCCCCTATGTCGACTCCTAAGATCACGCACCCTATTTTTCGCTCCAATGATCTAATGCGTTTGGTGGAGCGCTATATGTTGGCAGAAGACAGCCGCAAAGTTTACGATGCTTTCTTGTTGGCGGCGGAAGCGCATGATGGTCAACTTCGTGCCGACAAGACGCCGTATATCACACATCCGCTGGAAGTTGCCCGTNTTTTGGCCTTATTGCATCTGGATGCTGACACGATTTGTGCTGCCCTGCTGCATGATGTGCCGGAGGATACCGAGCATACGGTAGAGGAAATCAGCAGGCGCTTTGGGTCGGTAGTGGGTCAGATGGTGGATGGCGTCACCAAGCTGAAGCGTGATGACAATCTTCCGACCAAACAGGCGGTGGCGATTGCCAGCTATCAGAAGATGATGCAGGCCATGACCAAGGATTTTCGGGTGGTCATCGTCAAGCTTGCCGACCGTCTGCATAATATGCAAACGTTGGGAAATGTTCCTCCCGACAAACGTCGCCGGATTGCGCTGGAAACTTCCACCACTTACGTGGCCTTGGCCAGACGCCTGGGGATGAACAAAATCCGCCGGGATCTGCAATGGCTATGTTTCCAGAACCTGTACCCGTGGCGTAGCCGCATCATGAAGATGGCGCTGGAGAAATATCTGGAGGAAAGCGAAGGCAAGCACTTGCAGGTGTACAACAGCATTTCAGATGCGTTACGGATGGAAATTCCCTGCAGCAATGTCATGATTTGGGAANAAAATCTGTTCCGTGTTTATGAGCAGAGCCGCCGCAAGAAAGTGGACTTCAGCCAGCAGTGCGATTTGCTTGAAATCAGCGTGCAGGTGGGTGAATTGTCAGAGTGTTATCAGGCGTTGGGCATTATCCATGGTGTTTTTAAGCCACGGATGGGGATGGTCAAGGATTTCATCGCCGCTCCCCGCGCTTATGGTTTCCGGGCGTTGCAGACAACCGTGACGGCACCGAGCGGTCAGCTGGTGCGTTTCCAGATCCAGACCCGCGAAATGTTCCAGATTGCGCAATACGGCTTGGCGGCACAGTGGAGCCAGCCGGAAACCCGCGCCTATACGCAGGCTGTTTTCGACCAATGGCTGGAACAGGTCGAGGCGTTTGACAGTCAGGCACAAAACCCAGATGAATTTTATGCCGATATGCAGGCGGACATGTTCCAGACCGAAATCTACGCCTATACCCCTGAAGGGGATGTCAAGGAGCTGCCGCGCGGCGCGACACTGCTGGATTTTGCCTATGCGGTGCATACGGAAGTCGGGCATCACTGCACTGGGGCGAAGGTTGATGGGCGCGAGCTGCCGTTGCGCAGCCGGGTGCCCAACACCATGGCGACCATTGAGATCCTGACCGACAAGGCGCACAAACCACAGTTGTCGTGGCTGAATTTCGTCAAGACCAGTCAGNCCTACGCCAGCATCCGCACTTGGTTGCGGCAGCATGATGCGATGCCGGAGCGTGGCGACAATGCCGATGGCCAGAAAATGTCAGTGGGTGTTGTGGTCGAGGTTCGGGACATCAAAGGCATGTTGCGTCAAATCACCAAATGCCTTGATGGGCTGGATGTGGATATTGTTGACCTGAAAATCAGCGGGGAAGGGCGTATCAAGCTGGATACCTTTACTTTGCAAGTGGATGATCAGGGGCATTTACAAGAAGTCATTCGTCAGTTAAAACGTATCCCCAATGTGTTGAATGCAAGCAAATTGACGAAATAACCCCAATGAACAAGACGATCATTTCCACGCCTGATGCCCCCAGGCGATTGGCGCGTATTCGCAAGCCGTGCGGGCGGATAATACGGTCTACCTTTCTGGTCAAATTCCCTGGTTCCGGCCACCATGCAGATGGTGGAAGGCGATATTGCCGAACAAGTGCGCCAGGTGTTCCGCAATCTGGCCGCAGTCGCCAGCGCAGCGGGCGGTTCGTTGGATGATTGTGTGAAAGTGCATGTCTTCCTGACAGATTTGGCCAATTTTTCCACCATTAATCAGGTGATGGCGGAGTTCTTTGCACAGCCGTATCCGGCGCGCGCCGCTATTGGGGTGGCCTCGCTCCCGCGCGGGGCTGAGGTGGAAGTCGACGCCATCATGGTGCTTGGGTAAAGCTACCAACAACACGCCACAAACCCTGTAGGAGCTTGCCCCATACGAAGCGTGTGGGTCTGCGCCTACGGTATACAGGGGTAAATATGACTGACGGGCAAGCACCGTACAAGCTGGCTGCGATTGACCTTGGCTCCAATAGTTTCCATATGATTGTTGTGCAAATCGACGCCTTCGAGCAGGTCAATGTGCTTGACCGCTTGCATGAGGCGGTGCGTTTGGGTGGTGGGCTGGATGCCAAGGGGCATCTCAATAAGGAGGCGCAGCAACGGGCGATTGATTGCCTGCGTCGGTTTGGTGAACGTATCCGGGCTTTTCCATCCGA
Source organism: Candidatus Thiothrix singaporensis (assembly GCA_013693955.1). Lineage (GTDB taxonomy): Bacteria > Pseudomonadota > Gammaproteobacteria > Thiotrichales > Thiotrichaceae > Thiothrix > Thiothrix singaporensis. The sequence goes on along the minus strand of CP059265.1, from coordinate 3,467,849 downwards.
AAATGTCGCGGCGGTCGGCACCAACACCTTGCGGCAGAGCAAAAATGCACGTGAGTTCCTGCATTTGGCGGAAGTTGCGTTGGGGCACCCCATTTCCGTTATCAGTGGTCGTGAAGAAGCGCGCCTGATCTATCTTGGGGTGGCGCATTCCTTGGCCAAGGATCAGCAGGGCAAGCGCTTTGTCATGGACATTGGTGGTGGCAGCACCGAACTGATCATTGGGCAGGGTTTTGAGCCCCTGCATCTGGAAAGCCTGCGCATGGGCTGTGTCAGCAGCAGCCGTGCGTTTTTCCCAGGCGGTAAATTGGCCAAATCCTGTTGGGAGAAGGCGATTACCGCCGCCCATCTGGAGTTAAGGCCAATCAAGGCGTCGTACCGGGATATTGGCTGGGAGTCGGCCACCGGCGCGTCCGGCTCCATCCGCGCGGTGAAAAGGGTCATCCAGCAAACCGGGCTGGCTTATGGCATCACCCTGGAGCACATGTACCGGTTGCGGGAGATGATGATTGACGCCGGGCATGTTGACAAGCTCAAGCTGGCGGGGTTGAGCGAGGAGCGTAAGCCGGTGTTCGCCGGTGGGTTGGCGATTTTGATCGCCACATTTGAAGCGTTGAAAATCGACCGGATGTACGTCTCTGATGGTGCATTGCGGGAAGGGCTGGTTTATGACCGGCTGGAGCGTTACCAGCATGAGGATGTCCGTGACAAGGCTGTGCGTGCCTTGCAGCAGCGTTTCCAGGTCAACCAGAAGTATGCTGAAGCGGTGCGGGGTACTGCGCACAAACTGTTTAACCGTTGCCGGGACGACTGGAAGCTGCCCTGCCATCTGGATCAGTTGCTGAGTTGGGCGGCGGATCTGCATGAAGTGGGGTTGGCCATTTCCCATAGCAGTTATCACAAGCATGGCGGCTATCTGCTGGCGAACGCCGATTTGCCGGGGTTTTCCACAGAGGAGCAGCGTTGGCTGAGTGTGCTGGTGCGCACCCATCGGCAGAAAATTTCGCCCAAATTGTTTGAGCTGCTGGATTCGGAACATTACCAGAATGCGCTTTACCTGAGCGTGCTGCTGCGTCTGGCTGTGCTGTTGCACCGTTCCCATAAAGACGCTGCGCCGCGGATCGAGCGCCTGAAGCTGAGCAAAAACCGTATTGAATTGCAGTTCCAAGACAACGAGTTGAAAAACAAGCGTCCCTTGTTATTGGCGGATTTGGAGCGTGAGCAGGCTTTTCTGAAGGGCGTAAAGTTTGAGCTGGTGTTTTAACGCTGCCGCCGATATTGGTGGTCGATGTCGGGATTGTAGCTGTAGGCTGCTGTCCTGCGTTCTTCGTCAGCTTCTTTCACCACCTTCGGTGCCAGTTCGCGTAGCTGGTTGAGTAGCCAGGAATAGTTGCGGTTGTTTGCGGGGATGCCCAGCCGCTCAAGGATTTCCAGTGTTTCCACGCTGAACAGGATGCGGTGTTGGGCGTATTGGTTATACACCAGCGCCCCATTCCAGGTCTGGACCAGTTCATTGACCTCGCTCAACAGGTCGGTGTTAACTTTCCGGTATTCCATCATGTAAGCAAGTTTGTCCCGAATCTGGGCTTCGCTAGTCTGCAACTGCCCCAGGTTGGCCAGGATGCTGTTTTCCTGTTTGCGCNNCAGCATCTCCATGACCCGCTGACGGTTTTGCCCACTATAAGGCAGGAAGGCGTTGGTGCGGCCTTTGGGTGGCTTGGGAAGCTTGGCGGCGTTCAACAAATCCACACAGTTGTGGGTCTGATTGCTGATGGCGTCGGCTTCCTCAAGCTGGAATTTGTGGCTGTCGCCCAGGGCGTCTTGGATACGCTTTTGCAGGCGCACGGCTTCTTCACCAAACATCTGCCGGACGTAGTGGTCTTCGCCTGTGTGGTAATGCAGCCAGAATTCCCGGCGGCTACGGTCGATTGCTTGGTAGGATTTGATCAGCGCCTGATTGCGTTCCCAGCGGATATCAATGATTTTNTGCAGAAAGGGGCGTTGGACGGGCATTTCTTCTGCCCATGCCCTGACATTGATGAAGAACTTGTGCAGTTCTTCCAGTTGCTTGAGCATTTCCTGGCGCAAACCGTACAGGTCGGGGTAAGCGCTGCTCTCGTAGGCGTCAAGGTCGGTTTCTGTCTGGGGCTTTTGAGCCTGGCCGTTTTGGTCAGTTTTGGCCGGTGGCTCAGGCGCAAGGCTGGCGCTTTGTTGCCATAGGAAATTCAGGCTGGCGACCAGGACAACGCCGACGAAGGAAATCAGGATCAGCAGGCGGGTGTCCGGTGGCAGTTCAAAGCGGTTCAGGAAGCGACCCAGCCAGCGGGCGAACAGGAAAATGCCGGTGAGCGTCGCCAGGGTGAGAATGAATAAAACCAAGCCGTGGGAGTCCATCTGTAAAGGGTCGCTTTTCCTGTTGGGTTGTACCAATTAGGCTGGATTGTAGTGGTTTTTGCTGGTCTGTGCAGTTAGGGGCGCTGTGAATCGCCAGTTCACATCCCTGACACATTAGTTCTTGACAACATTCGGTCAAAACGCTGTAATAGCGCCCTCAGTGGCCGGGTAGCTCAGTTGGTAGAGCAGGGGATTGAAAATCCCCGTGTCGGCGGTTCGATTCCGTCCCCGGCCACCACCGAATTCATGGTTACCCCTTTAGCCCACCCATCAGTGGGCTTCCTTTGCAAGCCAGCTCCTCTCACCCTTTCCGTTGCGCCTTGGTGTATAGTGATTTCTTTGCCGTTGACGAAGGAGTTTCCATTATGTCCCAACCCGCCAAGCTGGAACTGGTCAGTTTCAAAGTGTGCCCTTTTGTGCAGCGTTCCGCCATCGCCCTGAATGAAAAGGGCGTTGCTTACACTCTGACCCATATCAATCTACAGGAGCCGCCGGATTGGTTCAGCGCCATTTCCCCATTGGGCAAAGTGCCGGTTTTGCTGGTGGACGGCAAACCGTTGTTTGAGTCCGCCGTTATTCTCGAATATGTGGACGAAGTTTACCCTCCTTCCCTGCACCCTGCCGATCCTCTGCAANAAGCCCAGCATCGAGCCTGGATTGAATTCTGCTCCGAACTGATCGTGCGCCAATTCCACATGTTGACGGCGAAGGAAAAAGCCGCTTTCGACGAAGCCTATGACTCACTGCGGCTCGGTTTGCAGCGGTTGGATGGCGAACTGGCGGCGGAANGGCCTNATTTTTCCGGCGCGGTTTTCCGGCTGGTGGATTGTGTGTATGCACCCCTGTTCATGCGCCTAGCGCTGGTGAAAAAGCACTTCGGCGTTGACCTGCAACTGAACGGGCGGATGCAGGCCTGGAGCGATGCACTATTGGCGCTGGAGTCGGTCAAGGCTTCGGTAGTGGAGGATTTTGAAACTGTATTTTTGAATTTCCTAAAGATGAAGGAAGGCTATCTGCTTGAACGTTAAGTCTATTTGTCATCAGGCTGCGGAGGGCTGAGGTGATGATAGGTTAGCCTGATGGATGCGGCAGCATATGCTATATACGTGTTGACCTTTATTAAACATTATAGGGTAACACGTATGAAAAAGGGTTATGTTCGGGCAGCATCCATGTCTGGTGCCGTATTTTCAAGCGCTTCCTTTTCAGGTTTGCTTGGGCAGGGTCTGGTGGCCGCCGCCATTTCTACAGCGGTTTTGTTGGCAGGTTGCGGCGGCGGTGGGGACACCAGCAAGAACACCGTGGTGAACAACTCCAACGTCACAAACAGCGCTGCCAAGACCTTTGTCAGCATGGATGATTCGGGTGACACCACGATCACGCCGCCGGAGCGGGTGGCCTGTGCGCAAGACCAAACGACCAAGCTGTATTGGGAAGTCAAAAGCGACGAAGGTGCAGGCGCGCAGCCGGATTTCCGCGACAAGGACTATGGCTATAACTGGTATGACGGCCAGAATGGCTACCAGAGCCTGCCTGCCGGTGATGCCTCCACCGCCAGCATTCTGGGGTCTTACCCCTGCCAGAAATCCGGACCAATCTGGTGCGCTGTGATACGGGTTCCTATGTCCGGGCGGTGAATGCGGCTGGTTTGTGCGGCTTCAAGGATTGGCGCCTTCCCAAAGTGAGCGAACTGCTGGGCCTGGTCGACACCAGCCGCACTTCAGCGCCTTACATTTATCCGGCGTTGGGCAGCACTTCCTGGGATCCGGAACAGTTGGGCAGTCCGGTGCGTGGTTACTGGTCTTCTGATCCGGCGGCGTCCGGCTACTGGCAGGCGGTGAGCTTTTCGCTTAAGGACGGCAACCGGGCGCAAGGGCACAGCAACAGTTACAACTATATCCGCCTAGTGCGCCCATAAACCCACGGTTTTCAGCCGGTAAAGGCTTCCTTGGAATTGAGGTAAGCGAGCTCTTCCGGCGTGCTTTCCCGCCCGAGAATGGCATTGCGGTGTGGGAATCGGCCGAAGCGGCGCACGATTTCACGGTGGTGGTGGGCGAAGCGGGTGTTGCCCGCAAGCCCTGTTTCCTCAAACAGGCGCACGGACTCGTCNTGGTCTGCCAAGTTTTCGCTGTGCATCAGCGGCATGTAGAGGAACGCCAACAGGTCGTGCGGAAGTTGCCGGTCAAATCCTTGGGTGACCGCGTGTTTGCTGATGGCGACTGCCTGCTGTTCGGTGGAAAAGCAGTGGGGGTGGCCACGAAACATGTTCAGCGGAAATTGGTCGAGGATAATGCAAAGCGCCAGGCAGCCTTCCGGTGTTTGCTGCCAATGATCCAGTTCGCCCTGAGCCGCCTGCCGCCATAAGGTTTCGTAGCGGGCGCGAATGTCAGCGTCGATTGCCGGGGTGGAATTGAACCAGTGTTCGGGCATCGGCGAGGCGCGCCAAAAGGTGAGGATTTCGTCGGGACTAAGCATATTGGTGGTTTCTGTCAGATGAGTTTCAAGGCCAGCCATATTCCCATAAACAGGCAGGCAAGCAGAAATATCAACAATTGCAAGCGGGCAAGCTGTTTGATGGACAGCCCCATGCCATCCTTGTACTGGTAAATGCTTTCCACCGTTGGCAGGCGTTCCACCAGGGAAGCCAGCGCCCGTCCCAGCAGGATCGCGCACAGCACTGAGGCCAGGAAGGTGATGATGGCCAAAACCATGAACAGACGCGACATTCCCGCGCTATTGCCGGTTTGCAAAATGGTCAAACAGCCGCCGCCCAGGACGGAGTTCATTCCGATCAGCCATCTGCTCCAGTCACGCAAGGCGTTGATGGCGTCCATTTGCGCTGATTTTTCCATAGTGTTTCCTCTAGCGGTCATTTCTCTGGATGGTAGTACATACAGTGAGCGAAGAAGGTGATTTTATGTCCAACATAGCCGTTTCTAGCCAGTTTTGTCAGGGTGGTGGCCAAAAAGGCCGCTCAGTGAGCGGCCTCTTGTACCCTTCACCCCTTGCAGGGTAAGGGTCGGGGGATGGGGTAAGGCCAGCCTTAGAAAAACAACGCCACCTTCGCTTCCTGACGGTACTTGTGCAGCAGTGGCTCAGTGTAGCCATTCGGTTGCTCACGCCCCTTAAACACGAGGTCACAAGCGGCGCGGAACGCCACGCTCTTGTCGAAGTTGCCGCTCATTTTGGTGTAGGTTGGGTCGCCTTCGTTCTGCGCATCGACTTTCACCGCCATGCGTTTGAATGCTTCCATCACCTGATCGGCGGTGCAGATGCCATGGTGCAGCCAGTTGGCCATGTGTTGGCTGGAAATGCGCAAGGTGGCGCGGTCTTCCATCAGGCCGACATCGTTGATGTCCGGCACTTTGGAGCAGCCAACGCCCTGATTGACCCAGCGCACCACGTAACCGAGGATGCCTTGCGCGTTGTTGTCCAGCTCCTGCTGGATTTCCGTTGCGCTCCAGTTCGGGTCAGCCGCCACCGGTATGGTCAGGATGTCGTCGAGGTTGGCGCGCGTCCGGCTTTTCAGCTCTTCNTGGCGGGCGAACACGTTGACTTTGTGGTAGTGCAGCGCGTGCAAGGTCGCCGCTGTCGGGGATGGGACCCAAGCGGTGTTGGCGCCTGACAGCGGGTGGCCGATCTTGGTGGCCAGCATGTTCGCCATCTGGTCTGGAATGGCANNCATGCCCTTGCCGATCTGCGCATGGCCNGGCAGGCCGCATTCTAGGCCGATGTCTACGTTCCAGTCTTCGTAAGCCTTGATCCAGGCGGAAGACTTCATGTCGTTCTTGCGGATCATCAGNCCTGCTTCCATGGAGGTATGCATTTCGTCACCGGTGCGGTCGAGGAAGCCGGTGTTGATGAAGACAACACGCTCCTTGGCGGCGCGGATGCACTCTTTCAGGTTGACGGTGGTGCGGCGTTCCTCATCCATGATGCCGACTTTCAGGGTGTGGCGCGGCAGGCCGAGCGCGTCTTCGATGCGGCCAAACAGTTCGTTGGTGAAGGCCGCTTCTTCCGGNCCGTGCATTTTCGGTTTGACGATGTAAACCGAGCCGGTGCGGGAGTTGGCGACACTGGCGTCGCCTTTGAGGTTGTGGATGGCGATCATGGAGGTCATGTAACCATCCATAATGCCTTCGGGAATTTCCGCGCCGTTTTTGTCCAGGATCGCAGGGTTGGTCATCAGGTGGCCAACATTGCGCACAAACAGCAGGCTGCGGCCNGGCAGGGTCAGGGTGGAACCGTCTGCTGTGGTGTATTGGCGGTCAGGGCTCATGGCGCGGGTGAAGGTTTTGCCGCCTTTTGTCACCTGTTCAGTCAGGTCGCCTTTCATCAGGNNCAGCCAGTTGGAGTAGACCAGGGCTTTGTCCACATCGTCGACGGCGGCGACAGAATCCTCGCAGTCCATGATGGTGGTCAACGCGGCCTCCATCAGGATGTCGTTGACGCCAGCAGGGTCGCCCTTGCCGATCATGCCGGTGCGGTCGATCTGGATTTCAAAATGCAGGCCGTTGTTGCGCAGCAGGATGGCGGAAGGCGCATCCGCCGCGCCCCGGTAACCGGCAAACTGGCCGCTATCACGCAGGCTGGCGGTGGAGCCGCCGATCATGTCCACCACCAGCGCGCCGTTGTCAATCCGGTAGCCGTTGGCGTTGTGGTGGGAAAGCTGGCTGAGGGGCGCGGCCTCATCGAGGAAAGTGCGGGCGAATTCAATGACTTTNTTGCCGCGCACCGGGTTATAGGCCAGNCCGGTTTCGGCACCATCGGTGGCGGGAATTGCATCCGTGCCGTAGAGGGCGTCATACAGGCTGCCCCAGCGGGCGTTGGCGGCGTTGAGGGCGAAACGCGCATTCATGACCGGCACCACCAATTGCGGNCCAGCGGTGGCAGTGATTTCCACATCCACATTGGCGGTCGTCACCTGGAAGGCTGCGCCTTCCGGCAGCAGATAGCCAATATCCTGGAGAAAAGCCTTATAGGCGGAGCGGTCAAATTTGCCTTTGTTGGCCAAATGCCAGGCGTCAATTTTTGCCTGGATATCGTCGCGTTTGGCCAGCAGTTCACGGTTGCGCGGCGCAAGGTCATTGACGATGGCTTCCAGTCCTGCCCAGAAGTTTTCTGGGGTCAAACCTATGCCAGGCAATGCCTGGTTGTTGACGAAGTCATGGAGGAGTGTTGACACTTGTAAGCCGCCAACCTGAATTCTGTCTCCCATTAGTCACGATCCTCAAATAAAATAAACAAAATTGTCGACATTAACGGTTATAACCTAAATGTTGCAACCGCCAAAAATTGGAATTCTCAATAATGAAGATTAGTATTTGATATGGTTGTGTGGTGTTGAGTTAACACAGTTGCTGGTATCGGTAAAGCCTGTGCTTCTTATATACTTTTGGCCATGAGCCGGTCGCAGCAATTACAGTTTTTACATCGCTTTGCCTGTCTGGTCGCTATCAGTGTGGTGCTGGTTGGCGTGGTGGTGCTGTTTGGCTGGATCAATAATCTGCCTGTCTTATACCGGGTGGCACCGGATTTGCCTCCCATGAGCCCTGTGACTGCGGCTTCCTTTATCTTTACGGGGCTGGCGTTGTTGTTGTTGCAGCCGGAGAAGCCCGGAGTGTTTCGGCTGATGCTGGGGCAGGCGCTGGCGGTGGGCGGCATCCTGATGGNNGGGTTGATGCTGACCGGGTTTGTGTTTTCTTTTTCATCCGTAGTGCTGGAAGGGGTAATGGGGATCTTGGGGCTGGCGGGGTTATCACCGTTGCCTGCATCGCCGCACACAGCGGTTGCTTTTATTCTGACCAGCACAGCTTTGCTTTTCTTGGGGCTTGGCCGACCCATTCTGGTGAGCGTGGCGCAATGGGCGGCCNTGTGCAGTGTGATGGCGCTGGTGGTGGTGTTTTTCGGCTACGCCCACGAAGAGAACATGTTTTACCTGTTCTCCGGCGATGTGGGGATGGCGCTGCATACGGCGACGGCATTTGCCTTGACCAGCTGGGGCATTATTTTGGCGAAAGTTGAAAAGGGCTTTTTCAGCATCATGGCCAATGACAGTCCGGGTGGGGTGGTGGTGCGGCGGGTGATGTTCCTGATGGCGCTGTTCCCTCCGTTGCTGGGTTGGTTGCCGGTATTGCTGCATTCGGCCTGGCTGACCCATACCCAAGTGGAGTCGTTGCTGGCGGCGGGGATGGTGCTGGCTATCGTGGTCATTGTCATCCGCCTTGCTTACCGGTTGGATCATGAAGAAACCCTGCGCACCCAAGCGGAGGAGAACGCCCGTCAGCATCAGGCCGACCTCGCCCATATGGTGCGCCTGAACACGATGNGGGAAATGGCTTCCGGCATCGCCCACGAACTCAACCAGCCGCTGGCCGCCGTCGCCAATTATGCCAACGCTTGCATGCGCATGATCCAGGCCGGGCAGGAGGCGCAGCGTTTGTTGGAGCCTTTGGACGGCATCCAGAAGCAGGCGCTGCGGGCGTCAGAAATTATTCGCCGCCTGCGGGCGTTCGTGCGTAAGCAACAGCCGCAAAAGACGCTGGCGAATATAGGACAGATTATCGGCGATGCGTTGGTGCTGACCAACACTTCCGGCGGCAAGCACAATGTCCCTTTACTGCTGGAACTGGAAAATAACTTGCCTGGCATCCATATGGATGTCATCCAGATTGAGCAGGTCATCCTGAATATTGTGCAAAACGCCATTGACGCCATGCGGAAATCACCANGCCAGCGCCGTCAGGTCATGGTGCGCTGCTTCATCAATCCGGATGGGATGGTGCAGGTGGATATTTCCGACACTGGCNCTGGAATGGACGCAAACCTTAAAGAACACGTATTCGATGCTTTTGTGACCACCAAAGGGCAAAAAGGAATGGGGATCGGCTTGTCATTGTGCCGCTCCATTATTGAAGGGCATGGCGGGCATTTGTGGGTGAAGTCGGAACCCGGCCAGGGCGCAACGTTTTCGTTCACCCTGCCGGTCAAGTGAAGGGGCGGGCTGCCCCTTCCTGTTGAAATGGATCAGTTAAACGCTTGGCCAGGCTTGAATCCCAGCTTTTTCAGGATGATAGCGGCAGGGCAGAAGCCTGTGAAAGCGGACTGGATCAGATTGGCGGCAATGAACACCATCAGCCAAAAGCCTACCGCTTCAGAGACAAAAGCCCCTAGCAGGAGTGCGACAATAATCATGGTGCCTGCGATAATCAATACTGCACGGTCAATGCTCATAGAATAGGTTCCTCTTTGCGTATCAGGTGGTTAGGTGAGTGATCAATGGCCGTCAAGTATATTAGGAACTGTTAATAAACACAATTGAGCCTTTTCAATGCAGGGACTCCGCTTGTCCAGGATTATCTCCCTTTTGGCGTGGCGGTGTGCAGGCAAAATCCTTATGTTGACTTTCAAATCGCGATTGATCGTGGGCGCGTTGGGCATCGTGATGGGCGCAACAGGCTCAAGGCTTTGGTGCGGATACCAGTATCCTGGGCGTCCGCTGTTTGTGACGGTCGCCAACCTGCGCGAAGAAACGATCCCTCTGCTGAAAATCGAGCATGGCAACGACCTCAGCCAAGAGAAAATTCTTCTCACCCAGTTACGGNTAGGAGAAACCCGCATGATCACGCTCAACCATGAGCCGGGCAAAGGCTACAGCGTGGAGGCGCAACTGGCGACCGGCAAANAGGTGGAAGCCTGCGTCGGCAAATTGTCGGAACGTTGGGTGAACCGCGTGATCATTACCGGCAACGGCATTTTCAGCAAGGACTGAACCTGCGGTGTGATTATTTTCTGTATAAGGTTTCCTGCCATACCACGCCGATGCTGATGCGGTCGTCCGTCGTGGGCAAGGTGTTGTCCTTGATGTAGGCCGCCCGCGCTGCAACATTCCGGTTGATGCGCCAGTTCAATTGCAAGGTCTGCCGTTTGGGGTTGGCGTCAGTGACCAGATTGGCTTCGTCCGCCAGCACTTGCGCGCCATTGCCGGTCAGTTTGTTTTCCAGTGACAGTTTTTCCAGCCGGTAGCTGAGTTGCAGGTTGCGCCAGGCAAGGCTGGGGGTGATGGCGTAGGCCAAGTGGTTGCTGTCATAGTCAGCGCGCCGGGTCGTGTCGGCCAATGCGCCGCTGGATTTTCCTTGCGCAGCTTCGTAGCGCAAGGCGGCTTGGAACCCGTGCTTTTCCGGCGCGGCGAGGTTGAACCATGCGCCAGCCATGCGGGTGTCGCCGCTGAATTTCACATCCGTCAGGGTGACGCCGCTCGGCGTATGGGTATGATCCGAGGAAAAATAGCGGTCATCGCTGCGTTTGGCTGCCTTCGCCTGCATANNCCAGACACCGCCACCGATGTCCCAGCCCGCCTGTTCATGGCGAAGTTTTGCGTAAATATCCTGTGCGCCCTCGCCGCTGGTGGCGGGAAAGAAGTCGCCATTCCATACTTCAATGCCGATTTCACTGTTGCTGGTGGGTTTGCCCGTTGCCCGCACGCCAGTGTCGTGGATGCTGCGCCCCCAGAAGGCGTCCGCCAGCAGGGTGCTGTCGGCGAAGCTGTCCAGGCTGGGATGATGGTGGGCTGAGGGTGAAAACGCCGGTTCCAGCTTGCCGATGCTGAGTGTGACGGGTTTTCGGTTGGCGGGCGTGTAATCCAGCGCCAGGTTTTCCAGCTCCAGTTGGGCGGAGCCGTCATTGTGGACGCCGACACTGCCGCTAACCTTGGTGTGTTCGCCCAGACGGTGAGAACCCCATAGGATGGCATCGTCCACTTTCCCACCCTTGTCCGCAGGCAGGGCATGGCCGCCCATCAGCGCGCCGGGAATGCGCCACAGGCCGTCGCTGTCCGCCGCGCCCTTGGAGTTCCAGGTAATGCTGGCGGCGGCGTTGATTTCGCTGTCGCTGCCGGAGCCGTCATCAGCAGGGTCATGAGCGGAGCCGTGGGCGTAAGCGCTTAATGGCGTTACTAGCAGGGTGGCGCTTATCAGAAGTTGGCGCATGGTTCAGTTCCAAGGGTTGGAGAATCGCGGGTTTGTGATGAAATCCTCATCGGTAAGGCTTTCCAGGAACGTGATCAAATCCTGTATTTCCTGTTCCGTCAGGCCGATCGGGCGCACGAAACTGCTTTTGTTGGGGTTCAGCCGTCCATCCCCTGCANNTTGGCCGGAGGTGATGTCGCGTCCGCCCGCATTGTAATGGCGCACTACGTCTTCCAGCGTGGCGATGCTGCCGTCGTGCATGTAGGGGGCGGTCAGGGCGATATTGCGCAGGGTGGGCGGGCGGAAGCGACCCATGTCTTCCGGTTTGGCGGTAATTTCATAGATGCCCTGCCCGCCTTCCGGATAGCCGCCTTTGCCATCGATATTGTACAGGCCATTGTTGAAGAACACCGTATTGGCGAAAGTTTGCGTGCGGTCGTAGGACGATTGGGTGAAATTCATGCCGTCATGGCAATGGAAGCACTCGGTTTTCTCACTGAAAAACAGGTTCAGCCCGCGTTTGGCGGAGTCTGACAGGGCATTGGCGTCACCGGCCTCATAGTGGTCAAACGGACTGTTGAAACTGTTCAGGCCGCGCCCGAAACTCGCCAGAGCCTTGACAATGTTGTCGAAATTGACCGGGTCTGTGTCCGCCGGGAATGCCTGGGCGAACAGACCAGCGTACTTCGGTTCGGCCTTGAAGCGCGCCAGCACCTCCGTTTTGTTGCCATCATTGATGCCCAGTTCCACCGGAAATTCGCCAAACATGGGGGTGGGNGCCTGTTGTTCCAGCGACACCGTGGTTGGGTTGCCCCAATTGACCGAGGCGTTGTAGGCAATGTTGACCAGCGCCTGTGAATTGCGCGGGTGAGGCATCCCAGTCGCGCCGAAGGCATGCGTGAGGCCATCGGAAAACGCCAGCGCCTGCACATGGCAGGAGGCGCAGGCTTTGCCCCCATTCCCAGACAGGCGGGTGTCATAGAACAGGTGCCTGCCCAACTGGAATTTCTCTTCCGTCAGCGGATTGGTGATGGGAACTACCGGCAGTGGGTAGCCCGCCGGAATGTTCCAGTTGAAATCTCGGCTGGCGAATGTCGTCCCGTCACCGGTATCGATCGTGGTATGGCTGGTTTTNTGCGGGCAACCCGCCAGCAGCGCCGCGCAACCCATGATCAGGGTTATGCTGGCTGCGGCATGCAGGAAGGTCATGGGTTTCATCGGTTATTGGATGCTAAACGCCTGTTGTGTGCCGGTGGTGCTGTTAAGGTTGTGTGGCAAACCCAGGTTGCCGAAGATGGCGGGGCAGTCCTTGTCATCTTGCGCCGACATGCAGCCGACCGCACCGCCGGTGTCGATATTGATGTTGGTTCCGGCAATCACCTTGGCGTAATCCAGTACGACGGTGCTGGTGGTGGAGCCTGTCACCTTGACGCCATCTAGGTTGACGGTGGGTCGGTTGGGGCTGGTGCAAGCCACCACTTGGCCGGTGGTGGCGTCGCCGGTACAACCGGTGGAACCCAGGTGCAGATTGAAAGTGTTGGTGGTGGTGGCGTCGGGTTTTGTCACCAGCAGTGTCGGATTCACGTCNCGGCGCATGAACTTGTGGCCGGATTGCCATGACCAGAACAGTCCGGCGCGGTTGTAAGGCGCGCGGGCAATGCTGGCGTTATGGTGGTTGGCGTCTTCCGGCACGCCAACGGTGAACGCAATGCCGGTAATGGTTGCAGGATCAACCGTCGCCTTGAGCTTGACCTCCTTGTTGGTGGTTTTGGCGGCTCCAGCGCAGGAATCGGTCTTGTCCTGGAAGTCCAGCAGGGCGACGCCGTATTGAGGATCCTGGAAACTGTTGTCATCCAATGTGACGGCGACGCTCTTGCCATCGCTGGTTTTCAGGGTAATGCCGTGGATGTAGAACGCAAAATCACTGATTTTGCCGCTGTCGCCAGAGGTTCCCAACCCGGTCAGGGTAGCGCCGCAGTTGATGTCTGTCGTACCGGCTTTGGCGGCAAACGGAATGGTCAGGCTGGTGGTCGTGGCAGTGGCCGTTGTGTTGCCGCCGCTTGAATTGGAACTGTTGCTGGTGTTGCTGGAGCTATCGTTGCTGGAGCCGCCGCCACAAGCCGTCAGGAACAATGCGCCAGCCACCGCCAGCCCGGTTGTCAGTGATAGTGTCTGTTTCATGCTCTCACCCTTTGGGTTGATAAATGTCAATTCAGGTTCGAGCTATAGCAAGTGTTGTGCCAAATAATTTTTCCTTTTTTATCAATTATATAATTTAGATAGAAGAGTGTTGCTGCGTGAAATGACGCATTTCCTGAGTTTTTTCGCGCAGTTGGCGTAGTGGCTATGCGCTGTAGGGAAGCCCTGGCACAGTTGCAGTTTTTGCTGTGCAGGGGGAAACGGTGGTTCAAGTTATTCAAATGTTGCGAACCTTGAGAGGTTTGAATGGAGTTTCAAATAAAAAGGCGTTCCCGCTGTTAATGGAACGCCTCTGATTGGCTCACGAGATATATGATTTTTATATTGCTCTGATGCGTTAAAGCTAAAAAGTCATTGTTGACGGTAGGACAAAGCAATTGGAGTGCCAGATGTTAAGTTGCTGTTTTTATAGGTTAGGTAATCTTGATGGAGGGATATTACTGCGTGAAATGACGCATTTCCTGCGTTTTTCGCGCAGCGGATGTGGATGGTTCTGGGTTGCCGGAGGGCGTTAGCGTAACGGTTGGCGGGCGGATTATACTGTGGGTTTCGTTGGGAGAAAGGCGAAGGAGGCCGATATGGAGCGCTTTACGGTTTCGCTGGATGATGAGCTTGCCCGGCAGTTCGGGGAGTTTATGGCGCAACGGGGCTACACCAACCGTTCGGAAGCGGTGCGCGACCTGATCCGTTCCCGCTTGGAGGAGGAGCGTCTGCAACCCACAGCGGCGGCGGGTTACTGTGTCGGCTCGCTGACTTATGTCTACAACCACCATGAACGCGAACTTGCCAGCCGTGTCACCCAGTCCCACCACAATCATCACGATCTGACCGTCGCCATGCAACATGTGCACTTGGATCACGACAATTGTCTGGAAACGGTGGTCTTGCGCGGCTCGGCGCAGTCCGTGCAGGCGTTCGCCGATAGCGTGATCAGCTCCNCTGGCATCCGCCACGGCAAGTTGCACCTGATTCCGGTCGACGCCAAAACCGGGAATCATGCCCATGGCGGCGCGCCTTACGCCCGCCAGTTCCAGCATTTACATTTCCGCCCGATTACTTGAGTCCAATCAAGTTTTACCATTGTTTGCGCATGGACTTTGGAAAGAGGCCGGGTTTACACTCAATTCTCTTTTCATACGAATTTTATTTTCTTCATACCAAAGGAGAATGAGCATGCATATTCCCGATTCCATGTTACAGGGCGCAGTGTGTCCAGTGACGGCGGCCATCAGCGGGGCAGGCATCATCGCTGCCGCATGGCTGGCGTTGAGGCATGCGCAGCAACCGACAGCTGGGCGCTTCGCCGCGATTGTCGCATTGATTTTCGCCGGGCAGATGATGAACTTTCCGATCAGCCATGGCACTTCCGGCCATTTGCTGGGAGGTGTGCTAGCGGCGGCGTTGCTGGGGACGCCATTGGGCGTGTTGGCGGTGGCGCTGGTGGTGACAATCCAAAGCCTGGTGTTTGCAGATGGCGGCGTTACCGTGCTGGGCGCTAATGTGCTCAATATGGCGCTGATCGGCGCAGGGNTTTGAGGCTGGTTGCGCCAGCGGTTGGCGGGCGCGCTGGGGTCATATGCGTCTGCGGCAGTGGCGGCGTGGTGTTCCGTGGTGTTGGCGGCGACAGCGGCGAGTGTGGAGCTGGCGCTTGATGGGAAAATTGCCTTCAGCAGCGTATTGCCCGCGATGGTGGGGACGCATGCGCTGATTGGGCTGNGGGAGGCGGCCATTTCGGTCGCGGCAGTTACGTTGCTGGCGAATGGCTGGGCGGCGGCGGGAGGCAGAGCCTACGTCGCTGCACCGTTGTTGGCGGCGGCGCTGGTCGCCTTGTTGCTCAGTCCGTTGGCTTCCGGTTTCCCGGATGGGTTGGAATGGGTAGCCGGACAATACCATTTCCTGCACGAATCGGCACCGGTGTTTGTCGGCGCGATGCCGGATTATTCCGTGGCGGCGATCCATCATGAAAGCCTGTCGACCAGTGTGGCGGGGCTGCTGGGTGTATTGATCTGTTTTGCGCTCGGTTTCGGTTTGCTGCGCGGCGTGCGACGCCTTGGCGCATGACGTTGGAGTTGGCAAGGGGCGGACGCTAAAGTCCGCCCTGAATGGTTTCACCGCATTTGTGTAAGCTGGGGCGGAGAGGGGTAGCCACGCAGCCTGAGTGTGGCAAATGACACAGTTACGCCGTGTTTCTGCTGGGGTAGAATCTCTAGGGTTTTTGGCGAAGCTGGCGACCCCGCCAGTAAAAGGTGTGTCATGGAGTTTCTGCAAGCCAATCTGGATTATCTGGTGCTGGGGACGCTCGGTTTGATGAGCTTTGTCATGCTGGCGTTGGTGATTGAACGCTATTTTTACCTGAGCCGCGTCCAGGTGCGGCAGTTCGAGCATATCGAAACCCTGAAAATCGACCTGACCCGCAATCTGACCACCATTTCCAGCATTGGCGCGAATGCGCCGTATGTCGGCTTGCTTGGCACCGTGTTGGGCATTCTGGTGACGTTCTACAGCATGGGCAAAGGCGGCAAAATCGAAGTCCACAGCATTATGTTGGGCTTGGCGCTGGCGTTGAAGGCAACGGCGGCGGGGCTGGTGGTGGCGATTCCGGCAATCATGTTTTACAACGCCCTGTTGCGCAAGGTGGAGGTGCAGGTCGCCCGCTGGCAGGCATGGCGGGATGGGAGCCACCCATGAAGCGTTTCGACCAGATCAATATGATCCCCTTCATTGACATCATGCTGGTGTTGCTGGCGATTGTGCTGACCACTGCGTCATTCATTTCGCAGGGGCTGATTCCGGTGGATTTGCCGAAGGCGGAGCAGGGCGAACCGGCGGGTGGGGATGAAAAAGCCNTGGAAATCGCTATCAATGCGCAGAACCAGATTTTCCTCGACGGGGAGCGGGTGACGGTGGAGGCGCTGGCGGGAAAACTGGCTCCACATGCGGCTCATGCCGCTGAGATGCCTATCATTTTGCGGGTGGACAAGGCCGCCGCTTTCGACGCTTTCATCCGTGTGGTGGATGTGCTGAAAGCCGGGCATTTCGACAAGCTTGCCATCCAGACTGAGCAGACGCAGTGAAATACCACCTGACTGGCTTTGGCGTTTCGGCGCTGGCGCACGCAGGGNTGTTGCTGGCGGTGTTGCCATTGTTGTTCTGGCAAGGCAGGGCGGGGCAAGTGGAAGCGCCACAGGCTGTGCAGTTGTCGTTGGCGCAATTCATTCCCGCGCCAACGCCGGTAGAAAAGCCCGTAGAATCGCCTGTCCCGCCGCCGGTGCAGGAAGCGCCGCAGCCGGAACCCAAGCCAAAGCCGGTTGAANAAAACCAAGGTGAGCAAGCCGTTGGCCAAAAGCCCAAACCGGAANAAAAGCTGGCCGGGAAACCGGAAGTTGCTCCCCAAACAGTTGTTTCCAAATCAGAACCGCAGCCCAAACGCCAGCCAGCCCCGGTGGCGGTAGCCAAACCGCAGCCACCTGTGGCGGTGGCCGTTGCCCATCCCGTGGCACCGCCCTCTCAGGCCGCCCGCCCTGTTGCGCCGGTTTCCCGAGCCGCGCCGCTGGCACCAGTGGTTGATAACAAAGCGGCGGAGGCGGCTTACAAAGCCCGTCTGCAAAGCTTGATTGCGTCCCGCAAGCAATATCCGCGCTTGGCGGAAAAAGCAGAAGTGGAAGGCAGTGTGGTGGTGTCATTCACCGTCTTGCCCAATGGGGCGATCACGGGAGTCCGGGTCAGCAAAAGCGCTGGCAATGATTGGCTAGACAAGGCGGCGGTGCAGGCGGTGAACGCGGCGTCCGGCGCGTTGCCATTTCCGCCGGAAATCCGCAAGCCGCAATGGGTGTTCAGCCTAACGGTGAATTTTAAACTTGACGGGTAAAAAATGCGCCGAAGCCCGCACCGGATCGCACCTGAAGAGAGGCAGGTATTTCAGGCGACTTTACAAAGCGGGTGACGCACAGCAGGTTCAGTGGTCTGCTCGCGTTTGAGCAGCCCGGAGATAATGTCCAAACCGATCTCGTCACGGTATTGCAGCAACCAGCGGCGGGTTTCGCGGCTGACATGGTTGCTGACCACAAAGCCAGTGGCACCGTAGTTGCGGCTAACCAGCGCCTGCAACAGTAGGCAACGTTTCTCCCCNAATCCGTCCACGCAGGGCAGCAGCGACAGCTTGATCTGACGGGCTGACTGGCATCTGACNCGGCCGCGCAGCTTACGCATGTGGTCGTGGAAATCCGGCCGGGTTTCATCTGCACCTACTTGCACCAACAGGCCGCCGCCGATATTGCTGGCGGTGAGCCACTCACAGGCTTGCCGCAGGTCGGATTCATCCAGTTCAGGAGCCGCCTGTACGGCGACCACGCTATCCCAGTCCTGTAAATGCTGGCGCAGGGCGGGGACATTGAAGCGGATGCTGTTGAACGCGGGGTGCAGGATTTTCTGCAAGGGTTGCACGGTTCCGCTGGCATACCAAGCGTCAGCCGTGCGGCGTGGGTCGATGGCTTGCGCCAGCGCTGCCACATCGGCAGGCAAACGGTAGAAACTGTCAACCGCCACTTCGGCGATGGCGCGCCGCTCCGCCGCATCCACCAGGACGATACGGCCACTTAACTGGGCTTCACGTTTTTCCGCAGGCGTCAATACCAATGCCAGCGGCAACGGCCATAGAACGCCATTGGCCAGGCGGTTGTTGCGCAATACATTGCTGTGGTCGGCTTGGTTCAGGTAGCCGGTGATAGGGGACAGCGCTCCATTCAGCAACAGTTCCAGTGTGCTGATTTCATCTTGGTCAAGAATTTTGTGCAAAATGCTCATGAGGCTTTCCCTCTATTCAGATTCAATGCTTGCACGCTATTATGCTGCGCTGCGTGAATTCGTGAAAAACGATATAATTAGATATGTATATCTTATAATGAGATAATGAATGAAACTGTTCCAACTTCGTCTGCTCAAAACTTTGCTGAATAACGGCATGAATGTCTCCCGTGCCGCTGAACAACATTTCATCGTGCAATCCGCCGTGAGCCGTCAGCTGGGCTTGCTGGAGGATGAGTTGGGCATGCCGCTGTTCGAACGCAAGGGCAAACGCTTGGTGGAGCCGACGCCGGTTTGCCGGGCGATTGTGGGTGAGCTGGAGCGCATCGAGCAGTCGCTGGAAAATATCCGCGCCGTGGCGGATGACTATCGCTTGCAGACGCGTGGTGAAATCCGTATTGCGACAACCCATACCCAAGCCAAATATTTCCTGCCGGAAGTCATGTTGGAATTTCGGCAACGCTACCCTGATGTCGCCATCCATTTCCTGCAAGGCACGCCCGTTGAGCTGGTGCGGATGCTGCATGACGGCAAGGCCGACATCGCGGTTTGCACCGAAGAGCTGNGGGATGACACGGCGCTGGACAGCCGCAAATGCTACGACTGGAACCACGGGCTAGTGTTGCCGGACGGGCATCCCCTTGCTGAGGGCACACTGAGCTTGCAACGGATTGCGCAATATCCGGTGCTGACCTACATTTTCGGCTTTACCGGGCGCTCCAAGATTCACGAAACTTTCCGCAAGGCTGGGCTGGAGCTGGATGTCACTTTCGCCGCCACTGATACCGACGTCATCATCAGTTATGTGCGGCTGGGGTTAGGCGCAGGCATCATCGCCAAAATGGCCTATTCCCACATCCACGACGACGACCTGACGCTGCGCGACCTGTCGGCCTTGTTCCCGGTTTCCACTACGCGGGTGGCGTGGCTAAAAAACAAATACCTGAAGCAGTACGTCATGGAAATGGTGGATTTGCTGGTGGAGCAAGGGGAGAGCGAGGAGTGGTACGCCTGAGTTGAATTCAGGGTATAATCGCACCATGTTGAATGCATGGACAGCGGTCATGAGTGCTGCGGATGATTTACGGGAAGAATTGGAGGGGCAAAAATTTGCCACTATTCTGGCGGATCCACCATGGCAGTTCTCCAACCGTACCGGAAAAATGGCGCCTGAACACCACCGGCTTTCCCGTTATCCCACCATGACGCTGGATGGCATCAAAGCTTTGCCTGTCAGTGACATTGCTGAAGGTACTGCCCATTTGTACTTATGGGTGCCGAATGCTTTGCTGGCAGAAGGTTTGGAAGTCATGAGCGCGTGGGGCTTCACTTATAAAACCAATATCGTCTGGTACAAAGTGCGTAAGGATGGCGACCCTGACCGGCGCGGCGTCGGTTTTTATTTCCGTAACGTAACCGAAATGATCCTGTTTGGCGTGCGTGGAAAAAATGCCCGCACCCTTCAGCCGGGCAGAACCCAGCCCAATATCATCACTTCGCAAAAACGTGAGCACAGCCGCAAGCCGGATGAGCAATATACGGTGATCGAAGAATGCAGTTGTAGCNCATTCCTGGAGTTGTTCGGGCGTGGCGGGCGCAAGGGTTGGAAAACATGGGGTAACCAATCTGACGCCTATACGCCAGATTGGCCAACTTACTCCAACCATTCCCAGGCCGATGCTGGCAGTGAGCAGCAAAAATATTCTGAGACAAAGGTTTTCCCATGAAATACGCATTGATGGGCGGCCTGCTGGCCNTGCTTTTGGGCATTGCCGGTTGTGACCAGTCGCCCCAGCACCCGGATGATTTGCCGTGGCAGATTACCGTCACGCCGGAAGGTCGCCCGCAGGTGTTCCATTTGGAAATCGGCAAGTCGACTCTCCGGGAGGTGATTGAGCACTTGCACAGCTTTCCGGAGATTGCGGTGTTTGCCCATGAAAGCGGCAAGCGCACATTGGAGGCTTATTTCGGCTCCCAGCGCGTTGGCTTGTTTGAAGCCAAGATCATTGCCGAATTGCAGGCGGATGACGCCACGTTGGACAAATTCCAGACCGGAGCGGTCAAGCGTGAAGGGATGGCCAGTGGGCAGTGGAAATATCCGTTGTCCGAAGCCGATGTCAAGGCGGCGGATGCTTTGCCGGTGCGCAAGCTGGTGTATATGCCGTCGGTCAACTACGATGCTGACATTGTTACCGCCCGTTTTGGCCAACCATCCGAGCGGCTGCCTGCCCAGAAAGAGNGGGTGACGTTCTGGTTCTACCCGCAGAAGGGGCTGGCGATCCTGATGAATAATGACGGTGGCGAAATCCTCTATTACACTGATCCGCAAAATTATGCTGCACTGAAACAGGAATTGCTGGAGGCAAAACCGAAGAATGCCAACTGAAACCCGCGCCGTCCCGTGGTGGAAAGCCAAGGCGCTTGCTGATATGACCCTCGATGAATGGGAAAGCCTTTGTGACCATTGCGCCAAATGTTGCCTGATCAAGTTGGAAGATGAAGCAGACAGCACCGTGTATTACACCGATATAGCCTGCGATTTGTTGGAAGGTGCAACTTGCCAGTGCAAAGATTACCGTAACCGCGAAACCTTGGTGCCGGATTGCCTGCGCCTGACACCGGACAACCTCGACCAGCTTTATTGGATGCCGCCGAGTTGCGCTTACCGCTTGTTGCATGAAGGCAAAAACCTGCCAACGTGGCACCATCTGGTTTCTGGCGACAAACAGAGCATCCAGCGCACCCAACAGTCCATCGCCGGGCGTTTTGTGTATGCGTCCGCCGTGGATGAAGCACATTGGGAGGAGCATGTCGTCACATGGCCGCTGAAGCGGAAATTGTAAGCCAACGCATTGACAAGTGGCTGTGGGCGGCGCGCTTTTTCAAGACCCGCCCGTTGGCGGTCGAAGCCATCAATGGCGGGCATGTCCACATCAACAAGGAACGGGTCAAACCATCACGCAATGTCCGTCCGGGCGATGAAATCCGCATTACCAAAGGGTTTGAAACCTGGGTCATCACTGTCAAGGGGCTGAATGAGCAGCGCCGCCCGGCCAGCGAAGCCCGTTTGTTGTACGAAGAATCCGAACACCACCGTGAACAGCGGGCGGCTGTGATTGAGGAGCGTCGCCTGCATGGCGTCAATATCCGGGTAAAGAAACCGGGCAAGCACGAGCGCCGCCTGATCGACCAGATAAAAGGAGTTGGTGAAAATGAAACACCCTGCCATGATTTTCGCCTTGCTGTTCAGTGCAGCAGGCAATGCTTCTGCTGACTGGTTTGACTTTTTGATATGGGCGATTTCTTCGGCAATACCCGGCAGGGGCAAGATCACCGGGCTGTTGGCGATACACAAGGGCGTGGTAATGCTGTCGGCAAGTCAGAAGGCCGTTCTCACGGGCGCGGCGCAGCTGACATCAATATGGATTTCGACCTGAATTTCCGGGCGAAGGGTTGGGGCAATGCTGATGCGCAAAGCAAAGGCAGAAGTGGTGGCAACGCCGCCCAAGCCCAGTACCGGCCAGTCAATACAACGCCTGGGGTACGGGTTATGACAATCTGCACTCTTATACTTTTCCTGATGCAAACGCCATCAATGCTACGACGGCTTATGGGGCGACGTACCCTTATGCCTACAGTTATCCATCGTACAATTATTACGGTTACGTGCCCTACGTGCAGCAGGGGTATCAACAGGCGTATGCCTATCCGTTGTATTACCCCTACTACACGCAGTCTTACTACGCTTTTAGCCCTGTTCCAGCAGGCGGCGCAGGTCGATGACGGCGGCGTTCGCCCGCGACAGGTATGAGGCCATGATCAGCGAGTGATTGGTGACGAAACCAAAGCCGTTGCCGTTCAGGATCATCGGGCTCCAGATGGTTTGCTGGGTGGATTCCAGTTCGCGGATGATCTGTTGCAGGCTGATGCGCGCATTTTTCTTGTCCAGCACTGGCGCGAAGTCCGTTTCCACCGCCTTCAGGAAATGCAGGAGCGCCCATGATTGCCCCCGTGCTTCATAGAACACGTTGTCGATTTGTGTCCACGGCGTTTTGGTGTATTGCTGGGAAGGGGTTGGGGTGGATTGTTGCGCGGAGCTGTCGCCTGCTAGGCCGAGATTCAGGTTTTCCTGGCCAACACTGGCGCTGAGGCGCTGGGAAAGTGAGCCGAGGCGTTTTTCCACCTGTGCCAGCCAGTCGCGCAGGTTGTCGGCACGGGCGTAGAACTGGGCGTTCATTTGCTTGGGGTCGCTCAAGCGCAACAAGTAGCGGTCAAGCGCTTTGATGGAGGTGCGGTATTCGGTTTCGGTTGGTGGGAACAGCCAGGATTCAGAGTCGAAATTAAAATGAGGTTCGGCGATGATTAAATCCTTGTCTTCAGTTGACTGTGACTGTGAACGGCTGAAGTCATTGCGGAAGGTGCGCGCCATGTCGCGGATCTGCACCAGGACGCCGAATTCCCATTCGGGGATATTGTCCAGGTAAACGCCGGGTGGGGTGACGTCATTGCTCAGGTAGCCGCCTGGTTTGTCCAGCAGTGTGTTCGCCACATTGATCAAGGTGGCTGTTGTGGTGAAGCCGGGGACAATGCTGGTTTTGGTTTCTTCCGCTTTGAGTTTGGCGTTTTCGCTGACATCAAAAGTGTCCGGCTCATTGCTCCAATAAAGGCCGAGCGCCAATACAACAATCAGATAAGTGATGAGGAACAGGCCGAGAGTCCACCATAAGCCTTTTTCTTTCCAGGTTTTCGGGTGGTAGAAGCCAAGCACTTTTTGCCGCCTGAGGCGGAGGCGCTGAGTATGGGCATGACGATTCCTTCATGATGTAGACGTTTTCGTTAGTGTATAGTCAAAGATTTTAGGCTACAGGATTCGTCCGCGATATTAAAACCATTCCGGACGGTTTATCAGGAGAGATTAATGTCGGTTTTACGTCCCATTGCATGGTTATTGGCGTTGATGTTGCTGGTTGTGGCGGCGATCGCGGTGTTTGCGCTGACGTTTGACGCCAACCGTTACAAGCCGGAAATCATGGCGTTGGTGAAGGAAAAGACCGGACGTGAACTCAATATTGATGGCGACATCAAGCTTTCTNTTTACCCTAATATCGCCCTGGAGTTGGGGCAGGTGAAGCTGGGGAACGCCCAAGGGTTTGCCGGTGATGTATTCGCCGAAGCGGATAACGCACGGGTGGCGGTGCAATTTTTGCCGTTGCTGGAACAGCAGTTGAAAATCAACGAAGTCCACTTGCTTGGCTTGAAGCTGAACCTGCATCGCGCCCAAAATGGCCAAACCAATTGGGAGGATTTGCTGCCGGAAGGTTCAGAGCCGCAGAATGAGGAGGCGGGTGAAGCCATGACCAAATTGTTGGGCGGCTTCGTGGTGGCGGGCGTCAGTGTGGAGGATTCCCGGGTGCGCTGGCAGGATGATTCCCAGGGAAAAATTCTGGTTTTGGNNCCGCTCGATCTGAAAACCGGCTCATTTCACCCTGGCGAGCCGGTGGACATCCATCTCGAAGCCGACCTCAAACAAAACCAGCCGGTGCTGGACATGCACNTGGACATCGCCACCACAGCGCAACTGGGTGACAATAAAAACGACTTTACGTTATCCAATCTCAAGGTGCAGGCGCAACTGCCGGACAAGCTCGACGCCAGCGTCAGCGGCAATCTGCAGGGCAAACTGGATAGTCAGCAATTTACAGTGCCCGATTTGCAGGCGGCACTTAAACTGGCGGGACAGGGAACCGTCAACCTCAGCGGCAACCTGAAAGCTAATTTGCAGAAACAAACCATTGATTTGGGTGGTTTGCAGGCCAAGGCGCAATTGGTGCCCGCAGCTGTTGGCAAAGTGGATGCTGATCTGGGCGGTGACGCCCATTACAACATGGCCAAACAGACTTTGAGCATCGGCGGAATGCAGATGCAAGCCACCCTGCAAGGTGGAACCCTGCCAGTGCAGGGTTTGAGCGCGAAAGTGAGCGGCCATCCCACTTTCAAGGTGAAAGAACAGCAACTTGATGTCGACGAACTGCAACTGACAACAGATGTGAAAGCCGACCAGATTCCCGGCGGGCAGTTGCAGCAACAGGCCAGCGGTACGTTGAAGCTCAATTTGGAAACCGGCAAGGGCTTGCTGGATTTGCCGAAAACCTGGCTGCAAACCAAGGATTACCAACTGGATGGCAAACTGCAGATACAGGATCCGTTATTGCCCGAACGGGTGCTGGACGGCAGTTTCAAATCAGCGGTATTGAGTTACCCGCCATTCGAATTGCAGCAGGCCACACTCGGCCTACATATGGAAAATGGCCAGCTTCAGTTGACGCCAGAGGGCACGTTGTTCAAGGGCAAGTATCAGAGTATCAACATTGACACCCTGCAATCGCCGCCGATTCTGCGCACGGTGCACAAGGTGCAAAAACTGCGCACCGAAGATCTGTTCTTTGCGCTTACCAATGACCGGCTGGTGACCGGGGCATTGGATTTGAACGCCAAACTGGATTCCGTGNGGGGCGACGCCCAGGCGTTCAAGCAGAACCTCAATGGGGTGATCGACCTCGAATTGCACGATGGCACTATCCGGGACGCCAGTTTTGCGCAANAAACCAAGGAAGTCGTCAAGCTGTTCGAAAAGGAAAAGGTCAACGAAATGGGGGAAAAGGAAGTCGCCTTCACGACCCTCTCAGGGCAGTGGGAGGTCAAGCAGGGCGTGTTCAGCACGGCTGAAAACGTGATGACCGCACCGCATTTCCAGGTCAAGGGCAATGGTGACGTCAATATCGTTGACGAATCGCTCGACTTCAAACTGCGGGTGGGTGAAAAACCCAAACCAGACAAGCCGGAAGGGCTGTTTGCGCCGCTGCATATCTTTGGCNTATGGAAAAAGCCGAACTATGAGCTGGAGGTGGATGTGCTGCTCAAGGAGCTGGCCAAACGTGAGCTTGAGCAGGAAAAGGGCAAACTGAAGGATAAGTTTGAAGCCGAAAAGCAGAAACAGATCGACGCCCTCCAGCAAAAACGTGATGACGCCAAGGGTCGCCTGAAACAGGAGTTGCAGGACGAAAAGGATAAGCTGGAAAAGCGTGTGCAGGATCAATTGCAGAAAAGCCTGGGCGGCTCCGGCAATCCACAGCAGGATGGTAAGCCCGGAAGACCAGCTCAAGAAAAAGCTGGAAGATGGTCTGAAGGATAAACTGAAAGGCTTGTTCTGATCACCCAAGGGCGGCCATCTGAAACCTTACGTTGTTTGGCCAAAAAAACCAGATAGCCCATCTTCCTTTATACTAAGCCGGTAATAACAAGGAGGATGTTGCATGTTCCAGTTTCCTGAAGCTTACCGGGTTCCGTTTGACGGGGGCTTTGACCTGTCAGCGGCACCCACCAATCCACCTAAAGACGTTCCGGATGAAAAGGCGCTGGAAAAGCGGCTGGAAAAACTGGTCGCCCGTTTCGATGAACTCCAGCAGTTGTTTTTCGCCCATGACAAGCATTCATTGCTGTTGATCTTCCAGGCGATGGATGCGGCGGGCAAGGATGGGACTATCCGCGCCGTTACCCGTGGCGTCAATCCGGCCGGGTTTCAGGTTTACGCATTCAAGCAGCCTTCGGCGGAGGAGCGTGACCACGATTTCCTGTGGCGCACAGGCAGGTGCTTGCCAGAACGTGGGCGAATCGGTATTTTCAACCGCAGCTATTATGAAGAGGTGTTGGTGGTGAGGGTTCACCCGGAATATCTGGATGGGCAGAACCTGCCAGCGGAAGCCAGTCATGATACGCTGTGGGCTGACCGGTTTGAATCTATCCACGAGCATGAAAAGCATCTGGCGCGTAACGGCACGGTAATCCTTAAATTCTGGTTGAACGTGTCGCGCAAAGAGCAANAAAAGCGGCTTTTGAAGCGGCTGGACAACCCGCACAAACATTGGAAATTTTCGCCGACGGACGTGCAGGAGCGGCAGTATTGGGACGCTTACATGCAGGCGTATGAGGCGGCTCTGGGTGCGACCTCCCGCAAGCAGGCACCGTGGTATGCGGTTCCTGCCGACAACAAACCCTATATGCGGGTTGTGGTGGCGGAAACCATTGTGCAGACGCTGGAATCGTTGCGGATGGATTACCCAGAGCCCGATGCCGCCCACCTGGCTNGTTTTGAAGAGTGCCGACGGCTATTGGAACACGAAGGAGAATAATGAGTGACTGCGCTTTACCCACCTATCCGCGATAACCGCCATTTCCACTTGCGGGTGGATAATGTGCATGAAATTTATGTGGAGGAATGCGGCATGGCGGAAGGGTTGCCGGTTGTGTTCCTGCATGGCGACNCAGGGTCAGGCTGCGAGCCGTGGCATCGGCAGTTTNTCGACCCCAACCGTTACCGCATTATCCTGTTTGACCAGCGTGGGTGTGGGCGTTCACGCCCTCATGCTGAACTGGAGCGTAATACGACTTGGGATTTGGTGGCTGATATGGAGTTGATCCGCGAGGCGCTTGGCATTGACCAATGGGTGCTGTTCGGTGGCTCGTGGGGTTCGACGCTGGCGTTGGCGTATGCTGAGGCGCATCCAGAACGGGTTTGCGGCATGATCCTGCGTGGCATTTTCCTCTGCCGCCAGCGGGATATTGATTGGTTTTACCAGCTTGGGCAGGGCGTTGAGCGGGTTTATCCTGATTATTGGCAGGACTATCTTGCGCCGATTCCGGATGCGGAGCGTGGCGATATGGTGGCCGCTTACTACCAGCGCCTGACAGGGGACAATGAAATCGCGCGGATGCAGGCGGCGAAAGCCTGGTCTGGTTGGGAAGGCCGTTGCGCCAACCTGCAACCCAAGGAGGCGGTGCTGTCCCACTTTACAGATCCGTACACGGCGATGAGTGTGGCGCGGATTGAAGCGCATTATTTTATCAACAAAGGTTTCTTTGAGCCTAACCAGTTGTTGCGGGATGCGCACCGTATTGCGCATTTGCCGGGCAGCATCATTCATGGCCGCTATGACATGATTTGCCCCTTGGAACAAGCATTCGCTTTGCATGAAGTATGGCCAAACGCTGATTTCCATATTGTTTCCGACAGCGGCCACGCCGCCAGTGAAGTGGGCATCCAGCAGGCGTTGGTGCAGGCGACGGACGATCTGCTGGAGCATTTGGAGTGATCGGCCTGATGCAGCGGGTGTCCCGTGCGCAGGTGGATATCGCGGGTGAAACGGTTGGCAGTATCGGGCGCGGCGTCCTGTTGTTGCTGGGGTGGAAAAAGATGACACTGAGGCAAAAGCTGACCGCCTGTTGGAACGGGTGCTGGGTTACCGGATTTTTCCGGATGGGGCTGGCAAAATGAATCTGTCGTTGCGGGATGTCGACGGTGATTTGCTGATTGTTTCGCAATTTACCTTGCCTGCCGACACATGCAAGGGGATGCGTCCCAGCTTCACGCCTGCCGCCTCCCCGAATTGGGTGAAGCGCTATATAGGTATTTTGTTGGACAGGCCAACAGCAGCAGAACGTTCAGACGGGTGTGTTTGCAGCTGACATGCAAGTTTCATTGGTTAATGATGGTAGGTAACTTTTTGGCTGAAGGTTTAGTTCATTGATTAGTTTTATTTAAATTTTAATAAATAAAAAGAATTGGAATTTGTTTGATAAAACTGAGTGGAGCTCTATATTTATAGAGGTGTTGCGAGGATCCTTCGATAGATAAATAAGCAGCCAGGCAATTCGGCAGAGAAACTTGATAAGAGATGAAAGCACAATTTATAATAAAAATATTCATAAATTTCGAACCCCTCTTATGACACTTGATCGGCTCATCCTATTGCTACATCTTGACAGCTGGGAACAGTGCGCTAGTGTATGTTAAAAATCCTATTAATACATTTATGGAATTATTCTGGAGCGAAACCTGATGTTCTCCGAAGTTTCTTCTAATATCAAAAGGATGGAAGGGCAGCCAATATTATTTTCGGCACGGCCTACCCGTCTGTCATTACAACAGTTGGACGTGGGCGAAGACTGGAACCGGGCTGTTTCTGTCAACGTTTGGCGCAACCATGCGATGGAGGCTATCGCCAGTCTGGCTCAACCGTATTTTGCTTTTGGCCGTTGGCAAGTGGCGTTTAATTTCAAGGACTATGATGACTCTCTGATGTTTGGTGGGCATAGTGCCGCTGATATTGAGCTGTTATGGCTGGATAGTAGCCGCTATTTGGAAAATACCGATTTTGCTGCTTGGAGCGAATGGTTATTGTCGCGGTTGGGAGTGTTGCGTGCTGCCACTTCCGCGCCAATCATTGTCGCAACCTGGCTGGAAACTGAGGATCAGCGCCAACGGATGCAAGCCATAGTTGACGCATTGCCGGATATTTATTTCGGCGATATAGGTGGTGTATGCGCTGATGCGGGCGTGGAGCTGATTGACCGGCGCATTGCGGTGGCGACAGGGTCTCCTGTCAGCAACGCGGCTCAAGCTGTGTTGGCGCGGAAGATTGCCTGCCATTGGTTTCCGGCCGCCATTTCCCCACCCATCAAGGCGCTTGCGCTGGATCTCGACAACACCTTGCATAAGGGCATTCTGGGCGAGGACGGCATTCAGGGTGTTGAATTGACCGCGCAACACAAGGCGTTGCAGGAGGCTGTCAAATCTTTGCAGCAANAAGGCATTTTCTTGGCGTTAGTGTCCAGAAACGAGCGTGAGGATGTGGAAAACCTGTTTGCCCAACGCAGCGATTACCCGTTGAAATGGGATGACTTTACTGTCACCGAAGTGTCCTGGGGCGATAAGGCCAGCGCGATTGCCCGCGCCGCCCAAGCGCTGCGCATAGCGCCGGATGCGGTTCTGTTTGTGGATGACAATATCGGTGAGTTGGCGGCGGTTACGGCTCAGTTGCCACAAGTGCACGCGATTCATGCGCATGAAAACGCTGAACTTACCCAGCGGGCAATGGAATTCTATCCAGGATTGTGGCGCTGGAAAGTGACGGCTGATGATGTCAAGCGCAATCAGGACATGAAAGCCAACGCCATT
This sequence comes from Candidatus Thiothrix singaporensis, assembly GCA_013693955.1. Classification (GTDB taxonomy): domain Bacteria; phylum Pseudomonadota; class Gammaproteobacteria; order Thiotrichales; family Thiotrichaceae; genus Thiothrix; species Thiothrix singaporensis. The sequence continues at coordinate 3,438,476 of CP059265.1, read as the reverse complement.
CGCGAGGCGCTCCTCAACGAGGTGACTGATCCGGAAGAATACTTGCGCAATCTGCAAGTCAAATTGGTGTTTAACCATGCGCCTGAAGCCCACTTGCAACGCTTGGCTGACTTGTGCAAAAAAACTAACCAGTTTAATCTGGCAATGCGCCGCTTTACTTTGTCAGAGCTAACCGAGCGCCATCGCAGTGAAAATGCCTGTGTGGCGTGTGTACAATTAACGGATAGGCTGTCTGATAGTGGTATCATCGCGGTGATCGTCGCCGAATTGCATGGCGATTTGCTGATAGTGGAAGAATTGTGCGTCAGTTGTCGCGCCTTGGGGCGTCAATTGGAGGATACGGTTGTATTGTGGACGATCCGCAATATGCCACAATTCCAGCAATGTCAGCAGGTTTGTTTCCGGGTTACGCATGGCNTACGCAATCAACCAGCGATCAAATGGCTGGCAGGTCATCTGGAAGTGGCTCCTGAAGCCGTTCAAGAAGGGCTGAACGGTATTCCTAAAACCAAACTGGAACAGTTCACACCTGTACAGAGCGTTCAATTAAGCGAGGAATAACAAAATATGGATTCAACAAAAGTCAAGGAAACCCTGAAACAGGCGATTGCCGCTGTTTTAGGCAAGCCTTTGCCTGACGATGAAAATGTATGGCTGGCTATGAATGGCCGCAAAGACTGGGATTCACTGAAACAGGTAGAGATCCTGTTGGTGTTGGAAGAAGAGTTTGGCATCCGTTATACGGAAGAGGAATTTGCACAGCTGGATACGGCGGCTGACATTGTGGCGTTGACCGTGCATAAATGTGATGAGGAAACCTCTGCTCCTACTGATGATGGTTTGTTTAGTTATTATTGATAAATAAGGCGTTGGCTAACATAAAGGGGCAAATATGGCTCGTTTTGATGAAATTCTGGTTGGGCAGGTGGCCGAACTGGAACATGTTGTCACGGAAAAGGATCTGGAGCGTTTCGTCGAACTGACAGGCGATGACAATCGTTTGCATGTTGATCCGTCCTTTGCTGCCCGTACCAGTTTCAAANAGCCGGTTGCCCATGGAATGTTGGGGGCTTCCTTCATTTCCACCATCATCGGTACCCGTTTGCCAGGGGATGGCGCACTGTGGTTTTCCCAGAGTTTTGAATTCCTGCTCCCTGTCAGGGTGGGGGACAAACTCACTGTCAGGGCTGAGGTGCTGAAGAAAATTGACCGGATGCAGGTTATTGAGCTGCAAACGGACATTTACAATCAGCTGCGGCAGAAAGTGACGACAGGTGTCGCCAAAGTCAAAGTGGTGGAGTTTGAGGAAGAGTCTGTTGCTGAACCAAAGCCAGCGCGATCAGTTGCGCTGGTGGTGGGAGGGTCTGGTGGAATTGGCGCTGCAGTTTGCCGCAATTTGGCCGCTGCAGGGTTTGATGTGGCGGTGCACTGCCGCACTCAAACTGAAAAAGCGGCAGTTGTGGCTAGAAGTGTCGAAGAAACTGGCCAAAAAGCCATAGTGGTGACGGCGGACATCCGTCAGGAAGCGACAGTAGGTGAAATGGTTCACAAGGTGCAGCGTCATTTGGGTGATATCACTGTATTGGTGAATTGTGCGACAGCACCAATGGCGCCTATCCGCTGGTCAGATGTGCAGTGGCAGGATATTGAGGCGCATCTGCAGACTGCGTTGCAGGGCGCGTTCCATCTTGTGCGTCACGTGGCCNCGCAGATGGAGGCCAATAATTACGGTAAAATCATTCACATCTCGGCGCAAACCATTGATGCGCCAATGGGTGGGCAACTGCCTTTCATTACCGCAAAAGCGGCGTTGCAGGGTTTTAGCAATGCATTGGCAATTGAGTTGGCTCATGCTGGGATTCGTGTGAATCTGGTGTCGCCGGGTATGACGGATACCGATCAGCTTTCCGAAGTGCCGGAACGGATCCGTTTGATGGCGGCTGCGCGTGTACCCTTGCGCCGACTGGCGAAGCCGGAGGATGTGGCGGGTGCGGTCGCTTTCCTTGCCTCCAAACAGTCTGATTACCTGACCGGAGAAACCATTCGTGTTAATGGCGGGCAGGTTATGTCCTGATCCCGCTGTTTAGCGTTACTCATTGATGACATCAACAACTAGAAAAGGGATTGATAATGTTCAAGTCTATTGCCTTGTTTTTTGATAATTTGCTTAGAAGCGCAATCCGTAATATCAGTGGTTCGGTAGGGCGCAAATTGCGTTATCTGTATTACAGCCGCCGTTTGGGTGGTTGTGGTAAGAATGTCATCATTGATGAAGGTGTTGTTATTCAGGGTTCCAGGGACATTTATTTGGGGGATGATGTCTGGATTGATCGCTACTGCATTTTGATGGCAGGCAAGGTTCCGCTTGAAGAGGGGGCAAAAATCAACCCCAATCCGAATTTCAAACATGAAATTGGTGAATTGCATATTGGCAATAATGTTCATATTACCCCTTATTCCTTGATTCAGGCGCATGGTGGTGTGCAAATTGGCAATGATTGCGGTACGGGTTCTGGTGCGAAGATTTATTCGCTAACCAATTTGCCGACGGATTCTTCCAATCCTGACCGTCGAGTGTGCTATAGCTGGNGGGAGCTGGCGCAATTGTCCTCCCCTATCGTGATTGGCAATAATGTGGGGATCGGTTTGGGTGCTGTCGTGTTGCCTGCGGTCACTATCGAAAATGATTGTTTTGTTGCTCCCTACTCCATCGTCATGAGCCCAGTTAAAGAGAATAGTTTTGTTTCAGGCAACCCTGCACGAAAAATCAAGGATCGGTTCCCTGTCGCAGAAATTGCTAAAGCGGAATAACGATTTTAGATGGTGGTTGGCACATTTGAGGTGCGCCAACGTTAGTGGAAAGATAAAAGCCAGTAGTGTACTGGCTTTTTGTTTAAGAAGTTGTCCGTTCTTGAATTAGTATCCAAGGAGCAACTACAACAGCCCAAAGATTTTGTGGTTTTGTTTTTGCCCATCTTTTGGCTGTGTCATCAGGAAGTGGCAGGATTTGCTCGTTATGAAGCCAGCTTTTTATCCGGGTGACATTATCTTGAGCAAATTCTGCGGCGACATCCACTAGGTCAAGCCCTGTTGCTACTTGTATGACCTTACCCGCCGCAAAAAAACGTTCCAGTTCGGCNCAATTGATACGGGCTGTTTCCAAATTGAGGCGATCTCGTAGCGGCAGCATTTCTTCCATTGAATGGACTTCCTTGTTCGGCAAAAACGTCGCCCTATTCTATGCTAGACAGGAGGGGTGGATACAAGCCCATCAGCCCGGTTACCTGTAATCTGTCAATGGCGAATTACAGGTTTGCCTGAATGCGGGATGGGTGTTTTAGCAAATGGCTTTGTGTCTAAAGCAGGCTTTTTGCAAAACTGAGATTGGACGCTAGGCGTTGTTTTTCTCCTGTCGGGGTTCTGGGTGAATTTATCAGGATTTCCATCATTTGAACGGCCTCTTGTGGATGGTCGGCGTAAACCGCACAGATGGAAAGTTCATCCTGAAAGCGCCACTCATAGACAGATGGGTTGAGGAACAGAACATCGTCTGGAAGGGGTGTCTGCTTGACTGTGTGCCCAAGTTGATAGCCAAGATGAAAATGGCCGTTCAGACGACAAAGTCTGACAGCCTCATATAACGCTTCGAGACGTTGCGGTCGGTAGAAGTGGGCTTTCAAGTAATCGTTGATGACCTCCTGACCGGATACACCTGTTCTGCGTTTGTTATGGGCGACTTCCAATAGGGAATAAAAGACTTCTTCTGCCCAGCCTCCCATATTGGCGCGTTTTTGGTAGTGGATGATAGCTTGTTCTAGATTGCCATCATCCCGGTAACTTTGGGCAAGGTAAAACTGGTAGCGGGCGTTGTCAGGTTCTTCAAGCAAGGCTGCTTCCAACACCTTGATGTCATTTTTATATTTATCGGGGTTTTGGCTGCGGGAACCGTCTGTAGTGGACTGGATTATATAGTCACCATGTAATTGTTCGGCGGTATGTGGTTGTTGGCAGTCTAGGTATTCATGCAGTACGCCATGCCATTTCCAAGGCAAATGGCCGCGTACTAGTCGGGTATTGTAGTAGGAGAAACCGCTGCGTTGCATTTTTAGCATGTAACTGTCAGCTGATAGCTTATTCAAATTGAAGCCATCACTTTTGGATAGGAAATCATCCGCATCCATGATCAAAATATAGTCTGTCTTATTTAGCGCATGCTCCAGTGCGAGCGTGCGATTATGGCCAAAATTTTTCCATTCGTTTTCTATCAACAATCCAGGTATGTTGTGACGTTTGAAATACTCGGTAATGATTTGTTGTGTGCCATCGGTGGAGCCGGTATCGCTAATCACCCAGTAGTCAATGATCTTNTTGACGCTATCGAAGCAACGGGTAATGGTTTCGCTTTCGTTTTTGACAATCATATTCAAGCAGATACTTGGTTTGATTATATTCATTAATGGATTCCTCCTGTTGTCGAAGAAAAGCCCGCCTCAAGGCGGGCTTTCTGTCAGGTTAAGAAGCGGCAACCTTCTAAGAAGATTGCCGCCCGTTATCCGAAGATAACGTCAGTCAGGCTTAACAGACCTTGCCGGTCAAGTCCATGCCAGTTTTCAGGTCAGCCTCGAAGGAGTAATACCCGTCAGCGCCTTTAGTGCCAAGTTTGAAGACGTAGCCGTCTCCATCATTGTCTTTCAAGGTGCCGCACCAGGAGCCATACGAACCACTACCGCCAGTTGCCACCAAGGAGCCATCGGCCAGCTTTTGGACGCCTGTTAGGCAGATGGTGCCTCTGGAGGTGTTTAACGTAGCGGTGCTGCCGCCATTCCAGGTTAGTTGTACATTGGCGTTGCAGCCATCAGTAGTTTTGCCGGTATGGCATCCTGGAGGGATCATGGTACCACCGGTGCTGCCACTCAGCCTGTTGGTATAGGTCCTGTCAGCCAGTAGCACCGGTTGCGCCAGTAGCGCCAGTAGCGCCAGTAGCGCCAGTAGCGCCAGTAGCGCCAGTTGCGCCAGTTGCGCCAGTTGCGCCAGTTGCGCCAGTAGCGCCAGTAGCGCCAGTAGCGCCAGTAGCGCCAGTAGCGCCAGTTGCGCCAGTTGCGCCAGTTGCGCCAGTTGCGCCAGTAGCGCCAGTAGCGCCAGTAGCGCCAGTAGCGCCAGTAGCGCCAGTTGCGCCAGTTGCGCCAGTTGCGCCAGTTGCGCCAGTTGCGCCAGTAGCACCGGTTGCGCCAGTAGCACCTGTTGCGCCAGTAGCACCTGTTGCGCCAGTAGCACCTGTTGCGCCAGTAGCACCTGTTGCGCCAGTAGCACCTGTTGCGCCAGTTGCGCCAGTAGCACCGGTTGCGCCAGTGTCACCTTTATCGCCTTTTAGCCATGCCTGAACGTCAGATGCGTCGGTAGTGCCATTGCCATCAACATCGCCAATAGTATTGGAGAACCAGTCAAAGAAGCCTTGACCTGCTGAACCTGTTGACCCAGTAGCGCCAGTAGCACCTGTTGCGCCAGTAGCACCTGTTGCGCCAGTAGCACCTGTTGCGCCAGTAGCACCTGTTGCGCCAGTAGCACCTGTTGCGCCAGTAGCACCTGTTGCGCCAGTAGCACCTGTTGCGCCAGTAGCACCTGTTGCGCCAGTAGCACCTGTTGCGCCAGTAGCACCTGTTGCGCCAGTAGCACCTGTTGCGCCAGTAGCACCTGTTGCGCCAGTAGCACCTGTTGCGCCAGTAGCACCTGTTGCGCCAGTAGCACCTGTTGCGCCAGTAGCACCTGTTGCGCCAGTAGCACCTGTTGCGCCAGTAGCACCTGTTGCGCCAGTAGCACCTGTTGCGCCAGTAGCACCTGTTGCGCCAGTAGCACCGTCTGCACCGGTAGCGCCAGTTGCACCTGTAGCACCAGTTGCGCCTGTAGCGCCTGTAGCGCCTGTAGCGCCTGTAGCACCTGTAGCACCGTCTGCACCGGTAGCGCCAGTAGCGCCGGTTGCGCCAGTAGCACCGGTTGCGCCAGTAGCACCTGTTGCGCCAGTAGCACCGGTTGCGCCAGTAGCACCGGTTGCGCCAGTAGCACCGGTTGCGCCAGTAGCACCGGTTGCACCGGTAGCGCCAGTAGCGCCAGTAGCGCCAGTAGCGCCAGTAGCGCCAGTAGCGCCAGTAGCGCCAGTAGCGCCAGTAGCGCCAGTAGCGCCAGTAGCGCCAGTAGCGCCAGTAGCGCCAGTTGCGCCAGTAGCGCCAGTAGCGCCAGTAGCGCCAGTAGCGCCAGTAGCGCCAGTAGCGCCAGTAGCGCCAGTAGCGCCAGTAGCGCCAGTTGCGCCAGTAGCGCCAGTTGCGCCAGTTGCGCCAGTTGCGCCAGTTGCGCCAGTAGCGCCAGTAGCGCCAGTAGCGCCAGTAGCGCCAGTAGCGCCAGTAGCGCCAGTAGCGCCAGTAGCGCCAGTAGCGCCAGTAGCGCCAGTAGCGCCAGTAGCGCCAGTAGCGCCAGTAGCGCCAGTAGCGCCAGTAGCGCCAGTAGCGCCAGTAGCGCCAGTAGCGCCAGTAGCGCCAGTAGCGCCAGTAGCGCCAGTAGCGCCAGTAGCGCCAGTAGCGCCAGTAGCGCCAGTAGCGCCAGTAGCGCCAGTAGCGCCAGTAGCGCCAGTAGCGCCAGTAGCGCCAGTAGCGCCAGTAGCGCCAGTTGCGCCTGTAGCACCGTCTGCACCGGTAGCGCCAGTAGCACCGGTTGCGCCAGTAGCACCGGTTGCGCCAGTTGCGCCAGTTGCGCCAGTTGCGCCAGTTGCGCCAGTTGCGCCAGTTGCGCCAGTTGCGCCAGTTGCGCCAGTTGCGCCAGTTGCGCCAGTTGCGCCAGTTGCGCCAGTTGCGCCAGTTGCGCCAGTAGCGCCAGTAGCGCCAGTAGCGCCAGTAGCGCCAGTAGCGCCAGTAGCGCCAGTAGCGCCAGTAGCGCCAGTTGCGCCAGTTGCGCCAGTTGCGCCAGTTGCGCCAGTTGCGCCAGTTGCGCCAGTTGCGCCAGTTGCGCCAGTTGCGCCAGTTGCGCCAGTTGCGCCAGTTGCGCCAGTTGCGCCAGTTGCGCCAGTTGCGCCAGTTGCGCCAGTTGCGCCAGTTGCGCCAGTAGCGCCAGTAGCGCCAGTTGCGCCAGTTGCGCCAGTTGCGCCAGTTGCGCCAGTTGCGCCAGTTGCGCCAGTTGCGCCAGTTGCGCCAGTTGCGCCAGTTGCGCCAGTTGCGCCAGTTGCGCCAGTTGCGCCAGTTGCGCCAGTTGCGCCAGTTGCGCCAGTTGCGCCAGTTGCGCCAGTTGCGCCAGTTGCGCCAGTTGCGCCAGTTGCGCCAGTTGCGCCAGTTGCGCCAGTTGCGCCAGTTGCGCCAGTTGCGCCAGTTGCGCCAGTTGCGCCAGTTGCGCCAGTTGCGCCAGTAGCGCCAGTAGCGCCAGTAGCGCCAGTAGCGCCAGTTGCGCCAGTTGCGCCAGTTGCGCCAGTTGCGCCAGTTGCGCCAGTTGCGCCAGTTGCGCCAGTACAGCAGTCGTTCTGATGGCCGCCGTGGTTATCACAGGAGCCGTCGTTGCCAGAACCGTTGTTTCCGCCATTCTGGTTGCCCTGATTGCTTTGCATCTGCTGTAACAGTTGCAGGATCAGTTGCAGCAAGCTCATCAATAGCAAAGAGGATGAATCTCCCCTAGCCCTGGTAGGCAGCTTGAAGAGCTGCCTAAACTGGAGCTGGAACCGGTGGTTGAACTTGTGCTGCCATAGTTCCCGCTGATGACAGAATTACTGCTCGCCGAAGTGGGAGAGTTGTAGACATTTGTATTAAGCATTTTATGCTCCTTTGCTTAGACCAGTCGTGGCCGAGAATTGCTTCGGCCGCTCTTTAGTTATTCCCGTGATCACAGTTGAGAGTTTCAAAAAGAAACGGAATGTCAGAAATCCATGTCCGCCATACCCGTTATATGGTTATCACCAGGAATAAATCCGTTTACGCTCCAAAGTGTTATGTCGCTATGCTGGTGTGTGCTGTGGAGTATGAATCACGGCTCGGGAAATGCTGTTTGAGGGAGGATGAATGTTGCAAACTCACTTACGAGCGGTTTTCAGGAGGGGATTCGTCGTTTACAACAAAGGGCGATTGGTCGATGATGCGGCTGTGGTCATAAATGAATGACATCAGAAGGATATCCGGTACATGAATGACTCTTCCCCGCCCAGGCTTGAAGGATGGGCTGAATCTATGCAGGCATTTCTGCATCCGCGTGTTATTACAATGTTATTTCTTGGTTTTGCGGCGGGTATCCCACTCTTGTTGATTTTTTCTTCCCTATCGTTGTGGTTGNGGGAGGCTGGCGTTGAACGTAAGGCCGTGACCTTTTTCAGCTGGGCGGCGCTGGGCTATTCATTCAAGTTTGTATGGGCACCGCTGATTGACAGGTTGCCAGTGCCGGTGTTGGGCGCTTTGCTGGGGAAACGGCGGGCATGGTTACTGACGGCGCAGGTGTTCATTATCCTGGCGATTGTGCTGATGGGCAGCATTGATCCAGCGGTTGGCCAGCAAAGCCTGATGCTGATGGCGCTGGCGGCGGTATTGCTGGGGTTTTCGTCCGCTACCCAAGACATTGTGATTGACGCTTACCGGATCGAAGCGGCGGAAACCCGTTTGCAGGCGATGATGTCATCCACTTATATTGCGGGTTATCGGCTGGGGATGATTGTGGCCGGAGCGGGCGCGTTGTTTTTGGCGTCCTGGTTAGGGTCGGAAAAGGAGCACTATCTGTATTCCGCATGGCGTTGGACTTATTTCGCGATGGCCGCCACCATGCTGGTTGGGGTGGTGACGACGCTGGTGATCCCTGAACCGGAACGCAGGCAGGCGGACAGGCATCATTACGCAACGTTGGATTATACGCGTTTGGTGCTGGTGTTTGTGTGCGCGGCGGCAGGGTTCGTCGCGGTGTTTTTCTTGAGTGGCGGCCTGTTTACCNGCCGGCAGCATGCGATAGGTGGGGATGCGTTCATCAGCTTTGCCCTGGAAGCTGTGCATTTTGCTTTGGCGATAGGCGTAGCGGTCTTGATCGGCTGGCTGCTGGTATTGGTGGGGGCGGTGAACCGTGAGATGGCACGGGATACCTGGATCGAGCCGATTGCGGATNTTTTCCGCCGTTATGGCGTGAAAACGGCGGTGTTGCTGTTGGCATTGATTGGCCTGTACCGTATTACCGACATAGTGCCAGGGNTGGTTTCCAATGTGTTTTATCAGGATTTGGGCTTCAGCAAGCCGGAAATAGCCACAGCAGTGAAAACATTCGGGGTGATTGTGAGCATTGCTGGAGGTTTTCTCGGTGGCCTGTTTGCCACCCGTTATGGCGTCATGCGCACCTTGATGATAGGGNGAGTCCTGACGGCGTTCACCAACCTGGTGTTTGTGTGGCTGGCGTATGCAGGGCATGATGTGCCGGTGATGTATGCCGCCGTGACGGCGGACAATTTGGCGGCAGGGTTTGCGAGTGCTGCGTTTGTGGCATTTTTGTCTTCCCTGACCAGTGTGTCATTTACAGCTGTGCAATACGCCATTTTCAGTTCATTGATGACCCTATTGCCCAAAACCATCGGCGGTTATTCCGGCACGATTGTGGATGCAGTCGGCTACCCTGGCTTTTTCACGTTCACCACTTTGATCGGGATTCCTGTGTTGTGGCTGGTCTGGGCGGCAGGACGGCATTTGCAGGTTGACTAGCCACACCATCTTCATTATGCAGGATTACGGGGTTGCCAACTCCGTGTAATGTTTGGCGAAAATATTGCGGTGGCTTTTGCTCCGATCCGTGGTGGTAAAATCATAAATGCTGTATTTAATCCCCATATCCTGTTCAATTTCGACTCTGCGAAAGGGGTGCTTGGAGATTATCGCTTCGATTGCCAAGGTGTAACAAATAGAGCCAGTAGTCCGTAACACGCCCATGAAGCCAGTGCCATCCATGGCGGCATTATATTGCTGAATCCGTTTGATGACCCGTTCAATCACCGCCCTCAGAAAAGGGTGTCCGGCGGCGGCGATGACATGCCATTGCTGGTATTCGCCCCGTTCGAGTGCGGCCACTTCCGGATGTATGCCCCATGCATAGTATTTGCCTCCCTCCAGGTTATCCCATTTTGACAGGATGTAACGGTCGGTGGGGCGAATGACTTCATCTAGTGGGCGGGTAATGGCGCTTTTGACATCCAGATAGACGCCGCCTTGGGCGTAGATGAGCAGATAGCGAAAAAGTCGGCGCGTGCGGCTCCGTAGGATGGGTTTATTTTGCGGTAAATTTGTAGGATGTCCGAGTATAATGTGTCTGGATGAAAATTTCTATGTCGCCATCGTCGTATAACCGGTATTCCCAGTTGCTGTTGAGGCGGGTGATCCTATGGATATTTTCCTGGATCGCCAGCGGCAGGGAGCTTTGTCGCGGTAAGTCTGATGGATTATCCGGGGATACGGTCGCCCATTGCAAAGCTGTTTAATACAAGCATATCGCGCATGACACATCTCAACTATTCAGTCCATTTCTGCGATAAGTATTAGAAATGCGGCATCAGGCTTGCCCAAAAGCGGGGACAGGAGGTGCAATTTTGCTTACGAAAGGTTAGGTCAGCTTCTTGAACAGCACCTGTGAATTGCGCTGGTAGTTGTAGAGCGATTTNTTGTTGGCGGGGAGATCCTCAACATGGCCTTTTTCAAACCCACGCTCACGGAACCAGTCGGTGGTTTGGGTCGTCAGCACCAGCAGATGGGTTTTGTTTTGCGCCTGAGCCAGTTGGGTCACATGCCGCAAAAGCTTGTCGCCCCGGTTGCCGCTACGGTATTGCGGATTGACAACCAAGCAAGCCAGCTCGGCGACCTGCGGGTCGTCAGTTTCGTACAGGGCAACGCAGGCAATGACTTCGCGGTCACGGGTAATGATGTGAAATTTGCCGATTTCCAACTCCAGCTGTTCACGGGAGCGCTTGATCAGCACACCGCGCTGCTCCAGTGGGCGGATCAGCTCCAGAATGCCGCTGATGTCTTCCACGGCCGCCATTCGCAGGGTTTCGAACTGTTCAGTGGCGATCATGCTGCCAATCCCATCGCGGGTGTACAGTTCCAACAGCAAGGCGCCATCCTGCGCAGCGCTGAGTAGGTGGATGCGCTCAATTTCGCTGTGCAGCAGCAGGCTGGCGAGCTTTAACAGGAATGGTGAGGCGGATGGGTCATGGGTGACCTGACCGGCGACCAGTTCGCGCGGCAGTTGCAGGTCATGGTCGCTGAGGAAAAGGATTTTGTCAGCGGCCAGCTCTTTGGCCACGCCAAGTGCCACTTGCTCGTAATCCAGGTTATAGGTTTCACCGCTAGGGGAATAGCCGATGGGNGAAACCAGCACAATGTTATGGTTGTCTAGCTGTTGTTCAATCAAGCAATGGGCGATACGGCGGATTTTGCCAGTATGGCTGTAATCCACGCCATCGATGATGCCCAGCGGTTGCGCCGTCAGGTAGTTGCCAGAGCAGATCCCGATGCTTTCGCCAGCAAAGCTGGGTTGGTTGAGGATGTGACTGAGCTGCTTTTCGATCCGGATGCGCAAATGGCCGACAGCTTCCTCCACCAACGAAATGTCTTCCGGTGTGGTGATGCGGATATTGTGGTGAAAATGTGAAACCCGTCCCGCTGCCAGCAAACGCTGGTTAATTTGCGCGCGGGAGCCATGGACGATGACGATGCGGCTGCCCAGCGCGGCGATGATGGCGAGATCCTGGATCAGACGGCGGAAGCTGTCTTGCTCCACCACTTCGCCGGGGAAAGCGATGACAAAGGTCTTGTTCCGGTGCTGGTAGACGTAAGTACTNTCGCGCAATAGGTGGACGCTGTTGCTGCTGGAATCCATCATGGAGCGTCGTCGGTCAGCAGGAGTTGGTCAACCAGGTCACACATGCAGTGGATCAGGAGCAGATGCGTCTCCTGGATGCGGGCGGTGCTGTCGGCAGGAACCCGCAGTTCCACATCGCCAGCCAGCAACAGGTCTTTCATCGCGCCGCCCGACTTGCCGCTGAGGGCAATCACGCGCATCCCCTTGGCGTGGGCGCTTTCAATCGCACGGTTGACGTTGGCGGAGGAGCCGCTGGTGGAAATGGCCAACAATACATCGCCAGGGCGTCCAAGCGCTTCAATCTGGCGGGCGAATACGCGTTCATAATGGTAGTCGTTGGCGATGGAGGTCAGGGTGGACGTGTCCGTGGTCAGCGCAATGGCGGGCAGCCCACGGCGTTCCTGCTCGAAACGGTTGAGCATTTCTGAGGAAAAATGCTGGGCGTCGCCTGCCGAGCCGCCATTGCCGCAACTGAGGATCTTGCCATCCTGCCGGATGGCACCGAATACCAGCCGCGCCGCTTGCAGGATGGGTTCCTGCAACAGATCCAGCGTTTTCTGCTTGGTGGCGATGCTGGCGGCGAAATGTTGTTGGATGCGTGTCTGCAAATTCATGTGTCAACCCAGCTCAAAAGCGTTCCTGATCCAGTGTGGGTGGTTGTCACCTTCCACCGCAACGACATCGAAGCGCGCTTGCGCATCCGGTGCCCGGTATTGAAGGTAGTGTTGTGCGGTGCGGATGATACGCGCCTGTTTGCGTGGGTCAATACTGTGCAGCGCACCGCCGTAACGGTTGCTTTTGCGGTAGCGCACTTCGACAAATACGATGGTGTGCCCGTCCAGCATGATCAGGTCGATTTCGCCGGTTTTAAGGCGGTAGTTCCGGCACAGCAATTGCAATCCGCTGGCCTGTAAATGTTCACAGGCCAGCTGTTCGGCGTTGATGCCACTTTGCAGGTGTGGTGCCGATGGCTTACTGTCCAAGCGCTTGCGGGACGCCATTGACAAAGGTGGCCATCAGTAGCTTGCGTTGGATTTCACGGTTGTAGGCCAGGCGGATGGAGCCGGTTTTGCCGTTGACCTGTGTGTTTGGGTTACGGGCGATGCTGGGCAAGTTTTTGGCGATCAGGAAGGCGTCCATGCCGAGTGCGTACATGCGCGGGAAGGAAGAGTTGTTCAGGCTGCCTGCTTGCAACGCCTCGATGACCCACGGGATTTCGGTGTAAATGATGCCGTCCAAATCCGCATCCTTGCCAGGGTCGATGCGTCCGGAAAAGATGTGGGAGGTGGCGTAGACCGGCACGCCAGGGGCTTGGGTCGCCAGTAATGGGCGCATCAAGCGTGCTTGGCTGGGCGATGCGGCCAGGAACACCATGCTGGCGCGGCCTTGCGTCGCTGCGATGGCGTTTTGCACATTTTGCATGTAGGCGTTGGACGGATTGTCAGGGTATTGCTGAATGTTGATGACTTGCCCGCCTTTGGCCTGATAGGCGGCGCGGAAGGCGTTGGCGAGGCGCTCGCCCCAACTGGAAGCCGGAGTCATGATAATGGCGCTGCGCTGGCCGCGTGCGCTGGCGAATTCTGCCACTTGGCGGGCTTCATCTTCCGGCAACAGGCCGAATTGGTAGAGCGCGCCTGGAATATTGCGGCTATTGGTCAGGTAATTGAGGCTTAGGAGGGGTTTGGTCAGTATTTGTGGCTGGGTCAGCAGTTGTGCCAGGGATTCCTTGTCAAGTGGNTAGACGATGATGTCCGCGCCATCGGCGACCGCCCGTTGATATTGTGTGAGCGCCCCGCTTGCATTGACATCGTACATCCGCACGCTGGCATCGCTGGCCAGATTGTTGCGGGCGGCTTCAATGCCCCGGTAGATTTCCTGGCTGACGCTGCCCAGGGAGCCAGATTGCGGCAACAGGGCGGCTATCCGGTTTACGCTGGTGGGGACGATGGCTTGCTGGATGGTTTGTGCGCCTGCGCCGCCGCCCGCCATTGCCTGGGCACGCTGTTGGACGTGTTTGACTTTTTCACGCAAGGCAGGTGACAGGTTATCCAGATTGGCTGGGAGGGTGCGTAAGGCCAGTGTTGGATTGTTTTGTTGCAACGCCAGCAGCGCCTTGACATAGGCCAAGCGTCCACGGTTTTCGCCATCCAACGCTGAAACGGGCGTTTTCGCCAAGTAGCTGTTGGTCAGGTTGACGTCGCCAATGGAGGCGGCGATCTCCGCAGCTTGCAGGATAACCCGCTCCCGTTGGGGNGAGGGGTAGCGGGCGGCGGCAGCGTAGTATGTTTGGTACTTCCCGTTTTTTCCTTTGGTAAGGAGTGCATTGGCCTGCTCAATGGACACGTCACCTTGGATGGCCGTATCCGATGCGTCAGTCAAGGAGCTAGGTGAGCAGCCTTGCAGCAGGAACGGTACAGACAGCAAGGCGATGCAGAGGTATTGCCGGATGCGGTTGGAAACATTTTTTGCATGGTAATGGTACTGGAACCGGTTGGAGAGGATAAAGCCGTCAAAATATAGCATCTTTTTCTGTGTTGGCTGAATGTTTACTGTGTGTTTTGGTAAATTCATAAGCATGATAAACATCAATGATATGCCTCAATTTGGTGTGTTTTTATCAAGTATGTGCATAAAGAGTGCGGCTTGATTGGGGAAATGGAGCTATGCTTGTTTACGGAGTCTTGTGCCTATTTTGTATCCCAGTGAAGGCGTAAGTTTTCAATACAATGATTCGTAAATAAATGGAGGTGTTCAGATGTCGACAGGTTTGGCAGTTGCCATCTTATGTGCGCTTGCAGCGCTCATTTATGGTGTTATCACGATACGCTGGGTGCTTTCCCGGCCAGAAGGGAGCGCACAAATGCGCGCTATTGCCCGAGCCGTGCAAGAGGGCGCGCAGGCCTATCTGAACCGCCAGTACACGGCGATCAGTATTGTGGGCATCGTGTTGTTTGCGATCATTTTTATTACGCTTGGCTGGAAAACGGCCATCGGTTTCGCCATTGGGGCTTTGCTTTCCGGCGCTACCGGCTATATCGGCATGAATGTGTCGGTGCGCTCCAACCTGCGCACAGCGGAAGCCGCCAAACAGNGGGTAAACCCCGCCCTGGACATTGCGTTTAAGGGTGGTGCCATTACCGGGATGCTGGTGGTGGGTTTGGCGTTGCTGGGTGTCGCTGGCTATTACGCAATCCTGGTGCTGTTGGGCACGCCTCCCCTGGAAGCGGTTCATGCGTTAGTGGGGCTGGCATTCGGCGGTTCGCTGATTTCCATTTTTGCCCGTTTGGGTGGCGGCATTTTCACCAAAGGGGCTGACGTTGGGGCGGATCTGGTGGGTAAGGTGGAGGCCGGGATTCCTGAGGATGATCCCCGTAATCCGGCGGTCATCGCGGATAATGTTGGTGACAACGTTGGCGATTGCGCGGGCATGGCAGCGGACTTGTTCGAAACCTATGCCGTCACCATTGTTGCGACCATGTTGCTCGGTGGGCTGATGAGTTCTGGTTCGGGTGAAAATGCAATCATTTATCCGCTGGTGCTAGGCGGGTTCTCCATTCTCGCGTCGATTGTCGGGACGCTGTTCGTCAGCACCCGCCCTGGCGGCAAAATCATGAATGCGCTTTACCGTGGGCTGATTGTGGCAGCTGGTCTTGCGCTGTTGCTGTTCTACCCAGTCACTTACATCCTGATGGACGGCAATTCCGAATATTCCGTCAACGCCCTGTATGGTTCTGCGGTGATAGGCCTGTTGCTGACCGCTGCGATGGTGTGGATTACGGAATATTACACGGCGACTGAATTCAAGCCGGTCAGGCATATCGCGGCTGCCTCCACCACCGGGCATGCGACCAATGTCATCGCCGGGCTGGGCATTTCCATGAAAGCGACGGCGGCACCGGTGCTGGCAGTGTGTTTGGCCATCTGGGGTGCTTATGCGCTGGCAGGTTTGTACGGCATCGCTGTTGCCGCCACCGCCATGCTTTCCATGGCGGGCATTATCGTGGCGCTGGATGCTTACGGTAGANTCACCGACAACGCAGGCGGCATTGCGGAAATGTCCAGCCTACCGGAGGAAGTCCGTACCATTACCGATGCGCTGGATGCGGTCGGCAACACCACCAAGGCGGTCACCAAAGGTTACGCCATTGGTTCCGCGGGTTTGGCGGCGCTGGTGCTGTTTGCGGATTACACGCACGCGCTGTCCGTCCACCATTCANGCCTGACCTTCGACATTTCCAACCATATGGTCATTATCGGCCTGTTCATTGGCGGCATGGTGCCTTACTTGTTTGGGGCGATGGCGATGGAGGCGGTAGGCCGGGCGGCTGGTTCCGTGGTGATTGAAGTGCGCCGCCAGTTCCAGCAGATTCCTGGCATTATGGAAGGGACGGGCAAGCCGCAATACGGCACCTGTGTGGATATGCTGACCCGTGCGGCGATCAAGGAAATGATTGTGCCGTCCCTGCTGCCGGTGGTGATTCCGGTGANNTTGTGGGGTTGTTGCTGGGCGCAGGCATTGGGCGGCGTGTTGGTTGGCACGATCGTGACCGGCATTTTCGTGGCGATTTCGATGACGACGGGTGGCGGTGCTTGGGATAACGCCAAGAAATACATTGAGGAAGGCAACTTCGGCGGCAAGGGTTCCNGGGCGCATAAAGCGGCAGTGACGGGCGATACCATCGGCGACCCGTACAAGGATACCGCAGGCNTGGCAGTCAACCCGCTGATCAAGATCATCAATATCGTGGCGCTGCTGATCGTGCCGTTGATGGCTTAAGTTCAGTCTCGGTTTGAACTGAACGAATCGGGAAGCCCGCTGTTATAGGCGGGCTTCCTTGTTTCTGCAAACAGTTTTCATAAGGGTGTGGGAAATGGCGGAAGGCGTTTTGTATTGTGTGGCGACGCCCATCGGTAATCTTGAGGATATGACCGCACGGGCTAGGCGCATCCTGGCGGAAGTGGACAAGGTTTATGCGGAAGACACACGGGTGACGCGCAGCCTGTTTACGCATTTCGGCATCNAAAACACGCTCGCCAGCCTGCATGACCATAATGAGGCTGACCGGGTGGCGGGCATCCGCGCGGAGTTGGAGCAGGGCATGCAACTGGCGCTGGTCAGTGATGCAGGCACGCCGTTGATCAGCGACCCAGGTTACAAGCTGGTGCATGCACTGGGTCAGGAAGGGCACCGGATTGTGCCGGTTCCTGGCGTCAGCGCCGTGGTTGCGGCGTTGTCAGTCGCCGGTTTGCCTACTGACCGGTTTGTGTTTGAAGGTTTCTTGCCCGCCAAACCCGCCGCCCGCCGTAAAGCTTTGGAGGGCTTGCGGGATGAATCTCGCACGCTGGTGTTTTACGAGTCCAGCCACCGGATTGCAGGCATGTTGGAGGATTTGGCAGCTGCCTTTGGCGCGGACAGGCAGGTGGTGGTGTTGCGGGAATTGACCAAATTGTATGAAAGCATTTACCGGNGGAGCTCTGGAGAGCTGGTTGCACAGCTGTCGGTAGACCCGAATATGTCGCGTGGCGAATTTGTGGTGGCGGTGGCGGGCGAGCCGAAAGTGTCTGGGCAAGAGCCTCATGCCGCCCTGAGTGCGGATAGTGTGTTGGCGGTTCTGTTGGAGGAATTGCCAGTCAAACAGGCAGCCTCGATTGCCGCCCGCCTGACTGGATTGCCTAAAAACCAGTTGTACAAGCAGGCGTTGGCAAAAGGGTCATGAGCCTTCGCTGTCCGGGGTGTTGATGACAACCAGTTTGTCGGGGTCGAGCGCCAGCACTTGTTGCGCTATCTCCACCGGAATGAGGCAGCGCTTGCCAGCCAAAAAGGTGATGGCGAGTTTTCCGGCAGCCAAATCTTGCTGTTGCTGTTCGTTGACGTACAGGTATTTGATGTTGTCGCCCACGACAAAATTATAGCGGATGTCAGCATCGTCGACATTTTGCAGGTTTGCGCTGACCAAGGTGGCGACTTGTTCACGGGTTTGCTTACGTCGTGCCGCAATCTCGCGCTGGCGCTGCTCTTCTTCGCGGCGCTCATCGCGTTCGATCTGGGCGCGTGCTTCATAAAATTGCGCTAGGTCGCTTTTGTCTTTCTTGGGTGGGCTGGATGCCTTGTTTTCTTTGGGTTGCGGCGGTTTTGGCGGCTGAACCGGCCGCTGCTGCTGTTGGGGAGGGCGGTTTTGGGAGGGGCTTGTTTGGGGGNNTTTAGGTTTCGGTTGGCTGGCTTTTTCAACCTGTTCTTCTGTGACCAAGCCTGCTTTGAGTAACTGGTCGCGTAATGAGTTTGCCATACTGTTCTCGTAAAATTGTCGACAAGTTGCTGTTGAGAATTGCTAACAGGCGATATAATACCGTGATTTTTACACAACGGTAGAGCAAACCATGAATATTGATAAAGTTCCTGCGGGGCGTGAAGTTCCCGAAAACGTGAATGTCATCATCGAAATCCCAGCGCTGTCCACACCTGTCAAATATGAGTTGGACAAGGAAAGCGGCGCTTTGTATGTCGACCGTTTCCTGTCTACCCCGATGTTTTACCCGGCCAATTACGGTTTTATTCCCCATACGTTGGCGGAAGATGGTGACCCGACGGATGTGCTGGTGATTACCCCAACCCCATTGATGCATGGCGCGGTCATTCCAGTACGCCCGGTCGGGGTGCTGAAAATGTCCGATGAGTCGGGGCTGGATGCCAAGATCGTGGCGGTGCCTGCCCACAAGCTGTCCTCCGGCTATCGTGACATCATCAATTACACCGATCTGCCGAAGCTGTTGATCAGCCAAATCCAACACTTCTTTGAGCGCTACAAGGAGTTGGATGCTGACAAGTGGGTGAAGGTGGAAGGTTGGNCCGATGCCGATGCCGCCAAAAAAGAAATCCTGGCCAGTATCGAGCGCTATAACGTAGAGCAACCAGAGGAGATTCCGTTCTCATAATCTGATATAGTCGCCCGGTTTCAGGCCGGGCTGACAGGATGCTTGCAGCATTGAGGATTCATGAGTGACAGACCCATTAAACTTGAGCGCGATGAGCAACATATGTTTAACATACGTGCGCTCATCGCGGGTGTGCTCATCCTGTTTGCCTTGTTGGGGATTCTTGGCAGGCTCTACCAGCTTCAGGTCATCCAATTCGACAAATACGCCGAACTGTCCCGGCAGCACTATCAGAAGCGTATACCGATCNCCNCCAATCGCGGCCAGATTTACGACCGTAACGGCGTCTTGTTGGCAGATAGCCATACGCAGTATGTTTTGGAAGTGGTGCGCGACAATATTGGCGATGAAAATGGTGACGGCAAGTCGACGCTTGCCGATATTGATGGCCTGCTTGAGCGCCTCGGCAAACTGATCCCGTTGGAAGAGAAAGAGGTGCGGGCTTTCAAAACGCAGGTGCGGCGCTTCAAATATCAGCCAATCCCTATCCGTGAAAACCTGACGGAAGAGGAAATCGCCGCATTTGCGGTGAACCGCCCCCGTTTCCCCGGGGTGAATATGGAAGTGCGCATGGAGCGTTTTTACCCGTTGGGCAAGCTTGCCAGCCATGTCATTGGATATGTGTNNAGAATCGACGCCCACGATCTGGAGCGGGTGGACAAAAATGAATATATCGGCACGACCCACATCGGTAAGTCCGGTGTCGAGGCTTCGCATGAAGACCGCCTGCATGGGCGGGCGGGTTACCACCTGATTGAGGTGGATGCGCACGGCAAGCAACAGTCCGTCGTCAGTGAAAAAGCGCCGGTGGGTGGGCAGGATTTGTTCCTCGGGTTGGATATCAACCTGCAACGCACGGCGGAAAAATTGCTGGATGGCGAACGCGGGGCAATCATTGCGATGAATACANGCAATGGCGAAGTGCTGGCGTTGGTGAGTGTGCCGACGTTTGACCCCAACCTCTTCATCAATGGCATTTCACACAAGGATTACAGTGACCTGCGGGATAATCCCGATCGCCCTTTGTTCAATCGCGCGTTGCAAGGCACGTATCCGCCCGGTTCAACCATCAAGCCGATGGTGGGGGTGGCGGGATTGGCGGAGAAGGTCATCACACCCGGTTCGCGGGTGCATGATCCGGGTTTCTTCCGCTTGTCCGGCCAGAAACATGTCTTCCGCTGCTGGAACAAGCGGGGTCATGGTTCGGTTGACCTGAAATACGCTATCCAGCAATCCTGCGACACTTACTTCTACGATCTGGCTTACCGGATGGGGATTGACCGCTTTTCCAATTTCATGCGCAAGTTTGGTTTTGGGNAGAAGACCGGCATTGACCTCCCTTCTGAAGCGACTGGCCTGATGCCTTCCAAAAAGTGGAAGGAAGACCGTTATAAACGTGACTGGTTTCCGNGGGATACGGTCAATATTGGCATTGGCCAGGGGTATTGGCTGGCGACGCCAGTGCAGTTGGCGCATGCGGTCACCATCATGGCCAACCATGGTGTCCGTTTGAAACCGCACATCCTGCGGGGCGTGCGCATCACCCGCAACCAACAGGAAAGCGTGCTCAAGCCAGAACCCTTTCCGCCGGTGGAGGTTGACGAGCGTTTCTGGCGGTTGGCGATCCAGNGGATGGAAAATGTTATGCGGCCGNGTGGTACAGCGCGTGCAGCGGGGGCTGGGGCGGCTTACCGGATCGCCGGTAAAACAGGGACGGCGCAAGTTTTCGGCCTGTCGGGCGGAAAGTACAATGCTGGCCGCATCGCCAAGCGGCTGCGCGACCATGCATTGTTTATCGGTTTTGCGCCAGTGGACAACCCGAAAATTGCAGTGTCGGTCATTGTTGAAAACTCCTCGGGTAGCGGAGGCCATACCGCAGCTCCTATCGGGCGCAAAATCATGGATGCTTACTTGTTGAAACAATACGGGGATGACAAGTTGTCGCCATCAGAGACCGAAACAGACGCCAGTGGGGCGGAGGACCGCATGATTAATAGTCTTTTGCCTTCATGGTTGGTTGTCGCCCTGCAACGGGTTGATGCTGTGCTGCTGGCAGTCCTGTCCTTGCTGGTATTTCTGGGGTTGGCGACCCTCTATAGCGCCAGTGATGCCGATATGCAGGTTCAGCGGCAGATTGTGAATNTTTTGATTGGCTTGGGATTGTTGGTTATTNTTTCACAAATTTCCAGTAAAACCCTGCGGCTGTGGTCTATCTGGCTGTATGGCGCTGGAGTGACCTTGTTGGTGTTGGTGCTGGTGATCGGCGTCACCAAANAAGGCGCGCAGCGCTGGTTATACGTTGGTACGGACATTCAGCCTGCGGAAATCATGAAGCTGGCGGTGCCGATGATGCTGGCTTATTACTTTTCGGAAAAGCCCCTGCCGCCGCGCTTTATTGACGTGGTGATTGCGCTGTTGCTGGTGTTTGTGCCGATGTTGTTGATTATGAAACAGCCGGATTTGGGCACCGCCCTGTTGATAGCAACCTCGGGGTTTTTCGTCATTTATTTGGCGGGCATGTCTTGGTGGCTGATTAGCAGCGGCTTGATGCTGGTGTCAGTGGCGGCACCTTTGTTGTATTTTTTCGGCATGCATGATTACCAGCGGCGGCGCATCGATACACTTTTGAATCCAGAATCCGATTTGTTGGGAACTGGTTACCATATTTACCAGTCAAAAATTGCGATTGGTTCTGGTGGGTTTTACGGAAAGGGCTGGATGAATGGGGATCAGTCCCATCTGGATTTTCTGCCGGAACGGCATACGGACTTCATTTTCGCGGTTTTTGGCGAAGAATTCGGGCTGGTGGGCAATCTGATCCTGATGGGGTTGTATCTGTTCATTATCTGGCGTGGTTTGTATCTGGCCAGTAAGNGGGAAGATACGTTCGCCCGTCTCCTGGGTGGAGGTCTTAGTGTGTCATTCTTTTTCTATCTGTTTGTGAATTCCGGCATGGTCAGTGGGTTGCTGCCTGTGGTCGGTGTGCCTTTGCCCCTGGTGAGTTACGGGNGGACATCGGTGGTAACGCTAATGATGAGTTTTGGCATTATCATGGGCATGAGAAAGCGCAAACGTATCTATCAACAGGAGGGCTGAAGACGGATTTTCTGGCGCTTCCTAAAGGTTATCAGGAGAGAAAAATGGGAGTCATGCAGGATTCACCTATAGGGAAGAAAACGCTTGGTCAGTTCGCCATCCTAACATTGTTGGGCAGTCTGCTGGGTGGATGCGGTACGCCACCTGGCTCGGCCAGCCCGCAATGGCCGTGGGTATTTTCACCGCCTTCATCAGCCCCTACGGGGCAAGCGGCACCGCCCCCACAGCTGGAGTGCCGCCTCGTAGCAATACCACCCCGCCTGCAACGACACCGCCGCGCCAGCCGCCCAATAATTATGCGCAAGGGTTGCGGGNGCGATTACGCCAGCTATCCGGCCTTGCGCCAGTTTATCGGCAAGATGAACAGCCAGCATGGTTTTGATATCGCATTTCTGGAGCAGACATTTTCTGGTGTCCAGCGTGATTCCGAAGCCTTGACCAAGGCTGGCGCGCCAGCGGAAGGCCAGGGGTGGCGTGCGTACCGCCCAATTTTCCTTACCGAAGAACGCATCCGTGGTGGGGTGGATTTCTGGAACCGTAACCAGGCGTTGTTGGATGCGGCTACCCGTCAGTATGGTGTCGATCCTGAATATCTGGTCGCCATTATTGGGGTGGAAACCCAATACGGCAAAAATACGGGGCATAACGTGTTGTCAGCGCTGACGACGCTGGGTTTTGATTACCCGCGCCGCGCCAGTTTCTATCAGAAGGAGCTGGAGCAGTTCCTGTTGCTGTCGCGTGAGGAGCGGGTGCGGCCGCAAATTTTCAAGGGGTCTTATGCAGGGGCGATGGGGCTGGGGCAGTTTATTTCCAGCAGTTACCGCAGCTATGCCATTGATGGCAATCGTGACGGCAAACGCGATATGTGGAATCCTCAAGACGCTATCCCAAGTGTGGCTAACTACTTCGCCAAGAATGGTTGGAAACGGGNNGGAGGCGTGGCGGTGCCTGCATATGTTTCCGGTGGTGGCTATGCTAGTATTGCTGAGACAACGGCCAAAAAGCCTTCCCGCACCTTGAGCCAGTTGCTGGCGAGTGGAGTCAGGCCGCAAGGGGCGCTTAATTCCTCCAATGTCAGTTTAATCAAGCTGGAAGGCTCGACGGATGAATACTGGGTAGGCGGGGAAAACTTCTATGTTATTACCCGGTATAATCCCAATGTGAAATATGCAATGGCAGTCCACCAGTTGGCTCAGGCCATCCGTCAGCGCAAGTTTGGTTTATAATAGGTAAACTTCGGAAGAGCTGGCCTGTGTGCAGGCCAGCTTCTCTAAAAATGGGCAATGATAAAAGCTGGAAAATTATGATGACAATAAACTGGCAATTTTCGGGAGTTCTGTTGGCCTCCGTCATAATGGGGCTGACGGCATGCAGCAGCAATAGTGCCAACAAGGCTGAGGCGGTTGCAGCCGCCGGAGTGGCGGGTCAAGGCGCGGCAAGCAGCACTACAGCGCGGAGTGGTTGCGGCAATGACGCTAACTATACGATTAATAATCAGTCCTATCAGGTGTTGAATTCTGCCGATGGTTATTCTGAAAGTGGAACCGCCGCTTGGTATGGCCNNGAGTACCAAGGCACAGAAACAGCAGGCTGTGAAGTGTTTGACATGTATGGTTATTCGGCTGCACACCGGACATTGCCGCTCCCCAGTTTTGCGCGCATCACCAATCAACAGAATGGCAAAAGTATTGTTGTGCGCATTAATGACCGTGGCNCTNTTGATTCAGGTGACTTGATTCAGCTTTCATTTGCGGCGGCGAATGCGCTTGGCATCAAGGNNCGCACTGGTGCGCCGGTTCAGGTGGAAGCCATTGCGCAAAGCCAACTTCCAGCAGATATGCAGCTGCCAGCTGCACCACCGCCTCCTGCCGCCGCCATGAACCCGAAACCGTCAGAGCCGGTGGACAAGTCCAAGCCTTATTATGTGATTGCAGGCACTTGGCCAGACCAGAATGCTGCGTTGGATATGTTTGTGCGCCTAACTTCAGTTGGATTGGGTAAAGCCGAAATGGCGACAGCGAAACAAGATGGGCGCGAAATGTACCAAGTCAGGATTTACNCGCTTTACAATCAGGATCAGATCGATAATGTGAAGGATATGCTGGAAAGTAATGGGCTGACCAAGTTCAAGGTGGTTGCGCGTTAGCTGTGTCTCCGTTACCGTAGGCGTCGTGTGAATAATCGTGTCAGTAAAGGGGCAGGTAATGCTTATAAGGACTTTTAGGCCGCTGTTGCTGGTGTTGATGCTGGCGGTGGGTGTTGCTGTCGCCGAACCGAAGGCCGACCCGCAGGTTGCCTCACAACAGGCGGAAGAACCCGCTCCTAAAGAGATGTCCACCGCCCCCTATAACGATCCGTCGCTTCCGGCAGAAATCATTGCGCTGGCTCCGGGTGTCCCGGAAATTGAGGCGAAAAGCTACCTTTTGGTCGATTTCCAGAGTGGCGAGGAACTGGCGGGGATCAATCCCAGCATGCGCATTGAGCCTGCCAGCATCACCAAGCTGATGACGGCTTACCTCATTTACCAGGAGTTGGGCAAAGGCAGCATCAAGCTGGATGATGAAGTGTTGATTAGTGAGCGAGCCTGGAAAATGGAAGGCTCCCGCATGTTTGCCGAGTTGGGCAAGAAGGTTCGGCTGGAACTGCTGCTCAAGGGCATGATCATCCAATCTGGCAATGATGCGGCGGTTGCCTTGGCCGAACATCTGGCAGGCAGTGAAGATGCCTTTGTCGAGCGTATGAACAAGACTGCTGCCGATCTGGGTATGAAGGACACCCACTATGTGAATGTGACCGGTTGGCCAGCACAGGATCACTACTCCACCGCCCGTGACATTGTCAAATTGGCGACAGCTCTGATCAATAATTTCCCAGAATGGTACAAGCTTTATTCAGTAAAAGAATTTAGCTACAACAATATCAAGCAGCAGAACCGGAATAAGTTACTGTGGCGCGATCCAACAGTGGATGGGCTGAAGACAGGCCATACCGAATCGGCGGGCTTCTGCTTGGTGGCCTCAGCCAAGCGCGACAATATGCGCCTGATTTCCGTTGTGTTGTNNGCCAAGAGTGAGGACGAGCGTGCCAATACCAGCCAGCGTCTGTTGGAATATGGTTTCCGCACCTTTGAGACTCACCAGCTATATGATGCGGGGGCGGTGCTGGCGAATGTGAGGGTATGGAAAGGCGACAAGGCGGAAGTGCCTGCCGGTGTGGTGGACAATTTGTTTGTCAGCATCACCAAAGGGCGTTACGACAAGCTGAAGGGCGGCATGCAGGTTGATAAAGGCATTGACGCCCCCATTAAGAGGNGAGACACACTGGGTAAGATCATCATTACCGACCAGGAGCTGGGCAAGGTTGTCAAGGAAACGCCCTTGATGGCGTTGGAGGATGTGCCGGAAGGCGGCTGGTGGCGTAAGTTGGTGGATGGCATCCAGAAGTTTTTCGCCGATTAATTGGGAGGGTGTTGAACATGGAGCGGTTTGGGCAAAGGGAAGAGCTGGTGCTGGAGTTTCCGTGCGATTTTCCTATCAAGGTGGTAGGGCGCACAGCAGAGGAGTTTCATGTCCGGGTATGCGAAATCGTGAGTCGGCATGACGGTAGTTTTGAGCCTTCCGAAAACGTGCAATCGCGGGAAAGTTCTGCGGGTAAATACCAAAGCCTGACGGTGAATTTACGTGCCACCAGTAAGGAACAGATCGACGCGGTCTATCAGGAGCTGAAAGCTTGCGAACTGGTGTTGTGGGCGTTGTAGGAAAGGATAACGGCATCTTCAATCTGACTCCGCGCGCCGTCGACACTTTGTCTGTCAGGCTACTGGGGCAGGCGGCATATGAGCCAGTGTGGCGGAAGATGCAGGACTTTACCCAGCAGCGCAATGCTGAAACACTGGATGAGCTGTGGGTAGTGGAGCATTCGCCAGTGTTTACTCTGNGCCGCAATGGCAAGCCGGAACATGTGCTGGCTCCCGGAAATATTCCCGTTGTCCGCATTGACCGTGGGNGGCAGGTGACTTACCACTNNACTGGCCAACTGGTGGTGTATTTGCTGCTTGACATACGGCGGCGGGGGATTGGGGTGCGTGAACTGGTCATCCTGATTGAGCAGTCGATCATCAATTTACTGGCGGGGCATGGTGTTGCAGCGGCTGGTGACAGGGATGCGCCTGGGGTTTATGTGCAAGGGAGTAAGGTTGCGGCGTTGGGTTTGCGGGTATCAAAGGGATGCACTTACCATGGCCTAAGCCTGAATGTGGACATGAACCTGGAACCTTTTCAGCGCATTAACCCTTGTGGCTACGCGGGTTTGCAGGTGACGCAATGCAAGGACTTGGGCATCCGGCGCTCACCATTGGAGCTTGCCGGTGAGCTGTGCACGCAGCTTGCGGCTCTGCTGGGCTATGCGGGGCTGGATTGGCCTCAAATGTAATAAGTGCTCTTGGTCATCACTTTTGACATTAATGGCATTAAGACTTTGCGCACCGGGAAGGGTAATTTCGCTCCGCCGGATTGCAGCGCCACATGGCCATGATGCGCCTCATCTTCCTTCATTTTCTGCAGGATCGCCATATCAGGCAGGGCATGGGCTGGCAGGCGGTTGATGTGTTCCTCNCGGTGCTTGATCACCTGGTCTTCAGTTTCTTTGACAAAGCCCAGGCTCCACCTGTCGCCGATCTTGCCAGCCAGCGCGCCAATCGTGAATGAACCCCAGTAGAAGAATGGGTTCAACAGGCTTTTTNNGCCGCCGAGTTCCTGCAAACGTTTTTCCGTCCAGTTCAGATGGTCATTTTCCTCCATGGCGGAGCGATCCATCTGCGCCTTGATGTCAGGGCGGTTGGCTGTCATGGCTTGTCCGCGATACAACGCTTGGGCGGACACTTCACCAGTATGGTTGATGCGCATCAGGCGGCGGATCAGGTCACGATCCCCGTCGCTGAGGGGNGCAGTTTCCTGCACCCCTTCTGCGGGATTCGGGCGTTCGGTGGTGGGGGCGGTGGCGTGTACTACGCGCATGGACTGGTCGATTTCGACCAGTATTTTGTCGAGCAGACTGAGTTTGCGCATCGTATTAGCCTCCGTTCCTTACTTTGTTTCCCGCTTGATCAGGTAGTCCATGACTTTGAGTAGTTTATCCTCATTGCCAACCATGCTGGGGCTGGTTTTATATTTGCCGTTGATGATGACCAAGGGGACAGAATCCGCTTTGGACATTTGGCCAACTTCATCGGCGCGCGCCATCATGGCGTTAAGCTCCATGGATTGCAGGGCATTGTTAACTTGGTCAGCACTAAAGCCAAGGTCAGTGAAAAAACGGGTCAGCGCTTCATCATTGTCGATCTTGCGGCGTTGTTGCTGTATCGCGTCAAAAATCTTGCCGTGGACACGCTTGCTGCCGTCCGGATCCAGCAATTGGCCGACGTAATACAGGCGGGCGTGGTACGTCCAGCGGGGGCTCAGTGTCGCAGGCACGCGCTGGAACACAACATTGTCGGGCTTGTGTTGCAGGAATTTGTTGATGGTGGGTTCCAAATGGTAGCAGTGCGGGCAGCCATACCAGAAAAGTTCGGTGACTTCCACCTTCCCCGCTGCCTGGACAGGTATCGGCGGTGAAATCAGGGCGTAATCGGTTCCTTCCTTGAACTCATCCGCCTGACCGGATTCCGGCACACAACCT
Source organism: Candidatus Thiothrix singaporensis (assembly GCA_013693955.1). Lineage (GTDB taxonomy): Bacteria > Pseudomonadota > Gammaproteobacteria > Thiotrichales > Thiotrichaceae > Thiothrix > Thiothrix singaporensis. The sequence continues at coordinate 3,410,927 of CP059265.1, read as the reverse complement.
GTCAGGACAAGCACTATCGTCATTACCAGGCCGAGGGTATGGCCAAACACATTTTTCATTGTTTCATTGTCTCCCTGTATGTTTCGTTGAATGTGCAGAGGTTTGTCGTTATGGATTGCCCTTGTTCAGACTCATTCATGGGATCAAAGTTCACCATAAGAATGCAGGCCGGAAAGAAACATATTGACTCCCAAAAACGCGAATAGGGTGACAAACAGGCCGACCACCGCCCACCAAGCCATCGGCACCCCGCGCCAGCCTTTCGAGAAGCGTAGGTGCAGCCAAGCGGCATAATTCAGCCAGACAATCAGTGCCCAGGTTTCTTTCGGATCCCATGACCAATAGCCACCCCAGGCCTCCGCCGCCCACATGGCGCCGAGGATAGTGGCGATGGTGAAAATGCAAACCCCAAAGCGATAGCTTTATAGGTGATGTCATCCAGCATCTCCAGCGTTGGCAGGCGCAGCGTGATAAAGCCTTGCGGATTATGTCTTTCACCATAGGTTTTCAATAGATAGGCGACGCTGGTCATGGCGGCCAAGGCAAATGAGCCATAACCGACAAAATTGGCGGGCACATGGATTTTCATCCAGTAACTTTTTAGCGCTGGCACCAGCGGCAGGATTTTGTCAGCGTCGCGTTCGAAGCTGTACCACAACAGAAAGCCAACCGCTGCACTAATGACCAGCAGGACAAAGCCGCCCAGCGCACGGTTTTTGTAACGCCCTTCGTAGTACAGATAAAGCAGGCCGGTAATCAGGCAGAACAGGATGAAGACTTCGTACAAATTGCTGACCGGGATATGCCCGAATTCGGGGTCGATCAGGTAGGATTCGTACCAGCGGACCATCAGGCCGGTCAGCCCCATGATCAGCGCCGCCCAGGTCAGGGCTGTGCCGGTCTTCTGTGTAAATTCACTGCCGCTGAACAGGCCGCCGAAATAGGCGACCGTCGCCATGACAAATAGGGCGCTCATCCACATGACCGCCGACTGGCTGGAAAACAGGAATCTCAGCCCAAACGCCTTTTCAGCGTTGCCATAATCGCCGCCATACAACCAAATGCCGAGCAGGCTAAGGGCAGCGACTGTCAACGCATATGGTTGGATCGCTTTCCAGTACCAGCCTAGCGCAATGAGGCCAGGAGTTGTCAGGCTAAGGATGCCGATTTCATAAGCGTCCATATTGCCGCCATAACGGCTGAAAACTAAGGCGGCGGCGGCCAGCACAATGCCCGCCCATAACCAATCCGCCAGTTTCAATTGTCTGAACAGGTTGGGTTGTTCAATCAGGAGTCAATCGCTTGCTGTGGGACGGACATGATTCACCTCTTGTGCCATCGCTTGCTGGAAAATACCTTGCAATTTGTCGAAGTAACTATCAAATTCTGGCTGATTACGGTTGCTGCTGCCAGTCACAACAACCTCTGAGTGGTTGTTTTCCCGTGGTGTAATCCAGACCCATATTCTACGATGCGCAACATAGAATAGCAGGAATACCCCCACTGCCAGCATGACACTGCCAAAGTACACGACGGGTTTGCCGGGTGAGCGGGTGATCTGCAAGCCAGAGGCTTCAATCTGTTTGAAGCTGGTCATTTGCAGGAACCAGGGGGAGCCGTAAGCGGAAATTTTGTCGATCGCCATGATGCTGTCATCAAANAACTGCCAGTCAGCATCGCTTGGTTCGCCCGTTATCCCTTCCTGTTTCAATGTCTCCAGGTACAAGNNGCGCAATGAGGCATTCAGGACTTTCATGAAGGCGTCAGCGGCGTTCGCGCGCTGGTTTTCGGGAAAACGTTCGGTGATTTCCTGCATGACGCCATCTGAACCCTTGCTGGAAAACAGGTTGGTCAGACGAACCATGGATTCAACCACTTGGTTTTCCAGCTCCGGTTTTTGGATGGCTGTTTCCTGCATGGATGTCTGGGTGGTTGCCAGCGCCGATTTTTTCACGAGTTCCGGGTTCTGGATATTGGACAGGAAGGTCATGAAACGGTCGATGCCACCTTTAGGGTCGAGCGGGATGTGCAGGTAGCGGAACGGTTCAGCCGGTGTGCCGCGTACCCCGCTGATAAGGTAGCGTTGCCCTTTGATGTCGATCGGGCTCATGTAGTTCTGGTATTCCATCGCCTGCCCGGTGGCGTCACGCACTTTGAAGGTGATGCTGGGNCCGATGTTTTGTTTTTTGGTTTTGCCGTCAGGCTCTTCGATGTCGTTAATGTTAAACAGGCGGAAATCGTTCAGCTCCAGTTTGTACTGTTTGTTGTCGCGTGTCAGATTGTAGTCGCTGAAAATCTTGCCATCCATGTTTTGCGCCGCTTGCGGGTTGTTGAATGGATAGAGGCGCAGTTTGACTTCGGAGCCGCCATCGCCGAAGTTGGCTTGGTAAATGGCTACGCCCTTGTATACCAGCGGGTGGTTGACGGAGATGGTGGTCGCCAGAGGTTTAGGCGCGCTTTTGTCATGGATGACCAAATCGCTCTCGAAAGATTTTGGCATGCCAGTTGAGTAATGTTCCACGCGGAAATCCTTCACTTCAACATCAAATGGCAGGTATTGCACCAAGTAACCATCGCGCACCGGCAGGAAAATGACGTTACTGNNATTGCCTTCCGGTATGTCGACCGAACCGCGGTAAGCGGCATTGCTGGCGGGCAGCTGGCTGATGGCGGGGACTTCAGCCACTGGGATAGTACGGGTTTCTGGTTTGAGTTTGCCCTGCCATTCGGCGATGCGGATGGCGAGGCTGCCATTATCCAGGATGCCTGCCCCTAGCAGGATCACAATCATGCCAATGTGGGTGAACCAATATCCCCAGTGATTGGCNGCGCCCTTCATGCCTGCGACCACGATATGGCTGTCAGCCACTTTCTGGCGGGTTTTGAACCCTTGGGCAGCCAGGATGCGCTGCGCCATGGTATGCGCGTCCTGGCTGCTTAATTCGCTGTTAAGGGACAATTGATGCTTCATCGCCAGCAGCGACTTTTTCTGCGCATTTTCACGAAAATGGCGGAGTTCGCGCAAGATGCCAGGTGTGTTGCGCCCAACACAGGTCGCAATGGATAGCAGCAGAAACGTGAGGATGGCCAGAAACCATGCAGCTGAATACATGTCGTACAGGCCNAGCGATTTGAATATGTCAAACCAGAATGGCTCGAACTTGATTTCGTAGTCAGTATAAGGTTGGTTTTGTTTAAGGATGGTTCCGATAATGGAGGCTATCGCCACCACCAGCAGCAAGCTGATAGCCAAGTTCATGGAACCCAGGAATTTGATCAAGCGTGCAACGGCAGTGGGGGAGCTTTTCATACCACAAAATCGTCCAGACAGGAGGGTGCATTAAAACAACAAAGGGTGGCAAAAGCCACCCCTGTCTTGCTTCAGTCCATTACCAAATAGTAATTTTATTGCTTAAGACCGGCAATGTACTCGGCAACGGCATTGATTTCGGCATCTGTCATTTTAGTTGCAATATTGCGCATCATTTTGCCAGCATCATTGGCGCGTTCGCCTTTGCGGAATGCATTCAGTTGGTTTTTGATATAGGTGGTCTGCTGGCCATACAGTGACGGGAAGTTGGAGGCTGGATTGCCCGCGCCGTTAGGNCCATGGCAGGCTGCGCAGGCTGCTACGCCGGAGGCATTGTTGCCGCCTTTATAGACTTGCTCACCAAGAGCGATCTGGGTTTGGTCAGCTTCGCCAGGTTTGCGGGTTTGAGATGAAAAATAAGCCGCCAAGTCGGCCATATCCTGCTCGTTCAGTGGTTTTGCCATCGGTGCCATAGTGGCGTTTGTGCGCTCGTCATTTTTGAAGTTGGTCAGCTGTTTGACGATGTAGTTTGCGTGTTGGGCTGCCAGTTTTGGCCATTCAGGATTGGTGCTGTTGCCGTCCGCGCCATGGCATGCAGTACAGGTGGCGGATTTGGTTTTGCCTGCGTCAGCATTGCCGACTATTTTTCCTTCTTCTGCCCAAACAGAGGTGGCGACGCTAATAGCCATGCCGGTCAGTACAAGCAAGAGTGCTTTTTCATCTCGAAGTGCTCCTAAGATATCTACAAAATCTGTCATTCGTTCGGTTTGTCCGGACGACTCCCTGTGCCCGTCCTGAGCAAGACACGCTGCCTAACCGTCTTGCTGCGGTTGAGGCGACAACTTGCAATCATGTCTGACGCATTTTAATCTGCATCAGCTGACGCAGGCATACCATGATCCACACGCCCTACAGCTTTTCCGGTGTGTCGCAGCCATCGCTTTGGTGATGCACCCTGAAAAAACGACTGGATTGTATACCATATTCTGTCTCGATTCCGCAAAAATATTAGAGAACGCTAACATTATGAATCATTACTTTCAGCAGGCTCGCTTTCTGCAAAGCGCAACCACCCGTAAGACATTGCCAGCGGAAAAAGGGCTGGAAATTGCATTTGCAGGCCGCTCCAATGCCGGAAAGTCTAGCGTCATTAACCAAGTATGTTCGCAGAAATCATTGGCCAGAACCAGCAAGACACCAGGGCGTACGCAGCTAATAAACTTTTTCTGTTTGCCGGATGGCGATTTTCTGGTTGATTTGNCTGGCTATGGCTACGCCAAAGTGCCAGAGCCGGTCAAACTGGAGTGGCAGAAGTTCATTGAGTCTTACTTAACGCAACGCAATACTTTACGAGGCTTAGTGTTGGTTATGGATATTCGCCATCCAATGACGGAGTACGATCAGACAATGTTGCGTTGGGCGCAGGGCAGGGCTTTGCCTGTGCATATCTTGTTGAACAAGGCTGACAAGCTTACCCGTGGGGCAAGTGCGAATGTGCTATTGCAGGTGCGTAAGGCTCTATCCGATTTCGGGGTGGTTTCCATACAAACTTTTTCCGCCTTGAGCAAGAATGGGCTAGATGAGTGCTGGAATGTTCTGGATCAGTGGCTTGGTCGTGATGCTGACAGACAAGAGTGATGTGCTTTGGATAGTGGTGTTCAGGAAGAGTTCATTTCAATCAAGGTAAGCTTACCTTGTAAAAAGGAACCCCGGCCAAACAGGGGGTCTAAAAAGCCGGGGTTTAACGAACAGGCTTGGATTGGGGACACCAAACCTGTATCCGTAAACAGAAAGCACAGATGCCGGGCTTAAGCATCATAAAAACGCACTTTCTGATACTTCACGGAAACTTTTAATTGATAAATATCTTATTGCTCAATGAGCTTATACAAGATAATAGCTTGTTTTGTTACGTTATAAAAATAAAATACTTTAATCCATCGTTGTTTTTTGTGTATGGTTGGCTTCATGTGATTCTACCCAGCTCATTGGCTTTTATCAAGAATCAGCCTATTGTGGAGTTGTTTATTGCGGATTCTTTTCCCAAAANGGTTGGTTCCCTGGTTTTTGGATGGCGACAGTGGGTGATGGCGTTGAATTGCTGGCTCCAGGAGTGCCAATTGTAACGGTTATATTTCTTGGTCTTCCCGCTCGAAGCAGTGTCATGTGAACCTCACTGCCAACCCTTAGGTCGCCCACCATGTTTTTAACGTCAACTGCGCCTGTAATATTTTTGCTGTTAAGTTGCAGAATGATATCACCAGCCTGAACGCCGGATTTTTCTGCCGGTGAGCCAGGAATAATCTGGTTAATGATGGCACCTTCATTGGGGNNGAGTCCAAAATTACGCGCCATTTCTGCGTCAACATCCTGAACTTCAATGCCCAGCTGGCCTCGCTCAACTTTGCCATATTTGATAATTTGAGTAATGACGCCCGCGGCTATGTTAATCGGTACAGCAAAGCCTATGCCTAGATTTCCACCTGCCTGATCGCCAAGAATGGCGGTATTGATACCAACAAGTTCTCCGCGCAAATTGACCAAGGGNCCGCCTGAGTTGCCCAAGTTGATGGGGGCGTCTGTTTGGATAAAGTCTTCATACTCACTGATGCCTGGATTGCGGTGCAGGGCGCTGATAATGCCAGAGGTGACAGTCTGGCCAATGCTGTAAGGGTTGCCGATTGCAACGACAAAATCACCCACCCGCAAATGGTCAGAATCGCCGAAGCGCATGGCGGTCAGGCGTTCTGGCGGAATTTGCAGCACGGCTAGGTCAGCGCGGGGATCAATGCCTACCACTTCGGCGATGAATTTGCGGCCATCTTTTAGTGTGACATAAATCGTATCGGCTCCCTCAATAACATGTGCATTGGTTAATATATGGCCGCGCTGGGCATGGATGATGACGCCTGAACCTGTGCCGCTGATTTGCCGGTCGCCAGGAGATGACTCACCAAAAAANCGCCTGAAGAACGGGTCGCTTAGTAAGGAGTCGTTAAGCGGCTGACGTCCCTCTGTGGTGATGTTGACAACAGCTGGCGTCACCTTTTCTAGCATGGAGGCCAGTGATGGCAATGCTTGGCCGTTGATTTCGGCAGGGAGCGCTGCACAGGCGATATTAGGCCCNGCCAGTGGCAGAATAAGTGTCGCTGCTAAGGCCATATTGCGCATTACAGGTAACATAACCATATTTTACTGTTCTCGGTATGTAGTAGTGTCCAGTGTTTTCAGACAGTTATCTGGGGAGAATGTTCCTTGTCAGGTAAGCTGCCGCCGGGGATCCCAACCAAACAGCATTTTCATTCTGGCATAATACTCTTTNTGCTCTGCGGTATCAGCAGGGGGTGTTNNAACGTGCAGGATGATATAGAGATCACCCGGTTCTTTGCCTGGCAATCCCCGGCCTTTCAGGCGCATTTTNTTGCCGGATTGTGAGCCGGGAGGAATTTTCAGGCTGATCTTGCCTGCTAAGGTTGGCACGGTGATGGTTTCGCCTAATGCTGCTTCCCAAGGGGCTATAGGCAAGTTCATGAATATGTCATTATTTTCAATCCGGTATAATGGATGCTCTTTCAGTTTGACCTTGAGAAAGAAATCTGATCCATTTGGNCCTTTGCCTGGGAGGCGGATTTTTTTATCGCCGTGTATGCCCGCCGGAATATGGATCTGCATGTTGTTTCCGGTGGGTAGTCGGATGGTTTTGTTGGAACCTCGGTAAATGTCCTCCAAATCCAATTGGATGGTGGCTGTCTGTATCGGTGGGTGNACGACCGTCGCTTGGTTGGGGGCGGACTGGTTACGGCGAAAACCTCCGCCGAACAGCCCCTCAAAAAAGTCGCTGAAGCCGGAAGAGGGTGATCCTTGGTTGCCAAATCCTTTACGGGCAATATCTTCAAAAAATGAGGCGTTAAATTGGGCGGAGGAGTTTCCCCAGCCTGGTGGAGGTTTGACATTGTCGCCTGCCCGCCAGTTGGAGCCGAGTTGGTCATATCGGGCGCGTTTTTCCGGATCGCTCAATACTTCGTTGGCTTCATTGATTTCCTTGAAGCGTTCTTCGGCTCCATGTTCCTTGTTACGGTCAGGGTGGTATTTTGCGGCCATGCGCCGAAAAGCCTTNTTAATGCTTTCCTGGTCAGCAGTGCGCTCGACCCCCAGAGTTTTGTAGTAGTCTTTGTATTCCATCTGATACCTCTGCCGCCAAGTCTACGATAAAAAACGCCGCATAAGCGGCGTTTTTATCGTGCCATCATAAAGACTGTCAATCAGGATTCAATTTGTACCGCAATTTTGCGTGGCAATACTTTCTCCTGTTTGGGGATGGTAATGTCTAGCACGCCATTACTGCTTTTTGCGGTGATCTTATCACCATTAGCTGTGTCAGGTAGGCTGAAGCGGCGATGGAATCGCCCACGCACCCGCTCAACGCGCTTATAACCTTCTTTTTCCTCGCTACTGTCGACTTCACGTTTGCCGCTGATCGACAGTACGCCACTTTCCATGTGAATTTCAATGTCTTCCGCTTTTACGCCTGGAATATCGGCATGCAACAGCCAAGCAGTAGGCGTTTCACGGATGTCGACTGCTGGTGTCCAGTCACTCATCGGGCTAGTGGTGTCTGCATCACGGCGCATCAGATTGTCCATTTCGCGTTGCAACTGGTTCAGCAGAGACCATGGTTCATAACGGGTAACGTTCATGATGTAACCTCCATAAATTAAGGTGCTTTGTTTGCTTGATGCGAATATGGAGGCTGGCTCGGTAGTTTCAAGCAGTTTGAAGGCTGGATTTGTTGGCGTTACTCGATGTTTTGCACTTGTTCGCGCATCTGTTCAATCATGACCTTGAGGTCGACAGCTGCTTGCGTGGTGTCGGAATCATTGGATTTGGAGGCAAGCGTATTGGCTTCGCGGTTAAGTTCCTGCATCAGGAAGTCAAGGCGGCGGCCAACTGGTTCATCACGTTCCAGCACATCATTGATTTCGTCCAGATGCGCCATCAAACGGTCCAGCTCTTCGTCCACATCCAGGCGTTGGGCGAGAATCACCAGTTCTTGTTCGATACGGTTGTAATCGGGNGAAAGTTTCAGCTCTTCAATGCGGTTGATGATTTTNTCCCGTTGGGCGGCGATGATGCCGGGGCGATGCTTGCGGATGCGCACGGTAATTTCGGCAATCTGGTCACAGCGTTGAAAAATGAAGTCTGCCAGCCGTTTTCCTTCGCGTTCGCGCATTTCCAACAGGTCGCCGAGTGTGTCTTGCAACAGGGCATTGGCGTGGGCGGAGAGAATGTCCATGTCTGGGGTGGCGTCCTGGGTGACGCCNGGCCAACGCAGGATGTCAACCGCTTTAAGGGGCTCAGGGTTGTCGGTAATGGCTTCAAGTTGGCGGCAGGCAATGATTAAGGCGCGCGCCAGTGGTTCATTGATGCGGATTTCGCTGGTGTTGCCCTTGGTTGGGGAAAAACGCAGGGTGGCATCAACCTTGCCGCGTTTGAGGTTGCTTTGAATGGTTTCGCGGATGGCGTTTTCCTGGCTGCGGAACTCTTCCGGCAGGCGCAGGCTGATGTCGAGGTAGCGGTGGTTGACTGTGCGCACTTCCCAGTTGAGCGCGCCGTGCTCAATGGTGAGTTCGCGATGGGCAAAAGCCGTCATGCTGCGGATCATGGGTGGTTGCTTCCGGATGTTTTTCAGTTGATTTAATGGTAGTCGATTTGCGGCATGAGTTCATGACTTTGGCGCAGAATGGCGCGGGCGCAAGACCAGATTTCAACTTGTTCAGCGCCGTTATGCTGTAATAGTGCAACCAACTCGCGGGCGGTGGCTCCGGTGGTGATGACATCGTCAAAAATGGCCAGGCGTTTGTAGCGTAGCGGTTTATCCAACTGGAATGCCTGGCGCAAATTATACTGGCGTTGGGATGAGTCCAGTTCGGTTTGGGGCTGGGTGGCTTTGCTGCGCTGGATAACGTCGGTCAAGAGCGGGGCACCCAGTTGTTTCGCCAGCGGGCGCACCAATTCCAGCGCCTGGTTGAAACCGCGCTTATGCAGGCGTGAAACATGTAATGGAACTGGAAGGATGGCTTCCGGTATCTGCTCCAGTTGCGGCAACAGGCCGGTTGCGGTCAGTTCGCCCAACGTGGCGAGTTCATGCAGGTTCTTGCCAAATTTGATGCCCAGCAACAGGTTGCTGATCGGCGGTTGGTAGGCAAAGGCGCTCAGGCTGTTGACATGATTGGAAAGTGGTTGGTTTTGCTCGGGAAGTAGCCATGGTAGTTCTGCATGGCAGCGCTCGCATAATGGGTGGCCGGAAATGCAGGGCAAATGGCAGAAGGCGCAGCAAGGGTTAAACGCATGATCTAATAGCCGTCGCCAATGTGTGCGGATATTCATCGGTTCCAGAATGGTTTCAGCAGTTGGGGAAGCCCGAGCACCAGCCCTCCAAGCATGCCGTAAATATGCGCGGCATAGACTACCGGCGCATCAATCAGGTCGGAGGAAAGGGAAACGCCGCCATGCAACCAGTCCCAAACGGTTTTGCCGCAGACGCCCAGCAGGATCAGTGCGGCTGTGAGCCATTCCCGCTGTGCCAGCAAGTGGATGCCTGCTAGCAGATATAGCCCGTAAAGTACGCCGGAAAAACCTGCATACCAGATGAGTCCAGGGCTCAAGAGCCATAGCCCAGCACCGACACAGGTGGTGATGAAGAGTATTTGGGCGAATTGGGTCAACTTGCTGGTGGGGTGCTGTTGGATCAGGGCGAGTATCCAAAAGCCAAGAATATTGAGGGCGGCATGCCAATAATTGGTGTGCACTAAGCTGCCAGTCCAGATCCGCCAAATTTCGCCAGCCGCAATCAGATGGCGCTGAAACAATAATTGATCATGAAANAACTGTAATAATGGCAGCAATACCGTGAAAATGGCGGCGAACAGATAGGTGGCCGGGCATTTTTCAAGTCTTTGGGTGATGTCGTGGATGTGCAACATGACGGACAGTATGCCAGAATCGCGGTCACGAAATCTTGTTTAGAGGATAAAGTGCATGAGCATTAATACAATGAAGGGGCGTCATGGGGGCAAGCTGGTTTTTCCCTGACAGAGTTGATGATCGTTATTGTGATTATTGGGATTTTGCTGGGGCTGGTGTTTAGCAACCTGAATGTAATGGGGGATGCGCAAAACCTGAAGGCGAAAAAAGAAGTCGGCGATTTGAAGGTCAAGCTGGAAATGTATCGCGCCGATAATGGCTCATTTCCGCCTTCTGGAGCGCTGAATGCTTTGGTGACCAACCCTGGCAATGCGCCGCGCTGGCGTCAGTATATGAAAGCGTTGCCCAAAGACCCGTGGGGCAATGACTACCGTTACCTGAATCCGGGCACGCATGGCGGTGAAGTGGACATTTATAGTATTGGCNCGGACAAGCGGGAAGGCACGGAAGACGACATCGGCAGTTGGCTGTTGGAGCAGTAGGGTTCGGCCATGCGGGCGACCCTCCGGCGACAGGGGCATGGCGAGATGACGGCGCGGGGTTTTCCCTGCTGGAAATGCTGATTGTCATCCTGGTGATCGGCATCCTGTATTCCTTGGCTGGCTCCATGCTCAACCTGTCGGTTTCTGACCCGTTGAATGACGAAGTGGATCGTTTGCGGGCGCGGGTGCTGATGGCGCAGGATGAAAGCGTCGTGCGCTCCCAAGCGTTGGCGCTGGGGTTTGGTGACAAGGGATATGCCTTTNTTGTCCAGAATGACCGCCAGCAATGGGAGCCGGTCAAGCAAGATGGTCTGCTGGGCGCGTATGAGTTCNAGGGGGAATATGAGCCAACGCTTTTCTTGCAGGGGCAGGCGGTGACGTTGCCTGCATCCAAGAATCTTCATCCGCAGGTGTTTATTCTGCCAACGNGGGAAATGATGCCTTTCGAATGGCGTTTGCGTGGCAAGGATAATCGTGAAGGCGTGGTCAAGTTTGATAACGTCGGGCGGCAGCCAGACCCAGCCGCTGAGGCGGGCTAGGGGTGCCGCGCCGTATTCTGTCAGCCCCTCGGCAACGGGGTTTCAACCTGATTGAGATCATGTTCGCCTTGTTGTTGCTGGGTTTGGTCGTCGCTGTCAGCGTCGAAACCAGCAGTGGTGATTTCGCCAGCTATCAGCGCATGAAAGACAGCACGCTGGCGCGTTGGGTTGCCCTGAACCAGCTTGCGCAGACGCAGACAGATAAGGGTTTCCCTGCATTGGGCAAGGCCGACGGCAAGGCGGAAATGGGTGGGATGGATTGGACGTGGCGTCAGGAAGTCCTGGCGATGCCGGGGNAAGATGACTTGCGCAAAGTGAAGGTCAGTGTTTTTCCGCAAGGTCAGGAACGGCAGGTGATGGCGGTGGAAGTGGGTTATGTCGCCAATCCACGACCCAAACGCAGGAATCCGTCGCAATGAAACGCTTGCGTGGTTTTACCCTGGTTGAGCTGATGATTTCACTGGCCATTTTTGCCCTGATGGTGACGATGGCATATCAGTCCGTCAATCTGCTGCTGGACGCTGGCCGCCAAGTTGAANGGCCGCAGGCTGAGTTCCAGCAATTGCAGCGGGCGATGGTTTTTATGGAGCGCGATATGCATCAGCTGGCGTTGTTGCGGCCGATGAATACGGGTTCAGGCNCGGCCGAAGACAACAGCATCGTCCAGCCAGAGGATGAGNGGGTGTTGCTGGAGTTTACCCGGGGCGGCAACCCGGATGTGGCGTGGCAATTGCGCGCATCAGGCCAGATGCGCAGCACTTTGCAACGTGTGCGTTATGTGATGGAGGACGGCAAGCTACTGCGGCAGACCTGGAGCCTGGTCGATCATGTGGAGAGTGAGCCGCCAGTGTCGTTGGTTTTGCTGGATGGGGTGGAGGGGGAGCCCCGTTTCCGTTTCAAGTCTGGGCGTGGCGGGGAATTTGCAGATAAGCTGCCAAAAGCAAAAGAAAAACTGGTGGCGGTGGAGTTTTCCCTGCAACATAAGCGGTTTGGAAATATACGGCGCATTTTTATCGCATATCCATAAGGATAAGCTAATATTCTCGCCCATGTAACTGGAATTGGATGGATTTAAACGCTATAGTTTCGCCTAGATTATCGAGAGGGGATGGTGAGGATTGGGTGCACAAGCATGTAGTCAGTGTTTCCTTCCGAATGCCTTCAAGATCGTGCCGCTTTGAGGNNAAAGAATCAACACCAATGAGGATAAAAATAAATACGCCGAGATTGCTGGTAATGCTCGTGTGCGCTTGTTTGTTGTCTGCTGTTGCGCAGGCGGCGGAGATTGTGCGCGCCGAAACCGCGGACTCGTTGTCCCAATCTGTACTGGGAAGCACTGTCATCCCCTACAAGGAGGTGACATTGTCTGCACAGGTTGCTGGGGTGGTGAAAGTCGCAGCAGGGGAGGCGGGTTCCAGCTTCAAGCAAGGTGATGTCATCATTCAGGTGGATGAATCCCAATTGTTGGCAAAGCGTAATTCTGTGCTGGCACAGATCGCCATTGCCCAGGCGNCTCTGCAAAATTCCCAAGCCCAGTATACCCGTGAGTTGGTTTCGCCCCGCAGTAAAGACATTGGCAACATGCCAGGGTTTGGCCTGCCCGCAATGTTTGACATTTATGCTGTGCGTCCCTTTGCGGACTCTTTTATGGGCAATTACAACTCCGACATGGGGCGTTATACCGATTTGATGAGCAGTGCGACAGGCGTTTCCCAGGCGCAAAGCAATTTACAGCAAGCGGTGTCGCAATTGCAGGAAATTGATGCGGCTCTGCGTGACGCCAAATCAGTTGCCCCATTTGAGGGCATCATACTGGAAAAAATGGTTGAGGTGGGTGATACTGTCCAGCCAGGTCAGCCATTAATCAAATATGGCTATGTGAAATACAAGCGTCTATTGGCGGATGTTCCCTCTGGGTTGGTGGGTAATTTGTCAGAAGAAATGGTGGTGCCCGTGAGGATTGATGGCAGCATCAATTCGATGGCAAAAGTGTCACAAATTTACCCGGTGGCCGATCCAAACCGGCATACGGTCACTGTAAAATTTGATCTTCCGGTGGATATCGTGGCAGCGCCAGGCATGTATGCGGAAGTCTACTTGCCGGAGNCCAAAAAAGGCGATGCCAAGGTCGTCATCATTCCTAAAACAGCTTTGTTGACCGGTCGCAGTCTTCCCAGCGTACTGGTTGTGAAGGACAACAATACCTCAGAATTGCGGCTGGTTCGGCTTGGTGCTGATCAGGGTGAAGGCAAGGTGGAGGTGGTGTCCGGTTTAAGTGCAGATGAACGTGTCATTGATAAGCCGCCAGCGGGCGCTTCATCTGGCTGGATGCCTTCTGCAAATCAATAAATTAGTCCGCCTTGTAACGGTAAAGTGCTTATGACTGACTTATCCAATCCTGCAACACCACACCATAATCTGGGGCTGGCTGGCTCTATGGCCAAGGCGTTTATTACCTCCCCGTTATCGTTGCTATTGTTGCTGGCGTTTTTTGCAGTCGGGTTGTTGGGGCTGCAAATGACCCCACGTCAGGAAGACCCACAAATCTCTGTGCCGATGGTGGATATTTTTGTCCGGTACCCAGGCGCTTCTGCTCAGGAGGTTGAGAACCTCATATCCCGTCCGCTGGAAAGCATTATGTCGGAAATGACGGGTGTGGATCATGTTTACTCCTATTCCGCCCGTGAGCAGTCGATGGTGACGGTGCAGTTCATTGTTGGGCAGCAGTTGGAATCGTCTCTAGTCAAATTGTACAACAAGTTGGAGTCCAACAAAGACCGTATTCCGATTGGGGCGGCACCGCCATTGGTCAAGCCCAAAGGCGCGGATGATGTGCCGCTGGTGACATTGACCCTGTGGTCAAATGAGGTGGATGACGCGAATCTCCGGCTGGTGGCACTTGATGTGCTGCAAAGCCTGCGTGAGGTGAAAAACACCAGCCAGAGCTTCATTGTTGATGGGCGGCACGAAGAGCTAAAAGTGGAGATCCTGCCAGAGCGTCTGGCAACTTTCGGGGTTTCCNTGGAACAGGTGGCCAACGCCATCCGGATGGCCAATTCAGAGCGCAATACCGGTGAAGTGGAGCCGGATGCGCGCGTCTTCCGGGTTTACAGTGGGGCGTTCCTCAATTCCGCCGAAGATGTGAAGCGCTTGATGGTGGCGGTCATCGACGGGCGTCCGGTGTATGTGCGTGATGTGGCTTCAGTGACCGAAGAGCCAAGCGACGCCAGCCGTTCAGTCGGCTATTACACAGGCCAAGGCGTCAAGGAAGCGCATGGCTGGCTACATAATTTGTTTAGCCGCGAAGAGAAGAGTGAGCTGGCACAAGAACCGGCGGACAATGCACCAGCCGTAACGCTGGCGATTGCCAAANAGCATGGCACCAATGGCGTGGATGTGGCTAATGCCGTCTTGGCCAAACTGGAGTCGCTGAAAGGCCGCATTATTCCTGATAACGTGCATGTGTCGGTGACCCGCAACTATGGCGAAACGGCTAAAGCCAAGGTTGATGAGCTGATATTCAAGCTGTTTGTGGCGACTGGCGTGGTGACGCTGCTGGTGTGGTTCTTTNTGGGGCTGCGGGCTGCGGGCGTGGTGCTGATTGTTATTCCGGCGGTCATCACCACCACGGTGTTCTCGGCCTGGATTATGGGGATGACCATTGACCGGGTGAGCCTGTTTGCCTTGATCTTCTCTATCGGGATTCTGGTCGATGACGCCATTGTGGTGGTGGAAAATATTTACCGCCGCTGGCTGTTGGCGGGTGATACGGGTATTGATACGGCGGTGGACGCAGTGCGTGAGGTTGGCAACCCGACCATCTTGGCGACCGGCACGGTAATTGCGGCGCTGCTGCCAATGGGTTTTGTCAGCGGGATGATGNGGCCGTATATGCTGCCGATTCCTGTGCTGGGGTCGGTGGCGATGGTGATTTCACTGTTTGCGGCGTTTGCCTTTACGCCATGGCTGACCAACCGTTTCAAGCCATCTTTAAAAAGCCTGCGCGAATCCGCCGAGAAAGAGCATAAGCAAGCAGCCAGGCTGGAAAAGTTGTTCCGAGGCCTGATTGTGCCGCTGGTGACGAGCAAAGCTAAAGGTAGGATACTTCTTTTAAGTATTATTGGCATATTTTTTGCCTTTATGCTGCTATTCTACCCTTTCAAAGCGGTGCGGGTGAAAATGCTGCCGCTGGACAACAAACCTGAGTTCAACGTGGTGTTGAACATGCCGGAAGGANCAGCCCTGCCGGTGACCGCCAACCTCATCCATGCGCTGGCGAGCAAGCTGAAGGACATTCCGGAAGTGACGGCGCTGCAAACGTATGTTGGCACCGCCTCGCCGTATAACTTCAATGGCTTGGTGCGTCATTACTACCTGCGTGAGGAGTCTTGGCAGGCAGATATTCAGGTGCAGCTGACGGACAAACACGACCGCAAACGTACTAGCCACCAGATTGCGGTGGAGGCGCGGGCGTTGCTGCAACCGTTGCTGAAAGGGACAAATGGCAAGTTGCAGGTGGTGGAGATGCCGCCAGAGCCACCGGTGCTCCAATCCGTCGTCGCGGAAATCTATACTGNNGACGCCAACACCCGCCGTCAGGTGGCCGCCGACATGACCAAGTTTTTCGGGCAGGCTGAAAACTTGGGTGACGTGGACAATATGATGGAGGAGGATCATGACATCCTGCGGTTCACCGTGGATTCTGACAAGGCACAACGCAACGGCATTACCGCGGAGGATGTGAACCGCACGCTGGAAATGGCGATGGGAGGCTTTATTCTCGGCGACATCAAANAGAATGCCCTGATTGACCCTACCCGCATTGTCATGCAGGTGCCGTTGAGCGCGCGTTCACAGATTTACCGCCTGTCGCAATTGCCGGTCACCAACCATACGGGGCAGTTTGTGCCTTTGCATGAATTGGGCACCTTTGTGTTCGATAAGCAGGACAAACCAGTCTATCGCAAGGATTTGCGCTCAGTGGAGTTTGTGACGGCGGAGACGGTTGGCCGTCTGGCCGCACCGGTGTATGGGCAGGGGCAGGTCGAGACGCTGTTGGCGGAAGCCAACAATGGGCAGGGTTATATCACGCCGGATGGAACCCGGTTGGTGGATCAGGCATTTTGGCTGAAGTCTCCCNAAGGCGTGGAAGGCAAGTCCGCGTTTGAATGGGGTGGCGAGTGGACTGTCACGTGGGAAACTTTCCGCGACATGGGGATCGCGTTCGCCGCCGCGCTGGTGTTGATCTACATGCTGATCGTGGCGCAGTTTGGCAATTTCACGTTACCGGCCATTATTATGGCACCGATTCCTCTGACGCTGATCGGAATTGTGCCAGGGCATTGGCTGATGGATGCCGAATTTACCGCCACTTCCATGATAGGCTTTATCGCGCTGGCCGGGATTATCGTGCGCAACTCCATTTTGCTGGTGGATTTTTCCCGTGAGGCGGTGGCGAGTGGCGAAAGCGTTTTGGAAGCGGTCATCCAATCCTGCGAAGNNCGCACCCGTCCTATTGTCATCACTGCGCTGGCGTTGTTTGGCGGCTCGATGGTGATCCTGTCTGACCCGATTTTCCAGGGTATGGCAGTGTCGCTGATTTTTGGCGGCGCGGTGGCTACCCTGTTGACTCTGCTGGTTATTCCGCTGGGTTGTATTAGCGCTGGTAAAGCGTTGGGTGGGGAACCCNCCACGGGAGGGGGCAATGGTGGCTCTCCCAAAGCGGTGGCGGTTCTTCAGCGAAGCAGGGTTCTGTTCGGGGGCTCTCATGCAGGTGGGAACACGGCTTCGATAGCCAAGGGTGTGCTGGCTTACGCAGGCATGTACGTGGTTTCATTGTTGAAAAGCCTAGTCATTGGTGTGGCTGGCTGGGTTGCAGCTGGCTATAAATGGCTGCGGAAGCGTAAATCACGTAATGCGGCAAAGCAGGAAAAAGCCCGGCAGAAGGCGAAAACACAAGCCGCTGCGGCTGTGGCTAAAGAGGTTGCCAGTACTGCGTCAACGGTGGCTGCTGGCGTGGCAAGGCCTGAACAGGCGGCTGTAGAAGCTGTTTCCGGTGCTGTCCACACTACGGAATTGGAAAAAGCTGCCACTGATGGCAAAGCTTCTGTGCCAGCAGCGCCAGTAGACAGCAACAATGGGCAATCGGTGCATGGGGATGCGGCAAACGGGGTGCAAGACCTAGGCAATGAAGGGCTTGACGCGCTGCAAAGCCAGCAGGCGAATGACACAATTTCAGTTTCTGGCGATGTCCGGNAGCGGAAAAAATCCTCCGGTAGGCGGGGCATAAAACTCAAGACGGATATTTAATCTGGAAGGAAGAGACTAGCATGAAGACATTTAATAAAAAGCAACTTGCGTCGGCAGTTGCCTCGGCAGTGGCATCCGCTGTCTTGGTATTGGCAAGCGCAAATGTATGGGCTGAATCGACAGATTTACCTCCAGCTCCCCTGGCCTTTTGTGATTGACGCCCCTGCTGATCAGGGCTCATCACCAGTAGCGGGTAGTCCGGCGGCAATGGCGGCTCCGGTTGCACCGCCAGCGCCAGCCAAACCTGAGGTTCCGGCTATGCCACCAGCGCCAGAAGCTCCGGCTATGCCGCCAGCTCCACCCGCGCCAGTCCTGCCGGAAGCAGCACCTGCCAACGGCAACGCCGAAGAAGCAGAAGGCGTCGAAAAGGCTCCGGCAATGATGATCCCTGAAATGAAAGCTCCGGAAATCCCGCCTGTTCAAGCAGGGCAAGCGCCAGAAGCACCGCCTCCTGTTGCGGTTCCGGAACAACCAGCGGCTCCTCCAGCACCTGAAGTGAAAACCGTTGAATTGCCTGCCGTGGAGGCTGCGAAACCAGAAGCTCCGGCAGCACCAGCGGAGCCAGCGAAACCTGAAACCCCGGCAGCGCCAGTGGAGCCAGCGAAACCTGAAACCCCGGCAGCGCCAGTGGAGCCAGCGAAACCTGAAACCCCGGCAACGCCAGTGGAACCAGCGAAACCTGAAGTTCCGGCAGTGCCTGAAACCCCGGCAGCGCCAGTGGAGCCAGCGAAACCTGAAGTCCCGGCAACTCCAGTGGAACCAGCGAAACCTGAAGTTCCGGCAGTGCCTGAAGTTCCGGCGGAACCAGCGAAACCTGAAGTTCCGGTAGCACCAGAAGTCCCGGCAGCGCCAGAAGCTTCAGCAACCCAAGCTCCAGCAGCGGTGCAGTCAGCTGAATCAGCTCCAGCACAGCCTGCGCCAGAAGCTGTGCAGCAGGAACAGCCAGCAGCTAGTGCTGCTCCTGACGCGCCCTCTATGCCGCCACCGCCGCCGCCAGTCTTGCCACAGCCTCAGGTGTATTATTATCTGTACGCTGTCCCCGTGCCCCAAGGTCAGGGTGATGGTGGGATGATTCCGCCGCCACCGCCGTCGGTACAGTTTAACGCTCAGGGGCAGCCTGTTCCGCTACAAATGCAACAACAGCCTATGCACAATGCGGAAATGCCTCAGGGTTATCCGATGGGGTGGAGTCCGAATGGCCCAGGCATGGTAATGCCTCAGGCTCCTGGCAATATGCCGCCGGTTGCGCCACAACAACAGAGTGGTGGTCAAACGGGTCAGCCGCCAGCGTCTATGTAACAGTAATGTTGGGCTCGCTCGTCCCCCAAGGCGGGCGGGTTCTTAACTTGATTGAAACAAAGTGAGTTTCTGATGATTACGCTGATTGGCAACCTCAAGGGAGGGACTGGTAAAAGCACCATAACTTTCAATTTGGCGTTGTGGGTGGCGACCCGCCACAATAAGCATGTGATTGTATACGATCTGGATCCTCAGGCGACGACGGCGGATGCATTTGAAATTCGTCAGGAGGAAGGTTTTCTGCCTGCAATCAAACCGGTGACATCAGTGGCCGGTTTGGGAAGTGATGCGGTGAATTCTGAAGTGTTGGTGGATATGGGCTTGGCGGATATGGCCGCGGTGAAAACGGCGGTTTCTATGGCTGACCGTATTCTGGTGCCGGTTGCCCCTAGTCAGGCGGATATCTGGTCTACACAGCGGTTCCTGAAGATGATTAATGACTTCCGTGATGGCAAGCCTGTCGAAATCTTGGGTGTCATTAATCGGGCGGACACCCACCATGCTGTGCGTGAAACGNGGGAAGCGGCAGAGGCAATGCAAATGCTGGATGGCATTCAATTGTTGGAGCCGCGCCTATACATGCGCACCACTTACCGGCGCTCTTTCAGTGAGGGGCTGGCTGTCTTCGAAATGGAGCCGCGTTCCAAGGCCGCACAGGAAGTGGATGTTTTGGGGCGGGTTCTATATGCCGTATGACCGATCAGCACGAGTAGATGTAATTTGATTTTGGGGTTTTTAAGGAGTTTTAGATGAATATTTTACGTTGGTTGATGAAACATCCCATATTGTTGGCATGGTTGCTGGCGATTATCGCAATCCTGCTGAATTTTAGCATGAGTGGCAAACCTGTTGAGCATGGTCAAGCCGTTGCGGAGCATGGCCAGAAAACGGGGCAGCATGCTGCGCCCGTTGCCGCTCCGCAAGTTGTTGCGGCTCCGGCGGCGGCACCGCAACAGCCTGTTCCTGTTCCAGCCCAGGGCGCTGCTGAAGTGGCGGTGATCGCTGGCGAGGCGCAGCAGCCGGTAGCGGCCGTTCAGGCTCAGAACCCTGCTCCTGCTGAAGCGCCTGCGCCTGTTTCTGCACCACAACAAGCGGCAGCGCCAGTTGTTGAGCAGCCTGCGGACTT
The DNA here is from genome assembly GCA_013693955.1 of Candidatus Thiothrix singaporensis. Taxonomy (GTDB): domain Bacteria; phylum Pseudomonadota; class Gammaproteobacteria; order Thiotrichales; family Thiotrichaceae; genus Thiothrix; species Thiothrix singaporensis. Next base: position 3,390,878 of record CP059265.1, on the reverse strand, counting down.
GCTGAGGGCTGCTCGGGAGGCTTATTGGAGTAACGAACTGGATAACGCGGTTGAGTTCTATACTAGCCTGTTGAAGCAAGCGCCAGATTCTATCGAATATAAAGGGGAACTGGCGAATGTTTATTGGAAGCAGGGCAATGCAAAGAAAGCTGCCGAACTGTTTACAGAGATTGCCCCGAAACTTGCTGCCCAAGGCCGGACAACCGAAGCATTCAATATGAAGTTGTATGTGGATATGGTTGATCCTGAGCTAGCTAAACAGATTGACGCCGCACTGCCTAAATAACCCAGGCGGTATGCACGAAAGGCAGGCTCGGGATTTGACACAGTTAGGCCTGCCCTTATCGTCATAAAAACAAAAAACAGTTTAAAACCAAAGGATGTGTAGGAGAAAACAATGGATAGCGCATTGGATAACGCGTAAGCACTCACAGTCTCCCGGCTTTGAGTTTAAGGACATTGCTACAGAAGCTGGGCAATAGGAGCCACTTTATGGGAACGATCGAAAACCCTCAAGAAATGAATGATATTGAGGATGAATTGCACGGTGTTGAGAATGAGTTGCAGGATTTTGAGGAGCGACAAGTCAGCGTCACTCGTACCTTGCAAATGATTGTCTACCCGGCGATGGTTGCGTTTATCATTCTTTCCGCGTATGGCTTCTATCTGGTGCAATCCTTGACAACGGATGTTCATGCGCTGACGGCGACCATCGCCGACATGCATAAATCCGTAGAAACGAATATGGATAAAATTTCCGGCACCATGAATGTCATGACCGGCCAGATGAACAACTTGGTGGTGTCGACCAGCCAGATGACGGACAACATCGTAGGCATGAATGACAGCACCCAGAATATGGCGGGCAACATTCAGCAGATGAATGCCTCCACTCAGAACATGGCTGTTTCCACTTATAACATGCAGCGCGATGTCTGGAGCATGAACAAGAACATTTCCAGCNCAATGAAAATGTTCAATAAATTCACTCCCTTTGGCAGCGACAAAACGACGCCGTATGTGGTTCCGCCGCCAACCCTTGCAGCCCCTTATTACAATTATGGTTACTATGGCTGGCCGCAGCCTCCTGCCACCCAATCCCAGCCAGCACAGGCCATGGTGCCAATGCCTGTGGTTGCTGCATCGCAGCCACAAATGACACCGCCGGTGGAAACCGGCACCAATGGCGCAACAACTGCAATACAAACAGGGNAAGATGCGGTTACGCCCGCAGGCGAAACCATGCCTGCCCCGGCTACGCCGGTTATTACCCCAGTCCCGGAACACCCTGATGGTGCCGCAACGGCAAAAGACGGGCATAGCGCCCTTATGCCGGAAGAAGATTTGCTCACTGTCGCAACCGCCATCGCCACCAAATAGAGGAATCATATGACACCAGCCAAGCGCATGGAGCAACGCCTGAAACGGTTGCAAGAGCATCTCAAACGGGAGAATCCGATCCTGGTGGATACCGTCAATCAGTATCGGGAGCTGGATGCCATTGCCCAAAAGCTTGGTCTGCTGGCAAGTGGCGAATCTTATGCCACCCAAATTTCATGGTGGCCATTGATTTCGGTTCTGGGGACATTTTCAGCGGGTAAGTCCAGTTTCATCAATACGTTCTTGGGGGTTGATTTACAGCGTACCGGCAACCGTGCGGTGGACGACCGTTTCACCGTCATTACCTTCAGCCCTGACTCCCAGGTTCGGACTTTGCCGGGGCTTGCTCTGGATGGCGACCCGCGTTTCCCGTTCTATCAGATCAGCGAGGATATCGAGAACGTTTCCAGTGGTGAGGGGGCAAAGATCGATAATTACCTGCAAATGAAGGTTGCGCCCAGCGAAAAGGTGCGCGGTAAGATTCTGATCGATTCACCAGGGTTTGACGCCGACGAGCAACGCAAATCAACATTGCGGATTACTGACCACATTATTGAGCTGTCCGATCTGGTGTTGGTGTTTTTCGACGCCCGTCACCCTGAGCCTGGCGCGATGCAGGATACGCTGGAGCATTTGGTGAAAGGCCNNATGCGCCGCAATGACAGCAGCAAATTCCTGTTCATCCTGAACCAGATTGACACTTCGGCGCGGGAAGACAATCTGGAAGACATTGTGTCCGCGTGGCAAAAATCATTGGTGCAACAGGGATTGTCGGCAGGCAGCTTCCACATCCTGTTCAATGACAGGCTTGCGGTGCCGGTGCCGGATGAAAATGTATGGGCACGTTATGTCTCCAAGCGCGATGCGGATTACAACCGTATTATGGCGCGGATCGATGGGGTGAACATTGAACGTGTTTACCGCATTATCGGCAGTATGGAGTCCCTCGCCAATCAGATTGAGCAACAGGCGATCCCGCGCCTGCGTGAAGCCTTGCAGCGCTGGAAAAAGCAGGTGCTGGTGGCAGACGCGTTGCTGTTTGGCCTGCTGGCGATTGCGTTGTTGGCTATGAGCGTGGAGTTCGGCTATTGGGAAGGGTTGCTGTTCAACCCGCCATGGCTGGCGTCGCTGGCGGGCAATGCTTGGGCGACTGGAGCCATCATCACGGTCATCGTGCTGGTTGCTTTGGGTCTGCATTNNTATCGCAACCGTTTCGCAAAACGGGTAGCCAAGCGTTTGGGCAATGAGGACTCTTTTGGCAACCTGTCAAGCGCATTCCTGAAAAGCACAAAATTCTGGCGCAGCATCTTTCAATGTTCGCCAGCAGGCTGGAGTCGGCGCACCCGGGGCGGTTGGATGCGATCCGCCATGCGACAGACCGCTTTGTCCAGCATTTGAATGACCGCTTCACCAGCCCTTCCGGGGATAAAGGTTCATCAGCAACGGGAACTAAAACCTAGTGTTATGTTGTTGGGTATCATGAAAAGAACGCTGCTGCTTGGGGTGACGTTCGGTTTTCTGTCCATGCTTCCCGCGTGCGGAAAGCAGGCGCAGGGATTGCATTTGGAAGGCATGCAAGGGACTGCCTTGTGGCATGTCACCGTTACTGATGTGCCTGCGGCTGTTTCAGGGGATGACCTCCAGTCTGGTTTGGAAAAGACAATGGCGGCGTCCAACAAGCTGATTGCCACCTGGGATCAGGATTCGGAAATTGCGCGTTTCAATCAGTACCAAGGCGGTGATTGGTTTGCCGTCTCTGCCGATTTGGCGAAACTGGTGAATACGACGTTGCAGATCAGCGCGCAAAGCGGCGGCGTGTACGACGTGACGGTTGTAGNNCCTTTGATCAAGCTATGGNGGTTTGCCTCCCATGATTCCGCCAAGGATGTTGTTCCAGGACAGGCGGAAATTGACGCGACCCGCGCCAAAGTGGGTTACCAGAAATTGCAAGTGCGGCTTGACCCTCCAGCATTGCGCAAATCCCGGCCAGATGTGTTGGTGGAGCTTGCCTCGGTCGCCGATGGGTTTGCCGCCGATCAGGCGGGGTTGTACCTGGAGTCTCTCGGTGTCAAGCAGTATATGGTGGAGGTCGCCGGAGAAATCCGTACCCGTGGCCTTAGCCCGCGTGGCGACGACTGGAGGATTGCCATCGAAAAACCTATTGAGGAAGGCCGTGCCATCCAGCAGGGCATTGAACTTAAGGACGCGGGCTTGGCGACTTCCGGCGATTACCGCAATTATTTTGTCCAAGGCGGCAAGCGTTATTCCCACACCATTGACCCGGCCACAGGGTATCCTGTCACGTATAACCTTGCTTCCGTTTCTGTGCTGGCCGCCAATGCAACACTTGCGGACGCCTATGCAACGGCATTGATGGCGTCAGGAGAGGAAAAAGGCAAGGCTTTTGCAGAGCAGCATGGCATCAGCGCCTACTTCATCTGGCGCACTGACCAGGGGTTTGCGACCGATGAGACCACGGGTTTTAAACAAGCCATCATAGCCGGTGAATAACCTTGTAGGCCGCAGTCTGATGGGTATTCTTTGTTTCTGCCGCTGACGTCAATAAACTGCTTGACAACGTATCTTTTGGTGGTTGACAAGCCCATTCCTATTGCATATAGTCTTCCGCTTTCTTTGCAAAGGCAGCCTGTCTGGGCTGCCTTTCGCATTTCTGGCTGCTATGCTCGATGATTGGAGGTAAGGCCGTGACCCATGCAGTAATGCCAACCTATGCCCGTTTGCCGGTGACTTTCACCAGAGGCGAGGGCATATACCTGTGGGACGCCGCAGGCAAACAATATCTGGACGCCCTTAGCGGCATTTCCGTCTGTAATGTGGGTCATGCGCGCCGTGAGGTGGCAGAGGCCATTTGTGCGCAAGCCAACAATTTGTTGCACACGTCCAACCTTTATCAGATCGAACACCAGGAAGCGCTGGCGGGAAAGTTGTGCGCCTTATCCGGGTTGGACAATGTTNTTTTCGGCAATTCCGGCGCGGAAGCCAATGAGGCCGCCATCAAGATTGCGCGCCTGTATGGCCATAACCAGGGCATCGCCAAGCCAACCATCGTGGTGATGGGCAACTCTTTCCACGGGCGGACGCTGGCGACCTTGACGGCGACCGGCAACGCCAAGGTGCAGGCTGGCTTTGCGCCATTGGTGGAAGGCTTTGTGCGGGTCGGGTATGGCGACGCCGACGCGGTGGAGGCGCTGGCGGCGGACAATCCGGACATTGTCGCGGTGCTGGTGGAGCCGGTGCAGGGCGAAGGTGGCATCCGTATTCCGGCGGATGATTATCTGCCACGCTTACGTGCCATTTGCGACCAACATGGTTGGTTGTTGATGCTGGATGAAATTCAGGCTGGCCTATGCCGTACCGGCGAGTGGTTTGCATTCCAGCATACTGGCGTTGTCCCCGATGTGATGACTTTGGCGAAGGCGCTAGGCAACGGCGTGCCGATTGGCGCGTGTCTTGCACGAGGGAAAGCAGCCAGTGTCTTTGGCNCTGGCAACCATGGTTCAACGTTTGGCGGCAACCCGTTGGCCTGCCGTGCGGCTTTGGCTGTCCTGGAGGTCATGGAAAAGGAAAATTTGGCGGGTAAAGCAAAGGAAATGGGTGAATATTTCATCACACAGTTCCGTACCCGTTTGNATAGCCTTACCGGCGTGCGCGACATTCGTGGCAAAGGCTTGATGCTGGGTATTGAGCTGGAGTGTGATTGCGGCGAACTGGTCAAGCAGGCGCTGGCGCAAGGCTTGTTGATCAATGTGACGGCAGGCAATGTTATCCGCCTGCTGCCGCCGTTGGTCATAACCCGTGACCAGGCTGATCAAATAATAACTATGGTAACAGAATTGGTGCAGGCGTTCTTGCAACCGGCTGCTGGAGAAAAGCCGTCCTGAGTGGGCGGTTGAACGAGAGAGGATCAGAGAGAGATGAATAATGTTGTCAGGCACTTTCTAACGCTAACCGACTTTACGCCTGTTGAATTGCACGCTGTCATTGGCCGCGCCATCCAGCTCAAGGATCGGTGGAAGCGCGGTGAAGCCTACGAGCCACTCCACTTGCGCACGCTGGCGATGATTTTTGAGAAGTCTTCCACCCGCACCCGCGTGTCTTTTGAGGCGGGCATGACCCAGTTGGGCGGGCATTCCATGTTCCTGTCGCCTAACGACACCCAACTGGGGCGTGGCGAGCCGATTGAGGATTCCGCCAAGGTCATTTCGCGCATGGTTGATGTGGTCATGATCCGCACTTTCGAACAGGCAAAGGTTGAATTGTTTGCCAAAAACTCACGGGTGCCGGTCATCAATGCGCTGACAGACAAGTTTCACCCCTGCCAGTTATTGGCCGACATGATGACGTGGATGGAACAGCGCGGCCTGCCCAATGGCAAGACTGTGGCCTGGATCGGCGATGGCAACAATATGTGCCATTCCTGGATGAATGCCGCCCAACTGTTTGGCTTTCACCTGAATGTGGCCTGCCCGGAAGGCTATGATCCGGATGCGGATGTGGTGGAAGCCACCAAGGGTCATGTGACTTTCTTCCGCGACCCGAGCGAGGCAGTCAAGGGTGTTGAAGTTGTCGTAACGGATACCTGGNCCAGCATGGGGCAGGAAGCCGAAAAGCTGGAGCGTGAACGGGCTTTCAGCGGTTATCAGGTGACAGCGGAGATGATGCAGTTGGCCGCCAAGGACGCATTGTTCATGCACTGCCTGCCTGCCTATCGCGGTATGGAGGTTTCCGCTGAGGTCATGGACTACNCGCAAAGCGTGGTCTGGGATGAAGCGGAAAACCGCCTGCATGCGCAAAAAGCCTTGCTGGAAGTGCTGGTGTGTGGTTTTCCGGAAGGCATGCCGACGGCGTGAGGGTCATTTCCGCCAACACCAACGGCATCCGTTCCGCCGCCAAGAAGGGTTTCTTCGCATGGATGCTGAAGCAGGATGCAGATGTGGTCTGCATCCAGGAAACCAAGGCGCAGGCAGGGCAGTTGGAGGTTGAACGGGAAACATTTTTCCCAGCCGGTTATCACTGCTATTACCATGATGCCGAAAAGAAAGGCTACAGCGGGGTGGCGCTTTACTGTCGCCAGCCGCCGGATGCAGTCATCACCGGCATGGGCAACGCCGAATTCGATGCGGAAGGGCGCTACATTGAGGCGCGTTTCGGCAACCTGAGTGTGGTGTCGTTGTACTTGCCGTCCGGCTCTTCCAGTGAGGAGCGCCAGCAGGCCAAGTACCGCTGCATGGATTTCTTTCTGCCGATCATGGAAGCGATGAAAGTTTCCGGGCGCGACTACATCATCTGTGGCGACTGGAACATCGCCCACAAGAACATCGACCTGAAAAACTGGAAATCCAACCAGAAGAATTCCGGTTTCCTGCCGGAAGAGCGTGCCTGGCTGGACAAGCTGTTTGACGAGGTGGAATTCGTCGACGGTTTCCGTGAAGTGAACCAGGAGGCCGACCAATACACTTGGTGGTCAAACCGTGGGCAAGCATGGGCGAAAAACGTCGGCTGGCGGATTGATTACCATATTCTTACCCCTTCCCTGAAAGGCAAGGTCAAGGCGGCGTGGATTTACAAGGACGAACGCTTTTCCGACCATGCGCCGCTGATTCTGGATTACGCCTATCCCTGAACTTCCGCCATTTCTGCGACAGCCTGCAACCGACGAGTACAGGCTGTCACAAAAGGTAGCCAACGGCTTTTTGGACGGTTCAGGGGTTGACCCCTGCCGCAGGTAAACGTAGCTGTTATGGTCAGAATAAAATTCAGGGTTGCATCCCCCGCGCCGCCATTAGCATTTAGCTTCGTGAGATTGCCAGAGTAGTCGATATTATTCCGGCGGCCATTGAGTGAGTAGAACATGGCTTCAGAGAGTGGCCGCTGTTCACAAGGCATGGTGCGGGCAAAAATTCAGTAAAAGTCACCCCGCTTGTCCGCAACAGGCCATGGTCTTTGGTGACGGCAATATTGCCGATGTCTGACCATGCGCCACTTTGGTCGTTACGGATGGAGCCGCGCCACATGGTTTCTGTAGCCGTTTCACTGGTCTGGAGCACCTGCAACGTATAGCTTTTACCTACTTCAAAGGCGTAGGGCAGATGACAGTTTGTGCCTGGCCGCCATCAGCGCCAGCGTTGCAGTAAGGGCTGCCATCGACGGGGCGGCTGCCTTCGCCAAATACGCTAAACAAGGCGGTGAACCCATTCTTCGGGTTGGGCTGAATACCCATGTACCAAGCTTTACCGTTGACGAACCAGGAATTGTAGGCCAGTAAATGGAGTTTTTGCTGGGCTGGGCAATCAGGGTCGGCACAATTTTGATGGTTATGTGGCTCAAGCCATCTTTGGGAGCCCCGGCAATACTCCAAGAGGCATTGGGCGCTCCACTCCCGCCAACCGTGTCAGGTACAGAAAGCAAATAGGGAAGCCCGGTATTCCTTCCGCGTTGGCAGTACCACCCGCGACAGCAAACACTGTGCCGCACAGTGCGATACTGCATAGCTTTTTCAGACTATTCATGAGATTTTTCATAAACGACATCCCTCGCAGATCAATTATTTGTCAGCGGCTAGTCTACGCTGAACAGCTTCCGCTTCAAGCATTCTGAAAAATAATTTCTGCGGTTTTAGAGAGGGAATCGCGGCTAATTTTTTCTTCTACTGCAAACCGAGCGGTGCGGCGCACGGCGTTTCGCGCGAATCAGGTGTGGCGTCCGGGTAGAATGTGCGGATGCCAATATTGCGCCGCACAAACACCGTTGAAAACGCTTTGCCATCATCCGCCACGGGTAAAATGCACGCAGTGCTGTCCGTTGCGTTGGTCGGGTTCTCCGCGAAAGCGCGGGTGGCGGCTTTGAGGATGTCTTCGGCGTCCAGCGTCAGGCCATAGCCCTTGATGGAGGAACGCGCAAGGCCGCCATTGGCCGCTTTCATGGTTGCGCCCATTGAGTACAACACGCCCGGCACGACTTCATTCTGCCGGTAGTTGTCCATCCGGCAGGCGTCGCCACTGGCTTGCAACTGCTCATAGCGCCCGTAAAAATGCAGGCCGCCAATCAGNCCGCCCGCTTCCGGCTCGCCACAGAAAATGTGGTCGAAGGCTTTGAGGGCAAACCAGGCGTCTGTCAAATCCTTCAGATAGGCTCGGTCGGAGTCCGGCGTTGGGCGGTTGGCGTACACCTGCCCATGGGTAAAGGCGCGGATGTGTTGCAATACCTCAGGGTGGCCAAGCAATAGCTGCTGAAATTCCGCTGGGGCAACCACCTTGCCCGGCGCGCCGCATACGCCATTGAGCGCTTGGTCGAAGTCGTTGAGCGCTGGGGCTGGCGGCGTGATGTCCACGGTTCCGCCGACATTGACTTTGACCGGGTTATCCACGTCGTCGAAAAACGGCAGGCATTGTGCCGGATGGTTGGTGGGCGGAGTAAGCGGTGGGGCATCTGCGTTGCCAGCGTAATGGCCACAGCCAAGTTCCGCCCACTTGTTTTCCGCGCCCAGCCGCAGCAGCGTATGGGTCGGGTCAGGCTGCCGGTTTTCCGCGACTGCGACGTAAGCCGCGCCCACTTCCAGCGTGACTGGGTTGGTTTGCTGGCGGATGGATGTGTAAGCCTCGCATGCCTGCTCCACAATAAAGTTGCGCGGCTGCGGGAAGGATACTTGCGCGAAAGCTGCTTGGTTGCTTGCGAGCAAAACCATGATGGTGACGACGATTGCCTTTAGCCCCTGCTTCATGCCGATCCCCTTGTTTGGAAGGTCATGAACACTTTATAGCACGGCTGCGTGACAGCCGTGTTTATTTTCAAGTCAGTACATGATGTTGCAGCTCAATGAGCGCTGCTTATTTGCGCACGCCTTCAATGGAAAGGATCATTTCCACTTCCTGTGAATCAGGNCCGAGATCCTTCTTGATGCCGAAATTTTTCAGGGCGAACTGGGTGCTGCCACTAAAGCCGCGCCGGAACCCGCCCCACGGGTCATTGCCAGCGCCTATCTGCTTGACATCGATGGTGATGGGTTTGGTGACGCCGTGCAGGGTCAGGTCGCCTTCCAGCTTGCCAGCCCCATCTGCTGCTGGCGTGAATTTGGTGCTGACGAATTTGGCTTCCGGGAATTTCTTCACGTCCAGGAAATCATCGCTGCGCAAGTGCTTGTCACGCTCGGCATGGTTGCTGTTGACACTGTCGGCGTCGATGGTGACTTCCACTTTAGCGTCCGCCGGTTTGGCTTCGTCGTAGCTGAATTGGCCGCTGAATTTGTCAAAGCGCCCATACAGCCAGCTATAGCCCAAGTGTTTGATACGGAACTGGATGGAGGCGTGCATGCCTTCGGTGTCAATGGTGTAGTCTTCCGCGTAGGCTGCATTGCCCGCCAGCAGGCCAATAGCCAGCAGTGAAGTTGCGATCGCTTGTTTCATGAGGTTCTCCGTATTGAATTAGCCCCTGCCCAGCATGCGGGTGAGGGTGTTGTCTTTCCAGTAAAAATGGTGGATGAATGCGGCCAGCGCATGGACGCCAACCAGGAAAATGAACAAATTGGCGGCGATTTCATGGATATCGCCCGCCAAGTCGGCGCGTTCCTTGCTGGCGGGCAGCAGGGCTGGCAATTCAAACCAGCCGAACACGCTGACGCCGTAGCCNTCCGCCGTGGAAATCAGGTAGCCGCTGATGATCAGGGTGAACAGCAGCGCATACAGCGCGAGGTGCCCAAGTTTGCCCGCCAGATGGGTAAAGGCAGGCGCACCGCCGCTGGTGGCAGGGCGTGGCTGGGAATACAGCCATGCCAGCCGCACCAACAGCAAACCAGCGAGGATGACGCCAGTGGATTTGTGCAGCGTTGGTAGCTTATGGTACAGGTCGTCGTAGTAATCCAGGTCGACCATGTAGTCGCCGATGACATACATCCCGATCAGGGCAATGGCCATCACCCAGTGCAGCAGGATGGAAACCCATCCATAAGTCTGTGTTGTGTTCTGTGCCTGCACAATCTTCTCCTTTAATGGCCGCTGGCAAGTCAAACAGCAGGAACTCGGCGTTTGACTGGGTGGAAAACGCCAGTTCCGTTTCCGCCGTTATTTCCGCCGCATCTCCGGCCTGCAAGGTTGCGCCATTCAGTATCAGGACTCCTTTCGCAACATGCACATAAACCGCACGCCCGTCCGGTTTTGCGAAGTGGACGGTTTCGCCCTCCTGAAGGATGCTGGCGTATAGGTTGGTGTCGGTGTTCATGTTCAGGGAATTGTCCCGCCCATCAGGTGACGCCACCAGTTGCAAGACGCCGCGCCGTTGTTCCAGCGGGAAATTTTCCTGCGCATAACCNGGCCGGACGCCGGTAAATTTCGGCTGAATCCAGATTTGCAGCAGATGCACGTTTTCGTCCGCCGAATGGTTGAATTCGGAATGCAGGATGCCGCGCCCGGCGCTCATGCGCTGCACATCGCCGGGGCGGATGGTGCTGCCGTTGCCGAGGCTGTCCTTGTGCGATAAAGCGCCTTCCATCACATAAGTGATGATTTCCATGTCGCGGTGGCCATGCATCGGGAAACCGCCCTTGGCCGCCACCCAATCCTCATTGATCACGCGCAGGCTGGAAAATCCCATGCGTTCCGGATCGTAGTATTCGCCAAATGAAAAACTATGACGGCTATCCAACCATTCATTGCTGAATTTGCCGCGCGAGTCTGAAGTGATGATGTTCATATCCTGCTCCTTGCACAATATTTACTTGAGTAAGATATTAAGGTTTAATGTTATTTTGATAAATACACTAAAATTGAATTAACTCTAAACAAGGAGTTTAAAATGAGTCGGCTGGACTACATGGAAAACTTTGTGGCGGTCGTTGACACCGGCAGCATTACCGCAGCCGCCGACAAGTTGGAGCTTACCGTCGCTGCTGTCAGTAAACGCTTGAAAATACTGGAAACCCATCTTGGTGTGCGGTTGCTGACCCGCAATACCCGCCAGCTTGCCCTGACGGAGGCGGGGCAGTATTACTACCAGCATTGCCGTGAAATCCTGGAGGAAGTGAGCCGGGTCGACCAGCACCTGCTGGCTATGCAGGGTACGCTCAGTGGTTCGTTACGGATCAATATGCCGATGACCTACGGGAAAGTGCGCCTGTCGAAACTGTTGATCCGCTTCCTGCAGCAATACCCCGACATCCATCTGACTGCACATTTGGATGACGCCTACACGGACGCTGCCAGTGGCGACTACGATGTGGTCATCCGCATCGGTGTGCTGGATGATTCCCGGCTGATTGCCCGCAGGCTGGAAAATGCCCAGCTGCTGGCGGTCGCCGCGCCCGCTTATTTGCAGCGGCATGGCGTTCCGCAAACGCCGCTTGACCTCAGCAAGCACCAGTGCCTGCATTACACCAACGCCAGCTTGCGCGAAGGCTGGACTTTCCATGACCAGGAGGGCAAGGCGCATAACGTGCAGGTTTCTGGCCATNTCTGCGCCAACAATGGTGAGGTGCTGAAGCAGGCGGCGGTCGCCGGGTTGGGGATCACGTTATTGCCCGATTTTGAGCTGGCGGATGAGTTGAAGAAAGGCGAACTGGCACATATCCTGCCCGAGTATTTCGCGCAAACGGTCAGTGTCTATGCGGTTTACCCATCGCGCCAGTTTCTGCCGGAAAAGACGCGCGCATTGGTGGAGTTCCTGATACAGGGGTGCAGGAGGGTGATCTACCTCATTAAAGGTGGAGCCTCAAGCAGCGGTGGTTGGTAAAAATTTGCCTCAAATGCTACTGGATTGTGGTAGTTGTTGCAGATAACCCCTCGAAAAAATACTTGTTTTTAAACTGTCCACTATGCACGGATAGATTAAAAGTCCGTGCCTCCATTTTGAAGGCACGGAGTAAACGCCAAGGTTGAGGAAGATTATTGTGTGATTAACTATTAGCTAGCTGTTCTATATCTCTTGGCGAAAAGTTGATGATCTTGTACGGGTCATTTACAAACCTCGTTTGTTGTCTACATGACTAGCGCATCACTTAGTCATGTGTTGTCGTGAAAACTGCCCCAATTTATCCCGAATCAAAATATTCCATTTTGGAATGGATTTCGTAAATCTTTTGGCGGCGGCGGGGCAGGTGGCCTCACTCGATGCGGCCTGTGGCCGCGCGGCTTTGCTTGTGGTCGCGCGGCTTGTGCTTGTTGGATACAGGCTTATCCGGCTTTCCGCTATGGCTTGGTTTCGGGGACGCTGGTTTTTCTGGGTTGACCGGTTTGGTTGCCTTGGGTGATGGGGTTGTATCTGGTGTTGGGGAGGTGTCATCCGCATCTGGTGCATCATCCGGGTGAATGGCGTTGGGTGGCTGGATTGGGTTCGGAGTGGGTGGCGCATCATTTGCGTCTGGTGGCTCAGCGGGCTGGGCAGCACTGGGTGGCTGAATTGATTCTGGTATAAGCGGAACAGTTGTTTTCGGCACTACTGGCACCGACGTCAAGACTGGGTTGGCTGCGGGAACTGGCGTATCAACCGCAGTGACCGGTATTGCTCGTGGAGGGGTTCCATGACCATCAACTACGGGAATCAGCGCCACCGCTACGCCGGTCAGCAGTAGCCCTCCCAACAGCGAAGCCGCCACCCATTTCTTGTGGAACAGGGCAGGGCTTTGCCGGATCTTGGCGACCAGCCTGTCCAACCCGGGCTTTTCAGTAACCGGCTCGGCCAACACCGGCTGTACATCAGCACCCGTCAGCCGCTGCCGCCATGCGTCAACGTGCTGGCCGGTCAGCCGCCCGCAAGCGCAAGCCCCATTCAATGGCCGCCAGCAAATGTGGCGCATAATCACCTTTCACTTTCCCCTCCAGCACTAACGGGTCATCTGACGCCGCCATGCGCGCGGCAGCATCCGGCGGTTCTGTTCCAGTCACGCAGCGGAACATGACGGCGGCCAGTGCATAAATATCAGTCCATGGCCTTGCTGCCCTGTTTTGTGGTGTTGCTCAAATGGCGCATACTCTGGCGTCAACAGGGTAGTCAGGGACATAGTGCGCTCACCGATTGCCTGCCGTGCCGCGCCAAAGTCAATCAGCACCGGCTGGCTGTCATCATTGATCAGGATATTGCCCGGTTTGATGTCGCGATGGATAACCCCTTTCGCATGAATGACCTCCAGCGCATCCAGCAAGGGCAAGACCAATGCCAGCAACTGCTTTTCGGTCAGGGTCTGATGCACTTCCAGAAAATCCTGCAAGCTGACTGCCCCTGCATATTCCATCACCATATAGCCGGTATTGTTGGCTTTGAAGTAACGCAGCACAGACACAACATTCGGGCATTGGCGGAACTCTGCCAGGGTGCGCGCCTCGCTGATGAAGCTATCCAGCCCCCACCGGAAATTGCCTGCTTCCCGGGTGGAAACCGGCACCACCGTGTTCCCCGCCACCCGCGTTGCAAACGCCAGTGGCAGGTATTCTTTGATCACCACCTGCTGGTGCAGCTCCTGGTCATGTGCCAGATAAACCACGCCAAAACCGCCACTTCCCAGCACGCTTAACAGTTCATATTCATGCAGGCGTGCGCCTGCTGGCAATGCTTGACGGTGTTCGTGTGACATGACTGTTCACTCCTGTCGTAAAAATGGTGCGGCTTGCAATCTGTCAAGCCCTGCTGAACCTGAAATTGGCCTCGCCAAGTTCCAGCACATCGCCTTCACGCAAATTGCGCGCCTCATTCCTCGGCACAACTTCGCCATTGAGCCGGGTGGGGTTGAGGGTCTCATGCGCGGTCACCACCTGCCATTGGCCATCCCGGTTGCGCAGGTCGATGTGGTGTCGGGAAACGGTCTGGTCTGGCACCGCGTAGTCATTCAGGCTGGTGGAGGAACCGATCTGGATATGGATTTTATTCAGGGGNAAGCGCAGGTTCTTGAACCGCTGCATCCCTTGCAGACAGAAACCGCTGTCTTTGGCTGTGACTACGCTTGCCGGTAAAATTGGCGTTGGTAGNTCACCTTCAGCATTGCTTTTGGCGGATGGCTTACGTATCAGCAGAAGCGCAAAACCCGTCAGGGCGGATATGACCAAGCCCAGGCCAGCAAGCAGTGAGACCCATGAGGGCGGTTGGCCGTTGGGCTGGCTAACTGTGGCCGCCACTGCTTGGCTTGCTGCGGCAGTGCTTTCAGGGCAACTTCCTTCCGCCTTCTGGTATTTCACATTATTGGTGTCCAGAAAATTCGCCAACTCGCTGACATCCAGAGCTTCATTGACTGTATTGACGGATTTGGCAACCATCGTATTGACGCCAACCACATCGCCACAGCGGTCAACCAGTGGCNNGCCACTATTGCCGGGATTAATTTGAGCGCCATGCTGGATAATTCTGACCGGGGTGTCTTGGCTACTGAGAATGCCTTTAAACCCCCATTGACGGGTATTGGTCAGTGCCTCAATTGAACCAGGCNNAGTTACCAGCGGTGTGGTTAGGTTTTCTTCAGCAAGTGTGAGGTCTTCTGTTTTTAATTTGCCTTCCGCATCTTGCCTGAGCAATTCACCAACATCCCATTGTGCTGCGATGCCGGGGAATCCAAGCGCAAACACAACCTGAGATTCATTGACCGGGCTTTTGTTTTGCCCGCATTCGAGNGGAACAACAATTTTAAGCAAGTCCCGGTCAGTAAGCGTCTCGACCTTAATCAAGGCCAAATCCAGCCGTTCGGACTGGGCAATAATGCTCGCTTCTTTATATTTGCCCTTGGAAAANCCACCATCCATCACTTTCAATTCAACTAGGTTGTAACCTTGTGAGGCAGGGTCGGCAACCAGATGATAGTTGGTGACCAGTCGGCTGGGNGCAACAACAAATCCGGAAGCATGCCCCTCTATATACTTCCCTTTTCTATTAACATAGATGGCATTTATCCTGATGACGCTATTTTTTGCTTTAAGGACAGCAGGAGGAATACCCTGCTCATCGGCCAATACGGCGGCAGGACAAAACAATATTGATAGAGCCAGGAAGGCATAACGAGCCAACATAATCACCTCACTATCTCAATCCAGAATTCGTTGTTTAAGTGCTGGCAAACAGCATGTTTCATGTACGTGCATCCTGCGGAAAAGCCTTCCCCGGTTCAGCCGCCGATTTCCGTCCCGGCCGGTGGATGAGTTGGCGGTGGCGTTAGTGTCTGGGGCGGCGGCGCAACTTGTGGCGGTGATTTGCCGTGTTGGGCTGCATCATGTGGCGGTGGGTTGACAGGAGCTTGGTTATCTGTGGCCTCCCGTCTGGCTTTGGCTGTTGCGTCAGCCAGTGCTTTCCATGCTTTGTTGGCCTTGTTTTTTGAGCTTTTTCCCGTTTCTCAGCATCAACCCGCTTTGACCGCTCTTGTTTGGCGTTTTCGGTGGCCGCCTGCATTTTCTGCGTTGCCTGTTTGGCGCTTTCGTCGGCTTGTTGTCGCGCTATTTTTCCCGCTGCACTTGCTGTTCCGCCTGTTCTCGTTTCAGCCGCTCCTGTTCGGCCATTTGCCCGCTCTGATAAACCTGGTACACCAGAGCGGAACAGGCTCCCAGCAGCAACACTCCCCTAGCACCACCAATAGGCTGGAACGGGTAAACATCTGCCGCTGCGGCTGTTTGATCACAATAATGCCAATGTTGTCCTGGCCTGCCCGGCGTTTCTCCAGGGTTGCCCGTAACAACCGGTCAGCAAGCACCTGGGCGCTGACCTGCCGGTCAATCAAGGCATGGATTTCAGGTTGCTCCAGCCCAAGCAGGCCGTCACTGGCCAGGATCAGCACCTCGCCTTTATGGAAAACACGTTGGTTGCCATCAATCTCGTGCAACTTGTCCGGCTTCAGGGCGCTGGTCAGGGCGTGGGGTTCTTCCACCGCTTCAAATTCCGCCTGGGAAATTTTGCCGCCCTCCAACAGGCGCTTGAAACGTTCCCGCACCGTGTGTTCGGCATTGATTTTCATCACGCCCGCCTTGTTGGCGACATACAGCAGGGAATCGCCGACGCTGGCCAGTACAGCTCGGAACCCTGGATAAACACGGCAATCAGGGTTGCACCCATGCTTTTCAGCTCCGGCCTGGCCTGCACTTGCCTGCACAGTTGCCGGTGGGTGTAGTGCAAGGTTTCATCCAGCCGTGTCGGTATGGTTCCCAGCGTCTGAGGGAAATATTCCCCAAACAGCCTGACCGCCATTTCGCTGGCGACCTCACCGCCTGCATGGCCGCCCATCCCATCCGCCAGGACTGCCAGCAGGGAACCATCCTCATACTGACGGAAGCCAAGGTTGTCTTCCTGATTCTCCCGGCCACCGACATCAGAGGCATAACCGACATCCAGCGCCATGTGTGCGTGTCCACCCATCATTCCGCCCCTCACGCATCGGACGGGAGTTGATCCCAGGCAAACCCGGAGCCGCACAAGGCAACAAATTTCAGGGTGGTGTTGCCCACCTGGATATACTGGCCATGTTCCAGCACGATGGGCGACAAAACAGGCACGGAGCCGGTTTCGGTTTGCAGGTAAGTCAGGTTGACGCCACTGCCGTTTTGCAAATAGAACAGATGCCCCTTGGGGTCATAGGTAATGACAGCATGGATTTCCCTGGAAATTTGCGTATCGCCAAAGTCCAGCATGACCCGCTGGTTGCCATTACGCCCCAGGGTGTTCGCACCATTGCCAAGCGGCAGGGAAATGCCCTGACCCGCGCCTTCCACGATGACTACCCAGCCAACCACGGGATTGTCCATGAAACCCAGGTGTGGCTTGCCACTCTCATTCTGCCCAGTATGGATGACCGTAACAGGGTTGAAAGCAGCCACTTGTAGTTCGGCCGAGGACGACATTAGTTTGGTTTTGACAAAGGCAGTATCAAAGGCCTTTTCACCCTTGCCATCCATGGCAATCGTTTTATTGCTGCCAGTGCTCATGAAAGTTTCTCCTTGTCAGCTTGCATATCGGTTAATACGTGAATCTTTAAAAAAGGGGTTAGATAGCCATGAAACTTCATAAAAATACGGGACATCTGCCTTACCGAAAAATTGCGCCTTTGCACACAATGAAAATCCATAAGTTATTGGCAAAGGTTTTTAGTCAAATTACATAGCTGTTAATACGTGAAGCCAGCAAAAACAGGGTTTAAATTTCAGGAATTCTGTTGACGGACAAAAAGCCTGCGGCATCACATTCGTTGATAAATGCCACAGGCAATTTGCACCGGAGTTTTAGTTAAACAAATCTGATACCCTTACTGGATTTCCCCAGACACCACTGCCATTCCCATCAATATGAGCAAACAACTCACCCGTTGGTTTATTGTAATAAAGCTGGAGCACGCTATTACTCGCCCCCACCATATTAATTTCCCCTGAAGCATAATCAACATTATAAGGAACCGTAGTGCTCACATTGACACAACCATAGTTGCCATGACAAAGCTGACCAGACACTGATCGCCCCCTAAGATCAATGTCATTACGTGTTGAGTCCAAATAAATATAACCCGCCTGATCATCCCGTTTCAGATCCGTTTCTACCAAAACTTTTATCCAGTCTCCATTAATCAATCCTCTGGTAACATGCTGCAGACCAGTGTAGACAAAATAGTTCGCATTTGTAGAAACACTAAGCCCCTGGAAATTAACAGTATAATCGGTATAAGTTCCGGTAGTGCCATCTCGTGCGGCTACATCTATAGTAACAACCCCTTGCTTCCTGAATAACCCAGGCTCATTCACACAGTCTGAATAACTGACTTTCCGAGTGCCCCGACTAGTATTAGTATCAATGGTGCCTGAAATAAACATGCTTCCACTAATATCACAAGCTATTGATCCTGTATTATCATATGCACTGCGTTCCTGGGAACTCTGTTTATTATTTATTTTTTCAAAATCAGCAACAATGTCATCACTAACCGCATCAGAGCTTATGTCATCAGGAGGTAGCCCTGCCTCACTTGGTCGATAAACATACCCAAGAGCCTTTAAATCAGACTCATATATAGAAAAGAGAAATAGAAAAATAAATTGGGCGGCATTGGTTGTGCTAATTGGTGCCAGTTCTGTATTGCCTTGCGATTCGGTATAAGCTTTGCTGCCAAGCCGGGCAGCCATGCTGCTGCTAAAGCTGACCCCTCCACTGGAGGCAGTGCCACTGCCAGTTGTTGTACCGCCACCTCCACCTCCACCACAGGCAACCAATACACTGCTTAACAACGTAACCGTCATCCATTTTTTGCCATTCATAAAATTTACCTCTTAAGCTGAATTCACTTGATGTCGAAAGTCTTCACAACATGAATTACGAGGTAATGCTCAAAAAGGGGTTAAACATTTGCAAAAAAATTTAGAGGCCAGATATGTTAATGCCTTCAGTTCAATAGAAATTATTATTCTAATATAAATAAATTGATAGTCTACTGTCTCATAACGACAAATAGAACAGATAAGTTGGGTGCTAGAATAACTCAAAAAGCCAACGAGCAAACCCAATGAAAACGAATGCGAAACTGGTGCAACAACGCATTTCTTTTAAGTGGAAAAATTTCCTGTTGCCAATAATTTATTTATTACTCATCCCGCCTGCCAAGGCTGACGAATGCCCCCTGCCTGAAACTTCCGCCCCCTATATCGTGCGCCTCAGCGAACGCGCCGCCTGTTACAAACAGCAGGAGAATTACCCTCAGGCGGAAGACGATTACCAGAAAGTGGTGGAAATCGTCAAACAAGACAAAACTATGTCAGCCGCGACCCTTGCCATTGCCCAGACCAACCTGGGAAAGCTGTATAGTGACTGGAGCAATCATTCTGATGTGGCTGAGAACCTGTTCGTGGACAGTATCAAACTGTTTGAAAAGCAGGCTGATTCAAACACTAGAATTGTCGAGCCGTTGATCAGTCTTGGCGATCTTTACCTGCAACAGAAAAAATACGCCCCCGCCGAGCAATTGTACCAGCGAGCGTTGGGTATTCTGAGGCAGGAGCCTGCTGCTGATCCGGATCGGCTTTCCATTGCGCTGAACAATCTTGCCCAGCATTATCGGCTACAACACCGCTATGCCGCAGCCGACGAGCTGTTCCGCGAAAGCCTGGCGTTGAACCAGCGCACCAAGCCAGCCGACCAGTCAAGCATCGCCACCAGCTACTACAACCTGGCGCATAACTACCAGGACTGGGGCAGGCTGGCGGACGCTGAAAAGTGTTACCAGCAAGCTCTTGCGCTGCGTCAGCAGATTTTGTTGCCCCAACATCCCGACATCGCCCGGATATTGGCTGACAGGCCGAGCTGGAAGCCGCCAAGGGCAATCTGAGTAAAGCGCTGGAGTTGGTGGACGACGCTGCAACCCGTTTCCACCAATACCTGCCTTTGCATTCATCGGTGGAACGGAGCCTGAGCAGCCAGCAGGCCAGTGACATGCAACATTTTGCCGACCTGCGCCTGCGGCTGTTGCAACAAAGTCATCAGCAGCATAAGGGCAAGGATGCGGATATTCTGCCACTTGCCTTCCAGACCATGCAGGAAGCTCATGGCGTTGAACGTATGCGCCTGCTGCTTCAGGCGGCATTACGGCTGGCCAGCAATGGCCAGGAAGACAGCCGCCGCCAGATCCAGCAACTTTGGGATCTCAAACTCCAGCGCGCAAAACGGGAAAAGGAATACCCGCAAGCCCTGAGGGAAGAAACTTCAGCCCCCGGCAGACTGGCGGAACTGCGCCAGCAAACCAGGCCACCGAAANCCGCAATCCGCCAACTGGATGCCGAACTCAAACAGACATTTCCACCCTACGCCCAGTTGATCAACCCGGAACCTCTCACACTGCAAGCGGCCAGCGAATTGTTGCAACCCGGCGAGGCTCTGCTGGTATGGGCTGTTGACGAAGACGAATCCCACCTGATGGTGGTGCGCCCCGGCCAACCCCGATGTTCTACCGGCTGGACATNNCGGCCGCCGCGACCGGCCTACAAGGTCAACCGGCTGACGAATCAACTGTTAAGCGCAACGAAAGAGTTGGGGAC
Source organism: Candidatus Thiothrix singaporensis (assembly GCA_013693955.1). GTDB lineage: Bacteria > Pseudomonadota > Gammaproteobacteria > Thiotrichales > Thiotrichaceae > Thiothrix > Thiothrix singaporensis. The sequence continues at coordinate 3,370,515 of CP059265.1, read as the reverse complement.
GAATGGGCAACTCCCCGCCTTTGACCTGAAAACCGCGCATGACCTGTATCAGCGCCTGCTGGCTCCAGCTGCTGACAGCCTGAAGGATGTCAGGCATATCATCGCTGTGACTGATGGTGTCCTGCAACGTCTGCCCCTGTCGGTGCTGGTCAGGCAAGAACCTNCCCCGGACACATCGGAGGGGCGCGAATACCATAAGGCTGACTGGTTGATCAACCATTACGCCTTTTCCTACTTGCCCGCTGTCCATTCATTGGCTGACCTGCGTGGCAAGGACGCCATGGCATCCAAAACCGTCGCCAGCGACCGCATGACACGCAAGCCCTTCATCGGCTTTGGCGACCCGCTGCTGGATGCTGCACCGATCCAGTTGGTCAGGTTGTTCACGCCCCGGGGACTCGTTATCACCCGCGGCAATATCCCGGACTTCATCTCCGACCCGACCAGCTTCAAACAGCACTTGCCCCGCTTGCCAGAAGCCGCAGGAATCGCCAGCANNGAAAAATCCCTGTATCTGGCCGACAAGGCGACCGAAACCCAGCTCAAGCAACTCAGTCGCGCCGGGGAATTGCGTCGCTACAGGATCATCAGTTTCGCCACCCATGCCCTGATGCCCAGCGACAACGGCGGACTCGGCTTGCCCTGGCTGGATGAACCCGGCCTGGTGCTAACCCCGCCTGCGCGCGGCACGGAAGAAGATGACGGTTTCCTCAGCGCCAGCGAAGCCGCCACCCTGGATCTGGATGCTGACNTGGTGTTGCTGTCGGCCTGTAATACCGGCACATCCGCCAAGGACGGGGATGGTGGGCTGTCTGAATTGGCCAAGGCGTTTTTCACCGCAGGCAGCCGCAGCGTGCTGGCTTCCCACTGGCCGGTGGACTCGGTATCCACCCAGCAACTGATGACCAGCATGTTCAAAAAGTTGCAGGCCAGCAAATCCATGCCCCGCGCTGAAGCGCTGCAACAATCGATGCAGGATATTGCCCACAGCGCACCGGAATGTGGTTTGCTGTGCCAGCTAGGCAGGCAGTATCCTACCCAGCCCGCACACCCCGTCTATTGGGCACCCTTTGTCGTGTACGGCGAAGGCGGGATGCCTGGTTATTAGTTGCTCATTGACCCGGCAGATACCCGGGGTGTTCGATGTCGAAAGCATCCAGTTGGGCGCGCGCTTCCGTCACTTTTCCCTGCCGCACCAGTTCAGCAATCGCATTCAGCCATTGTTGCGGATCTCGCCGCACCGCGTCTGGAATGTTGTCTGCCGGTGATGGCGCTGTTTGCTGGACTTCCACCGGTNNACTCCCGCCTCCACGGGTCTGGTGGGTAGGCTCCGTGAGATTAACCCACAAGGTAGGCAGCAAAAGCCCTACCAGAACACCCGCCATCATGGCGGCAGGGATGCCGAGAACTGGCCCGGCAACAACGGGTTCCCCATTTTCCACCGCCCAGNNCAGTTTTTGCCACCACGATGGTTTGCCCTGGGTAAGGTCGTCCTTCGCAGGAGCCTTGCCCCGCTTGGCCATGGTGTCCAGCAATCTGGCGCGCGCCGCCTCTGACAGGGATTGATCATCCACAAACGCCTGCTCCGTCGTGTTCAGGCTGGCGCGGGCTTCCGCTGACAGGGTTTGCAAATCCTTGCTGACCTGTTGCTGAAAGTGTTCGTCCAGCAGGGCGGCTCGATATAGATCCGACAATTTTCGGTCGAAATCCTTGTCATCCTCATCCTGGTGGGATACGTCATCGTTCATGGGCATGTGCCCTCCCTTTCCTGTATCTGGACATTATTTTGTAATTTCATGATACCAAAACCCCTTCAGCCTATCTTTGGCATAACGAATGTGTGATTTTACCGTTTCATCCCCTTCGCCCATTTGTCGGGCTATCTCCTTGAGGGCGTAACCCGCCAGTTGCAGGGTCAGGGCAAGGCGCTGCTTGTCGGGCAACAACGCCATCGCTTGCTTGAACGCCCGCTTCTCTTGCTCTGCTTCCAGTGTTCGTTCGGGATTGGAGCCGTTGTGTTCCTCCGCGATTTCAGCATGATAATACTCATCGAGGTACTCGACGGTTTCTGCGGCACTGCGCTTCTGGCGGGTGCGCTTGCGGTAATCATCAATCGCCCGGCTTTTTGCTATCGTACACATAAGGCTCCACAAACCTCCCGCCTGCAGGGCTTTCCCACAGTATTCAAACAACTCTACCCAAGTGTTCTGCGAACACTCTTCGGCTTCATCAAAGTCGTTATAAATGCAAGTACGGCGGATATACTGGAACAACCGGCTGCTATAAAGGTTGTATAGCTCAATCCCCGCCCGCTGGTTCCCGCGACAAAATTTTTCATACAACTGCCGGGAATAAGCGTCCGAAACGGTGTCACTACACATGCATACGTCCTGTTAAGTAATTTGGGGTTAGCCTTGACTCCGTAACGGATATTACTGATCTTTTGCAAAATGACTTCCATAGATTTTTGTTGCCCAATAAAAATAAAAATGCGGAGAGTTTCCCCTCCGCATGGGTTCACATTTGCAATTTGCTGAGGGTGCTGGGCAAGGATATTTGCCCGGCAGAGGCAGGCTTGTTATCAGACGGCCTGGTATCCCCCTTGAAGTGGATGCGCCTTTCTGCAACGGGTCAATGTCAGGCTGAAGGTGTCCAGCGATTACCTGATCCCCTGTTTTGGAAAGATGCATCACCTCCACGTTGCGGGGATTCTTCCGCCTGTGCTTGCCCAAAGACTGTGACAAACAGCAGCAAAAGTATTCCAATTGATTGCAACGGTTGCATGGATATGGCTCTCCTTGATTAAAAAGTCATATCCACCATCAATACGTTGTCTAAGTCCGAACAGGGTTAACAACACATGCGCTTAAAACTGCATTTTTCAATGGTGCTGGGCAACGGTACTATCATCGTGGCAACCTTATTTCCCTCTGGCTCCCGCTCCCGGTTGTCTGACGCCATTACCGGCTTGATGGAATCCCGGTCAGGCTTTTCATGTTTTGCCAGAACCTGATCGGTAGGTACAGGGGCGTGTAACTTTTGTTCTCTGGTTTCGGCACCTGCTTGCGTCGTCAACAGAAGGCTCCAGAACAGGCTGATCCATAGTGTTTTTCTGACAGTCATGGCGCTACTCCACAAGTGGTTCAAATAGCCCCGGCAAAGCCGGGATGACTGTCATTGTTAAATTATAAGCTCATGATAATAATTGTAAAAATGCATTTTGATCGATTTTTACTACGTATTCCCCAGGCAATAAACACCGTCGCAGCCTACAGGAAAACACCTATGCATCAGTAAAAATACGCAAGGTGTGGCTAGAAAATGTACTGGTAAAAACACCTGCCCCGCCAACTGATGATTACAACGGCAGGCGCGCATGAATGCGGGTTCCACATTCCGTGGAGCTTTCTAGCAGAAAGCAGCCATCCAGCAACTCCATCCGTTCGCGCATGTTCTTCAAGCCGATGCCCTTGCCGGGCGGCAAATGATCGGGGGCAAACCCGTGGCCGTCATCGCTGATGGCCAGCGTGGCCTCATGATTTTCCTGCCGTAACTGCACAGTGACATGGCGGGCATTGGCATGGCGTTCGATATTGGTCAGCGCTTCCTGCAACACCCGGTAGAGCATAATGGCGGCGTCATCCGGCATGCTTGCTTGGTCAATCTGCAATTGTTGCTCTAACTGGATGCCGGTGCGCCCGGCAAACTCTTCCAGCAGGTGTTTCAGCGCCGCTTCCAGCCCCATTTCATCCAGCAGGCCGGGGCGCAACCCATGGGAAATCCGCCGCACTTCCCCATGCACTCCGCCAGGGTTTCCTGAGCCTTGCCAAGGCTCTCCTGATAATCGCCCTTGCCTTTGGTCAGTTGGCGGGCAGCCAGTTCAACGCGGAATTTGGCTGCCCCAATCATCTGATTGATGCCGTCATGCAACTCATGGGCAAAATAACGGCGCTCTTCCACCTGCAAGCGGATGAAATTGTGCACCAGCTCCCGCAAATGACGATCGGCCATGCGGCTTTCGTGCAGGTTCACCCGCCACATCAGCAGCATGATGGCCAGCATTGTCAGCGCCAACAGGAGCAGGATGTGATGGAAGGTGTTGCTGACGTTCTCGTTAGTTCGTGCCAGACAATCCTCCACGCCGATGCGGATGCCGGACAACCCGGGATCATTCATGGCTGTAAGGATGCATTCTTGTTCCTCTGCGAACTTGTGCTCCACCTGCGCACTCATCACCGCGACAAAACCCAAGAGGAACAACAGCGGCAGAATCACCAACAACAGGATTTTGGTTTTCAGGGACAAGGAAGATTTCATGATGCCTGACAATATGATTGAATACAGGCGCTAGCTTAAGGCAGGGGACAACACATCACTATTGGCGGAAATACCCGTGAAACTGCGAAAATACGGATACCCGCCCCGTAAAAGTACGTAGTGCTCAGATCAGATCTTTATCAATCAGGCCATGCTTGCAGGCGTAACTGACCATTTCCAACGGTGTAGGATTACTCAGCTTCTCGCGGATGCTGGCACGGTGTGCTTCCACTGTACGCGTTGATGTGCCCAACACCTTGGCAATCGCACCAGTGCTGGTCAGTTTCTGGTAACTGGAACGCCTTTCAACCCCTTGTACCATCAACACGAACACCCTGGCTTCCGCCTCGGTCAACTCCATTTTGGGTGTTTCTGTGATAACCGGAGGTGGCGTTGGTGGGAAAATGGCCTCCCGCATAAGCCACCTTGACCATCGGCAACAAGGCAGCAAACGACAGGCCTTTGGAGGCAAAACCGACGGCACCCGCCTGCATGGCCTGCACCGAATATTCCGGCAAGTTGTGCATGGTGAAAACCAGGATCTTGGTGTCAGGCAGGTGTGCCAGCACTCGCCGGGTTGCCTCCAGGCCATTCATCACCGGCATTGCCATATCCATCAGCACAACATCCGGCTCCAGGTCGAGCGCCATTTCCACTGCTTTCTGACCATTGGTGGCCACCCGACAACCTCAATATCAGGCTCTTCCTTGAACAAGGCAACCAGGCCTCTGTATGCGTCGGATGGTCATCAACAATCAACAAACGGATAGTCCGCTCCATGATCAAACTCCTTTAAAACTTAAGGCAAAGGGACTGTCGCCCGCACCAGCGTACCGATCCCCGGTGTGCTGTCGATGCGCAACTTGCCACCCAGCATATCGATCCGCTCGGCCATGTTTTTCAAGCCAATACCGGTTTTGGGGGCNAACTTGTTTGGGTTGAAACCCCTGCCGTTGTCGCGTATTTCCATCCGCACCTGCCGGGTATTTTTGCTCAAGCTCACTTCCACCTTGCTGGCTTGGGCATGTCGTTCAATATTCATCATCGCCTCTTGCATCACTCGATGCAGCATATCGGCAGTACGGTCAGGCAAATCCCGCAGAGTGACGGAGCATGTTTTCTGCACATTAATCCCATTGCGTTCCTCAAAATCTCGTAACAGGGCATCTAGTGCATCTTCCATTCCATTGCGAATTTCATGAGAAATCCGTCGTACATCTTGGATAGTTTCGTCAAGGGTTGCTTTGGAAATGTTCAGATTATCCCCATAAGCATTATCATTGCGGGCAAGTTGCTTTTCTGCCAGCTCAATGCGGAGTCTGGCCGCCGCCAACATCTGCGACACATTGTCATGCAGTTCGCGGGAAAAATAACTGCGTTCATCCTGTCCCAGTGGTTTAGGCGTGTTATTTCTCTGCCCCAACAGCCATCCGAACCGCCACAACAGTAACCATGCACTCAGCGCTCCAAGGCAAATCAGTAATAATGTCGTCAGCAACAGGCCAATAAAAAACTGGGACAAATGGTCACCACGGTTTGCCCACGCCAGTAAGTCAGACATCCATTGGGTCAAGATATTGCCTTCCCGCACAGCTTCCAGCTCTTTGNNCGCCTGCATACCCGGATCACTATTCAACCATTTGTTCAGGCTGGCTGCCAAACTGGGGNNGGCGTTATACACCACCAGGACATAATCCTCGCGCAAAAAGCTGCCCAAGGGAGGCTCAATGCTGAAGCTGCCGCTTATTTCTTTTAGGTCTTCGCGCCGCATATCCTCCAGCACAACGGCATCTCCGGCATAACCATCCAGACCCGTACTGCCGCCCCTTTTCAAACAGGCCAAGGCTTCATTTCTGTTAGCTACGCCAAACATCAGGGCATGGGGATAAGCACCGGAAATGTTGGTGGTTGTCACCATGGACTCCTCTGGCTGCAATGGTCTGTTGCAGTTGATTTGTGGCGGTGTTTCCCTATCCTGGATTTTTGTGTCCAGCACTCCTATCCTGACCGGTTGACCGGCAGACAGGTCAGTGATTTTTTCTTTTCTGATAAGCACCTTGGCATTGGTGGTAAAAAATATTTGTGTAAACTCACCCTTGAATGCCTGGTCTCCAGGCACCAGCCCCTGTGCACGACCTATGGTGCTCGAACTGGGNCCGCACAGGATGCCTGGTTGGTTTTTCAGACTGCGCGGAAAATTGTCAAAACGCCAGTCCGCTCGCGTAACCGGTTTATCCACCAGGCTGTAATTCGAGTCTGGTTGGTCCAGATAATCATAAACATGACCACAGAACCCTTGCAGGCTTCTTTTCTTGTAACTTACCGGGCTGCCATCCGTGCTAAAACCAAAAATCAGTGTCTGCTTTTCCACGTTCCCGTTTGGCGTCTCTGTGCTTCCAGCCAGTGCTGCCGACGCCAATCCCAATAGCACAGCGCCTAATACGATCACACCGATTCCCTGGTTTTGCTGCTTCACTGACAACCCCTCGTAGACAAAATAAATTTCCATCAGAAGTCTAGCCTAAAATTTCTCCGTCATTTGTTCCCATCCCTAGTGCGGCAAGCAGGGATGGGAACCCCGCAGCAGGATTTACGAATAACCGGCTTTGCCATACTGGGTGGAAACGTCCGAGGCAGGATCAACTGCCTTCGTTGCCGCAGTCTCAGGCTCATCCAGCAATGTATACAGCGCTAGCCCCACCCCCAACATGGCCAATCCGGCGAACAGCCACCAGAATGCCAATTGAATGGTTGGCCGATAAACATCCAGCAAACCTAGGTCATGGGTAGCAAATACGCCAATACAGCACAGCGTCAAAACCAGAAAAACGCTTGAAACCTTCTGCTCCAGCGAGTTGGTGGGAGTGAAACGCCAGGCTTGCACCGTTCATGGCAGTGATAACTCAGCATGAACAGGCACTCCAGCCCCAGCAATACACTGACCAACAGAACCGTTACACCCTGTCCGAACAGCATCTTGATGGCCGCCACATCCATTCCCATAATCAGCAGCAATAATAAGCTACCCAGTAAAACTTCCTGCGCTTTCATTCTGATAGCCTCCTGTATCCTGAATGTTCAACTTTGATAATGGGGAGAAGTTAACCGCCAGAGCCGCCTGAGCCACCGCAACCGCCACCGCCACAGCCTCCATCGGCTCCTCCACAACCACCGCCATCGCTTCCACCTGATGAAGCTGCAATCCAGGCCGTGTGGCCGCATGCGCTGCAACGGTGTTCAACCTGTTTGTGGTCACGGACGCCCGTTGAATAGAAGACCTTACGCTGCTTGCAGGCAGGACACTTTCCTCTGTTGTGGATGGAGTAAACTATCAACGCCCCGATTCCCAAGAAAGGCAACAGCCATAAATCGCTGCTGGATTGGCTATCGGCGCTCGCTTGCGCCACATCTGCTGCAGCCAATCCCACACTGACGCTCGCGCCTGCCAATGAGCGCTGGCGCAACCAGCGCCAGGCGGCAACGGGACGGGGCAGCAACCAATGGGTGCGGGTATTCGCTAGGCGCAAATGCGGGGTATCGCGCAACCGTTCGCCAGGCGTTTCCCAGATGTCGGCAGGCGGAGCCTCCCAAACCAATGCTGATAACTGGCTAGGGTTTGTGCATAGCTGCGATGAAAGGCATTGCTTTCCTCCAGGCCACCGCGCGAAGGGATGTGATGCAACGGTTTGCCCAATACTGCCCCGCACAAATCCTGCCAGTAGGATTCGGTATAAATCAGGTGAAAATGCCAGGTCTGATCAACTGCCTCACAGGGGCAGGCAAAATGCCCAGCCGCCTGCGTCAGAAACAGGTAGCGTTTGTATTCGTGGAATACCCGTTCCGTATAACCGGCAGACCACCCATTCATCCGCGCCAGCTTGTCCAGAAAGGCCAGCGGAGCATCTTCGTAGGTATTCACTTGGAAAGCTTGCAGGCGCTGGTATAAATTCGCCCATTCTGGTTGGGCGCGTAATGTGTCAGGAAGTGTGGTGCTCATGATAAACCTCCGTGGTTGGTAAGGGGCACAACACTTGTTTTACCCTTGCCGTTAGCCCGAGACTATCGGGATCATTACCTAAGCGCATGAAAATAAAAAATCTAAGTAATAGGGGAAAATACTGGGCTGACTACGTATTTCCCGCAATACCTATATGCTGAATACGTCGCCAGATGGGAAAAGGGTTTAAAGCAGGAGCACTTTATTTGGTGATGGTGAATTTATTTTTGAGTATTGGCCTCAACCACCTTCGTAGTCCCATTTTTGCCAGCAGGCGCAAACGTAATGAAAGTGACACTGCAGCAGTATGCAAAGGTTTACAACCACCACATCATCCAGCGAAAGCTTGGCCACTCAACATCGGTATAGACCATGAAAGAATGGTATCGGAAAAAGCCCAAATTGTTTAAAAATAGCTCATGATCACTCGGGTCGTGACAAAAATAAAAACTCACGTAATTGAGAAAACTGCTGGACTGAGTATGTATTTCCTATACCTACATCACCATCCCCTGCAACAGGCGCATACCAGGAAAAGTGTCATCAATGCAGCCAGCTGAACGGCGGTTGCTGTTTCAACGCGGGATGGAGCACTACAGTGCGTTCAAGATGGGCGAGGATATTCCGCGCCCGGCTCAATGGATGGCTCGGAAACTCCGCATCGTATTCGAGCCGTTCCGACTTGTTGCGGGTCATCGGCCCTTTTCCTGANGGATCATACGGGTCATCCAGCCAGTCGGTTGGTCGCCCATCGGTATCAATGCTAGTCTCGCCCAGCTGCATTAGTTTCATCCAGATGGAGGAATCGCGCACGCCGGTCATACCCAATTCCTTGCATTGTATTTTCAGGACGTAACTGCAATCCCGAAACGGGAAGGTCAGTGAACCAATATAGGTTCTACCCGTCGGCTGCTGTTCAGCCTTGAACAAGGTACGAACCACCCTGCACCCATCCACCACCAGCGTTTCGATTTCCACCACACCATGTCCGGCCTGGAGGGTATTTTGCCGGTAAAAAGCACGTAAACCATCAATATTGTTCAAATTAACAGGGATGTCAGGGGGATCGGGAAATGGAATAACCCCAGCAAGNTCGTCATACTTCCGGGTGCTCCATAACAAAAAACCGCCGTTGTCGCCCTCATAGGCGAAATCCGTGTCATCGAATGTCAGTGCGGAGCCCGCCATGTTCCATCTCCTGTTCAATCATCGGCTTTAAGGTATTGACGTTGTCAAATGCCTCTAGCTGGATTACGTCAATAGATGGAAAATGGGGTTGTGTCCGCAGCAAATGAGAATTTGGTTTTCATAATTTTGATGACCCTGAAATTATCAGTCATCAGTGTTTTCAGTAAGGGGTCGGGGGATATGAAGTGAAGTCAGGCTGCCTGCCGTTTCTGCCAAACGTAATACCCTGCCAGCACCAATGCGACAAAGGCGATGACCCCTAAGGTCACGAGATGCAGGTTTTCCTTGATCAATTGCTCGTTGCCGCCGATGAAATAGCCTACCGACGTCAGCACCACTGACCAGACGCCAGCGCCCAATGCGGTGTAAAAGCTGAATTTGGCGAAATTCATCCGCGTCAGTCCCGCAGGCAGGGAAATCAGGTGGCGGATACCTAAAATCAGGCGGCCAGTAAAGGTTGAAATCGCCCCGTGTTTGACAAAGAAGGCATCCGTTTTCTGCAACAGGGCGGGGCGGACAAAGAAGTACTTTCCGTAGCGTTCCAGAAACGGCCGCCCGACCCACAGGGCAAACGCATAGTTGAGGGACGCGCCGACCAGGCTGCCCAGCGTGGAGGCCAGAATGATCAGGAAGACGTTCATGTCCCCCTTTTGGGCGTGATACCCGGCGGGCATCAGGACGAACTCACTGGGAATCGGCAAAACCGTGGACTCCATCGCCATCGCCACGAAAATGCCGGGGTACCCNCATGCCTTGACAAGCTCAAGCACCCAGTTCACGAAATCATGCAGCATGCAAAATCCTTGGTTGTTTGTTTTTACAGATGGTCGGAAGCGTAGTCAGCCAGCCGCGAACGTTCCCCACGTTGCAGCGTGACATGCCCACCGTGCGGCCAGCCCTTGAAGCGGTCGACGACATAGGTAAGCCCTGAGGAGGTTTCCGTCAAGTATGGCGTATCAATCTGGGCGATATTGCCAAGGCATACGACCTTGGTGCCAGGNCCTGCACGGGTGATGAGGGTCTTCATCTGTTTCGGTGTCAGGTTTTGCGCTTCGTCGATAATGATGTAGCGGTTGAGGAAGGTGCGGCCGCGCATGAAGTTCAGCGATTTGATCTTGATCTTGCTCATCAGGAATTCGTCGGTGGCGGTGCGTCCCCATTTGCCGCCATTGCTGGGCTGGGTCAGCACTTCCAGGTTGTCCATCAGCGCGCCCATCCAGGGTGTCATCTTTTCCTCTTCTGAACCGGGCAGGAAGCCGATGTCTTCACCTACAGGGACGGTCACGCGGGTCATGATGATTTCCTTGTACAACTGCTCATCCAGCAGTTGCGCCAGACCTGCCGCCAACGTCAGCAGGGTCTTGCCGGTGCCTGCGGCANNCAGCAGGGTGACGAAGTCGATTTCCGGATCCATCAGCAGGTTTAGGGCGAAATTTTGCTCGCGGTTGCGCGCAGTGATGCCCCATACGGCGTGGCGCGTCTCGGTATAGTCGCGGACGGTTTCAATAATGGCATGGTCGGGCGCTTTTTCACGTACGATGGCCTCAAACGGTGAGTCGCCCGGCATGGCGAGAAAATGTCCCGGCAGCCATTCGTTGGTCATCAGGTAGACCAGTTTGTAAAAGGTGTGCCCTTGTTCCTGCCAAGATTTCATTTCCCTGGAATGCTTTTCCCAGAAATTGGTGGGCAGTTCATGGAAGCCGGTTGGTAGCAGGTCGGCGTCATCCAGCACTTGGTCATTGAAATAGTCTTCCGCTTTCAAGCCAACGATGGTCGCCTTGATGCGCAGGTTGATGTCCTTGGAAACCAGGATGACATCACAGTCAGGGTGCTTGTCGCACAGGCTCAACGCCACGCTCAGGATATTGTTGTCCGGCGAGTCGCCCGGCAGGTTGCGTGGCAGTTTGTGGTTCAAGGCTTCCGTCTGGAAGAACAAATGGCCGCTGGCACCCTTGCCGTTGGTGCTGAGGATGTCGCTTGCCAAGGGGATGCCCGCGTTGATGGCGGAAATTTCTACCCCGACCATCAGTTCATCCAGAAAGCGGCTGACNCGGCGGACATTGCGGGCGACTTCTGATACGCCTTTCTTGCTGCGGTCNAGCTCTTCGAGCACGACCATCGGCAGGAAAACGTCATGTTCCTGAAAGCGGAATAGGGCGGTTGGGTCGTGCATCAGCACATTGGTGTCGAGGACAAACAGGCGTTTTTCGTGGGTATGGGCGGCGTGTACTGGACTCATGTGGTTCCTGTTGTTTTGTGTATTCAGGGCAGGGCTTGCGCTGCGGCAGGACGGCTTCCACGTGGCCTTGACGGAAACTTTTCTCCATTCATGGCGCAGGATGCCCTGTTTGTCAATCAGGAATGTGCTGCGCTCAATGCCTTGCACCTGTTTGCCGTACATGTTTTTCAGTTTGATGACGTCGAACAGGTTGCAGATGGCTTCGTCCTCATCGGACAGCAGTTCAAACGGGAAGGACTGTTTGGCCTTGAAGTTTTCGTGTGATTTCAGGCCGTCGCGGGAAATGCCGAAAATTTCGGTGCCCGCAGCCTGAAACTGCGTGTAGGCGTCACGGAAATCTTGCCCTTCAGTCGTGCAGCCTGGTGTGCTGTCCTTTGGATAAAAATAGAGGACAATATTGGCCTTGTCCTTGAAATCGGACAGGCGGAATGTCTGGCCGGAAGTGGCGGCGATGACAAAGTCCGTAACGGTTTGTCCTATGGTTGGGGTGGTCATGCGTTTCTCCTTGGGGATTGGGATGGCGGACGGAAATGAAGTCGCCCGGTGTAATGCTTGTGTTTCATTACCTGCGCCAGTAGTATGCTGTCAAACTATTTTTGGAGGAACACATGTTTCGCGGCAGTATGGTGGCTCTCATTACCCCGATGCAGGCCAACGGGGAGCTTGATGAGGCGGCATTGGAGGCCTTGGTGGCTTTCCATCTTGAGAATGGCACTGACGCCATTGTGGCGGTCGGTACAACGGGCGAGTCGGCAACCCTGGACTATCAGGAGCACCGCCATGTCGTGAAGCGTGTGGTTGATCTGGTGGCGGGCAAGGTTCCCGTCATTGCGGGCACTGGCTCCAACAGCACCGCCGAAGCGATCGAAATGACCAGCTACGCCATGCAAGATGGCGCGGACGCCTGTCTGCTGGTGACGCCCTACTACAACAAGCCGACTCAGGAAGGCTTGTTCCAGCACTATAAAACGATTGCTGAACGGGTCGCCATTCCTCAAATCCTTTACAATGTGCCTGGTCGGACGGCTTGTGATTTGTTGCCGGAAACGGTTGAACGCCTTGCTTCGATTTCCAATATCGTCGGCGTCAAGGAAGCCACTGGCAATTTGGATCGGGGTAGGGACATTCTGCAGCGTTGCGGGGATCGTATCGACCTTTACAGCGGCGATGACGCCACCGCAATGGAGCTGATCCTGTTGGGTGCCAAGGGAAATATTTCAGTGACCGCCAATGTCGTTCCCAAATCCATGCATGAGTTGTGTGTGGCGGCATCTGCTGGCGACCGCGAAACGGCTGCCCGTATTGATGCAACGCTGGCGGATTTGAACAAAAGCCTGTTCCTTGAGCCCAATCCCGTGCCGGTAAAGTGGGCTTTGGCGCACATGGGCTTTGGTGATGAACGTGGCATCCGTTTGCCGCTTGTCCCCTGTTCTGACGCCATCAAGCCACAACTGCTGGCGGCTATGCGCAAAGCGGGTATTGACTGTTAGTTTCTAAACGGAATTTGCAATGACCCCTATGACTATTTTCCATTCCTCACGCTGGATGTTGGCCGTTGGGTCAGTGTTGGCGTTGTCAGCTTGTTCTGGGTTCAATATTGATTCGGTTGGCGATAGGGTTGATTACAAGAACAATAAAAGCGTCAATTCATTGGAGCTCCCACCCGACTTGAATGCACCGGATTACGACAATACTTTTGCGGCGGTTCCTGGTGGTGCTGTCAGCGCCAATGCATTGGAGCATGGGCAGGCGCAATCCCAAACCCGTGAGGTGTTGCCAGCCACTGCAGGCATCCAGCTTATGCGCGAAGGCAATGTGCGCTGGTTGCAGGTCAATGCTCCGGCAGATGCTGTTTGGCCGAAATTGCATGAGTTTTGGCAAACCATGGGGGTGGCCGTCAAGCGTGATGAGCCGCGTATTGGCATTATGGAAACCGATTGGGCGGAAAACAGGNTAGAAATTCCGTTGGATGGCATCCGTAAGGCGCTTGGCAAAGTGTTCGAAGGCATGTATGACGCCGGTAGCCGTGACCGCTTCAAAATCCGTTTGGAGCGCCCTTCAGCGCAGGTCACCAATATTTTCCTCAGCCATGAAAGGGCAGAGGAAAACGTCAGCGGTACGGGTGTGAAGTGGGAATATGCGCCATCCAAGCCGGAGCTTGAAGCTGAAATGCTTAACCGTCTGATGGTCTTCATGCAGGGCGGCGATCCGACGCAAAACGCCAAGCCGGTTGCTGAAGCCCGGCAAACTTCGGTTCCGGTTGCTATGACGCAATTGGAGGGAGGGCAGCCAGCCCTTGCAGTCAATGGCAGTGCGAATGATGTATGGGTTCGAACAGGTGTTATGCTCGGTCGCATTGGCATGAGCATCGAAGAGCAGCAACGGGCTAATGGTGTTTACCTCGCCAGTTATGCTGGGGATGTTGGCAAGGATAACCAGCAAGGGTTTTTCTCGCGTTTGTTTAAATCTGACCGTGATATGTTGAAGGTCGGTAGCCGTTATCAGATACAGGTTTCCGATGCTGGTGCCCGCAGTTTGATCACAGTTGGGGATGCTGACGGCAACCCTCTCAAGCCTGGTGCCGCTAATGCCCTTTTGGAGCGCCTCAAGTCTGAATTTGAGCGCTGATGCTGCGTTTTGCCTCGCTAGGGAGTGGTAGCAAAGGCAATGGTGTATTGATCGAGTCCAGCAAAACCCGGGTTTTGCTGGACTGTGGTTTTTCTTTGNGGGAAACAGAGCGTCGTTTGCATCGCCTTGGCTGCTCCCCTCACTCACTTACCGCCATTCTTGTGACCCATGAACATGGGGATCATGCTGCGGGGGTAGGGCGCCTTTCCCGCCGTTATAATCTTCCGGTCTGGTTGACGGTTGGCACTTGCCATGCCATGCGCGACACCCAATTTTTTGCANCTCGATATATCAATGTTCACCAGGAGCTGGAAATTAATGATTTGCACATCGCTCCGTTTCCGGTTCCCCATGATGCGCGTGAGCCTTGCCAGTTTGTTTTCAGTGATGGCGCTTGTCGTCTTGGTGTTCTGACGGATGTTGGTAGCCATACTCCGTTGATCGTTCAAATGCTGCAAAAACTGGACGCATTGATGTTGGAATGCAATTACGACGCAGATATGTTAGCTAATGGCTTATCCCCCGCGCTAAAAGGANGAGTGGCCGGACGTTATGGGCATTTGGATAACAGGCAGTCGACTTNNTTACTGGAGCAGATCGATTTGAGTGCGTTGCAGCACCTTGTTGGTATGCATTTAAGCGAGAACAATAACCTTCCCGAATATGCGCGCGCAGCTTTGTGTTCTGGCGTGGGTTGTGAACAAGGTTGGATTCAGCTTGCAAATCAGGCGGATGGAGTTGACTGGTTGGAACTTCGCTAAGAAAATTCAAAAAGTTTCATTTTGGCCGTTGACGGCCTGAATGCAGGCTGTATAATGCGCGACTTCTTCAGGGCTGAGATGTTCTGAAAAGAAGAGAAAAATCAGATAGTTAATTGTAAATATTTGATTTTTCTGGAGTGAAAAAGGATCGAAAGAAAGTGCTTGACACGATCAATTGAAGCCTCTAGAATTCGCTCCTCACTCAAGGCTGAAAGGCTTTGAAACAGAAGGAAAATCAGATACTTAGGTTGAAGGTTGGAAATCTGGGGCGGATCGGGAGCTGGAAAAAGTGCTTGACACTGGACTGAAGACTCTCTAAAATTCGCACCTCGCTTCGCTGAACGGAGCGCGTTATTTAAAAAGAGAAGCCAGAAAACTTGTGTGGAAGCTTGTGGGGTGTGTGGAAGCGCACGAAGCAAGCAACCTCGAAAGTTCGCGTGAATTTACGTAATTTCGGGATTGGAGCTTCATTCAAAACTTTATGAAGATTGAACTGAAGAGTTTGATCCTGGCTCAGATTGAACGCTGGCGGTATGCTTAAGACATGCAAGTCGAACGGAAGCCCTCGGGCTTCAGTGGCGGACAGGTGAGTAACACGTGGGAATCTGCCTGTTAGTGGGGGACAGCCCAGCGAAAGCTGGATTAATACCGCATACGCCCTACGGGGAAAGCAGCAATGCGCTAACAGATGAGCCCGCGTAAGATTAGCTAGTTGGTGGGGTAAAGGCTCACCAAGGCGACGATCTTTAGCTGGTCTGAGAGGATGGCCAGCCACATCGGGACTGAGACACGGCCGGANCTCCTACGGGAGGCAGCAGTCGGGAATATTGGACAATGGGCGCAAGCCTGATCCAGCAATACCGCGTGTGTGAAGAAGGCCTGCGGGTTGTAAAGCACTTTCAGTGGGGAAGATAATGACGTTACCCACAGAAGNAAGCACCGGCTAACTCCGTGCCAGCAGCCGCGGTAATACGGAGGGTGCAAGCGTTAATCGGAATTACTGGGCGTAAAGCGCACGTAGGCGGCCTTTTAAGTCAGATGTGAAATCCCCGGGCTTAACCTGNNGGAACTGCACCTGATACTGGGAGGCTAGAATGTGGGAGAGGAGAGTGGAATTTCCGGTGTAGCGGTGAAATGCATAGAGATCGGAAGGAACACCAGTGGCGAAGGCGGCTCTCTGGACCAACATTGACGCTGAGGTGCGAAAGCGTGGGTAGCAAACAGGATTAGATACCCTGGTAGTCCACGCCGTAAACGATGTCAACTAGCCGTCAGTCCCGCTTTAGGGGTTGGTGGTGTAGCTAACGTATTAAGTTGACCGCCTGGGGAGTACGCTCGCAAGAGTAAAACTCAAAGGAATTGACGGCGCACAAGCGGTGGAGCATGTGGTTTAATTCGATGCAACGCGAAGAACCTTACCTGGTCTTGACATGCAGTGAACTTAGCAGAAATGTTTTGGTGCCTTCGGGAACACTGACACAGGTGCTGCACGGCTGTCGTCAGCTCGTGTCGTGAGATGTTGGGTTAAGTCCCGCAACGAGCGCAACCCCTGTCCCTAGTTGCCAGCACGTAATGGTGGGAACTCTAGGGAGACTGCCGGTGACAAACCGGAGGAAGGTGGGGATGACGTCAAGTCATCATACTCTTATGACCAGGGCTACACACGTGCTACAATGGCAAGTACAGAGGGAAGCAAGGCCGCGAGGTGGAGCAAATCCCAGAAAGCTTGTCGTAGTCCGGATTGGAGTCTGCAACTCGACTCCATGAAGTCGGAATCGCTAGTAATCGCGAATCAGCATGTCGCGGTGAATACGTTCCTGGCCTTGTACACACCGCCCGTCACACCATGGGAGTTTGTTGCACCAGAAGCAGGTAGTCTAACCTTCGGGAGGGCGCTTGCCACGGTGTGGCCGATGACTGGGGTGAAGTCGTAACAAGGTAGCCGTAGGGGAACCTGCGGCTGGATCACCTCCTTTAAGAGAAGAGCAGAAGCACAGCTCACGAGTTTCCTCACAAGTAGTCTGGCAGACCAAAGGTTTACTGCAAGCGCTTTAGCACCAGGACATGGGTCTATAGCTCAGTTGGTCAGAGCGCACCCCTGATAAGGGTGAGGCCGGTGGTTCAAGTCCACCTAGACCCACCACTCTTGCACAGCACAGGTTCTCAAAGTATAGCTCAGCTGGGAGAGCGCCTGCTTTGCACGCAGGAGGTCGTCGGTTCGATCCCGTCTGGCTCCACCATCCTTACAGGTTGGGACAGTAAGTAAACCCTTCAAGACACCAAGAAGTCACCGCCAAATATCTTTGATACTGAAGTGTCGAGGTTGTTTGGCACTGGCTTTTGTCGGTACAACCTTGTGGATAAGGTCGTTCTTTAACAAAACGGAAAAGCATCAAGGCGAGAGATACTGATTTTATTGTAGATCTCAAGATGATCGTTACGAGTGAATAGGCACTCTGTAACCTGAGTCTGCAGCACAAAAGGGGCAGACTGTTTAGGGTTATAGGATCAAGTGACTAAGCGTATACGGTGGATGCCTTGGCGGTCAGAGGCGATGAAGGACGTTGTAGCATGCGATAAGCCTCGGGGAGCTTGNNCAAACAAGCATTGATCCGGGGATTTCCGAATGGGGAAACCCACCACTTTCGTGGTATCCCGCAAGGGAGGCGNAACGCAGGGAACTGAAACATCTAAGTACCTGCAGGAAAAGAAATCAACCGAGATTCCCTCAGTAGCGGCGAGCGAACGGGGAGCAGCCGAACCTTTTAGTGTTAGTGGAATGGCCTGGAAAGGCCAGCGATACTGGGTGATAGCCCCGTACACGAAAACGCTTCAGGGACATATCAAGTAGGGCGGGACACGTGAAATCCTGTCTGAAGATGGGG